>NZ_WGNY01000046.1 GCF_016124325.1 Phenylobacterium sp.
GTGCGCCGCTCCCCATCGGGCGCAGGTGGTAGCGCGCTTCCGAGCGCCCGACCAGTGGGCGGACGCGCACGGACCTAGCGAGGGGAGGGATCAGCCTGGCGCACCCGACACGATTCGAACGTGTGACCTTTGCCTTCGGAGGGCAACGCTCTATCCAGCTGAGCTACGGGTGCGGGCCGAGCGGAGCGTGTCTCTAGCCGAAAGGGCGCGTCGCCGCAAACCTCGGGCGCGGATTTCAGGCGGGCAATCGTGCGGGAGCGCGCTGGAGCTAGCTTCCGCCGCAACGCGGGCCGTCGAAGGCCCGGTATGATCGGAGCAGGGGGAAGCATGGGCGTCTGGAAGCGGTTCGGTGGTTTCGCCGCCCTGGCCGGGGCGGCCGCGATCGTCGGCGCCGGGCTGGCCGGCGCAGGGATGCGGGCCGAGGCCCAGGCCACCGACGAGGCGCCGCCGCCCGGAAAGCTGGTCTACGATCAGCACTGCGCCGCCTGCCACAACGCGCCGGAGGCCGGCAGCCGGACGCCGCCTGTGGCGGCTCTGCGCAAGATGAGCGCCGAGACGATCTCCACGGCGCTCACCACGGGCGTGATGAAGCCCATCGGCGACGGCCTCGATCGCCGCCAGCTCCGCGACCTCGTCGCCTATCTCGCCGCGCCCGAGGGACCGGCCGGGACCGAGTGGATCGACCAGGCCATGTGCCCGGCCGGCCAGCGCGAGGTCGACCTGTCGGGCAAGGCCGCCCAGGCGGGCTACGGCGTCGACACCGACAATTCCCGCCGCATGAGCGCCGCCCAGGCCGGCCTGACCGGCAAGGCGGCGGCCGATCTGGAAGTGGCCTGGACCTTCGCCTTCCCGCGCACCTCGGGCCTGCGCGGCCAGGGCGTGGTGGTGGGCTCTACCCTGTTCTATCCGGCGGGCCAGGCAGGCTATCTGCTGGCGCTGGACACCCGAAGCGGCTGCGTGAAATGGGCGGTCAAGACGCCGTCCCAGCTGCGCGCCAGCCTGGCCTACGGTCGCCTGGGCCCGAACGGGCCGATGGGGCTCGTCGGCGGCGACATGGCCGGCCAGCTCACCGCCTTCGACGCGAAGACGGGCGCGGTCGCCTGGCGCGCCGACCCGCGCCACGACAAGACCGTGCCGCTGTCGGGCACGCCGATCTTCGCGGGCGACCGGATCGTGGTCCCGATCTCGGCCATCGACGTCGGCAACGCCATGCGCCCGACCTTCGAGTGCTGCAAGGCGCATGGCGCGCTGGCGGCGGTGGACGCGGCGAACGGCAAGGTGCTGTGGACCTGGCACACCATGGCCGACGCAACGCCGCTCGGGCGGAAGAACTCGCAAGGGGTTGAGATGTACGGCCCCTCCGGCGCGCCGATCTGGTCGAGCCCCTCGGTCGATCTGAAGGCAGGCGTCGCCTACACCGCCACAGGCGAGAACACCTCGCCCCCGGCCACGAACACCAGCGATTCCCTGGTCGCGGTCGACCTCGCCACGGGCAAGGAGAAGTGGGTGTTCCAGGCGCTCGCCAACGACGTGTGGAACATGTCGTGCCCGGTGGGCTCGCCCACCGGCGGCCGCAAGCCGGGCCCCAACTGCTTCTTCGCCGATGAAGGCAGCGTGCTGCGCGACCACGACTTCGGCGGCGGCCCGGTGATCTGGCGCGGGAAGGGCCGGACCCTGATCCTCGGTGGGCAGAAGTCGGGCGACGTCTGGGCGCTCGACGCCAGGACGGGCAAGCCGGTCTGGCATCACCAGTTCGGCAAGGGCACGCCGCTGGGCGGGGTGCATTGGGGCGTCGCCACCGACGGCGTGCGGCTGTTCGCACCGATCGCCGATCCCGGCGTGCCGCCGGCCGACAACGCCGCGGGCCTCTACGCCATCGACATCGCCAGCGGCAAGGTCGCCTGGTCGTGGAAGGCCACGCCTGACTGCGAGGGCGACCGCAAGGCCCGCGTTCCCACCTGCGGCGTTCGCTTCGGCCTCTCGGCGCCGCCGCTGGTCGTGGATGGCGCGGTGATCGCCGGCGGGTTGGACGGGCGGCTCTATGTGTTCGACGCCAAGAGCGGCAAGCTGCTCGCCACGCACGACACGGCCATGACCTATGCGCCGCGGAACGGCATCAAGGGCGCGGGCGGCTCGATCGACGCCGCCGGGCCCTTCGCCGGCGACGGCATGGTCTTCGTCAGCTCGGGCTACGGCAGCTTCGGCCAGCAGGCCGGCAATGTGCTGGTGGCGTTCCGGCCGAAGTCAAAATGACCTGTCACCCCGGCCCAGGCCTGCGATAGCAGGCCGCCGAGCCGGGACCGATCCTAGGCCTGGCCGGTCACGTTCTCCCAGAACCGCTTGGCCTTGCCGGTGAAGCCGGCGGCCTTGGGGTGCTGCTGCTCGCCGCAGGTCTCGGCCAGTTCGCGCAGCAGTTCCTTCTGGCGGGCGGTGAGCCCGGTGGGCGTTTCCACGAACAGCTCCACCACCAGATCGCCGCGCTGGCGCGAGCGGAGCGAGGGCATGCCGCGTCCCTTCACGCGCACGGTGCGGCCGGTCTGGGCGCCTTCGGGCACCTGGACGGTGATCTTGCAATTGCCGTCGCAGTTGTCGCCGCCCAGCAGGCAGGGGGCCTCGATCTCGCCGCCCAGGGCCGCGACGCACATGGGCACCGGCACGGTGCAGAGCAGGTCCAGGCCGTCGCGCTCGAACAGGTCGTGCGGCCGCACCGAGACGAAGATGTAGAGATCGCCGCGCGGACCGCTGCGCAGGCCCGCGTCGCCTTCGCCGGCGAGGCGGATGCGCGCGCCGTCGTCCACGCCCGGCGGGATGCGTACGGCCAGCTTGCGATGCTTCCGAACCAGTCCGTGGCCGTGGCATTCGAGGCAGGGGTCCATGACCATCTGGCCCGAGCCGCCGCAGCGGGGGCAGGTGCGCTCGATGGAGAAGAAGCCCTGGCTGGCGCGGACGCGGCCGGCGCCCTGGCAGGTCGTGCAGGTGGTGGGGCTGGTGCCGGGCTTGGCGCCGGTGCCTTCGCAGGCCTCGCAGCTCAGCGTCGCGGGCGCCTCGACCTCGACCTCGGCGCCGGCGTAGGCCTGCTCCAGGGTGATCTCCAGGTCGTAGCGCAGGTCGGCGCCGCGCGCCGGCCCGCTGCGCTGGCGCTGGCCACGGCCGCCGAACATGTCGCCGAAGACATCGCCGAACACCTCGTTGAAGATGTCGTGGACGTCGTGGAACTGGGCGCCTCCGCCCATGCCGCCCTGGCCGTTGACGCCGGCGTGGCCGAAGCGGTCGTAGGCCGCCCGCTTCTGCGGGTCGGACAGGACCGAATAGGCCTCGTTGACTTCCTTGAACCGGCCGGCGGCTTCCTCGCAGCCGCCGTTGCGGTCGGGGTGATGTTCCATGGCGAGCTTGCGGAAGGCCGCTTTGAGCGCGGCCTCGTCGCAACCGCGGTTCACGCCCAGGATCTCGTAATAGTCCCGCATGAAAACGTCAGGTGCTCAGAATCTGGTGGAATGAAAGGTGAGCGGCCCCCCGCCCGGCTGCAAGGCTCGTGGCCGCGCGGGCGGGGGAACCGGTTACCGCGAAGACGGCGGCGACGTCCCCATGGTCCCCTTCATCGCACTGTTGGCGTTGGGGGGCCATGGGACGCCTCGTCACGCCGACTTCTTCTCGTCGCCGTCGACTTCCTCGAACTCCGCGTCGACCACGTCGTCCGAAGAGCCGCCAGGAGCTTCGGCGGCGCCTTCGCCCGCCTCGCCCTGCTGGGCCTTGTACATGGCCTCGCCCAGCTTCATGGACGCCTGGATCAGCGTCTGGGTCTTGGCCGAGATCGCTTCGGCGTCGCCGCCCTCAAGCGAGCCCTTCAGGTCGTCGAGGGCCGTCTGGATCGCGCCGCGCTCGGCTTCGCTCACCTTGTCGCCGTGCTCGGCCAGCGCCTTCTCGGTCGAGTGGATGACCGCGTCGGCCTGGTTCTTGGCCTCGACGGCCGCCTTGCGCTTCTCGTCGTCGGCCTTGTGGCTCTCGGCGTCCTTGACCATGGCGTCGATGTCCGAGTCCGAGAGGCCGCCGTTGGCCTGGATGCGGATCGACTGCTCCTTGCTGGTCGCCTTGTCGCGAGCCGACACGTTGACGATGCCGTTGGCGTCGATGTCGAAGGTGACCTCGACCTGCGGCACGCCGCGCGGCGCCGGCGGGATGCCGACCAGGTCGAACTGGCCCAGCATCTTGTTGTCGGCCGCCATCGGACGTTCGCCCTGGAAGACCCGGATCGTCACGGCCGACTGGTTGTCGTCGGCGGTCGAGAAGGTCTGCGACCGCTTGGTCGGGATCGTCGTGTTGCGCTCGATCAGCGGGGTGAACACGCCGCCCAGGGTCTCGATGCCCAGGGTCAGCGGGGTGACGTCCAGCAGCAGCACGTCCTTGACGTCGCCCTGCAGCACCCCGGCCTGGACCGCGGCGCCCAGCGCCACGACCTCGTCCGGGTTCACGCCCTTGTGCGGTTCGCGCCCGAAGAACTCCTTCACGGTCTCGACGACCTTGGGCATGCGGGTCATGCCGCCGACCAGGATCACCTCGTCGATGTCGGACTTCTTGAGGCCCGCGTCCTTCAGGGCGTTCTCGCACGGGCCGATGGTCTTCTGGATCAGGTCCTCGACCAGGGCCTCCAGCTTGGCGCGCGACAGCTTGATGTTCAGGTGCAGCGGGCCCGACGCGTTCATCGAGATGAAGGGCAGGTTCACCTCGTACTGGGTGACGCTGGAGAGCTCCTTCTTGGCCTTCTCGGCCTCTTCCTTGAGGCGCTGGAGGGCCAGCTTGTCCTTCCGCAGGTCGACGCCCTGCTCCTTCTTGAACTCGTCGGCCAGGTAGTCGACGAGGCGCAGGTCGAAGTCCTCGCCGCCCAGGAAGGTGTCGCCGTTGGTCGACTTCACCTCGAACACGCCGTCCCCGATCTCGAGGATGGAGACGTCGAAGGTGCCGCCGCCCAGGTCGTAGACGGCGATCTTCTTGCCGTCGTTCTTCTCGAGGCCGTAGGCCAGCGCCGCAGCGGTGGGTTCGTTGATGATCCGCAGGACCTCGAGGCCGGCGATCTTGCCGGCGTCCTTGGTCGCCTGACGCTGGGCGTCGTTGAAATAGGCCGGGACGGTGATGACCGCCTTCTCGACCTTCTCGCCGAGGTGCTGCTCAGCGGCTTCCTTCATCTTCTGCAGGATGAAGGCCGAGACCTGCTGGGGTGAATAGTCCTTGTCGTGGGCCTTCACCCACGCGTCGCCGTTCGGACCCTTCACGATCTCATAGGGCACCATGCCCTTGTCCTTCTCGACCATCGGGTCGGAGAAGTTGCGGCCGATCAGGCGCTTGATCGCGAAGAGGGTGTTGGCGGGGTTGGTCACCGCCTGGCGTTTGGCGGGCTGACCGACGAGGCGCTCGCCGTCGTCCATGAAGGCCACCACCGAAGGGGTCGTCCGCGCGCCTTCGGCGTTCTCGATCACTTTCGGGGCCTTCCCGTCCATGATGGCCACACACGAGTTGGTCGTGCCGAGGTCGATGCCGATAATCTTGCTCATAGCCTAGGTCTTGCTCGCTCCTTGTTGGCGGACGTCGCGGGTGGGCCTTCTAATGAAGCGCCCGAGGAAAAGCGACGGCCCCGGTTCGAATAAGTGCTCCACCGCCTCCGCTTTCCCTAAACGGAACCCGGCGTCGACTGCGATATGGGGAACAACGGGGACCCTGCAAGGGCGAATGTCCCTAAACTTTGCATGGATATCGCGCCCTGGCGGCCCGTCTGGACTCGTCGCCTGGCCCCGCGCAGGATCGCGCCGGGTTCAATCGCCGCGTCCCACCGCGGCTTCGAGGCGGACATGGTCACACTCACGCGTCCCGAGGGCAACTGGGCGGGGGATCTCGATCTCACGAGGCGCTCGATCGCGCTGGCGCTGGCCGGCGGCTACGCGGTCGCCGCGTTCTCCGCGGAGGCCGAGCCGATCCATACCGACGAAACGGGTCTCGTGACCGCCACGGTGGAGATCGCCGCCGCCGACCGGGCGATCCCCGGCTACCTCGCCCGGCCTGCGACGGAAGGCCGCTCCCCCGTCGTCTTCGTCTACAGCGAGATCTTCGGCGTCCACGAGTGGGTGAAGGACATCTGCCGCCGCCTGGCCAAGGCGGGCTACGTGGCGCTCGCGCCCGACTTCTTCGTCCGCGCGGGCGATCCGTCGACGCTCACCGACTTCCCGGCGATCATGAAGATCGTGGGCCAGGCGTCCGACGCCCAGGTCACCTCCGACACCGCCGCCGCGCTCAAGTTCCTGAAGGCCCAGCCGTGGGCCGACACGGGCCGCATGGGCGTGACCGGCTTCTGCTGGGGCGGCGGCAAGACGTGGCTGGCGGTCGAGCGCTTCGCCGAGTTCAGGGCCGGCGTCGCCTGGTACGGGCCGCTGAAGCCCAATCCCTACCCGCAGACGCCGCCGATCGAGCTGGCGGCCGACCTGCATGCGCCCGTGCTTGGCCTCTACGGCGGCAAGGACAGGGGCATTCCCGCAGAGGATATCGAGGCGATGCGCGCGGCGCTCAAAGCCGCTGGCAAGACCGACAGCGAGATCGTCGTCTACCCCGACGCCCAGCACGGGTTCCTGGCCGACTATCGCCAGAGCTACGACCCGGCCGCGGCGGCCGACGGCTGGGCGACGATGCTGGCCTTCTTCAAGGCCCACGGGGTCGAATAGGCCCAGAGCCTTCCCGCAGCCCGTCCGGGCGGGTGAGCCGGCGTCGATTTCACCCTGAGGGGCCCTAGAACGGCGGTTCCTCGATCCTCGGCGCAGGCTTGGGCGTCGGCGCCTTGGGCTGGGCCTTTTCGGCGGGCTCCGCGGCCTTCTCCGTTGGGGGCTGGGCGCCGCCAGCCGTCGCGGCCTGCTCGGCCTCGGCCTTGGCGCGCGCCGCTTCCTCCTTCGCCGCCTTCTCGGCCTCGATCCGTTCGCGCTCTTCCTCGGTGAGCGGCGGCGGGGCGGGCGGACCCTCGATCCGCTCCTCAACCAGGGGCTGGGCCTCCTGGGCTTCGATCACCGGCGTCGCCGCGCCCGAAGCCGACGCCTTCTCGCCCGGCAGGCGCGCCGGCGGCTGGGCCGTCACCACGCCCACGGCGAACGACGCCAGGCATGCGCCGCCCAGCGCCAGGGCGACGATCTGCAGAATCGGACGCGGCATCGACCAGTTCATGGGCCGCGACCCTAGTCTGCTCGCCAGCGTCGCGGAAGGCCCGCCGCGCGGGGCGGCGATCACGGTAAACGCGCGATTAACGGTCCGTGCCGCAAACAGGGCGGAATCCTGCTTCTGGAGGCGATTTGGGGATGGCGCGGGCGGCGCGAAGGACCGGCGGGGAGCTGATGCTCCACATCGCGAAGCTCGCCTGGACGCACCCGGCGACAGCGCGCCTGCGCGGCGGAATCACCGCGGCCTTCGGCGTGGCGCTGGCCGCCGCCTTCGCCACCTACGACGCCGCCGACCCGAGCCTCAACGCCGCCAGCGGCCATGCGCCAACGAACGCGCTGGGCGGGTCGGGCGCGGTGCTGGCCGACATCGGCGTCCAGTCGCTGGGCGCGGCCGCCGGCCTGGCCGCGCTCCTGATGGTCACCCTGGGGCTGTCGCGGGTCGCCGATCCGGATCCCGATTCGAGCCGGCTTCGCCTGCGGCTGCGCGCGGCGCTGGGCGGCCTGGGGGTGGCGGGGCTCGCCGGCGCCCTGGCGCTGGCCCCGACGCCTGCGGCATGGCCGCTGGCCAAGGGCCTCGGCGGCTTCTGGGGCGACGCCCTGCTGGACGGCTTCGCCGGCCTCATCGAATACGCGCGCCTGCCGATGGGCGCGCCGATCGCCTGCGCGGTGCTGGCCGTGGCGGGCGTGGTGGCGCTCGGCTACGGCCTCGGCCTCTCGCGGGTCGACGTGGGCCGCCTGGCCGCCGCCCTGGCCCCCAAACCGGGCCTGAAGGCCGCCAAGCCGCCCGAGCGGCCGGCGCGCGTGGCGCGCAAACCTGTTCTGGAGAGCGTGACGCCTGGCGAGGCCCCCGACGCGGCGCCCGAGCCCGCCGTGTCGGACGGGCCGACGCTGAAGGTGAAGGCGCCCAAGGCCGCGCCCAAGGAGAGCGTGCGCGAGCAGAAGGAGGCTCAGGCCACCTTCGCCTTCGCGCAGGACGGCGGCTTCCAGCTTCCCGAGCTCTCCATGCTGGCCAAGGCCAAGCCGCGCGCGGCCCAGTTCGACGAAGGCGCCCTGCGCCAGAACGCCCAGCTCCTGGAGAGCGTGCTCGCCGAGTTCGGCGTGCGGGGCCAGGTGGACCAGATCCGCCCGGGTCCGGTGGTGACGCTCTACGAACTGGTTCCGGCCGCCGGCGTGAAGTCGGCGCGGGTGGTGGCGCTCGCCGACGATATCGCGCGCTCCATGAGCGTCGCCTCGGCCCGCGTCTCGGTGGTGCCGGGCCGCAACGCCATCGGCATCGAGCTGCCCAACCAGCGGCGCGAGACGGTCTATCTGCGCGACCTGCTGGCCGCGCCGGAATACGAGCGGGGCGGCCAGGTGCTGCCCGTGGCCCTCGGCGAGACGATCGGCGGCGAATCCTACATCGCCGACCTGGCCAAGATGCCCCACCTGCTGATCGCAGGCACCACCGGCTCGGGCAAGTCGGTGGGCGTCAACGCCATGATCCTGTCGATCCTGTACCGGCTGCCGCCCGACCAGTGCCGGCTGATCATGATCGACCCCAAGATGCTGGAGCTGTCGGTCTACGACGGCATCCCGCACCTGCTGGCGCCCGTCGTCACCGATCCGAAGAAGGCCATCGTCGCGCTGAAGTGGACCGTGCGCGAGATGGAGGACCGCTACCGCCGCATGTCGAAGATCGGCGTGCGCAACATCGCCTCCTACAACGAGCGCGCCCGCGAGGCCGCCGCCAAGGGTGAGCATTTCGAGCGGACGGTCCAGACCGGCTTCGACGACGCCGGCCGCCCGATCTTCGAGAGCGAGAAGATCCGGCCCGAGCCCATGCCCTATCTCGTCGTCATCATCGATGAGGTCGCCGACCTGATGATGGTCGCCGGCAAGGACATCGAAGGCGCCGTGCAACGCCTGGCCCAGATGGCGCGCGCCGCCGGCATCCACCTGATCATGGCCACCCAGCGCCCGTCGGTCGACGTGATCACCGGCACCATCAAGGCCAACTTCCCGACCCGGATCAGCTTCCAGGTCACCTCCAAGATCGACAGCCGCACCATCCTGGGCGAGCAGGGCGCCGAGCAACTCCTGGGCCAGGGCGACATGCTCTACATGGCCGGCGGCGGGCGCATCACCCGCCTGCACGGCCCGTTCGTGTCGGACGGCGAGGTCGAGGCGGTGGCCAAGTTCCTGCGCGACCAGGGCGTGCCTTCCTATCTGGACGAGGTCACCGCGGGCGGCGACGAGGACGGCGAAGCCGGCGACCTCGGCCTCGGCGGCGAGGAGAGCAACGATCTCTACGACCGCGCCGTCGCGGTCGTCACGCGCGACGGCAAGGCGTCCACCAGCTACATCCAGCGCCGCCTGCAGATCGGCTACAACCGCGCCGCCTCGCTCATCGAGCGGATGGAGCAGGAGGGCGTCGTCGGGCCCGCCAACCACGCCGGCAAGCGCGAGATCCTGGTTTCCGCCGCCCCATAGGCGAAACGGCCGCCGCCCGCAGGCGACGGCCCCGGGTCTGGCGCCTTGCCCGACGCCTGAAACTCCGCCCCTTGCTGTCGAATTTTCTCCCGTGGATTCCGCGCCTCCGCCCCATATTGAATTCGACAGCAAGCGCCGGAGTTTTCGGGATCGGCGCGCGCGCTAGGCCGAGGGTCAGCCTTCGCCAAGGAGCATCGCCATGCTGACCCACACGCCCGCCGACGAGGTCCGCTGGATCGCCGTCGCCGCCAAGGACCGCGCCGCCGACGGCCGGTTCGTCTACGCCGTGCGCACCACCGGGATCTTCTGCCGCCCCTCGTGCCCCTCGCGCCCGCCCAAGCGCGAGAACGTGGCCTTCTACGAGACCGCCGAGGCCGCCGAGGCCGCCGGGTTCCGTCCCTGCCAGCGCTGCCGCCCCACCGGCGCCTCGCAGGACGAGCGCCACGCCGCGATCGTGGCCGCCGCCTGCCGCGCCATCGAGGCGGCCGAGACGCCGCCCAGCCTCGACGATCTGGCCGACGCCTCGGGCCTCAGCCGCTTCCACTTCCATCGGGTGTTCAAGGCGGTGACCGGCGTCACGCCCAAGGCCTACGCCGACGCCCACCGGGGCCGCCGCGTGCGCGAGGAGCTGGCTGGCCCGGGCACGGTCACCCAGGCCATCTACGACGCCGGCTTCAACTCCGGCGGCCGCTTCTACACGCAGGCCGGCGGGGTGCTGGGCATGACGCCCACCCACTATCGCAAGGGCGGCGAGCGGGCGGCCATCCGCTTCGCCGTGGGCCAGACCTCGTTGGGGGCGATCCTCGTGGCCGCCACGAAGAAGGGCGTCTGCGCCATCCTGCTGGGCGACGATCCCGACGCCCTGGTCCGCGACCTGCAGGACCGCTTCCCCCGGGCCGAACTGCTGGGGGCCGACGCCGGGTTCGAGGCCCTGGTCGCCCAGGTGGTCGGCCTCGTCGAGCATCCCGGACTGGGCGCCGACCTGCCGCTCGACATCCGCGGCACGGCGTTCCAGCAGCGGGTCTGGAAGGCGCTGCGCCAGTTGCAGGCCGGCGAGACGGTCAGCTACGCCGAGGTCGCCCGCCGGATCGGCCGGCCCAAGGCCGTGCGCGCCGTGGCCCAGGCCTGCGCCGCCAACAAGCTGGCCGTGGCGATCCCCTGCCACCGCGTCGTGCGCAACGACGGCGCGCTCTCGGGCTACGCCTGGGGCGTCGAGCGCAAGCAGGCGCTGCTCGACCGCGAGGCGGCCGCCTAGAACTAGAGCGTGAGCCCTTCCACCACCTCGGCCCGCGCCCGGGCCGCGTCGTCGTCGCCAAGCGTGATGATCTTGCGGGTCTCCAGGTCGAACGAGACGGCGATGGCCTCGGCGCTGGCCCAGGGGCGGCCGGTGTCGGGATCGAGCATCCAGTGTACGAGCCGGCGGATGCGGGCGTCGGCGCCGGCGGTTCCCGAGCGCAGCTCGACCCGGTCGCCCGCCCGCGGCCAGGCATGGTGGACCAGCCGGTACTCCAGCGCCGCGCCGCCCGGCTGCTTGGCGGCGGCCGCGCCGGGCCGGCCCTTGGCGAAGACGTGCGGGACCGCTTCGGAAAGGCGCTGCATGAACCCCTCGGTGCGCATGCGCCCGAAGGCGTCGCACTGGGCGGCGTCCACCACGCCCAGGCCGGTGCGGACGAGGCCCAGCGCCTCGGCGCGCGCCAGACTCGCCTGGGTCTCGACGGGCTCCAGCCCGATGGAGCGCGGCGCGGCGCGCTCGGGGACTTCGGCGGCCAGCGCCTTCGCGCGTTCGCGCATGCGCTCGGGCCAGGCGAAGGCGCGCCCTTCGCCGGCCGTGGCGTGGGCGACCACGGTCTGGAAACTCGCCGCCAGCTCGCCGTCGGGATGGCGCATGAGAAACAGCAGGCGGGCGTCGGTCTCCGACATGTCGAGCACGC
This sequence comes from Phenylobacterium sp., assembly GCF_016124325.1. Taxonomy (GTDB): domain Bacteria; phylum Pseudomonadota; class Alphaproteobacteria; order Caulobacterales; family Caulobacteraceae; genus Phenylobacterium. The sequence goes on from NZ_WGNY01000046.1 coordinate 11,588, forward strand.
CCGCGCCGATGGCGAGCGGCGCGCCTGGCCGCGCCTCGCGCAGGAAGCGGATGTGCTGCTCGCGCACGATCAGGGTGGCCTCGGACGACGGCGCGAACGCCTGGGCCATGCCCAGTTCGGCCGCCAGCCCGGCCAGGGCCTCCATCGACTTGGCGACGTAGAAGCCGACGTTCAGGTGGCCCATGCCGTCGCATTCCCAGGCCGCGACGCCGCCCCGCCAGACTTCGATCTCAGCCACGCCCTGCTCCCCGTTCGACGCCGGGGAGCTTAGGGACCGGGCGACTGGCGGCAAGGCCCGTGCGCTTAGGTTATGGTCACGATGTAACCTTTGTACTTCGCCGACGAACTAGAGCCCGTCAGGGTGAAGTGGATGTCGGTTCACCCGCCCGGACGGGCTCTACACTCTTGAAGATCGAGCCTTCTTGTCCGGCTCAAGTGGTCCCACTTGATACGGGAGGGCTCTAGAGCGGGGCAGACTGGCGCAGCAGGCGAGGGATGGACGGCTATGGCTGAGAAGAGGCGCCCCGAGAAGGTGCTGGTGCGCCGACATTCGGCGCTGACCCGGATCACGCACTGGCTGAACGTGCTGGCGATCAGCATGCTCCTGATGAGCGGGCTGCAGATCTTCAACGCGCACCCGGCGCTCTACTGGGGGTCGGCCTCCAGTTTCGACCAGCCCTGGATCTCGATGTCCATGAAGGAGGTGGCCGACACGCCGCGCGGCGTGACCACGCTGGGGCCGCTCACCTTCGACACCACCGGGCTGTTCGGCTGGTCGGGCGCGCCCGGCATGCAGGAGAAGCGCGGCTTTCCCGCCTGGGCCACCATCCCCAGCTACCGGTCGCTGGCCGACGGGCGGCGCTGGCACTTCTTCTTCGCCTGGTTCTTCGTGATCAACGGTCTGGTCTACCTCGCCTGGGGCCTGATCGGCGGCCACATCCGCAAGGACCTCTGGCCCACCCGCGACCAGCTCTCGCCGCGCCACCTGCTGCACGAGATCGCCACCCACGCCCGGCTCAAGTTCCCCAAGGGCGAGGAGGCGCGGCGCTACAACGCCCTGCAGAAGCTGGCCTATCTGGCGGTGATCCTGGTGCTGCTGCCGCTCATGCTGCTGACCGGGCTCACCATGTCGCCGGGCTTCGACGCCACGGTCCCGCAGCTGCTCGACCTGTTCGGCGGCCGCCAGTCGGCCCGCTCGATCCACTTCATATCGGCCAGCCTGATCGTGGCCTTCGTGGTCCTGCACCTCGTCATGGTGGTGGTCTCGGGCCTCTGGAACAACATCCGCTCGATGATCACCGGCCGCTACGCGATCGAAGTCGAAGGAGACGAGGCGTGACCAAGACCGCCAACCGCCGCCGCTGGCTCACCGGCGCGGGCGTAAGCCTGGGATCGCTCTGGCTCGCCGCCTGCGACCGCCTGACCGCAAGCCCCGCCTACATGAAGACCTTGGCCTCCGCCGAGGGCCTGACGCGGCGCGCCCAGCGCCTGGTGACCGACCGCAAGGCGCTCGCCCGCGAGTTCAAGCCGGCCGACCTGTCGCCCTGGTTCAAGCCGAACGGCACCATTCGGCCGGCGGACCCGGAGTACGTCGCCCTGCTGGCCGAAAACTTCGCGAACTGGCGTCTGGAGATCGGCGGCCTGGTGGAACGACCCCTGTCGCTCAGCCTCGCCGAACTGCGCGCCCAGCCGTCACGCACCCAGATCACCCGCCACGACTGCGTCGAGGGCTGGTCGGCCATCGGAAAGTGGAAGGGCGCGCGCCTTGGGCCGCTGCTGGACCGGGCAGGCCTGAAGGAGAACGCCCGCTACGTGGTCTTCCATTGCGCCGACCGGCTCGGGGCGGGCGAAGGACCGGAAGGCGGCAAGTACTACGAGAGCATCGACCTGATCGACGCCTACCACCCGCAGACCATCCTGGCCTACGAGATGAACGACGCGACCCTGCCCGTGGCGCACGGGGCGCCCGTGCGGCTGCGGGTCGAGCGCCAGCTCGGCTACAAGCAGGCCAAGTACATCATGCGCATCGAGGTCGTGGACCGTTTCGACCAGATCGGCCGCGGCAATGGCGGCTTCTGGCCCGACCGCGGCTACGAATGGTACGCGGGGATCTGATCGTCCCTCAGTACGGGCTCTTGGCCACGATCGCCGCCTCGGCCGCGCAGGCGGCGGGATCGGGCGCGGGGCCGGCCTTGCGGGCGGCGGCCACCTCCAGGCGGGCGGCGTCCATGTCCTTGCGGAACGCCTCCTGGCCGTGCAGCGCGGCCACCACGATCGAGGCGTTCAGCCGCCCGGCCTCGACCGCCGACAGGTTGTGCACGCCGCAGACGAGGCGGCTTTCGCCGAACGCCCTGGCGCGGGCCAGGATGGGCGTCGCCCGGTCGGGCGCCAGCTCGGCCATGACCAGGCCGATCGTCCAGCCCCAGGTGTTGTGGCCGGAGGGATAGTCGGGGCTGGCCGCGAGGCCGGCGTCCTTGGGCACGCAGATCGGGCCCTCGTCGACCAGGTAGGGCCGCTTGCGCTTGTAGAAGTCCTTGGGCCGGTTGGTCGCCCGGCCGACGTCGAAGGCCAGCTTGGAGATCATCGCCGACGTCTTCGGCGCGTTCTGGGGTGTCAGTTCCACGCCCAGCGAGCAGGCCAGGTCCTTCATGATGGCGCGCGAGTCGACGTCGCCCTGCGCCATCTTCCAGCGGTCGGAGCCCTCCAGGCGCCGGGTGGCGAGATAGACCGTGCGGTCGGCCTCATAGCGCGTCGTCCCGGCCTCGGGCGCGGGCGGCAGGATCGCGATCGTGTCGGGCGCATCGTCGCCGAGATAGCCGTGGGGCGCCGGCGCGGCCGCCAGGAGACCCGCGGCCGCAGCCGCCAAAAGAATCGCCTTTGTCCGCATCGCTGATCGCCTCCTGCCTCAGGGGGTGTCGCAGACGGCGGCGGCGGTTTCAACTCCACAAGGCCTCGGTCGCGGTGATATTAAAAAACTTGACTCAGAGATTGAGTTTTTTAAATTCGAGTCATGACGACGACCAAGAAACAGGATTGGCACGCGCTCACCGAGCTGACCCAGGGCCGGCCCATCGTGGTCGAGCGCGTGCGCCTGGAGGATCGCGGCGTCGCCATCGAAGGGGCTTTCGAGCTGCCGAAACTGGCTCAACTCGCCGCGGAGGATCAGGTGTTCGTAGCCGCTTTCGTTCGCAGCCACGGCTCCATCAAGGAGATGGAGCAGGTGTTCGGCGTGTCCTATCCGACCGTGAAGGCGCGCCTGAACCGTATCGCCGCCATGCTGGAGCTGGTGGAGGTCGATCCCAAGCCCAGCCGCAGCGAAACCCTCGAGCGCCTCAAGCGCGGCGAGATCACGGCGGAGGACGCCATCGCCGAGCTGGAGGGCAAGCGATGAGCCCGCAGGTCGCGCCCATCCGGCGCGGAAGCCTGGCCGCCATCCGCGAGCGCGCGTTGCGCACGAAACGCGCGCGGGGCGAGACGCCGGCCGCGGCCGAGCGCTCGCGCCGCGTGAGCCTGTGGCTGCCGACCAGCATCATCTTCGTCCTGCTCGCCCCGTTCGCGATCCTGCTGACCCCGCTGCTGTTCCTGCTGCCGCGGCCCTACCGCCCCGACCCCTCGGCCGTGGTGATCCTCGGCGAGGCCCTTCTGTCGCTCAGCGGCACGCATGTGGAGGTCGACACCCCGGCCGCCCGCGTCCGCCTCCACCTCTTCTGAGGAGCCGTCCCATGGACGCCGATCGCCGCTCGATCCTCGACATGCTCGCCGCCGGCAAGATCAACGCCGACGAGGCCGAGCGCCTGCTCGGAGCCCTGGATCGCTCCGCCGCGCCCGCCTCGACCGCGCCCGAGCCCGGCGCCCATCCGTCCAACCGGCCCAAGCCCAAGTACCTGCGCGTGGTGGTCGACACCGACGAGCCGGGCGACGGCGGCCCCACGAAGGTGAACGTCCGGGTGCCCATGCAGCTGCTGCGCGCCGGCGTGCGGCTTTCCAGCATCATTCCGCCCAAGGCGCGCGAGGAGGTGAACGCCGCTCTGCGGCGCGAAGGCGTCACCTTCGACGTCAATCAGATCAAGCCCGAGAACCTGGAGGACCTGATCGAACAGCTCGGCGAGCTCACCGTCGACGTCGACCAGGAAAGGACCAAGGTCCGGGTCTTCTGCGAATAGGCCTCCCAAGCCTATGACCTGCGTCGCCTGAGCCGCTCCGGCGCGCCTGGGCCCACGATCCCGTGCTCGAGATATCCCCGCGGCCGCGTGGGTCGTGGACGGCTGGGCCATGCCCGGCCGTGACGCGCTCTTTCTCGCTTAGAAGGCCCCGCCGCGGCCCTGGCCGGCGGCGAAGCGGCTGGCGCCTTCGCGTGACGAGCCCGACCTCAGCGTCTCCATGCCCACCTCGATCTCGAAAGCCTGGGCCTCGTCCCAGTCCAGCGACCACTGCTTCAGGGCCGAGAGGCGGTCGTTGCGCATGCAGAGCTGCGGGAACGCCGAAAGCTGGCGGGCGAGCTCCAGCGCCGCGTCCAAGGCCTGGCCCTTCGGCGCGAGCCGGTTGGCGAGCCCGATCTCATAGGCCTCCCGGGCGTCCACCGGCCGGCCGGTCAGGATCAGGTCCATGGCGCGCGAATGCCCGATCAGGCGGGGCAGGCGCACGGTGCCCAGGTCGATCAGCGGCACGCCGAACCGGCGACAGAAAACGCCAAAGACCGCGCCCTCGGCCGCCACCCGCAGGTCGGCCCAGCACGCGACTTCGAGGCCGCCCGCGACGGCCGGGCCCTCGACGGCGGCGATCACCGGCTTGCCCAGCGCCAGCCGCGTGCAGCCCATCGGCCCGAAATCGCCCGTCGCCTTCACGGGATTGCCGCCGCCCTGGCTGATCGCCTTGAGGTCGGCGCCGGCGCAGAAATGGCCTCCGCGCCCGGTCAGAACGGCCACGTCCAGGCCCTCGTCGGCATCGAAGGCCTTGAAGGCGTCATAGAGCGCCTGGGCGGTCGCCGCATCCACGGCGTTGCGCCGCTCGGGGCGTTCGATGGTGACGATGGCGGTGCGGCCGTCGCGCGCGAAGCTGACCGTGGACATGGGGGTCTCCTTCTCCGGCGCGCATCGTCGTGCTTGCGACCGCGGGGAAGGCAAGGGCAAAACCGTGGGCGAGGACAACGCACGAACGGGGACGGACATGGGCAAGGCCAAATCGCACGGTTTCTCCAAGGCGCGGCTGGAGCGGATCGACCGCTTCCTGCTGGAGAAGTACGTCGGCCCCGGCCGCCTGCCCTGCGCCCAGTTCCTGCTCGCCCGCGACGGCGAGGTGGTCCACCAGACCCTGCTCGGCCAGCAGGACCCGGAGCGCGGCGTCCCCATCGCCGAGGACACGGTCTACCGCATCTATTCCATGACCAAGCCGATCACCTCGGTGGCGCTGATGACCCTGGTGGAGGAGGGCCTGATCGCCCTGGATGATCCGGTGGCCAGGCACATTCCCGAGTGGAAGGATCTGGGCGTGTTCTCGGCCGGGCTGGAACCGGCCTTCCTGACGACGCCCACCAGCCGCCCCATGCAGGTCGTCGACCTGCTGCGCCACACCTCGGGGCTGACCTACGGCTTCCAGAGCCGCACCAACATCGACGCCGCCTACCGCAAGCTCAAGCTCGAGGACATGCACGGCGAACACGACCTGGAGACCATGATCCACAAGCTGGCCAAGCTGCCGCTGGAGTTCTCGCCGGGCGAGGCCTGGAACTATTCGGTCTCCACCGACGTGGTCGGCTATCTCGTCCAGAAAGTGGCCGGCAAGCCGCTGGACCAGGTGTTCGCCGAACGCATCTTCGAACCGCTGAAGATGACCGACACCGGCTTCTTCGTCCGCGACGACCAGAAGGACCGGTTCGCCGCCTGCTACAACGCCGCCCCCGGCGGCAAGATGAAGCTGCAGGACGACCCGAAGAAGAGCCCCTACCTGAAGCCGCCGGCTCTGCTTTCGGGCGGTGGGGGCCTTGTCAGCACCGCCGCCGACTACATGCGCTTCGCCGCCATGCTGGTGAACGGCGGCGAGCTGGACGGGGCGCGCATCCTGGCGCCCAAGACGCTGAAGCTGATGGCGTCGAACCACCTGCCCGGCGGCCAGGACCTGACCCAGCTCTCGCGTTCGCTGTTCTCGGAAAGCACCAACGCCGGGGTGGGCTTCGGCCTGGGCTTCGCGGTGGTGTTCGATCCCGCCCAGACCCTGATCCCGTGCTCGCCGGGCGAGTTCTACTGGGGCGGCGCGGCCTCGACGGCGTTCTGGGTGGATCCGCTGGAGAAGGTCACGGCGGTGTTCATGACCCAGCTCCTGCCGTCGTCCACCTATCCGATCCGCCGGGAACTGCGGACGCTGGCCTATTCGGCGCTGATGGAGTCCAACGGGTAGGGCGGGGAGCGCTCAGCCCGCCTTCTCCGGCTCCTTGGCCTCGCGGGCGGCTTCGGCCAGGGCCTCGGCTTCCTCGATCATCGGCTGGCCGAAGCCCGTGTCGGGCTCGTCGGTGGCCGGCGTCGTCGTGGTCAGCATGCGGGCCTTCCGCCACCCGCCCCACATGAAATAGCCGCCCGCCAGGATCAGGGTGGTGAGACTGCCGATCGGGAAACTGAGCCATAGCCCGTCCACGCCCATGCGCGGCTCCAGGATGTTGGCGAGCGGAATGCGGACCACCCACAGCGACACGATCATCGCCACAAGGGGCGGCCAGACCGCGCCGGTGGCGCGCACCACGCCGGAGAAGATGAAGGCGATGCCGAAGAAGATGAAGCCCCACAGCACGTACGAATTGATGTGCACCGCGATGGCCAGGGCAGGGCTGGAGGCCGGCAGGAACGCGCGCAGCACCCAGGGGTCGGCCAGGTAGATCGTCAGCACCGGGATCCCGGTGAACAGGAAGGCGTAGAGCACGCCGCTGCGAGCGACGCGTTCCACCCGGTCCATCTTGCCCGCGCCCACGTTCTGGGCGGCCATGGAGGAGACCGCCGCGCCGAGCGCCATGGCCGGCATCTGCACGTAGGTCCAGACCTGCGCCGCCGCGCCGTAGGCCGCGGCCGTCTCCACCCCGTGCCGGTTGACGAGGCTCATCATGGTCACCGCCGCCAGCGAGGTGACCATCATCTGGAAGCCCATCGGCAGGCCCTTCATCACCAGGGTGCGGATGAGGCCGAAGTCGGGGATGAGCATGCGGAACTCGCCGGGCCGCAGCATGAGGACCGAGCCCGAGCGGTAGAGATGGACGATCATCGCCGCCAGCGTGACCGTCTGCGAGATCAGGGTGGAGGTGGCCGACCCGGCGATGCCCAGCCGCGGGAACGGCCCGATCCCCATGATCAGCAGCGGGTTGAGCGCGATGTCCATGCCCACGGCCAGGAGCGAGAAGTAGAACGGCGTGCGCGAGTCGCCGGTCCCTCGCTGGGCCATCATCACGTACGAGAAGAAGTACATGAACGGCATGGCCGAGAAGATCACCCGCAGATACGCGATGGCGTCTTCCCGCGCGCCGGCCGGCGTGCGCATGGCGTCCAGAATGTGCGGCGTCAGCGCGGCGCCCAGCACGCCCACGCTCAGCGAAACGAAGATGAAGAAGGCCGTCGACGTGCCGACCACCCGCTTGACCATCTCCGGGTCGCGCGCGCCCATCGCCTGGCCGATCATGATGTTGGAGGCCATCGACAGGCCGAACACCGCGCCCAGCATCAGGAACATGATCTGGTTGGCGTTGGATGTGGCCGTGAGCGCCGCCTCGCCCAGCACGTGGCTGACCCAGACCGCGTTGGCCGAGCCGTTGAGCGATTGGAGGATGTTGGAGCCCAGCACCGGCAGGGCGAAAAGGATCAGCGCGCTGCCGATCGGCCCCGTGGTGAGGTCCGGCCCCTTGCGGCCGGCGAACCCGGGCGGACCGCCCGGTCCCCGCGCCGCTCCTGTCCGCGCCTCCAAATGCCCCACTCCCCACGCGCCGCGCGGCCGGACGTCACCGGCCGCTCAGCCTCCCATACCGTTCTTTGGGGATTTGGGACCACCGGTTCAAGGCGGCGCGATCGCCGCGGGCCCGATCAGGCCGCCAGGGTGAGGAGGTGTTCTCCGGCTTCCCAGATCTCAACCGCCGCCGCCGCCTTCTGCTCGAGCACCTCGCGGGCGCGTCGGATCAGGTCGGCGCGCTGGCAGGTCAACGCCTCGAAGGTCCGCTGGCCGGCGTCGTCGCAGACATAGAGCTCGAATGTGCGCGCCAAGGTCATCACCCGCCATTCTCCCGCGTCTGCGGAGGCGACATTGATCAATCTCAAATCCGGCGCGCCGGGCGCTTGAGACGCCGAGGTTTCGGGCTATGAGGACACATGCCCGTAAAGATCCTGCAGTTCGGAACCACCGGTCAGCTTGGCGTCGAGCTTCTACGCCAGGCCCCGGCTCACGACGTCGCGGTGACGGCGCTGTCCCGCGCGGATTGCGACCTGGCCGATCCGGCCTCGGCCGCCGCGAAGGTGATGGAAGCGCGGCCCGACCTCGTGGTGATCGCCGCCGCCCATACGGCCGTGGACCTGGCCGAGAGCGAGCCGGAACGGGCGCGCGCGATCAATGCGCTTACGCCCGGCGCGATCGCCGCGGCCGCCCAGGCCGTTGGCGCGGCGGTGGTCAACGTCTCGACCGACTACGTCTTCGACGGCGCGGGCGGCGCGCCCTACGCCGAGGACGCGGCGACCAATCCGCTCAACGTCTATGGCGCGAGCAAGCTGGAAGGCGAGAAGGCGGTGGCGGCGGCGAACCCCCGCAGCCTCAACATCCGCACCTCGTGGGTGGTCTCGTCCCACGGCAAGAACTTCATCAAGACCATGCTGCGGGTGGCCGCGGCCGGAAACCCGCTGAAGGTGGTCGACGACCAGAGCGGTCGGCCCACCTCGGCGGCGGACCTGGCGGGCTTCATCCTGGATCAGGCGCCGCGCCTGGCGGCGGCCAAGGCCGGCGATCCCGTCTTCGGGACCGTGCATTTCGCCAACTCGGGCGAAGTCACCTGGCGCGGCTTCGCCGTCGCCATCTTCGAGGAGGCCCTGGGCGACAAGGCGCCCGAGGTCGGCGCGACCACGACCGCTGAATATGTCACGCCTGCCCGCCGGCCGCTGCGCGCGACCATGGACCTGGGCAAGCTGCAACGCGTGTTCGGCGTCACGCCCCGGCCTTGGCGCGAGGCGCTGAAGGAGATCGTCGCCGAACTGGCGGCCTGACCTCAGGCCGCCGCCAGCAGGCTCCGGGTGCGGCCGTAGACGAGATAGGCGACCACGCCGATCGCGTTCCAGATGAAGAAGAAGGTGATCGTCTTCGCCGACAGGCTGGTGAAGAGGTAGGCGCAGCCGAGCACGGCGCCCGGGGCCACCACCCAGACCAGAGGCGTCACGAACGGGCGCTCAAGGTCGGGGGCGCGGCGGCGGAGCGCCATCACGGCCACGGCGGTGGCGATGAAGGCCGCCAGCGTGCCGGCATTGGCGAGCGAGGCGATCTCCGACAGGGGCATGACGCCTGAGACGATCGCGGCGATGACCCCGGTCATCAGGGTGACGGCCCACGGCACGCCGCGGGTGTTCACGGTCGAGAGCCACCGCGGCAGCAGCCCGTCGCGGGCCATGGCGAAGAACACCCGGGTCTGGCCGAACATCATCACCATGATCACCGTCGGCATCGCCACCACGGCGGCCCCCGCGATCACCGCCGCCGCGCCCGGCTTGTCGAGCTGCTTGAGCACGAAGGCCAGCGGCTCGGAGCTCTTGGCGAAGGCCTCGAACGGCTGGGCGCCCAGGGCGCAGGCGGCCACGGCCATATAGGTCAGCGTGCAGAGCGCCATGGAGCCCACAATCCCGATCGCCAGGTCGCGCTTGGGGTTCTTCACTTCCTCGGCGGCCGTGGAGATGGCGTCGAACCCATAGAAGGCGAAGAAGATGATCGCGGCGGCGCCCATCACACCGTACTTGGTCCCGTCGATCTCGTGCGCGCCGAAGCCGAACGGCGCGAACGGGGAAAAGTGGCTGGCGTCGAAGTGGGGCAGGGTGAAGGCCACGAAGGCGGCGAGCGCGGCGATCTTCACGCAGACCAGGATGAAGTTCAGCGTCGCGCTCTCTCGCGTGCCCACGAGCAGCATGCCGGTGACCGCCAGGGCGATGAAGATCGCGGGCAGGTCGATCGTCCCGCCGGCCAGGAGGGCGTCCGGGACAATGCCGCGCAGGAAGCCCGAGGCGTAGCCCGACCAGCCCACAGACACCGCCCCGCAGACCAGGGTGTATTCGAGGATCAGGCTCCAGCCGACCACCCAGGCGAGCAGCTCGCCGAGGCCGACGTAGGAATAGGTGTAGGCGCTGCCCGCCTGGGGCATCAGCGCCGCCATCTCCGAATAGCAGAGCGCCGCGGCGGCGCAGACCGCGCCGGCCACCGCGAACGACAGGATCACCGCCGGCCCCGCCAGCCCCGCGGCCACGCCGATCAGGGTGTAGATGCCGGTGCCGACAATCGCGCCCACGCCCAGGGCGATCAGGTGCGGCCAGCTCAGCGTCTTCTTCAGGTGGCCGTCGCCCTCGGCCGGCGGCGGGCCCGCGATGGGCTTCATGCGGGTGACGAAACTCATGGGCGGCGATCCTTCAGCACGCGGCGACCATGGCCTGCTCCGGCCGCGACTGCCAAGCCTTGGCGCCGGCGCCAAGACAGGCCAGCCTGCCGACGCTCAATCGGAGTTCCCTATGCGCAGCCTGCTGTTCGCCGTCGCCGCCCTTCTCGCCGCCGGTCCGGCGTTCGCCCAGGCGTCGGGCGGCGGCCCGCTGGACCGGCTGGTGGCCGATTTCGACGACTATGCGCTGAGCCAGAACCCGATCCTGGCGGGGCGGGAGGGCGACCGGGAGGCGCTCGCCAAGCTGCCCGACGTCTCGCCCGGCGCCGACGTGCTGCGCCGCTCCACCTACGAGGAGATGAAGGCGCGGCTGGAGGCCATCGACCCCAAGGCTCTGTCGCCGGACGGCCGGCTCAACCGCGACTTCCTGGCCTGGACCCTGGACCGGCGGTTGAAGAGCCTCGACTTCGACCAGGCCCGCATCCCCTTCAACAGCGACGAGGGCTTCGACGCCGAGCTGGGCTACCTCGCCTCCACCATCCACCTCGACACCGAGGCCGACGCGCAGGCGTGGCTCAAACGGCTGAAGGCGGCGCCGACCTACTATGCGCGCAACGTCGAGAACGCCCGGCGCGGCGTCAAGACCGGCTTCACCCAGCCGCGGGTCATCTCCGAGATCGTCGCCGCGCGCGCCAAGGCCGCCGCGGAGGTCCCGCCGGAGACCGATCCGCTGCTCAAGCCGTTCGAGGGCGCGAGCCTTCCCGCCGACCGGCTGGCGGCGCTGAAGGCCGAGGCCGTCGCCGTCATCCGCGACCAGGTCCGCCCGGCCCAGCGCAGCTTCGCGACCTTCATGGCCAAGGAGTACCTGCCGGCCAGCCGCAAGACCCTCAGCATCCGCTCCGTTCCCGGCGGAGAGGCCTACTATCGCTGGCTCGTGGCCGACCACACGACCACCGACCTGACGCCCGAACAGATCCACGAGATCGGCCTGAAGGAGGTCGCGCGCATCCGCGCCGAGATGGAGCAGGCCAAGGCCGAGGCCGGCTTCGACGGCGACCTCGCCGCCTTCATCGCCATGCTGCGCAAGGACCCGCGGTTCTACGTGACCACCCGCGAGGACCTGCTGGAGAAGGCCGCGCTGATCAACAAGCGCACCGACGACCTTCTGCCGCGCTGGTTCGGAACCTTGCCGCGCCTGACCTTCGGCGTGCGCCCGGTGCCGGCCGAGATCGAGGAGGGCTACACCTCCGGCCGCTATTTCGAAGGCGCGCCCAAGCAGGGGATCGCCGGCGGCTTCATGGTCAACACCAGCCACCTCGACCAGCGGCCGCTCTACGAGCTGCCCGCGCTGGCGGCGCACGAGTCGATCCCCGGCCACCACCTGCAGATCGCGCTCGGCCAGGAGCTGGAGGGCGTGCCGGCCTTCCGCCGCAACGCCGACGTCACCGCCTTCGTCGAGGGCTGGGCGCTCTACGCCGAGCGGCTGGCCGGCGAGATGGGCATGTACCACGACCCCTACGAACGGTTCGGCATGCTCTCCATGGAGATGTGGCGCGCCTGCCGGCTGGTGGCCGACACCGGCATCCACTGGATGGGCTGGAGCCTGGACCAGGCCCGCGAGTGTTTCGCCGACAATACCGCCCTGGCGCCCCACAACATCGACGTCGAGCTGGTCCGCTACGTGGCCTGGCCCGGCCAGGCGCTGGCCTACAAGATCGGCCAGCTCAAGATCCTGGAGCTGCGCGAGAAGGCCCGGGCGAAGCTGGGCGACCGGTTCGACATCCGCCGCTTCCACGACACCGTGCTGCTGGCGGGGCCCCTGCCGCTCAACCTGCTGGAGGGGCGGGTCGACGCGTGGATCGCGGAGGGCGCGAGGTAGCTAGCGGAGGTCATGAATGTTCTTGCTGCGTTCTCGACTCAGCGCCCTGCGCAAGATAGGCTTCCAATTCGCGTGTGACAGCAGGGGGGCGGCTCGAGATGACACCGGCGGACGAGAGCATTGCGGACTGGATGGATCGGCGGCGGCGAGAGGTCGAAGGATTCTCGGAAGCAGAAGCGAAGGGGTTGCCCGCGAGCGGGGTCTATTCCAACACCTACGACGACTAGAACGAGGTCCGCATGATCGGCGCAATGCTCGCAGTGATGTTGGCGAGTGCGACTCCCGCGGCCCAACAGGCGCCGCCTTGGGACCTCGACTACTACCGTATCCACGTTCGTTCGGCGGCCCAATGCATGTACGCTGACGGCAGCCGGTCGGTGCTGCTGCGCACGGAAAACCCGCGCATGGCCGGCTTTCTGTTTGTCCCGAGCGACGATAGCAGCGGGATCATGATCCCAGTCGAATTGAAGCGCGGAAAACTGTCCAGCTTCGAAGCGAACGGGGGCGTCACAATGTATCACATGATTATCATGGCGGTTTCGCACCTGCTGAAGATACACAGCGAGCCGTTGGCGGGGCGCGATCTCGACGCCTTCCTCGCTCGGCCGCACCCCCCGGCGTGCTCGCGCAAGAGCTTCGAGGCCGACCTGTACGACAACAACGAATAGGCGCCCCTCCCCATCTGAACATTGATTAGAAATAATGATGCAATGGGCATGTGCTTCGCTATGATCTGGCGTAACGCACAAATCTGAAGTTCGACCTCAGGGCCGCTCTCCGCCCCAGGGTCCAGGGGAGGTTATCGGGATGAGCACGCTTCGCGTTTCCGCACTCGCGACCACGGCCGCATCGGCGCTGCTGTTCGGCTGCACGAGCGATGGACAGGCCCCGAGCGCCCTGGCGTCCGGCACGCCGACGGCGGCGGTGGAAGCGGCCCCGGCCGTCGCGACGCCCACGATGGTCGACAACTTCATGCTCGCCGACACCAACTACATGGGTCACGAGCTCTATCGGATGACCGACGCCAAGGCGATCGTGATCGTCACCTCGATGAACGGCTGCCCGATCGTCCGCAACCTGGGCCCGCAGCTGAAGGCGCTGCAGGCCAAGTACGGACCCCAGGGCGTGAAGTTCTTCATGCTGGACTCGGCCCTGCAGGACAACCGCGACTCCGTCGCCAAGGAAGCCGCGGAGTTCGGCTACGACATTCCGATCCTGATGGACGTCAACCAGCTGGTCGGCGAGCAGCTCGGCGTCACGCGGACGGCCGAGTTCTTCGTGATCGATCCGAAGACCTGGAAGATCGCCTATCGCGGCCCGCTGGACGACAAGCTGGACTACGGCTCGCAGAAGGGCGCGGCCGATCATCCCTGGGCGTCCAACGCCATCGAGGCGGTGCTGGAGGGCAAGCCCGCCGTGGCCGCCACCAAGCTGAGCCCGGGCTGCCTCGTCGACTTCCCCAACCGCGGCAAGGGCGCCCAGCTCACCTATGTGAAGGACGTCGCCCCGATCCTCGACAAGCACTGCGTGGCCTGCCACTCGGAAGGTGGGATCGGCCCGTTCGCCATGTCGAGCTACGAGATGGTCAAGGGCTTCTCGCCGATGATCCGCGAGGTGATCCGCACCGACCGGATGCCGCCGTGGAACATCGATTCCCACGTGGGCAAGTGGGCCGACGACAAGAGCCTGACGAAGGACGAGATCCAGACCATCGTCCACTGGGTGGACCACGGCGCGCCGCGCGGCGAAGGGGCCGATCCGCTGGCCGCCGAGCACCACGTCGCCCAGGAGTGGCCGCTGGGCAAGCCCGACCTCATCCTGAAGATCCCGACCTACACCATCCCCGCCTCGGGCGTGGTCGACTACCAGCACCCGGCGATCGCCAACCCGCTGAAGGAAGGCCGCTGGATCAAGGCCTCGACCTTCAAGGTCGACCAGCGCCAGGCGGTGCACCACTTCCTGACCGGCTACATGACCGAGATGCCCGCCGACGGCCAGGGCACCGAGGACAAGTGGGGCTCGTCGGTCGGCGGCTATGCGGTGGGCTCGGAGTCCACCATGTGGCCGAGCAATGTGGGCACCTACCTGCCGGCGGGCGGCGCCATCGGCGTGCAGGCCCACTACACGCCGTTCGGCAAGGAAGTGACCGACCACTCCGAGCTGGGCCTCTACTTCTACAAGGAAGGCGAGAAGCCCGGCCTGGTGATGCGCAGCTCGGTGATCGTGGACAACTCGATCGTCATCCCGGCGGGCGAGGCGCGGCACGAGGAGACGGCCTACATCAATGTGCCGAAGGACATGCTGCTCTATTCGGCGTTCCCGCACGCGCACTACCGCGGCTACGCGTCGGACATGTGGATCGAGTATCCGGACGGCACCAAGAAGATGCTGCTGGCCATGCCGCGATACGACTTCAACTGGCAGCGCGAGTACACCTTCGCCCAGCCGCTGAAGGTGCCGGCGGGCTCGAAGCTGATCGCCCACTACTGGTACGACAACTCCAAGCAGAACCCGGCCAATCCCGACCCCAAGAAGGAGATCCGTTGGGGCCTGCAGTCGTGGGATGAGATGCTCTACACCGCCATCCGCTACCGCTGGGTGGACGAGACCTCCACGCACCTCGTCGAGTACGACAAGCTGATGGACCAGACCCGCCTGCTCGGCATGTGGGACGACAACATGGACGGCAAGATCGAGCAGGCCGAGTTCAAGGGCGACTTCGGCGACAAGCTGCGGCCCTACTTCGCCATGATGGATCAGGACAAGTCGGGCGGGGTGGAGAACTCCGAGCTGATGGCGGCCCTGAAGGTCATGCGCGAACGCAGCCGCAGCGCCCAGGCGCAGAAGCCGCCGGCGCCGGCCAAGCCGACCAGCTCGGGCGGCGGCGGGCGCTGATCTCGCCGCTCGCGCTGGCCAAGACGGCCCCTCCCTGGCAAGACCGCCGGGGAGGGACCTCATGCGCCTGCTGATCCACGAGAAGGCCTACGGCCGTGTCGCCGACGCCATCGCCGAGCACGGCGCGGTCGTCGAACCCCTGATCGTCTCCGACGACGGGACCATCGCGCTGCACGGCGCCCCGGTGAGCGTCGACGACGCCGCGCCCGAGGTGGTGTGGGCCAACGCCGACGCCTTCTTCGGCGGCGCGTCGCGCGCCTTCATGACCGCGGCCCTGAAGTCGCCGGGCCTCAAGTGGGTGCAGAGCGGCGCGGCGGGCTTCGACCACGCCGTCTTCGGCCAGTTCGTCCAGAAGGGCGCGCGCCTGACCACCAGCCATGGCCAGGCCGTGGGCATGGCCGACTATGTGCTCTGGGGCGTGCTGGATGCGCTGCAGGGCGGGCCGGGCCGCCGCGCGGCCCAGGCGGCGCGCGAATGGGCCCGGCTGCCGTTCCGGGAGATCGACGGCTCGCACTGGGTGGTCCTGGGCTTCGGCGCCATCGGCAAGGGCGTCGCCGCCCGCGCCCGGGCCTTCGGCGCCCAGGTGACGGGCGTGCGGCGCAATCCGGCGCCCGATCCCGCCGCCGACCGGATCGCGGCGCCGGGGGACCTGCCCGCGCTGCTGCCGCAGGCCGATGTGGTGGTGCTGTGCGCGCCGGCGACGCCGGAGACGCACCACATCGCCGACGCGGCCTTCTTCGGCCGGATGAAGGCGGGCGCGATCTTCGTGAACGTGGGCCGCGGCGCGCTGGTGGACGAGCCGGCCCTGCTGGCGGCGCTGGATCGCGGCGTCCCGGAGCACGCCGTGCTCGACGTGTTCGAGACCGAGCCCCTGCCGACCGAGAGCGCGTTCTGGGGTCATCCGCGGGTGACGCTCACCGGCCACGCCTCGGGCTTCAGCGGCGGCAACGCGCCGCGCAACGACGCGCTGTTCGTGAAGAACCTGGGCCGCTACCTGGCCGGCGAAGCGCTGCTGAACGAAGCCGATCCCAAGGACGTGCTGGCCGGTATGGCCGGGTAGGGCCGGCGGGATCGTCCCGGCGGCTTCTAGTCCACCCAGAGCGCCGACATGTCGCCCTTGCGGTTGAGGATGCGCACGGCGCGCTTGACCACGGCCAGGAGGCGTTCGCGCCGCTCGTCGGCGTCGTAGGTCATCGACCCCTTGGCCAGCCCCTCGAGCAGGAAGCGCCCCAGGTCGCGGCTGGTCTGGAACCGGGGGTCCTGGCCGGCCTGCACCATCGCGCCGAAACGGTCGCCGCCCCACTGGGCGTGGTCGAACGCGCCGCGGGAGCTGGCGAGCTTGTCGCTGACCATCGGATCGGTCCGCGCGGCGGCCTCCAGTTCGGCGAACGCCACGAACGGGGTCTCGTGCAGCAGCCGCCAGTAGACGTCGATGGCGTGTTCGGCGGCGTCGACGCCCGGCGCGGCCGGTGCGGCCGCGGCCTGCTCGGACAGCCGCGCGCGATTGAGGTCGATGTGCGCGATCGCCGCTTCCACCAGCTCCTCGCGGGTGGCGAAGTGGTAGAGCATCGCGCCACGGGTCAGGTCGGCCGCTTCGGCGATCACCGCGTTGGTCGCCGCGTGATAGCCGATCTCGGCGAACAGGCGCATGGCGGCGTCGAGGATGCGAGCGCGCGTGCGTTGCGACTTCGGAGTCGCCTTCAGCGGGTAGGCGTGCGCGTCCATGGAACCCAAATGGGGCGACCTTGCGAGGCCTGCTATGAGCGATCCTCCTATCTTCGGCCTTCGCACCTGCACAATCGGCATTATTTGAAACGCGCGTTTTCGACGCGGGCTGGCGGCCGTTTGGGCGCCCCGCGACCGCCTCTATGGCAATTTCGTGTAACGACGCGATCTGTTGACAGTCGCCATGCACTCATGACAGGTCGACTGCCATGAAACCGCCCATGCCCAATCTGAGAGACCGGCAGCGGGAGGAGACGCGCGCCCAGATCCTGCGCGCCGTGGGCCGCCAGCTCGAGACCCGGTCGCTGGAGGACCTGAGCTTCGCCGAGATCGCCCGCGACGCGGGCGTGGGCGAGCGCACGGTGTACCGCCATTTCCCCACCAAGGAAGCCCTGCTCGGCGCCTTCTGGGCCTATATGCAGAGCCAGGCGTTCGGCCAGGCCGAGCGGTCCAAGCCGATGCGGTCGGACCGCCGCGTGCGCGAGGCGATCATCTCGGCCACCCGCGACGTCCAGCGGCCGATGCGCATCCTGATCGCCACCGACGCCTGGGAGCCGCAGGTCAACGGTGTCGTCCGCACTCTGACGCGGGTGGTGAGCGAGCTGCAGGCGATCGGCCACACGGTGGAAGTGATCCACCCCGGCCAGTTCAAGACCTTCCCCCTGCCCACCTATTCCGAGATCAAGGTGGCGATCGGCGTCTACGAGCCGGTGCAGGAGCTCTTCAAGGCCTTTGAGCCCGAGGCCATCCACATCGCCACCGAAGGGCCCATCGGCCTGGCGGCGCGGCGAATCTGCGTGGAATGGAAGCTGCCTTTCACCACCAGCTACCACACCCGCTTCCCGGAATACGTCTCGGCCCGCCTGCCGCTGCCGT
Source organism: Phenylobacterium sp. (assembly GCF_016124325.1). Lineage (GTDB taxonomy): Bacteria > Pseudomonadota > Alphaproteobacteria > Caulobacterales > Caulobacteraceae > Phenylobacterium. The sequence goes on from NZ_WGNY01000046.1 coordinate 29,548, forward strand.
TGGCGGCCGGCTACGCCTACATGAAGTGGTTCCACAAGCCGTCGGGGCGGATGATGGTGGCGACGCCCACCATGCAGAAGGAGCTGACCGCGCACGGCTTCCGCAACATCTCGGCCTGGTCGCGTGGCGTGGACACCGAGGTCTTCCACCCCCGGCGCGACGACGAGCCCGACATCTTCGCCGATCTGCCGAAGCCGGTGTTCCTCTACGTGGGCCGGGTCGCGGTCGAGAAGAACATCGAGGCCTTCGTCGCCCTCGATCTCCCGGGCAGCAAGGTGGTGGTGGGGCCGGGTCCCCAGCTCGAGGAGCTCAAGGAGAAGTACCCGGACGTGATCTTCAAGGGCCCGAAGTCGGGCGCCGAACTGGCCGCCCACTACGCCTGCGCCGACGTCTTCGTTTTCCCCTCGCTCACCGACACCTTCGGCCTGGTGATCCTGGAGGCCATGGCGGCGGGCACGCCGGTGGCGGCCTATCCGGCGCCGGGGCCGATCGACCTGATCCCGGGGTCCGGCGCGGGCGTGCTGGCCCTGACGGCGACCGAGGGCCTGCGCGAAGCCTGCCTGCAGTGCCTCCAGCTCGACCGAGGGAAGGTGCGCGCCTTCGCCGAGGGCTTCTCGTGGCGCGCCTGCGCCGAGGACTTCGTGAAGAACCTCCAGCCCTATCCCGAGCCCGAGAAGACCCGGTTCTGGCGGCGGCTGCGGCGGCTGGCCCGCGTGCGGCGGCGGCGGGAAGAGGCGGCCTGAGCGTTCACGGGGTCGCGGCGAACCTTTCGGCGCGGCCGAATGGCGCCGCTCGATATGACACTTTTATGACAAACCGCTTGGCGTAGATCGGAACCATGCGTAAACCGCGCGGCTCTACGGCCGCGCGATGGCCGAATCAGCGAAGGGCCGCGACGCCGCGCCGATGGGAAAGAAGAGTAACAACAGGCTGCGCCGCGAACCCGACCGCGAGCCGCGCACCCAGTACGCCGCGCTGCCGTGGCGCCGGCGCGCCGACGGATCGGTGGAGGCCCTGCTCATCACGTCGCGGGAAAGTCGCCGCTGGGTGATCCCCAAGGGCTGGCCGATGCGCGACACCAAGCCTGCGCCCTGCGCCGCACAGGAGGCCTTCGAGGAGGCCGGCGTCAGCGGCCAGACCGGCCGCAAGAAGCTGGGCGTTTACCACTACGACAAGCGCCTGCGCAGCGGCCGCCTGCAGCACGTCCGCGTGCAGGTCTATCCGCTGGAGGTGGCCCAGGAACACGCCGACTGGCCCGAGGCCGCCCAGCGCGAGAAACTCTGGACGACGCCGAAAGAGGCGTCCGAACTGGTCGACGAGCCCGAGCTGAAGGCCCTGCTGGCCAAGTTCAAGGGCTAGGTTCCGGGGTCTACATCAGCCGGCTGCGGATCGCCTGGCTCAGCATGTCGATCAGGCTGACCGCCACGATGATCACCACCACGATCGCGGAGGTGCGGGTGTAGGCGAAGGCGTTGAGGGAATCGAACAGCAACTGGCCGATGCCGCCAGCGCCGATCAAGCCCAGCACCGTGGCGCTGCGGCTGTTGGATTCGAAGCGGTAGAGCGCATACGAGGTCCACAGCGGCGCCACCTGCGGGATCACGCCCCAGATGATCTCATGGAGCTGCGCCGCGCCCGTGGCGCGGACGCCTTCCACAGGCCCCCGGTCGATCGCCTCGACGGCCTCCGAGAACAGCTTGGCCAGCACGCCCGAGGTGTTGACCGCCAGGGCCAGCACGCCGGCGAACGGGCCCAGACCCACGGCCACGATGAACACCGTGCCGATCACGAGGTCGGGCGCGGATCGCACCACGTCGAGCACCCTGCGGATCGGCAGCTGGATCCAGGGCGGCGTCATGTTGCGCGAGGCTAGCAGGCCCAGCGGGATCGCCAGCACGATCGCCAGGAAGGTGCCCCACATGGCGATCTCGATCGTCAGCCACATCTTGTCGACGTAGAGCTTCCAGTCCGAGAAGTCGGGATGCAGGAAGTCGCGCCCGAACTGGCGCATGTTGTCGGAGTTGCTCCAGAGCAACGGCAGCTTGTGGATCTCGGCCGGGCCGAACGCGATCAGCAGCAGGGCGATCACCCCGCCCCAGAGCAGCATGTCGGGCGCCCGCTGGATCAGGCTGCGCGAAGGCGGCGGCGGAATGGCGCCGGGTTGGACGCTCATTGGGCGGCGGACGGGTCGGCGGCGCGGGCCTTGGCGGCGGCGGCCTGCACCTTGTCGAAGGCGGCCTGGGCCGCGGCGATCTTGGCCTTGTCGCCCGAGCGGCGGGCCGCGGCGAGGTCTTCGGCCGCCTCCATCTCGCGCACGGGATCGAGGTAGCTGTTGTCGGCGGGGCGGAAGCCGCCATAGGCGAGGCCCTTGAGCACCTCGCGCTGCTTCTCGGCCTTCTCGTCGGTTCCGGTGCCGTAGGTGAGGAAGAACTGGCGGATCTTCTCCTTCAGCGCCGGATCCAGGTCCTTGCGCACGACGATCGAGGACTCCGGCAGGGGCGGGGACTCCCAGATCACCTCGATCTTGCTGGCGACCTCGGGGTTCTCGCGCCCGGCGAAGAGGAGGCCCACCGAATTGTTCGTGGCCGCGTCGACCACCCCGTTGGCGACGGCGAAGGTGTTGGCCTGGTGGCTGGCCGAGCGCACCGTCTTGAAGCACTTCGTCGGGTCGATGCCGCGTGGCGTGAAGACGTAGGCCATGGGGGCCAGCGTGCCCGACGTCGACTGGGCGTCGCCGAGCCCGAAGTTTAGCGTGCCGTCGCACTTGAGCAGCTTGTCGAGGGTGATCCCGCTGCCCTTCTTCACGATGATCACCGACTTGTAGGTGGCGTCGCCGCCGGCATCCACCACGCGGCCCAGCACCTCGCCGTCGGCGCGGTTGATCGCCTGGAGCGCGGGCGCGGCGGAGAACCAGCCCATCTGCACCTGCTTGAAGCGCATGGCCTCGACGAGGCTGGTGTAGTTGGTGGCGAAGAACGGCTTCACCGGCACGCCGATCTGGGCCGAAAGCTCGTCGAGCAGGGGCTGCCAGAGGGGCTGCATCGAGGTCTGGTTCTCGGCCGACAGGATCGAGAAGGTCAGCGTCTCGGGCTGGGCGCCGGCGGCGGGCTTGTCGTCGGGCTTGCCGCACGACGAGAGGCCGAGGGCGGCGGCGGCCAGGGCGGCGCAGAGCAGGCTGCGGCGGATCATTGCGGCGCTCCTTCCCAGAATACGTCCTCGAATTCCGGGCCATAGATGTCGATCAGTCTGTCGCGGGTCAGGCCCTCGGCGGAGCCGTCGTAGACCATGCGGCCGGCCTTCAGGGCCACCACGCGCCTGCAGTAGCGAAGGGCGTAGTCGACCTGGTGCAGGGTGACGATCACGGTCAGGCCGTCCTGCTGATTGAGCTCCCGCAGGATCTCCATCACCCGGCGGGCCGAGACCGGATCGAGCGAGGCGACGGGCTCGTCGGCCAGGATGATCTTGGCCTTCTGCACCAGGGCGCGGGCGATGGCGCCCCGCTGCTGCTGGCCGCCCGACAGCGTGTTGGCCCGCTGGGTGGCGTATTCGGCGACGCCGAAGCGATGCAGCGCCGCCATGGCCGCCTGCTTGGTCTCGGCCGGCCACAGGCCGAAGGCGGCGCGCCAGAAGCCGATGCGGCCCAGCGAGCCCAGGGCGACGTTGGTGAACAGCGAAAGCCGGCCCACCAGGTTGAACTGCTGGAAGATCATCCCGATGCGCGTGCGCGTCCGGCGCACGTTCGGCGAGATCTTTCCGTTCTCCTGAACCGGCCCGTCGAAGGCGACGATCACGCCCGGGCCGGCGTCGATCGTCTGCAGCGCGCTGATCGAGCGCAGCAGGGTGGACTTGCCGGATCCCGACGGGCCGATGAGCGCGATCATCTCGCCCTTGCGGACCTCGAGGGATACGTCGTCGAGCGCTCGGCGCTGTCCGAAGGTCTTGGTGGCGTTCCGTATGGACAGAACGGCGGCGTCTGACATGGGGCGGCGGCGCTTTCCCGAATAAGGCCCGGGGCTACATGGCACGCCGGAACGGCGCGGGTCTAGCGCGCGAGCGTGACGCACAGCCAGGACTTTACATTCGCCGTCAAAAACCCTATTTGCGCGCCTTCCGGCGGACCCCGTTGTCCTAACGAAGCGCTGCTAACGCCGGTCTGGGTTCAACAATCCGTTGGGGGTTGCGTGAGGTGCACACGTACCATACGCCCCTGGACCTGGTCCGTGAGCGGTCTCCGGAGCGTCCTGTCGCCCTTGTGCGACCGGATGCGGTGGCCGTAGCGGCGCGCTGGTTCCAGGACAAGTTTCAAGGCGACGTCTTCTACGCCGTTAAGGCGAACCCTTCGCCATGGGTGATCCGCACCCTGGCGGAGAACGGCGTCAATTCGTTCGACGTGGCGTCGATCCGCGAGGTCGAGCTGGTCGCCGAGCATGCGCCCGGCGGCCGGATGGCCTTCATGCATCCGGTGAAGAGCCGGCGTGCGATCGAGCGCGCCTACTACGACTTCGGGGTGAAGACCTTCTCGTTCGACACCCACGAGGAGCTCGCGAAGATCCTCGAGGCCACCGGCGGCGCCGACGACCTGTCGCTGATCGTGCGTCTGGCGGTCGCGACCGACGGGGCGTCGTACTCGCTGGCCGGCAAGTTCGGCGCCGAGACGCATGAGGCGCCCTCGCTGCTGCTGGCCGCCCGGCGCGCCACGCAGGACCGCATGGGCGTCTCGTTCCATGTGGGCAGCCAGTGCATGCGCCCCACCGCCTTCCAGGCCGCCATGGCCCAGGCCAGCCGCGCCATCGTGCGCGCTGGCGTGGTGGTGGACGTGGTCGACGTGGGCGGCGGTTTCCCGTCGGTCTACCCAGGCATGATCCCGCCGGACATGAGCGACTACCTCGACTCCGTTCAGCGCGGCTTCTCCGAGATGATGGTGACCGAGGGCGCGGAGCTGTGGTGCGAGCCTGGCCGCGCGCTGGTGGCCGAAGGCACCTCCATGCTCACCAAGGTCGAGCTGAAGAAGGGCGACGCGCTCTATCTGAACGACGGCAGCTACGGCAGCCTGTTCGACGCCGCCCACGTGAAGTGGCCGTTCCCGGTGAAGCTCTACCGGGGCGCCGCCGATGCGCACGAGGTGGCCGGCCCGCTGAAGCCCTTCCGCTTCTACGGCCCCACCTGCGATTCCCTCGACCACATGCCGGGCCCGTTCTGGCTGCCGGAGGACGTGCGCGAAGGCGACTACGTCGAGATCGGCATGCTGGGCGCCTACGGCGTGGCCATGTCGACCGGCTTCAACGGGTTCGGCGACGCCGAGACCGTCGAGGTGCGGGACGCCCCGATGGCCTCGATGTTCGGCCTGGCCGGCCGTTCGATCCGCACGCCCCGCGACGAGCAGGCCGACGACCGCAAGGTCGTCCGTCTCTCGCGGCCCAAGGGCGCGGCCGGAAAGAAGCGCCGCAAGCGCTAAGAACGGTCACGAAAGTGCTATAGGCGCGGCCGGTCGCTCCGTCCCGGTCGCGCCTTTCTGTTTCTGGACGGGCGATCACCCTCGGAAGGGAACTTCAGAAGATGAACGCTCCGGCGAACACCAACCGCAAGGCCGAGCTCCTGGCCAACACCGTCGAGCACGTGGCGATCGACCAGTACGACGCCCGGCCGGTGATCGACGCCATGCGCGGCATGAGCTTCACCAGCCGCGACACCGCGCGCGCCGCCGACATCTGGTCGATGAGCCTCGAAGATCCCGAGTGCTCCACCTGGCTGACCCTGGCCGGGTCCACCAGCGCCGGCGGCTGCATGCACATCTACCGGGACATGGTGAAGCACGGGATGATCGACGCGATCGTGTCGACCGGCGCCTCGATCATCGACATGGACTTCTTCGAGGCCCTGGGCTTCCGCCACTACCAGGCCCAGTCGAACGTGGACGACCGCGACCTGCGCGGGCTCTACATCGACCGCATCTACGACACCTACATCGACGAGGAAGAGCTCCAGAACTGCGACGGCACGATCTACGAGATCGCCGAGAGCCTGGAGCCGCGCCCCTATTCCAGCCGCGAGTTCATCCATGAGATGGGCAAGTGGCTGGCGGCGGGGAACGCCAAGAAGAAGGACAGCCTGATCGAGACGGCCTATCGCGAGGGCGTGCCGATCTTCTGCCCGGCGTTCACCGACTCATCGGCCGGCTTCGGCCTGGTGAAGCACCAGGTGGAGCGGATGAAGGCGGGCAAGCCCTACCTGACCATCGACTCCGTCGCCGATTTCCGCGAGCTCACCGAGATCAAGCTGAAGGCCGGGGCGACCGGCCTCTTCATGGTGGGCGGCGGCGTGCCGAAGAACTTCGCCCAGGACACCGTCGTCTGCGCCGAGATTCTCGGCCACGAGGTCGACATGCACAAGTACGCGGTCCAGATCACCGTGGCCGACGTGCGCGACGGCGCCTGCTCGTCCTCGACGCTCCAGGAGGCCTGCTCGTGGGGCAAAGTCGACGTGACCTGGGAGCAGATGGTGTTCGCCGAGGCCACCACCGTGGTCCCGCTGATCGCCTCCGACGCCTTCCACCGCGGCTCGCACAAGGCGCGCAGGAAGCCGCGTTGGGCCGACCTGTTCGCGAAGGGCTAACCCAGCCAGGTCCCCGCGAGGAACGCGGCGCCCGACGCCAGCGCCCCCAGGGCGAACCATAGCAGCGCCCCGCCCGTCGGCCTCTCAGGCGCCGGCGGGGCGGGCGTATGCGTCTGGGCCTGCAGCAGGCGGCCGATGTTGCGCAGGGCGTCCTCGGCCTCGTGGGCGAAGACCCGCACGCGGCTGACGGGCGACAGCTCGCGGGCGATCCAGCGGCGCACCACGGGCTCGGCCGCCGCCCAGATGTTGTGCGCCGGGTCGATCCGGCGGGCCACGCCCTCGACCGTCATCATCGTCTTCTGCAACAGCACCAGTTCGGGCCGCAGCCGCATCTCGAAGAGGGCGGTGATCTCGAAGAGCTGGGTCAGCACCCGGCTCATGGCCACCGCATTGGCCGTGCGGCCGAACACCGGCTCGCCCACCGCCCGCAGCGCCTGGGCGAAGGCCGAAACGCTGTGACGTGCCGGTACGTACCCGGCGTCGAAGTGCACCTTGGCCACCCGCTCGTAGTCGCGTTGCAGGAAGCCCCAGAGGATTTCGGCCAGGTAGCGCCGCTCGGTGGGGCCCAGCCGGCCGATGATGCCGAAGTCGACCGCGTAGAGCTTGTCGGGCGCGGCGGCGAACAGGTTGCCCTCGTGCAGGTCGGCATGGAACACGCCGTGGTCCAGCGCCTGGGCCAGGAAGGCGCGGGTGAGGTTGTCGGCCAGACCCTTGCGGTCCAATCCCGGCTGTTCCAGGGCCGCGTCGTCCGAGAGCGGAATTCCCGGCGCCCACTCCATGGTCAGGACGCGCTTGCCGACGCCTTCCCACACCACCTTCGGCGTGGCCATGTAGCCGTCCTTGGCCATCACCTCGCTGAGCTCGTCCGCGCCGGCGGCCTCCAGCCGCAGGTCCAGTTCCAGCTCGGTGGCGCGCACCACGGTGGCGGCGAACTTGACCGGCTCCAGCCTGCGGGCCGGGGCGATCCAGCGCTCCACCAGCCGGGCCGCCAGGTTCAGCGCCGCGGAGTCGGCCGCCACCCGGCGCTCGATGCCCGGGCGCAGCACCTTGACCGCCACCCGGCGCCCGTCGGCCATCGTCGCTTCATGCGCCTGGGCGAGGGAGGCGGCGGCCACCGGCTCGCCGAAGGTCGCGAACACCTCGTCGACCGGCCGGCCCAGCTCATCGCGGATTTGCGCCCGCGCCTGGAGGGTCGGAAAGGGCGGCAGCTTGTCTTTCAGGTGGCCGAGGTCCTCGGCGAAGGTGCGGCCGAAGATGTCGGCGCGGGTCGAGAGCAACTGGCCCAGCTTGATCGCCACCGGCCCCAGGGCCTCGAACGCACGCGCCAGCCGCTCGCCCGGCCGTCCGTACCGCCGCGTCGCGAACAGCCGCAGCGCGTCGGCCAGCATGCGCACCGGCGGCGGGTAGAAGCCGTCCAGCTCGCGCGGCAGCAGGGCGTCGTTGCGGACCAGGGTCCACCCCGCCCCGATCATCCGCAGGAAGGCGCCGGCCATCCGGCTCAGATCGCCCGGCCGGTGTGCAGGGCCGCCACCCCGCCGGAAAAGTTGGTCCAGCCCACCTGGCTGAAGCCGGCCTCGCCGATCATCGCGCCGAACCGGCGCTGGTCGGGGAAGCGGCGGATGCTCTCCACCAGGTACTGGTAGCTCTCGCGGTCGTTGGCCACGCGGGCGCCGATCTCGGGGATCACCTTGAACGAGTAGGCGTCGTAGGCGGCCCTCAGGGCCTCGCTGACGGGCCTGGAGAACTCCAGGCACAGGAACCGTCCGCCGGGCTTCAGGACGCGCCTGGCCTCGCGCAGGGCCCCGGCGATATCGGTCACGTTGCGGATGCCGAAGCTGATGACATAGGCGTCGGCCGCCGCGTCGGGCAGCGGCAGCCGCTGGGCGTCGCCCACCGCCCAGCAGATCTCGGGCATGCCGCCGCGCTCGCGGCCGGCGGCGATCATCTCGGCGTTGTAGTCGATCACGAAGACGGTGGCGTCGTCGCCGCCCCGGCGTTCCTGGACGCGGCGGGCCATGCGGGCGAAGCGGCGGGCCATGTCGCCGGTGCCGCCCGCGCAATCGACGATCGTCTCGCCCGGCTGCGGGTTCAGCCGCGCGGCCACGGCGTCCTTCCAGAGCCGGTGCACGCCCGCGCTCATCAGGTCGTTCATCAGGTCGTAGCGGCGGGCCACGCGGTCGAAGACGCCCCGTACGAGGCCGGGCTTCTCCGCCGCGTCGACGTCTCGGAAGCCGAAGGTGGCGGAAGGTCCGGTCATGGCGCTGCTCATAGACGCGAAGCCCGCGGCGTGCAAAGCGGTGGCGCATGCCCGAGCTTCCCGAAGTCGAGACGGTGCGCGGCGGATTGGCGCCGGTGCTGGAAGGCCGCCGGCTGGCGCGCGTGGAGGCGCGAAGGCCCGACCTGCGGTTTCCGCTGCCGCCGGATTTCGTCCAGATCCTCACCGGCGCCGAGGTTGAACGGCTGGAGCGGCGGGCGAAATATCTTCTGGCGCGGCTCGACCGCGAGGACACCCTGGTCATGCACCTGGGCATGAGCGGCCGCTTCGAGATCGCGCGGCCCGAGGGGGAGGAGCGGCCCGGGCATTTCCACTACGCGCCCGATCCCGACCCAAAACATGCCCACATCGTGTTCGAAACCGACGCCGGCGTGCGGGTGACCTACTACGACCCCCGCCGGTTCGGATACATGGCGCTGATCAACACCGCGACCCTCGACCTGCATCCCTGGTTCGCCGGCCTCGGCCCCGAGCCGCTCTCCGACGCGTTCGACGCCGCGCACCTGGCCGCCGCCTTCGCCGGCCGCAAACAGGGACCCAAGACCCTGCTGCTCGACCAGCGGATCGTCGCGGGCCTGGGCAACATCTACGTCTGCGAGGCGCTCAACCGGGCCCGCATCTCGCCCTTCAAGCCGGCGGGCCGGGTCGCGGCGTCGCGGCTGCCCGGGCTCGTCGAGGCGATCAAGGACGTCCTGCGCGAGGCGATCGCCGCCGGCGGCTCCACCCTGCGCGACTTCGCCCAGGCCGACGGGGCGCTGGGCTACTTCCAGCATCGCTTCCGCACCTACGACCGCGAGGGCCAGCCCTGCCGAAACGACGGCTGCGCGGGCGTCATCCATCGCGAGGTCCAGGCGGGCCGCTCCACCTTCTACTGCCCGAAGTGCCAGAAATGACGCGTCTCCTCGCCGGTCTCCTCGCCGCCCTGACCCTCGCCGCTCCGGCGTGGGCCCAGCCGCCCGTCTGGGTCGTCCGCGACGCCGATTCCGAGATGGTGCTGTTCGGCTCGGTGCACGTGCTGCCCCCGGGCCTCGACTGGCGGCCGCAGGCGCTGAACCAGGCGCTGGCCCAGGCGGACGACGTCTGGTTCGAGCTGCCGGTCGGGCCTGAGTCGGAGCAGGAGGTGGCCCGCCTGGCGGCGTCCCTGGGCGTGCTGCCGCCGGGCAAGTCGCTGTTCGCCATGCTGCCGCCGGCCGACGCCCGGCGCCTGGTCAAGGTCGCGGAGGCCTATGGGGTCGACAAGTCCACACTCGACCGGCTCGAGCCCTGGCTGGCCGAGGTGGCGCTGGGCGGCGCGGTCTATCGCAAGGCCCAGGCCGACACCGCCAACGGCGTCGAGCAGGCCATCGCCGCCGCCGCCCCGCCCGGCGCGCAGCGGCGCGCCCTGGAGACCCCGGCCCAGCAGATCGCCTTCTTCGACGGCGCTCCCCTGGCCGACCAGCTCACCTCCCTGCGCCAGACCATCGCCGAGATCGACGACGACCCCGAGGGTTACAAGGAACTGGTCGCCGCCTGGATGGCCGGCGACGTGAAGGCGCTCGACAAGGAGGCGCTGGCCCCCATGCGCAAGACCACGCCGGGCGTGTTCCGCCGGCTGGTCACCGAACGCAACGCCGCCTGGGTCCGCGAGCTCGACGCACGGCTGAAGGGCCGGGGCCGCACGGTGGTGGTGGTGGGCGTCGGCCACCTGATCGGCAAGGGCGGGCTGCCCGCCCAGCTCCGCGCGCTTGGCTATTCCGTCTCGGGGCCTTAAGGCGCGGGGGCCAACCGCGGAGCGCCCCATGACCTGCGAGACCCTGATCGTCGAGCAGCCCCAGCCGGGGGTCACCCTGATCCGGCTCAACCGGCCCCAGGCGCTGAACGCGCTCAATTCCCAACTGCTCGACGAGCTTTGCGCGGCGCTCGACGCCATCGAGGCCGACGAGGCCGCGCGCTGCGTGGTGCTGACCGGTTCCGACCGCGCCTTCGCCGCCGGCGCCGACATCAAGGAGATGTCCGACAAGTCCTACGCCCAGATGTTCGCGAGCGACTTCTTCGGCCCGGCCGCGCGCCGCATCGAACGGTTCCGCAAGCCGATCATCGCCGCGGTGGCGGGCTACGCGCTGGGCGGCGGCTGCGAACTGGCCATGCTGTGCGACTTCATCATCGCCGCCGAGACCGCCAAGTTCGGCCAGCCCGAGATCAACCTGGGCGTTATGCCCGGCATCGGCGGCACCCAGCGCCTGCCGCGCGCCGTGGCCAAGGCCAAGGCCATGGACATGGTGCTGACCGCGCGGATGATGGACGCCGCCGAGGCCGAGCGCGGCGGCCTCGTCAGCCGGGTCGTCCCCGCCGACAAGATGCTGGAGGAGGCGCTGGCCGCCGCCGGCAAGATCGCGGCCCAGTCGCCGCTGGCCGTGGCCATGAACAAGGAGCTGGTGAACGCCGCCTTCGAGACCACGCTGTCCACCGGCGTGGCCATGGAGCGCCGGCTCTTCCACTCGCTCTTCGCCTTCGAGGACCAGAAGGAAGGCATGGCGGCCTTCGTCGAGAAGCGTCCTGCGGACTTCAAGGGCCGGTGAGGCCTTCGGGGCCATTGACCGGCGGGGACCATTTCAGTATATCCGCGCCTCCGATTTCGCCCGCCGTCGCTCGGCCGGGCGCAATGCCCGTTTCGAGAGCTTAGACGAATGGCCAACACGCCCGGCGCCAAGAAGGCGGTCCGCAAGATCGCCCGCCGCACTGAAGTCAACACCGCCCGCCGGTCGCGCGTGCGCACCTTCCTGCGCAAGTTCGAGGAAGCTGTGACGTCCGGTGACGCCGCGGCCGCCAAGGACGCCTTCGTGAAGGCCGAGTCGGAGCTGATGCGCGCCGTGACCAAGGGCGTCGTTCACAAGAACACCGGCTCGCGGAAGGTGTCGCGCCTGGCCGCCCGTCTGAAGAAGATGTCGGCCGCCTGAGGTCGTCACGGCAGAGGTTGTAATCCCTCTTCGCCTCTAGGAATTCTGATCGGCGACGCCCCTGCGGCGTCGCCGATTTTTTGTGTGCGCCGCACCCTGTTTCGGGCCTGTCGTGCGACATTTTGTTCAGGCTCGGAGGGAGGTTTCTGAGCTTCCCCTTGAACTGAAAAGGCTCCTTGCTGAGTCAACAAAAATATGAGCCGCCGGGGCGAAGAATCACCGTTGACCCCCCTCTGAGCCCGATTAGTGTCGGGGGTCTTACAGGCGGTTTGGCTTGATCCCGGTCTCAACCGGGACGCCGGCGGATCACAAGTGTTCGCCGAATAACCCTCTGTTTTTGTAGCGTAACTGAGCTGGTTGGGGGGTTCGGGGCCCTGGCCTGAGCGGCGGATGTTCGATGGGGTTTCCAGGAATGACGAGTGGGGGGGTTGCGGGAGCTATGGCGAGCGCGCCGGCGACAGCCGTGTGGAGCAAGACATGCCAGGTTCTGAAGCGCGAACTCGGGGACGCCACTTTCGGTTCGTGGCTGGGCCACGCGGCCCTGCGCGAAACGGCGGAGGAAGTGTGCGTGGTCGCCGCCACGGGCGTCGCGCGCGACTGGATCCGCAACAATGCGTGGCGGCGTATAGGAGAACTATGGGCCCAGCATGATCCGTTGGGCCGTCGCCTCGACTTGAAGAGCCGCATGGAGGTGGAGTCCGGTCAGGCGTTCGCCGCGCCCGTGAACGCCCCCGTCGCCGCCAACGCGCCCGTCCCGGCGCAGGTCTATGAAGTGGAGGTCGAGGCCATGGCCCCCGTCGCCGTCCGGCAGGGCCGCCTGCAAGGCCTGCAGGAACGCTATTCGTTCGACACCTTCGTCTCGGGTCCGGCCAACGAGTTCGCCTTCGCGGTGGCGCGCCGCGTGGCGAGCTGGGCCGACGGACACTTCAACCCGGTTGTCTTCCACGGCCCCTACGGCTTCGGCAAGACGCACCTGCTGAACGCGCTCGCCTGGGAGGCGCTGCGCGCCTGCCCGAACAAGCGGGTCGTCTATCTTTCGGCCGAGCGGTTCACCTCGGCCTTCGTGCGCGCCGTGCAGGACCGCCAGACCGCGGCCTTCAAGGACGAGCTGCGCAACGCCGACCTGCTGCTGATCGACGACGTCCACTTCGTCGCCGGCAAGACCCAGACCCAGGAAGAGCTGTTCCACACCCTGATCGCCCTCGTCGAGGACGGCCGCCGGGTGGTGCTCACGGCCGCCCGCTCGCCCACCGAGCTCAGCGACCTGGAGCCGCGGCTGCGCAGCCACCTGCAGGCGGGCCTGGTCTGCGGCATCGAGCCGGCCGACCGGAACCTTCGCCTGGGCATCCTGGAGCGCAAGCTGCAGACGCTGGCGCAGCAGGGCGGCTTCCATCCGGCCGCGCGGCCCGAGGTCCTGCAGTTCCTGGCCGACCGCTTCACCGACAGCGTCCGCGAGCTGGAAGGCGCGCTGAACACGTTGGTGGCCCGGGTGGGCGGCGACATCGCCCGCCTCACGCTGGACGAAGCCCAGGCGATCGTCCGGCCGCACCTGTCGGTCTCGGAACGCCGGGTGACGGTGGACATGATCCAGAAGACCGTGGCCGAGCACTACGGGATGAAGCAGGCCGACCTCACGTCCGAGCGCCGCGCCCGCGCCGTGGCCCGTCCGCGCCAAGTGGCCATGTGGCTGGCCAAGCAGATCACCACCCGCTCGCTGCCCGACATCGGCCGCCGCTTCGGCGGGCGTGACCACACCACGGTGCTGCACGCCGTGCGTCGTATCGAGCAGCTCAAGCAGGAAGACGCCGCCATCGCCCGCGACGTCGATGTGCTCCTGCGCAAGCTCCGGGGGTAGGGGGCACTGGGAGAGCGCTGACCGAGGGCCCGCTGCGAGGCGGGCCCTTTGTCGTTTCCGGGTCAGGCCTTCGCCCCGCCGATCAGCCCCGCGCCGCCAAGGGCGAAGCCGGTGCAGAAGAGAGCGCTGGCGGCCGTGAAGCCCATGGGCCAGTGCAGAGCCACTCCGGCCAGTCCCACGACGAAGCTGGCGATCCAGCCGACGCCCACCCAACGACCGACGCCACCACCCGGGACCAGGCCCGCTCCGGCCACCGCCAGCGCCAGGCCCAGGACCGCCGACGCGGTCTGATAGGCGTCGCCCGGCAGCGGAAGGCGCGCGCCGGTGCGGATCAGGGCGAAGCCCAGGATGGCCCCGACGAACCCCGCCGCTCCGAGCCAACCCCGAAACTTCGGCAGGCCGGCGAACAGGCCGATCAGGCCCAGCATCAGCAGCACGTCGATGGTCAGGTACAGCGTCTCTCCCGATAGCCGCGGGATCGTCACGGTCGGGAAGGCCGCGTTGAGCCTCAGCAGCGCGCCCAGGAGCGCACAGGCGCCGGCGAGCCGCAGGAGCAGGGTGTCTTGGCGCATGGGCGTCCTCAATGAGCAGCGGGCCCAACGAACAGCGGGCCAAGTCGCCTGATTCCGCGCGGCGCGGAAGACGTCGCGTCCTTCAAGGAAACGGCGTGGCCGCCCGAGAAAATATGATGTTCATCATATAATGACGCCGCGCGAGACCCTTCCCACCTTATCCCGACGGCCGGCGGATGGACCCCGACCGCTGTCTGCAAAGGAATAGCCATGAGCCAAGGGAATAAGGGCGCCGCCCTGGTGACCGGGGCCTCCAGCGGGATCGGCGCGGTCTATGCCGAACGACTGGCGCGCCGGGGCCACGACCTCGTCCTCGCCGCGCGCGATGCGGCGCGGCTGGAGGCGCTTGCGGCCCGCCTGCGCGCCGAGGCCGGCGTCACCGTCGAAGTCATACGCGCCGATCTCACGGTGCGCGACGACCTCGCCGTACTGGAATCGCGCCTGCGGGACGATCCCGCGATCGAGCTTCTGATCAACAACGCCGGCGCTGCCTACTTCACGCCCTTCGCCGCCTCCGATCCGGATCAACTGGAGAACCTGATCCAGCTCAATGTCGTGGCCGTGACGCGCCTGGCCGCGGCCGCCGCGGCCGGCTTCGTCGCTCGAGGGCGCGGCGCGATCGTCAATATCGGTTCGATCGTCGGCCTGTCGCCAGAGTTCAAGAGCACGGTCTACGGCGCCACGAAGGCGTTCGTGCTCTATCTCACCCAGTCGCTCAACGAAGAACTCGCAGGGTCGGGCGTGCGCCTTCAGGCCGTCCTGCCGGGCGCGACACGCACCGAGATCTGGGACCGCTCGGGCCGCGGGATCGAGACTGTGCCGTCCGAGATCCTGATGGACGTGAACGATCTGGTGGACGCCGCGATCGCCGGGTTCGATCAGGGCGAGCTGGTCACGATCCCTTCGTTGCCCGACGCGGCGGATTGGCAGGCGCTGGAGGCCGCACGGCTCAGGCTCGGCCCGAACCTGTCGCGGAGCCACCCCGCGGCGCGCTACGGCGTCGCCGTCCGCGAGCCTGCTTGAGGCTGTAATGGAAAGGGCGGCCGGATCGCTCCGGCCGCCCTTCAAGTCCATGGAAGTTGAAGGCGTTTACGCCTCTTCCTTCTCCTCGGCCTTTTCCTTGGCCGACAGGTCTTCGCCCGTCTGCTGGTCGACGATCTTCATCGACAGACGCGTCTTGCCGCGATCGTCGAAGCCCAGGAGCTTGACCTTCACTTCCTGGCCCTCGGTTAGCACGTCCGAGACCTTGTTCACGCGCTCGTTGGCGATCTGGCTCACGTGGACCAGGCCGTCCTTGGCGCCGAAGAAGTTCACGAAGGCGCCGAAGTCGACGATCTTCACGACCTTGCCGGTGTAGATCTGGCCGACTTCCGGCTCGGACGCGATCGACTTGATCCAGTCCTTGGCCGCGTCGATCTTGGTCTGCTCGGCGGCCGCGATCTTGATCGTGCCGTCCTCGCCGATGTCGATCTTGGCGCCGGTCTTCTCCACGATCTCGCGGATCACCTTGCCGCCCGAACCGATCACTTCGCGGATCTTGTCGACCGGAATCTTGATGGTCTCGATCTTGGGCGCGAATTCGCCGAGTTGGCCGCGCGGGGCGTCCATGGCCTTGCCCATCTCGCCGAGGATGTGCTCGCGGCCGCCCTTCGCCTGGGCGAGCGCCTGCTTCATGATCTCCTCGGTGATGCCGGCGATCTTGATGTCCATCTGCAGCGACGTGATGCCGTCGGACGTGCCGGCGACCTTGAAGTCCATGTCGCCCAGGTGGTCCTCGTCGCCGAGGATGTCGGACAGCACCGCGAACCCGTCCTTCTCGAGGATCAAGCCCATGGCGATGCCGCTCACCGGCTTCTTCAGCGGGACGCCGGCGTCCATCAGCGCCAGCGAAGAGCCGCAGACCGAGGCCATCGACGAGCTGCCGTTGGACTCGAAGATCTCCGAGACCAGGCGGATCGTGTAGGGGAATTCCTCGTAGGCCGGCAGCATCGGGCGGATCGCCCGCCAGGCCAGCTTCCCGTGCCCCACTTCACGACGCCCAGGGGCGCCCATGCGGCCCGTCTCCCCGACCGAGAAAGGCGGGAAGTTGTAGTGCAGCATGAACTTCTCATAGTACTTGCCCTCGAGGGCGTCGATGAGCTGTTCGTCGTCGCCGGTGCCGAGCGTGGCCACGACCAGCGCCTGGGTCTCGCCGCGGGTGAACAGCGCCGAGCCGTGGGCCCGGGGCAGCACGCCCACTTCCGAGACGATCTGGCGAACCTGGTCGACCTTGCGGCCGTCGATGCGCACCCCGGTGTCGAGGATGTTGCGGCGCACGACGTCGGCTTCCAGCTCCTTGAACACGGCGCCCAGCTTGTCGGGCGCGATGCCGTCCGGATTGGCGTCGGACTTGCCGAACTTCTCGGTGGCCTTGGCCTTGGCCGCGGCGACCGCGTCCTGGCGTTCCAGCTTGGCCACGATCTTGTAGGCGGCGGCCAGGTCCTTGCCGATCAGCTTCTTCACGTCGGCCTTGAGCGCCTCGGTGTCTTCCGGCTGGAAGTCGAAGGGCTCCTTGGCGGCGTGCTCGGCCAGCTCGATGATCGCCTCGATCACCGGCTGCATGCCGGCGTGGGCGAACATCACGCCCTTCAGCACCTCGTCCTCCGAGAGTTCCTTGATCTCGGACTCGACCATCATGACGGCGTCTTCGGTGCCGGCGACCACCAGGTCCATCCGGCTTTCCTTCATCTCGTCGAGGGTCGGGTTCAGGATGTACTGGCCATCGACGAAGCCCACGCGGGCGCCGGCGATCGGGCCCATGAACGGGGCGCCCGAAAGCACCAGGGCGGCCGAGGCGGCCACCATGGCCACGATGTCGGGATCGTTCTCGAGGTCATGCGCCAGCACGGTGGTGACGACCTGGACCTCGTTCTTGAAGCCCTTCACGAACAGCGGACGGATCGGACGGTCGATCAGGCGGCTGGTGAGGGTTTCCTTCTGCGAGGGGGCGCCCTCGCGGCGGGGGAAGCTGCCGGGGATCTTGCCCGCGGCGTAGAACTTCTCCTGGTAGTTCACCGTCAGCGGGAAGAAGTCCTGACCGGGCTTCGCGCTCTTCGCATAGACGGCGGTGGCCAGCACCATGGTCTCGCCGTAGGTCGCGAGCACCGCGCCGTCGGCCTGACGGGCCATGCGGCCGGTTTCGAGCGTGAGGGTCTTGCCCCCCCACTCGATGGTCTTTTTCTTGATGTCGAACATTTCGTCTTCTTTCTCATCCCGCGGGCGTATTCCCGGCGGGGACGGACAGGGGATCGGTCTTCCGAAATCCTCTCCAATGGCGCAGGCGGTGAGGATCTCGTTTGACCCTCGGCGTGTGTGGGGCCTCCTACGGGAGGATATCGCCCCGGTCGCCGCATCCATCCCCCGGCCTGCGACGGAGGAGCAGCCTCAAATACGAAACGGACCCGATCCCCTTGCGGGACGCGGGTCCGGTCGGAAACCTAGCGGCGCAGGCCGAGCTTCTCGATGAGCGCCTGATAGCGAGCCGCGTCGGACTTCTTCAGGTGGTCGAGGAGCGAACGGCGGGCGGAGACCAGCTTCAGCAGGCCCCGGCGCGAGTGGTTGTCCTTCTT
Source organism: Phenylobacterium sp. (assembly GCF_016124325.1). Taxonomy (GTDB): domain Bacteria; phylum Pseudomonadota; class Alphaproteobacteria; order Caulobacterales; family Caulobacteraceae; genus Phenylobacterium. The sequence goes on from NZ_WGNY01000046.1 coordinate 47,406, forward strand.
GTGCGTCTTGAAGTGTTCGGTGAGGTTCGCGATCCGTTCGGACATGATCGCCACCTGGACTTCGGCGCTGCCCGTGTCCGCTTCTGCGCGGGCATGGGTCTTGATGACTTCGGCTTTACGTTCGGCCGTGATCGACATCGGGGTTCTCCGCTCTTCAAAGGTTGAAGACGCGCGAGGGTTCGAGCCGTCCCGCACGCATCTCGCAGAGCGCCACCATCGTCCCGCCAGACATCGCGGAAACGGTGCGCGAGCCCGGCTTCAGCCCGGCCTTCACCGCTTCAACCTGTCGGGGAACGAGAACGATCGATCGTCCCTGCTTCAATCGGAAGGCGTCTTCGTCGGTCACGGCCAGCGCCGGGATGTCGTCCAGCGCGGTCTCGACCGGAAGCAGGGCCTCCGATTGGCGGGCCTCATAGCCCAAA
>NZ_WGNY01000009.1 GCF_016124325.1 Phenylobacterium sp.
CAGCAGCGACATCTGGCGGTAGGCGACGGCCTGCTTCGAAAGGTCGTCATAGATGATGACGGCGTGCATGCCGTTGTCGCGGAACCATGCGCCCATGGCGCAGCCGGCGAACGGGGCCAGGAACTGCAGCGGGGCGGGCGCGGAGGCCGTCGCCGAGACGACGATGGTGTAGTCCAGGGCGCCGCGCTCCTCGAGCGTCTTGACGATCTGGGCCACGGTCGAGCGCTTCTGGCCGATGGCGACGTAGATGCAGTAGAGCTTGGCGCTCTCGTCGTCGCCGGCGTTGACCGACTTTTGGTTCAGGATGGTGTCGACGGCCACAGCGGTCTTGCCGGTCTGGCGGTCGCCGATGATCAGCTCGCGCTGGCCGCGGCCGATCGGGATCAGCGTGTCGATGGCCTTCAGGCCCGTCTGCACCGGCTCATGCACCGACTTGCGCGGGATGATGCCCGGGGCCTTCACGTCCACGCGGCGGCGTTCGGCCACGTTCTGGATCGGGCCCTTGCCGTCGATCGGTTCGCCCAGCGGGTTCACGACGCGGCCGAGCAGGCCCTTGCCGACCGGGACGTCCACGATCTCGCCGAGGCGGCGGACTTCGTCGCCTTCCGAGATGGCGCGGTCTTCGCCGAAGATCACGACGCCGACGTTGTCGCGCTCGAGGTTCAGGGCCATGCCCTTCACGCCGGCGGAGGGGAACTCCACCATTTCGCCGGCCTGGACGTTGTCGAGGCCGTACACGCGGGCGATGCCGTCGCCGACGCTCAGCACCGAACCGACGTCGGAAACATCGGCTTCTTCGCCGAAGTTGGCGATCTGCGACTTGAGGATGGCCGAAATCTCGGCGGCGCGGATGTCCATTGTTCTTACGCTCTCTTGAGGGCGAATTTCAGGGAGTCGAGCTTCGACTTCAGCGAAGCGTCGAAGAGGCGGGAGCCGACCTTCACCTTGATCCCGCCGAGGATGGCGGGGTCGACGCGGGTCGTGATCTCAGGGTCCTTGCCCAGCGCCTGGCGCAGGGCGGCGGCGACGCCCTTGGACTGGGCGGCCGTCAGTTGGATCGCGGTCGTGACCTCGGCCGAGACCGCGCCGCGCGCGTCGGCCGACAGCTTGGCGAAGGCGTCGATCACGGCGGCCAAGGCCGAAGCGCGGCCGTTCGCGGCGATCAGGCCCAGGGCCTTCTTGGTCGTGGCGTTGAACCGGGCCTTGGCCGCGATGCCGGCGAGGCCCTTGGCCTTGTCCTCGGCGCTGAACGCCGGCGAGGCCAGGAGCGTCCGCAGATCCTTCGAATCGGCGATGGCGGCCTTGAGCGACTTCAGGTCGGATTCAACCGCCGCGACTTGGTTCTGCTCGGTCGCAAGGTCGAAAAGGGCCTGCGCGTATCTCGAGGCCACATTCGCTACAGAGGAGTCGTCCGCCACTCTTATCCGCCCGGGTCGCGTTTCACGTGCCGCGAACGGAGGTTTCCGCTGCGGCTAAAGGCTTGAAAGCGCTTGAAAAAAGCACATCGGTCCTGGGGTCCGATCTGGCCCCCGGCCCAAAGCCGCGCGCCTACTAGCACGCGATGTTGTGCGTCGCAACCGAGAGGGCGGCCATCTTCCTCTAGGGAAATCCGCCCGTCTCCAGGGAAATCGGGCCGTTCGCCGCCCGGGGCCCAGTTCGACGGCGGGAGGGCCAAAAAAGAAGGCCCGCGGGGCGCACCCCGCGGGCCAGGCAGACAGAAGCTCGACTTGGAGCTGCTGGGAGCTTGTTACTGCTTGGCGAGGGTGGTCTCGCCGCCGGCCTTCGCGATGGCCTTGGCGTTGCAGTCGGCCAGGCGCGCTTCATCCAGCGCCTTGCGGCCTTCGAAGGAGGTGATCACGCCGACCTTGTCGGCGATCGTCTTGCAGGTGGAGGTGGCGAAGGTCTGCGAGGTCGGCGCCGCGGCGACGCAGGTGTCGGCTTCACAGTTGAACATCGCGCCGCCGGCGATGAACTTCACCTTCTCGGCGACGGGCGCCGAAAGCTTGGCGGTGACGGCTTCGCCGGCCATGGCGGATCCGGCGGTGAGGGTGGCGAGGGCGGCGCAGGCCGCAAGGAATTGGAGCTTCATTGAGCCCTCCAGCGTTCGGGGAGTGATCGGCGTCAGAATTGAGTACCGGCCCGGTCCGCCGCGTTGAATCGCCTCGGGTATCCCCTCCCTTGGCGCACGGAGAACTAAGCACCGCTAAGATAACGGTGTTAAGATCAAGCCGGCTACAGCTATTTTGGTTGTGCCGCTATGCGAAAATGCAGACCTCGGCCGCGGCGCCCCGAAATCCGCCGGAGCCTTCCGGATCGGACGGCGCCGCCCGATCCGGAAAAGGACGGCTCCGTCCTGGCGGCTTAGCCGCCGGCGGCGGTGATGGCGGCGTCCATCTCCTCGAGCGAGTGGTAGCCCGGCTCCATCTGCTTGCCGTTGATCACGAAGGTGGGCGTGGAATTGATCCCGTCCTTCTTGGCGTGCTGGTCCACGCGCTCGTTCAGCGCCTTCACCGCGGCTTCGTCGCTGATGCACTTGTTGAACTGGTCGTCGTTCATCCCGACCGAGCGGGCGATGTCGAGCAGGGTTTCGCGGGGCTGCTGGAACGCCTGTTCCTGGTTGCGGTAGATCGACTCGATGACCGGGAAGTACTTGTCCTTGCCGGCGCAGCGGGCCAGCAGGAAGCCTGACGCGGCCACGGTCACCTCGACCCCGCCCCCGACCAGCATCTCCTTATAGACGAAGTGCACCTTGCCGGTGTCGACGTACTTGGTCTTGAAGGCCGGGAAGACCTCGTTGGCCCAGCGGCCGCAGACCGGGCAGCCGACCGAGGCGTACTCCACCACCGTCACCTTGGCCTTGGAGTCGCCCAGGGTCATGTCGTCGGGCAGCGCGCCGGAGGACGTCGCCTTCTGTCCGCAGGCGGCCGCCAGCATCATCAACGCCGCCGTCAGGGCCAGTTTCGTCCGCGCCATCACTCGTCCTCTGGAAAGCCCGCGGCTTGCGGGCGGGGCGGGCAACTTGGCCGAAGACGGCCGGCGATGGAAGGCGCCTGCGGCCAATGTGTTCATCTCCCGTCAATCATGTTTGGGGTTCCGTGGCCTTGCGATATTCGAGGGGTCGGCCGGGGCGGCTCTCAAGGACGTTAGGACGACGTACAGATGGCCAACGCGCAGCCGCCGGGCCGCGGGCGCGGCGAACGCCCGCCCCGACCTCCGCGCTCCCGCCGCTCCCCGCTGCAGGCGCTGCTCTACTGGACGCTCGTGGTCGGCGTCTGGGGCGTCATCTTCGTCGTCGCCTTCTTCGCGGTCTTCGCCGTCGACCTGCCTGACACCTCGCGGCTCTACGACGTCGAACGCCAGCCCTCGATCTCCTACCTCGACCGGTCGGGCGCACTGATCGCCGTGCGCGGGAGCCAGTACGCCCCGCCCGTCGACCTCGACAGGCTGCCGCCCTACGTGCCGAAGGCGTTCATCGCCATCGAGGATCGCTGGTACTACTGGCACTTCGGGTTCAACCCGTGGGGCATCGTCCGCAGCGGCATCTACAACATCCAGCACAAGGGCCAGGGCGGTCCCTTGCGCGGCGGCTCGACCATCACCCAGCAGCTGGCGCGCAACCTGTTCCTCACCCCCAGCCAGAACTACCGCCGCAAGGCGCAGGAGCTGATCCTGGCCGTCTGGCTGGAGGCCAAGTTCTCCAAGAAGCAGATCCTCGAACTCTATCTGAACCGGGTCTATTTCGGCGCCGGCGCCTACGGCATCGAGGCGGCGTCCCAGCGCTACTTCGGCAAGCCCGCCTCGCAGCTCACCCTGGGCGAGAGCGCGCTGCTCGCCGGGATCATGAAGGGCCCCTCCCGCTATTCGCCCGTGGCCTCGACCGACCGCGCCGCGCGGCGCGCCACGGTGGTGCTGAACGAGATGGTCGAGGCGCACTTCATCACCCCGGAGCAGCGGGCGGAGGCGATCCGCACCAAGGTGCGGGTCAACCCGGTGCTGGCCAACCAGCGGGCGCAGTACTTCACCGACTGGGCGGACGAGCAGGTGCGCAGCCTGGTGGGCGAACCCACCGAGGATCTCGTGGTGGAGACGACGCTCGACCTGCCGCTGCAGGCCAGCGCCGAGCAGGCGCTGCGGCGCGGGGTCGAAGCCGCCAAGAGCCAGGGCGTCGAACAGGGGGCGCTGGTCTCCATCGACGGCGAGGGTCGCGTGCGCGCCTACGTCGGCGGGACCAACTACCTCCAGACCCAGTTCGACCGCGCGACCATGGCCAGGCGCCAGGCCGGCTCGGCGTTCAAGCCGTTCGTCTATCTGACGGCCATGGAGGCCGGCCGCACGCCCGAAACCCCGGTGGTCGACGAGCCGATCAAGATCGGCAACTGGGAGCCCCACAACTACACCAACCGCTACCTCGGCCCGATCACCATCGCCGAGGCGCTGAAGGAGTCGATCAACACCGTGGCCGCCCGTCTCGCCAACGAGGTGGGCACCGCCAACGTCGCCGCCACGGCCCACCGGCTGGGCATCACCTCCCAGATCCAGCTCGACCCCTCGATGGCGCTGGGCGCGGTGGAGGTCAGCCCGCTGGAGATGGCCCAGGCCTACGCGCCGTTCTCGAACGGCGGCTATCTCGCCCGGGCCTATGGCATCGAACGGATCCGCACCGCGGGCGGACGCGTGCTCTACGACCACAACGTCGACCGTCCCCGGCCCCAGGCGGTGATCGGCCAGCCGGCGCTGGCCTACATGGTCACCATGATGCGCGCGGTGGTGTCGGGCGGCGGAACGGGCGGCCGGGCCAACGTCGCCGGCTACGATCTCGCCGGCAAGACCGGCACCACCAGCGACTACCGCGACGCCTGGTTCGTCGGCTACACGGGCGGCTTCGTCACGGCCGTCTGGGTGGGCAAGGACGACAACAAACCCATGAAGCGGGTCACCGGCGGCGGCGCCCCGGCCGGGATCTGGAAGGACTACATGACCGCCGCCCTGCCGCGGCTGAAGGTCGAGCCCATTCCCGGCGGCGAAATCCCCGAGGAGTATCGCCAGAGCCCGATCGACCAGATCCTCCAGGGCGTCGCGGGCCTGTTCGGCGGCGGCCACGACGATACCCAGGCCTCGCCACCGCCCGTCGACACCCGCTCGCCCGCCCAGCGCCAGCGCCGCCCCGACGACCCGCCCTTCTGACCCGTCATCCCGGCCAAGCCTCGCGCGCGAGGCGCCGAGCCGGGACCCAGCAGCTCAGACCTCGACGCTGCAATATGCGCCGCGTCAACGCCGTACGGCTGGGTCCCGGATCTCCGCGCTTCGCGAGCGCTCCGTCCGGGATGACGGACAAGGATGAAGCCTAGCGTCCGAAGGCGTGCAGGCGCGCGCCGTGGGCGCGCAGCCAAGCGCGGTGACGCCGTTCGTCGCCGACCAGCGCGCGCACGTGGGCCCAGAACCTCGGGCCGTGGTTCAGCTCGCGCAGGTGGGCGCACTCGTGCGCGGCCACATAGTCGGCCACCTCGAACGGGGCCAGCGCCAGCCGCCAGGAATAGCGGATGACCCCCGGCGCGCCGCGGAGGCCCGGCTTGCACGAGCCCCACCGCGACTTGGCGTCGGCCACCGACACCTTGGGCATCGGCGCGCCAAGGCGTTCGGCGTAGTGCGCGGTCCGGGCGGCCAGCACCTCCAGCGCCTTCTTCTTCAGGACGAGGATCACGGCGCGGGCGAAGCCTTCGCCCTCGCCCATGGCGCAGATGCGCGGCGTGGAGCCGTCGACGGGCTCGACCCAGCGCGCCCGACCTGGGGCCTGCTCCAGGCGTACGGGCCGGCCGAACACCTCGATGAGCTGGCCGGGGGCGAAAGGGGCGGGCGGCGGCAGTTCGGCCAGGCGCTCGGCGATCCATCCGGCCCGCTCGTGCGCGAAGGCGGCCGCCTCGGGCAGGCGGCGGAGGGAAGGGGCGGTGGCCACGATCTCGCGGCGGGTGCGGTCCAGGCGCAGGGAGACCCGGCTGGCCCGGCGGTTGACCTTCAGGCGGACGGCCGCGCCGGCCACCTCGAGCCGGTCGCCGTCGGCGAAGGCGCGGCCGAGGAAACTCATGCGGCCCAGTCTAGTCTGAGTCTGCGCGTTCAGCCCTTGGCCGTGCGCGGCCGCATCGGCACCACCTCGGCGCCTTCGCGGACCTCGGCGGCGGGCGCTTCCGGCTCGGGCGCGGCGGCGGCCTTGCGCGTGCGCGGCGCCTTCTTGGCCAGCGGCTCCATGCGGCGGATGAAGTCGCGCACCCGCGGATAGATCTCCTCGCGGAAGCGGCGGCCGTTGAAGACGCCGTAGTGGCCCACGTGCGGCTGGATGTAGTCTTCCTTCATCTCGATCGGCAGGCTGAGGCACAGGCGGTGCGCCGCCTGGGTCTGGCCGATGCCGGAGATGTCGTCGTTCTCGCCCTCGACGGTGAGCAGGCCGATGTCGGTGATCCGCTCGGGGCGCACGCGGCGGCCGCGGTGGGTCAGTTCGCCCTTCGGCAGCAGATAGCGCTGGAACACCACGTCGACCGTCTGGAGGTAGAATTCCTCGGTCAGATCCAGCACCGACAGATATTCGTCGTAGAAGGCGAGATGGCTCTCGGCGCTGTCGCCGTCGCCGTCCATCAGGTGGCCCAGGTAGCGGCGGTGCGCCTCCTGGTGCTTCTCCAGGTTCATGGAGACGAAGCTGGCGAGCTGCACGAAGCCCGGATAGACGCGCCGGCCCGCGCCCAGATAGGGCGGCGGCACGTTGTAGATCATGTTGGATTCGAACCAGGCGAAGGGCTTCTCCTCCGCCAGCTTGTTGGTGACCGTGGGCGACAGGCGCGCGTCGATCGGCGAGCCCATGAAGGTCATCGACGCCGGCCGGCTCTCCTCGCGATCCTCGGCCATCAGCGAGGCCGCCGCCAGCACGGGCGGCCCCGGCTGGCAGACCGCCACCACGTGGGGACGCGGCCCCAGCACGCGCAGCATGTCGCGGATGTGGTCGATGTAGTCGTGGAAGTCGAAGCGCCCGTCCATGAACGGCACGTCGCGCGCGTTGGACCACTCGGTGATGAAAACCTCGTGATCCTGCAGGAAGGCCTCGACCGTGCCGCGCAGAAGGGTGGCGTAGTGGCCCGAGAGCGGCGCGGCGATCAGGACGGCCGGCTCCAGCTCGGTCTTGCCGGCGCGGCGCAGGTCGCTCATGTCGCGCGAGAAGTGGGTCAGCTTGGCCCAGGGCGTCGACCAGACCTCCTGGGCGCGCACGCGGACGTCGCGGCCGTTGATGGCCACGCTGTCGATGTTCCACGCGGGTTTGCCGTAGCGCCGGGTCAGGTTCGCGAACAGGTCCGACGTGGCGTAGAGCCGCCGGCCCAGTTCGGTGTCGGCCGCCGGATTGAGCGGCGAGTTCCAGAAGTCCCGGGCGGCGAGCGCGGCGAGACGCAGGGGGGAGGCGGCGTAGTAGCCGGCTTCATAGAGGGTATAGAGCATGCGGGACCCCACCTTGTGCGCTGCAACATACCATGGGGGACGTTAACAGGGTCCGCAAGGACAACGGGACGCGGCGCCGCAGCAAATCAGCAGCTGGTCGCGTCGGGTCCCGCCTTGATCGCGGTTTCGATCTTGGACGCCGTCTGCTCGGGCGTCGCGCCGTAGGGCAGCACGCAGGCGAACCGGCCCTTGGGCGTCATGAGGTAGCTGTAGGACGAGTGGTTGACCACGTAATCGTCGCCGCTGACCTGCTTCTGGTAGAAGACGCGATAGGCCTTGGCGACGGCGGCGACCTGGTCGGTCGAGCCCGTCAGGCCCACGAGGTTCTTCGGGAACGCGTCGTTGGAAACATAGGCCTTCATCTGCTCCGGCGTGTCGCGTTCGGGATCCACCGAGATGAACACGGTCTGGAAGTCCTTCAGGTCGGAGCCCAGCAGCGGCTCCACCTGACCAAGGGCGAAGAGCGTGGTCGGGCAGACGTCCGGGCAGTGGGTGAAGCCGAAGAACACAACGCTCCACTTGCCCTTCAGCAGATCCTGGTCGACGGTATGTCCAGATGTGTCGACCAGCTGGAAGGGGCCGCCGACGGCGACGCTTTGCGATTGATCGCCAAGCACGCCCTTGCGAACGGCGAGACCGGTGAGGATGGCGAGCGCGAGCGCGAGGACCGCGATAAGCGCCAGAATACGCCTGGACATGCGTGTTTCCTTTGCTGCCGGCGGGCCTGCCGCCGCGGGAAGCTGAACAGCCGTGGCGAGCGAGAACGCTCCAGCCCCCGACCTCGATAAGGCCGCCATCCCGGCGGCGCAAGACAACGCCCAGCAGGATGTCTGGGACACCGGCGCGATTCGCCGCGGCCATCTGCGCGTCCGCACCCTGGCCTCGGTTCGCTGGATGGTGATCGTGGGCGAGATCGCCCTGCTCACGGCCATGGCGGCGATGCGCTATCACGCGCCCTACGCGCCCTGCGCCGCCGTGATCGCGGCGGGCGCGTTCATCAACCTGCTGACGGCGATGTCGGGGCCCGGCCAGCGGGTGCTGGGCGACCGGGAGGCGATGGCCCAGCTGTCGCTCGACATCCTGCAGCTGTCGGCGCTGATGAGCCTGATCGGCGGCACCGCCAACCCCTTCATCCTGGTGCTGATCGCGCCGGTGACCCTGGCGGCGGCGACGCTGCCGCTGCAGCCGCTGCTGATCCTGGGCGGGCTCGCCGCCGTGATGTCGGTGGCCCTGGCGGTGGTCTCGCTGGGCTATCCGTCGGCGTCCCCCGAGCCGCGGCTCGACCTGGAGTATCGGCTGATCTCGGGCGCCGCCAACGTGGCGGGGATCGCGCTCATCGCCGGCTTCGTGCGCCAGTCGGTGGTGGAGGCGGCGCGGATCGCGCTGGCCCTCGACGTCACCCAGGCGGTGCTCGCCCGCGAACAGCGGCTCTCGGCCCTGGGCGCCCTGGCGGCCGCGGCGGCGCACGAGCTGGGCACGCCGCTCGCCACCATCTCCATCGTCGCCAAGGAGATGTCTCGCGAGGCCGTGACCCCGGCGGTGAAGGACGACGCCGACCTGCTGATCGCCCAGGCCGAGCGCTGCCGCGAAATCCTGCGCCGGCTGGCGGCGACCCCCGACAAGGCTTCCGACGAGGTCCATGAACGCCTCTCGCTGCGCCAGCTGGTGCAGGAGGTGATCGAGCATCACACGGGCGCCTCGCGGGAGGTGCGCGTCGAGGCCATCGTCACCGGCGCCAAGGACGTGAAGACGCCCGACATCCGCCGCATGCCCGAGATCATCCACGCCTTCTCGACGTTCGTGGAGAACGCCGTCGATTTCGCGAAGTCGGAGATCCTCGTGTCGGCCCGGTTCGACGCCGACACCATCACCATCGAGGTGCGCGACGACGGTCCCGGCTTCTCGCCGGAGATCCTGGCCAAGCTGGGCGAGCCTTACGTCACCACCCGGCCGGGCGCCGAGGGCTCGCGGACGGGCCACGTCGGCATGGGCCTGGGCTTCTTCATCGCCAAGACGCTCCTGGAACGGACCGGGGCGGAAGTGAGCTTCTTCAACGGCAAACCGCGCGGCGCCGTCGTCACGGCGCGTTGGTCGCGAAGCGAACTGGAGGTTGCTTGAAGATAATCGCACCGCGCTTGAACATTCTGACAAAATTGCGGCATTCTGTCGCACCTAGTAGCGAGGGAGCCCTCGACAGAGGGTCGACGGAATGACCGACCTCTCCGCTGAAGTCACCGCCCTTCCCGACAAGAGCCTGCTCGTGCTCGACGACGACGCGCCCTTGCGGACGCGCCTGGGCCGGGCGCTCGAACAGCGTGGCTTCGAACCGACCCTGGTCGGCAGCGTCAACGAGGCCATAGCGGCCGTTCGGACGCACGCGCCGGCCTACGCCGTGCTCGACATGCGGCTCGAGGACGGATCCGGCCTGAAAGTCGTAGAGGCGGTCCGCGATGCGAGGCCCGACGCCAAGATCATCATGCTCACCGGCTACGGCAACATCGCCACGGCCGTCCAGGCGGTGAAGGCGGGGGCCGTCGACTACCTCTCCAAGCCGGCCGACGCGGACGACGTGGTCCGCGCGCTGCTGGCCAAGGGGGACGCGCCGTCGCCGCCGGAAAACCCGATGAGCGCCGATCGCGTGCGGTGGGAGCACATCCAGCGGGTCTACGAGCTGTGCAACCACAACGTCTCGGAGACGGCCCGGCGGCTCAACATGCACCGGCGGACCCTCCAGCGCATCCTGGCCAAGCGCGCCCCGCGCTGAAGCGCGTCCCGGCTGGCTCGGTCGTCAAAGGGTCAGAGTTCGCTGACGGCCACGCCGGCCGCGCGAAGGGCCGCCAGGCGGGCGAAGGCCAGGGTCAGCGCCTTGCGGCGGGCGCCGGCGAGCGTCTCCACAGGGGCCTCGCGAAGGATCGCCCCGCCGAAGGCGTCGGCGACGATCAGGCCGGGCTCGTCGGGCAGGATGTCGCGCGGGAATTCCGGGGCCACCGCGAAGGCGAAGGCGTCGCAGTAGGGCCGGTATTCCGGCCATTTGCCGTCGGTGCGGAAATCCTCCAGGCCCGATTTCACCTCGATGATGAAGATCTGCCCCTTGGCGCTCAGCGCCATCAGGTCGGCGCGCCGGCCGTTCGGCAGGGTGACCTCGGCCAGAGGCGTGTAGCCCAGGTCGATCAGCAGGCGCGCCGCCCCGCGCGTGACGGCGGCGGTCGTCTCGGGCCGGGAGGGTGCGGCGGGCTGGTCCATCCGCAAGTCTTGTTCCGGCTACGTTCCCAAGGCAAGGGGGCCGTGTCCGGGGCTCAGTCGCCCATGGGCAAGGGGAATTCCAGCCGGCCGACGTCGAAACCCAGCTGGCGGATGCGCGCGAGCGCCTGGCGCTGGATCGCCGCGGGCAGGGTAGGCCGCTGCGACATCAGCCACAGGTACTTGCCGTTGGCGGTGGCCAGCACCAGCCAGCCCTCTTCGGGCCGATGGTCGAGGACCACATAGTCCTGGCTGACGATCCCGCCGAAGAAGCTCATGCGGAACCTGGCGTTGGTGTGCGGGTCGGCGACCGTCGCCTTGGCCTTCCAGGTGGTGAGCGGGCCGCTGGGGCTGCCCTTGTGGCACGACTGCACGACGGCGAAGCCCTTGGCCGCCGGCGTCCAGTCGGAGGCGCCGGCCTCGCAGCCGGTCTGCAACTGGTTGGGCACGCGCGCGACCTCGTACCAGCGGCCCATCATCTGCGTCAGGTCGATGTGACGGGCGGGCTGCGCCGGGGCCGCGAGGGCCGCCGAGGGCGCGAGGATCAGGCCGGCGAGAATCGCGGCGAGGGGCAGAAGGCGAGCCATGTTGCAGCGCAATATCGTAAAATGGTGAACATTTGAACGCCGCGTCGACGCCAGGCCGCGCCATATAGGGAGAGATGGGCGCGATTGCGACCGGGCGCCCGATGCCGGGACGGGAGGGCCTACGAAATGATCGCCTATTCCACATTGGGCGTGAACGACATGGCGCGCGCCGTCGCCTTCTACGACCGGGTGTTCGCCCCGCTGGGCGCGACGCGCGAGACGACGAGCGAGACCTGGACCGGCTATGCGCGGGCCGGCGACCGGGGCCGCTTCTTCCTCACGCGGCCGTTCGACCGCCATGCGGCCACCTCCGGAAACGGCGCGATGCTGGCCTTCCATGCGCCCGACCGCGCGGCGGTCGACGCGTTCCACGCCGCGGCCCTGGAGATGGGCGGCGCCGACGAGGGCCCGCCCGGCGTGCGCGAGGGCATGGATCCGGTGTTCTACGCCGCCTACGTCCGCGACTGCGACGGCAACAAGCTGTGCGCCTTCGTGCGCAAATAGGCCGGCGGTCTACTCCGCCGCGACGGGCGCCCGCCGCTCGCCGCCCAGGAAATTGATCTCCTGGAGATAGCGGATGCCGTCCTCGGCGATGTCGTCGCCCACCATCCGGTCGCCTTCGCCGGCGAGTTCGTCGAGGTCGACGTACATGGCGTAGAAGCCGCGGGTCCGCTGGGTGATCAGGCCGGCGTTGAGCAGGGTCTTGATCAGCACCCGGAAGACGTTGGTCTCGCTGCGGATCTTGCGGTCCGCGTCGCGGGCCTTGCGCCGGGCGATGATGTCGGCCGTCACCCGCTCGGGGTCGAGGCCGTAGGGCGTGAACATCGCCGCCATCTGGTCGGGCGCGCCGCGGTCGAAGAACAGCTTCTGGGCGCAGTGGGCGGTCCAGTCCTCCACCAGGTCGCGCTCGGCCTGGCTGAGCTGGGGGATGGTGCGGTCGGCCCAGATCTTCCCGAACTTGTGGTGGAAGGCTTCGTCGGTCATCACCAGCTGGAACAGCTTCCGCGCCAGCGGGTCGCGGTTGAAGCGGTAGCCGTGGGCGAAGGCGCCCATGGCCAGGCCCTCGACCAGCATCTGCATGCCCACGATCTTCTTGTAGACCTCGGGCGCCTCGATGATCTCGATCAGCAGCGATTTGAGCGCCGCGCTGCATTCCACCGGCCGGCCCCAGCGGGCCTTCACGTACTTGGCGAAGGCGGTGACGTGGCGGGCTTCCTCGCGGGTCTGGTTGGCGGCGTATTCCTGGGCGCCCTGGTCGAGCAGCACGTGGCAGAGGCTGGCCGACAGGTTCAGCGCGCCCTGCTCGCCGTGCAGGATCGAGGAGAAGTTGCGCAGCTGCATGCCGTTGATGAACGCCACGCGCGCCTTGGGATCGGTCAGGGTCTCGTCGACGTAGGGCAGGCGCAGGAGCGGCACCTGGTCCTCGGGCAGCAGCGCCTCGTTCTCCAGGTCAAACGGCTCGGAGAAGTCGATGTATTTGGTGTCCAGCGGGTCCCAGAAGTGGTCGTGGGTCGCCGAGATGATCTTGTCGAAGGCGGTGGAGCGGGCGTTGTAGCGGTCGAGCTCCAGCATCGACTCGAAATCGTCGGGCGCCACCGCGCCGTACATGACGTCCTTGGTGATGTTGCCGTCGGCCATTCGATCCTCCTGGTCCGTCTGCCGCGGACCTGAACGCCGATAAGTGTCCGCCCGGAAGCGCCGACGGTCAAACCACGAAAAACACGAAAGCGCGGGACGCCCGGGCGCGCCCGGGTCGCGCGCGAGAGAGGGGCCCGTCGTCGGTGGCTCGGCCGGCGCTGTCACCCGTGGCCGCAAAAGACAGAGCCTCCGCTTTCGCGGAGGCTCCGAAGAAACAACGATGCTGTCGCGCGCGGCCTACTCGGCGGCGATCAGGACTTCCTTGGCCTTGTCGGCGAAGTTGATCTCCTGGAGGTAGCGGATGCCCTCCTCGGCGATCTCGTCGCCCACCATCGCCTCGCCCTCGCTCCGCAGTTCGTCGAGATCGACGTACATGGCGTAGAAGGCCCTGGTGCGGTCGGTGATGATCCCGGCGTTGAGCAGGGTCTTCACCAGCACGCGGAAGATGTTGGTCTGCTCCTTCATCCCCTCGCGGCGGCTCTCGTCGGTGATGATCTCGGCCAGCTCGGCGATCACCATGTCGGGGTCCAGGCCGAACTCCTCGTAGAGGCTGCGCTGCTGGTTCGGGCCCACCAGGTTGAACAGCAGGGTCTGGAAGCACTGGGCGGCCCAGAGCTCGATGATCTCGTGCTCCTTCTCCGTCAGGTGCGGGATGGTGCGGTCGGCCCAGATCTTCCCGAACTTGTGGTGGAAGGCCTCGTCGGTCATCACCAGCTGCATCAGCTTCTTGCAGAGCGGGTCGTTGGTCACCTTGAAGAAGGTGGCGAAGGCGCCCATCGCCAGACCCTCCACCAGCATCTGCATGCCGATGATCTTCTTGTAGACCTCGGGCGAGTGGATGATGTCGACCAGCAGCGCCTTCAGCGTCGGGCCGCATTCCACCGGCCGGCCCCAGCGGGCCTTGATGTACTTGGCGAAGGCGGTGACGTGGCGGGCTTCCTCGCGCGTCTGGTTGGCGGCGTACTCCTGCGCGCCCTGGTCCTTCAGCACGTGGCAGAGGCTGGCCGACAGGTTCAGCGCGCCCTGTTCGCCGTGCAGGATGGAGGAGAAGCTGCGCAGGGCGAACTGGTTGACGAAGCGGACGCGGTCCTTGCGGTCCGACAGGCGGTCGGAGACGTACTTGGTCTGCAGCGAGACGACCATGTCCTCCGGGATCACCATCTCGTTCTCCATGTCGAACGGCTCGGAGAAGTCGATGTATTTGGTGTCCAGCGGGTCCCAGAAGTGGTCGTGGGTCGCCGAGATGATCTTGTCGAAGGCGGTCGAGCGGGCGTTGTAGCGGTCGAGCTCCAGCATCGACTCGAAGTCGTCGGGCGCGACGGCGTCGTAGATGATGTCCTTGGTGATGTTGCCGTCGGCGGCCATGGCTTCCTCCTGCCTAGTTGCAGTTAGGATGCGGTCTCAACAGCGATCAGTCAAGGAAAGTGACGGTGGCGTCACTTTTGTAAACGCGCGTTTACCGCACGCGCCGGCTCAGCCGGTCTCGGCCTCGATCGCCTCGATCTGCGGGTCCGACAGGCCGAAGTGGTGGCCGATCTCGTGGACCAGCACGTGGGTCACCAGCTCCTCCAGGGTGATCTCGCCGTGCTCGGCCCATTCGTCGAGGATCGGGCGGCGGTAGAGGAAGACGCGGCTGGGCTCGGGCGACGGCTCCATCACCGAACGCTGCGACAGGTCGACCCCGGAATAGAGCCCGGTCAGGCCGAACGGATCCTCGATGCCCAGGTCGTCCAGCACCTCGTCGGGCGGGAAATCGTCGACACGGAAGATCACGTCGCCGGTCAGCCGGCGGAACCCCTCGGGCAGGGCGGCGAACGCCTGCTCGGCCAGGGCGGCGATGTCCTCCAGCGACGGCGCGCGGCCGAACATCTCACTCATCGGGCATCACGATATGCGGGGCCTCCGGCGGGCGGGTCTCGAACAGGCCGATGTCCAGCGCCCGTTGCGGGCGCGTGGGCCGCAGGGGCGCGCGGGCGATGGCGCGCAGGGTCTCGGGGTCGAGGTCGCGGCCGGCCTTGCGCGCATCGCGGGCCTGGGGCGCCTCCAGGGGCCGGTCGGGGGTTCCGATCCGCCAATACGAGACGGCCAGGCGCCACACCGTCCGCGGCGGCTTCGGCGGCTCGGGCCAGCGCCGGCCGTCGGCGTAGGCGGGCTCCACGGCGCGCGGCCGTGCCGCGTCCTCGGCGATCCGCTCCACCAGCGTGCAGTAGCGGTCCTGCGGTTCGGGCGCCGCGCCGGTGCGCTCGTCCTCCAACCGCCCCGCATAGGCGTCCAGCGCCGCCTCGCGCGTGGCGAAGGCCGGCCCGGTGAGGTCCGTGGCGAACGCGACCGCCTCGTCGGCCGCGCGCCGGGCCTCGCTTTCGCGCGCCGCGCGGCCCAGGGGCCGGGCCAGCGCCAGCTCGGCGTTCGTCGCCACCGGGTAGAGGATCGCGGTCATCGCGCGCATTCTCGCTGAAAAGTCCGCCCGATAGAACGCCCGGCGCGGGGTGCAGGGTGCGAGGGCGAGCTTCGCGGCCTAAGCTGGCGGGGATTGATTCGCCGGGGCGTCGATGAACGCGCACGAACTGATGCTGGCGGCGGCGGCCGGCGCCGTGAGCCTGGCGCTCTCCGCCGTCCTCTGGGCGCTGGCCCAACGGCGCGCGGCCGACCGGCGCGTGGCGGCCTTGAACGCGCGCATCCGCCAGCTCGAAGTCGGAGCCGAGGCGGCCCAGGCTTCGGCCGAGGCCTTCGATTCCGCCCTGCTGGCGGTGGAGGACGGCCAGGCCCTGCTGGCCTCGGGCGGCGAGAGCCTGTCGGTGGTCTGCGAGGCCCTGGGCCTGGCGCAGGCCGATCCGCAATATGTGCTGAACGCCCTGATGCGGGCCGATCCCGACCATGCGCGGCGCCTGCGCGGCCTGTTCGAGCGGGGCGAGGCCTGCGCCTTCGAGGTCAAGGGACCGGCCGGCGTGGTCACGGTCGAGGGCCGCGCGGCCGGCGCGCTGGCCTGGCTGCGGGTCTCGGCGGTGCTGGGCGAGGACCAGGGCCTGCCCACCGCGCCGCGCTTCGTCGCCTTCCTCAACGCGCGAACGAATCCGGCCTGGATCGCGGCGGCCGACGGGTCCCCCGTCTGGGTCAACGCCGCCTGGCTGAAGGCGGTCGACGCCGGCAGCCTCGACGAGGCCGCCCGCCGGGGCGTCGCCTTCGACCGCGGAGCCGACGCCATCGCCAGCGAGGCGGCCAACATGGGCCAGCGGCGCGAGGCCGTGCGCTGGCTCAGCCTCGCCGGCCGCCGCCGCGCCTTCCTCATCTCGGCCCAGCCTCTCGAGGGCGGCGGCGTCGGGGTCTGGACCGACGACGTCACCGACCTGGAGGAGGCCCGCGAGGAGACCAAGCGCAACGTCGAGGCCCACGACGAAACGCTCAACCGCATCGACGACGCCGTGGTGATCTTCGATCGGGCCAAGCGGCTGAGCTTCCACAACACCGCCTTCGCCGAGCTGTGGGGGGTGGAGCCGGCCTGGCTCACCGAGCGGCCGACCCACGGCGAGATCCTCGACCGCCTGCGCCAGCGCCGCCGCCTGCCCGAGACGGCCGACTACGCCAAGTGGAAGGCCGCCGAACTCGCCCGCTACGAACAGCTGGAAGCCCAGCCCGACGACATGTGGAGCCTGCCCGACGGGCGCACGCTGCGCGTCGTGCGCCAGGCCCACCCCATGGGAGGCCTCCTGCTGCTGTTCGCCGACATCACCGGCGAGCTGAAGATGAAGGCCCAGTACAACGCCCTCATCCAGGTCCAGCAGGCCACGCTCGACAAGCTGTCCGACGCGGTGGCGGTGTTCGGCTCGGACGGCCGCCTGCGCCTGCACAACGAGAGCTTCGAGCAGTTCTGGAACATCACCCCGCTGCAGCTCGAGGCGGCCGGCGACTTCGAGGGGGTGGTCGAGCTGTGCGTGCCCAAGCTGCACGACATGGCGTTCTGGAAGGAACTGAAGGGCCGGGTGGCCGATCCCGATCCCGCCGCCCGCATGCCGATCACCGGCGAGGCGCAGACCTCCGATGACCGGATCATCGAATACCGCACCCGCCCGCTGCCCGACGGCGCCACCCTGATCGCCTTCACCGACGTCACCGACGCGCGGCGCCTGCAGAGCGCGCTCACCGACCGCGAGCAGGCGCTCAGCGAGGCCGAGCGCCTGAAGCGCGACTTCGTCGGCAATGTCTCGTACGAGCTGCGCACCCCGCTCACCACGATCATCGGCTACTCCGAACTGCTGGAGCACGCCGGCGACGGTCTGCCCGAGCGCGCCCGCGGCTATGCGGCGTCGGTCAAGGCGGCGGCCACCCAGCTCGCCCGCTCGATCGACGACGTGCTCGACATGGCCCAGATCGACGCCGACGAGATGGCGCTCGATCTCGCCGAGGTGAACGTGGCCGACCTGCTGATCGACGTGGCCAGCCGCTGGCGCGCCGAGGCCGAGCCGCACAAGGTCTCCCTCGTCCTGGAACGGCCGCACGAGGTGGGCGTGATCCGCGGCGACCGGCGCCGGCTCGCCCAGGTGCTCGACCACCTGATGGAGAACGCCATCGCTCAGACGCCGCCGGGCGGGACGGTGACGCTGGCGGCGCGCAAGGGCCTGAGCGAGGTGCAGCTCCAGGTCTCCGACACCGGCCGGGGCATCCCGTTCCACGTCCAGGCGCACATCTTCGACCGCTTCATCGGCCGCGAACGCGGCGGTCCGGGCCTGGGCCTGGCGCTGGTGAAGGCGATCACCGAGCTCCATGGCGGCTGGGTGGCGCTGGAGAGCGAGCCGGGCGCCGGCGCCACCTTCACGTGCCACCTGCCGGAAGAGGCGCACGCGGTCAGCCAGCCCGAGCTGGGCTTCGCGAGCTAAGGCGGCCTCATTCCCACCGTGTCATCCCGGTTTCGGCGAAGCCGAAGACCGGGACCCATAAGCTCCGATGCTGGAGGCGATTTGCGGCGGCGACGCCCGGACATATTTGCGACCGATCGTGCTCATGGGTCCCGGTCTTGCGCCTACGGCGCAAACCGGGATGACACACGGGGGGGAGACGCTCGCCAGCGTCCCTCAGTTCTCCGGCGCGGTCTCGATCGGGTTGTCCATCCGGGGGTCGAGGCTGGCCGTCTTCATCGCGTCCTCGAGCTTGCGCACCGGATCGGCCGAGGTTGTCGTGAAGGCGAGCGTGGCCGGCGCGGCCCGCGTATGGCCGATGTTGGCGAAGCCGCGGTCCGGCGCGGGGGCGGCGTTCAGGGCGATCGAATAGCTGTGGCCCGGCTTGGTCGTGCACAGCAGGACGAAGGTCTTGGCGTCGTTCAGCAGCCGCGGCGTCTTCAGGCAGTCGGGCGCGTCGCCGCCGGCCGCGGGCGCCAGGTCGAAGCCCGTCTCCAGCATCTTCTGGTCGAAGGTCAGCTTCAGCACCAGGACGCCTGGTGCGACGGCCTGTCCCGCCGCCGGGAAGCTGCCGACCAGACGCGGCGGTTCGGTCACCGGGGCGACGACGACGCCCTGGACCTCGTGGGGCTGGGCGGGCGGATCGGCGGCGGCGGCCAGGGAGGCGAAGAGGAGCCAGGCGGAGAACGGCATGGCGCCAAGCTGGACGTTCAGAGCGACGACAACAAGGCGCCTTCGCGCGTCCTCAGAGCCTTCCCGGATCAGGTGGGATCACCTGATCCGGGAAGGCTCGATCTTCAAGCATATGGAGCCCGTCCGGGCGGGTGAACCGGTATCCACTTCACCCTGACGGGCTCTAGATCATCCAGGGATCGCCGGCGGCCGCCAGCAGCTTGGTCAGCTCCGCCTGGCGGCTGACGCCGGTCTTCTCGAAGATGCGCACCAGGTGGCCGCGCACGGTGTAGAAGCTGATCCCCAGGCGTTCGGCCGCCTCGCGCGGCGTGTCGCCCTCGAAGAGCGCGGCCGCGACCCGCGCCTCCGCCGGGCTGAGGCCGAAGATGTCGCGCAGGCGCTCCTCCGACAGCCGTCGCGGCGTCTCCAGGTCGTTCACGCAGACCAGCACGGTGGGCGCCTGGCGGATCGCGACCGAGGCCTCCGCGCGGAGCGGCGCCACCGAGACGGGGATCGGGAGGCGGCGGGCCAGGGAGATCAGGGTCATGGCGCCGCCCCTCCGCTCCCAGGGCGTCGCCGCGCCGGCGCGGGCGATCAGGCCGTGGAGTTGCTGGGTCGCGCGGGAGGACGCCGCCGACAGGCGCCCGCCCACGACGCCCACGCCGATCCGGGCCGTCATCAGCGCCTCGGCGGCGGGATTGGCGTAGAGCACCCGCCCGTCGGCCTCCACGACGAACAGCGCGTGCGGCGAGGCGGCCAACCCGGCCTCGCCCGCGAGCCGCCGCGGCTGTTGGGCGACGACCTTCTGACCGAGGTCGAAGGCGCGGATCACGTGCTGATGGAGCCGGCGCGCCAGCCCCAGCGCAGGCTCGCCGAAGCGGTCCTTCTGGGCTGTCCGCGAGACCATCAGGAAGGCGGCGTCGTCGCCGTGCGCGGTCAGGCCGAGGCGTAGCACCGAGTGGAGGCCGAACGGGCGCATGAACTCGTTGTAGAACGGGGTCCGGACCAGCTCGGCCTTCGGCATGGCGTCGTCGTCGGCGACGATGTGCGGAACGAAATGGCGGACCCGGTCGCGCGGGCTGTTCTGCCAGCGCTGGCTGGGGTGGCGGGTCGCGAACGCGCCGAAGTAGGTGGGCAGCACGCCGGGATCGAGCCGCGCGGCGAGCCCCTGGCCCCGGCGCGATCGCTGGTCCTGCCAGACGAGCGCGGCGCTGGCGCCGCCCATGGCGTCGGCGAAGGCTTCGAGGAATCCCGGCCACAGCTCGGGATCGACCGCGGCGCCGTACGCCAGGTCGAGGACGCGTCCGACGCTCGCCTCGTCCATTCCCGCCCCCGATCCGTCGCAAGTCGACGCATTTCGGCCGGCCGGAACAGTCCATTTGCACCTATGGCCCGTCCGCCGAACCGCTTTTCCTGCGCTTCAAGTCGCCGCGGTGGTGACGAGGATTTCAACCGCGCGGGGCGAGGAACGCAATGCGGAACTCCTGCTGCGCGACCACGGCCCAACGCATGATGGAGCGGAGAATGCGGATTTCCCACGTGTCGGCCGGTGTCGCGCCGGGGCCCGGGAGCCGTCCGCTCATGATCGTCGGCGTCGGCGGACTCGGGGCAAAGCTGCGCGCCCGCCGCAGCCTGCGAGCGTCGGCCGTCTAGGCGGCCGACAAACGGCCGGGCGGCGGCTGCGGGTTCCGTGTCTACCCGCGGCGGTCGTCCGGCCGCACTTGCGTATCGATTGTCAGGAGGCGGTCCCGGCGTTCGCGCCGGGACGCGCATCGCGCCTCAGTGCTGGCTTTCCGGCATGGTGACGATCAGGCCGTCCAGCTCGTCGGTCACCTTGATCTGGCACGAGAGGCGGCTGTTGTCCTCGACGCCTTCGGCGAAGTCGAGCATCGACTCTTCCATGGCCGAGCGCTCGCCGGTCTTCGCGAGCCATTCCTCTTTCACATAGACGTGGCAGGTGGCGCAGGCGCAGGCGCCGCCGCAGTCGGCGTCGATGCCCGGGATGTTGTTCTTCACGGCGCCTTCCATGACGGACAGGCCGTTCTTCACGTCGACGACGTGTTCGGCGCCGTTGTGTTCGATGTAGGTGATCTTGGCCATTGGGCGCCCCTCACTAATCGCCGAGCCGTTCCCGCCTGCGGGACCCGGCTTCTTGTTGAAATGAGCACGCTTCCGCGCGAGTGGATCCGGTCATGAGGGCGCGCTCACGGCGGCGACCTCTTTCATGGAAACGGTCGGGTCCGCAAGCTTCGCCTTGTCCACGGGCTTGCGGCTCAGGATGAGGTTCTTCCCCATCATGAATTCGGGCGGCGAGTTGATCGCCTCGACGGCCTGGATCTGGTCGCCCTTGAGGTGGAAGACCGCGAACTTCCCGTTGGCCGGATCGCCGCGGACCAGCACCTCGTCGACATCGAAGGCGTAGCCCGCGATCTGGAGCTTCAGGTCGTACTGGTCCGACCACTGCCAGGGGCACTCGCCCGCCGGGCGCGGCCGGCCGGTGATGGCGCTGGCCGCCTGCTTGGCCTGTTCCAGGGCGTTGGGCACGCTCTCCATGCGGAACATGCGGTCGTAGATCGGCATCGGCCGGTGGGCCACGTCGCCGATGGCGAAGACCGACGGGTCGGTGACGCTGCGCGCGTCCAGGTCGACCACCACGCCGCGGGCGCATTCCAGACCGGCGTCCTTGGCCAGCTCGTCGTTCGGGACCGCGCCCACGCCGACCACGGCGGCGTCGCACGCCAGCACCCGGCCGTCGTCCAGCCGCACGCCGGTGATGTGGCCGCCTTCGCCCTCGAAGCCGGTGACGGTCGCGCCCAGTTCGAAGCGGACGCCGTGCTTCTCGTGATAGGCCTTGAAGAAGGTGGAGAGCGTCTCGCAGGCGACCCGGGCCAGCAGGCGCTGCTCGCGCTCCACCACGAACACCTCGGCGCCGAGCGCCCGGCCCGAGGCGGCGACCTCCAGGCCGATGTAGCCGCCGCCCACCACCGCCAGGGTCTTGCCCGGGCCGATCGTCGCCTTCAGCGCCTCGGCGTCGGCGGCGGTGCGCAGGAACAGCACGCCCTTCAGGTCCATGCCCGGGATCGGCAGGGCGATGGCCCGCGCGCCCGTGGCCAGGATCAGGATGTCGTAGGCCAGCGACGATCCGTCCGAGAGCGTGACGGTCTTCGCGCCCCGGTTCAGCGCCGTGGCCGTGACGCTGGGCCGGAAATCGATGTCGTTCTCGGCGTAGAATTCCACCGGCTTCAGCGCCAGCGAGTCCGCGTCGGCCTCGCCCTTGAGCCAGGCCTTGCTGAGCGGCGGGCGCTGGTAGGGCGCGATCGGTTCGGTCCCGACCAGGGTGATCGGTCCGCCGTGTCCGTACTGGCGCAACAGGGCCGCGGCCGTGCCGCCGGCATGGCCCGCGCCGATGATCACCACATGTGCGGCGTCGCTCATATCTCTCCGATGCCCAAAAGTGACGGCAGCGTCAACTTCTCCGGCGCCCAGTTCGAGGCGCCGGGTCCGATGCTCCCATAGCGTCCTGACGGCGGGGGAGCCAATAACGGTTGTAGAACGCTGTTTGGATAGGCCCAATCAGGAGGCTGCGCCGGCCTGTGGGTCGATGCGCGGCCAACGACGGCGGAGGAAGCCATGGACGACGGATCTATCGATTTCCGGGAGGCGGCCGCGGCCGAGGCCCGCAGCCTGCCGATCGAGGCGCTGAATCCGGCCCAGGCCGATCTGTTCGCCGCCGACGCCATGTGGCCGATCTTCGACCGCCTGCGCGCCGAGTCCCCGATCCACTACACGCCGCGCAACGACGAGTACGACGGCTTCTGGTCGATCACCCGCTACCAGGACATCATGGCGGTCGACACCAACCACGAGGTGTTCTCCTCGGCCGACGGCATCGTCCTGCAGACGCTCGAGGCCAAGGCCGAGTCCGACAAGCGGCCGCGCGGCAACAGCTTCATCGGCATGGACCCGCCCGGCCATGACGTGCAGCGCAAGACGGTCAGCCCGGCCGTGGCGCCGCACAACCTGGCCCTGATGGCGCCGCTGATCCGCGAGCGCGCGGGCAAGATCCTCGACGACCTGCCGATCGGCCAGGAGTTCGACTGGGTGGACCTGGTCTCGAAGGAGCTGACGGCCATGACCCTGGCCACGCTCTTCGACTATCCCCAAGAGCGCCGCCGCGAGCTCACGTTCTGGTCCGACATGTTCACCAACGCCCCCGGCTTCGGCCCCGCCAAGAGCTGGGAGCACAAGCGCGAACAGGCCGACGCCTGCTTCGACGCCTTCGACGTGCTGTGGAAGGAACGGGTGAACGCCGAGCCGAGGTTCGACCTCGTCTCGATGATGGCCCACGCCGAGGCCACCCGGAACCTCAGCGCGACCGACTATCACTCGAATGTCGTGCTGCTGATCATCGGCGGCAACGACACCACCCGGAACACCATCTCCGGCTCGGTCTACGCGCTGAACAAGAACCCCGACCAGTACGACAAGCTGCGCGCCAACCCCGGCCTGATCCCCTCGATGGTGTCGGAGACCATCCGCTGGCAGACGCCGCTGGCGCACATGGCGCGCACCGCCACCCGCGACTTCGAGCTGGGCGGCAAGACGATCCGTGAGGGCGACCGGGTGGCCATGTGGTACGTCTCGGGCAACCGCGACGACGCCCAGATCGAGAACCCGAACGCCTACATCATCGATCGCGAGCGGCCGCGGAACCACCTGTCGTTCGGCTTCGGCATCCACCGCTGCGTGGGCAATCGCCTCGCCGAACTCCAGCTCACGATCATCTGGGAAGAGATCCTCAAGCGCTTCCCGACGATCCAGCTGGCGCGCGAGCCCCTGCGCACCCACTCGGTGTTCGTGAAGGGCTACGAGACCCTCCCGGTGGTGATCCCGACCCGCAACTGAGGGCGCGACGCCGCACCCCGGCTCAGCCTATGATCCGGGGCATGGAGGCGCGGCGGCGATACCACGTGGGCGATCTTCGCGGCCGACTGGTTCGCGCCGCCCGCGGCATGCTGGAGGAAGGCGGGCTCAAGCAGCTCAACCTGCGGGCCCTCGCCGCCCGGGCCGGCATCACGACCGGCTCGATGTACCATCACTACGAGAGCAAGTCGGCGCTGCTGGCCGAGCTGGCGGCGGGCGGCTTTAAGGAGCTGCGGCGCGACCTCGACGCGGCCGACCGCGCCGCCGGGGAGGGCCAGCGGCTGCGGGGCTGGGCGACCGGCTATTTCCACTTCGCCCAGCGGGAGCCCGCGCTGTTCGCCCTGATGTTCGATCCCGAGATCGAGGGCCTGGAGCCCGTGGCCGAGGCCCGCGCCGCGGCCCTGGCCGGCCTGCGCCGGATCGTGGAGGAGGTCGCCGTCGCCCAGCAGCGCGTCGACCCGCCGCTCGACCAGATCACCCTGGCGGTCTGGGCCGCGGCCCACGGCGCGGCCGCGCTGAAGTCCAGCGCGCCCGGTGGGGCGGAACTCATCGACGACGTGATCTCGGGGCTGGACGTGCTGTTCCGCCCCGTCCGGCCCTAGACCGAAAGCCCAGCCCGCCTAGCGGCCCGCCGGCCCTGCGGCGTTCAGCGCGGCGATGGTGCGCAGCCTCCGGTTCGGGATCGGCGTGGCGGCCGGGCAGGTGTTGGCCGTCGGCGCGGCGTCGACCGGCCAGCTCAGGTCGTAGGTGACGCGCACGGCCTTGTGGTCGGACAGCATCGGATCGTCGGGACCGCCCGCGAACAGGGTCCGCACCCGCACCGGCCGCACCGTCATCGTCTGGCCCGACCGGAAGAACTGCAGATCCTCGGTGTCGAGCCAGGGCGTGGCGCCGGTCCAGGCGACGCGGACGTCGCATCCGGCGCCGGTCTCCAGGCAGTAGTGCTGCACCAGGGTCAGGGGCTGCACCGCCTCGAACGCGGCGAACCGCGCCGGCGAATGGCGCATGTTGAAGTCGCCGGCCAGCACGGTCGGCCCGCCGGCGTCGCCCCGCGCGGCGACGAAGTCGGCCAGCTCCTGCGACTGCACCTCGTGCGACACCAGCGTGCGCGTGGTCGACGTGCCGGAGCGGTGCTTGGAGTTCATGTGGCTGTCGAAGATGCGCAGCGGCTCGGGGGCGCCGGGGATCGCCAGCTCGGCGTAGAGCGCGCCCTTGTTGCTGAAGCAGTCGAAGCCGGCGCAGGCGTGGTGGCTGAACGGCTCCGACTTGTGCGCGAGGATCGGATATTCGCTGACGATGGCCAGGCCGCCGCCGGCCAGGCGGACGCCAAGCTCGCCCTTCTTCCAGCGGCGGGGGCCGGGCACCCGGCCCTTCGACGGCATGTCGCGGCGCTTGAACTGCGACGGGCCCG
The DNA here is from genome assembly GCF_016124325.1 of Phenylobacterium sp. Taxonomy (GTDB): domain Bacteria; phylum Pseudomonadota; class Alphaproteobacteria; order Caulobacterales; family Caulobacteraceae; genus Phenylobacterium. The sequence goes on from NZ_WGNY01000009.1 coordinate 24,837, forward strand.
CCACCCGCGCCGGATAGCCGGCCGCGCGCACGGCGTCGACGGCGGCGTCGCTGAACATCTCCTGGAAGACGATCACGTGCGGCGCGTCGCCGGCCTCGCGCATGGCCGCCAGGCGCTGGCCGATCTCGGCCAGCTCGGCTTCGCGGCCCTTGCGGACGGGCCAGCCCAGGCCCTCGAGATTGTAGGTCATGACCTCGATCCGCGCGTGGGCGGTGCGGCCGTCGGACGACAGGGTCACGGCTGGCTCGGGCGCTTGCGCGCAGGAGAGGGTCCTGGGTTGCGGAAGGGTCGCACAGCCGCCCGCGAGCAGCGGAAACGCCAGGGCGGCCCCGGCGGCGAACAGGCGGAAGCGGTGGCGCGTGGGTCCCATGCCCATAAGACGACATCGGGCGCCGGGCGCCTCAAGCGGTCAAGGCTTTTCCCGTCAGCCGTGCGGTGGGCCTCAGGCTGGCGGACGCCGGGCTTCGACCTGCGCCTTGAAGTCGCGAAGAACCTCGAGGCGCTTGTTGATCTCGATGCGTCCCGCCGGATCCAGCACGGCCAGCGCCTTCTCGTACCAGTCGATGGCCTCCAGCAACGGCTCCCACGCCACGCGCGCCTTGCCCGGCCTCGCCTCGCCCGCGGCGTAGTCGGGCAGCGTCCGCTCGAAGGCCTCGTTGCCGAGCAGCACGGCGGCGTCGAGGCGTCCTTGCTCGTAAGCCAGCCGCCAGAGGCGCGCGGCGGCCGCGTGGTCGCGCGCGACCCCGTCGCCGTTCCAGTACATCTGCCCGAGCGTGAAGGCGGCGTTCCGATGGCGCTGGGCGACGGCGCGCTCGTACCAGCCGGCCGCGGCCACGGCGTCCTTGGGCGCGATCTCGCCGACCAGGTAGATGTTGCCAAGGTCCGTCTGGGCGTCGGCGTCGCCCTTCTCGGCGCCTTCGCGGCAAAGCTCGATGGCGTGGGCCACGTCCCGGTGCATGGCGATCAGCAGATTGCCTTCGGCGCACCGCGACTTGGCCAGGCCCATGTCGCCGGCTTTGTGGAAGGCGCCGATCGCCCGGTCGAGGTCCTTCTGGCCGCCGCAGACGCCGTTCTGATAGGCCTCGCCGAGGAAATGCATGGCGTCGGAGCGTTCGGCGGAGGCCGCCTCGAGGTACGAACACCCCAATTCCGTGTCGGCCGGCGTCCGGCCGCCGCCGAAGGCCAGCAGCACGCCGGCATAGGCCTGTGCGTCGAGCCGCCCGGCCGCGGCCAGGCGCAGGATTTCCGACCGGTCTCCGGCGCGGACCTTCGCGAACGCCGCCTGGACTTCGGGGCTGACCTCCGGGCCGCCGGTCAGGATCTGCGCGGTGGCCGCCGGGCAGGCGGCGAGCAGGGACAGGGATGCGGCCGCAGCGGCCGCCCGGCGCACTAGACCACCCGCTCCGCCAGCATCTTCTTCACCTCGGCGATGGCCTTGGCGGGATTGAGTCCCTTCGGGCAGACCTGGGCGCAGTTCATGATGGTATGGCAGCGGTAGAGCTTGAAGGGATCCTCCAGCTCGTCCAGGCGCTCGCCCGTCGCCTCGTCGCGGGAATCGATGATCCAGCGGTAGGCGTGGAGCAGCGCCGCCGGGCCCAGGTACTTGTCCTGGTTCCACCAGTAGCTCGGGCACGAGGTCGAGCAGCAGGCGCAGAGGATGCACTCGTAGAGGCCGTCCAGCTTCTCGCGATCCTCGGGCGCCTGGCGCCATTCCTTCTGCGGTTCGGGCGTCTCAGTATGCAGCCAGGGCTCGACCGAGGCGTACTGGGCGTAGAAGAGCGTCAGGTCGGGCACCAGGTCCTTCACCACGGCCATCTGCGGCAGCGGGCTGATCTGCACCTTGTCGCCGGGGCACTCGTCGTGGCCCTTGATGCAGGCCAGCGTGTTGCGGCCGGCGATGTTCATGGCGCACGAGCCGCAGATCCCCTCCCGGCACGAGCGCCGGAAGGTGAGCGTGGGGTCCATGGTGTTCTTGATGTGGATCAGCACATCCAGGACCATCGGCCCGCACTGGCTGAGGTCCACGTCGTAGGTGTCCCACCGCGGGTTCTCGCCGCTGTCGGGATCGTAGCGATAGATCTTGAAAGTCCGCGTCTTGCCCGATCCGGCCGGGGCCGGGTGGTGCTTGCCGTTGGTGATGCGGGAGTTTTTCGGGAGCCGGAATTCGGCCATGGCAGCGGTCCTTCCTGGCTCAGTACACCCGCGCCTTCGGCGGGATGTAGGCGATGTCGTTGGTCATGGTGAAGCTGTGCACCGGCCGGAAGTCGATCTTCACCTTGCCGGTCTTCTCGTCGAACCAGGTGAGCGTGTGCTTCATCCAGGTCTTGTCGTCGCGGTCGGGGAAGTCCTCGTGGGCGTGGGCGCCGCGGCTTTCCTTGCGGTTCTCGGCGCCGACCACGGTGACCATCGCCTGGCCGATGAGGTTGTCGAGCTCCAGGGTCTCCATCAGGTCGGAGTTCCAGACCAGCGAACGGTCGGCGACCTTGATGTCGGGCTTGCGGGCGTTGACGTCCTGCATCCGCTTGACGCCGCTCTTTAGCGCGTCGGAGGTGCGGTAGACCGCGGCGTCCTCCTGCATGGCGCGCTGCATCTCCAGCCGCAGGTCGGCGGTGGACGTGCCGCCGTCGGCGTTGCGGAAGCGGTCGAACCGCGCCAGGTGCGGATCGGTCATCTCGGGCTTCAGCTCGGGCTGGGTCGCCCCGGCCTTGATCGTGTCGGCCGCGCGCAGCGCCGCCGAGCGGCCGAACACCACCAGGTCGATCAGGCTGTTCGAGCCCAGCCGGTTGGCGCCGTGCACGCTGACGCACGCCGCCTCGCCCACGGCCATCAGGCCCGGCACCACCTTGTCGGGGTCGCGGCCCGCCTTGGTGACGACCTCGGAATAGAAGTTCGTGGGGATGCCGCCCATGTTGTAGTGCACGGTCGGCAGGACCGGGATCGGCTCCTTGGTCACGTCGACGCCGGCGAAGATCTTGGCGCTCTCCGAGATGCCCGGCAGGCGCTCGGCCAGGATCTTCGGATCCAGGTGGTCGAGGTGAAGGAAGATGTGGTCCTTCTTCGGCCCCACGCCGCGGCCCTCGCGGATCTCCATGGTCATGGCGCGGCTGACCATGTCGCGCGGCGCCAGGTCCTTCACGGACGGCGCGTAGCGCTCCATGAACCGCTCGCCCTCGGAGTTGGTGAGGTAGCCGCCCTCGCCGCGGGCGCCTTCGGTGATCAGGCAACCGGCGCCGTAGATGCCGGTGGGGTGGAACTGCACGAACTCCATGTCCTGCAGCGGCAGGCCGGCGCGCAGCACCATCCCGCCGCCGTCGCCGGTGCAGGTGTGGGCGCTGGTGCAGGAGAAGTAGGCGCGGCCGTAGCCGCCGGTGGCCAGGATCACCAGCTGGGCCTGGAACCGGTGCAGCGTGCCGTCGTCCAGCTTCCAGGCGGTGACGCCCCGGCAGATGCCCTCGTCCATGATCAGGTCGAGGGCGAAGTACTCGATGAAGAACTCGGTCTCATGCGCCAGGCTCTGGCCGTACATGGTGTGCAGCATGGCGTGACCGGTGCGGTCGGCCGCGGCGCAGGTGCGCTGGATCGGGGCCTCGCCGTAGTTCTTGGTCATGCCGCCGAAGGCGCGCTGATAGATCTTGCCGTCGGCCGTGCGGCTGAACGGGACGCCCCAGTGCTCCAGCTCGTAGACCGCCGCCGGCGCGTTGCGGCAGAGGTATTCGATGGCGTCCTGGTCGCCCAGCCAGTCCGACCCCTTGACGGTGTCGTACATGTGCCAGCGCCAGTCGTCCTCGCCCATGTTGCCGAGGCTGGCCGAGATGCCGCCCTGCGCCGCCACCGTGTGGCTGCGGGTGGGGAACACCTTGGTCACACAGGCCGTCTTCAGCCCCGCCTGGGCGCAGCCCAGCGCCGCGCGCAGGCCGCTTCCGCCCGCGCCCACGACGACGACGTCGAACTTGTGGTCGATGAATTCGTAAGCCGCCATGGGTTCAGGCGCCCCCCAGCGCGACCTTGAGGATGGACATGATGGCCAGCGCGCCGGCCAGCCCCGCGACGAAGACGTTCAGCACCAGCAGCGCCGCCTTGGTCAGGGTCTTGTGGATGTAGTCCTCGATCACCACCCGCAGGCCCGCCTGCATGTGCGTGAAGCCGATGGCGATGGTGAGGATCATCAGGGTGGCGTTGACGGGGCTCGCGATCCACGCCGCCGCCCCGTAGTAGTCGAGCTGCGCCAGGCGGATCACGCTGTAGGCGCCCCAGATCACCAGCGGGACCAGCGCCACCGCGCCGACGCGCTCGGAAATCCAGTGGCCGACGCCGTGCTTGGCCGAGCCCAGGCCGCGGGCCCGGGCGAGGGGGGTGCGGAAGCCGCTCATCCGAACACTCCCGTCTGGAAGGCGATCGCCCAGACCGCCACGGTGGCGGCGATGGCGAAGCCGAACACGGCGAAGGCCGAGGCGTTGGCGTTCTTGATGTCCAGGCCGTAGCCGAAGTCCCAGATCAGGTGCCGTACGCCGTTGCCCAGGTGGTAGAAGGCCGAGAGGCTCATGCCGAACATCACCAGCAGGCCCAGCGGCGAGCCCAGCAGCGCCTTGAACGCGGCGTAGGCCTCGGGGCCGGCGGCCAGCGAGATCGCCCAGGCCGCGGCGATCAGCCCGCCCAGGTAGAGGCCCACCCCGGTGACCCTGTGCAGGATCGAAGTGGCCATGGTGACGTGCCAGCGCCACACCGAAAGGTGCGGCGACATGGGCCGGTCGGAAGGACCGCGTGGAACGGAAGTCATCTGGTCGCCGTCGCCTCCCCATCAGCCACAGGCCCCGCCGGTTTTAAGCGCCGCGCGAGGGGTGTCAACGAAGGTGTCGGCGCGGTCACGGGGCGCGCCACGCCAGCTTCGCCAATGGTGAAGTATTCGGCGCCGGGCTAGGCGCGCAATGCGTCATTGCGTTATGTTTCCTTCGCGAAAGGCGAAGGATGCGCTTCGATCTCACCGACCTGAGGCTGTTCTGCGACGTGGTCGACGAAGGCTCGATCACCGCGGGCGCCGAAAAGAGCGCGCTGGCGCTCGCGGCGGCCTCCACCCGCATCCGCAACATGGAGGCGGCCCTGGGCGCCGACCTGCTGACGCGCTCGCGGCAGGGCGTCAGCCTCACGCCCGCCGGCCGAACCCTCCTGAAGCACGCCCGCGAGATGCTGGCCCAGGCCGCGCGGCTGCGCGACGACCTCTCGGCCTTCGCCGGGGGCCGCTCGGGCGAGGTGCGGCTGCTCGCCAACACCAACGCGCTCACCGAATTCCTGCCCGAGGCGCTGTCGTCGTTCCTGGCCGCCCATCCGCACGTCAGCATCGACCTGGAGGAGCGGCTGTCGGACGAGATCGTGGGCCTGGTCGCCGAGGGCGCGGCCGACGCGGGCGTGGTCGCCGGGACGGTCGAGGTGGGGGCGCTGGAGACCTATCCCTTCCGGTCCGACCGGTTCGTGGTGGTGACCGCCCGCGATCACCCGCTGGCCCGGCGCGGCCGGGTCGCCTTCGCCGAGATGCTGGAATACGACGTCGTGGGCCTGGAACGGTCGGCCTCGCTCCAGCGGTTCCTGGCCGCCAAGGCGGCGCGCGCGGGCCGGCCGCTGAAGGCGCGGGTCCACCTGCGCAGCTTCGACGCCGTCTGCCGCCTGGTGGAGTCCGGCGTCGGTGTGGGGGTCGTGCCAGAGACCACCGCCGGCCGGGCGATCCGAACCATGGAGCTCGCCGTCATCGACCTCACCGACGACTGGGCCGTCCGCGACCTCAACATCGTGGTGCGGCGGCTAGACGACCTGCGCCCCTACGCGCGGGCGCTGGTGGAGAGCCTGCGCGCCGGCTAGGCTTCGGCCCCGGCGAAGCTGGACCCAAGCGAGGCGAACCCCATGATCTTCTGGATCGCGTGCGCGGCGGGCCTGGCGGTCGCCTATCTCCTCGGGGCCACGCCGACCGGCTACCTGGCGGGGCGGCTGCTGAAGGGCATCGACCTCCGCGAGCACGGCTCGACCTCCACCGGCGCGACCAACGTGCTGCGGATCCTGGGCCCGTGGCCCGGCGCCGCGGTGCTGCTGATCGACGTGCTGAAGGGCGCTGCGGCGGTGCTGTTCGCGCGCGCGTTCTATCCCTGGCTCCTGACGCTGCCGGCGGTGGGCGCGCCGGACGGGCTCGATCCCCAGCGCCTGACGCCCTGGGCCGTCGGCCTGGCCGGCCTCGCCGTGCTCGTGGGGCACAGCCGTTCGATCTGGCTGAACTTCACGGGCGGCAAGTCGGTGGCGGCGGGCCTGGGCGTGCTGCTCGCCATGGCCTGGCCCGTGGGCCTGGGCGGCCTGGCGGTTTTCGCCGTGGCGCTGGCCGCATGGCGCAGGGTCTCGCTGGGCTCGATCCTGGCGGCGGTGACGGCGATCGCGCTGGTCTGCGGCCTGGAGCAGCCGCTGGCCTACCGGCTGTTCGTGATCGCCGGCGGCCTCTACGTGATCGCCCGCCACCGGGCCAACATCGGGCGGTTGCTGGCCGGGACAGAACCCCGCCTGGGCCAGAGCAGCCCGTAGCGCGCCTCTCGGCCCCGTCCCGGGTGAACAACCGTCACGGCTTCGGCGCCTAGGCCGCCGCGATCGCCCGTCCTTCGGCGTCGCGCCCGGCCCAGCGCATCAGGCAGGCGTGCAGGTCCTCCACGTCGATCGGCTTCTCGACGCTGTCGACCATCCCGGCCGCGCGCATGCGGGCGATCTGTTCGGGCAGCACGTCGGCGCTCATGGCGACGATGGGCGTGAGCGCGGCGGGCCCCTTCAGGGCGCGGATCGCGCGGGTGGCCGAAAGCCCGTCCATCCCGGGCATGTGCACGTCCATGAGGATCAGGTCGTAGCGGCCCATCCGCACGGCCTCCACCGCCTCGTGGCCGTCGCAGGCCACGTCGGCCGTGCAGCCCAGCAGCCCCAGCAGCGTCACGCCCAGCTCGCGGTTCACCGGATGGTCGTCCACCAGCAGGATGTGGGCGCACAGCTCGCCGCCGTTGGCCTCGTCGCTCGTGGCGGACGAGACCGGCTCGGTGCGCTCCAGTTCGACGTCCATCCAGAAGGTCGAGCCTTCGCCGGGCGTCGAGGCGACGCCGACGCGGCCGCCCATCGCCTCGACCAGGCCCTTGGCGATGGCCAGGCCCAGGCCCGTGCCGCCGTAAGTGCGGCTGATCGAGCTGTCCACCTGGCGGAAGCGGTCGAACAGCACCGGCTGGGCTTCGGGCGCGATGCCGACGCCCGTGTCGACCACGGCGATGCGCAGGCGATCGGCGCCGTCGCCGGCCGGCGCGGCGCTCAGCGCCAGGGTCACGCCGCCCGTGTCGGTGAACTTCACGGCGTTGTTCAGGAAGTTGAGCAGCACCTGGCACAGCCGGTGGTCGTCGCAGACGTAGGCCGGCGCCAGCTCGCCCGCGACGGTCATGTTCAGCGACAGGCCCTTGCGTTCGGCCGTCTCGGTCACGATCGCCAGCGCATCGCGGCAGACCTGCTGCAGGTCGACGGGCTTGGGGTCCAGCTCCAGCCGCCCGGCTTCGACCTTCGAGAAGTCGAGGATGTCGTTGACGACGGTCAGCAGCGCCGCGCCCGAACGGCGGATCACGCCCACCTGGTCGCGCGCGGCCTCGGGCAGGTCGCCGCGTTCCAGCACCTGGGCGAAGCCGATGATGGAGTTCAGGGGCGTGCGGATCTCGTGGCTCATGGTGGCCAGGAAGTCGGTCTTGGCCTCGGAGGCGGCGTTGGCGCGGTCGCGCGACCTGCGATCGGCGCGGGCCTGGCCGGCCAGCAGGGCTCGCAGGCGCTGCTGGTGGGTGGCGGTGAGCGCGGTGATGATGCCGGTCGTGAAGACCATCGCCAGGTAGACCTGCGCGATCGTCACCTTGCGGTTGACGTCGCCAAAGCCGTCCAGCACCTGGGGCGGCCCGACGAACGCGACCATCGAGAACATGACGGCGCAGATCAGCACCGTGGCCAGGGTCAGGGCGCGCTGCCCGAGGCGCAGGCCCAGCAGGGCCACCGCCGGGAACATCGCCAGGACGGCCAGTCCGCCCAGCGGCGCGAAGATCAGCGCGGTCAGGCCGGCGGCCACCAGCGCGCCGGCGGCGGCTTCCCACGGATTGAGGCGGACGGCTCTGCTCTCGCGCTGGCCCAGCAGCAGGATCGCCGGCAGCACCACCGACATCCCGAGGAACTTGGCCGCCAGACGGTTCATCACCATCACGGTCGGGAACTCGCCCTTCATGCCCAGGACGACCAGTCCCACCAGGGCGGTTCCGACGATCAGCACGGGCAGCAGGGCCAGGAAGATCAGCCGCGCGAACCGGCCGGGCGTGGTGAGCCGCACGGTGTGCAACCGCCGCGCCAGGGTGCTGACGACCACCGCCTCGACGAAGTTCAGCAGCGAATAGGCGACCGCATCGAACAGCGAATGGCTGAACGCCAGCACCACCGCGGTCTGGATCGCGAAGCCTGCCGCCAGGCAGGCCGGCGTCCAGCGGCGCGGCAGCAGGAGGATGGCGCCGATGACGAACGCGTTGGCGGTCCAGATGGTGTCGACGCCGCCCGCTTCCACACGCAGCACGTTGGTCAGCCAGAGGTTCAGGGTATAGGCGACGCACAGGATCCCAGCGACGACCGCCGGTTCTCGACGCCTGTCTGCGTGTGACACCTGTACTCCCTCGGCTGGGCTTGCGGTGCGACCGTAAGGACCGGAGGCGAACGAAGCCTTAAGGATACGATCCTCGGCGCCACGCCGGCGATGGACGGCTTCACGCGGGTCCGGGTCACGCCGCGGATTGCGGCTCGCTCATTCGCGGAGCGAAGAACGGCCGGCGGCTTCGCCTACCGGTCCTGCAGCCAGCTCTCCGAGCGCATCTCCTGGAGCCGCGAGGCGGTGCGCTCGAACTCGAACGCGCCATCGCCCTCGGGATAGAGCAGGGTCGGCTCGGCTTCGGCGCGGACGATCAGGCGCGTGCGCGCCTCATAGAGCGCGTCGATCAGGATCACGAAGCGGCGCGCCTCCTCGCGGCGGTCGGGGGTGAGCCTGGGCACGCCCTCGAGGAAGATCGTGTGGAAGCGCTCCGCCACGGCCACGTAGTCGTTCGGTCCCAGCGCCACCGAGCAGAGGCTCTCGAAGCTGGCGCGCAGCAGGCCGCCGGCGGCGTGCGGGAAATGCACCTTGCGGCCCAGAACCTCCAGGGTCTCGCCGTCCTCCTCCTCGGGGCCCAGCATGTCGCGCCACAGGGCCGCGGTCTGGCGGCGGTTGTCGGGATCGTCGGGCGAAAACCAGACGCCCGCGGCGCGCAGGCGGTCCAGCCGGTAGTCGTGGGGCCCGGCGATCGGGACCACGTCGACCTTGCGCTTGAGCAGGTCGATGAACGGCAGGAAGAGCTGGCGGTTGATGCCGTTCTTGTAGAGCTCGTCCGGCAGGCGGTTGGAGGTGGCCACGAGGGTCACGCCGCGCGCGAACAGCGCCTCGAACAGGCGGCCCAGGATCATGGCGTCGGCGATGTCGGTGACCTGGAACTCGTCGAAGCAGAGCAGGCGCGCGTCGCGGGCGACGACGTCGGCCACCGGCGGAATCGGGTCGTCGCCCTTGTGTTGGCCGAAGCGCGTCTTGCGCGCGGCGCGGTCGCCCTTGCGCCAGGCGTCGATGAGGCGGTGGATCTCGCCCATGAAGACATGGAAGTGCGTGCGGCGTTTCTTCTCGGCCCCGACGGCCTCGTAGAACAGGTCCATCAGCATCGACTTGCCGCGGCCCACCGGCCCCACGAGGTACACGCCGCGGATGGGCTCGGGATGGCGGCGCCTCAGCATGGCCAGGATGCCCCCTTCCGGCTCGTCGCCGGCCAGCTCGGCCTCCAGGCGCAGGAGCGGTTGCAGGGCGGCCGCCTGGGCCGGGTCGGGGCGGATGTCGCCCGAGCGGACGCGCGCGTCGTAGGCGGCTTGCAGGGCGGAGGCCATCTTCCCCGCCGTAGCCGGGGCCAGCCCGGCGCGCAAGGAACGCGGACGCGGTCGAGCGTATTCTTCAATCGGAAGCCGAAAGGAGGGCCGAATGGCCGATAGAGACGACCGCAGCGTCCCCCCGGGCGCGGAGGGGTTGGGCGAAGGCGTGCCCGCCAACGTCGACCTCACCAAGCTGGGCCAGCGCGACAATCCCCAGGAGGACTGGGGCGAGCCGGCGGACGAGGGCGTCCAGCATGGAGCCAGTCACGTCCGGCGGCAGACGGCCGGCGATCGCCTGCAGGGCGGCAAGACGCGCCGGGCCAACAAAGACATCGTCAGCCGGCGCAGCTGAGCGGCCAGGGCGTCGTCGTGAAGCCCTGGAGCCGGCGCGCTATTTCATCGTCGGGATGACGAATGCGGAGTCCTCGACGGCGCCCTCGGGCCAGCGGGCGGTGACGGTCTTGACCTTGGTCCAGAAGCGGACGCCCTCCATGCCGTGCTGGTTGGCGTCGCCGAAGGCGCTGCGCTTCCAGCCGCCGAAGGAGTGGTAGGCCACCGGCACCGGGATCGGGACGTTGATGCCCACCATGCCGACGTTGACCTGCTGGGCGAACTCCCTGGCCGCGCGGCCGTTGCGGGTGAAGATCGCCACGCCGTTGCCGTACTGGTGGGCGGACGGCAGGGCGACGGCCTCCTCGAAGCTCTCCGAGCGG
>NZ_WGNY01000001.1 GCF_016124325.1 Phenylobacterium sp.
CCTCCGCCGTCGGGCTTCCGGCCTCCTGCTCTCGCAGCACGCCGATGATCTGCGCCTCGCTGAACCTGCTCTTCTTCACGTCCGTCTCCTCTAAGTGACGGACTCTCACTCAAACCGAGGGATCAGGAAGGGGGCAGGTCAAAAAACACGCCGCTTTCACGCGCTGAGGTGGCGTCGCTTTTTGTCGGGCTGGAGGCTTATGAGCATGATGTGGCGCGTCGACTCGCTGAAGAGGAGGCTCGCCTAGCCGCGCGCAATCTCATGCAAGCTGGCGGCCCTTCGCTGCACGTTGGGATCGTGCCGAGGGAGTTTTACGAGCGCGGGCGGGCGATGTTCTCGCCGTGCGGCAACAGACCTAAGTCCATTTCCCTTTTTCACGACCGGAGGGGCGCCGTGTTCCGGGGTTGTGATGGGGGCTATGAGGCGACGGAGATTGATTTCCACGAGAAGGTGATCTCGCGCACCTTCGTGGGCCACGATTGGTTCGTCCACGCTCACGTCGCGCACGCGTTCACCGCTGATGCCTCTGGGCGGGTGCGGCTGCACGAGTTCAAATCCGATTTGACGACGTTTCTGGCTGACCTGGACGAGTTCCTGACCGAGGAGGGTCTTCGAGGCCCATTTTGCGTAGCCCTGGCCGTTCGGAACCTTCGCAGGTCTGAGAAGGTAGCCTGGGTCTTCCCCGCTGCCGAGGCGGTGGAGCTTCCACGCGGCGCGCTAGTGGAGCGTGTTGCAGCGCCAACCCTGATTGATACTTTTCATGGCCAACTGCTCGGGGCCTCGCGTTACGGATAAGCAGAAGGCTTCGTATGCCGATCTCCTCCACAAGATGGCAGGGCTATTGCTGCGTCTTCGCCGACCATGCGGGCCTTGCCCGCCTTGCGGCTAAGTACGGCGCGACCTCGTACACCATACATTTTGACGTCGCCCCGGACGGAGACGGCGGCGAATTCAACTTTTCCCAGATGGTATTTGGGCCTTGGCCGCAGAAGCAAAAGTGGCGGCGCGATCCGCAATGACGTTCGACCTCGAAAAGGCGCGTGCCGCGGCGGCGCGCGCGATCATCCCGCTCAAGCCTGCCGGTCGTGACACCACAGCGGCGCAGAACTTCCTGTTCTCGGCGAAGCGCGAGGTGCGAGCGGACGCCCTACCGCCTTACTACCTGGTCCGTTTCCTGCTGATCGACCTACTGGGATTCCGCAACCTGGGGCGGTTCGAGAAGGTCGATTGGTCTGTGCCGGTGGAGTTCAAGGGTAGGGCCTTCCTGATCGAACACCGAAAATTCGGTCTGGGCGTCTTCATTGGAGGCGCGCCCGACGACCCGGACGACGCTCGCGAGATCGCCCGCCTGATCCATCGTGGCGTCAAGGCGGCGGCGCCCTACTTCACCTGGCTGGCCGAAGAGGCAGCGAAGGCCTCGGCACTGAATGTCGTCAACCGGGCGCGGACGCTCTTCGAGCGATTCGAGTTCTTCGCCGGCCTCTACGACGCCCGCGTCACGGAGGCCGAACGCCGCAAGGATGAAAGCATTCGCACCGATCTTGGGCCGACCGCATGGACGGTCAGCTGGCCATCGTTCGACCTCCGCAAGGAAGGGGATCACTACGCGATCTCGACCATTGAGAGCTTCTTCAGTTGGACCGAGCACGTCTTCATCTTGATCGCGATCCTGCGTGGAACCCACGTCACCGGCGAGGATGTCAGGCAGTTGGCCCAAGCAAACTGGGACACGAAGTTCAAGGCCGCGCTGGACATCGTTGATCCCAAGACCAAGGCGTTCTTCGACGATCTGGTTCAGGTCCGCCGGCAGGTCCGCAACTTTGTCGCCCATGGCTCCTTCGGTAAGGAAGGCGAGGCGTTCCAAATCCATTCCTCGGCGGGTGCCGTGCCGATGCGGATGTTGGATGAGCGGCGCGGAGCTCGCTTCAGGCTGGGCGCTGGCGCCGGCTACGCCGACGACAAAGCGATTCAGCTCCTTCGCGATTTCGTTGACCACCTTTGGGACGGCGACCGGGCGCCGGCCCGCATTTACATACAAGACTGGGAGCTTCCGTTGATCCTTACCTACGCCAAGGATGGGACCTACGCGCAGTGCATGACCTCGGTCGAGGAAATGGAGGCCTTCACCCACCACCTCTCCGAGGAGATGGACCGTCACGCAAATATGGATTTTTAGGCCCCCGACGTACTGGCGCCATCGGTCTGAGTGTCTTGGCTTTGCTCGGCGCCAAGGGGCCGACGGTTGTGCGTGTCGGTCACGAAATCGATGAAGGCGACGGCTGACGCGACCGCCAAGCGGGCGTGCCGCGGTTCGAGTCCGCGATGAGCGCCGTCCCTCCCATGGCCTGAGCCGTACATGCCCCGCAGTTCGGCGAGGTAGTGCGTCAGGCTTGAGAGGTTGCGCAGGATCAAGCGCACGGTGTCGGCGCCGCGCGCCTCGTCCGAGATGCCCTCTGGTACGAGCTTCAGCTCCTTCGCCAGGGCCTTGGTCAGTTCTGGCAGCCCGGCCGACGCCGACACCCCGACCCCGCGTTTCTGGAGGATCGACTTGCAGCAGCTTTCGACGAGATCCTTGGCCGTACCGATGGCAAGCGCCGGATCGCGATCCACGGCGTTCTCCAGCCGTTCGATTTCCTTCTGCATCCATCCGGCGTCAAGGGCGTCGGCCACGGTGCGCGCCCTAGACACCTCTCGGCCTCCAGACAGCCCGAGCGGCTTGGCGACATACCGGGGCCGACCAGCAATCTTCTCTTCCTCGACCAGATGCCAGCCTTCCGGACGCAGTTGGTCGTTGAATTGCTGGACGAGCCGTAAGGCCTCGTTCTTGTCCGGCCGCACGACGGGATGAACCATCTCGCAGAGGAAGCGGAGAAAGACATCAGATGGACCACCGAGCAGGTCGAAACGGCTGTCGCCGTAAATCCAGTCGTCGGGCCAATCCGGCGGGTTGTTGACGCGATGCTGCCAGATGTCGCCCGCCGCATCGTTAAAGCGCGTGTCGGTCGATGGGAGTTGGCGGAGATCGTAGATGCGCTCGAGGAACTCCACGTCCTCGAGCCGGCCGGCCCAAGCGACATTGTCGAGGCGAAGCCCGTCGATGATGTTGCGGCGGGCGCTCTGGGAAATCTGCCCTGTCGCGTCCCGCCAGTCCGGTCTCGGCGTGACCAGAGGTATGATCGAGGCGGAGTACCAGTTCGACGTTCGGCCGGCCAAAGCCGCTTCAAGACGCTTGGTGATCTGCTCTTCGATGCCGGCGCGGCGGTCGCCGAGCTGGGCATAGGTGGCTGGCGTGACCTTAAGGGAGACCGTCCAAATCGCCGTGGTGCCGTTCCAATTATCGACGCCGGTCTGCTCGACGCTTGTGGTCGCCGTGCGCAGCAATTCGGCCGCCGCCGTCATGCCGTCGGCCAGCAGCAGTTCGGCCGCTGTGGCCAAATAGGGCTCAAAATCTTCCGCCGGCTCCGCCATCTCATCGCTCTCTTGTCGAGGTGAAGCTATCGGTGGCGGCCCGCTCTGTCTCCGGCCATGTATGATCGAGCGCCTCGCGCCACTAACCGGTGCGGCGAGAGGCTATGGGGCGACAATTGATCCGCCCAAACGAGTGGAAGCTGCCTGATGAGACGTGTTCTGACTGTCGGCATCACCTACACAGGCGACGCGATCGATGGCGTCGAAATCGATAACCTCGGGCTCTGCCAGCCCGCTGTCGATCAGGCGCGCGCCGCGTTTCCGCTCTACGAATACGACACGATCATCATCAACCCGCAGAGCTACAGCCACTTCCTGTTCGGCGCGGCCGGGGAGTTCTCTGACGAGCCTTACGAGCTGGGAAAGCTCAAAAGCCAGAACGATCGTTACGACATCGACACCGCGTTTGACTCGGCCGACCGACAGAACGAGATGGATGCGGCCATCGCGTCCGGCGCCACCGTGGTCTGGTGCCTATCGGAACCGAAGCGAGCCAATTTCTACGGCTATCGCGAAACCCATCTGGGGTACGCCGCGCCCAAGGTGGCGGCGCTGGTGAAGCGCTCCGACCTGCTGGTCAAGAAGGGACGCAGGATGGGCGCGGTCGATCATGACAGCCCGTTCGTCCGATACTTCGATGTGCTGGCGCAGACCGGATGGACCCTTTGCCTCTCGGACCCCGAAGACGGCTACGCCTCCATCGCGTCCACGCCAGAGGGCTACAGCCTGGGCGGCCATGTCGTTCGGGGGCCGACCGTCGGATGGCTTTTAACCCCTCCAACCTCGCAAGAAGCCGCGAACCAGCTGGTCCGGGACAGTCTCGCGCTGGAAAAGGCCGATACGGCGCATGAAAAGTATCACGGCATCTTCCTGAGCCACACCGGCGTCGACAAACCCTTCGTGCGCCGCCTGCGGGACGATCTACTCGCCCACGGCGTACCGCGAGTTTGGCTGGACGAGGCGGAAATTCAGATCGGCGACTCGCTCATTGCCAAGATCGACGAGGGAATGAAGCTCAGCCGCTATATCGCGGTGGTGCTCTCGACCAAGTCGATCGACGCCCCATGGGTGAAAAAGGAACTCGACGTGGCGATGAACCGTGAGATCACCACCGGCTAGGTGGTAGTTCTGCCGCTCCTCTATGAACCATGTGAGCTGCCGGCGTTTCTACAGGGCAAGCTCTACGCCGACTTCTCGAAGCCAGAGGATTATGAAGCGGTGCTCGCGAAACTCCTGCGCCGCCTGCGCATCGCCACATGACCGACGAGCGCGCATCACATTGCGGCGACGCTGAGAGCCGCGAGCCTCGGGGTTAGTCGGTCTCGTCAAACTTCGGCACGTCCTTCTCCAACAGCTCCCAGCCGTCGGCGAGCGGGACGAGAGCGACGGACTGATTTTCGCTCTCGGCCATCGACCGGATCGACAGTAGGCCGAAGGTGAACAACAGCGGCGCGCCGGTTGCGAACCTGCGACGGGCTTGGTAGCGGCCGAGGTGGACGAGGTAGCCCGCTTGTTCCAACTCGCGGCAGCTTTCCACCAGACCGGCGGCGGCGCTCGCTTGGTCGCTCATGCTGATCTCATCCCAGACCTCGCTCCAATCGGTCACATTGTCGGTCAGGGCGGCGGCCATCGGCAGCGCCTCTTCGGCGACTTCACCGACGTCGAGGTTCCAGGCGTGCGTGCCGCCGAAGCCGTTCATGACGGCCTGCGCCGTTCGAACGATCGTCGTGCGGACGACAGCCGTCGTGCGCAGGGCCTTCAGCATTTCAGCCTTCTGGCGAGCTTCCTGGGCCGGGGTCGGCTTCACGAAATAGCCGCGCTCAATGGAAAGCCCGCGGCACAGGCTCCGCATCGTCTGTTCCGAAGGGCTGTGCCGCCCGCTCTCCAGCTTCTCGACCGTGCGGGTCGTCAGACCGCAGGCGTGAGCGACGTTTTCCTGCGTCAGGTTGTGGACGCGCCGGAGGAACTTCAGGCGGTCGGCGAAGAAAGTCAGGTCCAAGTCCATTTCGATGTTCATGAGAGGGCTCCACGTGTTTGCCAAGTGAGGCTCGCATGGTGGTCGTCGCCCCGGCCCCGAACCGGCCCCGAACGCAATGACGACAGATGCGGGTTCACTTCTCCGGCGAGGATCGCCACTCTCGCCGTGGGCGGGGACAAATATGGCCAGAGGCAAGCCGGGCAATTCACTGGAGAAGTGGGAGATCGCGCTGGTGAAGGCGATGCTCGCACGGGGCAACTATAACAACCAGGACATCCTGGCTTACTTCACCCGTCCGACCCGTTCGGTGAACCACCGTGTCATCAGCGAGATTCGGGACGAGACCAAGCACAAGGCGATCAAGCCGGCCTCTGAGGCCGCGCTCGATGATTTCCTCACCACGTGGCCCGACGTGGATCCCCAGACGGGCCTGAGCATCCGCGGAGACGAATTGCTCATCAAGGCTCAAGAAGCGATGATTGCGGCGGTTCACACATTTAACGGCGCAGGGCTCACCTTCAGGGCAGAGCTCTTCATCGTCACCTGCGTGATTGCCTGGACCTATCTCCTGCACGCTTGGTTTGGCCGTGAGGGGATCGACTATCGCTACAAGGATGCCAATGGCGCGGTGAAGACGACGAAGCAGGGCGCCGAGCAATACTGGGAGCTTGGGAAATGTCTCCGCCATGAGCGATGCCCGATCGGGAAAGCGGCAACCCAGAACCTCGAGTTCCTGCTAGAGCTACGCCACGAGATCGAGCACCGCTCCACTAACCGCATCGACGACGCCGTCAGCGCCAAGCTCCAAGCGTGCTGCATCAACTTCAATGACGCGATCAAAAGTCTCTTCGGCGCGCAGTATGGCTTAGAGCGCCGGCTCCCCATTGCTCTGCAGTTCGTGACGTTCGGCTCCGACCAGCGGGCGCTTCTCAAGCGAGCGAGCGCGCTGCCGCCTCACATCGAAGCGATGATGGATGAGTTTCATGCTCACCTCTCAGCAGAAGAGCAGGCCGACCCAGCCTTCGCCCACCGCGTCGCGTTCATCCCGAAGGTCGGTGGACGCGCCTCAAGCTCGGATGAGGCGGTCCAGTTCGTGAAACCCGACTCCGCCGAGGGCATCGAGATCACGCGCGTCCTGCTCAAGGACGTCGACAAACGCCGCTACACGCCCACACAGATCGTCGAGATCATGCAGGCCGAGGGCTTTCCGAAGTTCAAGCTTCAGAACCACACCGAACTTTGGCAGGCGCTTGAAGCCAGAGCCCCAGCCAAGGGCTTCGGCAAGGCTGGGCTCTATAGGAACACCTGGGAGTGGTTTGACTCATGGGTTGCTCGCGTTCGTGCTCACTGCCAGGAGAACGCTGCGCGATACGCCTAGCTCACATATCGCTCTGGCTTCCTACACAGCTCCCGCACAGGCATTTTACGATTGATTTTCCCAAGCAAAAACAGTAGGGTAATCAGGTCTGATCTCCCGCAAGGCGAGAGGAGATCTGAGGCCGTAGGAAGCCTCACGCCCCGAAGGAGAGCGCGAGGCTTCGACCGTACTACGGCTTGCGGATCGCAGTGATCTCGCCGGCGCCGCCTTCCATCTTCAGGTCGAAGTCGACCGTCTCGCCGGTCTTCACCTGGCCAACGATCGTCGGGCTCACCTTGAACGCCATGGTCATGGCCGGCCAGTTGGCTTCAGGGATCGGGCCGTGATCCAGGGTGATGGTCCCGGCCTTGAGATCGATCGCGGTCACTGTCCCCGTGCCCTTGGCCATCTTGGAATCGGCGGACATGCCCATAGCCGCCATGTTGGCCGCCGGCTCCGTTGGGGCTGTGCTTGCGGCTGGGACCGCTGCGGGGGCCGCCGCAGCCTCGGTCTTGGCGGGCTCCTTCTGACCGCAGGCGGTGAGCAAGGCGGCGAGGCTGAGGGCGGCGGTGGTCAGGACGAGGCGCTTCATTTGGGGGCTCCTTGTGTTGAAGCGGTGCGGGAAGGCTTCATGGGCCATCGGCGGCGGAGCAGCAGATAGCCCGCCGGGATGACCAGCATGGAGAGCAGTGGAGCGGTCAGCATCCCGCCGATCATCGGCGCGGCGATGCGGCTCATCACCTCCGAGCCGGCCCCGTGTCCGACCAGGATGGGGGCGAGGCCCGCCAGGATGACGGCGACGGTCATGGCCTTGGGGCGCACCCGAAGGAGGGCGCCTTCGCGGACTGCCGCGTCGAGATCGACACGGCTGGGATTGGGGCCGCGTTCGGCCAGGGCGTGCTTGAGGTACATCAGCATCACCACTCCGAACTCGGCCGAGACGCCGGCGAGCGCAATGAACCCGACGCCCGTGGCGACGGACTGGTGGTAGCCGAGCAAGTAGAGCGCCCAGATGCCGCCCGTCAGCGCGAAGGGCAGCGTCGCCATGATCAGGGCGGCCTCGTCCAGTCGCCCGAAGGTCAGGTAGAGCAGCAGGAAGATGATCGCGAGCGTCGCCGGGACGACCAACCTCAGCCGCTCGGCGGCGCGCTGCAGGTATTCGAACTGGCCGGAATAGGCGACGGAGACTCCCGGCGGCAACTTCACCTCCTTGGCCACCGCCCGTCGTAGGTCGGTGACCACTGAGTTGAGGTCGCGGCCTCGTACGTCGACATAGACCCAGATCGAAGGCCGGGCGTTCTCGGTCTTCAGCATCGGCGGGCCGTCGACGATCTCGACGTTGGTCACCGTGCCCAGAGTGATCTGCTGGCCCGAGGGGGTCAGGATCGGCAGCGTCCGCAGGCCTTGCAGGCTGTCCCGCAGCTCGCGGGGATAGCGGACGCTGATCGGGTAGCGGGCGACGCCTTGGATTGTCTCGCCGATTGTCTCGCCGCCAATAGCGCCCGAGACAATCTCCTGCACGTCGGCGATGTTGAGCCCGTAGCGGCCGGCCGTGGCGCGGTCGATGGCGACGTCCACATAGCGCCCGCCGGTCAGCCGTTCGGCGAGCGCCGAGCTGACGCCGGGCGTCGTCTTCGCCACCACCTCGACCTGGGCCGCCACCCGGTCGAGCTGGGCGAGGTCGGTTCCCGAGACCTTCACCCCGATCGGACTCTTGATACCGGTGGCCAGCATGTCGATGCGGTTGCGGATCGGCGGGACCCAGACGTTGGCGAGGCCCGGGACCTTCACCGTGCGGTCCAGTTCATCGACGAGCTTCTCCGGCGTCATGCCCGGCCGCCACTGATCGCGCGGCTTGAATTGGATAGTGGTCTCGAACATCTCCAGCGGCGCGGGGTCGGTGGCGGTCTCGGCGCGGCCAGCCTTGCCGAACACCGCCTTGACCTCCGGCACCGTGCGGATCAGCCGGTCGGTCTGCTGCAGCAGTTCCGAGGCCTTGGCCGCCGATATCCCCGGCAGGGCCGAAGGCATGTAGAGCAGGTCGCCTTCGTCCATCGGCGGGATGAACTCGCCGCCCACGCGGCTGAGCGGCCAGGCGGTGGTGGCGAAGGCGACAAGGGCGATAACCAGCACAGCGCCGGGCTTTCGCAGCACCCAGTCGATGGCCGGGCGATAGGCCGCGGTCAGCCAGCGATTCACCGGGTTGGCGTCCTCGGCCGGGATGCGGCCACGGATGAAGTAGCCCATCAGCACCGGGACCAGGGTCACCGACAGGATCGCCGCGCCCGCCATGGCGTAGCTCTTGGTGAAGGCCAGCGGCGAGAACAGCCTGCCCTCCTGGGCCTGCAGGGCGAACACCGGCACGAACGACAGGGTGATGATCACCAGGCTGAGGAACAGGGCCGGGCCGACCTCAGCGGCGGCCTCGGTGACCACGCGCCAGCGTGTGTCGTTGTTGATGACCTGGCCGGGATGCACATTCTCCCAGCGCTCCAGCCGCTTGTGGGCGTTCTCGATCATCACCACGGCGGCGTCGACCATGGCGCCGATGGCGATGGCGATGCCGCCCAACGACATGATGTTGGCGTTCACGCCCTGCATCCGCATGACGATGAAGGCGAACAGCACTCCCAGTGGCAGCGTCAGGATGGCGACCAGGGCCGAGCGGCCGTGCCAGAGGAACAAGCCGCAGACCAGGGCGACGACGATGAACTCCTCGATCAGCTTCTGCGTCAGGTTGGAGATCGCCCGGTCGATCAGCTGAGAACGGTCATAGGTGGTGACCATCTCGACGCCGGCCGGCAGACTGCGCTTCAGCTCCTCGACCTTGATCTTCACCGCCGCCAACGTCTCGCGAGCGTTCTTGCCCGAGCGCAGGATCAACACCCCGCCAGCGACCTCGCCTTCGCCGTTCAGTTCGGCGACGCCCCGGCGCATCTCCGGGCCGAGCTGGATCGTCGCCACGTCGCCCAGTTGCACGGGCACGCCGCTGGTCGCCGTGCGCAGCGGGATGGCGCGGAAGTCGTCGAGGCTCTCCAGGTAGCCCGAGGCGCGGACCATGTACTCGGCCTCGCCCAGCTCCAGCACCGAGCCGCCGGCCTCCTGGTTGGCGCGGCGGATCGCCCCGACGGCCTGGCTATGGGTGACGCCGTAGGCAGTGAGCTTGGTGGGATCGAGCACCACTTGGTACTGGCGCACCATGCCGCCGATGCTGGCGACCTCGGCGACGCCCGGTACGGTCTTTAGCTCGTAGCGCAGAAACCAGTCCTGCAAGGACCGCAGCTGCGACAGGTCATGGCGGCCGGAACGATCAATCAGGGCGTACTCATAAATCCAGCCCACGCCGGTGGCGTCGGGGCCCAGCGACGGCTTAGCTGACGCCGGCAGCCGGCCCTGCGCCTGGTTGAGGTATTCCAGCACCCGCGAGCGGGCCCAGTAGAGGTCGGTCCCGTCCTCGAACAGCACATAGACGAAGCTGTCGCCGAAGAACGAATAGCCGCGGACGGTCTTCGTGCCCGGCACCGACAGCATGGTGGTGGTCAGCGGATAGGTGACCTGGTTCTCGACGATCTGGGGGGCCTGGCCGGGATAGGTCGTGCGGATCACCACCTGCACGTCGGAGAGGTCCGGCAGGGCGTCCACGGGCGTGGAGCGCACCGCCCAGAGGCCGGCGACCAACAGGGCGACGGCCGCCAGAAGGACGAAGACGCGTCTCCGGACCGAGGCGTGGATCAGGGCGGTGATCATTGCGCCGCCCCGGTCTTGGTCATGCGTCGGATCGTGGGAACGCCGCCTGCCTGGTCGAAGGCGAAGGCCACGCGGTCGCCGACCTTGAAGCCTCGGGCGAGGCGCGGATCGGCCAGGGTGAAGGCCATGGTCATGGCTGGCCACTTGAGCGCCGGCACGGGTTCATGGCTGAGGGTCACCGAGCGGGCCTTGAGCTGCTCGATGCGGCCGGTCGACTGGTAGAGCGCCGGAGCCGCGGTGGCGGCCGGCGACTGAGTGGCGATCGGCCGGGCCTGGACGCCCGACAGGCTGGCTTCGGAGTCGATCAGGAACTGGCCGGAGGCCACAACCTTCTCGCCTTCGTTGAGACCGGCCAGAACCTCGGTCTGACCACCGCTCTCGCGGCCGACCCGGACCTCGGCGGGCCGGAAACGCCCGCCGTCATGCGCCAACATCACCAGGGTCCGCCGACCGGTGCGGATGACGGCTTCAGAAGGGACCAGCAGCGCCGGCGTCGCGCCTCCGCTGAACCGGACCTCGCCGTACATGCCTGGGCGCAGACGGCCGTTCCGATTCGGAAGCTCGACGCGGGCGGTGAGCGTGCGGCTATCTGCCGCCGCCTCTGGCAGGATGGTCGACAACCGGCCCGGGAAGATCTCGCCGGGATAGGCGGGCAGGGTGACCGTGACCGGCTGGCCGGGACGGACTTGGCCGGCCAGGGCCTCGGGGATGGCGGCGTTCAGCCAGACAGTCCCGAGCCCGCTGATCTCGGCCAGGGTCTGGCCCTTGGCGATGCTCATGCCGGCGCGAACGCCGAGGGTGCGGATCACCCCGCCCGTGGGCGTCGTGATGGTGATGGTCGTCTGCGGCCGGCCGCTGTGTTCGACCGCGGCGATGAGGCCGGGCGACATGCCGAGCAGGGTCAGGCGCTGGCGGGCCGCCTGGGTCAGTCTGGCGTCGCCGGTGCGGCGAACGGCCAGATACTCGCCCTGGGCGCCGCCCCACTCGGGAACCAGCAGGTCGGCCAGCGGCGCACCGGCGGCGATGACGTCGCCAGGCGCGCGGGCATGGACTCGCTGCACGAAGCCGGCGGCGCGGGCCTGGACGATGGCCAGGTCGCGCTGGTTGAAATCGATGACGCCAGGGGCGGTCAGTTCGCTGGCGAGCGATCCGCGCTGCGCGGTCGCCAGCCGCACGCCCAGGTTCTGAACGCGGGCCGGGTCGATCTGAACACCGGCGCCGCCGACCGCCTCGTCGGCGTATTTGGGGACCAGCTGCATGTCCATGAACGGCGACTTGCCCGGCTTGTCGAAGCGTTGGGTCGGAACCATCGGGTCGTACCAGTAGAGGATCTGACGCCCTTCCGGCCCAGCGGCGGCCATGGTGGCTTCGGGATGGTTCGACAGGCGGGCGATGCCGAAGCCGGCGGCCCCGCCGACCGCGAGCAGGGCCGCCGCGGCGAAGGCCAGGCGCGCCCGAGTGTTGTTGAGCGCGCTCATGGCGTTTCGCTTCCATAGGTGAAATTGATGCGGACCGCGTCGCGGGTGACGGCGGCTTCGCGTTCCAGGGCGGTAAGACGGGCGTCCGCCAGTCCGGTGAACGCCTCCAACACCTCTGTCAGGCCCGCGCGGCCGGCGGCGTAGCTCGCGGTCTCCAGGTCCGCCTGCTGGCGGGCGGCGGGCAGGACCACGTCACGCGCTCGCATCCATTGATCGTGGTGCGCCACCTGGTCGGCCAGGTCGCTGTCCAGCGAAGCCGCCAGCGTCCGCCGGGCGGTGTCGCGTTCGGCGCGCACCCGGGCGGTGTCGGCGGTTCGGGCGGCGATCAGCGGGTCCTGGCGGCGGCCGGGGAACAGCGGCAGGCGGACGCTGACCCCGGCCGAGACCATGTCCCCGAACATCGGGTCGCGCCGGCCATAGCCGACCTCGAAGGCCCAGTCCGGCCGCCTGGCGGCACGGGCCAGGTCGACCTCGGCCTGCGCTTTGCGGCCAACGGACTGGTAGGCGAGCAGGGTCGAATGGCGCTCGAGCCCGGACCGAAGCGTCTCCGCGTCCAGGTGCAGGCCGGGGGGAGCTCCGCTGGTGCTAGGCGTCGGGTCGCCCGTCCAGCGGACAAGCTCGGCGCGGGCCTTGCCGACCATGGCTACGAGTTCGCTGCGCTGATCGTCTAGGCCCGCACGCAGGCGGACCGGCGCGAGGGCCATGGCCGGGCGGCTGGCGCCCGACGCGACGCCGGAGGGTGCGGCGTCCCACAGCGGCTGGAGATTGCGCAGCACTTCATCAAGCGCCGCGAGCCGCTGCTGGGCATAGTCGAGGTCGATCCAGGCCAGCGCCGCAGCGAGCCGCACATCGCGCTCGGCGATCTGCGCCTGGGCCTGCGCCAAGCCGATCTCCGCCTGGGCGGCGCTGACCTCGGCGCGGCGGCGAGCGCGATTGGGAACTTCCTGCATGACCCCGACCGTGGCCATGGTCATCTGGTCGGCTCCGAAGCGGCCGGCCATGGGACCGGAGATCGGATAGTTGTCGACGCCGACCTTCAACTGCGGATCGGGCAGGGAGCCTGCCGCGCGCGAGGCGGCGCGCGCGGCCTCCACCTGCAGGCCGGCGGCCTGCAGGCTGGGCGCATTGGCGCTGGCCCGCGCCAGGGCCTGGTCGAAGGTCAGCGGCTCGGCCTGGGCCGAGGTCGCCAGGACGACGGCCATCAGGCCGGGCGTCCAACGTAAAGGAGACATGGCTCCGAACTCCTGGGTGACGACGCAGACGCGTCATGACCGGCGCACTGGGTGCGCCGGCGGGTCAGCCGAAGGTCAGAGGAAGATGGGCGGTCGCAGCTCTCGATCGGGCGGCCGGGAGGGCGCGGTGCGGTCGCTGACGATGTCGTGCCGCGCGGCGCCTTGCGGGAGGTGGAGAACGGCGACGGTTGCGGCGGCCAGGGGCGGCGCCACCGTGGTGGCCTGGCAGAGGCCAGCCTGCACGCAGGAAGATTTCTGGGGCGCCTCGCCCTTGGCCGGCGCCTTGGCGTGATCGTCCATCGCCGTCGCGCTCGTCTGGGCGGGCGCCATCATCGGGCAGTCGGGCGGACAGGGATCACAGGCCGCCGCCGTGGCCACGGAGGGGCCTCCGGCGATCACCAGCATGATCGTCGCGACGAAGGCCAACAGGGCGGACCAGTTGCGCAAGCCACGTCTCCCAACGCCTCAGAAAATGGACCGGCCGAGCGACCGGCGCAAGGCACGGTCACGCTATGCCTGAAAGCCGAGTTGCGCGTGACCCTCGGGAATATGGTGCTGGCAGGCGGCGTGGTCGCTCAGGACGTCGATCACGCGGCAATCGGAGACCTTGCCGTGGCATGCCGCCTCGACCATTCGCCGGAGCTCGGCCTGCAGGGCCTGCAAGCTGGCGATCTTGCCGTCGACGGCCGCGAGCTGGTCGGCCGCCAGGGTATCGGCCTCGTCGCAAGGCCGCTCAGGCTCATCGGAAAGGGCCAACAGCGCCCGAACGGCTTCGACCGGAAAGCCAAGCTGACGGGCGTGCTTGATGAAGGTCAGCCGCCGCACACTCTCTTCGCCATAGATACGTCGGTTGCCTTCCAGATCATTCGTCAGGCTCGTGGGGAGTTGCGAACAGGCGCTGCGCCCGCACCGACCTTTACGATCTCGCCGCGAGCTCACGAGCGGGCTTGATGCCCGCTCGTTCACGGCTAAGAGACGATCTACACAGCGCCGGCACAGTCGATTTTAGGCCAAATTGATCAAGCAAAAACAGTAGGATAAATCAGCCTGACCTTTCGCAAAGGGGTAGGGGGTCGAGTTTTGAGCGGGCTCCTGTGCGCTGGTCTAGGCTTTGAGCGTATGCCCCGGCCCGACCATGCCGACCTAGCACCAGCTGTCCGCGCCCCGGTGCTGATGAGCGAGTTGTGGCGGGCGGGAGGCACAGGCCTTGCCCCAATCCCCCTGCGCCAGCGCGTTCAGCGCCCCTGCTGCAACCGCTCGATCTGCGCCTTGAGCTCGGTGATTTCCCGATCGCGCTCGGCCAGCATGGCGTCGACCTGGTCGGCGTCGATCTTGCGCGGGATATGTTGGGTGCAATTGGGGTCCCAGGCGGTGACCTTGAACAGCAGCACACGCTCAGGCGCCGCCGGGTAGTTCTCTGGCATGACCGCCTGGAGCAGGTCGGCGTCGTCATCGATCATCCGGGCCTCGCCCCAGATCTTGATGCGGCGGCGGCTGGCGTAGTCCATCAGGAAGATGAACGCCTTGCGGCTTTCGAGCAGGTTGCCCTGCGATATGAACTGCCGGTTGCCCCGGAAGTCGGCCATCGCCAGGGTGCGCTCGTCGATCGGCTTGAGGAAGCCGCGCGGTCCGCCACGATGCTGGATGTAGGGCTGCCCCTCCGCGTTCACGGTGGCGAGGTAGAAGCTGTCTTGCTGGGCGATGAACGCCGCCAGTTGGGGCGTGATGAGGTCGGGCCAGCCCCCGCGGGCCTCCATCTTGGCGTAGGTTTCGCGTGAGCCGTTGCGGACCTGAAGCTGCTTCACCGTATCGGTGAAGGCGATGTCGCTGGTCGGGTGTTGACGGTGCATTCTTTGGCCGCTCCAGAGGGAGGGGTCCGGCGTCCGCCCCGAGGGCCGGGCGCCGGACGGGAAGGTCAGAACGTGACCAGGCTGTAGCCCTGGTCGAGATAGCTCGAGACGTCGAGCACGCCCGGGGTCCCGGGAATGGCCTTCTCGTAGTCGAGCTTGAGGCCGGTCTTGCGCGCATCCTCCGTCGCACCGAAGACATCCGCACAGCCGCCGCAGACGCCGGCTATGACGTCCTTGACGGCTTCGTAGAGCCCGTGGGCCGGATGGTCGGCCTTGACGAGTTCGGCCGGCCAGCGCGTGCCCGCGCCCTGGAAGATGACGGCGACGTCCTGCTTCCGCTCCTGGAGTTCGTAGGCGAGGAACAGGGCGTTGAAGAGGCGACCAAGCGCTTCGTCGGATCCCGCCTTGGGATCGGAATAGATGATGATGGCGGTCTTGCTCATGGGAGTCTCCGGTTGCCGATACCGGTCATTGCCGAACGACCGGTAAAATTGAACTAGAGGCTCGACAGGTGGCGGTCAAGATAATAAACCGAACGTCCGGTAAAAATGGAGATCCGCCCTCATGGCCCGCAAGACGCTGATTGGCGAGGAGGCTCTGGTAGAGCGCCTGAGCGCGACGTTCCGCGACGTCGGATACGAGGGCGCCTCGCTCGCCCTGCTGTCGGAAGCCACCGGCCTCAAGAAGGCCAGCCTCTACCACCGCTTTCCGGGCGGCAAGGAGCAGATGGGGATGGAAGTCCTGCAGGACGCAGGACGCTGGCTGACCGCCCATGTGCTGGAGCCGCTCGCGGGCGAGGGCTCGCCGCGCGCGCGGATCGCGGCGATGACGCGGGAACTCGACGGTTTCTATCGCGGCGGCGAGCAGGCTTGCCTGCTCAATCTGCTCTCCTCGCCGATCGGCGGATCGGGCCCGTTCAAGGCGGCGATCCGCCAGATGTTCGAGGCCTTTGTCGATGCGCTCGCCGGCGTCGTCGCCGAGGCGGGTTTCCCCGCAAGCGTCGCCCGTGACCGGGCCGAGCGCGGCGTGGCGCTGATTCAGGGCAGCCTCGTGCTCGCACGCGGGCTGGGATCGACCGAACCCTTTCGCAAGGCGCTCGATGCGCTCCCCGGTGACATGCTCGCCGGCGCGGGAGAATGCGCGTGAAGCTCCACTACAGCCCCAAGTCAGGGCACTCCCATCGCGCGCGGCTGTTCCTTTCGCTGCTCGGCGTCCCGTTCGATCTGGTCGACGTCGATCTGGCGGCGCGACAGCACAAGAGCGCCGAGTTCCTGCGGATGAACGCCTTCGGGCAGGTTCCGGTGCTGGAGGACGACGGCGTGGCGATCGCCGATTCCAACGCGATCCTCGTCTATCTCGCCCGGAAGTTCGACCGCACGGACTGGTGTCCCGACGACGCCTTGGGCGGGGCGCGCGTGCAGCGTTGGCTGTCGGTCGCCGCTGGCCAGCTCGTCCAGGGACCGGCAAGCGCCAGGCTGGCGACCCTGTTCGGCGCGAAGATCGACGTCCCCGCCGCCGTCGGCCGCGCGCATGCCCTGCTCGCCGTGATGGAAGCGGAACTCGCCCAATCAGGTTGGCTGGCGGCCGAGCGCCCGACGATCGCGGACATCGCGCTCTACAGCTACGTGGCGCGGGCTCCCGAAGGCGATGTCGCCCTGGACGCCTATCCGCGCGTCCAGGCCTGGCTCAAGCGGATCGAGGCGCTTCCCGGATACGTCCCGTTCGTGATCCATCCGGTCGGCCTTTACGCGCCGGGCGCTCCGTTGGCCCATCTGGCGACGGCGTGACGCAAGCCGGATGCGACGCGCCTCTTCCTGCCGTCGCTGGTCCCGAGGCATGGAGATCGGGGGAGGGCGGAAGTGTAACCGAAGGCGCGCCTCGAACGAAGTTGTAGGGGCAAGCACGGGTCTGGGGCGCTGACATGAATAGACGCAACCTCATCGGCATGGCGGCGTCGATCCTGGCGGTCGAGCCGGGGCCGGCGGCGGCTCAGGGCGCGCCGGCGGCCGCTTCGGGCAAGTCAGGCCCGGACCACGGGGCGTTCGACCGGCTCCTGGGGCGATATGTCCTGACCTATGCGGATCGGATCAATCGGGTGGACTACAGGGCCTGGCGCGACAACGCCGCGGACCGGTCCGCGCTGGCGGCCTATCTGCGCGCCTTGCAGGGGACGAGCCCCCGGACCCTGGCCCCGAACGAGCAGGTCGCGTTCTGGAGCAACCTCTACAACGCCGAGACGCTGCGGGTGGTCCTGGACGCCTATCCCGTCTCGTCGATCCTCTCGATCCGGCCGACCCTGGTCTCATTCGGTCCCTGGAAGGCCAAGACCCTGCGGGTGGACGGCGCGGACCTGTCGCTCGACGAGGTCGAGAACCGGATCCTGCGCCCCGTCTTCGGCGATCCGATGATCCACTACGCGCTCAACTGCGCCTCGATCAGCTGCCCCAACCTGCGGCCGCGCGCCTGGCGCGGCGCGACCCTCGCCGCCGACCTCGAGCGCGCCGCGCGCGACTACATCAACCATCCGCGGGGCGTCCGGACCGCGTCGAAGGGCCTGGTGCTGTCGTCGATCTACAAGTGGTATCGCGCCGACTTCGGCGACAGCGACGCAGCCATTCTGAAACATCTGGCGAGGTTCGCCGCACCGTCCCTGCGTGCGGTCCTCGATGCGCGCCCGCCGATCGCCGGCTATGCGTACGACTGGGACCTGAACGCCCCGGGCAAGGCCTGACGGCTGTGGGAAGGCTTCGAAAGGGTGACCGCTCCATGTCTCGTGACGCTTCCGAGGTCCGCGCCCAGTCCCGCCCCCAATCCCGCCCCCTGTCCCGCGCCCTGCGGCTGGCGATGTCGGACGGCGTGCCCCTGCGCGCATTGGCTGTGGCCCTGGTGGTCGGAACGGTGCTCAACCTGATCAACCAGGGCGACGCCCTCCTGCGAGGCGGCGATCTCCACTACGGCAAGCTGATCCTGACCTATCTCGTCCCCTATGCGGTCAGCACCCACGGGGCCGTCATGGCCCGCCTAAGGCTTGGCGCATAGGCCTTTGGCGTTCGCGCCTCCTCGTTGAACGGACAGCGCCGCCGCCGCATTGCTGCGCGCGCCTCCGCGGAAGAGCCGAGAGGACCGGCGGGCTTTTTCAATGCTGAAATCCAGATGATCGCCAGGAACGAGGCGATCGCGGGCAGCAAATAATTAATTGAGGTCCTGTAAAACGCGCGGAATCCAAAGCATTGGATTGCGGGGTTGAGGCGCGGGCGTGAACCGGGACTTGTATAGGGACCAGCGTGTCGGCCAGCGTGCCTGCGACGCCGCCCAGTTTACGATCCTGGCGCTGCTGACGGCGCTCTATCTTGTCGCGCCGCGCGCCATCGATGCGCACCAAGGCGGCGCCCTGACGCTCTGGATTCTGCTGACCTATCTGGGGCTGACGGCGCTCAGGCTGACGCTCAACACCTACCGCCAGACCAAGATCTGGCTCGAATATGTCTGGGTCGTCGTCGACTTCTGCCTGCTCTACGCTCTGATCCTGTCCTATCATCTGCAGTACGACGCGCCGCCCGGGATCGTGCTCAAGTCCACGACCGCCGGCATGGCCTTCTTCCTGATCGCCATCCGCGCGGTGATCTTCGATATACGCCTGCTGGTCTTCTCCGGCGCGTGCGCGATCATGGGCTGGATCGCGCTCAGCGGCTTCGCCGCGCTCGCGGCCGGGTCGGGCGGGCTCACCCGAAGCTTCGTCGAGTACATGACCTCGGCCAAGGTCCTCGTCGGGGCCCAGGTCGAACACATCCTTTCGCTTGGTCTTGTCACCTTCGCCCTGTCCATCGCGGTCGGACAGATCCGGACCGACAGCCTGACGGGGCTGCCCAACCGCAAGGCCTTCCTGCAGCGCCTGGACCGTCGCGCCAGGGGCGGGCGCGCGCGCGGAGGGGCGGTCGTGCTGGTCGAGATCGACAATCTCCACGACCTCGCCAACAGTTTCGGAGAGCCGACGGCCGAGGCCGCCCTGATCGAGGCGGCCGATCGGGTCAGGGCCTTCGCCGGGGCCTGGGGGACGCCGGCGCGCCTGGAGGCCGGCGTCTTCGCGGTGATGAGCGCGGGCGTCGTGGATGGCCCCGGCGCGCTGCGCGCCGCCGACCGCCTGGCCGGGCTGCTCGCCGCGCCCATGGCTTCAGCGGGCGCCTTTCGTTTGCGAACCTATGTGGCGGTCGCCCTGCACAGCGAAGACGCAGACGGAATCGCCGTGCTGCGAAACGCCAATGCGGCCCTCAACCGGGCGCGGGTGGATCGCAGTTCGGCGCCTGTCGCCTATGCGGCGAGCTTCAGCGAGGACGCGCGCAGCCGGATCGAGCTCGAACGGGACCTTCGAGCGGCGATCGATCGCCATGAGCTCGCGGTGCACTATCAGCCGATCGTCACCCTGACGGACGGGGCGATCGTCGGCGCCGAGGCGCTCGTGCGTTGGACCCACCCGGCGCGCGGCACCGTCTCGCCCGCAGACTTCATTCCCGTGGCGGAGGCCACCGGCCTGATCGTGGACATCGGCGGCTGGGTGCTGGACCAGGCGGTGGCCGACCAGGCTCGCTGGCGGGCGGAGGGCGCGGACCCGGACCTCTTCGTCAGCGTCAATGTCGCCCCGGCGCAGCTCTGGGAGTGGCGGAGACTGGATGCGGCGGCCTCGCGGGCGGCGACGGCGCAGGCCCGCATTCGCTACGAGGTCACCGAAAGCGCCATGGCCGTCGACGATCTGCGGCTGATCGACCGCCTTCATGCGCTCGCCGAGCGCAGCGCTGGTCTGGCCATCGACGATTTCGGCACGGGCTACTCGTCCTTCAGCCGGCTCAACGACCTTCCGTTCTCGACCCTCAAGATCGATCGCGCCTTCACGATGCAGGCCGGCGCCGAGGCCGGCCGGGCCACCCTGGAGGCGCTGGCGCGGCTGGCTGGCGGGCTGCGAATGGACACCGTCGTCGAGGGCGTCGAGACCGTCGAGCAGCAGCTCGTGCTGCGCGCGCTGGGCTTCCGGCTGGCGCAGGGGTTCCTCTTCGGTCGCGCGGTGCCCGGACCGGAATTCCAGAGCCGCTGGCTGACGCCGGCCGCACGGCGACAGGCGGCCGGCTGACGCGCCCAGCGGCGGCGCGGCTGAACTCTGTGGTCTGCCGGCGTAACCGAACAGCGGCGCCGTGCGAACTACCGGAGGACTGGCGGCCCGCAGGCGCCGCGTGATGACCGGAGTCTCTGGATGGGTTTTGTTCGCCGCTATTGGCCGCTGCTGGCGGTGCTGGCCGTCCTGATCGGCGTCTATGCGTCGGGCGTCGGCGAGGCTCTGTCGCTTCCGGCGCTGCGCGACAATGAGGCCGCCCTGCGTAGCCAGGTCTCCGCGCACCCGGTGCTCGCGGTCGCGGCCTTCGTCGCGGCCTATGCCGTCGTCACCGCCGCCTCGGTGCCCGGCGCGGCGATCATGACCCTCTCCGGCGGCTTCCTGTTCGGCGTCTGGCTGGGCGGCGCGGCGTCCCTGGTCGGCGCCACGGCCGGCGCGACGGCGATCTACGCCGCCACCCGTTCGGCCTTCGGCGAACCCCTGCGGCGCCGGGCCGAAGCCCAGGGCGGGACCCTCAAGCGCATCGTCGACGGCGTGTCGCGCGATGCGCTGTCCTACATCCTCACCGTCCGCCTGATCCCGCTTGTGCCGTTCTGGCTGGTCAATATCGCCGCCGGCGTGGCCGGCGCGCCTCTGCGGGCCTATGTCGTCGGCTCCTTCATCGGCATGGCGCCGGCCACCCTCGTCTACAGCTGGATGGGCGCGGGCCTGGGGCGCGTCTTCGAACGCGGCGGCGAACCCGATCTCTCCATCCTTCTCGAACCCTATCTGCTCGGGCCCCTGGTCGGTCTGGCGCTGCTTTCTCTGCTGCCCGTCGCGATGCGCCGGCTTCGCCGCGGCCGGGAGGCCTGAAGATGAAACACCTGCATGCGGACCTCGCGGTCATCGGGGCGGGCTCCGGCGGTCTGTCGGTCGCCTCGGGCGCGGCTCAGCTCGGCCTTCGGGTGGTGCTGTTCGAGCGCGGCGAGATGGGCGGCGACTGCCTCAACTTCGGGTGCGTGCCGTCCAAGGCCCTGATCTCCGCGGCCAAGGCGGCGCACGATGCGGCCACGAGTGCGGCCATCGGCGTCGATGCGCGGCCGCAGGTCGATTTTTCCAGGGTCATGGACCACGTGCACGCCGTCATCGCGGGCATCGCGCCCCATGACAGTCAGGAGCGGTTCGAGGGCCTCGGCGTGGTCGTCATCCGCCAGTCGGCCGCCTTTGTCGGGCCGCGCACCGTGGAAGGCGACGACGTGAGGGTGACCGCGCGCAAGATCGTGGTGGCGACCGGATCGCGGCCCCGCGCGCCGTCGATCGAGGGGCTCGACAACGTCCCCTATCTGACCAACGAGACGGTCTTCTCGCTCACCGCCGCGCCGCGACGGCTCGTGATCCTGGGCGCCGGCCCGATCGGGCTGGAACTTGGCCAGGCGTTCCGCCGCCTGGGATCGGAGGTCGTCGTGATCGAGCAGGGCCAGGCCCTGATGCGCGAAGATCGCGAGATGGCGGCCGATGTCCTCGATCAGATCGCAAGGGATGGCGTCGAGGTGCTGGAGGGCGCGGCGGTCTCCCGGATCGGCAGGCGTCCGGACGGCGTCGAGCTATCCGTCACCCAGAACGGTCGACAGATCGAAATCGAGGGGTCCCATCTGCTGGTGGCGGCCGGCCGCGCGCCGAACCTGGAAGACCTCAACCTCGAGGCGGCCGGCGTCCGCTTCGACGCCCGGGGGATCGTCACCGACCGCAGACTGCGTTCGGTCTCGAACCGGGCGGTCTTCGCCGTCGGCGACGTGGCCGGGCGCGGCGCGTTCACTCACGTGGCGGGCGCCCAGGCTTCGCTGGTCATCCGAAAGGCGCTGTTCGCCCAACCCATCGACGCCGACGCCCTCATCGCGCCGCGCGTCACCTATACCGACCCCGAGATCGCCGGCGTCGGCCTCACCGAAGGCGAAGCCATAGAGCGCCATGGCGAGGGGGTCCGGATCGTCAGAAGCCGCTTTGCGGACAATGATCGGGCGCGCGCCGAGGCCGATACGCGGGGCGGGGCGAAGCTGATCCTGGACCGCAGGGGCCGGCTGCTCGGCGCGTCTATCGTCGGCCGCCAGGCCGGAGACCTGATCCAGCCCTGGGTCCTGGCCATGACCGCAGGGCTGAAGGTGCGGGACATGACAGCCGTGGTCGCGCCTTACCCGACGCGGGGCGAGATCAACAAACGGGTGGCCGGAGAGGTGTTCACGCCGCTTCTGTTTTCCAAGGCGACGCGACGTCTGGTGCGCATCCTGAAGCATCTTGGCTGATCGGGCCGCAGATGACCCTGGCCTCGGAGCAACCGCCCGCGGGCGGACGACGCTACGGAAATTTCCTCAGCATCGGGCACCGGGGGAAGGGGGTGCCCTACGCCTCCGACCCGTCGGCGCGCGCCGACGGAGGCGCAAACCATGGCTTCAGGAACCTGAAGGGTGATCCCTCCGGCCTGTCCCAGGTGCCGGAGCTCGTCGAGGATGCGCCGCTCCGCGCGCTCGTTGCGGCGATCAACCGGCCGCAGACGGGTCTCTTCACGATAGGCTGCGTCAGCGGGCGCGTGGCGGTCGACGGACGCCATCGTATTCGCGGATACGTCGAGTTCGCCGTCAATTCCGGCGTCTTCATCGAGAAGGCGTCCAACTACTTCCCGATCTTCTTCCAGTTCGAACGTCGCCTGAACGCGGTGGGATATCAGGATCCCGTGCAATTCCGCTGGGAACTGGAAGGCGCGACCTTCCTCGAGGCCGGCGTCAGCGGGTTCTCGATGGTCGTCTATATCGACACCCCGGCCTGTGACGCGGCCGAGGACGCTCAGATGTTCTGGGCGAGGGCCCTCGATGTGCTGGGGCGGTTCCTGTCCGCCATCCCCATCCAACCCGGCCAACCGATCTACTGAACCCCTCTGTCGCGCGATGAGAGGCATGGGCGCCCCCCAGGTCTGATCCAGCGTCAGCGCTCCGAAATAAGTCGTGGGGGCGATCTTGAACGATCGTTCCAGAACGACTATCTCAAGGATCAGGAGCGACGAATGCCAGCTGAAAAACAGTTCAATCGTGACGAGGTTCTCGACAAGGCCATGCAGGCCTTCTGGAGCCGAGGCTATGCGTCGACCTCCATGCAGGACCTGGTGGACTGCATGGGGGTGAACCGTGGCAGCCTCTATGCGACCTTCGGCGACAAGCACGAGCTCTTCCTCGAGGCGCTGCGGATGTTCGACGAACGGGTCCGCGGCCAGCTCCTGGCGGCTCTGGCGACCCAGTACGGGCCGAAGGAAGCGATCCGCCAGCTCTTTGTGTCCTTCCAGTCGGCGGCCACGTTTCCCGGCGGAAACCGGGGATGCCTTCTGACCAACACCGCCCTTGAGCTCGCCGCCCATGATCCCGAGGCGGCAAGGATCGTCGCCGAGGCGCAGGTGCAGATCGAAGCCTTCCTGAGGTCGCGCATCGAGGCGGGTCGCGCGGCGGGCGAGATCCCCGAAGGCCGTCCGTCGGACGCCATGGCCAGGGGCCTCCTGGCCAGCCTGATCGGCCTCATGGTGCTGATCCGAAGCCGGCCGGATTCCGATCTTCTGGCCTCGGTCGTCGAGGAGGCGCTGAGCCGCCTCGACTGAGGACCTTCCCCTTTTTCCCCAATTTGGAACGATCATTCCAAATAACTGCGTTCAATCAAGGAGAAACTGATGACCTATCCCGTTCACACCGTCGATACCGCCCCCGAGGGAGCCAAGCCGACCCTAACCGCCGCCCAGAAGGGTTACGGTTTCATCCCCAACCTGTTGGGCGTGATGGCCAACGCCCCGGCGCTCGTGGCGGCCTACACCACGCTCTCCGGCATCTTCGACACGAGCTCCCTCAGCCCGGCCGAGCGCCAGACCGTGCTGCTCACCACCAGCTACGAGAACGAATGCGCCTACTGCATGGCCGCCCACTCGGCCATTGCGGGGATGCAGAAGGTGCCGCAGCACGTCATCGACTCGATCCGCGCGGGCGCGCCGATCGCGGACGCCAAGCTGGAGGCGCTGCGTCAGTTCACCCGCATGGTGGTGATTTCGCGGGGGTGGCCGACGGACGCCGAGACGGCCGCGTTCCTCGCCGCGGGCTACGGACCGCAGCAGGTTCTCGAAGTCGTCCTCGGCGTCGGGCTGAAGACGCTCTCCAACTACACCAACCACCTCGCTGAAACCCCGCTCGACGCGGCGTTCGCGCCGGCGGCCTGGACCAAGGCCGCCTGAGGCCACCTGAGGCCGCTTCGTCACAAGGAAAGGAACGACCATGCCGCTCGTGCAGATCACTGGCGTCGGAAACTATCTGACGCTGGAACAGAAGCAGGAAATCATCCGCAAGGTGACCGACGCCGTCGTGTCAGTCGAGGGCGAGGGCCTGCGGCCGGTCACCTGGGTGACCATCCAGGACGTCCAGCCCGGCGCCTGGGGCGTCGGTGGTAGTCCCGTCACAGACGCCGACCTCCGGGCCATGGCTCGTCAGGGCCAAGGCCAGGTCGTGAACATCGACTGACGGGAGACGGTCTGGGACCGGCCGCGCTCCGCCGCGCGGCCGGTCCTGATGGCCGCGCCGGGGATCTCCTGGCGGCTAGGCCAGGATGCGCTGATCGGAGCAATCGATGTGGGTGGTTCCAGACATGACGACGCCGCCACGCGGCTCCAGCTGCGGCAAGCTCGCCAGCGCCGCCACGATGTGATGTTGCGTGGGCATCTGCGCCCAGGTCGGGCGCAGGAAGGCGACCGTGCCCACGCCCACCCTGATCCGAGGGCGGGGCTGCGGATCCTCCAGGTTCGACCGGCCCGGCAAGGGCGTCAGCGAATAGTCGTCCGCGTCCGCCACGTCCCAGTCGCCGGTGCGCGGAATGTATTTCACGTGCAGGAGTCCGGCGCCCGCGGCGGTCTGCAGTTGCGACTGCTGGGCAGGGGTCGCTTCCACGAGAGCATCGGCCGTCAGTTCGGCGAACTGGAATCCGTCCCAGCTCGCCCTGGCCCGCACGCGCCCGGCGGAGGTCTCGGGCCCTTCGAGATCGGCGAAGAGCTTCGGATGTCCGCATTGCTCCCGGCCCGAGAGGATAGGCTCGGCCATGTTCTCCCACATGACGGCTTGATAGAGGCCGTCGAGCGTCTCGGCGGCCGACCTGTAGCGGACAGGGACCAGGACCGACAGCAGGCTGTAACCGCGGCCCGCCAGCCAGACCACGTCCCGAAATTGATTGAACTGCAGCGTGACGACCGGCTCGCCGCGTATCTCCAGCCGTTCGGGCAGGATCGCGGCGAGCGAGCTGGGATCGGTAAGGAAGGACGCCGAGAGGCGTTCGAAGGCGACTGGAGCGCGGGCGACGCCCGGCGGGAGTTGGCGCGGACCGCAGGCGGCGCCGAACCCCAACGGCATGCTGTGGATCTCGCCCGGTGGCTTCTCGAAGGTCATGCCCGGTTCCCCTGTGTGGCGTGTTCGCCGCGCCTGCGATCCTTTCCTAACCGCCTGCGAGGTCATTCGGCGACCCCGCGGCCGCTTGGCGCAGACGAATGGGGTTTCACCCCGGATACCGGTGAGCCCCGATGGCCCTGAAGCTGCGCAAGAACCGATCCGCGCCGCTTCCGGCGGCATGCGGCGGCCGCAAGGCCTTGGTCTTGCTCGGGCGCGCCTGGACGCTCGCCGTGGTCTGGAAACTGAGCGGCGGTCCCCGCCGCTTCAGCGAGCTGCGCCTCGACCTGCCGCAGATCACCCCGAAGGTCCTGACGACCCGGCTTCGCGAGCTGGAGGCCGAGGGCTTGGTGCGCAGGACCGAAGTCGCGACCTCGCCGCCGACCGTCGAGTATGCGCTGACCGAGCTCGGAGAGGCGTTGATGAACCCCCTGGAGGCGATCGTCGCCCTGGGCCTGCGCCTGGGGTGAGCCCGGAACCGGTTCGCCATCGTCGCCCCCGATCCTGGCACCCTGGAATGATCGAGGCTGCACGGCCGCCGCCTCTGCGGCCGACCGCAATTGAAGCTCACAGTCCAAGCTCGGTCAGCCCGGAATGATCGACCGGCCGTGGCCCAAGAGGCCAATGGAACTTCCGGTCCGCCTCGCCGATCGGCAGGTCGTTGATGCTCGCCAGGCGCAGGCGCATCAGCCCGTCGGAATCGAATTCCCAGTTCTCGTTGCCGTGGGCGCGGAACCAGTTGCCGGAATCGTCGCGCCATTCGTAGGCGAACCGGACGGCGATCCTGTTCCGGTCAAACGCCCAGAGCTCCTTAATCAGGCGGTAGTCGAGTTCGCGCAGCCATTTGCGGGTCAGGAACGCCTCGATCGCGGAGCGGCCGCTGAGGAATTCGGACCGATTGCGCCATCGGCTGTCAGGCGAGTAGGCCAGCGCAATCCGCGCCGGCTGCCGCGTGTTCCAGGCGTCTTCGGCGGACCGGACTTTCGCGCGCGCCGTCTCAGGGGTGAAAACGAAGTCAGGGGATCGGGTCATGGGAGGCTCCCCTCGAGGGCGCCGGCTGGGGATCATGCCCCAGCCGGCGTTCGCCGAGGTTCTGTGTCAGTTGCGGCGAGCCGCGCGGATGGAGGCGACCGTCGTGTCGGTGTCGGCGACGTGGTTTGCGATCATGCGGAAGTTCGCCTGGGCGGCGGCATAGCCGTCCAGGCCCGGCAGCTGGGCCGCGGCCGTCGCGTCCGTCACCACCATGACTTCGAACCCCTGCTCGAGCAGTTCGCGCATGTGGGCTTCGGTGCACAGGTTGGCCGACATGCCGGCGATGATCACCTTGGAGATCCCGCGCTTGCGCAGTTGCAGAACCAGGTCGTTGGTTTCCGGTCCAAACACCTTGTGGGGACTGGTCACGACCGTCTGCCCGTCGTTGATGTAGCGCTTGTACTGGCCAAGCCAGTCCGCGCCCGAACCTTCGAACCCTTCCGTCGTCAGCGGCCCCTTGCGGTCGAACATGCCGATCTGGTGCATCAGCGCTTCGAGGGCGCCCTCGAAACGCCAGCCGTGGTCGTGCGGGTAGTAGTAGTGAGGAGAGACGAACACCGGCATGCCCGTGGCCTTCGCCGCGGCGAAAAGCTGGTCGATGTGCCCGACCGTCCCATTGGCCTCGACGTTCTTCCCGACGACGCCCCAGGCGACGCCATCGGGGCTGAGGAAGTCATTCTGCGGATCCGTCACGAGCAGGGCGGTCTGTCCCTGAACGATTTCGAAGCCGGGGTCTGGCAGGCCGTCGGCATGGGCCGATCCGACAGAAGTCAGGCCGGTCAGCGCGGTCGCAACACCGACCAGCAGCGCGCGGCGAATGTGGGCCGCAGCGGAGGTTTTCATCGCAGTTTCCTTTGAGGCTAGGAATTTTGGGGGGTAATGACTACAAGGTGTACCGATCGGTACTGATGTAGGTGTACCGATCGGTACACCTTGTCAAGCGCGATCTTCACCCATCGTCGCTGGCAGGCGTCGGAAAGCTGTCTGGATTGAGTTGGCTGCGCCGCCTCGGCGACGGTCGTCAGCCTGGAGTCGCGAGAAATGGCCCGATCAAAGCGTGACGAACTGATTCAGAAGGCGACGGACATCTTCTATCGCCGCGGCTTCCAGGCCACCGGGATGGACACGCTCGTGGTCGAAGCCGGCATATCGAAGACCTCGATCTACAAGCACTTCAAGACAAAGGACGACCTGATCGTCGCCACGCTCAGGCTGCGTGACGAGTTCCTTCGGGGTTGGCTGTTCCGCCGCATGGCCGAACTTGCGTCCACGCCGCGGGACCAGCTGATCGCCATGTTCGACGCCCTCGATGAATGGTTCAGCGAGCCGGACTTTCACGGATGCATGTTCGCCAAGGCGTGTTCGGAGTTCCAGGATCCGGATCACCCCATCAATCGCGAAGCCACCGCGCATGTGGCCAGGCTGTCCGCCCAGCTGGCCGAAATCGCCGACCGCGCCGGCCTGCCCAATCCCAACGATATCGCGAGACGGCTTTCCCTCCTCAAGGAGGGCGCCGTGGTCATGGCCACGATGGGGCACGACAGCCGCCCCGCCCTGGAGGCCAAGGCGATCGCGCTGGGAATCCTGCGAGAGGCCGAGGCGGGTCGAACGCCTGTCTAGTCGCCTCTCTTCAGCTTCGGCTCATGACGCGCGCGCCTCCACGGCGCGCCGGACCATCCGGCGCAAGGCGCCCGCCAGTCGGCGGGTGGCGCGCATCTTGTCCCGGAAGGACAAGGCCAGCGGCGGCATGTCGGTCTTGTTGACGTCGACGATGTAGAGTCGGCCGTCGCTTCGGTCGCGCAGGATGTCGAGGCCGCCCCAGTCGAGTTGCATGGCCCGGGCAAAACGCCGGATGGTCTCGAGCTCATCGACGCTGAAGACCTCGTCGGGTCGGCGAAGGGCGACACTGGTGTTGTAATTGGCGAACCGGTCGTGGCCCGGCCGCGTCTTGACGAACACCAGCACGGGCTCGCCATCGACGCAGGGCGTGCGCAGGTCGCGCGCCTGGCCCCCGTCGAGACTGTCGACGAGACGCTGGTAGACCTTGCCGGGCGCCGGCTCCATCGGACAGAAGACGATCCGGCCGTCATGGGCGCCGTTCTTTTCACTCTTCTCGACGGCGACGCCGCGCCAAGTCCGCGGATCGACGAGCAAGGGATAGCCGAACACCGTCTCGAACGTCCTGGCGACGTGGCTCTTGCTGACGTCGGTGCAGCGTCCGTTGAAGCAGGCCAGGCCCGGGGTGGGGGGCGTGGCGCCGGTCGTGGAGTCCTCGAAATAGAAGGCGGCGACCGCGCCCTTCGCGCTCGCGCTGATCTGGGCGCCGGACCAGAACACGGCGTTCCAGACCATGTACCAGGGTCTCGGCTGGTCGGGGGTGAACCAGATGCGCGGGCCAGGGCGGACCGCGCGCGCGATCACCGCCTTCAGACGGATCGGGCCGTAGTAGGCGAGCCCCTTGGCGACGTCGCCCACGAAGGCCCAGTCGAGCGGGACGATCGCCCCCGTCTTCAGGACATGGACCGAACCTCGCTCCACGCGCAGATCTGCAAGCCAATCGAAGGTCAAGATCTCTCCCCTTCGTTCCGGACGCCGGCGGGACGCCGCAACCGTCACGGTCTGGTGGAGAATTCGCGCGGCGCCGGGACCCGGTTACAGCGTCCGAAATCTTTGCTGTGGCCTGTAACCGCGCCTCGGCGCCGACCGAACTAGTGAGCAAGCGCCCGGCTTTTCGCCAGCGCGCGCATCGACGGGAGACCGGCATGGCGGGAACGGACGTTTCGACGCATCAGGTGCGGCTGGCCGCGGGCGCGGCCTTCCCCGCCTTCACCGTGCCGGCCGTGGGCGGCGGCGAGATCTCGCCGGCCGACCAGGAGGGCTGGCGGCTTGTGGTGGTCTACCGGGGGCGGCACTGCCCGCTGTGCAAGGGCTATATCGGTCGGCTGCAGGCCCTGCGGGACGACTTCGACGGGGCCGGAATCTGGGTGACCGCGATCTCGGCGGACCCTCGCGAGAAGGCCGAGGCGGACGTGGCCGAACAGGGGTGGTCCTTCCCGGTCGGCTATGATCTGTCGCTGGACCAAATGAGGCGGCTTGGTCTCTATGTCTCCGATCCGATCTCCGCGAAGGAGACGGACCGGCCGTTCGCCGAGCCGGGGGTCTTCGTGATCAATCCCGACGGCGCCGTCCAGATTCTCGATGTCTCCAACGCCCCCTTCGCACGGCCCGACCTCCAGGCGCTGCTCGGCGGCCTGCAGTTCGTGCAGGCCAGGGGCTACCCGGTCCGCGGCCGCGGTTGACGCTCAGCACACCACAAGGAACGACCCATGCGCCTAGAGCCTCCAGCCACTATTCACGACGCCGCCGCCCAAGCCTTCGCCGCCGTCGAGGCCCAGATGGGCTTCGTGCCCAACAGCCTGCGCGCCATGGCCCACCGGCCGGCCGTGCTCCAGGCGTTCATGGGGCTCGGCGCCGCGGTCATGGGCCCGGGCGGGGTGATCGCGCCGTCCCTCAAGCAGATGATCGCCTATGTCGCCTCGCTGTCCTCGGGATGCCGCTACTGTCAGGCCCACACCGCGCACCAGGCCCATCGCGTGGGGCTGGAGGCCGAGCGGCTGGCGGCCCTATGGTCGTTCGAGGACAGCCCGCTCTTCAGCGACGCCGAGCGCGCGGCGCTGCGTCTGGCGATGCTCGCGGCGCAGACGCCCAATGCGGTGGAGGACGAGGACTTCGCCGCCGCCAAGGCGCACTACGATGACGAGGCGCTCGCCGAGATCCTTTCGGTCATCGCCTTCTTCGGCTTCCTGAACCGATGGAACGACACCCTGGCGACACCCCTGGAGGACGCGCCCCTGGCGTTCGCGCAGCTGGAGCTGTCGCCCTCCGGCTGGACCTCGGGCAAGCACGCCGCGCCCTGAGGCGATCGGCGGCGCAACGCGACGCTCACCAGCGGAGCAGGCGCTTGCCCAGCAGGCCGCCGACGAGACCCGAACCGAGGATGCCCAAGGTATACCAGGTGGCCAGGAAGGCGGCGGCGTTCTCGGTGCAATAGAGCGCATAGACGCTCGCCCCCGCGCAGCCCGACAGCACGCCGGCGCCGAAGCCGGCGAGGCCCGGCCGGGTCGGCGCCAGGCGCCGGAACGCCCACAGGACCCCGGCATAGACCGGCGCGGCGAGCGCCATGATGCGAAGCGGGCACTGGGCGGCGCTGTGTCCCATCCACATCAGCAGGCGGTCGGAAGCCGGGGCTGCGGTCAGTTGCGCAACGCCCATGAGGGCGAAGACGGCCACGGGGAGGCCCAGCGCCCACCAGGCGCCGCGTCCCTCGCCGCCGGGCCGACCCAGCCGGCCGACGAGGGCGAAGGCCGCAAGTCCGAAGCTCGCGGTGAACAGCAGCTTCATCCAGAACATCATCGAATGCGACGCCTCGGCCAGATCGGGCCGAAGGCCGAACAGGACCAGCAGCAGCCCGA
This sequence comes from Phenylobacterium sp., assembly GCF_016124325.1. GTDB lineage: Bacteria > Pseudomonadota > Alphaproteobacteria > Caulobacterales > Caulobacteraceae > Phenylobacterium. The sequence goes on from NZ_WGNY01000001.1 coordinate 31,148, forward strand.
GCGCGGCGATGCCACCGAGAGAGACGCCCAGGCCAAGGCGGAGCGCCACGGCATGCGGGGAAACGGGACGCAGGCAGCCGGCGAGGTCGTCGATCAGATCCTCAGTTCGCATCGTTCTGTCCCCTACGTACGCGGGCCATCAGCGCCTTCAGGCCCCTGTGGACGCTGACCTTGACCGCCGACTGCGACTGGCCGCTGCGCTCGGCCGCCTCGGCGACGCTCAGGCCCTGGATCTTGACGAAACGGATGGCGTCCCGCTGCTTGGCGGGTAGTTCGCTCATGAGGCGTTCCAGGTCCGATCCCGCCGTGGCGGCGTCCGAGACATCGGCCTCGGCAATGTCGAGCGCAACCTCCAGCGGCGAGGTGACGCGGTAGCGGCTGCGGCGCTGGTAGTCCACGAGCTTGTACTGAGCCATGGCGTAGACCCAGGGCGTGAAGGGCGCCTCGCGGTGGAAGCTGGCGCGCCGCGTATGCACGGCGATCAGGGTCTCTTGCACTAGGTCCTCCAGGTCCGCGGCCTCGCGTCCGACCCTTCGGCGATAAAAGCCGCGCAGGAGGGTCGCAAGGTCGCCGAGGAGTTCACGGTGAGCGCCGGCGTCACCATCAAGACCTCTGATCATCAGGGCCTTCAGGCGGACTTCCGTTGCTTTCACACGTGCTCCTCACCTGTCGAATTCGCTCGGGACGTTCGTCTGGTTACACCGAACGCCCCGATTTCGCGTGATTCGTCGCGCCGCGAATATTTTCGATCGCCTGCTGTAACCTGCGCCGGGCTCCACGCGAATTGCTCTGTGTGACCGGCCCCTGCACCCCAGCCCCAATCCGGTCATGGCGCGGACGTCCCTGCGGGGCGTCCGCGCGTCCCCCTAGCAACAGACAGGCGAACATCATGAACACCCCCCAGACCCTCCTGGCCGCCATGGCCCTCGTCGCCCTCTCGTCCGGCGCGGCCCTGGCCGCGGACGGCGCCAAGGACAAGCCCAAGATGGAGAAGTGCTACGGCGTGTCCCTGGCCGGAAAGAACGACTGCAAGGCGGGCGCCGGCACCAGCTGCGCCGGCACCTCCAAGGTCGACTACCAGGGCAACGCCTGGAAGTACGTCCCCGCCGGCACCTGCGTGACCATCCAGACCCCCAAGGGGCCGGGCTCGCTCGCCGTCAAAGGCTGAGCCTGACCACAGAGCACGATGATGCGACCGACCGCCGGACTGGGCTTCAAGCCCGAACACTTCGACGAGGCGATGGCCTGTCAGGCGGTCGGACTGTGGTTCGAGGTTCATCCCGAAAACTACATGGTCGCGGGCGGCCCAAGGCTCGCCATGCTGGAGGCGCTGCGCTGCGATCACGAGCTGAGCCTGCACGGGGTCGGGCTGTCGCTGGCCGCCGACGCCGATCCCGACCCGGCCCACCTGGCTCGCCTCAAGGCGCTTGTGGACCGGTTCTCGCCATTCGTCGTTTCAGAACACCTGGCCTGGTCGGCCTGGCAGGGCGCCTACAATCCCGATCTGCTGCCGTTTCCCAGGACCCGCGCGGCGCTCGATCGCATTGCCGCCAACATCGACCGGACCCAGGCGGCGCTCGGCCGCGCCATCCTGGTCGAGAACCCCTCCCTCTACATGCCCCTGGAGGGGCATGACCTGGACGAGGTCGAATTCCTCCTGGAGCTGGTGCGGCGCACAGGCTGCGGCCTGCTGGTCGACGTCAACAATGTCTTCGTGAGCGCCTGCAACCTGGGCTTCTCCCCCGAAGCCTATCTCGACGCCGTCCCCGGGAGCGCGATCGGCGAGATCCATCTGGCCGGCCATACGCCGGACGGCAGGCTCGGGGAGCGCCTGCTGATCGACACCCACGGCGCCCCGGTCGCCGAGCCGGTCTGGCGTCTCTATGAGCGCCTCATCGCGCGTGTCGGCGCCAGGCCCACCCTGATCGAGCGGGACGAGGATATCCCGAGCTTCGGTGACCTGCTGAGCGAGCGCGACCGGGCTGCGGAGATTTTGGCCGGTGGGTCACTTTCCGCCGATCCGGACCTCGCCCATGTCTAGTCTCGCCGCCTTCCAGGACGCCTTCGCCGCGGCTCTGCGGGATGGTCGCCCGCCCCGCGGCTACGGAGATCCCGCGCGGCTCGAGGCCGGCATGACGGTCTATCGCAACACGGTCTTCAAGGGCCTCCTGGATGCGCTCCGCGCGAATTTTCCGACCGTGGAGCGACTGGTCGGCGCCGAATGGTTCTCCGCCGCCGCCCATGCCTATCTCGAGGTCGACTGGGCGCGAGGGCCCTCCCTGATGGCCTTCGGCGAGGGCTTCCCGGACTTCCTGGCGACGTTCCCGCCGGCGGAGGCGCTGAGCTACCTGCCTGGCGTGGCGAGCCTCGACCGCTTCTGGATCGAGTCCCACACCGCGGCGGACGCCCCCGTCCTGGCCTCAGGCGCCCTGGCGGACCTGCCGCCGGACCGGCTCTTCGAACTCACCCTGCGGCTCCATCCGAGCGCACGGCTGGGCTGGTTCCCCGATCCGGCGCCCACGATCTGGCGGCTGAACCGCCCGCCCGCGCCGGCGCCGGACGAGGTTCAAGTGGACTGGCGCGCCGAGGGCGCGCTGGTGGCCCGGCCCTGGGGGGACGTGGTCGCGTTGGTTCTGGACGCGGCGGGTTTCGCCTTCCTGAAGGCCTGCTGGCGCGGAGAGCCCTTGGGCGGCGCGGCGACGGCCGCCCTCACGGCCGACCCCCAGGCCGACCTGTCGCGCCACATCGCCGCCTTCATCGACTTCGGGGCCTTCGAGCCCCTGCAATCGGCCATTGGGAGACCAGGCCCATGACATTGAACCCGACGACCGCGCTCAAGCCTGTCCAGATGTTCGGCCAGACGGCGGAGAAGCTGCTGCCTGACGGGCTGTTGCTGCTGGTCGCGCGCTTCGGCGCGGCCGGCGTCTTCTTCCTCTCCGGGCGCACGAAGGTCGAGGGGCTCCTGACGATCACGCCAGGAACCTACGCCCTCTTCGCCGAGGAATATCAGGTGCCGCTGATCCCATCGGACATCGCCGCGCATCTGGCGACCTATTCGGAACACCTGTTTCCCATCCTGCTCGTCCTGGGGCTCTTCACGCGCCTGTCGGCCGCCGCCCTCCTGGGCATGACCCTGGTGATCCAGACCTTCGTCTATCCCGACGCCTGGCCGACGCACCTGAGCTGGGCGGCGATCCTGCTGCCGCTCCTGGCCCGCGGCGGCGGCGGGCTGTCTCTCGACCGTCTCCTCGGCGTCAAATGAGACGCTCTGATCTATCGCGGCGCCAACGGGCCTGAGCCGCAGGCTGGCCAGGTTGGCGGGTGTTCCGCCCGGACGTCCAAGTCTGCGGCACGATCTGGTCGACCTATGCGCTGGCGCTAGGCCAAGTGCGCCAGGATCGCGCTGATCACCTTGTCGGACTGCAAGATGCGATTGTGGCCAAGTCCCTCAGTTTGAACCAGGGCGGCGGCCGGACAGGCGGACAGGATCGCGTCCGCATCGGATGGACGGGCGACCTCGTCAGCGGCGTCGTAGGCGAACATCAGGGCCTGTGCGGGATCCGGCCTCCAGGCAAGTCCGCCCTCAAGCTGAGTCCACGAGGCCTCGAACTGAGCCGCGATGCGAACCTTCACCAGGTCCAGGGCGGCCTGCGGCGCACGGCTTCGCTGCATTCGCTCAATGGGCACGTAGGGGAAGAAGGGCGTCGCGATACAGACGAAGCGCTCGGCGGCGATCCCGTGCGTCCGGCGCGCCGACATCATCGCCAGCGCGCCAGCCGAGTGACCGATCCACGCGTAGGGCGCTTGTCCCACACAGGCCTGAAGTTCGGCCGCGTCTTCCATGAATCGATCGAAGCCCATCGGCATGGGATCGGAATTCCCATGTGCGCCCGCATCAAAGAAGACGGCGCGGAAGCCGTGGTCTGCGAGCGCCAGGGCGATCTTCGCCATCTGGGCGCCTCTGCCGCCCCATCCGTGGACCAGGAGCACCGCTCGGCCCTCGCCGACAGACCATCCGGCAAGGCGTCGGGAATCCGCGAAATGGAAGCTCTCGCACTGCGCCAGCAGGGCCTCGTCCTGAGGCCGCAACGGCATCGGGGCCAACCGGCCGTGGCGAAGGCTTTCGTAGAGTCCCTCGGCGACCTCCTCAATCGTCGCTGACGTCTGGTCGGTGAGAACCTCGGCGGGCGCCCGCGTCGCCTGATCCCGTTCCATCTGCGTCTCCCTGTCTTGAACAGGTGGACATCCATCCATTGTCTATATAGACCGGTCAATATAGTTCTGATCGCAGCTTTGCTGTCGTCTCAGGCTGTGGCAGGCCTCGTTGAGGGGAGTGGAGCCAGATCTTGCCGCCGCCAGCAAAACACCGCGACGCGATCGTTGACGCCGCAGTCCGACTGTTCAGGCAGAAGGGCTATGCGGCGACGGGGCTGGCCGAGATCGTCGAGGCGAGCGGCGCGCCGAAAGGGTCCGTCTACCACTACTTTCCCGGCGGCAAGGCCGCGATAGGCGCGGCGGCCGTGCGGGAGGCCGGACGACGGGTCCTAGGAACCGTCCGGGGCCTCGCCGAATCCACCCAATCGGCGGGCGAACTCGTGACGGCGCACGCCGAGCTTCTGGCCGCTTGGATGGCGCAGTCCGGCTATCGCGACGGCGCGCCCATGACGACCGTCCTGCTCGAGAATGCGCCCCAGGACGGGCCGATCACCGCTGCCGGCCAGGATGCGCTGCGGGCATGGTCAGGCGAACTCGCCGCCCGTCTTGAGCGAGACGGCGTAGCCTCCGATCGAGCCCAGCGCCTCGCGTCACTGACCTTGTCGGCCCTTGAGGGCGCGCTGGTGCAGGCGCGGGTTGAGCAGAGCGGACTGCCGCTGATCATCGCCGCGCAGGAACTCTCACGATTGTATCTGGCCTCGGTGTGAGCTTTGCGCGGGCCGCGGCTGGGACGGCTGGGCGTCCAAATCCAACATCCGTGGCTTCGCGGGCGCGCGCGGCGGGCTGGACAGCAAAGCGCTCGCTGAACCTGTAACCTCGCTGCGGCGCCGCACGAACTAATCGGAGATCGGCGGATGCGCGCCGAGCTCGGAGGAGACCGAATGGCTCAGGACAGGCCCGTGCTGCTGGCGCGCCCTCATCCCTTCATCGTGGCGGAGATGCGCCCCTTGCTGGAAAGGCTCGGCTACGCGCCAACGCCTGCGGCGTTCGAGACCCTCTCGGCGGGCGCTGCGGCCTCGGCCGCGGGCGCGATCATTTCAACGGCGATCAGTTCGACGATCCCCCAGACCGCCGCTGACGTCTTCGAGGCGCTGTCGCGTCATGCGCCGGCGGTTCCGGTGGTCTTCGCCGGCCTCACCGACATCGCTGTGGCGCGGACCGTCATCGAGCGTCTCGCTCAGGCGGGCGGGCTCACGGTCCTGGGGATCGCCGAGGCGGCTCGCGATGTGGGCCGCCTGGGTCGGTCGGGCGTCGTGGTCTATGTCGCCAAGGACGACATCACCGCGGCTGACGGCGCCGAGACGGTCGGGCGCGTCCTCAAGACCCACTTCCGCGGCTAGGGCGAAGGCAAGACATGACCGAGTGGAAGCTGGGGGTGATCGGCGGTTCCGGTCTCTATGAGATCGAGGCCTTGGAGAACCGGTGCTGGGTGTCGATGGCGACGCCCTGGGGGCCGCCGTCCGACGACCTTCTGATGGGCGAGATGGATGGCGTGGGCGTCGTCTTCCTGCCCCGTCATGGGCGGGGGCACCGCCTTCCGCCCGGCGACATCAATGCGCGCGCCAATATCAGCGCGCTCAAGCAGGCCGGATGCACCGACATCCTCTCGATTTCCGCCGTGGGTTCTCTACGCGAGGATCTCGCGCCCGGAGCCCTGGCTGTGGTCGGCCAGTATGTCGACCGCACGGCCAGGCGCCCCGGAACCTTTTTCGGGCCTGGCCTGACCGCCCACGTCTCGATGGCGGAACCGACCTGCCCGCGGTTGTCGGGGCTGGCGGTCGAGGCCGCCCGCGACCTCAGCATGGCGGTGGCCGAGGACGTCACCTATCTGGCCATGGAAGGGCCGCAGTTTTCGACGCGGGCCGAGAGCCGCATCTACCGGGGCCTCGGCTGCGACGTCATCGGCATGACCGCCATGCCGGAGGCCCGGTTGGCGCGCGAGGCGGAACTGCCCTACGCCAATGTCTGCCTGGTCACCGACTACGACGCCTGGCGCGAGAGCGAGGCGCCGGTTGAGGTCGCCGCCGTTCTCGATGTCATGCGACGCAACGCCGAGACCGCCCGGCGGCTCCTTGTCGACGTCATTCGGAGGTTGCCGCGATCACGAGCCGCCTCGCCCATCGACACCTGCCTCGACCATGCGGTGGTCACCGACCCAGTGGCATGGGACCCGGAGGCGGTGGCGCGGCTCATGGCGGTGAGCCCGCGCCGCTTCGGTCACCAGGGCCGGAAGTCGCCGGTCTGAAGCCGGGCGAGCGCGCCTGCGTCATCCACGTCTTCGCGGATCGCCAACATCGCCACGCGCCGACCTTTGAGATTGCGCATCGTGTCGGCCAGGGTGTCGGGGCTGGACCAACGGACGTCCCGGAAGATGTCGGGGTGAGCCGCCGGCCGGCGAAGGCCGATGAGCCAGTAGCCACCGTCGGCGGCGGGGCCGAACACCGCGTCCGCGGCGCCCAGGGCCCTGAACGCCGCAACGACATCGCGTTGACCCACGCCGGGCGTATCTGCGCCGATAATGACGACCGGGCCGGGCGGCAGCTGGGCCAGCACGCGGCCCATGCGCGCGCCCAGGTCTCCGCCGCCTTGCGGGAGACCGCAACCGGCGCCCGCCCAATCCAGCGGGCGATCCGGGGAGCCGGCGATCCAGCTCGTCCAGCGCCGACCGTCGGCCAGCCGCCGTCGCAGCGCCGAAAGCGCCCGTCGCGCGAAGCGCAGGGCCGCGAGGTCGCCGATCTCGCGGGCGAGCCGCCGTTTGCCGACGCCGTACTGCGGGCGACGGGCGAAGATCACCAGATGGCGGCGGCGCGGCTCAACGGCCATAGAGCTTGGCGATCCGGTCGACCGGCGCGCCCAATCCGTAGAGCGCAAGACAGCCGAGATTGCGCAGGCTGCGGGCGATCCACCCGTCCTGGCGCCAGCGGCGGGACGAGGTTCGCGCCGCGACGGGCAGCGGCGCCAGGCGGCGGCTTCCGAGGCGGCGCACGAGATCGACATCCTCCATGAGCGCCAGGGGCCGGTAGCCGCCGACCAGCCGGTAGAGATCGCGAGGGATCAGCAGGCCCTGATCGCCGTACGGCAGGGCCAGCAGGCGGACACGGGCGGCGACCAGGCGCTCCAGCACCCTGGCGCGCCAGTCGCTGTCGTCCAGGGCAAAGCGGAAGCTCGCCGCACGCTCGGCCGCCTGCGGCCGGCAGGCGAAGGCGTCCACCGTGTCGCGCCAGCCGGCGTCCAGCTGGGTGTCGGCGTGTAGGAACAGCAGCCAGGCGCCGCGGGCGGCCAGCGCGCCGGCATGGAGCTGGACGCCGCGCCCGCGGGCGGCGTCGATCACCTTCGCGCCCAGGCGTCGCGCCCGCTCGGCGCCGTCATCCGTCGAGCCGCCGTCCACAACCACAATCTCATCGGCCTCCGCCACCGAGGCCAGGCAGGCCGGCAGGCCTTCCGCCGCGTTCAGGATCGGAATCACGACGGAAATGGAGGGCGGCTGCGACGGGCGTGGAGCTTGGGTCAAGGGGCTAGGCGGCGCTGCAGCTGGCGCCGCCCAGGACACAGAAGCGCGCGCAATGGGGATGGTTGAGGCGCACCGGCGCGGCGGCGCCCGCAAGGGTCGGGCCGAGATCGAAGTCCCTGGCGTATGGCGTGAGGGTGCAGGCGACGACGGTCGGACGCGCCGCGCCCTTGCGCTTCACCACCATTCGGCTCGTGGCGCACATCACCGAGTCCGGGGATCTCCCCAGGATGCCCCAGCAGGCTTCGGTGATTTCAGGCGCGTCGACGGCGGCGTCCATCTCGGGAAAGAGCACGAGGCGGCCAGGGTCATCCGCCGGGACGTCCAGACCAAGGCGGTCGAACAGTTGGGCGTATCCGGCGCGCGCGGCCGCCTCGCTCTCGCCCGCCAGGCGGCGACCGGCGATGTCGACGACGAAGCCGTGCTGCGCGAGCCACTGAAGGCCCGACGTGGCCTTGGCCCATGCGCCGGATCCTCGCTCGGCGTCATGCACGGCCTCGGTGTGATGGTCCAGGCTCACGCGCAGCGTGAGCCGCCCGCTCACCTGGTCGCGCAGGCCCAGGAGCGCGGTCTTGCGCAGCAGCATGGGGCGCATGGCGTTGGTCAACACGAGCACCCGGTATCCCGCCGCGAGCGTGGTCTCGAGCATCGCGATGATTTCGGGGTTCATGAACGGCTCACCCCCCGTGAAACCGATCTCGCCCGGCGCAAGGCCGAGGCGCTTGGCTTCGTCCAGATAGTCACGAACCTCGGCGAGGCTCAGATAGACGAGGGCGTCATTTCTGGGCGAGCTCTCGATGTAGCAGTTGCGACAGGTCAGATTGCACAGCGTCCCGGTGTTGAACCAGAGGGTTTCCAGGCCGGTGAGGGCGACACGCGCGCGGGCCGAACCATCCAGGGTGAACTCGGGGTCGCTGAACTTGCGCGGGTCCAGCGCAGGCGCCTGCGACGACTGAAACGGGGAGCGGCCAGGATGGATGGTCAACTGTGATGTCTCCGGCTCCGCCCGGTCGCACCGGGCCATACCTCCCCTAGTTCGAACGGCGGCCCGACCTGGTTACAGCGTCCGGCGCCGGTGAAAAACCCGACCTGAGCTGTAACCGGCGCGCGGCGTCCGACGAACTTCTCCATGCAAACCCAGATCAGAGAGGAGCCTTCATGGACGACATGGGCCTTGAAAACGCGCGCGACTACTATGGTCGGGTCCTTGGGGGCTCGCAGGATCTGCGTACGGACGCCTGCTCGACTCTCGAAGCGCCCCCACCGCGGCTGCGCGAGGCGATGGGACGTGTCCATGAAGAGGTTCGGGGCCGCTACTACGGGTGCGGGCTCATCGCCCCGCCGGTCCTCGAGGGCGCTCGGGTCCTCGATCTGGGCTGCGGCGCCGGGCAGGACGTCTACGTGCTCGCTCAGCTTGTCGGTCCTTCTGGGCAAGTCGTCGGCGTGGATGCGACGCCCGAACAGCTCGACGTCGCCCGCCGCCACGCCGAGTGGCATCGCGCCGCCTTCGGTTATGCGGCCTCCAACGTGGCCTTCATCGATGGCGACATCGCCCGTCTGCAGGACCTGGGGCTCGATTCTGGCGGCTTCGACGTCATCGTCTCCAATTGCGTGATCAATCTCGTGGAGGACAAGGCCGCCGTCTTCGCCGCGGCCAGGCGCCTCCTGAAGCCCGGCGGCGAGCTCTACTTCTCCGACGTCTATGCCGATCGGCGCGTGCCGGCGGCCCTGCGTCGCGATCCCGTCCTTCATGGCGAGTGCCTGGCCGGGGCGCTCTACTGGGGTGACTTCCTCGCCCTGGCGAAGGACGCCGGCTTCTCCGATCCCCGCCTGGTGTCCGATCGCCCATTGGCGGTGGGAGACCCCCGCCTTGCGGAGATGACGGCGCCGATCCGGTTCTACTCGGCGACCTATCGGCTCTTCAATCTGGAGGGCTTGGAGCCCGCCTGCGAGGACTATGGCCAGGCGGCGCGCTACCGCGGATCTGTCCCGGACGCGCCCCAGAGCCTGACGTTGGACAAGCATCACATCTTCGAGGTGGGGAAGGTCGCGCCAGTCTGCGGGAACACCTGGCGCATGCTGGCCGAGAGCCGCCTGGCGCCGCATTTTGATCTCATCGGGGACATGTCGCGTCACTTCGGCCTCTTCGAGGGCTGCGGGGCCGGATTGCCGTTCGACCGGCTCACCGAGGCCGCTCATGCGGCGGCCTGCTGCTGAGCGCGACCGCTTCCCATCCCCAACACCTGCACCAAGGCCGACCGCCCCCGCTGCGGCGGCCCTTAAGGCGATACTTCCGGGTCCTCAAATGTTCCTGCTCTTCTCGCTGGCGCTCGCGGCGGCGTTCCTGGCGCTCTCAAACGGCGCGAATGACAATTTCAAGGGCGTGGCCAGCCTCTACGGCGGCGGCCTGGCGAGCTATCGGACGGCCCTAGCCTGGGCCACCGTGACGACGGCCGCCGGATCCATCGCATCGGTCTTCTTCGCGTCCGCCCTGCTGCACAAGTTCACCGGCAAGGGTCTGGTCCCGGATGCGCTGGTGACCTCCGAGATCTTTGTCATCTCGGTCGCGGGCGGGGCGGCGGCCACGGTGATGCTCGCCAGCCGGCTCGGATTTCCCATATCGACGACCCATGGTCTTCTGGGCGCCCTGGGCGGGGCCGGCGCGGCCGCGGCGGGCCCGGACGCCATCGACACCCTCACCCTGGCGAAGAGCTTCGCCCTGCCTCTTCTTCTGGGGCCGGTGCTGGCGATCGCCCTGGGCGCCGTCGTCTTTCAGGTCCTGCGGCTTGGGCGCCGGCCTGCGGCGGAGGCGGCCTGTCTCTGCATCGATCCTGAGACGGCCGTGCAACCGGCGGGGGCGATGGCGCTGGTCGCCGGGCCGACTTCGCTCAGCCTGCACGTTTCCACGGTCGAAGCTTGCGACGCGGCGGGGCAGGGACGTCTCGCGCGTCTCGACGCAGGCCATCTCGCCGACCGGCTCCACTGGGCCAGCGCCGGCGCGGTGTCCTTCGCGCGAGGCCTCAACGACACGCCCAAGATCGCGGCCCTCCTGCTGGTCGCGCCCATCGTCTCACCGGGGTGGAGCATCGCGTTCATCGCGCTCATCATGGCGATCGGCGGGGCGATCGGCGCGCGCCGGGTGGCCGAGACCATGAGCCGGCGCATCACGCGCCTTGACCCCCATGAAGGCTTGTCGGCCAACCTCGCTACATCATCATTGGTCCTGGCCGCGAGCTTCTTTGGCCTGCCGGTCTCCACGACCCACGTCTCGGTCGGCGCGCTCTTTGGAATCGCCATGACCACTCGCGAGGCCAACGCCCGGACGATGATCGGGATCGTCCTGTCCTGGCTGGTCACCTTGCCCGTCGCGGCGCTCGCGGCCGCGCTGGTCTACAGGCTCGCGGCGAGCTTCGGCACATGACGGAAACCGCGGGGTCGACACGCCTGCGGCTTGTCCTGGTGGGGGCGGGGCATGCCCACCTGCTCCTCCTGCGACACGCGCGGCGCCTTCAGGCGGCCGGCCTGGCCGTATCCCTCGTGGCGCCCCCACGGTTCCGCTATTCCGGGGCCGTGACAGGGGTGCTCTCCGGCCGATATCCGCCCTCCTACGGCGAGCTCGATGTGGGCGCACTGGCCGGTCGCCGTGGCGTCGTCCACCTGGCCCGCACCGTGACGTCGGTGGATCGGGCGCGCCGCAGGCTCCAGCTGAGCGATGGAGGCCTCCTGAGCTACGACCTCGCCAGCTTCAATGTCGGCAGCGTGATGACTCCGGCGGCCTTCGGTGGGGAGGCTGCACGGGTCTGGTCGGCCAAGCCCCTGGCCAGCCTGGTTCGCCTGCGAGCGGTTCTGGAGCGGGAGATGTCCGAGACCGGCCGCGCGCCCAGCCTCGTCGTCGCTGGGGGTGGGCGCTCCGGGCTGGAGATCGCCGCCGCGCTCGCTGGCCTCGCACGCCGGAGTGGCGTTCGACCCGACGTTGTCCTTGTGAGCGCCCACGGACAGCCGACGGGTGATGGCGCCCCTCCGGCGGCGTGGCGAAGGCTGGGGTCGCACCTCGAGCAGGCCGGCGTGCGCTTCGAGATCGGGCGCGTTGCGTCCCGCGAGCTTGATACGGTGCTCTTGGACACCGGGCGGGAGCTCGAGGCCCGCCACCTAGTGCTGGCTCACGGGCTGGCGGCCCAGCCCCTGATGGAACGACTTGGGCTGCCGTCGGCCGTGGACGGCGCGCTTTGCGTCGACGCGACGCTGCGTCCGCCGGGGGACCCCAGCATATTCGCGACGGGCGACGGCTGCGCCTTCCTGGAGGCCCCACGTCCACGCATGGGCGTCTTCGGCGTACGCGCCGCACCAGTCCTGCTTCACAACCTGCTGGCCGTTGCACGGGGCGGCGAGCTGCGAAGCTACCGGCCGCAGAGGCGATGGCTCTCGATCATGGACCTGGGCGACGGGAACGCGTTCGCGACCCGCGGATCGGCCTGGCGGCTCAGCCACGACATGCTTCGGCTGAAGACTTGGTTGGACACGGCCTTTCTGCGGCGTGTGGGGGCGTTCGGGACTTCGTACGACTTGCGCACTTTCTGACGCAGAGCGCTTGCGAAATGCAAAAATTACAATATAATCAGTAACATATATGCGGCGTGTGTGACTTAAAATCCGCTTCTGCTTGGCAGAGTGCCGGTTCGAGCCCGGCCGCCCGCACCAGGCAGGTTGAAGGCGCCGTCGTCCCGTTCGGCGCGGCCCCGGGCTATTTCGGCTTTGCGTCCTGAGCCGGGGCGGGCCGGTTGAGCGCGCGGACCAGTTCCACCTTCGAGTGGACGCCGAGCTTCTGGTAGGCCGAGGCCAGCTGGTTGCGGACGGTCGAAGCGCTGACGTTGAGGCGCGCGGCGATCTCGGCCTGGATCATGCCGCCCGCGTAGAGCCGCGCCGCGCGCAGCTCGGCCGGCGTGAGGCTGAGGGTCCGCCCGCGCGGAATCGCCCAGAGGAGATTGCGGTCGGGGCCCCGGCACAGCTTGAATTCGTACGGTCCCAGGTCGACCGTCGTCGCCTCGCCGTCGTGAAGGCGGTCGAGCGCGGCCGGGAGGCGCGGCCCCAGCCAGTTCGGCGAGACGGCGCGGACCGCCAGGCAGAAATCCATGCCGGCCGCATGCAACAGGCCCTGCCTGTCGGTGACCGCGCAGCTTTCGGTGTCGCCGAGGCCGATGACCGAGCCGTCCGCCATGGCGCGGGCGTGCTGCGCCACCTGAGCCAGCTGCCAGGCGTTGGGCAGGTGGATGGAGAGCTGCTCGAACAGGTCGCGCTCGTCATCGCTGAACGGAGAGCTTCGGTCGGCCCGGAACAGCACGATCATGTCGCCCAGGTTCGTCACGGCGTTGTGCTGGGCGACGCCCAGCATGTGCTCGACCCCCGAGGGTTTCAGATAGGCCTCGTACATGGGCGTCCGCTCGAACGCCTCGCGGTCCATCAGGTCCTCCGGGCGGAGGGCCTTGCCCGGCTGCGCGGCCGCCGCGTCGCGGAAATGGTCGCGTCCCTGCCAGGCGTTCGCATAGGCCATCACCGCCGCCGGCGGAAAGTCGACCATGGCGACGCTGAGCATGGCGTTGGTGGAGAAGATGCCCGAGCCCCAGACCGCGGAATCGAACGGGATCGCCGCGCGAAGCTGGGCCAGCGCGCGTTCCTTGAAGGTCTCGAAGGGCTGGGCGACGACACCGCGATAGAGTTCGGCGACGATCTGCTGGACGGACCCGCCCGCCTGCGCCTGGGACATGGGCTCTACGCGGCCCCCGTTCGTGCGGCAGGCGGGACAGGCTGCAAAGTCATCGTGCGCCGTGAGGTTTGAGAGCGAGCCCCGGATCCAGGATTTCGCCTAGCATCCGGCTCGTATCCAAAGCCTGAAGCCCAACAGAATCCGACCGGCATAGTAGGTTGATACCATTGTCGCCCCCGAACGCGGCGTGGGAACTTGCGGATGCCTTTGTCGTCAAGTGCAGGGGGCTTCCGATCGAGGTCTGTGTGTGACCCGCGGCGCCCCGCGTAAGGAGTTTGTCGTGGCTTTGATTTCGCGCCAACGGGGCTTCTTCATCTCGGTCTTCGCGCTGGCCAGCCTGGCGGCGACGGCCGGACAGTGCGCCAACTTCCTCGCGCAGACGACGGCCGCCAGCGGCACGATCCAGACGCCTGGGGTGACCGACAACAAGAACGTCAGCGGCGCCGCGCCGGTGTCGGCGACCTCATCGAGTTCCGTCGACAGCTCGTCCGACCAGTTCGCGCGGGGCTCGTCCTACAGCTCGGCCAGCGCCGAGGCGGGCGCGGTCCACGCCTATTCGTCGGCCACGGGCGAGACGTTCGGCGTGAACTGCTGCACCAGCGGGGGCGGAAGCGCCAGTTCGACGGGCCAGTTTTCGGATCTCTTCTTCCTGAGCTCGAGCGACATCGCGGCCGGGACCAAGGCGACGATCACCGCGACGGTCTATGTCGACGGGGCGTTTCTCTCGGATCAATCGGGCGTGGCCTGGAGCGGCAGCGAGTGGTGGCGCGCGTCCGCCTACACGGGCGACACGCCGTTTTCGGTCTCCGGCTCCCGCAATGGCAGCGCGGGCGGCGGCTTTTCCGAGAGCGGCGCGTCGTTCGGCGCCTACACCATCACCTTCGGGGCCTTCTTCGGCCAGAACAACCTGATGCAGATGACCGTCGAGACCGAGGCCTTCGCCAGCGCGGGCGGGCCGGGGCTCAACTTCTCCAGCTTCGCGACCGACCTCGGCGACACCTTCGCGTGGGGCGGCATCCAGAAGGTGATGGTTGACGGCACGGAAGTGACCGACTTCAGCGCCCTCAGCGCCGACACGGGCTTCGACTACCGCTACGCCTATGTGGAGCCCGGTAGCGGCGCCGTGCCGGAGCCGGCGACCTGGGCGCTGATGCTCACGGGCTTCGGCCTTGGCGGGACGATGCTCCGCAGCCGGCGCGTCCCGCGCCAACAGATCGCCTGACGCGCCGCCCGCCCGGCCGCGCATCGCGCGCCGGGGGCGCCGTCGGGCCACGGACCGCGGGTCACCGCGGCGGCGGCGCCTGTCGCGCTGCGCCTGAACTCGCAGCACTACCCTGCGCGGGCGCCGCCGTACTGGCGGCTTGGCCCCGTCCGACCAACAGGACGACCGCGCCGGCCAAGCCGAAGCCGCGGGTCGTCAACCCTCGGTTCGCGAGCGAACTGTTTTCGCGGGTCCCGGCGGAGTATAGGGAGGCGCGGATGTTTGGCGCGCGACCGCGTGCGCCTTCGGTCCCCTAGGTTTTATCGTTTCGTTTCTCGTTTTGCGCGTGAAGTGCGTCCATGGCCCAGAAACGCGGTGACTTCCACTTCACGACCGACGATTTCCAGCCGCACGAGCGGGTCGCCGCCTATGAGGCCTGCCTGGCGGCCCTGGGACGGCCGCAACGCCTGAGCGTAGTCGACGGGGCCTTCAGCGGAAACATCACCGCCCAGCGGCTCGGGCCGATCCTGACCGCGGAGATCCGCACCTCCAAAGCCTCGGCCCAGCGCGACGGACACTCGATCGTGCGGGCGCCGCAGGACGGCGTCCTCATCTTCGAGCAACTCGACCAGACGGGGATCGGCCTCGCCGCGCCGCAGACCCAGCTCGATCGCGTCCTGCCCGGGGACCTGGTGTTCTTCGACGCGAACGGCGCGACGGAGGTGGTTCCGGACACCATGCTCCATGTGCGCACCTGGGTGCTGCCGCACCAGCTGTTCAAGCAGGCCGATATCACGATGGACATGGCCGACCGCGGGATGCGCCTGTCGCGGGAGCATGGGATGTCGGCCATGGTGCTGACATTCCTCAACACGCTGAGGCAGCAGTCCGACCGGCTCGACATCGCCCAGCTCGGGGCGAACGCGGAGATCGCGGCGCGGCTCGTCGCCTCCGCCGCAGGCGCCGGGGCGAAGGACGAGGCCTATCTGGAGGCGGGGCGCGCCGGCCAGTTCGCGCTGGTCAAGCGGCGGATCCGGGAGCAGCTGAACGACCCGCTGCTGTCGCCGGGCCGGATCGCCTCGGACATGCGCATCTCGGTGCGCAAGCTCCACGCCCTGTTCGAACCGACGGGCGAGACGTTCAGCCAGTATGTGCTGGGCCAGCGGCTGGCGGCGGCCTACGCCCTGCTGCGCAATCCCTACTACGACGGGCGGCCGATCACGGACCTGGCCCTGTCGCTCGGCTTCAACAGCCTGGCGACCTTCTATCGCGCCTATGGAGCGACGTTCGGCGAGACCCCGAGCGAGACGCGCGCGGGCGTGACCGAAACCGCCTGAACCCCCGTCCGGGCCGCACTCCGTCCGCGGTCGTGCACGCAGCAGGAGGGATGCTGCACGCAGCGAGACGACCACCGAGCGTCGGCCTGTCATACAGCCGCTGACCCAAGTGCAGCGGATTGGTGAGCTCAGGACAGGACGGCAGATCACAACCGAAGTCTAATTTCAGCCCGACGCGGCAAGCGCCGCGACGAGATGAAGTCCGTCCCCGTGGCCATTTCGGGCCTGCTGTTCGGCGTCCAGATCGCCATCAACGCTGTGCGCGCCTGAACCGCAACTTACGAGCCGGGAGGATCTGCTTTTCCGGCTCGCAGAATGAAAGGTATTCGATTGTGAAGAGTCTAAGAAGCGTGGCGGGCTTCGCCGCGGGCGTGGTCGCCAGCCTGGCGTTCATCGGGTCAGCCCAGGCCGCCCAGCAGGTGGACCTGCAGCCGTATGTGAACGCCAACGTGAACTTCTACTCCGGTGGTTCGAGCTATCCGTATGGCCTCCACGGAACGTCCGTGAACATTGGCGGCGTCGACTTCGATCTGGCCTCCGCCTACGACGCCGGCCTGAACTACGGAACCGGGATCATCCAGTTGAGCGGCAGCACGCCCTCGGCGGTTTCGATCGCGGCGTCGGCGTCCAACGTCGACATCGCCTATGTGATCCTGAACTCGACCCGGGGGACGTTCGACTCAGTCGTCGGCAACCTGACCTTCCGCAACGGCCAGAACCTCGTTTCGTACGCCCTGCGCGAAGGCGTCAACATCCGGGACCATTTCCCGGGGTCCTTCAACAACGTCGCCACCGACCTCTTCGCGAGCGAGAGCTACTCCTACGGTGAGCGCTACGACGTCTATGCCTTCGACATCTCCGCGCTCGGCGGCGACGTGACTGGCATCGACTTCAGCTCGACCGGAGCCGGCGACCCGGCGGGCTCGCCGTTCCTGGCCGCGATCACCCTGGACAACCGGGCCCCGGCTTCCGGCGGCGGCGACGCCGTCGGCGGCGTTCCGGAGCCGGCGACCTGGGCGCTGATGATTTCCGGCTTCGGCCTTGCGGGCGCTTCCCTCCGCAGCCGGCGCCTCCTGCGCCAAGAGATCGCCTGACGCAACGCGGGCCCGGCCGCGCATCGCGCGACGCCGGGTCTGTCGTCAGGCCACGAACCGCGGCCCACCGCGGCGGCGGCGCCCATTCAGGACTGTGCCCGAACTCGCAGTTCCACCCCGATTGGGCGCCGCCGTACTGGCGGCCTTGAGGCCGGCGCGTCACGCTCGTATGTTGGACTTTGTCGTCCAATTTTGGGGCTGTGGCGATGAGTTCATTCCTGCAGAGGCGCATCGTGCCGATCGCGGCCGGGACGGTCGCGGCGCTGGCCGTGGCCGCGGGCGCGACGGTCTGGTGGCTCGATCGCCAGCACTACGAGGCCACCGACAACGCCTTCGTGGCCGCGGACAAGGTGACGATCGCGCCGCTGGTGGACGGCTACGTCGCCGAGGTGATGGTGCGTGATAACGAGGCCGTCCGCCCCGGCCAGCTGTTGATCCGGATCGATCCGGCGACGCTCCAGGCGCGCCTGGCGCAGGCCGAGGCCAACGCCCAGGCGCTGGAGGCCGCCGTCGCGGCCGTGGACGACAAGGCGCGGTTGGAACAGGCGATGATCGCCCAGCGCGCCGCGGCGGTGGACGCCGCCGACGCCCAGGCGAAGTGGGCGACCTCCGAGATGAACCGCTACGGCGCGCTGGCCAGGTCGGGCTGGGTGTCGCCCCAGCGCGCCCAGACCGCGCGCACGGCCCAGGACCAGGCGACCGCCGGCGTCGGCCAGGCGCGCGCGGCCCTGGAGGCCGAGAAGCGGGCGGCGCAGGCGCTGGGCTCGGCGCGCGAGCAGAGCGTGGCCCAGGCGCAGGCAGCGCGGGCCGCCGCCCAACTCACCCGCATCGACCTGTCGCGGACCGAGGTGCGCGCGCCGGTGGCCGGCGTGGTCGGCGCCCGCAGCGTGCGCGTGGGCCAGTACGTCCGGCCGGGCGGAGCCCTGATGAGCATCGTGCCCCTGGCCGACGCCTATGTGGTGGCCAACTTCAAGGAGACCCAGGTGGCGCGCATGCGCGTCGGCCAGCCGGTGGAGATCCACGCCGACGCGTTCGGCAAACAGGCGATCCGCGGGCGGGTGGAGAGCTTCGCGCCGGCGACCGGGGCGGAGTTCGCGCTGATCCCCGTCGAGAACGCGGTCGGCAACTTCACCAAGATCACCCAGCGCCTGCCGGTGCGGATCGCCATCGACCGCGACCAGCCCCTGGCCGGCGGCCTGCGGCCCGGCCTGTCGCTGAAGGTGAAGGTGGACGTGACCAAGGACACCGGGCCCGCCTTCGCCGAGTCGGGCGACGGCCAGGACCGGCTGGCGCGCCGGGCCGCGGCGCGCTGAGGCCGTGAGCGAGGCGGCGGCCACCTCCGCTCCGTCGGCCGCTCGCTCGGCCGGCGCGCCAGCGATGCTGGGCGCCGACGGCCGGGCCGTCGACTGGGTGAAGGTCTTCCTGGGCTTCGGCGGCATGGTCATCGGCCAGTTCATGGCCATGCTCGACATCCAGATCGTCGCCAGTTCGCTGGTGCAGATCCAGTCGGGCATCGGGGCGACCAACGACGAGATCAGCTGGGTGCAGACCATCTACCTCCTGGCCGAGGTGGTGATCATGCCGCTCACCGCGTACCTGACGAAGATGTGGGGCACGCGGACGTTCTACGTGGTGGCCTGCGTGGGGTTCATCGTGACCTCGATGGGCACCGGCCTGTCGTCGACCGTGACGATGATGATCGGCTTCCGGGCGCTCCAGGGGCTGTTCGCCGGGGCGATGATCCCGCCGATCTTCGCCACGGCCATGACCGTCTTCCCGCCCGAGCGGCGGCTGACGGCCAACGTGATCGTGGGCCTGATCGTCACCCTGGCGCCGACCATCGGCCCCACCCTGGGCGGCCACCTGACCGACCTGCTGAGCTGGCGCTGGCTGTTCTTCATCAACCTGCCGGTGGGTGCGCTGGTGGTGTTCCTGGTCTGGCGCTACGCCGACTTCGACAAGGGTGATCCGAACCTCGCCAAGGGCGTCGACTGGTGGGGCCTGGGCCTGATGACCGTGTTCCTGCTGTCGATGCAGTACGTGCTGGAGGAGGGCAACGGCGACGGCTGGTTCGACGACGCCTGGATCCTGTGGCTGACGGTGACCGCGGGGCTGACGGGCGTCGCCTTCATCTGGCGCCAGCTCAGCTATTGGCAGCCGATCGTCTCGCTGAAGCCGTTCGCCGACCGGAACTTCTCGCTCGGCATCGTGATGACCTTCGTGACGGGCGTGAGCCTGTTCGGCGGGACCTTCCTGATGCCGATCTTCCTGGGCCAGGTGCGCGGGTTCTCCTCGGCCGAGGTGGGCACGACCATGCTGGTCTCGGGCCTCACCATGTTCCTCTCCGCGCCGATCGCGGGCCGGCTGGTGCGGATGGTCGACGCGCGCCTGGCGATGGTGGGCGGTTTCTCGCTGGCGGCCTGGGCGATCCAGCTCGGCGTGCGGGTGACCGACCAGTGGGGCTTCGCCGAGTTCTTCACCCTGCAGGTCGCGCGTGGCCTGGGCACCATGTGCGCGATGATCGCGGCCCAGCAGATGAGCATCAACACCCTGCCGGTGACGATGATGAAGGACGCCTCGGGGCTGATAAACCTGACGCGCAACGTGGCGGGCGCGATCGGCTTGGCGGTGCTCACCACCATCCTCAGCCACCAGAACGCCGTGCATTTCATGGACCTGGCGAGCGCGGCCAGCCAGGCCAATCCCACCACCCAGGCGATGATGGACGGTCTGGACCAGATGATGACCGCCGGCGGCCTGGCCGACCCCGACGGGACGGCGCGCAAGGCGATGAGCCTGATGATGCATCGGCAGGCCGCGGTGTTGAGCTTCGGCGACGCCTTCGCCGTGCTGGCGCTGGGCTGCTGGTTCGCCGCGGGTCTCGCCCTGTTCGCCCGGCCTGGTCCGGCCATGCCGCCGGTCGAGCGCGCGGGGGCCCACTGACGTGCCTCGGGTCGCCGGCCAGATCGACGTCGCCAAGAACGAGGCGATCCTGGACGCCGCCGTCGAGGTGATGAGCGAGCGCGGATTCAACGCCTCCCTCGACCAGATCGCCCGGCGGGCCCGGGTCTCGAAGCAGACGATCTACAACCACTACGGCTCCAAGGCCGAGCTGATCCGGGCGCTGACCGAGCGGCGGGTGCGCGAGATCACCGCCTCGCTCGGCGCGCCCGACGCCGCCGCCAACCCGGAGAAGGCGCTGACCGACTACGGGCGCGCGCTGCTGGGCGCCTTGCTGTCGCCGCGTGGCGTGGGGCTGATGCGGGTGGCCATGGCGGGGGCGGCGGATGCGCCGGACGTGGCGCGGGCCATGTACGAGCATGGCACGCGGGCGAGCCGGGCGAAGCTGGCGCGGTTCCTGGAGGCCGAACATGCGGCCGGGCGCCTGGATGCGCCCAACCCGATGCGGGCGGCCGAGATGTTCGGCGGCATGGTGATCGGCAGCCTGCAGATGGCCTTCATGCTGGGGGCGATGGACAGCCTCGCCCCGGCCGAGGCCGACCTGATGGCCGCCGAAGCCGCCCGCCGCTTCATGCGGGCCTACGCGGTCTAGAGCCTTCCCGGATCAGGTGGGATCACCTGATCCGGACGAGAAGGCTCTATTTTCAAGCATATGGAGCCCGTCCGGGCGGGTAAACCGGTATCCACTTCACCCTGACGGGCTCTAGCTGGACGCGGCGATCAGCACGAACGGCGCCCAATAGGCCGGGTGCGCCCATTCGGGCCGCCAGCCGGGCAGGCGCGAGCCGTCGGGCCGGCGGCCGGTGCGCACGGCCCGCTCGGCTTGCTGCAGCGCCTGGGCCTTGCCGAGGCGAGGGTGGGCGCGCTGGATCGCCAGGGTCTCGACCGTGAGCGCCGCTGTGGCGTCGTCGAAGACCCGCCAATGGCTGACGAGGAGCGCGCGGGCGCCGGCGTAGAGGAACGCGCGGGCCAGGCCCGAGAGGCTGTCGGCGCCGGGGGCGCCGTCGCCGCTGGCGGTGTTGCACGCCGACAGGATCACCCAGTCGGCCGAGAGGTCGAGGGCGGCGGCCTCCGAGGCGGTGAGCACGCCGTCGTCCTGGGCGCTGGGCCGCGCGGGCGGGGTCAGCACGAGCCCCGGCTGGGCCAGGCCGGCGATCTCGTGCGAGAGCAGGCCGTGGGTGGCGATGGCCACCACGTCGGCGCCGGCGAGGTCGGGGGCGGTCTTGATCGCCGTCTCGGTGGCCTGCTGGCCGATCCGCAGGTGGCCGGGCGCGGCGCCGAGCGTGCGGGCCATGGCGCGCAGCTCATCGGCGGCGCCGGGCAGGGGCTCGAAGCTGGGCTGCGCCGCCGCGTCGGCCGCGGAGAAGTCCGGATCGCCGAAGCCCACGAAGCTCCAAGTGCGGGCGGCGGGCCGGCGCGCCGGGGGCGCGGCGCGCAGGGTGGCCGCCGACGGCAAGGTGATCAGCGCGTAGCGGTCGGCCAGCCACTGGGCGTTGCGCAGGCCGGCGAGCCCGGTCTGGCCATCGGGCGGGAGGTCGGACACCAGCAGGCCGAGCGGCAGGTTCGCCGTCGCGCCGGAGGTGGTGACGTAGAGTGTGTCGACGCCGGCGAGCGCGGCCTCCACCGGGCCGAACAGCTCGCGGTAGAGGGCGTGGGCCGCGCCGAGGTCGAAGGCCGGAAGCGCCGCCTCGGCGTCCGGCTCGGCCGCGCGGTCGCCGCACGAGCGGTCGTCCAGCTCGCAGCGGAGGGCGCGGACCCGGCGGGCCAGGTCGGCGGCGCCGCCCTCGATCCGGTTCCAGGCGGCATGGCGGCGCGAGACGGCGAACACGTAGACGTCGTCGTCCACCGGGGTGACGAGCAGCAGCCCTTCGCGCGCCCGCAGGCGCCGCTGGACCTCGGCGACGGACAGGGCGCCGGGCGTGGCCATTTCGGCGTACCGCGGGTTGTCGCGCTGGAGGCGGGCGTCGAGGCTGGCGAGCTCGCGCCCCACCGCGTCGAGCGCCACGCCGATGCGGGCGGCTTCGGCGGGGTCGGCCTTGGGCAGGGCGCGCACCATCTGGTCCTCGATGCGCTTGGCCTGGCCGGCGAGGGCCTGGCGGACGCGGGCGTCGCCCTTGGCGAGCTTGCGGCCGAGCGCGGCGCGGGCTGCGGTCTGGGCGAGCGCCTGGGCGGCGGGCGAGGCCGACAAGTCCTGGGCGGCGGTGAAGGCGGCGTCGCGCAGGCGCGGGGCCTCGTCGGGCTCCCGAGCCGCGGCCAGCCAGGCCAGGCGGACGTAGCGGCGGAAGACCGGCGCGTCGGCGTCGCCCGCGGCTTCGGCCGCTCGGGCCCGGCGGATGGCCGCCTCGGGATCGGAGCCGGCGGCCCGCAGCTCGGCGTGGCGCTGGGCGCGCACGATCCCCACCGCGCGGGCGGCCATGGCCTCGGCCTGGACGTCGTCGTCGCGTTGGTGCTGGAGGTCGGCGAGGGCGTCATAGGCCGCGCCGGTGGCCGGGTGGCCTTCGCCGAGCTCCAGGCGGCGGATCTGCAGGGCCTTGCGCAGCAGCGGCTCGGCCTCGTGCGCGCGCCCGGCGGCGGCGAGGTCGCCGGCCAGGGCGACGAACGCCGAAGCGGTGGCCGGATCGCGGTCGCCGCGGGCGACGAGCAGGATCGCCAGCGCGCGACGGTGCAGGCGCTCGGCCTCGGCCGTCTCGCCCCGGGCGGCGAGGTTGGCCGCCAGCGCGCCGTAACTGGCCGCGGTGGCGGGATCGCGGTCGCCCAGCAGGCGGCGACGGATATCCAGCGCCTCCCGCAGGAGCGGTTCGGCTTCCTTCGGGCGACCCTGGGCGTCGAGGTTGGCTCCGAGCGCGGCGTCGGCGGCGGCGGTCGCCGGATGACGTCGGCCCCGCAGCTCGCGGTCGGTCTTCAGCGCCATGCGGTGGAGGGGCTCGGCCTCGGCGTGGCGGCCCTGGGCGTCGAGGTTGGCGGCCATGCGGGCGCAGGCCCGGGCCGTGGCGAGGTCGTGGTCGCCCAGCGCGCGGCGACGCAGCGCCAGGGCGCGGCGGAGCAGGGGCTCGGCCTCGGCGTGGCGGCCGAGGTCGTCGAGCGTGGCGCCGAGCGCGTCGAGGTCGCCGGCCAGCCGCGGGTCATTCTCGCCGAAGAGGCGGGTGTCGACGCCCAGCGCCTCGCGGAAGAGCGGCTCGGCCTCGACGGGGCGGTCCTGGGCCCGCAGCAGATCGGCGAGGGCGGCCGAGGCCGCGGCCGCCTGGGCGGTCTTCGCGCCGAACACCGCGCGGCTGGCGTCGAGGAGCATCCGGCGCAGCGGTTCGGCTTCCTCCAGGCGTCGCTGGCGCTCCAGAAGGCCGGCGAGGTTGCTCACGGCCACCAGGGTCTGAGGATGGCGGGCGCCCAGGGTCCGACGGTCGATCTCCAGCGCGCGCCGATAGAACGGTTCGGCTTCCGCCTCCCGGCCGCGATGGGCGAGCGCCTGGCCGATCCACGAATAGGACGCCGCCGCCACGGTCGAGTCCGGGCCATAGGCGCGCGCCTCGATCTCGACCCGGCGGCGGGTCACCTTCTCCAGCGCCTTCCAGTCGCCGGCCGCGCGGGCGGCCTCGGCCTTCGCCACCAGCGCCTGCCACCGCGCGGCCTCCTTGGGCGCGAGCGGGCTTGTCGGCGCGTCGGCGGGCCACGCGGCGCCGGCGATACAAGACAAGGCGCAGGCCAACAGGCCCGCGCGCCAACGCCGGCGGAGCATTCCACTGTCCTTCGAATCCCGTAGGGACCGAGCCTAACGGGTCCCTGTGACAATGCGAGTGAGGCGCGACGCCGCGTCGGATAAAGTTTGCTTCACGCTCCGGCGCCCGTGGTTTGTGGGCGTGAAGCGGGCGATGAAACCGCGGCGATGGGGCGGAAAGGCGGCGGGACGATGGATCTCGAACTCAGCCAGGCGGACCTAGCCTTCCAGGCGGAGGTGCGGGCCTTTCTCGACGAGAACCTGACGCCGGAGCTGCGCGCGGCGGGCGCGCGCCTCACCAGCGTCTTCTGCGAACCGCGCTTCAGCCTGCCCTGGCAGCGCATCCTGCACGCCCGCGGGTGGGCCGCGCCGGCCTGGCCGAAGGAATACGGCGGGCCCGGCTGGACCGAAGTGCAGCGCGCCATTTTCGCCGCCGAGTGCGCGCGGGCCTGCGCCCCCAGCCTCTCGCCCATGGGCCTGAAGATGGTGGGCCCGGTGATCATGGGCTACGGCACGGCCGAGCAGAAGGCGTTCTACCTGCCGCGGATCCTGTCGGGCGAGGACTACTGGTGCCAGGGCTATTCCGAGCCGGGGTCGGGGTCGGACCTGGCCTCGCTCCAGCTCCAGGCGCTGAGCGACGGCGACGACTACGTGCTGTCGGGCTCGAAGATCTGGACGACCCACGCCCATCACGCCAACCGGATGTTCTGCCTGGTCCGGACCAGCCGCGAGGGCAAGCCGCAGCAGGGGATCACCTTCCTGCTGCTGGAGATGAACAGCCCGGGGATCACGGTGAAGCCGATCATCACCCTGGCCGGCGAGCACGCGGTGAACCAGGTGTTCTTCGATCAGGTCCGCGTGCCCAAGGCCAACCGGATCGGCGCGGAGAACCAGGGCTGGACCGTGGCCAAGTACCTGCTGGAGTTCGAGCGGGGCGGGGGCTCGGCGCCGGGTCTGGGCGTAGGGCTCGATCGCGTGGCGCAGATCGCGGCCGACAGCCACGACGACGACCCGCACCATCGCCGCCGCCGCGCCGAGGCCGAGATCGCCGTGACGGCCATCGACATGTCGGAGCGCCGGGTGCTGTCGGAACTGGCCGGCGGCAAGAACCCCGGACCGGCCTCGTCGATGCTGAAGATCAACGGCACGGAGGCGATGCAGCGGATCGACGAGCTGTCGATCGCCGCGCTGGGAGCCTACGCGAACGTGGACCAGCCGGCGGCGCGGGAGCCTGGTTCGAACATTCCGCCGGTCGGGCCAGAATCTGGCCTCACGGCCATGCCACGCTATCTGAACAACCGGGCCGCCTCGATCTATGGCGGCTCCAACGAGATCCAGAGGGACATCATCGCCCGGCTCGTGCTCGGGCTTTGAAGGAGGAGACGCAGATGAGCGCGCTGATGGGATTCCGCCGTCCGCCGCACCGGACCTATTCGATCACCCAGCTGTGCCGCGAGTTCGGGGCCACCCCGCGGGCGCTGCGCTTCTATGAGGAGCAGGGCTTGCTCTCGCCGGCCCGGCGGGACCTGACCCGGGTCTATTCCTACAAGGACCGCGCGCGTCTGGTCCTGATCCTGCGCGGCCGCCGCGTGGGCCTGTCGATCGCCGAGATCCGCGACATCCTCGACGCCTACGATGAGGAAGGGCTGCCCGCCCAGGACGCCGAGGCCCTGCGCATCCATCGCAAGCGGATCGCCAGGCTGGAGGCCCAGCGCCAGGAGGTCGAGGCGGCGATCCAGGCCCTCAAGGCCGCCGCCGACCACTTGGAGCGGCAGTATCCCGACGCGCCCGCCGCACCTGCGCGCTAGTCGTCGACCCAGGCCTCGAAGGAGCGGTCCAGCGCCGCCGGCCGGCCCAGCGGCGCGCGGATCGTGAACGCCGTTCCGCCGTCGGCTCGGATGCTGAGCGCCCCGTTCAGGTCGCGGACGATGGCGGCCACGATCGACATGCCGAGGCCTCCCGGCCGGCGCGCGTCTCCGAGGCCCTTGCCGGCGTCGGCGACCGTCAGCACCAGATCCCCGCCGTCGCGGCGGCATGTGACGTCGAGCTGGCCGCCCGGCCGGTCGTAGGCGTGCTTGGCGGCGTTGATGGCGAACTCGTTGACGGCGATCGCCAGCTGCTGGGCCATGTCGGCGGGGACCCGCAGCGGCGCGGCCTGCACGGCGCAGCGGAGGCCCGTGGTCGCCCCGATCATCTCGCAGAGCCCCGCGAGGAACGGGCCGATCTCGACGCTCGGCTCACTGGTCTTGTCGCCCAGATAGCGATGCAGTTCGCCAACCGCGATCAGCCGCGCGCGGCTGGCCTCCAGCGCCGCCTGGGCGCCGGCGTCGCGCGACCGAAGCTGTTCGAAGACCAGCAGGTCGGTGGCGAGCTGCAGGCTGTTGGCGATGCGGTGGTTGAGCTCCTGAATCTGCCGTTCCTGGGCCTCGATCCGGGCGCGGGCGCCGGCCAGCTCCTGCGCGAGGCCGACGCTGCGCGGGCGGCTGTCGCCGGAGATACGGTCCAGGGGCGCTGCGGTTGCGCGCATGACTTGTTCCGTTCCGTACAGTTAAGCTTTCCTTCGTGTCGACAGCAGCGTTCTGCACCCGCCAGTCGTTCAACAACCAGGTACGGGTAGTAGTTCCACGAGGATGCTCGTTGATTCCGGCGAAAGAACGGCAAGGGCCGCGCGAATACTCGCGCGGCCCAGTAGTCGTTAAGAATTTGTTAACGCCGACCTGGGGCCGGCCTAAGGCCTCTAGACGCGTTCGACAATGATGGCGGGCGCCATGCCGCCGGCGGCGCACATGGTGACCAGGCCGCGCTTGAGGTCGCGGCGCTCCAGCTCGTCGAGGATGGTGCCGATGAGGATCGAGCCGGTGGCGCCGATCGGGTGGCCCAGGGCCATGGAGCCGCCGTTGACGTTGACCTTCTCGCGGTCGAGCCCGAGGTCGCGGATGAACTTCTCGGCGACGACGGCGAAGGCCTCGTTGATCTCCCACAGGTCGATGTCGTCGGGCGTCAGGCCGGCCTTCTTGAGCACCTTCTTCGCCGCCGGGACCGGGGCGTTGAGCATCAGGGTCGGGCTGTCGCCGACATTGGCCATGGCCACGACGCGGCCCCGCGGCTTCAGGCCGTTCTTCTTGGCGTAGTCGGCCGAGGCCAGCAGGACGGCGGCCGCGCCGTCGACCACGCCCGACGAATTGCCGGCGTGGTGCACGTGGCGGATCTTGAGGTCGGGATAGACCTGGTTGATCAGCCCGGCGAAGGTCGTGCCATTGGCGTCCAGCGGGACGTTGGCCATCGCTTCGAAGGAGGGCTTGAGCGACGCCAGGCCTTCCAGCGTCGTCTGGGGACGCGGGAATTCCTCGCGGTCGAGGGCGAGGGTGCCATCCTCGTGGTAGACGGGCACCAGGGCGCGGTCGAAGCGGCCCTCTTCGATGGCCTTGGCGGCGCGCTGCTGGCTCACATAGGCCAGCTCGTCCAGCGCCTCGCGCGGGATGTTCTCCAGCGTGGCGATGGCGTCGGCGCAGATGCCCTGGTGCGACTGCGGGTGCAGGGCGCGCAGGTGGGTGTTGCCGGCGTCCATCAACGGCGGGCCGTCGAAGAAGGCGGCGTGCTGAGGGCTGGACGAGGCGGTGTACGACATCATCTCGGTGCCGCCGGCGATGACGAGGTCTTCCATCCCCGACATGATCTGGGCCGCCGCCAGGTTCACGGCCGTGATGCCCGAACCGCAGAAGCGGTCGAGCGTGACCCCGCTGGCCTTGACGTCGTAGCCGGCGTCGAGGGCCGCCATGCGGCCCAGGTCGTTGCCCTGCTTGCCGCGCTGGGACGAGCAGCCCCAGATGATGTCGTCCACCTCGGCGGTGTTGACCGCGCTGCGCTCGGCGAGCGCCTTGAGAACGGTGGAGGCCAGGTGTTGGGGATGCTCGTCGGCGAGCGCTCCCTTGCCGACCTTGCCGATGCCGCGCGGCGTGCGGCAGGCGTCGATGATGTAGGCTTCGGACATGGTTTCCTCGAAGGGGCTGGCCTTTATCGCAGCCAGCTTCCCGCCTCGGACCCTAGGTCAGTCCAGCCCCTTTCGCCGGGGGGGCAGGCTCAGAAGTCCTGCCAGTCCGATGTCTCCAGCGCCGCCTGCAGGGCGCGGGCGCCGCCGCTGGCCCTGGCCCGGGCGGTCTGGGCCGGCGGCGCGGCCTTGGCCGCCGTCGCCGCGCCGGTCTCGAAGCGGCCGACGAGTTCGGTCATCCGGCTGGCGCGGTCGTGCATGTCGCGGGCGGCGGCGGTCGACTGCTCGACCATGGCCGCGTTCTGCTGGGTCACCTGGTCCATCTCGCTCACGGCGATGTTCACCTGATCGAGGCCCGACGCCTGCTCGTGCGAGGAGGCGGCGATCTCGCTGACCAGGCCGCTCATCTCGGTCACGCCGGCAGCGATGCGTTCGAGCGCCGTTCCGGTCTGGCCGACGAGGGCCACGCCCTTCTCGACCTGGCGGCCCGACGTCGAGATCAGCGCGGAGATCTCCTTGGCGGCCTCGGCCGAGCGCTGGGCCAGGGCCCGCACTTCCGACGCGACGACGGCGAAGCCCTTGCCGGCTTCACCGGCCCGGGCCGCTTCCACGCCCGCGTTCAGGGCCAGCAGGTTGGTCTGGAAGGCGATCTCGTCGATCACCCCGATGATCTTGGTGATCTCACCGGACGAGGCCTCGATCGCCGTCATGGCCTCGACGGCCTCGCGCACGACCGCGGACGAACGCTCGGCCTCGTCCTTGGTCTCGGTGACGGTGCGCCGCGCGTGGGCGGCGCCCTCCGCCGATTTGCGGACGGTTGAGGTGATCTCCTCCATCGCCGCGGCGGTCTCCTCGAGACTGGCGGCCTGGCGCTCGGTGCGGCGCGACAGGTCGTCGGCCGCCGCGGAGACCTGGCCGGCGCCTGCGCGGATGCCCGAGGCGCTTTCGATGATCTCCCGCATCGCGGCCTGGAGCTTGTCCATGGCGGCGTTGAAGTCGGTCTGGAGTTCCCGGTAGTCGGCCGGGAAGGGCTGGGTCAGGCGATAGGTCAGCGCGCCTTCCTCCAGTCGGCTCAGGCCCTCGGCCAGCGCCTCGACGACACCTTGCTGCTCGGCATGCGCCGCGGCGCGCTCGGCTTCCGCCGCTTCGCGGGTCGCCGCGGCGCGGGCGCGCTCCTCCTCCACCTGCTGCTCCACGCGCCACTTCTCGATGGCGTTTTCCTTGAACGTCAGCACGGCCTGGGCCATGCGCCCGATTTCGTCGCGGCGGTTGACGTCGGGCACCTCGACGGCGTTGTCGCCCCCGGCCAGGCGGGTCATGACGCCGGTGAGGGCGGTCACCGGCCGGCCCAGGGCGCGGGTCAGCAGCCAGGCGAGAAGCAGGGAGACGGCCAAGGCGCCGACCGCGCCGATGGCCATCGCCGCGTAGGTGCGATTGAAGGCGCGTTGGCGGGCGGCGGCGCGCATCGTTTCGTCGCGCTCCTCCTCGATCTGCACCTCCTTCAGGATCTGGCGGATCTTGTCGACCTGGGCCTTCGTCGGCACCTGCGAACCCGCCTGCAGACGCTCGTCAGGGTGCGCCGCCATCTCGATGAGGGCGTTGGCTTCCTTCTTGAACAGCTCGCGAGCCTCGGCGAGCCGGGCGGCGGCGGCGGCGTAGTCGCCGGCCTCGTCGGCTTCGTTGAGCGCCTGGATGTCGGCTTCGAACGCCTTCTCCGCCTGATCGAACTCGTAGATGTACTTGCCGGCGCCCGAGGCCACGTAGCCGCGCACGGCGTTCTGTTCCTCGATGGCGGCCGTCTGCAGTCGGCTGCTGGCCATTATCAAGGATATCGAACTGTCGGTGAGGCGCGTCGCGGTCTGCAACGATCGCAGGTCGGCGAGTACGACGCCGGTGGCCGCCGCGCACACGGCGATCATGCCGGCGAAGGCGAGCAGCAGCTTGTTCTGGACGGAGATGTTCTTGAGCATGAGGCGGATCCAAACTGGGCCCGCCCATATTCGAAGACGCTCCTATCCGAGCGGTTGCCAAGCCGGCGTCGGGGACAATTTAGCGCTGCGACATGCTGACGCGCACGCCTGAGTTTATGGAACGGCGTTCATCGCCGCCTTAGCGCAAGGCCGTCAAGCAGGGCCATAAGGCCCGACTCGAAGTCGGCCTCCGACTCGGGCGTGACGCCCTCCGCAACCTGCTCGCCCAGCGCCCAGCCCATGGCGAACCTGGCGAGCGCGGTGAAGGCGATCCTGGCGTCGTCGGCGGCGAAGCCCGACGCCACGAGCCGCGCGTGATTGGCCGAAAGCACGCGGACACGGCGTTCCGGCGTCGGCCGCCAGGCGCGGAGGAGCCGCGCGCCGTCGCGCCGCGAATGGGCCGCCCGGCGGATGCCGCGCGCGCCGGCGGCCAGCCACTCGCGCCAGTCGCCGGAGGCCGGATCGGAAATGGGCGCCGGCAGCTCGGCGGCCAGCAGGGCTTCAGCCATGTGGTCGCGCAGCTCGCCCATGTTCTTGAAGTGCCAGTAGAGCGAGGGTCCCTTCACGCCCAGGTCGGCCGCCAGCCGGCGTGTGGACAGCTCGTCCAGTCCGACCTCGTCGAGGAGCCGCAGGGCGGCGTCGACGATGGCGGCGCGGTCAAGCCGGCCTCGAGAATCGGAGTCGGGATCCACGCCCAAATGTAACACGCCCTGAAATATGCCTGCAAAGACCCCTATCGATGCTAGGGAAGGTGTCGCGCGGCTGAAGATCGCGGGGCGGAGGGAGACGACAAATGGGGCAGGCAAGACGGGTGTTCGCCGCACTGGCGGCATTGGGCGCGATGGCGCTGGGGGCCGGCGCGGCGCAGGCGCGCGACGTGGGCGGCGTGGTCTGCACGACGCCGCAACCGGTGCGATGCGACGGCGAAGGCTGTGTGCAGGGTGGCGCGCTGGCGGACCTTGGGAACGCGACCGATCCCAAGACCGGGCGAAAATTCTTCCTGGACTATCCGTGCGATCTGAAGTCGGGCGAGAAGGTCACCTTCATCCTCAACATCCATGGGGCGGGCTCGATCGGGAACTGGCAGCGGCACTATTTCCCGGCGCCCGACTACGTTGAGAAGTACCGGCTGGTGGTGGCCACGCCGACGGCGGCGACCCTCAACAAGTTCCCGGGCGCCGAGGGGCCGGGCGTCCGGATGTGGATGCCCGCCGCGGACGACCAGCACCTGCAGAACATCACCGATTTCGTGTTCGACGCCTTCGGGCGCGAGAACATCAAGGCCATGTGGCTGGCCGGGCACAGCCAGGGGGGCTTCACCTCGCGGCGGATCATCTGCAGCGACTACTTCAAGGGCAAGGTCGACGGCCTGCTCAGCCTCTCGGGAGGCCGTATCGGCCAGGCCCCGATCGACCCGCGGTTCGGCCCGCCGAAGGCCGACGG
The DNA here is from genome assembly GCF_016124325.1 of Phenylobacterium sp. Lineage (GTDB taxonomy): Bacteria > Pseudomonadota > Alphaproteobacteria > Caulobacterales > Caulobacteraceae > Phenylobacterium. Next base: position 62,338 of record NZ_WGNY01000001.1, read on the forward strand.
CTCGCCGCCCGATCCGCGCCCGCCAGGCCGCAGCATCATGAACCAGGACGAGCTTCCGACCTGCGACTTCTCGCACATCTACGAGAGCGGTTCGCACGAGATCACCAGCCTGCCCGACACCTCGCCCTGGGCGGCGAAATATCACTGCGACGCCCGCGTGCGGCGCGAGGACATCGTCGACGACACGCCCGGCCACGTCTGGGACTACGCGCGAGCCGGATACCCGGTCTGGGGCATGAAGGCGCGCCCGGGGACGGCCGAGGCGTTCGTCTATCCCAAGTGTGACGGGGGCCGGGTGGTCGCCGACTTCGTACGGCAGGACAAGGGCCATACCGAGGGGCTGGAGCCGCATGTGACCGAGGCGATCATCAAGCTGATCGTCTCGGCGCCGGGCGGCAAAGCGCAGGCGGGGGGCTAGGGCCCGGGCGCGCTAGGCGGCGGGCAGGGGCAGCGACGCTTGGCCGAACGCGTAACGCCACCCGTCGCGGGTGCGCACATAGGTGTCGCTGAACCACAGCGTCCGGTCGGCGGCCTTGCCGTCGGCGACGTACTTGATGCGCAGCTTGGCGGTGACGATCGCGGTGTCGGGCCCGTAGAGGCGCACCGTCTGGCTGCCAGGCTCTTCGTCCTGGATCTCGTAGGCGATGGTCCCGGCGCGGGCTTCGCGCACCAGGTCCTGGCCCGTGTGGACCGTCCCGCCGCCCACCACGAGGATCATGTCGGGATGGAGGATGGCGGCCATCGTCTCGGCGTCGTTGGCCTTCACCGCGGCCTGATAGCGGAGGTCGAGGGCGGCGACCGTCGCGCGGTCGTTGGAAGGCTGGGCGTTGGCGGGCTGGGCGGTCACGGCGGCGAGCGCGACGGCGAGGGCAGGGAGCATATGTCGGTCCTTTCTTCGGAGACCGGCGTTAGCCCGGCGCGCCCTGGGGCGCTGGCGGCAAACGGACGCGATAGGCGTCCAAGCCGCGAGAAATATTCGTGTAACGAAGGTCTGAGACGTTCCTGACGCCCGCGTCATTTCCGCGGGGAAAGAACACTGGGGGAAACCGCATGACCACCGTCCGCTTCGGCGCCTTGGCCCTGCTCGCCACGACCGCACTGATTTCGGGCTGCGCCAGCGATTCGAACGCGCCCAGCGCGCTGGCGCGGGGATCGACGGTCGACGCCTCGGCGACGACGCCGGCGATGGTCGACAACTTCATGCTGGTGGACGCCAACCTGGAGGCGCACGAACTGTACCGGATGGCCGGCGCCCCGGCGATCGTCATCGTGACCCAGGCGAACGGCGACGCCGCGACGCGGGCGGCGGCCCCGGCGCTGAACGAGATCGCGGCGGCCTACGCGCCCAAGGGCGTGGAGCTCATGATGATGAACTCCAGCCTGAAGGACAGCCGCGAGGCGATCCTGGCCGAGGCCGCGAAGGTCGGCTACCGCCTGCCGATCCTGCTCGACGGCTATCAGCTGGTGGGCGAGAGCCTGGGCGTGGCGCGCTCGGGCGAGGCCTATGTGATCAGCACCAAGACCTGGACGGTGGCCTATCGCGGCCCGGTCGCGGGCCTTTCCGCGGCGCTGGACGCCGTGCTCGCCGGCCAGCCCGCCCCGGCGGCGGCCACGGCCTCGGCGGGCGGCCTCATCGACTTCCCCGCCCGGGCCAAGCCGCAGAAGATCTCCTACGCCAAGGACGTGGCGCCGATCATCGAGAAGAACTGCGTGGGCTGCCACCAGGAAGGCGGCATCGGGCCGTTCGCCATGTCGAGCTACGACATGGTCAAGGGCTTCTCGCCGATGATCCGCGAGGTGATCCGCACCGACCGGATGCCGCCCTACAACGCCGATCCGCACGTGGGCCGGTTCTCCGACAGCAAGAACCTGACGCCCGAGGAAGCGAAGACGCTGGTGCACTGGATCGAGGCGGGCGCCGAGCGCGGCGACGGGCCCGATCCGCTGGCGGCGGTGAAGCACGTGGCGGCCGAGTGGCCGCTGGGCAAGCCCGACATGATCATCAAGATCCCGGCGTTCGACGTGCCGGCCTCGGGCGTCGTGGACTACCAGCGCCCGGCCATTGCCAACGCCCAGACCGAGGGCCGCTGGATCCGCGCGACGACGGTGAAGCCGGGCGACCGCCAGGCCGTGCACCACGTGCTGACCGGCTGGATGGAGCAGATGCCGGAGAACGGCCGTTCGTCGGAGACGCGCTGGCGCGGCTCGGTGGGCGGCTACGCGGTGGGCGCGGAATCCACGGTGTTCGACGGCGACGTCGGCACCTATCTGCCGGCAGGCGGCGCCATCGGCTTCCAGATGCACTACACGCCCTACGGCAAGGAGACGGTCGATAACTCGGAGATCGGCGTCTATTTCCGCAAGGACGCGCCCAAGTACATCATGCGCAACGTGGTGGTGATCGACCCCACCATCGAGATCCCGGCGAACGAGGCGCGGCACCAGGAAGTCGCCTACGTCGAGTTCCCGAACGACGCGCTGCTCTACTCGGCGTTCCCGCACGCCCACTACCGGGCCTATTCGTCGGACCTGTGGCTCTATGAGCCGAACGGCAAGAAGACCCTGCTGCTCAGCCTGCCGCGCTACGACTTCAACTGGCAGCGCAGCTACGAGTTCGCCCAGCCGATCAAGATCCCGGCGGGCTCCAGGCTCGTGGCCCACTACGTCTACGACAACTCGAAGGCCAACCCGGCCAACCCCAACCCGAACATCAAGGTCTCGTGGGGCGAGCAGAGCCACGAGGAGATGCTGTTCACCTCGGTGGCGTTCCGCTGGGTCGACGAGACGGCCGCCAAGCAGGTCGATTCCAACGCCCGCTTCGCCGACACCCGCATGCTGGGGATGATGGACGACAACCTCGACGGCAAGTTGGAGAAGGCCGAGCTGCGCGGCCGGATGGGCGAGATGATGGGCCGGTTCTGGGCGGTCATCGACAAGAACAAGGACGGCGCGCTGGACAAGCAGGAGCTGGCCGCCGCCCAGGCCATGATGCCCCGGCGCGGACGCGGCGCGGCGGAGGCTGCGAACAACGCCGCACCGCCCCCCGGCGGGAACTAGGCGCTCGGCGTCGCCGAAGAGACGGGGAGGGGAGCCCAGGCGGCTCCCCTTTTTCGTTTTGGGGACCACGAAAGGCGCGGAAGCCCCCGGCGTCATCCCGGTTTGGGCGGAGCCCAAGACCGGAACCCATGCGTGGTGAGGTCGGAGGCCGCGCGGGGCGGCTCCGTGGGGGCGTGTTCGGAGAGATCAGGTGTTCATGGGTCCCGGTCTTCGGCCGTTGGCCGAAACCGGGATGACATGCGGAGGTGTGGGCTACCAGCCGGAGCCGCCGGGGTAGCGGGCGCCGGGCGGGGCGCGTTCCCAGGGCATCAGGTAGGGCTGGGGCGATTCTTCGTCAGAGGGAGGCTCGACGGGCGGGGATGCTGGGTCCCGGGTCTCCGCTTCGCTCCGCCCGGGATGACGGGGGTGAAGGGAGGCCCCCTCCGTCGTCCCGGCTTGAGGCCGGGACGCCACCTCCCCCGCGGAGGCGGGGGAGGAGCGGGTGGTGCGGACAGGCTCCTCCCCCGTGACGACGGGGGAGGTGGCGCG
>NZ_WGNY01000022.1 GCF_016124325.1 Phenylobacterium sp.
CGGCTATCCCTCGGTGTTCGCCCACGGGATGCTGACCATGGGCATGACCGGCAAGATGCTGACCGACTATGTGGGCGACGCGCGGCTGACCAAGTACGGCGTGCGCTTCACCAGCCAGGTCTGGCCGGGCGACACCCTGGAGGCCACCGCCACCATCAAGGCCGTGAACGGCGACCTGGTGGAGATGGACGTCTCGACCAAGAACCAGGACGGGGTCGAGGTGCTGTCGGGCTACGCCGAGGCGCGGGTCGACCCTTAGGGGCCGCGTCGACCGCCGTGGACCGGCGGGGATGCGAACCACGGATTGCACGGATGACGCGGATGAGCGCCGCGTCGAATCCGTGCGATCCGTGACATCCGTGGTTCGGAGACGAGCGCGCCTGCGGCGCGAAATACCCCATGTCATCCCGGTTTCCGCCGTGAGGCGGAAGACCGGGACCCCTAGGCCCAGGGTCCTGGGAGGATGCGCGGCGACGCCGTGCGGACTCGCCGACTTTGGCGCGATGGGGTCCCGGTCTTCGGCTGCGCCGAAACCGGGATGACAGGCGTGGGGGATCTCAGGAGGTGTCGGCGGGGCAGGCGGCTTGCGCGGCGCGGCTGCGCCAGGGCCGGGCGGGCGCCTCGGGGCGCGGGGCCAGGCCCAGCTCGGCCAGCAGGCGGGCGACCAGGGCCGCGACGGGAGTCTCGGCGAGCTCCTCGTCGGGCAGTTCGGAAAGCTGGAACTTCACGTCGCCCACGGCCGCGGCCGTCCAGTCGGGCCGTTCGTATTCGGTCCAGATGAAGCGCCGCACCTGCTCGGCCGCCTCGCGGCGCACGGTCTCGGCTCGCTCCCGGACGGCGGCCGCCCGCGCCGTGCGCTCGGCCCTGGCCTCCGACGCCGCCTCGCGCCCCAGCCGGTCGCGCAGCGCCAGCGTCTGGCGCAGGTTGCGGCACTCGCGCTGGAAGACGCGCCCCAGCCGCTCGAAGGCTTCGTCGTCCTTGGCCGCCATCATCCGCCGATGCGCCTCGCCCATCGCCGCATGCGCCATCCGCGCAGCGTCGGCCAGGAGGGCCTGGGGGTCGATGTCGAGGGCGTCGCCAGGGCAGTTATATACTTGATGGAACAAGCTCGACCTGATACAAAATCAGGGACGGAGCAAGCCGATGAATCTCACCGACAAAATCTTCCACGACGACGAAGCCGCCCGCCTTCACCTGGAGGCGCAGCGCTGGCCCGATGGCGCGTACTGCCCCCATTGCGGCGAGGCGGAGAAGGTCACGGAGCTTCAAGGCAAGTCCACGCGTCCCGGCACCTACATCTGCAAGTCCTGCCGTACGAAGTTCACGGTCACCGTCGGCACGATCTTCGAGCGCTCGCACATCGGGCTCGCGAAGTGGATGCTCGCCTTCCGCCTCATGGCGTCCAGCAAGAAGGGCGTCTCCGCTCACCAGCTCCACCGCTCTTTGGGGATCACCTACAAGAGCGCGTGGTTCATGGCCCATCGCATCCGTGAGGCCATGAACATGGCTCCCGAAGGCGGGCTCGGCGGCGAAGGCAAGGTCGTTGAAGCCGACGAAACCTATGTCGGCGGGAAAGAGAGCAACAAGCACCGCAACAAGCGCAACGCGAAGATGGACGTCTTCGGCGGCAAGCAAGCCGTCCTGACGCTCGTTGAGCGCGACGGCCACGCCCGTTCGTTCCACGTTCCCCGCGTCACGGCGAAGACCCTGCGCCCCATCATCGTGAAGAACGTCGACCGCGCGTCGCACCTCATGACGGACGGCGCCCGCATGTACCCCGCCGTGGGCCGTGAGTTCGCCAAGCACAGCGCCGTCGATCACGTCGCGGGCGAGTACGTCCGTGCGGGCTTCCACCACTCCAACACGGTGGAAAACTACTTCTCGATCCTGAAGCGCGGCGTGATCGGGACGTTCCACCACGTCTCCGAAGCCCACCTTGGCCGCTACCTCGCCGAGTTCGATTTCCGCTACAACACCCGCGCCGATCTGGGCTTCACCGACGCCATGCGCGCCAACGAAATGCTCAAGGCCACCACGGGCAAACGCCTGACCTATCGGCGGCCTCGTGAAGCCGCGCACGCGTAAGCAGAAGGCGAGGAAGCTTCTGGCGAAGCGCCGTCAGGGCGCCGCCCAGTAGTCCTGCACCCACTGAAGCTCATGCGGCTGGGAAAGGCTGTACCTTATGGTCCACGGACTTCCGTATGACACCTCAGTAACGAACATTCTCGCGGCCGGCGCGATCCCGGTAAGCAATCCCTGGAGGCTCTCCGCGCTGATCGCCGCGCCGCTGAGATCAACAATCAGCCACGTGTTTGGCAGATGATGCCACCATCCAATATTTGGACCTGGAAGCGCCGCCGCGATCTGGCGCTCCTGCTCGGGGGTAAGAGGTTCCGTGACAAGTACAAAACGCCGCTTCATGCAGCGCCTCCGGACGCTTCGTCGTGTCGCCCTCCTCCAGAGAACGACCCAGCAGGCTCATCAAGTTGGGCGGCAGACCCTTCACAGGTTCATCGTCAGCCATGAACCAAGCTTATACTTAAGGCTTGGCCTTGCGAGTCTTTCTCGGCTGGGCCGGCTTGTGCGGCTTCGGCGGCATCTTCAGCGCGTTCGCCACGCCGCGTTCAAAGCGCTCTTGAGCGCCAGGTTCATCCTTGGGGGGCTTATCGGTCATGCAACCTTTCCTCGCCTCACGACTGAAGATAGGTCGCGCCGCTCAGCATGTCGCCATTCTGCGAGGCGAAGTCGCGGCCTTCATGGCGCGGCGGCCAATTTATTCGCTGGTAGAGCCCCATCCAGAAAACGAAACGCTTTGGGCCTGGGCGGTCAGGATCAAGGAGGCCGTCCCCCCGACATGGGCTCCAATCATCGGCGACGTCATCCACAATCTGCGCGCCTCGCTAGACCTCATGGCCTGCGACGTTGTGCGGATCGCCGATCCAACCGCCCCCCTCGACAATGTCTACTTCCCGTTCGCAAAGCGCGCCGAAGAGCTAGACGCAATGATCGAAAGACGAATGGCGGGCGCCCCGAAAGAGGCCCACGACCTCGTACGCCAAATGAAACCGTATCCCGGCGGAAACGACGTGCTGCGCGGCGTCCACGAACTAGACATCATCGACAAGCATCAGGCGCTCCTGCCCGTCGCAGGCCACATCAGAAGCCCTAACGGCGGCGGCGTTACGTCAGGAGAACTTCTGGCCGGAACCGAACCCACGAGTGGTTTCTTCGATCCGCGCAATCACCCAGCCGCGACGCTCGGCGTTTCAGCCGTCGACTTCCGGCTCGTATTTCCCAATCAGGGACCCTTCGAAGGGCGGGAACTCCTCCCAACGATTGAGGATCTGATCAAGGATTTCGCGGGCGTTGTGGACGCGTTCGAGACGCTCAGCCTCGGTACAGTCGCCGAACCTCTTACGAACGTCATGTCGCTGCGCGAGTTCGAGATGATCACTGGACTCCCTGAGGGGATGTACCAGTTCGGAACCTTCGGACGTCCCGCTGACGGGGAAGGGTGACATTCTATCCTCGATCCCGAGGGCGGCTATCTACTTATCGGAGCGCAGGCCTGTCAGAGCGAATCTAGGTCTGTTCCATAAAGTATACAACTGCCGTCGCCAGACATGAACAAAAAGAGAACATAGGGAACCTAAAATGTCAAGGTCGGCCGGCGCGGATGCGTCCCGAAACGCCCGGACGCCGGGCCGGCAGGCGGAACGTCTCGGCTCAGGTCACGTTGTTCACCGCGGCGGAGGGCCAACGACTTCAAGCAGAAAAGAGGCCGAATGCCTGACGCCGCGCCACCGTTCAGGAACAAGTTGCTCGCCGGGCTTTCGAACGCCGACCTCGACCTCTTGAAGCCCGCCCTGGAACCCATCGACCTTCAATTCCGCGAAAACATCGAAAGGTCCCGCGAGCGGATTCCCTACGCCTACTTCTTCGAAACGGGATTGGCCTCGGTGGTGGCCCGCTCGAAGGGCGGCCGAGAGGTGGAGGTCGGCCTCATCGGCTTCGAAGGCATGAGCGGGCTGGGCTTGGTCCTCGGGGACGACATAGCCCTCAACGACGCGTTCATGCAGGCGCCCGCCAAGGCGGTCGGCATCGAGGCGGCCAGGTTGGTCGCGTGCCTCGAACAGAGCCCCACGCTGCGCGTGCGCCTGCTGCGCTACGCCCACGTGTTCCTGAGCCAGATCGCGCAGACCGCGGTGTCGAACGGCCGCGCGACGATCGAGGAGCGTCTCGCACGCTGGCTGGTGATGGCCCACGACCGCCTGGGCGACGAGTTCGAGTTCACGCACGAGTTCCTGTCGATCATGCTGGGCGTGCGAAGGCCCGGGGTGACGGTGGCGTTGCACTTCCTGGAGGGCGACGGCCTGATCCGCTCGACGCGCGGCGTCGTCTCGATCATCGACCGCGAGGGCCTGATCGAGGCGTCCAACGGCGGCTACGGCGGGCCGGAGGCCGACTACGCGAGGCTTCTCGAAAGCTGAGCGAGCGGAATGGTCAGGGTGAAGCGGGCCCCGGACTCCGAACTGGCGTCGAAGCGGCCGCCAAGCTGGCGCGTGATCGCGCGGATCACCGACAGGCCCAGGCCGCGCCCCCGGCTGGGAGAGAAGTTGTCGGGCAGACCCAGGCCCCCGTCGGCGACGACCAGGCGCAGGTGGGCCTCCTCGCGGCGGCACCGAATGCAGACGCGCCCGCCGCCCTTGCCCGCGTAGCCGTGCTTGGCCGCGTTGAGGCAGAGCTCGTTGATGACGATGGCCAGATCCTGGGCCACCTCGCCCGGCACGATCACGGACTCGGCGTCGATGCTGCACTCGAGGCCGGTGCTCTCGGCGATCTCCGGGCAGAAGTCGGCCAGAAAGGGCTTCAGATCGACCTGTGAATCGGCGCTGTGCGTATAGAGGTGCCGGTGGACCTTGCCGACAGCCTTCAGGCGCGCCGCGGCCATGGTGAATGCTTCGCGCACGGCCGGATCGTCGAAGCCCCGGCCCTGGCGTTCGAGGAAGCCGCAGGCGAGTTGCAGGCTGTTGGCGATGCGATGGTGCGCCTCGCGCAGTTCGCGCTCCTTGCGGGTCAGGGCCGTCCGAAGCTCGGCGATGTCGTCCGGCTCGAAATTCATCCGCGATGCCCCGACATCCGCCGGTGGCCGCGGAATGCGGCCGGACCCGGCCCCGGACGACCCCGAGGCGGTCCAGCATGTCGGACGAGCCTCGCAAATCGAGGACGACATCAGCAACCTGAATACGTGTCCGAAAACGTACACAGCCCCCGCGCTCTGCTGGAGAGGTCTAGGGTGGCGGTTGGGGGAGACAGGAAGCGCGATGCGCCAGGTGGAAATGACCCTACGCCCCGGTTCGGAAGGCTGGTGGCTCGACTGCGACCTTCCCCTGGAGCCCACCTACTATTGCTCGGGCGGGAATGCCGAGCGCGTCGCCGGCGAGATCGCGATCCGGATCAGCGACACCGGGCGTGACGTGCGGCTGGTGATCTTCGACCGCAATCTCGGGATCGTCGCGACGCGCCGCTACTTCGGCGCCTGACCGGGGCGGCGCCAGGGGCAGGCGCCGACGCGCCTCGCCCATCGCCGCATGGGCGCGGGCATCGCTAGACGCCCGGCATTCGATCCTTTTCGGTGTAGGTGCGGCCGTCCCACGGCCAGCCGGGCGGAGCATCGTTCCAGTCGACGTTGCGGGAAAAGAGCCCGCTCATCTGGAAGCCGCCGTTGAAGTCCATCACGTCGCATTCGATATGCGTGCGGCTGGTGTGGCAGCCCATCCGGCCGAGATCCCAATAGCCGCCCGGGCGCAAGACCTTGGCGTGCTTTGCCTGCTCATCCGACTGGAGCACGTGAAGCTCGTCCGGGTAGTCGTCGTGATAGTAGTTGGCGCGACATTGGTCGTTCTTGCAGGCGATGGTGACGCGTCCGTTCGCGCAAGCGATCCATCCCCCATTGACCCGACATGTGACGGACCGATCCGCGATTGTGTAGAGGCCGTCCGCAAATGGAATGATCGCGCTGGATTCCGACGGGCGGGCGCCTGGACGGGACCCTGCGGCAGCCAATCCAGCGCCGACGATCAGGCCGACGCCGCCGCCGAGCGCCAGGGCGAGAAGGGTGTTCCGCAAGGCTTTCACTCCATGATGGCGCCTGTTGGAACAATAAGCGAACGCGACTGTGTGGCAAGCGCGGCGTCGGTGGGGCGTGCGCCTGGGGCTTGCCCTCTCCACCATCGGCTCTGCGGCCTTCGGCCTCGGCCGACGGTCCCCCTCTCCCGCGGGGCGCGGGAGAGGAAGGGTGCTCCGCCTCAGCGCATGCGCGACGGCATCGCTAGATACCAGGGACCCGATCCTTGACGGTGTGGGTGCGGCCGTCCCAGGGCCAGCCGGGCGGGGCGTCGTCCCAGTCGACGTTGCGGGCGAACAGGCCGCTCATCTGGAAGCCGCCGAGGTAGTCTATGACGCGGCACTCGATGTGCGTGCGACTGGTTCTGCAGCCCATGCGACCGAGGTCCCAGGAAATGTTGGGGCGCAAGACCCTTATGGCGCTCGACGCCTCTTCGGCCGCGCCGATGGCGTAGGGCTCGGGCAGGGCATCCAGGTAGTGGGGGCTGCAGCGGTCGTCGACGCAGAGGATCTGGACGCGCCCGTTCGAGCAGGCGATCCAGCCGCCGACGACCTTGCAGATCACCTTGCCGTCGGCGAGCCGGTAGAGGCCATCTTGAAGCGGCGCCATCGCGGGGTCCTGCCCGGGCGGGCCGCCGGCGGTGACGCCGACAGCGACGATCAGGCCGGCGCCGCCGCCGAGCGCCAGGGCGAGAAGGGTGTTCCGCAAGGCTTTCACTCCATGATGGCGCCTGTTGGAACAATAGGCGAACGCTGCGACGTGGCAAGCGCGGCGTCGCCGCGTCCTGGCCTGCCTGCTCGGCGTTCATGGGTGGCCCGGACAAGCCGGGCCATGACGTCTTCAAGCTGTTGGCCGGGGCTTGGCTCAGTTCTCCAGGCGCTCCAGGGGCGGCAGGAGGTAGGCGCCGTGGAGGAGTTCGGGCTTGGGCAGGTAGGCGCGCAGGAAGAGGGCGAAGGGGCCGCGGGGCGCCGGGAGCCAGTTGCCGAAACGGGCGTCGTCCGGGCGGTCGTGGCCGATCCAGATGTCGAGCGAGCCGTCGGGGTCGTAGGTGAGGCCCGGGGTGCGGTCGCCGATGGCGTAGCGGCCGATCTCGTTGTCGGCGAAGAAGAACTGGCCGTCGTCGGTGGCCTCGTAGAGGGTCAGCGACCAGAACGAGTTCACCGGCAGCAGGCGGTCGGCGGGGAAGCGCAGGCGCCAGTTCGCCGCCCCGTCGCACAGGGCGCGCGGCAGGTCGCCCTGGGCGCGCATGTACATCGCCTCCTCGGGCGGCAGGGCGGCCAGGCCGTTGATGGCGACGGCGGCGCGGTAGTCGTACTCCTGGCCGAAGTCGCCGAGGCGGGCGTAGGGGTAGGTCCAGCCCTGGACGAAGGTGGGCCGGCGCAGGCCGCTGCGGCGGCCGGCGGTGCGGCCGCGCTCCACGCCGGCGGCGATGGCCTCGGCCTCCTCGGGCGAGAAGCGCGTCGGGTCGAAGGCCTCGAGGCCCAGCGGCGCCATGGCCGCCAGCATGGCCGTGTCGGCGATGGGCGGCGGGTTGCGGGCCAGGAGCTGGGCGGCGCTGGCGAAGTATTCGGCCCAGGGGGCGTCGCGGTTGGCGTAGGGCCCCTCCGGGTCGGGCGCCGGGCCCTGCATGAGGAAGCCCGCCTGGACGGCGCGGGCGGCCTCCAGGTCGTGCGGGCCGTCCACCAGGATGCGGGCCAGGGCCCAGACACGGTTGGTGGGGGCGCGGATGACGTTGGGGCCCTCGGCGGCCTCGCGCGGGCCGACCAGGGTGTAGCGGCCGCCGTCCGGACCGGTGGTGCGCGTGCCCAGGATGCAGAAGTTGTTGGTGTAGGCGTCCATCAGCGCCAGCGAGACATAGCGCGCGCCCGAGGGCGGGACGGTGAGGGTGACCGGCCCCTTCGACAGCTCCACGTGGGCCGAGGAGTAGAGGGTGTCGTTGTTGGGCGTGGTGATGGCGCGCATGGTGTGGTCCACCAGGTCGCGGCCGTGGGCGAAGGTGTTGCGCGGGGCGCCGCCCGCGAAGACGGCCGTGCGCGCGGACGCCACCTCCATCAGCGGCAGGGTGAAGATGTAGGCGGCCTCGGCGGCGCGGGCGAGGGCGGCGAGGGGGCTGTCGGTCACGGATAGCGCTCCATAGGCTGCGCTGCAGCCGGGACTTGAACCACGGATCGCACGGATTTCACGGATGAGCGGCGCGCCGATCCGCGCTCATCCGTGAAATCCGTGGTTCGCAATCGAGCGCGCCCAGGGGCGCAAGGGGGAACGGGGCGCAAAGGGGAACGGGGCGCAAGGGGAAACGGGGCGCAAGGGGAAACGGGGCGCGTCGAGAACTCCTGTCATCCCGGGTCTCCGCCGCGCTTCGCCCGGGACGACCTCACTCCCCCATGAACCCCGGCATCCAGCCCTCGTAGGCGGCGCGGAGCTCGGCGAGGGGGAGGTTCAGGGTGCGGTCGACGACGATGGCCTCGCCGGCCGCCTCGCCCAGGATCGCGGCGGGGACGCCGGCCGCGCGGGCGGCCTGCAGCACCGGGGTCGGGTCGTTGAGGGCGACGAGGTAGCGGGCCTGATCCTCGGCGAAGAGCGTCACCCAGGGCCGGCCCTCAAGGCGCAGGTCGCAGCCGACGCCCGAGGCCAGGCACAGCTCGCAGAGGGCGGCGGCCAGGCCGCCGTCGGAGAGGTCGTGGCAGACGCCGACGGTCCCGGCCTCGATCAGGCCGCGCACGAGGTCGCCGGTCTTCTTCTCCAGGGCCAGGTCGACGGGCGGGGGCGCGCCGTCCTCGCGCCCGGCGATCTCGCGCAGGTACATCGAGGCGCCGAACTCGCCCTTGGTGGCGCCCAGCAGGACGATGACGTCGCCCGCCTTCATCGAGGCGAAGTCGGCGCGGCGGGCGTAGTCGGCGATCAGGCCCACGCCGCCGACCGTGGGGGTGGGCGGAATGGCGGCGCCGTTGGTCTCGTTGTAGAGGCTGACGTTGCCGCTCACGACGGGGAAGTCGAGGGCGGCGCAGGCCTCGGCCATGCCGTCGATGGCGCGGACGATCTGGCCCATGATGGCCGGGCGCTCGGGATTGCCGAAGTTGAGGTTGTCGGTGATGGCGATGGGCTCGGCGCCGACGGCCACGAGGTTGCGCCAGGCCTCGGCGACCGCCTGCTTGCCGCCCTCGTAGGGGTCGTTCTGGACGTAGCGCGGGGTGACGTCGGAGGTGACGGCCAGCGCCTTCCTGGTGCCGTGGACGCGGACGATGCCGGCGTCGGCGCCGGTGGCGGAGTCCTCCAGGGTGTCGGCCATCACGTGGCGGTCGTACTGCTCCCAGAGCCAGCGCTTCGACGCCATGTCGGCGCAGGACATGAGCTTGAGGATCGCGGCCTTGAGGTCGCCGGGCGTGGGCAGGTCGGACGGGTCGAGGCGGGCCGGGGCCTGCGGCGCCGTCCAGGGCCGGTCGTAGAGCGGCGCGTCGTCGAACAGGGGCGCGAGCGGCACGTCGGCGACGGTCTCGCCGTGGTGCTTGAGCCCGAGGTGGCCGGTGTCGGTGGTCTGGCCGATGATGGCGGCGTCGAGGCCCCATTTCTCGAAGATCGCGTGGCCGTCGCGTTCGCGGCCGGGCTTGAGGATGGCCAGCATCCGCTCCTGGCTCTCGCTCAGCATCATCTCGTAGGCGGTCATCCCCTCTTCGCGCTGGGGCACGGCGTCGAGATCGAGCTCGATGCCGACGCCGCCCTTGCCGGCCATCTCGACCGAGGAGGAGGTGAGGCCGGCGGCGCCCATGTCCTGGATGGCGGCGACGGCGCCGGAGGCCATCAGCTCCAGCGTGGCCTCGATCAGGAGCTTCTCGGCGAAGGGGTCGCCGACCTGGACGGTGGGGCGCTTCTCCTCGGCGTCTTCCGAGAATTCGGCCGAGGCCATGGTGGCGCCGTGGATGCCGTCGCGGCCGGTCTTGGAGCCGAAATAGACCACCGGAAGGCCGGCGGCGGGGGCGGCGGAGTAGAAGATCTTGTCGGCGTCGGCCAGGCCCACGCACATGGCGTTGACCAGGATGTTGCCGTCGTAGCCGCGGTGGAAATTGGTCTCGCCCGCCACGGTGGGCACGCCCACGCAGTTGCCGTAGCCGCCGATGCCGGCGACTACGCCCGAGACGAGGCGCTTGGTCTTCGGGTGGCTGGGGTCGCCGAAGCGCAGGGCGTTCAAGAGGGCCACGGGCCGCGCGCCCATGGTGAAGACGTCGCGCATGATCCCGCCGACGCCGGTGGCTGCGCCCTGGTAGGGCTCGATGTAGGAGGGGTGGTTGTGGCTCTCCATCTTGAAGATGCAGGCCTGCCCGTCGCCGATATCGATGACGCCGGCGTTCTCGCCCGGGCCGCAGATCACCCTGGGGCCCTTGGTGGGGAACTTGCCCAGATGCGTCTTCGAGGACTTGTAGGAACAGTGCTCGGACCACATCACCGAGAAGACGCCGAGCTCGACGTCGTTGGGCTCGCGGTTCAGCCGCCTGACGATGAGGCTGTATTCCTCGGGCTTCAGGCCATACTCGGCGGCCTTCTCGGCCAGGGTCCGGGGGGCAGGGGCGCTCATGCCCGCGCCTAATAGCGGGACTCACTCGCGGGCGCGATAGGGGGACGGGAGGAGAAGCGGCGATGAACCGATACTGGACGCTTTCGGGCAAGCCCGTGCCGGCCTGGCCTGACGCGGAGACGTTCGAGCTGCGCGAGGGGCCGATGCCCGCGCCGGCCGAGGGCCAGGCGCTGACGCGGACGATCTACGTGTCCCTCGATCCCTACCAGTGGGGCTACAAGCGCCGCGGCGTCGACAAGCCCGGCCAGCCCTGCCACGCGCGCACGGTCAGCCAGGTGATCGAGAGCCGGATGGCGGGCTACGAGCCCGGCGACCTGGTCTTCAACACCAACGGCTGGGCGGAATACGGCCTGATGGGCGCGGGCGTGCCGCGGCCGGGCTACATGGTTCCGCGCAAGCTGGACCCGTCGCTGGGGCCGATCTCGTGGGCCGTGGGCGTGCTGGGGATGCTGGGGCTGACGGCCTACGCCGGCATGATCCTGCAGTGCGACCCGAAGGCCGGGGAGACGGTGGTGGTGTCGGCCGCCTCGGGCGGGGTGGGCCAGATCGCGGGCCAGCTGGCCAAGCTGCGCGGCTGCCGCGTGGTGGGGATCGCCGGGCGCGACGAGAAGCGGCGCTATGTGACGGAGGAGCTGGGCTTCGACGCCTGCGTCAGCCACCTGTCGCCGAGCCTCGCGGCCGACCTGAAGGCCGCCTGCCCGGACGGCGTGGACGTCTATTTCGAGAATGTGGGCGGGGCCTGTTTCGAGGCCGTGCTGCCGCTGTTCAACAAGGGCGCGCGGATGACCATCTGCGGGCTGATCGCCCACTACGGCGACGCGCCCGACGCCAACGCCGGCGCGGCGGAGGCCGAGGCGGCCCGGGCGCGCGGGGTGACGGTGCAGAACCTGTTCGTCGGCGACTATGTGGAGGGCCACCACGACGCCTTCCTGCGCGACATGGCCGGCTGGGTCGCCGAGGGGAAGGTCCGCTACCGCGAGGACATCCGCCAGGGGCTGGAGACGATCCCGGCCGCCTTCGCCGAGATGCTGAAGGGCGGCAACTTCGGCAAGATGCTGGTGCAGGTGGGCCTGGACCCGACGCTGTAGGGGCGGCGGCCCGCTCCCGTCATCCTCGCCCCCGTGGCGAGGATCCCTCTGGCGGCGGCCAGGATCGGGCAGGGTGACTTGCGGCTTTGCGGCTTCGCGAGGGATCCCAGGCACAAGGCCTGGGATGACGGGCCCTAGCGGTTGAAGTTGAAAAGCTTGAGCAGCAGCGAGGGCTGCTGGTTGGCGATGCGCATGGCCACGAGGGCCAGCTGCTGGCGCACCTGGAGGGCCTGGAGGCGCGCGCTCTCCCGGGCGAGGTCGGCGTCCACGAGGTTGCCGATGCCGGCCTCCAGGGCGTCCTGCTGCTTCTCGACGAAGGCCAGGTGGCTGGCCAGGGCCTTGGAGCCCGTGCCCAGCCGGGCGATGGCGCTGTTGACGTTGGTCGTGGCGGCCGTGATGTCGGCGACGCCGGTCGCGCCCAGGCCCGAGAGCAGGTCGGCGGGCATGCCCGAGAGCAGGGTCCCGCTGGTGGACAGGTCGAGGTGGTCGACGTCGATGGTCGAGGTCGCCGAGGTGTTGGCCAGGGCGCGGACCTTGTCGGTCCCGCCGGCGGACAGCAGGTTGAGGCCGCCGAAGCTGGCGTTGGAGACCACCTGGTCGATCTGCTTGCGCAGGGCCAGGTAGTTTTCGTTGATGGCCGCGCGCGACGGATCGCCCAGCGGATAGTCGTTCGCCGAGACGGCGAGCTCCTTCATCTGGTTGAGCAGGTCGGAGATGGTCTCGGCGGCGTCCACGGCGACGTCGACCACCGAGATCCCGCGGTTGAGCGAGGCCTTGACCGAGTCGAGCCCCTTCACCTCGGCGCGCTGGTTCTGGGCGATGGCCCAGATGGCCGGGTTGTCCTTGGCGCTGTTGATCTTGCGGCCGGTGGCGATGCGGGTCTGCACCTGGGCCATCTCGGTGTTGATCGCGTTGAACACGGCGATGGCCTGCATGGCGCCGACGTTCGTATTGATGCTGTTGTAGGGCACCACGCGACTCTGGTTTCACGGGACGGCCAAGGCCGTGGGACGTTCTGCCCCGCGGCCGTTATCGCAGCTCAGCCTTAGCCGTCCGTTAGCGGATCGTTCATTCGTAGCGCAGCGCCCGCGACGGTTCGGCGCGCGCCACCCGGATCGTCTGGTCGGCCACGGTGACCACCGCCACCAGGATCGCGGCCAGGCTGGGCGCCAGGAAGTAGACCGGGTTGAGGTCGATCCGCTGGTCGAAGCCCGAGAGCCACGAGCGCATCACGAACCAGGCGACCGGCCAGGCGATCAGGTTGGCCCACAGCACCGGGCGCAGGAACTCGCCCACCAGCAGGCGCAGGACGTCGGCGGTGGAGGCGCCCAGCGTCTTGCGGATGCCGATCTCCTTGGTGCGTCGCGCCGTGTTGAAGGCGGCGAGACCGTAGAGGCCGAGGCAGGCGATGATCGTCGAGAGCGCCGAGCCGGCCGCGAAGAGCTGGCCGCGCCGCGCGTCGGGGTCGTAGTAGGGCTTGAGCGCGCGATCCACGGTCTCGGCCCGCAGCGGCACGCCGGGCGCGAGCGTGCGCCACGCCGTCTCCAGGCGCTTGGTCACGGCCGGCATGTCGGGTTCGGAGACGCGGATCGCCGCGGCGAAGTTGGCCGCCGCGTCGGTGTTCGCGAGGCCGCTGTCCTGCATGTAGTACTGCGGCGCGGGCGGGTTCCGGGGCGAGGCGAAGCGGACATCGCGGACGACGCCGATGATGGTGGCGAACACCTCGATGCCGGAGCGGTTGCGGCCCAGGCGGACCCGCTCGCCGATGATCTTGGAGGGCTGGGTGAAGCCGAAGGCGCGGGCGGCCGCCTCGTTGATCATGATGTTGACCCCGCGCGTGGCGTAGACCTCGTCGCTGAGCGAGGCGCGATCGTCCAGGCCGTGCTTCATGTCGAGGTAGCGGCCCGCCAGCAGGTCAAGTCCGTAGGTCTGGGCGTAGTCCTCGCCGACGCGTTCGCGGGTCAGGATCGGCTCGACCTTGGGATTGCTGACGAGGCTCACGTTGCCGTTGCTGTCCTCCTCGCCGGCCGGCCGGCGGTCGGACGCGGTGACGGAGACCACGCCGGGCAGCCGCCGGAAGGCGTCGAGCATGCTGCGCATATTGGTCGAGACCGCCGGGTCGTTGATGCCCTGGATCACGATCAGGCCGTCGCGCCGGAAGCCCACGTCGGCGTTCCGAAGGTACTGGATCTGCGCGAAAATGACCGCCGCGCAAGCCATCAGGCCGATGGCGATGGCGAACTGGCCGACCGCGAGCACTTCGCGCACCCGCGCGCCGGAGCGACCGCCGCCAGGCGTGCGGGCCGAGGCGAGCACGGCCGCGGGGCGGAAGCCCGACAGCACCAGCGCGGGATAAACCCCCGACAGCAGGCCGACCGCCACGCAGAGGGCGACCAGCGGCAAGGCCGCGCCGCCGGCGCCGAAATAGGTGAGATGGATCGGCTCGCCCAACACCGCGCTGACCGCCGGCAGGGCGAGTTCGGCGAGCGCCGCGGCGACCAGCCCGGCGGCCAGGGCCATCACCACCGACTCCGCCACGAACTGGACGACCAGCGCCCGCCGCGTGGCGCCCATGACCTTGCGGACGGCGACTTCCCGCGCCCGCATCCCGGCCCGGGCGGTGGCCAGGCTGATGTAGTTCACCACCGCCACCAGCAGGGTGACCACGCCCATCACGCCCAGCGCGCCAATGAACAGGGGGTCGGCGCCCGGCTTGAAGGCCGCGCCGGTCTTGGCGTCGCGGAAGTGGATGCCCGCGAGCGGGATCAGGCGGTACTGCGCGACTTCGTGGTGAAGCGAGGAGGTGGCGTCGTGGGCGCGCCGGTCGATGAAGTCGGGCAGGGCGGCCTGGACGGCGGCGATATCTGCCGGCGAGCGGAGCTTGAGATAGGTGTAGAGCATCGAGCTGCCCCACCGGCTCAGGAACTCGCGCATGCTGGGCACCACGGAGAGGTCGAAGCGGGCGATCAGGCCCAGTTCCAGGTGGCTGTTCGGCGGCAGGTCCTTGAGCACGCCGGTGACGCGATAGGTCCGCGCGGCGCCGTCCACGACCACGGTGAGCTCGCGGCCCACCGCATCGACCGTGCCGAAATACTTGCGGGCCATCGTCTCGCTGACCACCAGGCTGTTGAGGTCGGGCAGGGCCGTGGCGGCGTTTCCGGACCGGAACGGCAGGCTGAAGACGTCGAAGATCGCGGGGTCGGTCAGGGCGAGGTCCTCGAACGATTGCCGGTCGCCCGCCCGCACGATCGTCTTGACGGCCCAGATGCGCGCGCCCGCCTCGATCTGGGGGAAGTCCTGCTTCAGCGCCGGCAGCAGGATGGCCTGGGTCGAGGCGTCCTCGGACGGCGGCCGGCCGGGGAAGGAGAACCACTCGTTCACCCGCACGATCCGCTCGGCGTCGGGCACCCAGCGGTCGAAGCTGTTCTCGAAGCGCACGACCAGCAGCAGGATCAGGCAGACGGCGATGCCCAGGGCCAGACCCAGGGTGTTGAGCGCGGCGTACAGCCGGTGGCGGGTGAGCGTGCGGTAGAGCGAAAGCGCGTAGTTGCCCCACATGGCGGACGTCTCCTCGATCAGGCCGCGCGGCGGGCGGAGACGATGATCTGCCCGTCCAGCATGTTGACGACGCGTTTCGCTATGTCCGCGTGGGCTGGAGAATGGGTGACCATGACGATGGTCGCGCCTTCGCCGTTGAGGGTCTTCAGGATGTCCATGACCTGTTCGCCGTTCTCGGTGTCGAGGTTGCCGGTGGGCTCGTCCGCCAGGATGATCGAGGGCTCGCCGACGATGGCGCGGGCGATGGCCGCGCGCTGCTGCTGGCCGCCGGAGAGCTGGTGGGGATAGTGCCGGGCGCGGTGGGCGACGCCCACGCGGTCCATGGCGGCCTCCACACGGGCCTTGCGCTCCTTGCCCGCCCAGCGGCGGTAGACCAGGCCCAGCTCGACGTTCTCGGCGATGGTCAGCTCGTCGATCAGGTTGAAGCTCTGGAAGACGAAGCCGATGTTGTCGCGGCGCAGGCGGGCCAGCTCGGCCTCGCGCAGGTCCATGACCTCCTGGCCCTTGAACAGGTAGCGGCCGCTGGTGGGCCGGTCGATCAGGCCCATGATGTTGAGCAGGGTCGACTTCCCGCAGCCCGACGGGCCCATGATGGCGACGAACTCGCCGGCCTCGATGTTGAGGTCGATGGCGCGCAGCGCCGTGGTCTCGACCTCGTCGGTGCGGAACTGGCGGTGGATGTCGGCAAGGGTGATCATGGAGGCGGCTCTCAGCGCAGGATGAGTTGCTTGTAGGGCTCGAGGCCCGCGTAGGAGGAGACGACGACGCGGTCGCCGGGCTTGAGGCCCTTGAGGATCTCGACCTGTTCGGGATTGCGCCGGCCGACCGCTATGGCGCGGCGCTGGGCGCGGCCGCCGTGGACGACGAAGGCGAAGTTCCCGCCCGAGGCCTCCAGCCAGGCGCCGTTGGGCAGGACCAGGGCGGGGCGGGTGTCGCCGAGGGTGAGGCGCAGGTCGAGGGTCTGGCCGCGGCGCAGGCTGGCCGGCGGGGCGCCCTGGAACGCGAACTCGGCCTTGAAGCGGCCGGCGGTGACCTGGGGCAGGACGCGCAGCACCTTCAGGGCCAGCTTGCGGCCGTCGAGGTCGATGGTGGCGGCCTGTCCGGGGGCGATGCGGCCCAGGTAGAACTCGTCGATGTCGGCCACCAGCTTGTAGGCGCCTTCGGAGTCCACCTGGCCCAGGGTCTCGCCGGCCTTGAGCGGCTGGCCGGGATGCAGGTCGAAGTTGGTGAGGCGCCCGGCGGCGGGCGCGCGCACGACCAGGGCGCCCAGGCTGTCCTGGACGATCTGGAGATTGCTCTGCAGGCGGTTGGCCATCTGGCGGATCTGGCCCTGCTGGGCGCGGGCGATGCGCTGTTCCTCGACCTGCTGGGTCTTGAGCGCGGCGAGGTGGTCGCGGTGGTACTGGGCCTCGTCGGCGTAGGTGCGCACGCCGGCGTCGGACTCGAAGCCGGCGTCGTGGAGGCGCTGGCGCTTCTCCAGCTCGCGCCGGGCGGTCATCAGCTTGTAGGCGGTGTCGGCGACCTCCTGCTCGCGTTCGGCGCGGGCGCGCTGCAGGGCCAGCTCCTGGGCGCTGACGTCGCCCAGGCGGGCGGCGATGTCGGCCTCGCGGGCGGTGACGTCGAGCTGGAGCTGCGGGTTGGCCAGCCGGGCCAACGGCGCGCCGGCCGCTACCTCCGCGCCGTCCTGGACCAGCACCTGCTCGACCTGGCCGCCCTCGACGGCGGTGACGTAGACGGTGGTCAGGGGCGCGACCTCGGCGCGGAGCGGCAGGTAGTCCTGGAACGGGGCGCGGGCGACCTCGGCGGTCTCGGTCTCGCTCTTCTTGACCGTCACCGAGCCGGCCGACGGGACCAGCCACAGGGCGAGGCCGGTCACGACCAGGGCCGCGGCGACGCCGCCGCCGATCCACAGGTTGCGGCGCCGGGCCTTCGGCTTTTCGACCGGGCGATCCATCGAGGCGCCGGGCGAGTGCAGGTGCGAAATGGAGGAACTGGACGTCATGGCCTTCAGATGCGACTTTTCACATCCAGGCTACACGTGATTTTCGCCAGTCTAACCGGCTGGATAAATTAAGTTTTCCTGATTTCGCCCGCGCCGGGTGACCGCTATCGGACGAGGTGTTCGTTTCCGGACATGGGGGAGAGGCTGTCAAGCGATTCCACGACGGTGCTGCTGGTGGACGACGATCCCGACGTGGCGACCGCCGCGCGCGTGGCGCTGAACCGCGAGGGCTATCGCGTGCTGAGCGCGGCCAGCCCCGCCGAGGCCTGGAGCGTGCTGGCCGCCGAGCCGGTGGACGTGATCCTGCTGGACCTCAATTTCACCCGCGGCGAGACCTCGGGCGAGGAGGGGTTCCGGTGGCTCGCCGAACTGCGCGTCCAGGATCCCTCGGCCGTGGTCGTGGTGGTGACCGGGCACAGCGGGATCAACATCGCCGTGGCCGCCATGAAGGCCGGGGCCAGCGACTTCGTGATGAAGCCCTGGAGCAATGCGCGGCTGGTCGACACGGTGCGCGACGCCGCGGCCCTGGCGCGGGAGCGGCGCGGTGAGGCCGGCGAGGCGCCGGCGGTGGACGAGGACACGCTGATCGTCGGCGACAGCGAGCCGATCCGGCGGGCGCGGGACCTGATCGCCCGGGCCGGGCCCACGGCGGCGGCGGTGCTGATCCGCGGGCCGGCGGGCGCGGGCAAGAGCCTGGCGGCGCGCGCCCTGCACGCCCGCTCGGGCCGGACGGAGCCGCTCGTGCGCCTGGACGCCGCGGCGTTGGGCCCCGACGCCGAGGCCGCCCTGCGCCGCGCGGCGGCCGAGGCGGCGAACGGGACGCTGCTGATCGAGGAGCCCGCCGCCCTGCCGCCCGCCGGACGCGCGGCGCTGGTCGGACTGCTGGAAGGCGGCCTGCCGGCCCGGCTGGTCTCGACCACGCGCGAGGCGGCGGCGGGCGCCGACGACGACCTGATGGCGCGGCTGGCGACGGTGGAGATCGTGCTGCCGCCGCTGGGCGAGCGCGGCGACGACGTGGTGCTGCTGGCCGAGCACTTCGTGCGGCTGTTCTCGCGGCGTTACGGCAAGGCGCCCAAACCGCTGGACGCCTCGGCGCTGGAGGCGCTGGCCGAGACCCCGCCGCCCGGCGACGTGCGCGGCCTGCGCCAGGCCTGCGAGCGGGCGGTGGTGCTGGCCGACGGCGACGTGCTGACCGCGGCCGACCTGGCTCCGGCTCCGGCGGGCGGCGCGGCGCCGGCGGGCCAGCCCGACCTGAACCTCGCCCGCTCGGAGAAGGCGATCGTCGAGGCCGCCCTGAAGCGGCACGCGCACAACGTCAGCCACGCGGCGCGCGAACTGGGCCTGACCCGGGCGGCGCTGTACCGGCGCATGGTCAAGCATGGTCTCTAGGCGGCGCCTGACGCGCATCGCGGCGCTGCTCGGCGTGGCCGCGGCGGGCGGCCTGGCGGTGCTGGCGCTGCGCGCGGAGCTGCCGGCCAATGCGCTGCTGGCCTCGCTCGCCGCCATCGCGGCGGGCCTGTGGCTGGTCACCCGCGACGAGCCCGCCCCGGCGCCGGCCCCGCCGGCCGAGGGCGACGCCGTGCGGCTGGACCAGGAGCGGGAGCGGCGAACGCTGCAGGCCTATCTGGACCAGACCCCCACGCCCCTGGTGCTGGCCCCGCTGGTCGGGCCGCTGACCGCGGTGAACCGGGCCGCGCGGCGGCTGTTCCACACCGACGGGGTGCTGCCCGACCCGTCGCCCGAACTGGCCGAGGCGATCGCGACGGCCTCGCCGGAGACGCGGCGGACGGTGCGGCTGGCCTCGGGCGACGGGCCGCCGCGGACCTATGCGCTGTCGGTGGCCGAGGTGACCGGCGGCGGCGGGCCGGTGCGGCTGGCCGCGCTCACCGACATCGAGGCCGAGATCCAGGCGGCCGAGGCGGCGGCGCTGAAGGAGCTGCTGCAGGTGCTGAGCCACGAGATCATGAACTCGCTGACGCCCCTGGCCTCGCTGGCCCAGAGCGCCGCCGAACTGCTGGAGGAGGGCGAGCGCCAGGACGTGGCCACGGCGCGGGAGAGCGTGGCGGTGATCGCCCGGCGCACCGACGGCCTGCACCGCTTCGTCGAGGCCTACCGCCAGCTCGCCCGGCTGCCGGCGCCGCAGCCGCGCCTGGTGAGCCTGGGCGATCTCATCGACGAGGCCGCGCGGCTGTTCGAGACCCGCTGGGGCGCGAGGGGCGTGGCGCTGGAGGCGGTGCGGCCCAGACCCGACATCCGTATCCGCCTGGACCCCGACCTCACGGCCCAGGCGCTGATCAGCCTCTTGGCCAACGCCGCCCAGGCCGCGCTGGCCAATACCGCCGACGGGACCGCGCCGCCCACCGTGCGCCTGTCGGCGCGGCCGGCGGGGGAGGGCGCGGCGATCGTGGTGGAGGACAACGGCGCGGGCGTCGATCCGGCGCGCGCGGGTGAGATCTTCAAGCCGTTCTTCACCACCAAGCCCGAGGGCAGCGGCATCGGACTCAGCCTGGCGCGGCAAGCGGTGGTGAGCCAGGGCGGCCAGCTGGTGCTCGACCCGCCGCGGGCGGGCGAGGGGGCCCGCTTCACCATCGCGCTCTGATAGCGCACGCCCCTCGCGCGCATCCCCTTCCGCGCCGGCCGGCGTTGGCGTCTTATCGCGGCGGGCCGTCCGCGACGGTGCGGCGGCGAAGGGGGACCAGGGCCATGGCACATGTCGGCGCCTGCTTCTGTGGCGCAGTCGAACTTGAGGTGAGCGGCGAACCCGAGGCGATGGGCTATTGCCATTGCCGATCGTGCCGCTCGTGGTCGGGCGGGCCGGTGAACGCCTTCAGCCTGTGGAAGCCCGAGGCGGTGACGGTGACCAAGGGCGCCGAGCACGTCGCGACCTTCCAGAAGACCGAGCTCAGCCAGCGGAAATACTGCGCCAAGTGCGGCGGTCACCTGATGACCAACCACCCGCCGCTGGGCCTGGTGGACGTGTTCACCGCCACCATCCCGACGCTGGATTTCCAGCCGGGCGTGCATGTGAACTACGCCGAGACGGTGCTGCCCATGAAGGACGGCCTGCCGAAGCTGAAGGACTTCCCGGCCGAGTTCGGCGGCTCGGGCGAGGCCGTGCCGGAGTAGGGGCCGGCTCGCCGGGGACGTCATCCCGGACGCAAGGCGCCCGAAGATCCGGGATCCAGCAGCTCAAACCCGCCGAAGGGAGGCGCTTCACCGCCGTGCGGCTGGGTCCCGGCTCTCCGCGCTCTTGCGAGCGCTGCGGCCGGGATGACGGAGGGTTGGCCGACGTAGCGCCGGGCCATGGCGAACGGGGCCTATTCGCGCCCTTCCAGGATCGCCAGGGCCTGTTCGGCCAGGAGCGGGCAGCCGTTGATGGCTTCGCGCTCGCTAGCCAGAACGCCGGCCAGGGTGCGGGCGTAGACGCCCTGGCCGATCGAGGCGAGCCGGAAGATCGAGAAGGCCATCAGGAACGGCCAGTCGGCGATCTCGCCGCGGCCGGTGCGCTGGCAGTAGCGGGCGACGTACTCGGCCTCGGTGGGGATGCCGCTGGCGGCGAGGTCGACGCCGTCCAGGCTGCCCCAGCCGGGGGAATGCGAGCGCCAGATGAAGGCGTTGTAGGCGATGTCGGCCAGCGGATGGCCGATGGTGGAGAGCTCCCAGTCGAGCACGGCCACGATGCGCGGCTCGGTGGGGTGGAACATCACGTTCTCGAGGCGGTAGTCGCCGTGGGCGATGGAGACCGACTGGTCGGCGGGGATGCGGGCCGGCAGCTTCTCGATCAGGGCGTCCATGGCCGGAATCTCTTCCGTCTTGGCGTCAACATACTGACGGGTCCAGCGGGCCACCTGGCGCTCGAAGTAGTTGCCCGGGCGGCCGTAGTCGCCGAGGCCCACGGCCTCGAAGTCGACCTGATGCAGCTTGGCCAGGGTGGCGTTGAGGTCGTCGTAGATGGCGGCGCGCTCGGCCGGCTCCAGGCCCGGCAGGGCGGCGTCGCGGAAGATGCGGCCCTCCAGGAAGTCCATGACGTAGAAGGCGGTGCCGACGACCTCGGCGTCCTCGCACAGCGCGCGCATGCGCGGCACGGGGATGTGGCCGTCGAGCGCCTTCATCACCCGGTATTCGCGGTCAACCTGGTGGGCGCTGGCGAGCAGCTGGCCCGGCGGCTTCTTGCGCAGGACGTAGCGGCGGCCCTCGCCGTTGGTGAGCAGGAAGGTGGGGTTGGACGCCCCGCCCTGGAACTGCTGGACGCGCAGGGTGTCGCCGACCTCGGGGACCTGGCCGCGCAGCCAGGCGTGCAGCCGGGCCTCGTCGAAGCGATGGCGCTCGGCGACTTCCGTGACGGGCAGGGCGGGGGTGTCTGGCGCGGCGGTCATGAGCCCATCGTTCCACGCCGGGCGCGCGGGTCAACGGCGCCGCCACGGAAGGGGCGGTCGATGTGACCGGGCGGAAGGCGCCGACGCTTCGCCGAAGCCCGCCCTCAGAGCGGATGAGGCGGCGCGCCCTCGACCACCACCACGAGCGCGGCGGGCGGGACCTCCACCTCCGACAGGAACGCGGACGCGTCGTGCTCGGGCGGGTCGTCGCGCCCGGGATGGCTGCGCGGCCCGTCGTCGATCCATTCGTACTGGGCTGCGCCGTAGCGCCAGACCTCCGCGTCCCCCGTGTCCGGCAGGGCCAGGCGGTAGGCGCGCGACGGGTCGCGGTTGAGGATCAGCAGCGAGAGCCGGCCGTCCGGGCGTACGGCGGCGAAGACGCGCAGCCGAGGCGTTGTGGCGGCGTCGCCGCTCTCCACGCGCGCCGCGTAGAGGCGGTGGCGTCCGCTTGGTTCGAGCCATGCTCCGGTGATCAGGCGCGCTGCATAGTAGGTGGGCGTGGGCTGGAGAGCCTGGCCCGCCGCGTCGGCGGTGAGGAGCATCAGGTTGCCCCAGCCGGCGCAGGCGCTGTGCTGATTGGCGGGCTGGTTCGGCTGGTACCCGAAGAGGTGCGCGCCGTCGCCGCCCTCGTCGAAGAACTGACCGACGATATTGGCCATCAGCAGCGCGCTGGGCATTTCGGACTCGGCGCGGCCGGAGAACGCCGAAAAGCCGTACTCGGAGATGATCCAGGGAATTCGCGTCGGCACGCCTTCGCGCCGGGCTCGCGCCATCAGCCCGGCCATCAGCTCGTCCTGCTGCGCCAGCCGGGCGTAGGGATCGCCGCAGATGTCGTCGAACGGATAATGTTCGAACGACCAGAACCCGAGGGCGGACAGCCGGCCGCGGGCCTTGAGGTAGCGGATGAAGCGGCCATTCCACGACCGTAGCGGATCAGGGTCGAGCCAGGTGTCGCTGAGGCCGCTCTGGAGGCTCGGTCCGCCGAGCGGCGCCGCCGGGTCGATCTTCCGCAGGGCCGCGTAGGTTTCGAGGTAGAGGGCGCCGTAGTCCTCGGCGTCGACGTACTGGCCGTCCGGCTCCTCGCCCAGTTCGACGCGCGAGATCGGGTAGCGGCGGGCCTTCAGGTAGCGCAGTTCCGCCGCCGCGTTCTCGGGGGTGTCGTAGAGCACGCCGACGGGGATCATGGCCGGCTGGCCCGCCGTGAGGCCGCCGGCCAGCACGCGGTCGAGGCCCGGCTGCTCCAGGTCGGGGTCGCGATCGATCGCGCGGTGCCAGGGGTCGGTCGAGGAGACGTGAGCGATCGACTGGCGGCCGTGGCTCGCGGCGTGCCGCACCGCGTCGTGGAATCCCGACGCGTCGGTGCGACCGAACGAGACCTCGCGCACCGCGACGCCCAGCCGGTCGCGGGGATCGGTGGAGCCCGCCGGCGCGGTCCGCGAGCCGGAGTCGGCGATCACCCGCACAAAGGCCGTCGGGACCGCCGAGGCGCCCAGGTCCAGCCGCACGATCCCGCCGCGGCCGCCGCGCACCGCGCCGTGCGGGAAGGTCGCCCAGCGGCCGGCCGGGTCGTATTCGTCGGCGCCGATCCAATACTGAACCCGATAGCGCGTGGCGTAGGGCTCGCCCCAGGCGATCACGGCCGTGTCGACGACCTGCGGGTCGCCGAGCTCGACGACCAGCCATTGAGGGCGCTGCCGGGCGTGGGCGTAGGCCGGGTCGAGGTAGGGATCGGACTTCCAGAACGTCGAGAGATCGCCGTCATCGAGGCGTGACCAGCCGGTGTTGTTCGCGTTGTCGTCGGTATCGCCGCGGCGCGGCAGGTCGTAGCCGAACGACAGCTGGATCGGCGCGCCGGGCCGGTCGCTCGACGTCCAGTAGCCCTGGGCGTGGACGGGGTCGCTCCAGGACCCCACCGGGTTCCAGTGCCAGGCCGCGATGCCGAGTTCGGTGCGCAGCCGGTAGGTGAGGGGCTTCAGGCCCGCGGAGGTCATGGCCCGCACGTTGCCGGGCGTGAGGACCCTGTCGGCGCCGCCGCGCCACGCGCCGTCCAGCCCGGCGCCCAGCGCCGTCTCCGGCCGGATCACATTGCGCAGGCCCGCCGGCGAAAGGTCCACGACGATGCGGCCGTCCGCGGCCCACGCCGCCGGCGCGGCGAGGACGAGCGCCAGGGCCATTCCCGAGCGCCACGCCGCCGTGGCCCATCCCCGCGGAAATCCCGCCCGACGACGCGCGATCGGTTCCGCCGCGTCGCGCCGTCTTGCCGGGGTGGTCTGGGTCGCAACGCGTGGGACGGCGCGCATCCTGGGCTTCAGTCGATCGGGACCACCGGCAGCTCGATCGACGAGGCGGTGTCGCCGGTCAGGTAGATGCGCTGTGTGGCCTTTTTGTAGTCGGCCGGCTTGGCGAAGAAGATGTTCTCCACATAGGTCTGCGGGTTGCGGTCGTAGAGCGGGAACCAGGTCGACTGGATCTGCACCATGATCCGGTGGCCCGGCTGGAACACGTGGTTGGCCGGCGGCAGGTCGAAGCGGTAGCGCTGGACTTTGTTGGCCGGGATCGGCGAGGGGTGCTCGAAGCTCTCCCGATACCGGCCGCGGAAGATGTCCATGCCGATCGGCAGCTCGTAGCCGCCCATGCCCACGTCGGAGGGCACGACGTCGGGGTAGACGTCGATCAGCTTCACCACCCAATCGGAATCGGTCCCGCTGGTGGAGGCGTAGAGGTTCACCACCGGCTCGCCGGCGATCTTCAGCGGCTCCTTCAGGGGCGGGGTGACGAAGGTGAGCACGTCGGGGCGGCCGTCGACGTGGCGCTGGTCGTTGGTGAGCCAGTAGCGCCACTGGTCGCCATCGTCCCAGCGGACGGGCCGGCGCACGTAGGGCACGGGCTTGGCGGGATCGGAGACGTACTCCTCGAAGGCCGCGCCGGCGCCCTTCTCGAACGACAGGCCGAGGCCCGGCGTCAGGTAGAGCGGCTTCATCGGCGCGGCGCAGCCGTCGGCGCAGGCCTGGGGCCACTTCGCGAAGGTCTGCCAGCGCAGCGTGCCGGTCTCGTAGATGGTGACGGGCTTGGTGGTCAGCGGCGGGCCGTCGGTCTTCAGGTAGTGGTCGAGGAAGGGCTTCAGCACCGTCAGGCGGAACTCGGTGGCCGTGTCGCCCGGCAGCTTGAGGCCCGAGAGCTGGCGCTGTTCGTAGTTGGTGCCGGAGTGGCGCCAGGGGCCCAGCGCCAGGAAGTTCATGTCGTTCTTCGCGTCCTTGGGCTCGACGGCCTCATAGGCGTGGATCGCGCCCCACATGTCCTCCTGGTCCCACAGGGCGCCCATCCAGAGCGTCGGCACCTTCAGCGGCTGCTTGGCCAGGATGCGGTCGAGCGCCTGTTCCTGCCAGAAGGCGTCGTAGGTCGGGTGCTCGACGATCTTGCGGTAGGCGGGGATCTGGTCGAGGCCGGCGGACTTGGCGAAGCCGCCCGCCGACACCGCGCGCAGGAAGTTGTCGTAGTCGTCGAAGGCCTCGCGCGGGATGCTGGCGCCGGCGCCCTTGGCCGTCATCTGGCCGGTGAACCAGTCGAAGTTGCGCATGCGGAACGCGCCGTAGTGGAACCAGTCGTCGCCCATCCAGCCGTCGATCATCGGGCTCTGCGGCACGGCGGCCTTCAGGGCGGGGTGCGGATGGATCAGCGCCATGGCGGCGGTGAAGCCGGGATAGGACGAGCCGATGATCCCGACCCGGCCGTTGCTCTCGGGCGTGTTCTTCACCAGCCAGTCGATGGTGTCGTAGGCGTCGGTGGCGTGGTCGACCTTGCTGTCGTTGAGCGGGCCGATGAGGGGGCGGTTCAAGACGTAGTCGCCCTCGGAGCCGTACTTGCCGCGGACGTCCTGATAGACGCGGATATAGCCGTCGGCCAGGAACGGCTCGTCCATCTGGGCCCCGGCGGCTTCGGCGTGCGGCGACAGGGTGCGTTCGACGCCCCGCTTGGCGTTGTAGGGCGTGCGCGTCAGCAGGATCGGGGCGTCGTGCGCGCCCTTCGGGATGATCATGACGGTGTAGAGCTTCACGCCGTCGCGCATGGGGATCATCACCTCGCGCTTGACGTAGTCCCAGGACTCCTTGGGCCACTGGAAGTCCTTGGCGATGTCGGGGGTGAGCGGCGGCGTCTGGGCCTGGGCCGGCGCGACGAGGAGGGCGGCCGCGGCGCAGGCGGCGATCAGCGAGGCTTGCAGATTCATGGCCGGAGCGTAGCAAGGCGTAACAGCCGTCGCGACGGCTTTCAGGGGGTTTCAGTGATGCGTGCGATGTTCCTGGCCGGCGCGGTGGCGGCGGCTCTCCTGGCGTCGCCGGCGGCGATGGCCGCGCCGGGCGACGCGGACGCGGCGTTCAAGACGCTGTACGACACCGAATGGGCCTGGCGGCAGGACGAGTTCGCCCGCGCCGACGCCAGCGACGACGACCGCCTGGCGGACCACCTGCCGCACGTGGACGCCGCGAGCCAGGCGCGGCGACTGGCCTACTGGCAGGACGTTCGCCGGAAGCTGGACGCCATCCCCGAAGCCGACCTCTCCCAGGCCCAGCAGGTGAACTACGAGGTCTATCGCGACCAGATCGACGTGCTGATCAACCAGCAGACGTTCCGCGAGTACGAGAAGCCGTTCAACTCGGACAGCTCGTTCTGGTCGAGCTTCAACTTCAAGGCCCGCCGCGTCTTCCACGACGCCGAGGACTACCGCAGGTACATCGACCAACTGCATGATATCCCGCGCTATTTCGCCGAGGAGACGGCGAACATGCGGGCCGGGCTGAAGCGCGGCTTCACGCCGCCGAAGGCCACGCTGGCGGGCCGTGACAAGTCGGTTTCGGCCACGGTCGAGGCCGCCACCGCCGAGGACACCCTGTTCTGGCAGCCGTTCAAGGCCATGCCCCAGTCGATCCCGGAAGGCGAGCAGGCGGCGCTGAAGGCCGAGGCCAAGGCGGCGATCGAGGGCGAGGTGAAGCCGGCCTACGCCACGCTGCTCACCTTCCTGCGCCAGGAGTACGTGCCCCACGCCACCGAGACCCTGGCGGCCGAGGCGCTGCCCGACGGCAAGGCCTACTACCAGGCCCAGATCAAGGAGTTCGCCACCACCGACATGACGCCGGAGGAGATCCACCAGCTGGGGCTCTCCGAGGTGGCCAAGATCCGCGCCCAGATGATTGATGTGATGAAGGAAACCGGCTTCCAGGGCGACCTGCCGGCGTTCTTCGCCTACCTCCGCTCCGACCCGAAGTTCTATCCCAAGACGGCGCAGGAGCTGCTGGACAAGGGCGCGTGGATCTCCAAGCGCGTGGACGGCAAGCTGGCGGCCTATTTCGGCTGGCTGCCGCGCAGCCGCTTCACGATCGAGCCCGTGCCGGCCGACATCGCGCCGTTCTACACCTCGGCCCGGGGCGGCAAGACCACCTACCTGATCAACACCTACGACCTGCCCTCGCGGCCGCTCTACAACATGACCGCGCTGACCCTGCACGAGTCGGCGCCGGGCCATTCGTTCCAGGGCGCGCTGGCCGAGGAGCAGGAGGGGCTGCCCGACTTCCGCCGCTACACCTACATCTCCGCCTACGGCGAGGGCTGGGCGCTCTACTGCGAGTATCTGGGCCTGGAGATGGGCATGTACGACACGCCCTACGACCGCTTCGGCTATCTGACGTTCCAGATGTGGCGGGCGGCCCGGCTGGTCGTGGACACCGGCATCCACCACAAGGGCTGGACGCGGGACCAGGCGATCCGGTTCCTGCACGACAACACCGCGCTGGCCGACCACGACATCGAGATCGAGGTGGACCGCTACATCTCCTGGCCGGGGCAGGCGGTGAGCTACTACCTCGGCATGCTGGCCATCAAGGAAGCCCGCGCGAAGGCCGAGACGGCGCTGGGGCCGAAGTTCGACATCCGCGCCTTCCACGACACGGTGCTGGCGCTGGGCGCCGTGCCGCTGCCGGTGCTGAAGGCCCGCATCGACCGCTTCATCGCCGAGGGCGGCCGCGACCCGATGCCGGTGAAGTTCCAGAAGGCGGAGGCGCCCTAGGCGAGAAGGCCGAGGTGGGGCGTTCACCGGCGGCTGCCTGCGCGGCGTCGCCCCCTCCGTCAGCTCCGCTGACACCTCCCCCGCTTCGCAGGGGAGGAGCGCGCCTCCCTCGCGAAGCGGGGGAAGGGGGCCACGCGCAGCGTGGTGGAGAGGGTCAGGCGCTGGCTAGCGCGCTCTGGAACAGGACGGCGCCGTCGGCCGAGCCCAGCTCGGGTTCGAAGGCGCGGTCTGGGTGGGGCATCATGCCCAGGACGTTGCCGCGCGTGTTGACGATGCCGGCGATGTCGCGCGCCGAGCCGTTGGGGTTGGCGAGGTAGCGGAACACCACCTGGCCTTCGCCCTCCAGCCGGTCGAGGGTGTCCTCGTCGGCGAAGTAGTTGCCCTCGCCGTTGCCCACGGTCATGGCCACCTCCCGGCGGCCCGCATAGCCGGCGGTGAAGCGGGTCTGGTTGTTGACCACGGCCAGTTCGACGGTCTTGCAGACGTACTTGAGCTTCTCGTTGCGCAGCAGGGCGCCGGGCAGCAGGCCCGCCTCGCACAGCACCTGGAAGCCGTTGCAGATGCCGACGGTGGCGACGCCGCGCCCGGCGGCGGCCTTCACCTCGGTCATGATCGGCGACAGCGCCGCCATGGCGCCGCAGCGCAGGTAGTCGCCGTACGAGAAGCCGCCGGGCAGGACTACGAGGTCCACGCCGTCGGGGAGGGCGGTGTCGCCGTGCCAGACCATGTCGACGCTGGCCCCGGTCGAACGCTCGATGGCGACCTTGCAGTCGCGGTCGCAGTTGGAGCCAGGGAAGACGATGACGGCGGCTTTCATGAGGGCGTCCTTACGCGCATTCGTCGAGGATGGGCGCCGCGGATTGGCCGTCGGGCGCGGAGAAAGGGACCTTGAAGCTGAAGGCCTCGGCGGTGGGGCCGAGCTGTTCGAAGAGGGCGAGCTTGGCCATGCCCTCCTCGACCGTGGGCCGGTGGCCGGCCGGGACCCACCAGAGGCACATGTAGGTGTCCGTGTGCTCGAACCACTCGCGGCGGCGGCGCATGATCTCGCGGTGGGCGCTGCGGTAGGCGAAGGCGGCCAGGGCGTCGATATCGGTCCAGACGCTCATGTTGATGGCGAACAGCGGATCCTCGGGCCGAGGCTGGATGTCGGTGGCGTCGCCGCCGTCGCCCACGAGGCGCCAGACGAAGCCGGGCTGTTCGTCGGCCAGGGCGTTGATCCGGCCGAGGTTGTCCTTGAAGTCGGCGATCATCGGGTGATCGACCGGCGCGCGCAGCCGCCCGACGTTGATCTGGGCGAGATGATAGCCGGTCATGGCGCGTCCGCTCCCTTGCGCGTCCAGGTCTTCAGGCTTTCCAGATAGGCGTAGAGCTCGTCATAGCCAGCCTTGGAGCCATAGGCGCAACCGTCCGTATGCACGCCGCCCTCGGCGCGCTGGATCATGATCGCCGGATGGGCGGGAGAGCCGGGCCGGGTGATCAGATAGCTGACCCGCCCGTCGGCGCTGGAATAGTAGCTGTAGGGCTCGGCGCCGACCGTGCCGGCGGGGACCAGCCTGGGCTGGGCGGTGATGGCTTCGACCTGCGCCTCGAACGGCTTGGCGCAGTCGAGGTCCATGTAGGCGACGGGCTGGTCGGCGGGCTTCGACGAGCAGGCCGCGAGCGCGAGGAGGGCGAGGAACGCCTCTCCCCCGGGGCGAAGCCCCGAGAGGGAGAGGGTAGGGAGAGGGCGGCTCCGTGCGAGCGGCCGGCGCAGCCGCAGCCGCCGTGATCCCTCGCCGATGATGCTGGTGGGGCCTGGATCCGACGCCCGAGTCGTCCAGCCGGCCCTCTCCCTGCCCTCTCCCTCTCCGCTTCGCGGGGGGAGAGGAGGGGCGCCGGCGTCGCCCACTACGCCAGCTCCACCCGGTAGCTTTCGATCACCGTGTTGGCGAGGAGCTTCTCGCACATGGCCTTGACCTCGGCCTCGGCGGCGGCGCGGTCGCCGCCCTTCAGGTCGAACTCGATGGTCTTGCCGACGCGGACGTGCTCGACGCCGCCCCAGCCCAGGCCGTGCAGCGCCTGCTCGACCGCCTTGCCCTGCACGTCGAGGACGCCGGGCTTGAGGAAGACGTGGACTTTCGCGCGCACTAGTGGAGGCCCCCCTGAATCACGGTGGGCATCTCCTTCATGATCCCGAGCCGCCGCGCAACCTCAGTGTAGCTCTCGATGACGTTGCCCAGGTCGCGGCGGAACCGGTCCTTGTCGAGCTTCTCGTTGGTCTGGGAGTCCCAGAGGCGGCAGCTGTCGGGGCTGATCTCGTCGGCCAGGATGATCCGGGCGAAGTCGCCCTCCCAGACGCGTCCGAACTCGATCTTGAAGTCGACGAGGGTGATGCCGACGCCCGAGAAGAGGCCGGTGAGGAAGTCGTTCACCCGCAGGGTGAGCGCCATCATGTCGTCGATCTCCTGGGTCGAGGCCCAGTTGAAGGCGGTGATGTGCTCCTCCGAGACCATCGGGTCGTGGAGCTTGTCGTCCTTGAGGTAGAACTCGATGATCGAGCGCGGCAGGGCTTGGCCCTCGGGCAGGCCGTAGCGCGTGGAAAGCGAGCCGGCGGCCACGTTGCGGCACACCACCTCCAGCGGAATGATCTCGACCTCGCGGATCAGCTGCTCGCGCAGGTTCAGCCGCTTGATGAAGTGGTTCTGAACGCCGATGCCGTTCAGCTTGGTCATGATGTACTCGGAGATCCGGTTGTTGATGACCCCCTTGCCCTCCAGCACGGCCTTCTTCGTCGCGTCGAAGGCGGTGGTGTCGTCCTTGAAGTACTGGATGAGCGTGCCCGGCTCCGGCCCTTCGTAGAGGATCTTGGCCTTGCCCTCGTAGATCTTCTTGCGGCGGGTCATGTCGCAGCCTTCTCCTGCGGGACGAGGATCTGTCCGGTCTGCGGAACGAAAAAACGCGCGCGGCTATTTCCCTCGCGCGCGGCTCCGACTCGGCCTCTCGCCCCATTTAAGGCTGAGCAAATTTAGCGAATGCGGCCCGATGGCGCAAACACGCCGGCCGGCGCCGCTTTCGATTGCGGCGCCGGTCGGCGCGCGATATGGGATCGCCCGCTTCGAGAGATTGAGCCGTTAGGACCCGATGACCACTTTCGACGATCGCGAACAGGGTTTTGAGCGCAAGTTTGCTTTGGACCAGGAGCAGGACTTCCGGGCTCACGCGCGTCGCAACCGGGCCCTGGGCCAATGGGCGGCGGGCCTGATGGGCCTGGAGGGGCCGCACCTTGAAGAGTACGCCAAGGCGGTCGTGAAGTCCGACTTCGAGCTGCCCGGCGAGGAAGACGTGTTCCGCAAGGTCTTCGAGGACCTGAAGGGCTCGGGCGTCGCCGTGACCGAGAGCGAAGTGCGCATGAAGATGGCCGAACTGCTGGCCCAGGCGCGCGAGAGCGTGAAGGCCGGGAAATAGGCGCGTAGCGCGTCATCCCGGCGAAGGCCGGGATCCAGTTCCGCCAGCGTCGATCCCCGCAATTCAAGCGTCATGGCCCGGCTTGTCCGGGCCATCCATGAACACAGCTCTTCGGGCAGGGGCGCGCGCCGCTCGGGCGGCCTTCGTGCGCATGGATCGCCCGGACGAGCCGGGCGATGACGCCGAAGGGGCTAAGCCTTCATCTGGCCCGCCAGCATCTTGCGGATTCCCGGGCCGTAGGGCGGGCGCAGGGCCTTGAGCGGGCCGATATCCTTCTTGATCTGGCTGTAGATCGCCTTCCTGTGGCTGAACTCCAGGAAGCCGTCGTGGCCGTGGTAGCTGCCCATCCCCGACGGGCCGACGCCGCCGAACGGCAACTCCTCCTGGGCCACGTGCATGACCACGTCGTTGACGGTGACGCCGCCGGGCGTGGTCGAATTCAGCACCGTCTCGCGCTCGGCCTCGTCGGCGCCGAAGTAGTAGAGGCCCAGCGGCCGGTCGTGGGCGTTCACGTAAGCGATGGCCTCGTCGAGGGTGCGATAGCTCTTCACCGGCAGGACCGGGCCGAAGATTTCCTCCTGCATCACCTTCATGTCGTCGGTGGGATCGAGGATCAGGGTGGGGGCGATCTTGCGGTGTTCCTGCTGGCTCAGGTCCTCGTCGGCGGGGTTGAGCTCCATGATCCGGGCGCCCTTGGCGCGGGCGTCGTCGACGTAGCCCTTGATGCGCTCGTAGTGCCGTTGGGCGATGATCGAGGTGTAGTCGGGGTTGTCCTTCAGCGTCGGGAACATCCGGGCGACGGAACGGCCGGCGGCGGCCACGAAGTCGTCGACCTTCTCGGCCGGGGCCAGGACGTAGTCGGGGGCCAGGCAGATCTGGCCGGCGTTGAGCGTCTTGCCGTTCATGATCCGGGCGGCCGCCACGCCGAGATCGGCGGACCGGCTCAGGATGACCGGGCTCTTGCCGCCCAGCTCCAGGGTCAGCGGCACCAGATTGTCGGCGGCGGCGCGCATGACGTGGCGGGCGACCGAGGTGGCGCCGGTGAAGATCAGGTGGTCGAACGCCAGGTGCGCGAAGGCCTCGCCCACGTCCGGGCCGCCGGTGACGACCGCGATCTCCTCCTCGGAGAAGACCGAGGCGAACATGGTCTTCATCAGCTCGGAGGTCGCGGGGGTGTATTCCGAGGGCTTGATCATGGCGCGGTTGCCGGCGGCCAGGATGCCGGCCAGGGGCGCGAAGGTGAGATTCACCGGGAAGTTCCAAGGGCTGATCACGCCCACCACGCCCTTGGGCTGGTAGCGCACCTCGGCCTTGGCGCCGAAGAGGCCGAGGATGGCGGGCGTGGTCTTGCGCTTCTCGGGGCGCATCCACTTGGCGAGGTTGTCGCGGGCGTGCTTCAGCGGGCCGATGGAGCCGGCGACGTCGGTGAAGGCGGTGGCTTCGCGCGAGCGGGAGCCGAAGTCGGCGTTGATTGCGTCCTCGATCGCCGTCTGGTGGTCGATGAGCAGGCGGATGCAGCGGTCGATCCGCTGGATGCGCTGCTCGGCCGTGGGCGCGCCGTCGCGCAGGTGGGCCGCCTTCTGGCGATCCAGTATGCCTTGCATGTCCATCGGTCTCTCCCGTCGTTGGACGAGAGGTGAGGGGATTTCCCCGAGGGGCGTCAAGGGCGTGTGCGCGCCGCCTCAAGCACCGGGCGGCTGATCTTCCTGGGCACGATCTGCGACCAGGCCTCCAGCAGGAGGTCGGCGAGTTCGGCCTCGTCGAGATGGGCGAGCTCGACCCAGCTCCAGTAGACGGTGGCCACCGGGCATTTCTCGAAGGTCTCGGGCCGGATCTCGAACAGCAGCTCCTGATGGCCGCGGTCGAGCTTCAGGATCGCGCGGCCGCCCTGGACGAGCGCGAAGGTCTTCTTGCCGACGTTGAACCAGGGATCGCCCTTGTAGGTGACCTCATGGGCGCCCGGCAGGGCCAGCGCGAGCCGGCGGAGGTCGTCGATCGTGCTGATGGCCGCGCCTCCCCGTTCCGGCGGCCTATTCGGCGGCGGCCTTGGCGTGGGCGTCCTCGCCGAACACGCGGGCGAAGATGCGGTCGACGTTCTTGAAGTGGTAGTCGAGGTCGAACAGCGCCTCCAGCTCGGCGTCCGAGAGGGTGATCTCGGGATCGGCCTTCAGGAAGTCGAGGAAGGCGCCTTCGCCGCGCCAGACCTTCATGGCGTTGCGCTGGACGGCGGCGTAGCTGGCCTCGCGGCTCAGGCCCTTCTGGGTCAGGCCCAGCAGTACGCGCTGGGAGTGGACCAGCCCGCCCAGGCGGTCGAGGTTCTTCGCCATGTTCTCGGGATAGACCACCAGCCGCTCGACCACGCCGGCCAGGCGGCGCAGCGCAAAGTCGAGGTGGACGGTGGCGTCGGGGCAGATGCCGCGCTCGACCGAGGAGTGGCTGATGTCGCGCTCGTGCCACAGGGCGACGTTCTCCATGGCGGGCACGACCGCCGAACGGACCAGGCGGGCGAGGCCCGTCAGGTTCTCGGTGAGGATCGGGTTGCGCTTGTGCGGCATGGCGCTGGAGCCCTTCTGGCCCGCGTCGAAGGGCTCCTCGGCTTCCAGCACCTCGGTGCGCTGCAGATGGCGGATCTCGACGGCCAGCCGCTCGATGGAGCTGGCGACCACCGCCAGGGCGGCGAAATAGGCGGCGTGCCGGTCGCGCGGGATCACCTGGGTCGAGACCGGCTCGACGGCGAGGCCCATCTTCGCGGCGACATAAGCCTCCACCTCGGGCGCCACGTTGGCGAAGGTGCCCACGGCGCCGGAGATGGCGCAGGTGGCGATCTCGAACTTGGCCATCGCCAGCCGCTCCTTGGCGCGCTGGAACTCGGCGTAGTGGCCGGCGAGCTTGAGGCCGAAGGTGGTGGGTTCGGCGTGGATGCCGTGGCTGCGGCCGACGGTGGGGGTGAAGCGGTGCTCGTAGGCGCGGCGCTTGAGCGCGGCCAGCACCATGTCGACGTCCTCGAGCAGGAGGTCGGTGGCGCGGGAAAGCTGCACGGCGAGGGTGGTGTCGTTGACGTCGGACGACGTCATGCCCTGGTGCAGGAAGCGCGCCTCGGGCCCCACCACCTCGGTGACGTGGGTCAGGAAGGCGATGACATCGTGCTTCACCTCGCGCTCGATCTCGTCGATGCGGTCGGCGTCCCAGATCGCGTCCTTGCCGCCGGCCCAGATGGCCTGCGCCGCCGCCTTGGGGATCACGCCGAGGTCGGCCATCGCGTCGGCGGCGTGGGCCTCGATCTCGAACATGATCTTGAAGCGGGTCTGGGGCGACCAGACCTCGGCGGCTTCCTTGCGGGCGTAGCGGGGGATCATGGGCCGGGTGTGAGTCCGGGCCCCCGAAGAGTCAAATGGTTTTGGACGTCAGACGAGGGCGACGCGCCGGCGGCGGAGGACGGCGCCGGCGGCGCCGAAGCCGGTGATCATCAGGGCCCAGGCGGCGGGCTCGGGCACCGCGGCCTGCTGGCCGGGGCCGCCGGTCTCCTGGTTGGTGGTCGGGCCGTCGGTCAGGCGGAAGCCCGGGGTCTCGCCGTCGGAACTGTCGGACGGGGCGAAGGCGGCGAAGCCGGCCGTGGCGCCCGGCTTGGGCGGCGGGACCAGTTCGAGCACCAGCACGAGGTCCCCGTCCTCAGGGTTCCAGGTGAACGCCTGGCCGCCGAAGGTGAGGGTGTCGCCGCCGATGCCGGCCATGAGGAACTTGCCCCAGGAGCCGACCTCCTCGCCGCCGATCTGGAAGCTGAGGCGGAACATCTTGCCGCTGAAGGCGCCGAGGATGCTGCGGTCGAGCGCGAGCTGGCCGACGCTGACCGGGCCCGAGCCGCCCGACCACGAATGGGTGTAGACGCCCTTTTCGTTGAAGCACGTCGACTTGCTGCAGCCGTCGCCCCAGCTGGCGTTGATGATGGTGGCGGCGGACGCCGGCGCGGCGACGGCCGCCACCGCGGCGGCGGCCATCCCTGCAATCGCTTTCAGCACCGTGCGCATCATCATCCACCCACAAAACTCAGGTTGAGCGTGCGCACGCGTCGGTAGAAATGCAATCGAGCGCGCTTGTGGGGAG
Organism: Phenylobacterium sp.; assembly: GCF_016124325.1. Classification (GTDB taxonomy): domain Bacteria; phylum Pseudomonadota; class Alphaproteobacteria; order Caulobacterales; family Caulobacteraceae; genus Phenylobacterium. The sequence goes on from NZ_WGNY01000022.1 coordinate 35,325, forward strand.
ATCGATCTTCCCCCGTCAGGGGAGAGTTAACCAAGACCTCCGGCGCGGGCGGCCTTGCGGCTGCGGCGGGCCATGGCCCCGACGGCGAGGAATCCGGTGATCCCGAGCAGCCAGGCCGACGGCTCGGGCGCCGCGGCGAGCGGGGCGCCCGCGGGCGGGCCGAACTCGGGCGGGGGGGCGACCGGCGCGGCCGGGCCGCCGCCGAGCACGAGCGGGCCGGCGCCGCCAGCGCCGCCGAACGCGGCGCTGCGCGCAAGACCGCCGCCGCCCGCGCCGGGCACGAGCACGTCGAGCTTGACCACGAGGTCGCCCATCTGCGGGTTCCAGGCCAGGCTCTTGCCGCCGACGGTGACGACGTCGCCGGAGAGCGCGGCCACGACGAACGAGCCCCAGTCGCCCAGGGTCGTGCCGTCGGCGAGCTGGAAGCTGATCTTCACGAGGTTGCTCTGGTAGCCGCCCAGCAGGCTCTTGATGAGCTTGAGCGAGCCGATGGAGACCGGCCCGGAGAAGTCGGCGGCCGAGAAGGTCTGGGTGTAGGTGTGATTGTCATTGAGGCAGCCGCCCTTGGCGCAGAGGCTGTTGCTCCCCACCGTCAGCAATGTCGCGGCCTGGGCCCCCGGCGCGGCGGCGACCGCCAGCGTGACGGCGGCGGCGAGAACTATCCCCCTGGGCATACGAAACTCTCCGGCGAATCGGGCCGTGTCTCCCGACATGACCACAACTTGCGACGGGGCCGATTGGTTGCAACCGATTCGTGAGAATTCCGGTGCGATATCGCGCAATGGTAGAGTTTCGGGCGGAGGCGGCGGCCGGGACGCCCGAGCCCGGGGCGTTCCGGCCGCGATCCGGACGCCGCCGGATCAGTCGTTCGCGTCCTCGCCGCGTTCGACGCGGGCCTGGGCCAGCGCCTGCTTCAGCCCGAACGAGCCCAGCAGATAGTGGAACGCCGCCCACAGGCTGACCGCGTAGGCGACGAGGATCCCGTGCCGGGTGCCGAGCACGAGCGCGCCGCTGCAGGCGGCGGCGGCCTCGGCCGGGGCGCCCTTGGGCGCCGCGCCGCCGGGGCAGGCGGCCTGGAAGGCGCCGGGATCGGACTGGAAGAAGTGGCTGACCGCCGCCCACAGCCCGCCCTGGTCGGGATGGGCGTAGTGGAAGGCCGAGAAGTGGTCGATCACCCAGCCGGCGAAGGGCGGTCCGCCACCCAGCGCGATCAGGTTGAGGAAGAAGAACAGGATGGCGGTGGCCGTGGCGCGGCGATGCGTCGGCACCATGTTCTGCACCACGCCGAAGGTGGGGCCGAGGTAGACGTAGGAGAGCAGGCCGGGCAGCAGCAGGAACATCGCCGCCGTCTGCCAGGTGGAGGCGGTGTAGACGCCGACGATGAACGGATAGGCCGCCGCCACGCCGATGGCCGGCACCAGGGCGTACCAGCGGGCGCCGAACTTCGACAGCCGGTCGGTGAGGAAGCCCCCCGCCAGGGTGCCGATCCCCTGGGACAGGCCGGCCACGAGGCCGGTGATGAGCCCGACCTCGCCGTAGCTGAGGTGGAAGGTGCGCAGGAAGTAGGGCGGGGCGAACTGGCCGCCGCCGTAGCCGGCGAACGACACCAGGGTGACGCCCAGCACCATGTTGAGCACCGGCCACTTGCCGAACAGGGTGGCGACGACCGCGCCGATCTCCTTGAACTCGGCGCTCAGCGAATAGGGCGCGCGGGCGGGCGCGTCGGGGCTGACGTCCTCGGCCAGGCTGGGGTGCGGCTCGGGCTCGGAGTGGCCGCGCGGCGGCTCCTTGACCAGCAGCTTGAGCAGGATGGCGATGGCCACGCCGGGCAGGCCCACCAGCATGAAGGCCGTGCGCCAGGTGAAGTGGTCCAGCATCTGGCCGCCGATCACCGCGCCCAGCATCGAGCCCAGCGGGATGCCGAACGAATAGACCGCCAGGGCCGAGGCGCGCTTGTTGCGCTCGAAGTAGTCGCTGATCAGGGAGTGGGCCGGCGGCGACAGCCCCGCCTCGCCCACGCCGACTCCGAACCGGTAGGCCGCCAGGGTGACGAAATTGGCCGCCGTGCCGCAGAGCGCGGTGAAGCCCGACCAGATGACGATGGCGCCGGTGATGATGTTGACCCGGCTGAACCGCTCGGCGAAGCGCGCGATCGGGATGCCGAGCAGGGTGTAGAGGAGCGCGAAATAGAGCCCGCCCAGCAGGCCGAGCTGGGTGTCGGTGATCTTCAGGTCGACTTTGATCGCCTGGCCGATGGTGGCGATGATCGTGCGGTCGATGAAGTTGAGCGTGTAGGCCACCACCAGGAGGATCAGGACCAGACGCTTGTAGCCGTCGGAATAATGCGGTCGCGCCGCCGTTGGCGCGGCGGCGGTGGCGTCTGTCATGGATGGCTCCCCCGAAACTGTCACTCAGAGGCCGCCCTGCGCGGACGGCGTTGTTGTCGTTGGGCGCACGTTAGCCGCGGATTGGAAAGTACGGTAGGCCCCCCGATAGCGAGGCCAGCGAGACGAGGCGCCGTGAGGGGCGCCCAGATTGGGAATGCGCTAGCCAACGATTTGACTAAGACTAACTATTTGGATCACCTCAGCCCGTAAGGGTGTTGCAGATGTCGGCAACTGAGAGGCGAATTGAGGTGGGCGAAGGGGCGGCGGCGCGGACGGCCTCGAGCCTGCTGGTCTTCGTGGTTGCAGCAGCCCTTGTCGTGCTGGTGGCGGGATGGGGGTTTGGGGTGGACGCCCTGGTGCGCGGACGCGCCGGCCTCGCGGCCACCATGCCCAGTACGGCCCTGGCCTTCGTTCTGGTCGCGGCCAGCCTGCTCTGGATCCAGCTCGGGCCGGGGGGCGCCGCGCCCGCGCTGACGGCCGCCGCCGTCATCGCCATCTATGCATTGGCCAGCCTCGGCGGGCGGGTCTTCCTCTCGTTGAAGGGTTTCGACGCCTTGGCGCCGCTGGGCCCCCCCGCCCTGCCGAGCGATGGAACCTCGCCGGCGACGTCGATGTGCTTCCTGTTGGCGTCGGCCTGCCTGGTGGCGCTCGCGACCGGAACGGGCGTGCGCTTTTTGACCGTCTGCGCCACGCTCGGCCTTACCGCCGGTCTGATCGCGGTGACGGGATACGCGTTCGGCGCGCAGGCGCTGTATCGATCGCAGTTTTTCACGGCGATGGGCCTGCCGACGGCGATCGGCTTTGTCGCGCTTTTCATCGCCGTGATGCTGTTGCGCCCGACGCGCGGGTGGATCGGCGTCCTGATCGGGCCCGGGCCGGGCAGCGCCGGGGCGCGGAGGATGGCGCCGGTGGTGGTGCTGACGCCGGTCGTGTTGAGCGCCGCCGTCCTCTTCCTGCGCCGCAACGGCCTGGCGGACCCGGATTTCCGGCTAAGCCTCTACATGGTCATCCTGATCACGATCCTGGCCGCAGCGGTGCTGCGCAACGCAGACCTGGAGAACCGCACCGCCGCCCTGCTTGCGGAGCGTGCAGAAGAACTGACCAGGGCGCTGCAGCGGAACCAGCTGCTGCTGCGGGAAGTTTACCACCGGGTCAGAAACAATCTGCAGCAGGTCAACGCGCTGCTCCTGATCGAAGCGGGGCCGGCGCCCGACCCACAGGTGCGGGCCGGGTTCGACGCGACGGCGAACCGCATCGTCGCCCTGAGCCGGGTCCATTCGATCATGGTGTCCTCGACGGACGAAGCCCGGCTGGGCCTGGGGGTGTTCCTGAATGACCTCTGCGGTGTGCTGGGGCGATCGCGCGTGGGCGGCCCGGCAAGCGTGAGGGCGGTCGTAGACGGTGACGATCTGATGCTGGACGTCGACACGGCGGTCTCGCTGGGCCTGCTGATCAACGAATTGATTGGCCCCGACAGGCCGGACAGCGGCGACGTCGAGGTGCGGCTCACTCGACGGGAGGCTCGATGCAAGGTGCGGATCGTCCATGCCTCCGAGGCGGCGGCCCCGCCGCCGACCGAAGCGTCGCGGCGCATTATCCGCGCGCTGGTCGCCCAGCTCGGCGGAGAGCCGAACGAAGCCGATGTCGACGCCAGAACCGTTTCGCTGCGCATGGCCCGACGACTGCCGGAGGAACAGCGGGATGTATGAGGCCGCCAAGGTCGCCATCGTCGACGACGATTTCCTGATCGTGGAGTATCTGCGCGCCGTCTGCCAGGGCGCGGGATGCGAAGTGGTGGGCGTCGCCGGCGACGGCAGAGCGGCCATGGCGATGATCGAGGAGGCGCGACCGACGCATGTCCTGCTGGACTACAGACTGGGCGCCGGACCCGACGGCGTGGACGTCAGCCGGTATGTGCGTGCGCGGGGCCTCGATCCGACGGTGATCTTCATCACCGGTTCGACAGAGCCGGAGACGCTGAATCGGCTGGAGGCCGAAGCGCCGTACAAGGTTCTCATCAAGCCGATCTCGCCTGACGAACTGACCGGGGCTCTGCGCGGCGCGGCGTAGGAGCCGTTCACCCGCGGCCTCAAGGACCGGGGGCGTCGCGTTCGAGCCGGCGCGCGCCGGGGGAATAGCGCTGCTCGTCGGTCTCGCTGAGCATGACCGCGGTCTCGCCCAGGGGGCGGTTGAGCAGCGTGCCGCCGCCGAAGCGCCAGCCTTCGTCGGAGAGCGCCATGGCGGCGTACTCGGGCTGGGCCGGGGCGGCCTTGCCGTAGCGGGTGCGCAGGATGAAGACCACGTAGGGCACGTCGCGCCGATAGCAGTGGCCCTGTTCGGTGCAGGGGAGCTGGCGGGCCTCGACGGCCGCGCGGCCGGAGACCTCGACGTCGAGCAGGCCGCCGTTGCGATGGGCGGCCCGGCGCATGGCCTTGCGCCAGCGCGGCAGGTTGGTCCAGCGGCGCAGGCGCGGGTCGGTGAGGCGCCACTGGGCGGGGTAGTCGCCGGCGCGGAAGGCGGCGATCCAGGCCTGCAGGGCGGCGTGCGCCGCCTCAACGTCGGCCGGTGTGGCGCCGGCCGGCCAGTCCGGGCGCAGCGGCGCGGGCGCGGCGCGGGCGGCCGCGCCGGCGGCGACGCCGACGGCGAAGAGGCCCGCGCCCAGCAGGCGGCGGCGTCCGGGGTCGGGCAAGGGGCGGCTCCGGTCCAGGAAGGTCGCGTCACAATCGGCCGGCCCGGCGCGCCAGGCCAGCGCCGCCGCGACGACCGGCGCGGTTCGCGCGACGGCAGGAGGGGGCGGAGCGACCCGAAATGGCCGCCGCCCGCGCGGCCACCATGCCGAGCGCGGCGATCGCGTTGGCGCTGGCCTTGCGGACGTCGAGCCGCAGGAACTCGGCCGGGCGCCGGTGGTTGTCCATTCCGGGGGAAGGAGAACGGCATGGAATACCGCTTCGTGGCTCTCGATTCGTCGGGCAAGGCCATGCGCTCGGAGGACTGGCGCTGCGCCTCGGACGCCGAGGCCATGGAGCGCGCGGTTCGCGAGAGGCCGTCGTTCGGCGCCGAGGTGTGGCGCGGCGGCATGCGGCTGGGCGCGGTGGCCGGGCCGCTGAGCCGCCGACCCTTCGGCGGGGACGGCTGAGGGCGAACGGCTCGTTGTTTCCTATTTGTTCTTGATCCCGACAGGCTGCCGCCGCTAGGCTGGCCATGACCGGCGCCGAGGCCGGCCGCCCATCGCGATCGTCAGGAGACGCCGTGACCACGCTGCCCGACCGGCCGAACACCGCCCTGCTGGTGGTGGATGTGCAGACCAAGGTGATGGCGAACGGGGCGGGCCGCGACGCGGTGGTGGCCAACATCGGCCGGCTGGTGGCGGCGGCGCGCGCCGCCGGAACGCCGGTGGTCTGGGTGCAGCACATCAGCGACGAGCTGCCGAAGGGCAGCGAGGCCGGCGCCATCGTGGCCGAGCTGGACCCCCGGCCCGACGAGCCCCTGGTGGAGAAGGCCTATGGCGACGCCTTCGAGGACACCTCGCTGGAGGCCGTGCTGGCCGGGCGGGGCGTCGGCCGGCTGATCGTGGCGGGCGCCCAGACCGACGCCTGCATCCGCTCGACCCTGCACGGGGCGCTGGCCCGCGGCTACGACGCGATCCTGGTGAAGGACGCCCACACGACCGAGGACCTGAGCCAGTGGGGCGCGCCGCCGCCGGAGCAGGTGATCGCCCACACCAATCTGTACTGGAGGTTCCAGACCGCGCCGGGCCGCACCGCCGGAACCGTGGCGACGGCGGACGTGGAGTTCGGGGGGTAGGGGGGCGCCTCTGCCTCCCCCCTCCCGCCATTGCCGCCGCGATGGGGGAGGTTGCTGGTTCCGCTCGACCCGGTGTCATCCCGGTTTCGGCGCAGCCGAAGACCGGGACCCATGGGCGTCGATGCTGGGGGTGACTCGCGGCGGCGGCGCCACGGACGCCCTGGCCGGCGAGAGCGCTCATGGGTCCCGGTCTTCCGCGCGGGGCGCGGAAACCGGGATGACATGAAGATGCGGCGGGATCGCGTGGGGACCGGGGGACTCAGGCCGGGATGGCGACGTCGGCCTCTTCGTCGCCCGCCTCGCCGAGGGCCTGGACCAGCACCTGGTAGAGCGCCTTGATCTCGATGGGCTTGGCGATGTGGCCGTCCATGCCGGCGGCCAGGTAGCTCTGGACCTGATGCGACATGGCGTTGGCGGTGAGCGCCACGATCGGGGTGCGCGCGCGGCCGGCGGCGGCCTCGCGGCGGCGGATCTCGCCGGTGGCCGAGGGACCGTCCATGACCGGCATCTGCACGTCCATGAGGATCAGGTCCCAGGGCTCGGCCTCCCAGGCCTCGACGGCGGCGGCCCCGTCGGGAACGACCCGGGGCTCGATGCCGAGCTGGTGCAGGAGCGTCTTGAGGACGAGCTGGTTCACCTCGTTGTCCTCGGCGGCGAGGACGCGGAGCGGCAGGGTCTCGGCCTGTTCCTCGATCGCGGCGGGGGCGGGGAGGAACACCTCATCGCCCAGGCGCTCCAGCGGCAGGGCGACGATGAAGGCCGAGCCGACGCCGACCCGGCTCTCGACCGTGATGCCGCCGCCCATCAGCTTGGCGAGCTCGCCGCAGATGGCCAGGCCCAGGCCGGTGCCGCCGAAGCGGCGGGTGGTGGAAGAATCGAGCTGGTCGAACTTGTCGAACAGGCGGCCGAGGTTCTCGGCGGCGATGCCCATGCCGGTGTCGCGGACGGTGAGGGTGAGGCGACCCTCGGCATAGACGGCGTTGACGCGGATCTCACCCTCGTCGGTGAACTTCAGGGCGTTGGAGATCAGGTTGTAGAGGATCTGGCGGATGCGGCTGGGGTCGCCCCGGTAGCGGCCGCGGGCGGCCTCCAGGTCGAGGCCGAACGACAGCCCCTTCTTGTTGGCGATGGCGGTGAAGGCCGAGTAGGCGCCGCGCGCCAGGTCGCCCAGGTCGAACTCGACCTCCTCGATCTCCAGCTTGCCGGCCTCGATCTTCGACAGGTCGAGGATGTCGTTGAGGATGGCCAGGAGCGACTCGCCTGACTGGCGGATGACGGCCAGCCGCTCGGCCTGGCGGGCGCTGAGGCCGTCGGCGGCCATGGCCTGGGCCATCCCCAGCACGCCGTTGAGCGGGGTGCGGATCTCGTGGCTCATGGTGGCGAGGAAGGCGCTCTTGGCCCCGTTGGCGGCCTCGGCGCGGGCCTGGGCGGCGCGCAGCCGCCGGGCGCCGCGGCGCTGGAGGAAGACGACGGCGACGATGCCGGCCAGCAGAAGCAGGCCGAGCCCGATGACGCCGCGCTGGGCGCGGACGGCCGAGGCCTCGACCTCGGCGTCGTGGCGGGCGGTTTCGAGCTGGGTCTGGAGCGCGCCGGTGACCTGGCGGACGCCCTGGTAGACCTCGTTGGCGTTGCGGAAGCGACGCTTGCGCTCGAAGTCGCGGATCAGGGCGTAGGCCTCGGCCGGGTGACCCTCGGCCAGCGCGATCTCGGCCCGGACCTCCGGCACGCGGGAGCTGGCGGCGATATCGGCGGAGCCGTCGGCCAGACGCCTGCGCAGCAGGTCGAGGTCGGCGCGGGCGGCCGCCAGCCTGCCCAGCCGCGCCTCGGCGATCGCCCGCATGGGGAGGATCGAGCGGCTGAGGAACTCGCCGCCGGTGAGCTGGGCGTCGAGGTCGGTGAGGCACAGCATCACGTCGCGCGGATCGCCGAACGCCTCGGCCACCATGGCGCACAGGTTGGCGTCCCAGGCGGAGAGGTGCGGCAGGTCGGAGCGGGCGGTGAGCTCGTGGTGGATGTCGGCCAGCTTGCGGGCCGTGGCTTCGTCGCCCAGGTCGACCGCCATGTGGCTGAGATTATAGATCGCGTCGAAGTCGGGCCGCGGATAGCGGGCGTCGGCGAACAGGAACTGCGACCGCTCGAAGGCGTTGGCCGCGCCGTCCAGGTCATGCAGGTCCATCAGCGCCAGGCCGATCATCTCCCAGACCGCGGATTTGGCGGGGGCCGTGTCGGCGTCGCCGGCGGGGATGAGCTGTTCGGCCGCCGACAGCACGCGCAGGGCGTCGCCGGTCTTGTGCTCGTCGATCAGCACGCGGGCCCACTGGGTCTCGGCGATCACGCGGTCGAACCAGTCGGCGTAGGCGGTGCGCGCGGCGGCCACGGCGGCGTCGGCCCCGGGATCGCCGGCGTCGTAGGCCGCGCCGATGGCGTTGAGGCGGGCGACGGCGGCGTAGCGGGCGTCGCCACGGCGCGCGGCCGCGGCGGCGAGCATGGCGTTGTACCGGGCGGCCAGCTCGAACTCGGACTGGCTGCGCAACACGGTGATCACGTAGTTCAGCCGGCGCAGGGCCTCGCGGTCGCCGCCGCGGCCGGCGGCGTCGCCGAAGGCGCGCAACTCCTGGAAGCTGGCCTCCCGCGCCCGGCCCTCGATGCGGGCCGCCAGGCGCTGGGCCGGGGTCTCCGGCGGGGTCGCGGCATAGGCGCACGCCGCCTGCGCCACGCAGACGGCGACCCCCACCGCCGAAAGAACTCGCCACGGCCGCATCTCGGCCCCCCATGCAATCGACGCGAGGCTAGGGGCAAGAGGTTGAAAAAACCCTGTTCCAAAACGGGCCTGGGGGCGCGGTCACCCATTTTGGGGGATCGGCGGTCGCGTCAGCCCCGGTCGAGGGCCGCGAGGATGGCGTCGCGCAGACGGTCGCGCTCGACCTTGCCCATGGCGTTGCGGGGAATCTCGTCGATCCAGGCGAGGCGAGGCGGCGGCAAGTCGCGGGCGCCGGCCAGGTGGGCGACGAGCCGCTCGCGGTCGAAGCCGGGCTCGGCGCGGACGGCGAGCCAGGCCTGGTCGAGGCCGTGGTCGTCGGGGACGGCCAGGGCGGCGCAGTCGATGACGCCCTCGCATTCGTAGGCCGCGTTCTCCAGCAACTGGGGCATGAACTTGGTCCCGCCCAGGTTCATGCGGTCGTCGACCCGGCCATCCATGAGCAGGCGTCCGTCGGGCAGGCGGCGCACGAGGTCGCGCGTGTAGTACCAGCCGCCGCGGAAGCGTTCGGCGGTCGCCACGGGATCGTCGAGGTAGCCGGAGGCCGTGCGTTCGCCGCGCACCCGCAGTTCGCCGGGCTCTCCGTCGGGGACGGGCTGGCCCTCGTCGTCGACCACCTCGGCCTCGGCGCCCGGCGGGACATAGCCCAGGAGGTTCGGCGTCTCGTCGAGGAGCGCGGCCCAGCCGGTGGCCGAGAGCCCGGCCTCGGTGGCGCCGTAGATGATCCGCACGTCGGGGCCGATGCGCATGCGCGCCTCGCGGGCGACCGCCACGGGCAGGACGCTGCCGGCGGTGATCACCAGCCAGCCGGGACGCGGGGCGGCGTCGGCGGGAAGCGCCTGCAGGACCTCGCGCAGCTGGCTCGGGGTCATGGAGATCAGCCCGGGCTCATATTGCTCGAGCCCGGCGGCCACCTCGCGGACGGACAGGCCGTTGGCCACCGCGGCGCCGACGGCGAAGCCGGCCAGCGTCTGCGAGTGGCCCAGCATGGACTCGAAGCCGGTCATGGGGATCCAGACGCCGACCCGGCCGGCGGCGTAGACGCTGATGGCGGCCTGCAGGCCGGCCTCGATGCGCCGCCACGACAGGCCGACCCGGCGGGGCTTGCGCGTGGTGCCCGACGACAGCATCACCCGGCCCAGCGCGTCGGGGTCGAAGTCGGGCCGGGGCAGGGGGCGCGGTTCGGCGGCGAACATGGCCGCGACCCAGTCGCGCGACAGCCGCACGGTCTCGAACGGCGGGACGGCGGGGGCCATCACCTCGGGGATGTCGGAGATCGCGTAGTCGGCGGCCTGGTCGGCTCCCGGCGCGGTGGCGACGCCGATGCGCCCGGCGGCCATCAGCGCCACGAGCTGGAGATAGCCGTTGCGCATGCGAAGCGCGGCCGCGCGCCCGGGCCGGACGCCCAGGTCGAGCAGGCCCGCGGCGAAGCGGGTCACGTCGGCGTCGAACTGGGCGTAGGTCACCCGCCGCCGGTCGGTGATGACGGCGACCGCGCGCGGCTGCTGGCGCGCGCGGAAGGCCAGATGGGCGTCGAACATGCGGCCGAGATTACAGAGCCCGGGCTAGCTGACCATCTCCTCCCGGATGCGGCCGCGGGCCAGCCAGAACAGCGCCGCGGCGATGACCCCGAAGAAGGCGGAGGTGATCAGCGCCCAGCGGATGCCCTCGGCCTTGCCCAGCCCCAGGCCGAAGTTGAAGAAGTCGGAGAGGCCGCCGACCACGAGGGCGCCGGCGCCCAGCCCCAGCATGTTGATGATGAACAGCACGATCGAGGCCGAGGTGGCGCGCATGCTCGCCGGCACGAGGCTCTGGGCGCTGGCGTAGACCGGCCCGTACCAGAGCGAGCCCATCAGGTAGATCGGCGCGAGGAACGCCAGCGCCGGCAGGGCGGAATCGGCCGTCATGGCGGCCCAGTAGAACGGGATGACGGCGAGGCTGGCGAAGGCGGGCACCGAGCCGTAGGCCCGCAGGTCGCGGCTGCCGAACTTGTCGGCGATCATGCCGCCCGTCCAGCTGGACAGGGCGCCGAGCACGCCCGAGAGCAGGCCGAGCGCGATGCCCATGAACCCGATGGGCTTGAGGCCGAACTGGCCCGCGAGCTGGGCGATCTCCTCGCCGTGGACCCGCAGGAAGAACGAGGCGGTGAACGGCGCGTGGCCGTAGCCGATGAAGGCCTTGATCGCCGCGCCGAAGGCCATGAACCAGAAGGTGCGCTTGCCGGCGAGGTAGCGGACGGTGGCCGAGAAGCCGAGCTGGGAGGCGGCCGTGGCCTCGCGCGCGGCCCGGGCCATGCCGTTGCGGGGCTCCTTCAGCGTAAAGAGGCAGACCAGCGCCAGGATCAGGCCCGGCAGGCCGGCCAGCAGGAACGCCTCGCGCCAGCTGTAGGCGTCGGCGATCACCCCGCCGAGGGCCAGGCCCAGCAGGGAGCCGATCGGCGTGCCCATGGCGAAGAAGGCGAGCGCCGAGGCGCGCTTCTCCTTGGGCGTGTAGTCGGCGATCAGGGCGTGGGCGGTGGGCGTGCAGCCGGCCTCGCCGACGCCGACGCCCATGCGGGCCGCCACCAGGGTGGCGTAGTTGACCGCGCGTCCGCAGAGCACGGTGCAGGCGCTCCAGACCGCGAGCGAGCCCGAAATGATCCAGACCCGGTTGAAGCGGTCGGCCAGGCGCGCGATCGGCAGGCCGAAGCCGCAATAGACGAGGCCGAAGGCCAGGCCCGTCAGCAGGCCGAGCTGGGTGTCGGTGAGGCCGAGGTCGTCCTTGATGGGCTCGGCGAGGATCGAGACGATCTGCCGGTCGAGGAAGTTCACGGTGTAGACGAGAAGCAGGACGATCAGGGCGTAGCGGCGGAAGCCGGCCGATACGAGCGGGGTCGCGGGGGGCTGGCCCGTCGCGATCTCGGGGGAGGTCGTCAACCCACGGGGGGCAGGGGCGGCCTCGGACATATGAGCGCTTCCTCTTATCTGCTCTGTTCTTTGCGAAGCACTAGACGATGGGCGGCCTTGCGCGGCAAGAGGGCCGCTCGCGAACCGGGTATGGAGCAGGGCTATGGCGCTGGAACTGGTGATCGGAACCAAGAAGTGGTCGACATGGTCGCTGCGGCCCTGGCTCGTGCTCAAGCGCTCGGGCCTGCCCTTCACCGAGACGCTCGTGGAGCTGCGGCAGGAGGACAACCGCAGCGAGGCGGAGATCCGCGTCCATTCGCCGTCGGGCCTGGTGCCGGTGCTGAAGGACGGCGGCGTGACCGTCTGGGACTCGCTGGCGATCTGCGAGTACCTGGCCGAGCGCGCGCCCAACCTCTGGCCGAAGGACACGGCCGCCCGGGCGCTGGGCCGCTCGGCGGCGGCCGAGATGCACGCCGGCTTCCAGTCCCTGCGCGGCGAGTGCCCGATGGCCCTCGACGTCGAGCCGCGCGCGGCGGAGCTGTCGGAGGCCACGCACAAGGACCTGCGCCGGATCGCTGAACAGTGGCTCTACCTGCTCGACCGCTTCGGCGGTCCGTACCTGGTGGGCGAGTGGTCGATCGCCGACGCCTTCTTCACGCCGGTGGTGACCCGGCTGCGGACCTATGGCGTCAAGCTGTCGGACTTCGGCGACGACGGCCGGGGCGGCGCCTACGCCCAGCGGCTGCTGGAGACGCCGGAGTTCCTGGAGTGGCAGGCGGCGGCCAAGTGAGGCGCCTGGCCGGAATGCTGCGGGCGGTGAACGTCGGCGGCCGCAAGGTGCTGATGGACGACCTGCGCCGAGTGGCGGCCGAGGCGGGCTTCGACGCGCCTTCGACCCTGCTGGCCAGCGGCAACCTGCTGTTCGGGACCGACCTCGCCCCGGCCGAGGCCGGACAGCGGCTGGAGGCGGCGATCGCGGAGAAGATCGGCGTGGCGACCGACGCCATGGTCCGCGACGTCGACGACCTGGCGGCGGTGATGGCGCAGAACCCGTTCGCCCGGCAGGCGCAGAACGAGCCCAGCCGGCTGATGGCGATGTTCCTGTCGGGCGATCCCCAGGACGGGCTCGGCGTGCTGGAAAGCGCCTGCGCGGCCGGCGAGGAGGTGAGGCCGGGGCCGGGCTGCCTCTATATCTGGTACCCGGCCGGCGCCGGGACCTCGAAGCTCACCAATGTGGTGATCGAGCGCCGCCTGAAGGTGCGCGGCACGGCGCGCAACTGGAACACGGTGGGCAAGCTCAGGGATTTGCTGAAGTAGGGTGTAGCTCCAGGGCGGCCCCGCGCCGACCGCCTAGGTCAGCCGCGCCGACCACGGGTGTCCCGGATGGGCGATGGCCAGGGCGCGCGCCAGCCAAGCGCGCTGGTCGGCCTGCAGATGAGGTGAGACTTCATCGAAATCGGCGGCGTTCTTTTCGAGCTGATGAGCGGCGGCCTTGTAAAGCAGCGCAACCTCGGGCGCGACGTACGGGATGCCACCCACGGAACGGCGGCCGAAGGCGGTCCAGGGTCGTCGCACCTCTGGGCGTCGCCGAAATACCCATTCCGGCCCGCCTTCCTCCAGGAGCACCTCGATCATCCATCCACGAGACGGGTCCTGGCGCATCCAGAACTGGTGACGAGCACCGCCCTCGAGCCAGTCGCCAGGGACCCAGGGCGTCAGCGTACCGCCTGAGGCGACGCGAATGTCCCATCCTTCGAACGCGACCGCCAACTCGGCCTGCGCCGTTCGCGGGACGGCAATGTCGATATCCGCGTGGCGGCGGGTTCTTCGACCCAAGGACAGGTCCAGCGCCCATCCGCCGGCCACCCACCAAGGCAGTTGACGGCCCATGAGGAGGCTCGCGACAGCCGAGGGGTCAAGGGGCTCCCAGTGCCCCAGATCCGATGCCAAGAGACCGGCCCCGTCGCCGAATGTCAGCGGAACGCGAGGCTGAGCTTGGCGCCCAGGAAGCGGCCGGTGGGGTCGACGCCGCGGGCGGCGGCGGCGCCCGATCGCGGCGCGCCGGGCTGGAGGCCGCAGAGGAAGCCCACGGCGCCGGTGACGTCCTGGTCCGGATCGAGGCGGCCGTCGATGGCGGTCTTGGCGAGGCCCCTGGACTTCAGCGCGAAGGCGCCGGCGTAGGCGTCGGGCAGCAGGATGCGGGCCTTGGGCGTGGACGACGGGCCGGCCGCCGCGGCGGGCGCGGCCATGACGGCGGCGTTGAGGTCGGGCGCGGCGGTCCCGGCGCGCGCGGCGCCGGCGAGCGCGAAGACCGCGAGGCCGGCGGCGGCGAAGGGCGTGCGGTGTCGGGTCATGCGACCGCTCCAGGCTCTGGGGCTCCGTTAGACCATTCTTCGGCGCGGCAGGCGAGACGGATGCAGGGCGCGCCCTACCGCGGTTCGCGCCACAGGGCCCACATCTGGGGGCCGTCGCCGCGGGGGCGGTACTGGTCGATCACCTCGAAGCCGTGGCTGCGGTAGAGCGACAGCGTGCGCTCGTTGCCGGTCTCCAGGAATGCGGGACGGCGCTCGGCGTCGAGGCGCTCGGTGCGGGCGCGCAGCAGGCGCGAGCCGACGCCCAGGCCCTGATACTCCGGCCGCACCCCCAGGAAGTAGAGGTAGTCATGGGGCCGGTCGGTGGGATGGTGGGCGTCCATCGCCTCGCGCACGGCCAGGGCGCGGGGAACGCGGGCGAGGCCACAGGCGCCCAGCAGGGTGAGCACGATGCGGGCCTCGTCGGCGAATCCCAGACCGTCGAGATGTTCGGAGCGCACCCAGAGGGCGGCCGCGCCGCCGCAGGCCGGGCGCTGGATCTCGGCCTTCTGCGACCTCGTGACCTGGACGATGAGGTTGAAGAAGTCCCTGAGCGCATAGGGACGGCCGGCGTCGTCGCGCAACAGCCAGCCCAGCACCGGATCGTCGGCGAAGGCGGCGACGTAATCGTCGGCCACGGCGGACAGTTCGCCCTGGCCGGGCGTCGTCGGCGTCTCGGCCTGGCGGCGGATGACCTCGGGATCGATCCTGCGGGCCGCACCCCTGGCGTTCATGCGTCGTCCTTCCGTCGTCGCGACGAACCTGGACCCGTCCGGGCGGCCCGATCAAGGCCGCGGCGGCGGGCAGGCGGCCGTGGGCGGGCCCCTGCGACGTCGAATCCACTGGACACGGCGGCCCAAAAGCGCGGCCATGGCCGTGGGGAACAGGGCACGGAGACGCAGGACATGGCCAAGCCGCCTGCCAATGACGATCGCCTGGCGGAGTCCGCCGTGCGGATCTCGGACGCGGATCTCGCAGCCTATGTGGCCGGCGGGCTGGACGCCCGGCGGAGCCGCCAGGTCGAGGGATTCCTCGCCTGCAATCCGGACGTCGCGGCCCGGGTGATGACCGAACTGCACCGTGCGGGCGCCGAACGGGCCGCGCGGCGTGGCGGGCGCGGTCCCGGAGGCCGCCAGCCGTGGCGGGTCGCGGCGGCCGCGCTGGCCGCCTGCCTGGTGTCGGGGGTCGCCGGATGGAGCGTCGCCCGCGCGACGATCGCCGACGGCTGGCGCGAGGATGACGGCGACGCCGCCCCGGCCTATGTGCGCGACGCCCTGGAATCGGAACAGGCGACCCAGGCGCGGCAGGCCATGATCAGCCAGATCGAGACGCCCGTGATCGACGCCGCCGAGGTGCGGCGGGAACTCAAGATGCGCGCGCCGGTCCTGCCGCCGGGATGGCGGCTGATGGACGCCCAGGTCTATCCCTCGGACGACGGGCCGGGCCTGAACATCGTCGCGCTGGCGCCGGGCGGCCGGCGCGTCAGCCTCTTCACCGTGAAGGCGCATGGCCTGCTGGACGCCTCGCCGAAGCTGGCGCGGCGCGGCCGCAACGCCGTGGCCTATTGGGAGCGCGGCGACCGCGCCTTCGTGCTGATGGGCGACAACACCCAGGACGCGCTGATGGAGGCCGCGCGGCTGCTGGCGCGGATTAGCTGAGCGGCCCGCCTTGGCCTTGGGGACCGCGGTCCCTAGCTAGGGGGCATGCACCTCGACCTGAACCAAGCCGATTCGAACGCCGCCGTCGCGACCGAGGTCTGCATCGTAGGCTGCGGCGTGGCGGGCATCACCACCGCGCGGCGGCTGCGGCGGCTGGGCGTGGAGGTGACCCTCCTGGAGAGCGGGGGACTGGACTACGAACCCGCCACGGCCGAGCTGAACGCCGGCGAAAACGTGGGCGCGACCTACTACGACCTGGAGGACGCGCGGCTGCGGTTCTTCGGCGGCACCACCGCGATCTGGGGCGGGCGGATCGCCGAACTGGATCCCATCGACCTTGAGGCGCGCCCGTGGGTGCCGCACTCGGGCTGGCCGCTGAGCTGGGAAGAGCTGGCGGCCTATTACGGGCCGGCCCGGAAGATATTCGGCGCCGAGACGGCGGCCGACGCCGGGACACTGCGGGCGGCGGGCGCCGCGCCGCCGGACCTGGACCCGGCGAAGCTCAGCCTCGGGGTCTGGAGCTTCGACCGCAAGTTCAACCGCTTCGTGTTCGGCCAATGCGCCGACCTGACGGACGACCCGCGCTGCCGGATCGTCACCCACGCGACGGTCACGGAGATCGTCCTGGACCCGGACGGGCGACGCGTGGAGCGCCTGCAGGCGCGCTCGCTGGCGGGACGCACGCTGAGCGTGACCGCGCGGATGTTCGTGCTGGCGGCGGGCGGCCTGGAGAACCCGCGGCTGCTGCTGGCGTCGCGCTCGGTGATGGCCCGCGGGATCGGCAACCAGCACGACCAGGTCGGCCGGTATTTCATGGAGCATCCGCATGCGCGCGGGGGCCGGGTGGTCGGCGGCGGGGCGTGGCGGCTGCTGAAGGCGTTCGGCCGGCCGCATCAGGCGGGCGGCCAGGAAGTGGCCGGGCTGATCAAGCCCAGCGCCGAGCTGCAGGCGGCGCGGGGCATACTGAACAGCTCGCTGACCATCGCCGCGCGGCAGCCGGCCGGCGCGGCGCCGGCCGTGGGCATGGCCGCCTACAACCGCATCAAGCACAGCACCGCGCCGACCCGGGCGGGGCGGGCGCTTTGGATGGCCACGAAGACGGCCGCCACCTGGGCCCAGCGGCGGATCGACCCCGCGCGGCCCTGGCTGTTGAACAAGCTGGGCCTGCGCGACGTGGCGCTGCTGATCCGCGCCGAACAGGCGCCGAACCCGGAGAGCCGCGTGCGGCTGACCGACCGGACCGACCCCCTGGGCCTGCCGCGGCTGGCCCTGGACTGGCGGATGACCGACCTGGACGTGACCAGCGTTAGCGAGCTGGTGCGGACGCTGGGCGAGGAATTGCAGCGCCTGGGCCTGGGACGGGTGGAGGCAGCCGACTGGCTGGACGATCCGGAGGGCGGATGGCGCACGGACCCGCTGATCAGCGCCCATCCCATCGGCGGTTATCACCACATGGGCACGACGCGGATGTCGGAGAATCCGCGATCCGGCGTCACCGACCGGTTCGGCAAGGTGCACGGGGTGGCCAACCTCTACGTGGCGGGCAGCTCCACCTTCCCGACCTCGAGCTGGGCGAACCCGACGCTGACCATCGCCGCGCTGGCCATCCGGTCGGCGGAGCAGGCGGCGGCGGGCCTGCCGGCGGCCCGCGCGGCCTAGCGCCAGCGAAGGCGCGGCGTCGGAACGTGGTGACGGTCGCGACCCGATGTGTCTTATTCCCGGCGGTTTTCCTGAGCGGCGGATACGGACTTGGGCGGCAAGAAGCCCCACGGGGTCGCGGACGCACGTTTGGCGGCGGTGCTCGACAGCATCGGCGACGTCTACTACGTGCTCGACCGCGACTGGCGCATGGTGATGTTCAACACCGCGGCCGAGGCCTTCTTCGGCCTGTCGCGCGACCGGATGCTGGGCCTCTCCCTGTGGGAGGTCTATCCGAACCAAGACGGCTCGCCCTTCATCGCGCTGCTGAAACAGGCGATGGACGAGGGCGTCGGGGGCCAGATGACCGCGCCGTCCCGGCTGCGCCCGGGGCGGGTCGTGACGCTGAAGGTGACGCCCCTGGGCGACCACGGCATCGGCGTGGCCGCGGAGGACGTGACCGATCGGCTGGCGCGCGAGCGGGCGATCGCCGAGAGCAAGGAGCGGCTGGACCTGGCGGTGGGCGCCCACGCCATCGGCATCTTCGACTGGCACCTATCGAGCGGGCGGACCGTCTGGACCGGCGAGATGGAGGAGATCTTCGGCCTTGAGCGCGGCGCGTTCGAGGGCCACACCGACCACTTCCGCCGCCGGGTGCTGGCCGACGACCTGGCCCGGATCGAGGCGGAGACCGCCGCGGCCGTGGCCTCGGGCCAGGGCCGGGTCAGCTATGAGTTCCGCATCCGCCGCGAGGACGGCGCGGTGCGCTGGATCGAGGGCGCGGCGCGGTTCGTCTTCGACCCTGACGGGGAGCTGGTCCGGGTGGTGGGCACCAATGTGGACATCACCGACCGCAAGGCGGCCGAGACCCACCAGCGGCTGCTGATCAACGAGCTGAACCACCGGGTGAAGAACACGCTGGCGATCGTGCAGGCGGTGGCCTTCCAGTCGTTCCGCGGGGCGCCGCGGCCGTCGCGCGACGCGTTCGAGGGCCGGCTCGCGGCGCTGTCGGCGGCCCACGACGTGCTGACCCGGCAGAAGTGGGAGGCCGGCGAGATCGGCCAGATCATCGCCGTCGCGACCGCGCCCCACCACCCGGGCGACGGGCGGCTGGCGATGGAGGGGCCGGCGCTGGCCCTGGAGCCGAAGACCGCGGTGGCGCTAGGGCTGGCGGTGCACGAGCTGGCGACCAATGCGGTGAAGTACGGCGCGCTGTCGACGGCGGACGGCCGCGTGGACGTGCGGTGGACCGCCGACGACGGCGTGCTGCGCCTGACGTGGCGCGAAACCGGCGGGCCGCTGGTGAAGCGCCCGCGCCAGAAGGGGTTCGGCGTGCGGATGCTGGAGCAGGGCCTGGCCAGCGAACTGGGGGGCGCCGTGCGCGTGGAGTTCCAGCCCGAGGGGCTGGTCTGCGCGATGGAGGCGCCGCTGGCGCGCAGCGCGGCCGATCAGTAGATCGCCAGCTCGGTCTCCGAGCCCAGGCTGACCTCGAAATCCTGCAACACATCCATGAGCTGGATGATGTTGGCCGACAGCGGGCGGCCGCGCGGGAACTGGTAGCGCCAGTAGGTGGCGATGTGGCTCACGAGGCCGCAGCCCTCGCCGAGCAGCAGGAACATCTCCGGTGACTTCAGCAGGAAGTCGCGGAAGGCCAGGGCGTTGCCGTCGATGGTCAGCTCGGAGAACACCTGGTCGTAGACGCCGAGCTGGTTCATCACCGTCTTGACCTGGCGTTCCATCTTCTGGCGCAGGCGCTGCTTGAGCGCCTCCAGCTCGATGGCGGTCTCGTGGTCGACCGGCCCGATCACCTTGACGCGTCCCAGTTCGCTGAACACGTCGCGGATGTTGCCCCACAGGCTGTTCAGGACCCACTTGTAGTAGAGGAAGCCCTTCCAGGCGAAGATCCCCTCCTTGTAGTTCTCCTTCTCGAGGCCGAGCGTCAGGCGCAACGGCTCCAGGCGTTCGTCGGTGCGCGACGAGAGCAGGGCCTCGACGAGGCGGCTGGTGTTGCCTTCGTTCGCGTCGGAGTCGCGGTAGGCCAACTCGATCAGCTTGGCGATCTCGGAACCCACGAAGCGCTGCATGCGGGCCAGGTCGGGCGCCGAAATCTCGAAGTGGCTGGCGCTGATCTCGAAGCCCCGGCGGCGGAGGTGCTCCCGCAGCAGGAAGGGGTCGAGCGAGGGCATCTCGTCGATCGCCTCAAGCACGGCGATGTCGCGCTGAAGGTCGGGCGCCTCGCCGCGCAGTTCCTCGAAGGCGTCGAGCCAGGCGCGCTCCTGCACGAACACCGAGCGCCCGCCCAGGGCCAGGTCGGACCGCTCGAACGGAATGATCAGCTTGGTGGCGGTGTAGCGCGGCCGGTCGAAGGCTTCGCGTTCCTGGTCGCGCAGGCGGTGGCGCAGGATCACCGCGCCGTTGAGGGTCGGCGCGACGAAGAAGGGCTTCTTCTCGTGCTCGGGGTTGTTGGCGTTCCGCGCGGAGAGCGCGGCGAGGTTCAGGACGCGGCTGGTCGAGGCCGTCTTTTCCAGACCGCGGAGACTGCGATAGGTGCGATCGGTATTCAGACTCACGTGGGCGACGCTCCGAAGCGCCGTTGCGAAGGAACCCCTAGGAGGGGATCGCACCAGCCGCCATCAATCTCAGCGTGCGGGACTTACTACCAGAATCCGCCGATTCTAGGCTCAGCTTGCGATTGTTCGCTGTCCTCAGTCTTGGGCTTACCCATTTTGGGGGCTTTCGACGTTGCAGGCGGCTCCCGCAGCGAATCATCGGCCACGGTTTTCGGCGGGCGGGGGGCGTCGGGCGCTTGCGCGGGCAGGGGTTCGCGAACAGGGTGCGCCCGCGAGTTGGGGATGAGTGACGATGTATCTGCGTGCTGGATTGGCCGGAGCGGTGGCGGTCTGGCTGGCCCTTGGCGGCCCGTCGGCGGCGCAGGACGCGCCGGAGTTCCCGTCCAGTCTCGAACGCGACCCGCTGCTGCTCTGGCTGCAACGCCAGACCGACATCCCGCCGGACCGGGTGCTGGCGGTGACGCCGCAGGCCCTGACCGCGGTGGTCTCGGTGCTGCCGGCCGGGGCTGACGCGGGACCACGGGTGGTGATCCGCGCCGAGGCGCTGAACGCCCAGTCGTACGAGCGGGCCGGCGCGCTGAGCTGGAGCATGTCCGTCAGCGCCGATTGCGCCGGACGGCGCGTGAAGCTGGGCGAGACCACCGGGTTCGCCGCGCGCAATCTCCTGGGTGGGCGGCGCACCCTGCAGGCGGGCGAGGACTCGTGGCGGATTCCGGGTGCGGGCACCGCGCTGGAGAACGTGTGGCGGGCCGCGTGCGATCCGGCCTTCCACGGCCCGTTCGGGACCGGCCCGCTGCGGATCGCCGCCGCCGATTCCATCGAGGCGGCGCCGGACTCGCCGGCGCCAGCGCCCGCCGCGGCCGCGCCGGCGGCCGGGGGACCGGTCGTGCAGGTGGGCGCGGTGGCGTCCGACGCCGAGGCCCGCGGGCTGCTGAAACGGCTCGCGCCGCAGATCGGCGCGCGCGCCCACTGGGTGGAAACCGCCACGGTGAAGGGTCGGGTCTGGCGCCGCGCGCTGGTGGGCGGGTTCGCCGATGCGGCCGACGCGACGCAGTTCTGCGCTCGGGTGAAAGCCGCCGGCGGAGCGTGTTTCGTGCGCCCCGGCAGCCCCGGCTGATCCCCGCCGAAACGGCGCCCGACCATAGCGCAGTTAGAAGTTGTGCGGCGTTTGGCCACGAGATGGCCTCAGCCTGCCAGTTGACTCCCCGCTCGAGGCGCGGCGTGAATGGCGGCGAGGGCGAGTATGATTACAGCATTGAAGCAGGCCCTGACGAGTCCGCTGACCGGCCCGATCGCGACGACGGTGGCCGTGATGCTGGCTGTCGTCCTCGGCGTACGGCTCAGCGACTGGGAGGCTCGGCGGCAGGGCTACGAAGCCCGAATTGCAGAGCTTACAGAGGCTTCCGAGCGGAAGCAGGAGTCGCTCAAGACCGAGCTGGCCTCGTGCCGGGCCGTCGAAGCCGCGCGCCAGGAGATGACCGCGGCCTATGCGGACAAGGCGCGCACGCCGGAAGGCGCACGCCGGCTCCTGGAGCAGCAACCCGAGGGCATCGACGCCTGCGCCCGCATGGAGAGCGCCGACCAGGCGGTGCTGTCGAACCTCAAGAAATGACGGCGCGGGGCTCCTATCCTCTACTTTTGGCTGTAGTGGCGAGCCTGGCTCTCGGCGGCTGCGAGACGCTGTTCCATCGCAAGGCGCCGCCGGGCCCGACGCCGCCGCCGGTGATCGAGCCCAAGCCGCCGAAGGTGGTTGCGCCGCCGAAGGCGCCGCCGCCTGCGCCGCCGGCGCCGCCCAAGAGCTGCGTGCCCAAGACGCTGGGGCCGCCGCCACGCTATCCGGACACCGACGCCGCGCTCCGCGCCGCGCCGGGCGCGGCCGACCGCTACCAGCTCCTGGCCGCCGGCCGGATCCTGCGCGAGAAGCGCCTGGACGAGCTGGAACGCGCGATCGCGGCCTGCCGCTGATCCCTCTCAAACGAAAACGCCCCGGCCATGCGGCCGGGGCGCTCGCAACCGAACCCGAAGGATCGGTCAGAAGCGGTACTGGAACTCGACGCCGTAGGTCCGCGGCGGCGTGATCGGGTAGGTGGAGACCAGGCCCGAGACGCCGTTGACGTCTGTGAGGGCCACCGGCAGGAAGCCCGACCGGGAGTAGGCGCGGCGGGTCGCCGAGGCGCCGCCGTCGTAGCCGATCGTGTCGAACACGTTCTTCACGTAGCCGATGATCGTGTACTTGTTGTCGATGTCCTTCCAGGTCAGGCGCAGGTCCACCTGATCCCAGGCTGGCGACTTGTTGTAGCCGCGCGAGAACAGCGACCCGTACTGGGTGTCGCGCCAGATGTAGGTGGCCGAGGCGCTGAGGGACCCCATGTCGAAGTCCCAGGTGTAGAGGCCGTTCAGAGCCACCTTGTGCCGCGGGCTGTTGGGCAGGCGGTTGCCCTTCAGGTCCTGCGGCCGCTGGAGCATGCCCGTGAAGACGTCGCACAGCGCCTGGCCCGACACGCAGGGCGTCAGGTTGGTGAGGGGCGTGGCCGACTGGTTCAGCGCGGTCGGATCGTCGGGGTCGACGATGCCGGACAGCCGCTTGATCTCGGTGTGGAGGTAGGAATAGGTCGCGGTGATCCGCAGGTTGTCGATCGGCGACCAGATGCCTTCGAACTCCAGGCCGTAGTTTTCGGCCTTCGGCACGTTCACGAACCGCGATTCCGAGACAGCCAGGGCGCCCGAGGTGTTGGCCACCGTGAGCGGCGCCTGGAGGTTCTTATACTCCAGCAGGAAGAGCGCGACGTTCGTCTGCAGGCGGCTCCAGTTCTTCTTGATGCCGACCTCGAAGTTGTCGCCGTGCTCGGCGTCCGTGTAGGGGAAGGCGCCCAGGGTGGTGTCGATGCCGACCCGGAAGCCGCCCGCCTTATAGCCGCGGCTGTAGCGGCCATAGAGCATGGTGTTGCTGTCGGGCTCCCACTGCAGGCCCGCGGTGCCGGTCCAGGCGTCCCACGAGGCGTCGTAGTGGCGGGTGTAGAAGCCCAGGGCGTCCTTGGTCGCCGGGCCGGTGGTGCCTTCCGGCGTCCCCGGAGCGACCAGCGCGCCGGTGATGTCGACGGCCGGGGTGAAGGAGCCCAGGCCCTCCGGCAGGGCGCCGCCGAGGCAGGCGGCGATGGCGAAGCAAACGATGCGAGCCGATTCGTCGCCGTACTTGTGGTCGTGCGAGTAGCGCAGGCCGATCGTGGTCTTCCAGTTCTGCGCGAACTCCCAGTCGATCTGGCCGAAGGCGGCGTAGCTGCGATCGGCGAGCTGGGGCCGGTTGTCGAAGACACGGCGGTTCGGGTTCAGCGGCCCGCCGACCGGGGTCTCGAGCTGAACCTGATCGGGCAGGTAGGTGTAGACCGGCTGCTTGTAGGATTCGTGGTAGTAATAGGCGCCGGCCAGCCACTGGAACGGGCCGTCGTCGGTGGACGCGAGGTTCAGCTCGTGGCTGAACCAGTGCTTATCCTCGCGATAGACCGAGATGTAGTTGGGGTAGACGGTCAGCGGCTGGCAGCCCGGCACCACGACGCAGGGCGTGGCCCCAGCGCTGATGAACACCGGGGGAACCGGGATCGTGTAGGAGTGGACCGCCGTGCCGTCGAGGTCGGACGTCAGGGTGTAGCGATAGGTGGTGCCACCGCCGATATAGCGCAGGTCCCACCCTTCTCCGTGCCATGCCCACTGGGTGGCGAAGATGATGGTGCGGTCGAGCTTCACGGTCTGGGCGGTGTCGGCGGCGATCTTGCGCGCGTTGTCGGCCGACGGATTGCTCGTCACGCCGAAGGCGTCGACGCCGGTCACGCGGCCCGAGTAGGCGTAGTCGCCGGTCAGGTTCAGCGTGCCGAACTCGTTCATGCTGTTGTAGTCGCCGCGGCGCCAGGTGGCGCGCGCGCCGGGACCGCCGGAGCCGTTGTCCCACTTGGAGAGCGCGACCTTGAACCAGCCGTCGAGGTGCTCGCCGAAGTTCATGTCGAGCTGGAATTCGACGTACTTGGTGTCGATCACACCGCCTTCAGACGGCATGCCGGGCACCACGTTGTCGTAGTAGCCCTTGCGCTGCTTGTCCCAGTTGGCGCCGAGGCGGAAGCGCAGGCCTTCGGTGATCGGACCGGAGACGGCGCCCTCGATCGTCGAGTGGTCGTAGTTGGAATAGGAGCCCCGGACCTCGGCGTAGAAGTCATGGGTGGGGCGCTTGGAGATGACGTTGATCGCGCCGCCGATCGAGTTGCGCCCGTAGAGGGTGCCCTGCGGCCCGCGCAGGATCTCGACCCGGTCGGTGAAGATCGGGGTCTTGCCCGCCTCGACGGTGGAGGAGGTGTAGACGCCGTCGGAATAGGTGGCCACGCCCGGGTCGGCGGCCTGCACGTTCGACAGACGGCCCACGCCGCGCAGGCTGATGCGGTCCAGCTGGCTGGAGTACTGCAGGCCCGGCGTGAAGTTGGTCATGTCCTGGATGGTGTTGATGCCAAGCAGGTCGCGGTTCTCGGAGGTGAACGCGGAGATGGCCACCGGCACGTCCTGAAGCGACTGCTCGCGCTTCTCGGCGGTGACGACCAGTTCTGCGATGGTGCTGACGCTGCCCGACGATTGCTGCGCGTGAGCCGCGCCCGAAACGGCGGCGGCCGCGCAGGCGCAAGACAGCAGTATGCTCTTCCTGGATAGCATTTGGACGATTCCCCAAGCCCGTAATAGCAGCGCGCCTTATTGGCGCTTGAATTCGAATGTCCGGCATGCGTCCCCGAACGTCAACATCCCAAGCACACAAGGCCCTGCCAAATCCTAAATCTGTAGAATTGAGGACACGGTCAGAGAACGCGTTCGCCGATCGGCGATCGCGAGGGGCGGGCGGGGCGCCCGGCGACCTGATGTGACGCCAGGGCTAAGCCGGCGATGTTTCAGTTATGTGTCCCGCGCGCGGCGCGCGCTAGGTTCGCACATCGATCAAGGGGAGGCGGCGTGGCGCGAATCAGAACAGCGGCGGAGGCGCCGGAGCGCCGACCGCTGTGGACGCATCTCTATTTCCAGGTCCTGGCCGCGATCGTCCTGGGGGCGGTGATCGGTCATGTCTGGCCGGCGACCGGCGAGGCCCTCAAGCCGCTGGGCGACGCCTTCATCAAGCTGGTGAAGATGATCATCGCCCCGGTGATCTTCCTTACCGTCGTGACCGGGATCGCGGGCATGCGCGACCTCGGCAAGGTCGGCGGCACGGCGCTGAGGGCGTTCGGCTATTTCATCGTGGTCTCGAGCTTCGCGCTCGTGGTGGGGCTGATCGTGGCCAATGTGCTGCAGCCGGGAGCCGGGCTGCACGTGGATCCGGCCAGCCTCGACGAGGCGGCGGTGAAGGGCTACGCGGCCAAGTCGCACGACCTGACCGTGGTCGGCTTCCTGATGGACATCATTCCCACCTCGGTGGTGGGCGCGTTCGTCGACGGCAACATCCTGCAGGTGCTGTTCTTCTCGATCCCGTTCGGCGTGGCCCTGGCGATGGTGGGCGAACGCGGCGCGCCGGCCCTGGCGGTCCTGAACGCGACGGCCGAGGCGTTCTTCCGGCTCGTGGCGATCTTCATGCGGGCCGCGCCGATCGGAGCGTTCGGCGCCTTCGCCTTCACGGTCGGCAAGTACGGAATCGCCTCCATCGCCAGCCTGGCGACGCTGGTGGCGACCTTCTACGGCACGTCGGCGCTGTTCGTGCTGGGGGTGCTGGGCGCCATCGCCGCGCTGAACGGGTTCTCGATCCTGAAGCTCATCCGCTACCTGCGCGCCGAGCTGCTGCTGGTGCTGGGCACGAGTTCGTCGGAGGCGGCGCTGCCCAGCCTGATGGAGAAGCTGGAGCACGCCGGGGCGGCCAAGTCGGTCGTCGGGCTGGTGGTGCCGACCGGCTACAGCTTCAACCTCGACGGCACCAACATCTACATGACGCTGGCCTCGCTCTTCATCGCCCAGGCGCTGGGCATCCACCTGTCGCTGCCGGAACAGCTGCTGTTGCTGGGCGTGGCGATGCTGAGCTCCAAGGGCGCGGCGGGCGTGACCGGCGCGGGATTCATCACCCTGGCGGCGACGCTGCAGGTGGTCCCCAGCGTGCCGGTGGCGGGCATGGCCCTGATCCTCGGCGTCGACCGATTCATGAGCGAGTGCCGGGCGCTGACCAACTTCATCGGCAACGCGGTGGCGACGCTGGTGGTGTCGCGGTGGGAAGGCCAGCTGGACCGCGAAAGGCTGGCCGCGGCCCTGAACGGCGAGGCGCAGGACTAGCCGGCGCGCCGCTGGGCCTCGGGCGCCTGTTCCGCGCAGCGGCGGATCGAGGCCATGAGGCTGGAGACCAGGATCGGCTTCGACATGAAGTCGTTGAAGCCCAGCGCCAGGTACTCGGCAGGGCGGCGCGAATAGACGTCGGCCGTGAGCGCGATCACGGGAATGGTGCGCTGGGGGCCGGTGCTCTCGCGCAGGCGCTTGATCACGTCGAGGCCGGTCATGCCGGGCATGTGGATGTCGAGCAGGACCACGTCGAAGGGCTCGACCTCGAGCCGCTCCAGCGCCTCGGCACCGCTGCACGCCATCACCGCCTGGTGCCCGAAGGCGCCCAGGATCTCCTGCACGACGCGCAGGTTCATCGGATCGTCGTCGACGTGCAGGACCTTCAGCGGCCTGCCGACATCGCCCGGGTTCTGCGACACGGGACTGGCTCCGGTGGTCGGCGCGCGGAATGCGCCCGACTGAGCCGCACTCTGGCGAGGGGGATTTTAAGGTAACGCTGACAAGCGTGCTGAATCGCCGTTAACCGCGGAGGATTTCAGCCGTTCAACTCAAGAAATCCCGACACTACGGCCACGATCGCGGCCTCGCGGAGCAAGGTCGCGCCAGGGTTGTAGAGATATGAGGTTAAGGCCTCCAGGCTGAACCGCGATCTGCTTTGCGCGGTTCAGAATAGACCCGCGACCGCCGCGATCAGTCCAATAGTCGAGGCGGCGAGAGCTACGGTCTCGGTGAGTTTCGACCAGCGAATGGCGTAGCGGACACGCATGACAATCTCCGGATGGGGCTCGCCACCCGGACACCCGCCCTCAATGGGGGGAGTTCTTGGGGGACAGGCGGCCGACGCGGTGTTGCGGGGCGAGACGGCCAGTCCGGATGGCGAGAACTCGGAATCCAGTTCTTGTGTGTTTAGTATTTACTGTATTCCGGCCTGTCAACAGGCTCGGCGTCAGTCCGGGGCGGGCGGGCGCGCGCCGAGGGACGCGGTGATGCGGCAGACGACGCCGCCCGGGTCGAAGTCCAGCTCGACCGTCCCGCCGAGCTCGGCGGGGAGGCCCTGGGTGAGCAGCCGGACACCGAAGCCGCCGTGGTCGGGCGCGGCCGTCGGCGGGCCGCCGCTCTCGCGCCATTCCAGATCCAGGCGGTCGCCGGACGCCGACCAGCCGATCCGCACCACGCCGCTCTCGCCGGACAGCGCGCCGTGCTTGAGGGCGTTGGTGGCCAGTTCGTGCAGGGCCATCGCCAGGCCCAGCGCCGTGCGCGCGGGCAGGCGGACCTGCGGCCCCTCGATGACGACCCGGTCCTGCCCGAGCGAGAACGGCGCCAGCGCGCCGGCGACGATCTCGCGAAGGGCGGCGCCCTCCCAGTTCTCGCGGGTCAGCACGTCGTGGGCGGCCGACAGCGCCACGAGGCGGGCGGTGAACTGCTCGATCGTCTGCTCGGCCGAGCGGCCGCCGCGCAGGGTCTGCCGCGCGATCGACTGCACCGCTGCCAGGGTGTTCTTCACCCGGTGGTTCAGCTCGTTGATCAGCAGCTTGCGGCGATCCTCGGCGCGTTTGCGCTCGTCGATGTCGATGGCGGCGCTGAGGGTCTTGGCGATGCGGCCGTCGGGGGTGCGCTCGAAGGCGACGGCGCGGTCGAGCAGCCAGCGATAGCCGCCATCGCGCCGGCGGATGCGCAACTCGAACTCGCTCACATAGCCGTCGGGATGGGCGGCCAGATCGCGCAGGCGCTCCGTCACCTTGGGCAGGTCGTCGGGATGGATCAGGGACATGCTCAGCTTGCGGCCGCCGGCGACCATGTCCTCGGTGCTGAAGCCGTAGACCTCCTCGGTGCGCCCGGCCGCCCAGACCGGAGACCCGGCCTCGAAGTCGAAGATGTAGATGACGCTGGGATTGATCGCGTTGATGTGGGCCAGCCGGGCCTCGTTCTCGCGGATGGCGCGGTCGACCGCGTTGGTGTCGGTGACGTCGAGCAGCGTGAGGATCGCGCCGTTGGCCGGTTCACCGCGCGGCTCGACCGAGACGTGGACCTCGCGCGTCTCGCCGCTGGCGTCGGCCACGCGGAGATCCAGCGCGGATTTCCGGCCCGCCAGGGCGTCGGCGACAGGCGTCTCCAGCGCCCGATAGAGCGTCGGGATGAGCGTCTCGGCCACCGGAAGGCCCATCGTCGGCGGATCGCGCAGCCAGGGTGCGATGGTCTGGTTGGAGAACTCGGCGCGCCCTTCGCTGCTGATCGTCATGACGCCCCAGGGCGCGTTGTTGACCATTCGGAAGAGGCTGGCGCGGTCGATGACCGGCTTGGCGGCCAGCTGGGACTCAAGGTCGGCCACCCGGGCGGCCAGGCGCGCGTTCTCGGCCTTCAGATCCTGGATATCGGACATGGCTCCCGGCCAGCGGCTGCGCGCGCGAAGGTAGCGTGACCGTCGTTTCGTGGCGAGGATAGGTTGATCCCGGAGGTCGCCCCCAATGATCAAGCTGACATTCTGCCTCGTTCGCCTGCCGCACCTGACCCGCGAGGCGTTCCAGGCCTACTGGTTCGATAGGCACGGCCCGCTGGTGGCCAGCGTGGCGGCCGAGCTCGGCATCCGCCGCTACGTGCAGTGCCACAGCCTGCCGCCGGAGGTCCACGCGGGCCTGCGGGCCAGCCGCGAGGCCCCGCCGGAGTTCGACGGGGTGGCCGAGCTGTGGTTCGACAGCCTGGAGGCGGTGCTGGAAAACGGCCGCCGGCCTGAGGCCCAGGCGGCGGGCCAGCTGCTGCTGGAGGACGAACGGAAATTCATCGACCTGCCGCGCTCGCCCCTCTGGTGGGGCGAGGAGCGGGTGGTGGTGGGCTAGACCCGAAATCTAGCAGGGATAGCGGCGCTCGATCGTCACGCGGCGCTGGATGTAGGGATCCCAGACCCGTTCGCGCGTGGTGCAGACCCGCGGGCGGCGGGGCTCGTAGTAGCCGCCGTAGTAGCTGTCGTAGCGGGGGTCGTAGGAATAGCCGCCGTAGTAGCCGCGGCTGGAGTAGCTGTCGCGCCGGTCGCGCCGGTCGTGATCGCCGCCGGAGAGCGCCGCGCCGATGGCCAGGCCCGCGATGCCCGCGACCACGGCCGCGGCGGCCACGTCGCCCTTGTCGCTGTGGTGACGCCGATAGTCGTGGCGGTAGCGGTAGGAATCGGCCGCGGCGGGCGTGGCCGTCGCGGCCACCGCGCCGGCGGCGGTGAGGGCGGCGAGCGTCGTGGCCAGGAACTTGCGCATGATCGTCTCCTTGTCGCCGCCCAGTTCAACGCCTGGCCGCTGAACCGCGCCTGAACGGCCTCGTCAGGGAGCGGGCGATCAGCGGCGCTGGGCGGCGCTCCCGGCGCGGATGGCCTTGAACTCGGAGTCGGCGTTCCAGTCGGGCCAGCGCTCGGAGTTCGCCAGGGCCTTGCCGGCCTCGAAGGCGAGCTGGGCGTCGGCCGCGGCCCCGCGATAGTCCTGGTCGGCCGACCAGCGGTCGCAGGGCTGGTGGTAGCAGTGGGCGGTGTAGGCTTCGACCCAGGCGTCGCCGGCCGTCCGGCCGCCCTGAACGAGGTCGGCGCCGCCGCCCAGGCCCATGAAGAGCAGGGTGGGCACCCCGCGCTTGGCCAGCGAGAAGTGGTCGGCCCGGTAGAAGAGCGCGCGGTCGGGCTTGGGGTCGGGGGTGATCGTGCGGTCGTGGGCGGCGGCCACGGCGGCCAGACCGCGTTCGAGCTGGTTCTGGCCCGCGCCCACCAGGACCATGTCGTGCGCCGGCCCGGCGGTCTGGAGGACGTCGAAGGTGTAGCTGCCGGCCATCTTCGCGAGCGTATCGCCGGCGTGTTCGGCCCAGTACTCGCTGCCCAGCAGGCCGCGCTCCTCGCCCGTCCAGGCGGCGAAGAGGATGGTGCGTTCGGGCGGCGGGCCGGCCTTGAAGGCCCGCGCGGTCTCGATCACGGCGGCGACGCCGACCGCGTCGTCGACGGCCCCGGCGCGGATGGTGGCGCCGGTGGCGTCGGGCGGGCCGAGGCCATAGGCGTCCCAGTGGGCGCCGTAGAGGATGGTCTCGTCGGGCCGCTTGGCGCCGGGCAGTGCGGCCAGGACGTTGTGGCTGACCAGCTTGGTGAAGCTGTTGCGATAGGCCGCGGAGAAGGTTGCGCCTTTCAGCTCCACGGGGCGGAAGGCGGCGGTGCGGGCCCGGGCCTTCTCGGCCTCGAAGTCGAGCCCGCACTCGCGGAACAGCTCGACGGCGAGGTCGCGCTGGATCCAGCCCTGGAGCAGCAGGCGCGCCTTGGCCGGATCGTCGCGCACGACGTCGTAGCTCTCGCCGC
This sequence comes from Phenylobacterium sp., assembly GCF_016124325.1. Classification (GTDB taxonomy): domain Bacteria; phylum Pseudomonadota; class Alphaproteobacteria; order Caulobacterales; family Caulobacteraceae; genus Phenylobacterium. Next base: position 65,967 of record NZ_WGNY01000022.1, read on the forward strand.
CGCCGGCGATGACGGTGCTCCAGCCGTAAGCGGCGCCGGCGGTCTCGTGGACGATGAGCACGCCCAGCGCGCCGCGGCGCACGGCCTCCTCGTACTTGTAGACCCAGCGCGCGTAGAAGGTGGCCGCCTTGCCGCCGAACTTGCCGGCCACCGGATCGCCGGGCTGGGCCTCGAAGTCGGGGTCGTTGATCAGGACCAGCGCGATCTTGCCCTTGAGGTCGTAGCCCTTGAAGTCGTCCCAGCCGCGTTCCGGGGCGGTGACCCCGTAGCCCACGAACACCAGCGGCGCGTCGGTGATGGAGACTTGCGGGACCGGCCGCTGGGTCTCTATCCTGAGGTCGGCGGGTTCGTGCAGGACCTTGGACCGGCCGTTCACGGTCAGGGCGTAGGCGCCGCCGGGCTCGGTCTGGAACCGATAGAGCGGGACCTCCTCGGTCCAGCCGCCGTGGTCGCCGGCCGGGGTCAGGCCCAGCGCCTGGAACTGGCCGACGATGAAGTCGATGGTCTTCTGCTCCCCGGGGCCGCCCGGCGCGCGGCCGGCGTAGGGGTCGGAGGCCAGCTCGCGGGTGATGTCGGACAGCCGCTGGGGCGAGATGTCCTGGGCCGCGGCGGAGGTGGCGAGGGCGGCCAGCACGGCCGCGGCGAGGGTGAGGATCGGACGCAACATCCCCGATGTATAATCGTTGCGTCGGCCCCGGCGCCACCTCGCGGCAGGCTTTGCGTTCCCAAGTATGCGGTTGCGACGGCCGGCCCGAAGGGCGACAAGCGGTGTGCGAAGAGAGGGAACATGAGCGGTTCGACGGACAAGCTGTTGGCCGCGGCCGAACGGGCCGGGCGCAATCCGGTCCCGCTTGCGCTGCTCGGCCTTGGCGCGGCGTGGGTGGTCTTCGACCAGATCCAGCGCAATTCGAGCGGCGTGAAGCCGGCCGGATATTTCGACATATACGAGGGCTACGACCCGAACGAGGACGCCCAGGGCCGCCTGGCGACTCGGCTGGCGACGGCGAAGGCGAAGATCGCGGGCGCCGTGGACCAGGCCAGGGCCGGGGCCTCCAGCCTGGCGCGCTCGGTGCGCGCGGCCGGCTTCCGCACCTCGGTGCGCCGCCGCCTGGGCGCGCCGGTCGAGGCCGAGGCGCTGGCCGCCGGCCTGGTAGGCTTCGCCATCGGGCTGGCGATCGGCTTCGGACTCGGGGCGCGGAGCCGCGCCGAGGACTAGGGGAACGGCCGGATGCCGAAGGTCGATCTCCATGCGGTTCCGGAACGCAAGGGGACCGGCTATCCGCCGGAGTTCAACGGACCCTGCGCCGAACGTATCCGGCAGCGGCTGGGCGACGCCGGCGGGCTGGCCGACTTCGGGGTCAACCTCATGCGCCTGCCGCCCGGAAACTGGTCGAGCCAGCGCCACTGGCACAGCCATGAGGACGAGTTCGTCTATGTGTTGGAAGGCGAACTGACGCTGGTCGAGGACGGTGGCGAGACGGTGCTGCGGGCCGGCGACTGCGCGGCTTTCCCGAAGAACACCGGCGACGGCCACCACCTGATCAACCGCGGCGACGCGACGGCGGTCTATCTGGAAGTGGGCTCGCGCCAGCCCGACGACGTCACCGTCTGCTCCGACATCGACATGATGAGCGCCAACGCCGACGGCCGGTTCACCCGCAAGGACGGGACGCCGTACTAGGGCAGGGACTCAATTCGGCGATTCTCGCCGTCATCGCCCGGCTTGTCCGGGCGACCTATGAACACGGACATCGGTCAGTTTGGCGGCGGCGATGCGGCGTTCCGGCTTGCACGCCCGGTGTTCATGGGTGGCCCGGACGAGCCGGGCCATGACGATTTGTAATATTTTCAAACCGTTGCGCGGGTCTTCGGCGTGGCGCTCGGGACGAGCGGTGTTGGGGGGGAGGCCCTAGAACCAGGCCCTGAGCCCCACCACGAAGCGGGTCTGCTCGACGCCGCGCCCGGCGGCGCGGGCGAAGTCGGCGGTGTCGCCGAAGCTGCGCTCCCAGTTGATCCCGACATAGGGCGCGAACTCGGGCTGGATCGCGTAGCGCAGCCGCAGGCCCAGTTCGAGATCGGACAGGCCCGAGCCCACGCCGGTCGCCGGAACGTCCTGGGCCGCCAGGTTGGCCTCGGCGCGCGGCTCCAGGATCAGCCGTTGCGTCAGGCGCAGGTCGTACGAACCCTCCAGGCGCGCCAGCAGGTCGCCCTTGTCGGACAGGAAGGCCGTCGCCTCGACGTCGAACCAGTAGGGCGCGACGCCTTCGATCCCGAGCGCGGCGTAGGTGCGGCGGGGGCGCGGCTGGAAGTCCTGGCGGACGCCGGCGACGACCTCGAAGTTCGGGCCGATCGCGTGGCTGTAGAGCGCCTGGATCTCGGCCTTCTCCAGATCGCCGCGTTCGCCTTCGCCCTCGGTCTTGAGCTGGAAGCGGTCGATGTCGCCGCCGAAGGACGCGCGGCCGCGCCAGCGGTAGCCGTCGCCCGAGGGCCGGTATTCGGCGGTCTCGATCATCACCCGCGACCAGGAGATGTCGCCGTGCTCGCGGCGCAGGGTCTCGCGCGCGGCGGCCATGTCGGCGGCCGGGAAGATGGCGTCGGCGGCGTGATCGGTCGGGACCGGCGGCGGGGACGTGTCGGTCGCGGCGGGCGCGACCGGGGCCATGTGGTGATGGGCGTGCGGGTCCATCGCCGGCGTCTCGGGAGGCGGCGCGCTCTGGGCGGGCGGCATATGGTGGCCCGCGTGCGGGTCGGGTGGCGCATCGGCGGTCTGGGCGGCGGCGGACGTCGCGAACGCGGCGGCGGCCAGGGCGGCGAGCGTTCTCATGCGGCCTCGCCGGGCAGGGGACGGACGGTCACCACGCGGAACATGCCGGCGTGCATGTGCAGCAGCATGTGGCAGTGGAAGGCCCAGTCGCCGGGCGCATCGGCGGTGAGGTCGAAGGTGGCGCGGCCGCCCGGCATGACGTTGACCGTGTGCTTGCGCGGCAGGCGGCCGTCGTGGCCGTTGACCAGCTCGAAGAAGTGGCCGTGCAGGTGGATCGGGTGGTTCATCATGGTGTCGTTGACGAGCGTGACGCGCACCCGCTCGTTCAGGCGGAAGGGGATCGGCTCGGCGCGGTCGCTGTATTTCACCCCGTCGAACGACCACATGAACCGCTCCATGTTGCCGGTCAGGTGGACCTCGAGGGATCGCGACGGCGGCCGTGGATCGGGGTTGGGCCGTAGCGCCACGAGATCGGTGTAGACCAGCACCCGACCGGGCGCCTCGGCGAGGCCCGTGCCACGCTCGCCGGTGCGGTCGACGGGCATGGGGGCGATCATCTGCACGCCGGGGCCCAGCTTCACCTGCGGCGCATTGGCCGGGTTGAGCATCGACATGTCCATCTGCATGTCGCCGTGCCCGCTCATGTCCATGCCCATGTCGCGCATGGTCAGGACGGGCCGGGGGCGTAGCGGCGGGACCTCGGCCGACATGCCGGGGCGCGGAGCCAGGGTGGCGCGGGCGCGGCCCGAACCGTCGGCGGCCTCGGCGATCAGGCTGTAGGCGCGGTCGTCGCGCGGGGTGACGACGACGTCGAAGGTCTCGGCGTTGGCGATCTGGAACTCGTCGACCTCGATGGGCTGGACGTCCTGGCCGTCGGCCTGGACGACCGTCATCGGCAGGCCCGGGATGCGGACATTGAAGATCGTCATGGCGCCGGCGTTGACGAACCGCAGGCGCACGCGCTCGCCGGGGCGGAACAGGCCGGTCCAGTTGTCGGCGGGGCCGTGGCCGTTGGCGAGGTAGCTATAGGTCGCGCCGCCGACGTCGAGGATGTCGGTGGGGTCCATGCGCATGCGGGCCCATTCCATCCGCTCGGCCAGCGGCTGGTCCTGGCCGGCCAGCAGGCCCGCGACGGTCTGCTTCTGTCGGTTGAAATAGCCGGACTGCTGCTTGAGCTTCTCGATCAGCTTGTGGGGATGCATGAAGCTGTAGTCCGACAGCACGACCACGTGCTCGCGGTCGCAGGCGACCGGATCGTCGCCGGCCGGGTCGATGATGAGCGGCGCGTAGTGGCCCACCAGCTCCTGCAGGCCCGAGTGGCTGTGGAACCAGTAGGTTCCGGCGTGGGTGGGGGTGAACTCGTAGACGAAGGTCTCGCCGGGCTTGATCCCCGGGAAGCTGAGGCCGGGCACGCCGTCCATCTGGAAGGGCACCAGCACGCCGTGCCAGTGGATCGAGGTGTCCTCGTCCAGGTGGTTGGTGACGGCGATCCGGACCTTGCGGCCCTCCTTCAGGCGGATCAGGGGGCCGGGAACCGAGCCGTTGATCGCCACAGCGTGGCCGGCGCGGCCGTCGACGCTGAGCGGCGCGTGGCCGATGGCGAGCGCGATTTCGTCGCCGGAGAGGGCGGCGGGCGCGGTCGCGCCGGGGGCCTGGGCGCGGGCCCAGGCAGGCAGGAGGGCCGAGAGGGCCCCGCCGCCGCCGAGCGCCGCGGCGGCGCGCAGGAGATGGCGACGGTCGAGTGCATTTGCGCTAGGGCGCATTGTGGAAGGTCCTGGAGTCGAGAAGGGCCGGGGAGGGCGGATGCTTCGCTGGGCGACGCAGATTCACAAGTGGCTGGGGCTGGTCGTGGGCCTGCAGGTGCTGGGCTGGGTCCTGGGCGGGGTGGTGATGACCGCCATTCCGATCGAGCGGGTGCGCAGCGAGAACCACATCGCGCGGTTCCAGCCGGCGGCGCTGCCCGGCGAGGGGGTGATCGACTACCGCGCCGCCGCGGCGGCGATGGGCGTGACGCCCGTGGAGGCCACGCTGAAGTCGACCCTGCGCGGCCCGCTCTGGATGCTGAAGGACGCCGAAGGGGCGACCCATGTGGTCGACGCGCGGACCGGCGGCCACGTCGCGCCGCTGCCCGAGTCCGAGGTGCGCCTGCTGGCGGGGACGCAGTACGAGGGGCGCGGCCGACCCGTGGCGGTGCGCTGGTTCGACGAGGCCCCGCAGGAGGCCAGCCGCCCTGGGCCGCTGTGGCGCGTGGACTTCGACGACGCCGAGCGCACCAGCTTCTACCTCTCGCCCGATACCGGCGAGGTGGTGAGCCGGCGGTCCAACGTCTGGCGGCTCTACGACGCCTTCTGGCGCATCCACATCCTGGATTTCCGCACCGGCGACGACTTCAACCACCCGCTGATCGTGGGCGCGGCGCTGGTCGCGCTGATCATGACCGTGGCGGGCCTGGTGCTGCTGTGGATCCGCCTGGCGCGCGACCTCAAGGGCCTGCGGGCGCGCCGGCGGGCGGCCTGAGGGCGTCATCGGGCGGTCCGCTCCAGGAGCTGGATCAGCTCGGCGGCCTTGGTGCGCTGCTCGTCCTTGTCGCCGCTGACGATCGCGCCCTCGATGCAGTGGCCGAGGTGGTCGCGGAGGATCTCGGTCTCGACCTTGGCGAGGGCGGCGCGGACGGCCTGGATCTGGGTGATCACGTCGATGCAGTAGCGGTCGTCCTCGACCATGCGCGAGATGCCGCGCACCTGCCCTTCGATGCGGCTCAGGCGGTTCACCAGGCGGGGTTTGGTCTCGTGGTTCATGAGGCCTCCTTGGCAGGCGTCTTTTATACCCTGCCGGGGTAATTGCAACATGCCCCATGGGGGTATATGTGTCGGGCGCCATGACCGATCACGCACACCACCATCACCGGCATCATCACGACCCCGACGCTCCGAAGGCCGAAGGGGCGCTCGATCCCGTCTGCGGCATGACCGTGGACCCGGCGAAGACGCCGCATCACGCCGAGCACGAGGGACGGACGTTCCACTTCTGCGGCGCCGGCTGCCGCACGAAGTTCATGGCCGATCCGGCGAAGTACCTGGCGGGCGAGAAGCCGGCCGAACCCGAGGCGCCTCCGGGGACCATCTACACCTGCCCCATGCACCCGGAGGTGCGGCAGGTGGGGCCGGGAAGCTGCCCGATCTGCGGCATGGCGCTGGAGCCGGAGCTGGTGACGGCCGACGCCGGGCCGAACCCCGAGCTGGCCGACATGAGCCGGCGGTTCTGGGTCGGGCTGGCGCTGGCGGCGCCGGTCGTGGCCCTGGAGATGGGCGGCCATCTCGTGGACCTGCACCACCTCATCTCGCCGCAGGCGTCGAACTGGGTGCAGCTGGTGCTGGCGAGCCCGGTGGTGCTGTGGGCCGGCTGGCCGTTCTTCGAGCGGGGCGCGCGCTCGCTGGTGAGCCGCAACCTCAACATGTTCACCCTGATCGCCATGGGCGTGGGCGTGGCCTGGGTCTACAGCCTGGCGGCGACCCTGCTCCCGCAGGCGTTCCCGCCCGCCTTCCGCCGGGCGGACGGCAGCGTGCCGATCTATTTCGAGGCCTCGGCGACCATCACGGTGCTGGTGCTGCTGGGCCAGGTGCTGGAACTGCGCGCCCGCGAGCAGACCTCGGGGGCGATCCGCGCGCTGATGGACCTCGCGCCCAAGACGGCGCGGCGGGTGCGGGACGACGGCGCGGACGAGGAGGTCGGCCTCGACCAGGTGCGGGCCGGCGACCGGCTGCGGGTGCGGCCCGGAGAGAAGATCCCGGTGGACGGCGAGGTGGCCGAGGGCCGCGCCTCGATCGACGAGTCCATGATCACCGGGGAGTCCATGCCGGTGACCCGCGAGGCGGGCGACAAGGTGGTGGGCGGCGCGATCAACCGCACGGGCTCGTTCGTGATGCGCGCCGAGAAGGTGGGCGCCGAGACCCTGCTGTCGCAGATCGTGCAGATGGTGGCCCAGGCCCAGCGCAGCCGCGCGCCGATCCAGCGGCTGGCCGACCGGGTCTCGGGCTGGTTCGTGCCCACGGTGATCGGCGTGGCCGCCCTGGCCTTCGCCGGCTGGGCGCTGTTCGGGCCCGAGCCCCGGCTGGTGTTCGCCCTGGTGGCGGCGGTCTCGGTGTTGATCATCGCGTGTCCCTGCGCCCTGGGCCTGGCGACGCCGATCTCGGTCATGGTGGGCGTGGGCCGCGGCGCGCACGCGGGCGTGCTGATCAAGAACGCCGAGGCGCTGGAGCGCTTCGAGACCATCGACACCCTGGTGGTCGACAAGACCGGCACCCTGACCGAGGGCCGCCCCGCGGTGACGGCCGTGCGTCCGGCCGGCGGCCTCGACGAGGCCGACGCGCTCAGGCTGGCGGCCAGCCTGGAGCGGGGCAGCGAGCATCCGCTGGCCGACGCCATCGTGCGCGCCGCGCACGAGCGCGGGCTGACGCTGGCCGAGCCGAAGGACTTCGACTCCCCCGTCGGGCGCGGCGTGAAGGGGACGGTGGACGGCCGGCGCGTGGCGCTGGGCTCGCAGCGGTTCCTGGCGGACGAGGGCGTCGACGTCGCCGCGCTGGCCGACGAGGCCGAGAGCCTGCGGACCGAAGGCGCGACCGCGATCTTCATGGCGGTGGACGGGACGGCTTCGGCGGTGTTCGCCATCGCCGACCCGGTGAAAGCGACGACGGCGGAGGCGGTGCGGGCGCTGCGCGACGACGGCGTGCGGCTGGTGATGATGACCGGCGACAACCGCACCACGGCCGAGGCGGTGGCCCGCCGGCTGGGCCTGGACGAGGTGGAGGCCGAGGTGCTGCCGCAGGACAAGGCCGCCGTGGTCGAGCGCCTGCGCGGCGAGGGCCGCAAGGTGGCGATGGCGGGCGACGGGGTGAACGACGCCCCGGCGCTGGCCGCGGCCGATATCGGCATCGCCATGGGCGCGGGCGCCGACGTGGCCATCGAGAGCGCGGGCGTGACGCTGCTGTCGGGCGACCTGCAGGGGCTGGTGAAGGCCCGGCGGCTGTCGCGGGCGGTGATGCGCAATATCCGCCAGAACCTGTTCTTCGCCTTCGTCTACAACGCCGCCGGCGTGCCGATCGCCGCCGGCGTGCTCTATCCGGCGCTGGGCCTGCTGCTGTCGCCGCAGATCGCGGCGGCGGCCATGGCGATGTCTTCGGTGAGCGTGATCGGCAACGCCCTGCGGCTGCGGGCCGTGAAGCTCTAGGCGGGGGCGGGCGTCACCATCAGCGACGGCGGCGTGAGCACGAGCCGGCGGCCCGCGAGGTCGAGGGCCATGCGGAAGCGGCCGAGCAGGCCCGTGCCGAGCAGGCCTGAAGGCGCCGGCGCGTTGGCCGCAGGCGCATAGACCTGCACCGCCACGTCGCGCAGCGCCACGCCACCCACTTGGAGCGAGCCGGCGACGACCATGCGGTCGACGCTGAGGCCGCCAAGACTGACGGAATGGGCGCGGGTGACGCGCCGGCCGGGCGCGAGCAGGCCCGCGTCCTTCGCGGCGGCCTCGGACAGGGCCAGGACGCCGGTGGCGCCGGTGTCCACCAGCACCTCGATGGGGGCGGCGGCCTCCACGCGGACCGTCGCGGTGGGCGCGCCGCCGCGCAGGCTCAGCGGAACGACATGGGCGTCGAGCGCCGGCTGGAAGCCGCCCGACGCTAGGAAGCGCGCGCGGCCGCGGGGGAAGTCGGCCTCCAGCACCAGGCGGCTCAGCACGTCTCGGCCGATCAGGATCTGGAAGTCGCGGCCGGTGGCGAAGGCGATGTCGGAGAGCGGCAGGGCGGCGGCGCGAAGGCGCGGGATCTCCAGCCCCGGCAGGGCGAGGCCCAGGCGGACGGTGTGCGTGAGGCTGGGCCCACCGCTGACGCCGTAGGCGATCAACGGGGCGGCCAGGGTGCGGGGCAGGCCCAGGCGATCGGCGAGGTCGCGGTCGATGGCCGAGAACTGGGCGCCGGAATCGACGGCGGCGCGCAGCGGGACGCCGTTCACGGTCACGGGAATCTCGATCAGGCCGCCGCGGGCGGGGAGCTGCTGCCAGGGGGTGTCGCGGCCGTTGGCGAAGCGCACCTCCAGCGGCGGCCACGGCAGGCGGTCGCGCACCAGCCACAGGCCGCCGGCGGCGGCGCCCACGGCGGCGGCGCGGAAGAGGAAAGCGCGGCGCGAGGTCACTGGGTCTGCAGCTCGTCGGCTCCAATGGCGTAAACGCCGTCCAGCCAGGCCACGATCTCGCGCGCGGCGGGATGATCGAAGGCGGCGAAGCGGGCGCGCAGACGCGTCTTGGTCCCGTCTTCCAGTCCGTCGAGTCCGGCGTCCTCCAACGACAGCAGCGCACGCTCGACGGCCCCGGCGAGGTCGGCGCCCAGCACCGTCTCGGCGGCGCGGCGGAAGGCGGCGCCGTATTCGTACGCGTCGCCGGCCGCATAGCTCTCGGCCAGGGTCAGGCAGGGGATCAGTGACAGGACGGGCTGGGAGGCGGTGTTGACCCCGTGGGCGGCGATCTCGGCCCCGATCGCGGCCGGGCGGCCGGTGAAGGCGCGCAGGTGCAGGTGGCGGCTCATGCGCGGGCCATCGTTGACGGGGTAGTTGTCCCACAGGAACGGCTTGCGGCGCATCTGGCCGGCGACGCGGGCGAGGTGGCCGGGGGAGAAGGCGCGCGCGCAGACCTCCTCGCCGGTCCACATGAGTTCGATCGCGGGGTCGAGGCGCTCGCCCAGGGACTCCAGGTAGCCCGGCGGGCGCTGGCCGAAGACACGATCGAGAACGGGGTCGTCGGTATAGTAGCTGGGACAGACGATCAGACGTCCGGCCGCCGACCGATCGGCGATCCAGTCGACGATCTCGACCTGGCGGGCGGCGAGGTCGGGCAGGTCGCCCTTCATGTCGTCGAAGAAGATCCCCAGGTCGTCGAGGCCCAGGCCGTGGAGTTGGTCGAGCTTGGCCGCGAGGGCGTCCTTGGCCGGGCCGTCGAAGCCGAGGAACAGTTCATAGGGGCTGAGGCCCACGCCGAAGCGGACGCCCGCGGCGCGGCAGTGCGCGGCGAAGGCGCCCAGCCGCTCCAGCTCGGCGTCGGGATAGGGGTCGCGCCAGCGGCGGCGCAGGAAGCCGTCCGCCTTCGGCGCGTAGAGGTAGAAGCCGTAGCCGGCCGGGGCGAGGGCCGCGACCATGTCGGCGCGCTCGGCCCAGTCGTACGGGCGACCGAAGAAGCCCTCGATGATGCCGAGCTGCGGAGTCACTCGGCGGGTTTAGCCGCCGGCAGGTCGCTGTTGAAGATGTCGTGGAAGGCTTTCCACTCGCCGCCCACCTTCTTCCAGACCACGACGTACTTGCCGTGATCCTGCGGGGCGCCGGCCATGTCGAGCACATAGGTCCCGCGGTCGATGGCGATCTCGCCCGACTTGGCGACGGTGACCTGCTCGGCCTTGAGCACCAGCTTCATGCCGGGCGCGCCCAGAAGCGCGGTCCAGACGGCCCGGATTCCCGGCCCCTCGGCGCGCGGGCTGTTGGGCGGCATCAGGCTGGCGTCGTCGGCGTAGATGGCGACGACGCCGTCCACGTCGTGGGCGGCGAGCACGTCGTTCCAGTGGGCGTCGCGATCGATGATGGCCTGTTGGTCCGGTGTCGCCGCGGCGGCGGTCGTCGCACAGGCGGCCAGGGCCGCGCCGATGATCCAGTTGCGCATCTGAAGTCCTCCCCCTTGTCGTCCGTCGTCCAATGACGCTAGGCCCCGATGCTCGCGGCGTCATCGGGCGCTATTGCGATAACGATGTAAATTCGTAAGGTCGCGACGAAGCAGGAGGACCCCCATGAACCCCAACGCCGAGTTCGACCTCATCGTCTATGGCGCCAGCGGCTACACGGGCCGGCTGGTGGCCGAGCATCTGGCCAGGACCTACGGCGTGGACGGCGAGGTGAGATGGGCCATGGCCGGCCGCTCGGCCGACAAGCTGGCCCAGGTGCGCGACGAGATCGGCGCGCCCAAGGACACGCCGCTGGTGGTGGCCGACGCCGCCGATCCGGCCTCGCTGAAGGCCATGGTGGGCCGCGCCAAGGCGATCATCACCACCGTGGGGCCGTACCAGCTCTACGGCTCGGAGCTGGTGGCCGCCTGCGCCGCCGCCGGGACCGACTATCTCGACCTGTGCGGCGAGCCGAACTGGATGCGCAAGATGATCGAGGCGCACGAGGCGGCGGCCAAGGCGTCGGGCGCGCGGATCCTGTTCTCCTGCGGGTTCGATTCGATCCCCTTCGAGCTGGGCGTCTACTTCTGCGAGGAGGCGGCCAAGGCCAAGCTCGGCGGGCCCGTCGCGCGGGTGAAGGGCCGGGTGCGCGACATGCGGGGCGGCCTCTCGGGCGGCACCGCGGCCAGCGGGGCGGCGACCATGGCGGCGATCCAGAAGGACCCGTCGCTGCTGGCCATCATGATGAGCCCGTTCGGCCTGACCCCGGGCTTCGAGGGGCCGGCCCAGCCGGCCGGGAACCAGCCCGAGGAGGACCCCGACGTCGGCCCCGTGGCGCCGTTCATGATGGCGGTTATCAACACCAAGAACGTCCACCGCTCGAACCTGCTGATGGGCCACCCCTACGGCAAGGACTTCGTCTACGACGAGATGGTGATGGGCGCGCCGGGCGCGGGCGGCCCCGGTTTCACCGACCTGGGCAGCCTGCCCGGCGGCGGGCCGAAGCCGGGCGAGGGGCCGACCAAGGAGGAGCGGGAGGCCGGCTACTACGACGTGCTGTTCATCGGCGTCGCCGCCGACGGCCGCCAGGTGCGGGTGTCGGTGAAGGGCGACAAGGATCCGGGCTATGGCTCCACGTCGAAGATGCTGGCCGAGACGGGAATCTGCCTGGTGCGCAGCCCCGGCGTGGCCGGCGGGATCTGGACCCCCGGCGCGGCGCTGCAGGGCGCCCTGGTGGACCGGCTTCAGGGCCACGCCGGCCTGACGTTCGCCGTCGAAAGCTGAGGCGACCGAGCTAAATCAAAGGCGGACGGCGCCGGGTGCGATAGCCTCGCGCCATGGATGTCGAGACGCCTCCTGAGACGCCCCGCGGACTGACCGAGGCGGAGGCCGCCCGGCGGCTGGCCCAGTATGGGCCCAACCGGCTGTCGGAAGCCCGGTTGCGGTCCACATGGCGGATCGTGCTCGACGCCCTGCGCGAGCCGATGTTCATGCTGCTGTTCGCCGCAGTGGGGGTCTATCTGCTGCTGGGCGACCTGGCGGAGTCGGCGTTCCTGTTCGCCTCGGCCCTGGCCACGACGGGGCTGGTGGTCGTGCAGGAGACCCGCAGTGAACGGGCCCTTTCGGCGCTGCGGGCGCTGGCGGAGCCCACGGCGCGGGTGATCCGCGAGGGCGTCGAGCGGCGCGTCCCCGCGGCCGAGGTCGTGCCGGGCGACCTGGTGCTGGTGGGCGAGGGGCTGCGCGCGCCGGCCGACGCCACGCTGTTGGCCGGGGACGTCCTGACCGTCGACGAGTCCGTGTTGACGGGCGAATCGGCGCCGGTGCTGAAGGCGGCGGGCGGCAGCGGCGATTCCAGCGTGTTCGCCGGAACCCTGGTGGTGCGCGGCCAGGGCGTCGCCGAGGTGACCCAGACCGGGCGTGGCACGCGGATCGGCGCGATCGGCGTCAGCCTGGCGACGCTGTCGCAGGAGCCCACGCCGTTGCAGCGGTCCACGCGGCGGGTGGTTCGCGACCTGGGCGTCGCCGCCATCGTGCTGGCATGCGGCGTCGTGCTGATCCACGGGCTGGCGCGCGGCGACTGGATGGCGGGGGCGCTGGCGGGCCTGACCATCGGCATCGCGCTGATCCCCGAGGAATTTCCCATGGCGCTGGCGGTCTACACCGCGCTCGGCGGCCGTCGCCTGGCGCGGGCGCAGGTGCTGGCGCGGCGCACGGCGGCCATCGAGGCCCTGGGCGCCATCAGCGTGCTGTGCGTGGACAAGACCGGCACGCTCACGCGCAATCACATGGCCGTTGCGGCGCTCTGGCGCGACGGGAAGGCCTGGAGGCCAGCCGACGGGTCGGTCGCCGGCGACATGGCCGGCCTGCTGGCCACGGCGGTCAGGGCCTCGGCCGTCCACGACCTCGACCCGATGGACCGGGCGCTGCACGAGGCGGCGGGCGATGGCCTGACCCCGCCGGGCGCGCCCCTTCGTTCGTCGCCGCTGCGCCCCGACCGGCTGGCCGTGGTGCAGGCCTGGGCCGACGGCGACGGCGGCCTCGATGTCGCCGCCAAGGGCGCCCCCGAAGCGATCCTGGCGCTGTGCCGCGCCGAGGCGGCCGAACGCGCGGCGGTCGAGCGCGCCGTGTCGGACCTCGCCGAACAAGGCCTGCGGGTGCTGGCGGTGGCGCGGGCGCGCTGCGCCGCCGACCACGGCCGCGAGCCGGGCGAGGAGACCTTCGAATTCCTGGGGCTGACCGCCTTCGAGGACCCGGTGCGCGACGACGTGCCCCCCGCGGTGGCCGCCGCCCGCGCCGCCGGCATCGCCGTGACCATGATCACCGGCGACTATCCGCAGACCGCGCTGGCCATCGCCCGGCAGGCGGGGCTGGACGTCTCGGGCGGGGTGCTGACCGGGGCGGCGCTGGCGGAGATGGACGAGGCGGCGGTGCGCGAGGCGGCCGCCCGGGTCCGGGTGTTCGCCCGCATGACGCCGGACCAGAAGCTGCGGCTGGTGGGCGCGCTGAAGGCCAACGGCGAGCGCGTGGGCATGTTCGGCGACGGGGTGAACGACGCCCCGGCCCTGGAGGCGGCGCACGTCGGCGTGGCCATGGGCCTGCGCGGCGCCGACGTGGCGCGCGAGGCCGCCGACCTCGTGCTGCTGGATGACCGCTTCGCCTCAATCGTGGGCGGCGTGGCCGAAGGTCGACGCATCTACGCCAACCTGCAGACGGCGCTGACCTATCTGGTGGTCGCCCACATACCGATCGCGGGCCTGGCCCTGCTGCCGCCCCTGTTCGGGGTCAGCGCCGTGCTCTTCCCGTTGCAGGTGGTGCTGCTGGAGCTGGTGATCGACCCGATGTGCGCCATGGTGTTCGAGGGCCGCCCCGCCGCGGCGGAAGCCATGCGGCGGCCGCCGCGCCGCGCGGAGGATCCGCTGTTCGGCCCCAGGCGGCTGACGGTGGCGATGGCGCAGGGGGTAGCGCTGCTGGCGGTGGTGTTCGGCGCCTACCTGCTGCTGCTCGGCGTGGCGTCGGAGGGGCAGGCGCGGGCGGCGAGCCTGGTCTGCCTCGTCAGCGCCAATCTCGCCATGGCCGGCGTGCTGGCCACGGTCCACGGGGCCTGGGACACGCGCGAGCGCGGAGCCTTCGCGGTGATCGTCGCCCTTGCGGTCGCGACGCTCGCGGCGGCTGTCTACACGCCGTGGCTGGCCCGCCTCTTCCAGTTCGAGCCGCCCGCGCCGGGCGTCCTCGCGCTGGTGGCCGGGGCGGGCGTGATCGCGGGCCTGGCGACCGCTTTCGCCGCCAAGATCCCGGTCGGCGGCCGGGCGCGCGGCGTCGCCTGAGCCTCAGTCGTCGCCGTCCTCGGCCAGGACATCGCCCAGGCGGTCCAGCCGGCGCTCCCACTGGGCGCGATGGTCGGCGATCCAGCGCTCGAGCCGGGCGAAGCCCTCGGGCGCGATGCGGCAGGTGCGCACCCGGCCCGCCTTCTCGGTGCGCACGAGGCGGGCGGCCTCCAGCACCTGGAGGTGCTGGGCCACGGCGGTGACCGTGATCTCCAGCGGTGCGGCCAGGCCGGACACCGAGCTGGGCCCCAGGCTCAGGCGATCGACGATGGCGCGGCGGGTGGGATCGCCCAGGGCCTGGAACAGGCGGTCGATCTCGATGCGCGGGCTCATGCGGCGTCCGGCGACAGCGCCATCCCCAGCCCATCGAGCAGGGCTTCCCAGCCGCCCCGCCGCATCGCCGGCCCGTCGGCGCCCTCGAAGAAGGCGGCCTGGTGGGTCATGACGAGTTCAGAGCCGGCGTCGGCCGGGCGGATCTCGAAGGTGATCAGGGCGGCAGAGATCCGTCGCTCGCCGATGGTCATGGTCTGGGCCATGACGATCCGCTGGTCGGGCCGGATGTCGAGGTGGACGCTCTCGGCGATCATGGCCACGCCCGGGAAAGGCGTGTCGTCGCCCAGGCGGGTCTCGGCGCGTTCGCGGCCGCCTTCGCGGAAATCGAGTTCGTAGGCCTCGGGCGTGGCGTGCCCGCCGTCGACGTACCAGCGCCGCTTTCGCGCCGGATCGGCGAAGGCGCGGAACACGGCGGCGGGCCGGGCAGGGTAGGCGCGGGCGATGACGAAGGAGTCGTGGATCACGTCGGACATGGCGGCCTCATCGATGAAGTCATGACTTCACTATCAGACGGCGCGGAAATTGTGAAGCAGCGGCTTCGGTATTTCGCCGATCTTGACCGCTCCGGGCGACGCGATCAGATCGCCGGAGCGCCGAACGGCGTCTTGGGGGGGCGACCTGTGAAGCTGAAGCGTCTGGCGGCCATCGTGGCGATCGTGAGCAGCCTGGCCGGAGCCGGCGTCGCGGCGGCGCAAACCCGGCCGACGGTCACCGAAGGCCTTAGGTCGGTCCATCAGGCGCTGAGTTTGGCCGACGGCGGCTTCTCCGGCCCGGGCGCCGCCACCCTGACCGAGGCGGTGCGCCAGGCGCGGCTGATCGCTGTGGGCGAGGACCACCTGACGCGCGAGATTCCCGCCTTCGTGGAGGCCCTGTGCCGCCAGACGGCGCCGGAACTGTCGGGCCTGGCGCTGGAGGTGGGGCCGCGGGCCCTGGCGGCGATCGCGCCCGACCTGACCGCGCCCGACCGGCTGCGGCGCATCGCCGACTTCAATCGCCGCTATCCGGCCGCGATGGCCTTCGTGGACAACCGGGCCGACAACGACATGACGGCGGCCTGCCTGGCGCTTCAGCCCAGACTTCGGCTGATCGGCCTCGACCAGGAGTTCCTGGGCGCGGGCGGCCTGCTGCTCGACCGCATCCTGGCCGAGCCGCTTTCGCCGGAGGCGCGCCGGGAGGCGGAAGCGCTGCGGCGCGTGGAGGCGCAGGGCGAGGCCGAGGCCGCCCAGTCGGGCGATCCGCAGGGCCATCTGCTGCTCCTTGGCCTGGGCTCGGATGAGGATCTTGCGCGCATGGAGGCCGCCCTGGAGCGTGGCGGGACGCCCAAGGCGCGGGCGATCTTCTCCGAGCTGGAGCGGAGCCGGAAAATCTACCTGATGGGCGGCAACGCCTCGAACCAGGACCGCGCGCGGCTGCTGAAGTCGAACCTGCGCGAGAACCTGCCCGCCCAGGGCAAGGTGATCCTCAAGATGGGCGATTGGCACCTCTACCGGGGCTACAACCCGCTGAACAACCGCGACCTCGGCAACTGGCTGGCCGAGAGGGCGGACGAGGAGGGACGGCCGTCGCTGCACATCCTTATCCTGGGCGAGGCGGGCGTCCACGCGCTGTTCGGCGGATATGAGCGGCCGCTCCGGATGGAGCCGTTCAGGATGGTGGAGGATCGCGACTACGGCTGGCTGCAGGCGGCGGTCGACGCGCGGGGCGCCGCGACGCCCGGCCAATGGGACCTGTTCGACCTCAGGAAGCTGCGCGACCGTCGCCTCGACGGCGCGGACTTCAACTGGCGCCGCGTCCTCGACGGATACGACCTGCTGGTCCTGATCCCCGAACTGACGCCGACCGAGCACATCGGCGCCCCGAGCGAGGGGCGGCCCTAGCCGCTTAGATCAGTCCCAGCGCCTTGAAGCTGGCGGTCCCGTCGCGACCCACCACGAGGTGGTCGTGGACGGCGATGCGGAGGGCGCGCAGGGCTTCGACGACCTGGCGGGTCATGTCCACGTCGGCGGAGGACGGCGCCGGATCGCCCGAGGGGTGGTTGTGGACCAGGATCACCGCGCTGGCGGCGAACTCGAGCGCGCGGCGGGCCACTTCGCGCGGATAGACCGGCGCATGGTCGACGGTGCCGCGGTTCATGATCTCGTCGGCGATGAGCTGGTTGCGCTTGTCGAGGAACAGGACGCGGAACTGCTCGCGCGTCTCGTGGGCGAGGGCGGTCTTCACATAGGCGAGCAGGGCGCTCCACGACGAGATCACGGCGCGCCGCGCCACCTGTTCGCGGGCGCTGCGCAGGGCCGCCTCGTGCACCAGCTTGAGGTCGAGGGCGACGGCTTCGCCCACGCCGGCGACGGTGCGGAGCTCTTCGGGCGAAGCGCCCAGCACGCCGCCCAGCGATCCGAACCGGGTCAGGAGCTGCTTGGCCAGGGGCTTCACGTCGCCGCGGCGGATGGCGCGGAACAGGATCAGCTCCAGGAGCTCGTAGTCGGGCAGGGCGGCGGGCGCCGCGCCGGCCCGCTCGCGCAGCCGGTCGCGGTGACCGAGGTAGTGCGGGCGCGGCGGCTCCGAGGGCGCGCCGCGCCACAGGTCGGCCTGGCCGGCGGCGTCTTCGAGAGCCTGTCGGTGGGTCATGGCGGGTGCATTGTTCCCCAATTGTTCCGACTCCGCAAGCGGGCGCCGCCACACCCCCGTTTGGGGGAAGTCACCAGGGCGGCTCCACATCAGAATGCCGGCGATGGATGGGTCTGGGGGTGGGGCCATGAAGATGGGGACGATTGTCGGCGTGCTGGCGGCGGCGGCCGCGGTTCTGGCGATCATGGCCTCGGCGCCGGCGCGCGCGGCCGAGCCGGAGGGCGACCGCGTGACGGCGGCCGCGCCCCTCGACGGAGCCGGACGCGAGGCGGGGCGGCGCGCCCGTCCGGGCCTGGGCGGCGTGTTCGCCATCTCGCAGGTTCTCGTCGGGGTCTGCGCCCTGGGCGCCATGCTCTACGCCGGCCGCGAAGGGATGACCCGCGCCTGACGCCCGTGTCCGTGGGCGCGGTTCGGGCCCGGCGTTCCCCCGCCGGGCCCACTCTTCTCAGCTTCCGATCCGGATGGCGTTGTCGTCGGAATTGCGGTCGATCTCCTTGTTGTAGGGATCGACGCCGGCGTACTTCGGCGGCTTGTCGACGGTGACCGTGACCGTCTGTTCGCCCGTCCGCAGGGGCATGGTCTTGAAATAGAGCACGTCCTTGTGGCCGAAGCCCGGCTTGCCCGGCTCGGCGTCGAACACGCCGATGTCGAAGACCTCGTCGGCGGGGATGGCGACAGGCGTCTCCTTGCCCTTGCCGTCGGCGTAGGCCTTGTTCGCCTCGATGGTCATGACGACGTCATAGCGGCCGTCGGCGCGCTTCTTCACCTCGGCGGTGCGGGTCTTCAGGTCGTAGATCGTGATCTTCTCGAAGAGGTCGGTGATCAGCTGCTGGGCCGCGGCGTCGTCGCGCGCCTCGGCGCGCAGGGCGTCGACGAGGTCCTGCGAGCGCGGATAGGGGGGACCCTTGAACGCGTACTGGCCCAGCAGGCGGCGGAGCGCGGCGTTGACCTTGGCCTCGCCCATCCGCTCGCGCAGCAGGTACATGACCAGCGAACCCTTGCGGTAGTGGATGTAGGGCTGGTTCTCGACCCGGACGAGGGGAAGTTCCTCCACCAGCTCGCCGCCGCGCGAGCGCAGGTAGCGGTCGAGCTCGTACTTGAGGAACTTGCGGATGCCGTCGGCGCCGTAGGTCTTCTCCATGACGATCAGCGCGGAGTACTGGGCCAGGGTCTCGGAGAGCGCCGTGGCGCCCTGCATGTCGGCGCCGACGATCTGGTGGGCCCACCACTGGTGCGCCAGCTCGTGGGCGGTGACGTAGGTGGGGTAGTCGATCTTGTCGGGCTTGGTGGTGTCGGCGATGAACCCGATGCCCTCGGAGTAGGGCATGGTGTTGGCGAACGACTCCGCGAAATTGGCGTAGGCCGGGAACTCCAGGATGCGCGCCTGGTGGAACTGGTAGGGGCTGAAGTTGGCCTGGTAGTAGTCGAGCCCGGTCTCCAGCGACTTGATCATCCGGTCGACGTTCCAGGGATGCTGGGCGTCGTAATAGACCGCCAGCTCGACGCCCTTGTAGGTCTCGCGCTTGATCGTGTAGCGCGCCGACTGGACCGAGAAGAAGTTGAGCACGGGGGCGTCGGTGCGGAAGCGCACCGTGCGCCGGCCGTTCTTGGTGACGTCGGAGATGCGGTAGCCGGGCGCCACGGGCGTCTGGTCGGCGACGGTGGTGACGGAGATGTCGGCGTTCACCCAGTCGGCGTTGGCCACGTAGTTGCGCGCCTGGGCCGAGCGGTCCTCCAGCTTGGGCGGGCGAAGCTGTGGCGGCAGGCCGTACTTGCGGCGCTTGGCGCGGTCCTGCAGCAGCTGCGACCGGTTCATGCCGATGATCGGGGCGAACTCAAGGTTGGAGATGAAGGTCCCGTTGTCGACGAGGCGCATCTCGTTCTTGGAGTTCTTGAAGCCGCGCTGCTCGACGAGCGTCTCGAACGACAGGGCCGTGCGTTGGCCCGGCGCCAGCGGCCGGTCGAAGGTGAAGATGCGGTAGTTGTAGCGGTCGAAGGTCTTCACCTGCGAGGCGCCGTTCACCGACATCTGCAGCGCCTTGGCGTCGCGATCGAGGCGCACGTGCAGCGCCTTGAGCGGCGCGCCGGTGTCGTTGACCAGGTGGTACACGCCCTCCACGACCAGCTTGGGCCGATGGGGATGGAGATCGATGTCGAGCTCCACGTCGGTGACCGCCGGCTGGGGCAGGTTCTCGTACTTGAGGAAGGTCTTCTCGTAGTCGGCGAGCCATTTGTCGCCCTCGAGGTCGGTCCGGTACGCGTTGAGGACGTTGGTGTTGTAGAAGATCTCGGCGCCCAGCCCGACCCAGGCGACGAGCGCCAGGCCGCCGATGACGCCGGCCGGGCTGGCCAGCTGGCGGGGCAGGCGCGCCAGCCGTGGCAGCAGCCGCGTATCGGCCCTGCGCCGCCACAGGCCGTAGGCCAGCACCATCAGGATCAGCGCGAAGGCGGCCCAGTAGGCGCGGAACCAGGCTGCGAAGCCGGCGTACTTGCCCTGGCCGTTCATGTCGCTGAGCGGCGTGGGCGGATAGCCGCCGTAGAGGTAGAGGTTGTGGTCGAAGCCGATCAGCGGGAGCGTCAGGCTGGCGATCAGGAAGACCACCATCAGGCCCCAGCCCACGAACTTGTGGGGCGAGACGGCCTGGAAGAACACGGCCAGGGCGGCGATCAGCGTCCAGTCGACGGCGTTGGGCAGGACGTACCAGACGAGGTACTTGCCGGGCTGGATCGCGGTGAAGCCCATGCCCAGCTGGACCGCGACGCCGGCCAGGACGCTGGCCAGCAGCATCGAGAACAGCACCAGCACGATGGCCAGGAACTTCGGGACCAGGAAGGTCCAGTCCGAGGCGGCGGTGGCGTCGACGATCTCGTGGGTGCGCCGCTCGCGCTCGCGCCAGACCAGTT
Source organism: Phenylobacterium sp. (assembly GCF_016124325.1). Taxonomy (GTDB): domain Bacteria; phylum Pseudomonadota; class Alphaproteobacteria; order Caulobacterales; family Caulobacteraceae; genus Phenylobacterium. The sequence goes on from NZ_WGNY01000022.1 coordinate 86,108, forward strand.
CGCCGGCGTAGTAGACCGCCACGATCATCACCATGAAGGTGAAGGTGCCGCTGAGGGTGGAGATCACCCAGCGGGTGACGGGGTAGATGGCCGCCCCGTTGGTCTCGGCTCCGAGGGCCAGGCCGCCCAGGCTGTTGAACAGGCCCAGCAGGAGAAGAACGACGAAGGCCGGGCTCTTGAGCACCTGGCCCATCTCGAAGCGCGTGCGCTTGACCAGCTGGGTCCAGGCGGTGGCCGGGCCGAAGCGCGGCGCGGGGAGCGGCCGCGGCGTGGCGGGCGGGGCGGCCGTCTCGGCGGCTTCGGCGGCGGGCCGCACGCGGCGCGCGCGGATCTCGAACCGGAAGAGGCCGTAGGCGAGCGCCAGGAACGCCACGGCGACGGGAACCCAGATCAGGCGGTTCCACAGGATCGGGCCCACCACCGGCGGGGTGAGCGCGTTGGCGTCGGCGGCGGTGAAGTAGCGCGTCGCCAGGCCGTAGGCGGCGAGGCCGAAGGGATCCACCAGCGAGGCGAGGCCCAGGCGTTCGGGATCGGAGAGGGCGACGTTCGACAGCAGGTAGACCGCCAGGAAGGCGGCCACGCCCACATAGGCGCCCATCATCGACCGCGTCGCCGTGGCCAGGGTGAAGAACATCGCCGAGGAGAGGAACAGGCTGGGCAGCGCCAGCCAGACGTAGGCGAAGAGGTAGTCGTGCAGCCGGTTCGTCCCCAGGGTCTCGGGGTCGATCCAGGGCATCAGCGAGCCCACGAAGATCGCCAGCGGCACGACGAGGAAGGCCAGGGCGACGGCGGCGAAGGCGCCGGCGAAGCGGCCGTAGAGGTAGTCGAACTTGCGGATCCGGGTGGCGCGGATGATCGGGCCGAAGCCGGTCTCGTCGTCGCGCACGATCACGTTGGCCACGAACGCCGTCGAGACGAACATGAAGAAGATCGACATGATGCCGATCGTCTGGCCGATGGCGCTGGGCGAGTTCTTGTGGATGTTGCCGCCCGAGCCGATGTGGACGTTGTCCACGGTGACCGAGCCGAACACGAGCAGGAAGAGGATCAGCCCGGCGATCCAGAAGATCGGCTGGCGAAGCTGGTAGCGCAGCTCGAAGGCCGCGATTCTGCCGAACATGGCGTGCGATCCTTCGCGTCAGGCGGCGCGGCGCGAGGCGGCGAGGGTGGAGAAGTAGACATCCTCCAGGCCGCCGACGATCGGCTCGAACGCCGGGTCTGGCGCGTTGTCGGCCAGGACGTGGATGACGGTGCGGCCGCCGGCCAGCCGCGTGGAGATCACCGCATTGCGCGCGCGCTCGGCTTCGAGCTCGGCGCGGTCGATGATCTTCTTCCAGACCCGGCCCTTGAGTTCGTCGATCAGGGCGGCGGGGGCGCCTTCCTTCAGGATGCGACCCGCGGCCAGCACCGCCATGCGCGGGCAGAGGTCGGCCACGTCATCGACGATGTGGGTGGAAAGGATCACCACCACGTTCTCGCCGATCTCGGCCAGCAGGTTGAGGAAACGGTTGCGCTCCTCGGGGTCGAGGCCGGCGGTGGGCTCGTCGACGATGATGAGTTCGGGCCGGCCGATCAGCGCCTGGGCGATGCCGAACCGCTGGCGCATGCCGCCCGAATAGCCGGAGACCCACTTCTTGCGGACCTCCCACAGGTTCACCTGGTGCAGCAGGGTCTCGACGGTGTCCTTGCGCTCGCCGCGGCCGGCGATCCCCTTGAGGACGGCCATGTGGTCGAGCAGGTCGAGGGCGGAGACGCGCGGATAGACGCCGAAGTCCTGCGGCAGGTAGCCCAGCGTGCGGCGCAGCTTCTCGGGCTCGGCGACGACGTCGATCTCGCCGAAGCGGATCTCGCCGGCGCTCGGCGTCTGCAGCGTGGCGATGGTGCGCATGAGCGTCGACTTGCCGGCGCCGTTGGGGCCCAGGAGACCGAACATGCCCTTGCCGATCTCCAGATCGACACCATCCAGCGCGCGCGTCCCGTTCGGATAGACGTGCGACAAACCCTTGATCGAAAGCATCGCTTCCCTGACTTCCACCCCATCCCTTGGCCTGGAAGCTGCGGGACGCGCGGGGGCGAGGCAAGTGAGCGATACGTAACGTTTCGCCGTCGGCGACGTTACGTGGGGGCAGGGCGCGGCGGGCCGGCCGGAGCCCGGGCCTCCCGGTCAGGCCGAGAGGATCGGCGGCTTGAACTGGTCGGTCGGGGACAGCGTGAAGACCTCGACGCCGTCTTCCGTCACGCCGACGGAATGCTCGCACTGGGCCGAGAGCGACTTGTCGCGGGTGACCGCGGTCCAGCCGTCGGCCAGCAGCTTCACCGGGTGCTTGCCCAGGTTCACCATCGGCTCGATCGTGAAGAACATGCCGGGCTTCAGGACCTCGCCGGTCCCCTTCTGGCCGAAGTGCAGGATGTTGGGCGCGTCGTGGAAAACCTTGCCCAGGCCGTGGCCGCAGAAGTCGCGCACCACCGAGCAGCGCATGCTCTCGACGTAGGACTGGATGGCGTGGCCGATGTCGCCGGTGGTGGCGCCCGGCTTCACGGCGGCCAGGCCGCGGGCCAGCGACTCGTAGGTCACGTCCACCAGCCGCTTGGCGCGGGGCGCGACGGGGCCGACGCCGTACATCCGCGAGGTGTCGCCGTGCCAGCCGTCGACGATGACGGTGACGTCGATGTTGACGATGTCGCCCTCGCGCAGGACCCGCTCGCCGGGGATGCCGTGGCAGACGATGTGATTGGGGCTGATGCAGACGGTCTTGGTGTAGCCGCGGTAGCCCAGGCAGGCGGGCAGGGCGCCGTGGTCGAGGATGAACTCGCGGGCCAGGTCGTCGAGCTTCTCGGTCACCACGCCCGGGACCACGTGCGGCGTCAGCATGTCGAGGCACTCGGCGGCCAGGCGGCCGGCCTTGCGCATGCCGTCGAAGGCGGCGGCGTCATGCACCTTGACGTGGCTGGTGCGGTATTCGGCGTCGAGGATATCGGTCATGGCGGCTCCGGACCCTTAAGTCGCAATCCTAGCACGGAAATTCAATGCACGTTGGCGTCGCGCCAGGGCATGCGGTCGGCCAGCACGACCCGCTCGGGCGAAATGGCGCAGCGGTAGGCCAGCACCTCGACGCCCGCGGCGGCGGCGTCGAGCAGGCCGGCGGCATAGGTGGGGTCGAGGTCGGCGCAGGCGGCGAACAGGTCGCAGTCGGTGCGCTGGATCACGAACAGCATCACCGCGCGCTCGCCGGCGCGGACCATGGCGGTGAGCTCGCGCAGGTGCTTCGAGGAGCGGGCGGCGACGCAGTCGGGGAACTCGGCCAGGGTTCCTTCGCGGCGCAGGTGGCAGTTCTTGAAGTCGGCCCAACGCGAAGGGCTAAAAGAGCCGACCCATTGCCGCAGCGATCCCCCAAAGCACAACTTGAATGCCGGGCAGCACTGCGAAGAGCCAGCGGAGGCGGGCCACCATGTCAGCGGCATTCTCACCGACGGGCACCCCCGCCCACCAAAGTCCAGCGAACAAGCACGCGACCGGTAGGAGAGCAGTCGTGCTCATGGCAATGAGACCGGGGCCGATGATGTCGAGCGGGTGCTCTGAGTAGAAGTAGCTCGTCGCCATCTGCCATGTGACCCCAACATAGCCGCCCGCCACTGCGATGACCGCGACGTTTCGCGAGATGTCCACAATCGAGTCTCGCCACGGAAACGTGGCGGGGAGATAGATTGAGGCGGCTATGGCCACAAAGATCGAGGCAGCGATAGGAAGACCTAACAACGCGGCCATGCCGCCATAGGCCGCAAAAGCGTCGCGTCTCTGAGTCTCGGCAGTAATCAGTCTACGCTTCACAGCTTCAGCGCACCCAAGGCAACCGGCGCGCGATCTTCGCGCCCGTGGTGCCAACATCGCAGCCGTATACCAGCACCTCAACCCCAGCGTCGGCGGCTTGATCGAGCCCCAGCGCGAACGCCGGGTCGAGTTCGCGGCAGGCGGAAAATGCGTCACAGTCGGTGCGTTGCACGACGAAAAGCACCACGGCGCGATCACCTTCCGCGACCATCGCTTCAAGTTCTCGAAGGTGCTTGAGGGATCGCGCCGCTACGCAGTCGGGAAACTCGGCGAGGCCGGGCGATCTCATTAGGTGGCAGTTTTTCACTTCGAGCCAAAGCCTGTGATCGGTCTTGAGAGGCGCGTTGTAAAAAGGCTTGTCATTCTTGACCTCCAGCCAGCAGGGCGGCCGGTCGGGATGCTCCAGCAGGAAGTCGACGCGGGAGTTCTCGCCGTAGCGCACCTCGCGTCGGTGGGTCGCATAGCCCGCGACTTCCGGGATGGCGCCCGCCGCGAGCGCCTCGGCGACGATGCGGTTGGGGTGCAGGGTGTTGATGCCCACGAGGCCGCCGTCGGCCTCCACCAGCTCCAGCGTGTGGGCGAGCTTGCGCTTGGGGTCGTCGGAGCGCGAGACCCAGGCGACCAGGCCGGGCGTGTTCAGGCCCAGCATCGCGCCGGGATTGGGGCAGTGGGCGGTGATCGCCGTCCCGTCGTCGAGGATCACGTCGGCGAAGAAGCGCTTGTAGCGGCTGACGAGCCGGCCGCGGGCCAAAGGCGAAGGGAACTGCATCGCGCGCCTATAGGCCAAGACGCGCGATGCAGGCGAGCCGGCTATGCCGCGGCGAGGCGGCGGCGTGCGCGCAGGGCGGCCCCCGCGAGGCCGAAGCCCGAGATCATCAGGGCCCACGACGTCGGCTCGGGAACGCCGCCCACCGCGCCCTCGAAGGTGGTGGTCACCGCCGCCAGGAACGGCTGTCCGTTCGGGAAGTTCGCCAACGACGTGGAGGCGAATTCGATGCCCGTCAGCGTGCCGCCCAGCGCCGAGATGTCGTACCGGTAGACGTCGAAGCGATTGGCGCCCGGATAGGTGGCGGTGGCGAAGATGTCGGTCGCGACGTTGTTGTAGGCGGTCCAGTGGTCGCGGATGTTCACGCCTTCGATCAGGTCGACCGAGATCTGGTCGCTGCCGGCGCCCAGGAACGTGAGCGAACCGATATTCTTGCCGGCGACGCCGTAGCCGGAGTTCACGATCACATAGGCCGTATCGACGCCCGTTTCGTTGTCGGCGATCGAAACCGATTCGTCGGAGCCCAGCTGGATGACGCCCGTGCCGCCATTCCCGATGGACGAGATCAGGAAGTCGATGCCGCCGATCGTCACGAGGCCGTTCGGGTAGTCCGAGCCCGAGGTGTAGGTCTTGGCGTCGGAGTTGACGTAGGCGCTGAGATCGACCGTTCCGGCGCTGGCCGCTGAGGCCAGGCAAAGGCTTGCCGCCGCCGCGCAGGCGGCGGGCAAAAGACGCTTACTCATGATGTGATGCTCCCATACGACTGTGAGACGCTCCCAAACAGAGCCGTGTCACCCCGGGAAAGCGGTGCGACCCTAACCGTCCGCCCCGTGCGTCAGGAATGAAGTTCGCCTCTAGGGCGAGTGGCGCTATATCGTTGGTGGAAAGGCTCGGCGCAGTCGCTTGACCGGCGCCGGCCGGCCGGCTCCAATCCGCTCATGCCGGACCTTCGCCATACGTCGGATCAACCAGATGACCGGGTCACCTGCGCGGTGCTGATCATCGGCGACGAGATCCTCTCGGGCCGCACCCAGGACACCAACCTTCGCGACATCGCCCGCTATCTGGGCGTGATCGGCGTCGACCTGGCCGAGGCGCGCACCGTGCCCGACGTGCTGGACGAGATCGTCGCCGCGCTGAACGCCCTGCGCGAACGCTATGACTATGTGATCACCACCGGCGGGATCGGGCCGACCCACGACGACATCACCGCCGACGCGGTGGCCGCCGCCTTCGGCGTGGAACTGTTCGAGCACCCCGAGATCCTCGACATGATGACGGCCCGCTGGGGCGCCGAGCTGAACGCCGCGCGCCGGCGGATGGCGCGGGTGCCGGTGGGCGGCGACCTGGTGAAGAACCCCGTACAGGGCCCGCCCGGCTTCACCATCGGCAACGTCTTCACCCTGGCGGGCGTGCCGCAGGTGATGCGCGGGATGCTGCAGGACGTGGGGCCCAGGATGCGCGGCGGGCGGCCCACCGTGTCGCGCACCGTGCGGGTGGTCGGGTCCGGCGAAGGCGCGATCGCCGAGCCGCTGGAGGCGGTGGCCAAGGCGCATCCGGACATGTCGCTGGGCAGCTATCCGTTCTACGGGCCGGACGGCTACGGCTCGAACCTGGTGCTGCGCGGGCGCGATCCTGAGCAACTGCCGGTCGTGGTCGCCGAGCTGCTGGCGGCGCTGGCGGCGGCGGGCATCGCCGACGCCCGGGAAGTGGAGATTGCGCCGCAGGCGTAGCAATGGTTGATTTCGAGCCAGTCGAACGGGCCTGCGCCCGTTGTTCAGGAGCGTACCGATGATCACCCTGGTTCTGGCCGCCGCCCTGCTCGCCGCCGGCGAGCCCGCCGCCACCGACGCCGCGAAGCCCGCCGAGGCGGCCGCGAAGACCGAGAAGGCGCCCAAGGTCAACAAGGACGGCATGGTCTGCAAGCGCGAGGCCGTGCTGGGCAGCCGCATGAAGCAGCGCGTGTGCATGACCCAGAACGAGTGGGAAGAGCGCCAGCGCCAGGACCGCGCCGACCTGGACCGAGCCCAGACGAACACGCCGCTCTCGGGCAACTGAATCCTTCATCCTGCGATGATTCACAGGCCTGGTCTTCCGCCTGTGGATAAGTTGTGCATTAGATGACGCCCAGTGGGGTAGCGGGCGGCTACGGCCGCGCGCAAGGACGCTGCGAGGGCGCGCGTGAAGACGCTGGCGGTGATGTCCCGCAAGGGCGGGGCCGGCAAGACGACCGTGGCGGTCAATCTGACGCTGACGGCCCGCGCCATGGGCGTGCGGGCGGTGCTGGCCGACGCCGACCCGATGCGCAGCGCCTGCGAGGTGCTGAAGGGTCGTGACGGCGCCGCCTCCCTGCTGTTCGAGACCAGCGCGTCCAAGCTGTTCGCCCTGACCGAGGCCTGCCGGCGCGGCGGCGCCGAGCTGCTGGTGATTGACACGCCCGCCGCGCCCGAGGCCGAGGTGGCCGAGGCGGTGAAGATGGCCGACCTGTGCCTGGCCGTGGCGCGGCCCACCTATCTGGACCTGGCGGCGGCGGTGCTTTCGGTGGCCGTGATCCAGCGGCTGGGGCGCGAGGGGCTGATCGCGCTGAACCAGTGCCCGCCGGCCCGCGCTGGGACCGAGCCGCCGTCGGTGGTCAAGGCGTTCGAGGCGCTCCGCTTCGCCAACCTGCCGGTGGCGCCGTCGGCGATGCGTTCGCGGATGGTCTACCAGACGGCCTTCGCCCAGGGCCGGGCCGTGGTCGAGGCCGACCCCGACGGCCTGGCGGCCCGGGAGGTGCGCGACCTGTTCCGTCACGTCTGGCGGCGGCTGAACGGCGAACGGCCGGCGGCGATGGCCACCGCCAACGACGATCTCGCCCGCGCCGCGGCGCGCCGGGGCGGGCTGAGCCTGGCGCCCATCGGCTGACCCGAGCCGCCTTGACCTACGCAGGGGCGCCCGCGAGAAGTCCTCCCCAACGACGAGGAGGAGCATCGGGATGGCGTTCAAACCCTTCGACCTGACCGGGAAGGTCGCGCTGGTCACCGGCGGCAACGGCGGCATCGGCCTGGGCATGGCCGAGGGCCTGGCCGCGGCCGGCGCCAAGGTGGCGATCTGGGGCCAGAACCCCGAGAAGAACGCCAAGGCCGAGGCCGTGCTCAAGGGTTATGGCGTCGACGTGCTGGTCCAGAAGGTGGACGTGGCCGACGAGGCGGCGATCGTGGCGGGCGTGGCCGAGGTGATCGAAAAGCTGGGCCGGCTGGACTTCTGCGCCGCCAACGCCGGCATCGGCGGTGGCGCGCCCTTCGACGAGATGACCACCGAGAAGTGGCGGCGGGTCACGACGGTGAACCTGGACGCGGTGTTCTGGACCTTCCGGGAAGCCGTGAAGCACATGATCGAGCGCTCGGAGGCGGGCGACCCCGGCGGCTCGCTGGTGGCGACCTCGTCGACCTCGGCGATCCACGGCGCGCCGCGCAACGAGGCCTATGCGTCGACCAAGGGCGCGGTGCTGTCGCTGGTGCGTGGGCTGGCGGTGGAATACGCCCGCCATGGCATCCGGGCCAATTCGATCCTGCCGGGCTGGATCGCCACCGACATGACCGCCGGCCTGCAGGCCTGGGACAAGTTCAACGAGCGCGCCATTGGCCGCGTGCCCATGCGCCGCTGGGGCGAGGGCGAGGACTTCTCCGGCATCGCGGTCTACCTGGCCTCGGACGCCTCGAAGTTCCACACGGGCGACAGCTTCGTGATCGACGGCGGCTACACGATCTTCTGAGGAGGCCGCGATGAGCGACCGCTACGCCGCCTACCAGCGGCTGAAGTTCGAGCGGCCCGCCGACGGCGTGCTGCGGATCGTCATGAGCAATCCCGGCCGGCTGAACGCGGCCGACAAGGCCATGCACTGGGAACTGGCCCAGATCTGGCGCGACATCGACGACGACCCGGAGGTGCGCTGCGCGATCCTGACGGGAGAGGGGACGGCGTTCTCGGCCGGCGGCGATTTCGAGATGATCCAGGAGATCGTCGACGACTTCGACATGCGGGTGCGGATCTTCAAGGAGGCCCGCGACATCGTCTACAACGTGATCAACTGCGGGAAGCCGGTGGTCAGCGCCATGCGCGGGCCGGCGGTGGGGGCGGGGCTGGTCTGCGGCCTGCTGGCCGACGTCTCGATCGTGACGCCCGAGGCCAAGATCATCGACGGACACGCCCGGCTGGGCGTCGCGGCGGGCGATCATGCGGCGATCGTCTGGCCGCTGCTGTGCGGCATGGCCAAGGCCAAGTACTACCTGCTGACCTGCGATCCGCTCTCGGGCGCGGAGGCCGAGCGGATCGGGCTGGTGTCGCTGTGCGTCCCCGACGACCAGCTCGACGGCAAGGCGCTGGAGGTGGCGACCAAGCTGGCCAACGGCGCCCAGCAGGCGATCCGCTGGACCAAGCTGTCGCTCAACAACTGGCTGCGCAGCGCCGGCCCCGCCTTCGACGCCTCGGCGGCGCTGGAGATGCTGGGCTTCACCGGGCCCGAGGCGAAGGAGGGCCTGGCCTCCCACCGCGAGAAGCGACGGCCGAAATTCGTCTAGAGCACGTCCCGGCTGGCTTGAATCAAGCCAGCCGGGATCAACGTGCTCGCGTCTTTCGATCTGGAGGCCTTCGGATCCCCTCACGACGCCTCATCGTGAGGGGGAAGGCCTCTAGCCGGCCGGCTGTAACATCACCGGTGACGCCCCAAAAATTTGACGCAGGCGTCAAGAACACTTCACGGAGACACGCCACAGCCTCCCCCGCGATCGAGAGGAGAGGCGTTTATGGGGCGTATGAGCAAGGCCGCGCTGCTGGCGGCGGCGGCGTGGACGACGGCGGGAGCGGCCTGGGCCGCCGATGCGGCGGGCGGCGAAGGCGACGCCGTCGAGGAGGTGGTGGTCACCGGCACGCGGGACGTGGGGCGCACGCCCTTCACCACGCTCGTTCCGGTGGACGTCCTGAACCAGGAGGCGTTGCAGGCTTCGGCCACGCCGCAGCTCGGTGAGAACCTGGCGCAGCAGATCCCGTCGTTCATCGTCCAGCGGCTGCCGACCTCGGACGGCCTGCAGTTCGTCCGGCCGGCGACCCTGCGCAACCTGTCGCCCGACCAGACGCTGGTGCTGCTCAACGGCAAGCGCTTCCACCGCTCGGCCTTCCTCGGCTCGCGCGGGGCGCAGGGCCCCGACCTGGCGCAGATCTCCAGCTTCGCCGTGAAGCGGATGGAGGTGCTGCGCGACGGCGCCTCGGCCCAGTACGGCTCGGACGCCATCGCAGGCGTGATCAATATCCTGCTCGACGACAGCGCGGGTCTCGCGGCCTTCGGCCAGGCGGGCCAGTTCTACGAGGGCGACGGGGCGACCTACCGGCTGGGCGTGCGGGGCGGAATGCCGCTGGGCGAGGGCGGTCATGCGACGGCCACGGCCGAGTGGTCGCAGGCCGACGCGACCTCGCGCACGCGCCAGCGCGCCGACGCCATCGCGTTCGCGGCGGCCCATCCCGGCGTGAGCGTGCCCGACCCGGTCCAGCGCTGGGGCAATCCCGACCTGAAGACCTATCAGTTCGCGTTCGACGGCGCCCTGCCGCTGGGGACCGTCGCGGAGGCCTACGCCTTCGCGACCTATGCCAAGACCGACGGGATCAACGACATCAACTGGCGCAACCCGGACACCAACCCCGCGATCTTCGGAGCGACGAGCGTGTTCCCCGGCTTCGATCTGCGCGCCGTCTATCCGGCCGGCTTCACGCCGCGCGAAGGCGTCCACGGCCGGGACATCCAGGCGGCTGGCGGGATCCGCCACCGCGACGACGAGCGGTTCACCTGGGACTTGAGCGTCTCGTACGGGCGCAATGCGAGCCGCTTCTTCCTGGAGAACTCGATCAACGCCTCGCTCGGCCCGAACAGCCCCACGGCCTTCGATCTCGGCCGCCTGGTGCAGAAGGAGGTAAACTTCAACGCCGACGGGGTCTATCGCCTGCAAGTCGCCGGCCTGCCGGAGCCGGTCAGCATCGCCTTCGGCGCCGAGACCCGCCAGGAGACCTATGAGATCGAGACCGGCGATCCGGCCTCCTACGCGGTCGGCCCGGGCGCGTCGGCGGGCCTCGCGCCGAACTCCAACGGCTTCCCCGGCTTCAGTCCGCAGCAGGCGGGCAAGTGGGACCAGCGCAGCTATGCCGGCTACCTGGACCTGGAGGCGCGGCTGACCGAGCGCTGGAGCGCCGGCGCCGCGTTGCGGTACGAGGACTTCTCGGAGTTTGGAGACACCTGGAACGGGAAGGTCGCGACGCGCTTCGAGCTGACCCCGGATATCGCGGTGCGGGCGTCCTATTCGACGGGCTTCCGGGCGCCGACGCCGGGCCAGCTCAACTCGACCAGCACCTCGCAGGGCCTGGACACCACCACCCTGCAACTGTTCACCGCCGGCCGGCTGTCGCCGACCAATCCGGTGGCCGTCTTCCTGGGGGCCAAGCCGCTGGAGCCGGAGGAATCGGAGACGGTCACGGCCGGCCTGGTCTGGCGCACGGACATGGGGCTGTCGGGTTCGCTCGACGCCTACCAGATCGACGTCACCAAGCGCTTCAGCACCTCGCCCACGGTGACGGTGACGCCGGCGATCCGCGCCCAGCTCGTCGCCCTCGGCGTGCCGAGCGCCGAATCGTTCACCCGGATCAGCTGGTTCACGAACGACTTCGACACCCGGACCCGCGGCGTGGACGTGGTGGTGGCCTATGACGGCGCACTCGGCCCGGGCCGGATCGGCCTGACCGGCGCCTACAACTACAACCAGACCAAGGTCACGTCGGGGACCCTGACCGCCAGCGAAACCCAGAAGCGCCTGTTCGAGGACTCGCGGCCCAAGCACAACCTGACCGGCTCGGCGACTTGGCGGTGGGAGAAGCTCGAGCTGATGGCTCGCGCGCGCTACTACGGCAAGTGGACCGACTCCACCGGCAACTCGACCGGCGACATCTTCCAGGACTTCGGCGCGGTGACCTTCGTCGATCTCGCCGCGACCTGGCGGTTCGACGAGCGCGTCTCGGTGCGGGTTGGCGCGGAGAACGTGTTCGACACCCATCCCGACGAGGCGGTGTTCCAGGCTAGCCGCGGCCTGATCTATTCGCGCAATTCGCCCTACGACACGAACGGGGGGCTCTACTACGCGCGGGTGGACCTGCGGTTCTGACGGGTCAGGGCGCGGCGCGTCATCGCGCGCTAGTCGGTGAAGACCACCGTCTTGCGGCCGTTCAGCAGCACCCGGTCCTCCAGGAACCAGCGCACGGCCCGGGCCAGCACGCGACGCTCGATGTCGCGGCCCTTGCGCACGAGGGCGGCGGGCGTGTCGCGATGGCTGATGCGCTCGACGTCCTGCTCGATGATCGGGCCCTCGTCGAGGTCGGCGGTGACGAAGTGGGCCGTGGCGCCGATCACCTTCACGCCGCGCGCGTGCGCCTGGTGATAGGGCCGCGCGCCCTTGAAGCCCGGCAGGAACGAGTGGTGGATGTTGATGCAGCGGCCTTCCAGCTGGGCGGCGAGGTCGGCCGAGAGCACCTGCATGTAGCGGGCGAGGACGACCAGCTCGGTCCCGGTCTCCTCGATCAGGCGCAGGAGGGCGGCCTCCTGCTCGGGCTTGGTTTCGGGCGTCACGGGCAGGTGGCGGAAGGCGATGCCCTGCAGGTCGGTGTGGGGAAAGGTCGACGCCGGATGGTTGGAGACCACCGCGGTGATGTCCATGGCCAGCTCGCCCTGGCGCCAGCGCCAGATGAGGTCGGAGAGGCAGTGGTCGGTCTGCGAGGCCAGGACCATGACCCGGCGGCGCTCTCCGCGGCCGCGCAGCGTCCAGGTCATGGCGTATTCGTCGGCCAGCGGTTCGAGGATCGCGCGCCAGGCGGCGGCGTCGGACGCGCCCGGGTCGAACACCACGCGCATGAAGAAGCGGCCGGTCTGGCCGTCGTCGTACTGCTGGGCGTCCAGGATGTTGGCGCCGCGCTCGAAGAGCAGGGCCGAGACGCGCGCCACGATTCCGGGGCGGTCGTCGCAGGAGAGGGTGAGGATCATCGCGGGCGAGGCCTTGCCGCCCGCGACGCCTCAGGTCAAGCCGTGGTGGTCAGGCCGGCTGGGCCTCGCCGGCGGGCGCCGGATACCGGTAGCCCTGGCCCTGGCCGCCGGATGCGGCGAGTTGGGCGGCGGCGAACTCCCAGTTGGCGAGGGTCTCGAACCAGCGCGTGAGGAACGTCTTCCGGTCGTTCTTGTGGTCCAGGTAGTAGGCGTGCTCCCACACGTCGCAGACGAGGATCGGGACCAGCCCGTCGCGGGTCAGCGTGTCTTCCGCGTCGTGGGTGGAGATCACCTTGAGGCCCTCGGGCCCGCTGACCAGCCACACCCAGCCCGAGCCGAAATGGCCGACGCCCTCGTTGACGAAGGCTTCCTTCAGCGCGTCGAGGCCATCGAACGCCTCGTCGATGGCGCGGAGCAGGTCGCCCGATGGCCCGGCGCCGCCGGCCGGCCGCATGCACTGCCAGAAGAAGGCGTGGTTCCAGGCCTGGGCGGCGTTGTTGAAGAGCGGCTTGTCGCCCTTGCGGTGGGCCTCAACGACCAACTCCTCGACCGGCCGGCCCGCCAGACCCGCCTTGGCCGCCAGATCGCCCATCTTGTCCACATAGGCCTTGTGGTGCTTGCCGTGGTGGGTGTGCAGCGTGTCGGCCGACATCAGCGGCGCAAGCGCGTCGTGGGCATAGGGAAGCGGGGGCAGAACGTACATAGCGACCTCTGGAATGGAACGGTCGGGACCGATCCCGACGTATGACCAACTCCTACACGGCCGTGGCGTTCCTATGACCATCGCCACGTTTTGCGGTTGCAGAAAATCGCGCGAGCGGTCTCTTATTGGGCAGGTTGGATGCTCGCCCTCGCGCTGGGCGACGGTCTGACCTGAACTGTTCGCCGAGAGGCGACGGCGCCGACACGGGGCGCCCCAGGGGGTTTGAATGGGGCTGACCGTTTCGCGCTTCGGCGCGGCGGCGACACTTGCTGTCGCCGCCTTGCCGGGAATCACGCATGCACAGGCGCCGCCGACGCCGTCGCGGCAGGAGCTGAATCCGGCTGCGCGGGCGCAATTGGCCCCGCCGCAGGCCGACCTGTTCTCGCGGCCGGGGACGGGCGCCTGCCCGCTGGCCGAGAACCCGGCGCCGCTGACGATCAAGTCGGTCGCGTTCCACGGCCTGGAGTCGGTGTCGCCTGACGAGCTGCGCCCGGCGTACGCGCCGTTCCTCGACAAGGCGGGCGACGCCTCCGACCTCTGCAAGGTGCGCGACGCGGTCGCCGACGCGCTCTTCGACCACGGCCTGCTGGCGCGGGTCGAGATCCCGGCGCAGACGATCGACGACGGCGCGGTGACCCTGGAGGTCATCGAGGCGCGCATCGTCAACGTCGCGGTGCGCGGCGATCCCGGGCCGGCCGGGCCGGCGGTGGAACGCTACGCCCAGAAGCTGCGCGGCATGGCGCCCTTCGACGTCAACCGGGTGCAGCGCTACATCCTGCTGGCTTCGGACATCCCCGGCCTGAAGGTGCGGGCCTCGGTGCGGCCAAACCTGTCGGGCGAGCGCGGGGCGGTGGATCTCGACCTGTCGGTCCAGCGCGACCCGCAGGACCTGATCGTCAATGCGCAGAACCTGCAATCCAAGGCCACGGGCCGCTGGGGCGGGCTGGCGCGCGGCGACTTCAACGCCATGACCGCCTATGGCGAACAGACCTCGCTGGTCTTCTACCGGACCGTCTTCCACAACGAGCAGTGGGTGGTGCAGGGCCTGGAGGAGATCCGGCTGGGCGGCGAGGGGACCGTGCTGCGCGGCGGCCTGGCCTATGGCGAGAGCCATCCCGGCGATGCGCTCAAGCCGCTGAACCTCAAGAGCGTCAGCCTCATCGGCAATCTGGAGGTGGCCCATCCGCTGATCCGCTCGCGGCGCAAGAACCTCAGCGTCGCGGCGGGGGTCGACGTGATCAACCAGGACACCAAGCTGGGCGGCCGCGCCAAGCTCATCAACGACGACCTGCGCGTCATCTATGCGCGGGCCGAAGGCGATCAGACGGCCTACTGGGGCTATCACCCGATCGTGCTGCGCGGGGCGGCGTCGCTCCGCCGCGGCATCGAGGGTTTCGGCGCGACGGAAGAAGGCGACCGCCTCCTGTCCCGCGCCGAGGCGAAGCCCGGCGCCTGGGTGCTGACGGCCGAGGCCTCGATCATGACCGTGATCACGCCGCAGCTCTCGTTCTTCGCCCGGTTCAACGGCCAGTACGCCAACCAGCCCCTTGCGGCCTATGAGGAGTACGCCGTGGGCTCGCTCACCATCGGCCGCGGCTACGATCCGGGCTACATCTCGGGCGACAGCGCCATGGCCGCCAGCCTCGAGCTGCACGGCGGACCGTTCCAGCCCAAGACCGGCTGGGCGGTCAGCCCCTACGCCTTCTTCGACATCGCCCAGACCCGGGACAAGGACCGGGGCGGTTCAACCCAGACGCTGAAATCGGTGGGCGCCGGGTTTCAGGTTCCGGTGCGCGAGCGGTGGGTGCTCGACGTCGGCTACGCCCGTCCGCTCGACAAGCGCTTCATCGACCGGAAGAAGCCGCCCGGACGCCTCATGATCAATCTCACCGCTCGCTTCTTCTGAGCCGGGAGGAGTTCTCATGCGTGACCCCATCCGCCTCCCGACATCCCGCCAGGCCCTCGCGGCCGGCGCGGCTGCCGCGGCCCTGCTTGCCGCCGGACAGGCGTCGGCCCTGCCGGTCCCGGGCTCCGCGCCCGCCACCGTCAACGCCGGCGGCGCGCAGCCGATCATCCAGGTCGGCTCGACCGACGTTCGGATCGATCTCAACGCCCAGCGCACGATCATCGACTGGACCAGCTTCAACCTGAACAGCGGCGAGACGGCGCAATTCCGCTTCGACCAGCGCAACTGGATCGTACTGAACCGGGTCACCAGCGGGCCGATCAACATCAACGGCGCGGTGACGGCCTATCAGGCGGCGAACCTCAACAGCCCGACGCCCGCGATCACCAGCGGCAACGTGTGGTTCTATTCGCCGCAAGGCGTGGTGTTCGGCGCGGGAGCCCGGGTCGACGTCGGCGGCATGCTGGCGACCAGCGCCGCGGTGACCGAATCGGCGTTCCTCAACACCGCCAACCTCAACATCCCCTTCACAGGCTCCGGCAGCGGCGGCTCCGTCACCGTCGCGGGCGGCGCCCAGTTCACCGGCAAGGGCTATCTCGCGTTTGTGGCTCCGATCGTCTCGACGGCGGCGGGGGCGACGGTCAACTCCGGCGACTACGGCACGGCCGCCTATGCCGCCGTCGACAGCTACGAGATCCGCTTCCGACCGGCGTTCAACAACGACCTGACCTTCTTCACCTTCATCGTCCCCAACGGGGCGGCGGGCACGCCGCACGACATGCCGCTGAACATCGCCGGCGCGACCACCGGCGCGAACGTCTACCTGATGGCCATAAGCCGCGCGGCGCTCACCAGCGTGCTGATCAACGCGCCGGGCCTGCTGGTGGGACAGTCTTCCTTCAACGAATACGGTCAGGTCACCATCACGACCGGACGCAACATCACCGAGGGCCAGGTCGGGCTCAACAATTCGACGCCTGTGCCGGGCGCGCGGTCGGGGCTGGTGCAACTGGGCGAGATCAACGCCGCCGGCAATGTGAACATCGTGGTGACCGGGCGGTTCGGCACCTCCGACCTGACCGCGAACCGGATCCGCGCCGGTCAGGGCCTGGTGATCGCCGCCAACAACATCACCATCGGCTCGGGCGGCGTGGTCTCGGGCGACTCGAACGTCAACTTCGGCAGCACCTACATCGACGCCCTGGGTACGGTGACCATCCCCACCCTGACGGCTCGAACGGACATCACCATTCAGCCGGGAGACTTCCAGGCCGGCGGCAATGTGAACCTGCTGCCCTTCCTGCACCTGGGCGCGGTGAATTCCGGCGGACAGATCAACATCCTGGCCGAGACCCTGGACGTCGACTCCATGAACGCCGTCAGCATCCTGAGCTCGACGGAGGACACGACGACCGCGGGGTCGCTCACCGGCTCGACCGAAGTGCGGGTGGCGGCCACCACGAGTCTCAGCCTGGGCTCGGTGACGACCAACGGCTTCACCCGCCTCACGGCCCAGAATTTCAGCTTCAACGGCCCGATCAACGCCGACACCGCCGTCGTGCGAATCCTGACGCCGGATGAAGCGGTGGTCGGCGGAACCGGAACGGATGGCCGGATCACCAATGCGATGTTCCAGCGCTTCAACGTGAAGACCTCGCTGACGCTTCAGGGCGGCATCGACGGTCAGTTTCCGGTCTCCAACGACTTGATCGTCGACGATCTCGACGTCGATCCGCAGAAGGTCCCGGAACTCCACCTGCTCGCGAGGGACACCAACAAGATCGTCGTCCGCGGCACGGTCGCGCCGTCGGCCGCGGGCGTTCACCTGACCGTCGGGGACGACGCCGCGGACACCATCTGGGCGCCGCAGTCGATCATCGTGACCGGCTCCCTGGGCGCGGCCACCTCGACCACGCTGGGTGGAGACCCGGGCTCGTCCGGGGGGGGATCAGGTCCCGCGACCGGGGGGTCGGGCGGATCGACGGGGTCCGCCACGCCAGGGTTCACCGATGTTCGCGCTTTCGATTCGATCAATCTCTTCGCCACGACCGACGTGCTGATCGGATCCGAGCGGTTCATCGACCTGGTGGCGGACACGCCCGCGGCCGAAATCGACATCGGCCAGGGTCTGCCGCTCGGCGTCGCGGCGCAGGACGATGAGATCGGCCGCGTGTTCCTGGTCGCCGGAAGCCTGACGGCCGTCGCCGGGGATCGCATCGTCCAGCAGAACACCGGGATCTTCGGTCAGGAGGCGGGCTTCTTCCTCACCGGGCAGGAGGTGGAGCCGGACAAGCCGCTGCTGACGATCGGCAAGGCCCAGATCGCCGACATGTTCGGCGCGCTGCAGATCGGCGAGGGCATCGTGACAACCGGTCAGCAGGCGGCGATCTCCAGCCGTATCGCGCGGCTCGAGGGCGACACGACCCTCGGCGCCATCCGGATCAACGGCTGCGCGCTGGCCATCGGCTGCGCCACGTTCACGCCGGCCAGCCAGTTCCGGGTGGAATCGTTCCGTCCGGCCTCGGTGCGCCCCTCGATCGACCCGCCGGTGCTGACCCCGCCGCCCAAGGTGGAGGACGACGACCGCGAGATCGAGACCGTCGTCACCGGCGCCGGCAACGAAGAAATCTGGCGGAGGGAAAAATGAGCCGCCTCGTTCGCTCGTCCGCGGCGCTCGCCGCGATCGCGGCCGGAATTGCGGGCGCCGCCGCCGGGACCGCCGGCGCCGCGCCGCTGCCGGAGGTCTTCCCGCTGGGCCAGAGCAGCGCCAGCGGCGCGGTCTGCGAGGCGGTGCGCGACTATCAGGACCCGCTGGGGCAGGGCGCCCAGGCCAAGGCCTGGCGGGTGCGTTGCCGCGGCTACGACACGGTGCTCGGGCGCCTCTACGAGCTGCCCAAGTCCGGCGAGGCGGCCTGGCGGGCCGCGCTGGCCGCGCGCGCCGAGTGCGGGGCGTCGGCCCCGGCGCCGGGCGGGCTGCCGGCGAGCCTGGCCAAGTGCCGCGCGGGCGGGCAGGGCGGGGCGCCCTACATCGCCTATTCCTCCGACAAGGACGGCAAGCTCACCGTGGCCGAGGGCCTCGCGCCGCTGTCGGACGTGGTGGAGACCAGCCTGAAGGTGGCCCTGGGCCTGGCCGATCCGCCGGCGTCGACCGACATCCAGACCTCGGCCGCCCAGGCCGAGATCGCCGCCGACTTCCCCGACCTGGGCGGCCTGGCGGCGGCCGAGGCGGCCGCGGCGGCGGATCCGCGACGGCTGAGCGCCCACGGCTATGTGCAGAACAACGAGTGGCGGTTCGACGAGGCGGAGACCGCGTTCCGCGCGCTGGTCAGCGAGGGCGAGGCCGCCAACGCGCCCGCGGCCCAGCGGGCCGACGCCCTGCTGAACCTGGCCATGAACATCTCCAACAGCGGCCGGTTCGACGAGGCGCAGGGCTATTTCGACGAGGCCGACACCCTGATCCCGGCCGACGACGTCCTGCTGCGGGCGCGCAGCCTGAACTACCGGGCGCTGCACGAACGCAACCGCCGGCGCTTCCCCGAGGCGATCCGCGCGGCGCGCGCGGCGCTGCAGTTGCGGGCCAGCGCCGGGGGCGGGGCGACCCAGGCCGCGAGCGGCGTCCAGGCGGCCGCCGGGGGCGCCCTGGTGATCGACGCCGGCACGGCGCGCAAGCTCAACACGCCGTCGGCGGCCCAGAGCCAGATCGAGACCACCCGCGTGACGCCCGCCGAGCGCCTGGCCGTGCAGGACGCCCAGGCCTGGCAGGTGATCGGCACGTCCCAGGCCGAGATGGGCGATGTGGCGGCGGCCCGGGCCTCGCTGGCGCGGGCGCGCGACATCCTCTCGCGCAACGCCGCCCTGGGCCGGCTGACGGCCTGGCTGCAGGCGCGGGTGGCGGCCGATATCGCCGGGCTGGACCTGGACGCCGGCCGCGCGACCCAGGCGGTCGACGGCTATGCCGCGGGCCTGAAAGCGCTGCGCACGCGCCATGCCGGCAGCGCCGCCGAGGGCGCGATGCTGCTGGACCTGGGCCGGGCCCAGGTGGCGGCCGGCCGCGACGCCGACGCCCTGGCCAGCTATGGCGCGGCCATGGCCATCTTCCGCGCCCAGCGCGGCGGGCTGGGTGATTCCGCCGACGCCTCGCAGCCCTATTTCGACCTGCTGCTGAAGCTGATCGCGCAGGAGCCGGACCGGGCGGCCGAGTACGGCGGCCTGTTCTTCGACGGCGCCGAGACGGTGGTGTCGAGCGCGACGGCCGAGACGGTCAACCGGCTGGCCGCCCGCGTGGCGGCGGGCGACGGCGCGATCGCGGGCCTGTCGCGGGCGTTCGAGGACGCCCGGCGGCGCGTGCGCGCCACCGAGAGCCAGATCGCGGCCCTCCAGGCCGACGGCCTCTACACCGAGACCGTGCGGACCGAGATGGAAGGATTGCTGAAGGGCGAGCAGGAGACGGCCAACGCGCTGGAGGCGCGGATGCTGGCGGCCAATCCGCGGTACAACCAGCTGGTCGCGCCGGGGGCGCCGGCCGCCGACGTCCAGGCGGCGCTGCGGCCGGGCGAGGTCTATCTGAAGATCCTGCCGCTGGCCGGCCGCACCTATGGCGTGCTGCTGACCGCCGGCGAGGTGAAGCCCTACGCGATCGAGATGACGCGCGATCAGGTGGACGCCGCCGTCACCCGCGCGCGCCTGCCGCTGGAGCCGACCGACACCCTGACGCCGTTCGACACGGCCGGGGCGGCGGCGCTGTTCTCGCGCCTGTTCGGGCCGGTGAGGGATGAGGTGGTCGCGGCCAGGCACCTGATCTACGAGCCCGATGGGCCACTGGTGTCGCTGCCGGTCGCGCTGCTGGTGACCGACACCGCGTCGATCCACGCCAACGCCAACGGCGAGGTCGACTACACCCGCGTGGCCTGGCTGGGCCGGCGCGTGGCGTCCTCGCTGGTGGTGTCGGGGGCCAGTTTCCTGCAGTCGCGGAAGTTCGCCCCGTCGGCGGCGAGGCGCCCCTATCTCGGGTTCGCCGATCCGGCCCTGCCGCGCGCCGAGGAGCGCGCCTACACCTCGGTGACCCGCTCGTTCCTGCGGCGCAGCGTGGTGATGGAGCGGGTCTGCGGCGAGACCCGCGACGCCCTGCTGAGGATCGAGGCCCTGCCGGAGACGGCGGCCGAGGTGCGCTCGGTGGGCGAGAGCCTCGGCACGCCCGGCTCGGTGGTGACGGGCGAGGCCTTCAGCGATGACGCGGTGCGGCGGCGGTCCGACCTGGCCGACTACCACGTGCTCTATTTCGCCACCCATGGCCTGCTGCCGCAGCCCGACGCGTGCGTGCCCGAGCCTGCGTTGGTGACCTCGCTCGGGACCGGCGACAGCGACGCCCTGCTCGACACCAGCGAGATCCTGAACCTGAAGATCGACGCCGACCTTGTCGTGCTGGCCGCCTGCGACACCGGCGGCGCCGGCGCCGGCGTCGACCGCACCGGCCTGAAGGGCGGCGGCGAGGCGCTGGGCGGCCTGACCCGGGCGATGATCTACGCCGGCTCGCGGGCGCTGATCGTCTCGCACTGGTCGATCGAATCGGAATCGGCCGTGCGGCTGATGACCGGCCTGTTCGCCTCGGGCGCGCCGACCATGGCCCAGGCGCTGCAAGCCTCGCAGGCCGCCCTGCAGGACGACCCGCGCTACGCCCATCCCTACTTCTGGGCGCCGTTCACGCTGGTGGGCGACGGGGCGCGGCCGCTGCCGGGCGTGTCGCGCCAGGTGGCCGCCGCCCAGGATTGAGGCGGGGGCTCGGGCGGCCGGATCAGGCCCGCTCGATGTCCCAACGGCCGTCGGCGCCGCGGCAGGCGTTGTAGCGCTCGCGGACCGCGCTCCGTCCGGGCTCGTTCAGGGTGTGCTCGACCAGGCGGCAATCGCCGTCGCGGCCGCCGCCGCCGACGGGGCTCATCACCGAACGGGAGACATAGCCCTGGATCAGGCCGTCCTCGACGACCGCGAGCCAGCCCCCGGCCACCTCGCCGGCCACCTCGACCTGCTCACCGGAGCGCAGCCGGTCGACCACGGCGTAGGAGGTGCTGGGCCCCGAGCGCATGTTGATCCGCCCGTTGGCGGCATAGGCGCCGCCGGCGTCGTTGACGCGGAAGGCCGGCGTGACGCCGTCGGCGAAGCGCCAGCGGCCACTGTAGCCCGAGCGGGGCGGCGGGGCCGAGCCGTAGGACGGCCCCAGCACCTCGACCCGCCCGCTGGCGCCGGTCTCCGGGTCGCGCCAGGTCTGCGCCTTGCCGGTGTCGAGCGCGCGCTGGAACGCCGTCTGCGCGTCGAGGCGGGACTTCTTGTCCATGCGGCAGCCGATGCTGTTGCCGATGGCCGCGCCGATGCCGGCGCCGATGGCCGCGCCCAGGGCGCGGTCGTGCTTGCTCACCTGGCTGCCGGCCAGGGCCCCGACCAGGCCGCCGACCACGGCGCCGGTGGTGTCGGACGAGCCCGGCGCGCTGCACGAGAAGAGGCCGCCCAGGCCCTCGGCCGCCGCGACCGACGGCGAAGCGGCCGGCACGGCGAGGGCGGCGGAGGCGCCGAGCGCGAGGACGGTCTTGCGGGAAGTTCTGGGCATGGTTTCGGCGTCCGTTTGAGGGGCCGGGATGATGCCCCCGATTGCGACGCCGAGCCAAGCCGCGATCACGCCGGCTTGAGCCCTGCGCCGGGCATGGACTATCGGTGGCGGGGCGCGGGCGTGGCGGAACGGGTAGACGCAGCGGACTTAAAACGAGATCGAGATTTTTTATAAGCTAAATCAATAGCTTATATAGCTCCGGTCCTGACACAGGTCTTACACACTTGCCTTCGGGCAGATGGAGGTCCTGTGACGAACAGCCATACGATCATGGACGGTCGCGTCCACATCTATCGCCGGAAAAGCAGCCGGTACTGGCAATGCGCTGTCTATCTCGGCCGTCGGAACTACCGCCAGACGACCCACCAGGAGAATCTCGCCTACGCCATTGAGTTCGCGCGAGACTGGTTCCTCGACCGGGTGGCCGAGGACCGGCTTCGGCGACGTGGCGTCGAGCTTCCGCAGGCGCCCCAGGGCGCCCCCGAGCCGCCGAGGCGGCGCATCATCATCGAGAAGACCTTCCGCGAGGCCGCGGCGGAGTTCCTGCGCGAGTACAGGGCGCTTACGCTCGGCGAGCGGAACGAGGAGTATGTGGCCTCGAAGGAGGGTGTGTTGCGCCTCCACCTCATTCCGTTCTTCGGCAACTCGCCGCTGTCCGAGGTCACGGCTGGTCGCATCCGTGACTATCGGCTCCATCGGGTCGAGCCCCCGGCGAAGCCTCAAGCGCGGCGATACAAGCACGGCGACAGGGAACTGATTGGCCGGCCCCGAGCGTGGCGCCGGCCCAGCCGGAGCACGATCCACAAAGAGATGGTCTGCCTCCGGCAGGTATTGAAGACCGCCAGCCGTAACGGCTGGATCAACGGTCTGCCGGACATGTCAGCGCCCTACAAGGCGTCGGGCAAGATCAGCCATAGGGCCTGGTTCTCGCCAGAGGAGTATGCGCGGTTCTTCAAGGCCGTGCTCAAGCGGGCGCAGGCCCCCAAGCGCGACCGCTGGAAGGGCGAGTGCGAACAGTTCCTCGACTACGTGGTCTTCATGGTGAACACCGGCCTTCGTCCCGACGAGGCTTCGCGCCTGGAATATCGGGACGTTTCGATTGTCGTGGATGACGACACCGGCGAACGCATCCTGGTGATCGAGGTGCGCGGGAAGCGCGGCGTCGGCTACTGCAAGAGCATGCCCGAAGCGGTCGAGCCCTTCACTCGCATGCTCAAGCGGAACAAGCCGAACCCTGAGGACCTGATGTTCGGATCGGTGCAGAGGGAGTTGATGAACGCGATCCTGGCCGAGCTTGGACTCAAGAAGGACCGGGACAGCAACGCCCGTACCGCCTACAGCCTGCGTCACACCTATATCTGCTTCCGGCTGCTGGAAGGGGCGAACATCTACCAGCTGGCGAAGAACTGCCGGACCAGCGTGGAGATGATCGAGAAACACTACGCCGCCCACCTCAAGAACGTAGTGGACGCCTCCGCCATCAATGTCCGAAAGGCCGCCAAACCGCGGAAATCACGTTCCGCGGCTTGAGGGGCGCGCCCACCAGCTCTGGCGAACGCCAGTGGACGTTCTACCAGCGTCCAGCCCGTAGACCTACGTGTTGGGCGTCTCCCGCCGTTTTCGTAACCTCCCGGGGAGGGCCGGAGGCGGGCCGGGAGGCGTCATGTCCGAACGCCATAGAGTCATTGATGGCAAGGTCTACGTCTATCGGCGGGAGAACAGCCGATACTGGCAGTGCGCGGTCTATCTGAGCGGGCGCAACCACCGTCATACGACCGGCCAAGAGAACCTGGCGCTGGCCGTGGAATACGCCCGCGACTGGTATCAGGATCAGGTCGCCGAAGATCGCCTTCGCCGGCGCGGGATGCTGCCGGCGCCAGCTGGAGTCGCGGTGGCGCGTCCGCCGCCCAGGCGTATTCCGGGGGAGAGGACGTTCCGCGAAGCTGCGACCGCCTTCCTCCGCGAGTACAGGACGCTGATGCACGGAGAGCGCAACCCGCAGTACATCGACTCCAAGGAGCGCGTCCTGCGTCTCTATCTGCTTCCCGCGTTCGGCGATCTTCCACTGTCGGCCGTCGACGCCGGCCGTGTGCAGGACTATCGGGTCCACCGCCTCACGCCGCCGGCGGAGTTGAAAGCGGCCTACTACAAGTGCAAGGGGCGGACGCTGATCGGCCGGCCGCGAAGCTGGCGACGGCCAAGCCGCAGCACGCTCCACAACGAGATCGTCTGCCTCCGGCAGGTTCTGAAGGCCGCCAACCGCAAAGGCTGGATCTCGGCCCTGCCGGACATGTCCGAACCCTACCGAGCGTCCGCCAAGGTCTCGCACCGGGCCTGGTTCTCGCTCGAAGAATACACGCGCCTCTATGAGACGACGCGGGAGCGGGCTCGCAGCCCGAAGGCAGAGCGTTGGCGCGACGCCAACGCGCAGCTCCACGATTTCATCCTGTTCATGGGCAACACTGGGCTGCGGCCCGACGAAGCGGTGCGTCTGCAGTTCCGCGACGTGACCATCGTGACGGACAGGGACACCGGCACGCGCATCCTGGAGATCGAGGTGCGCGGCAAGCGAGGGACCGGCTATTGCAAGAGCATGCCCGGCGCTGTCCGGCCTTTCGAAAGGGTGCGGGCGCGGAAGGGCGGCGCCGCGACCGACCTGGTCTTTGGCAAGGTCCAGCGCGAGCTGTTCAACAGCGTCCTCAAGGACCTCGACCTGAAGCACGACCGCGAAGGTCGGCCGCGGACGGCCTACAGCCTGCGGCACACCTACATCTGCCTGCGGCTGATGGAGGGAGCGGACATCTACCAGATCGCGAAGAACTGCCGCACCAGCGTCGAGATGATCGAGAAACACTACGCCGCCCATATCAAGAACACGCTCGACGCAGCCGTCATCAACATCCGCAAGACCCGCAAATCGGCTGCGGCGCCGCGCGCCAGGGCGCCGAAAGGAAAAGCACGCACGCGGGCTGGACAAGGCGCTTGAGGCGACGTCGGCCGTGGACGGCGGCCCGCGCTTCGTGCCATTCAAAGGCGGTGGTGCGCACCTTCGGCGGCGCGCGGGTGTGGCGAAATGGTAGACGCAGCGGATTTAAAATCCGCTTCCGTATGGAGTGTCGGTTCGAGTCCGACCACCCGCACCACGCGTTCGGGCGACCCGATAGATCCACCGTGAGGGCCTATGGCCCGTGCGCCTGGGGGCCTCAACGTCCGGCTTGCGGTTTGATGTCAAATTTGCCATCATGACAAAAGCCAGAGATACACGGCCGATCGGCTGGATCAAGGCCGCGCAGCGCGAATTCGCCGAGTTCCCCCAGGATGCTCGGTCGAGGTTCGCCGGCGCGCTCACGATCATCGCCGAAGGTCGCAAGCCGGACATCGCCAAGCCCCTGACCGGGCTCGGCTCCGGCGTGATGGAGCTGGCGCTAAAGTATCGCGGCGACGCCTTCCGGGTCGTCTACGCGCTTCAGATTGGCGAGGCGATCTGGGTGATCCATGCCTTCCAGAAGAAGGCGACCAAGGGAATCGCCACGCCGAAGCACGAGATCGACGTGGTGCGAGAACGGCTCAAGAGACTGAGAGAGGCGCTGAAATGAGCGACGACCTGGAGCTGGTTCACGGCGGCGGCAATGTCTTCCGTGACCTTGGCCTTCCCAACCCGAACCTGGAGCAGCTTCGCGCCATCCTGGCGGCGAAGATCATCGGCGTGCTGGACGATCGGGGTCTCACCATCCGCAAGGCTCAGGAGTTGACCGGGATCGCCGCGGCGGACTTCTCCCGCATCCGCCAGGTGAAGCTCGGCCGCTTCACCGTCGACCGGCTGATGAACATCCTCGACCGCCTGGGCCAGGAGGTCGATGTGGCGGTCCAGGTCCATCCCCGCGCGGAGGCCGCCGCGGCCTGATCCTTCGCTACCTGTTCCGCTCGCGGCCGCGAGGCGTCCCAGGCGCGGGCCTCTCCATCCCCAATGGGCGGAACCTCGCGCCTTGCTGCAGGAGGTCGGACACCCGTTCACGGGCCTTGGCGATGATCCGGTCCCGGGCGGCGGCGTCCCTCAATCGGCTGCGGACGACCGTCTCGACAACCCGGAGCTGGTCGCGCGCGCTCTCAGCCGGCCGCTTCGCTTCCCGCACTTCGGGCCCGACCGGTGAGCGGGCCTTGTCGGCGCGATCGATGACAGGTCCGGCGCGCTCGCGCGCCCGGCGTCGATCCAGACGCCGGTCAAGCTCCTGGACGTCGCGCTCGCTCGGCCTGTAGCCTCGCACCTCGATCCCCAGTGTCCTGCCCGCCAGCCAGGCCTCCCGCCGGAAGCCGGGAGACCCGCGCACCGCCACGATCGTCCAGCCGCGGTGCTGGGCGATGGCGGCCATGTCGCGGATCGCATTGGGATCGGTCCTGACGGCGGCGAGCCGCCGCCCTTCGTCACGGAACGCCGGCGCCTTGACGCTGGCGTCCACATAGAAGCCCAGGCCGGCCCCGCCGCGGCCGTCGAGATAGTAGCGGCGGCGCAGCCGCTCAGGCACGTCGCCCTCGGCGGTCGAACGGCCACGGACGCCGGGGCTCAAGGTGTTCGGAACGGAGGGATCATCGGGCATGGTCGATCTCCTGGGCGGCGGGTTTGATGGAGGCGTCGATGAACCGATCGACCCAGGCCTCTACCTGGGCCTCGCTCGCGCCTTGCGGCGGCAGCGGTTCCAGGCCGGCGGCCTCGAGCGCGGGCGCCACCAGATCAAGCGTCAGGTCGTCCATGTCGCCCCTTGCCTTGGTCTGCACGCGCGGCGCCGGCTTTGCGGGTGCTGGAACCCCCAGCGCTTTCGGCTGGGGGGCGCCGACGCCGGGATGGGCGTCCACCGTCGGCGGCGGCCGGACACGACGCGCGAATGCGCGCTCGCGCCAGTAGACCACCTTGCGCCCCCGCGCGGGGGGCATCCCGGCGCGCAAGACCAGAAGCCGGCTCGGCGGCATCTGGATCAGCTCCTGCGGCAACATCAGCGCACGCCGCTGGTCGGACTCGGTGGTGCTGCGATGTCCGGCCGAGAGCAGCGTCGGACGGCTGCGCGAGCGCCCCTGATAGGTCCAGTAGCCGAGGCGTTCGGAGAGGTCCTGGGCCACCTTCAGTTCCTTCGGCGCAAACGCGATCTCCACGCCGCAGTTGGCCATGATCTCTTCGGCAAGGTCCTGCCCGTACTCGGCGCGGAGCTGCGCCGGGCTCTGGAGGACCGGCAGGAGCCGCAGGCCATAGCCCGCCACATAGGAAAAGCTGCGGGCGAGCACGGCGGCGTGACCCAACCTGGCGAACTCGTCCATCAGCATCAGGACCGGGACCGAATGCTTGCCATCGCCCGGAAGCTCGCGGGTGTTGAGGTCCACGAGCTGTTGCAGCAGCAGGCCATACAGAGGCGCGACCCTGGCGAGGTTGTCGGGCGAGACGCATAGATAGAGCGAGATCCGACGCTCCCGAAGGTCGCGCAGGTCGAAGTCGCTGGCCTGCGTCGCTGCGCAGACGCGCGGGTTGAGCCATAGGCCGAGCCGGCTGGTGATGGTCTGCTTCACCCCGGCGAAGGTGTTCTCCGAGGCCGAGCAGAAGTCGGAAAGCGCATTGGCGCAACCCGCCGAGAGCGGCCTTCCCGCATCCGCGCAGGCGGCCATGACCGCCGGCAGGCGGGTCTTGGGATCGCCCTCGGTCAGTTCCGCGTAGATCGCCCCGAAGCTGAACGACAGCTCGGGCGTCTCGGCCACGTAGGCGCCCACGCCGATCAGGCCGGTCCGTGCGGCCTCGGCCCAGAACGGGTCGGCGTTATGTGGCGCCGGAAACAGCATCACCGCGAGCTTCTGCAGTTCGTCCAGCACGGCGATGGGATCGGCCCTGTCGATGTGGCCCAGCGGATTGAACCGCGCGGTGCGGCCGTCCGGGTCCAGGGGATCGAACAGAACCACCTCCTGGCCATGGGTGGCGCGGAAGCCCGCTGTGGCGGTCCAGTTCTCCCGCTTCACGTCCAGGACCACGACAGAGTCCGGCCAGGTCAGCAGGTTCGGGATGACCACGCCCACGCCCTTGCCCGAGCGCGTGGGCGCATGGAGCATCACGTGTTCCGTCCCTCCGAAGGTCAGCAGGCGGCCGCCGCTCCAGCCGAGCACGACGCCCTGGCGGGCGCGCAGACCGCCCTGCGTCAGCTCGGTCTCGCTCGCCCAGCGCGCCGCGCCGTACAGCGGCGGGCGAAGGCTGCGCCCAACGCCAAGAACGATGGACGCCGCCAGGCCGAGCGCCGAGGCCAGGCCGACGCCGGCCCAGCGGCGAACCTCCGGATCACCGCGGAAATACCAGAACCAGCCGGGGATCGCGGCGAGGTCGATGTCGGCGGAGAGCCGTTTCAACCCCACGAGCGCGACGACGATAGACACGGCCAGGACCGCCGCAAGCGCGCCGACGGCGAGTGCGGCCACATAGGCCGCCTTAAGCGGCCAGGGCGCGCTTGAGAACCGGGTCATACCAGACCTCGGAGATCCGGAACCGTCCAGCCTCGCGGCGCATCTGGACCACGACGTCGACCAGAAGCTGGAGGAGCGTGCGGATATCGCCGCGGGCCAGGTCCCGGCCACCCTCGGACTCCTTCACCAGCAGGGTCAGTTGCTCGAACGCCAGCATGGCGCTGTCGGCATGGATGGTGGTGATCGAGCCCGGGTGGCCGGTGTTGACATTGCGCAGGTAGAAGAACGCCGTCCCGTCCCGCAGCTCCTGAAGCAAGATGCGGTCGGGCCGCATCCGCAACGCCGACTCCAGGAGTTGCTTGACGCCGACCCGGGCGAGGCCCTGGCCGTCCTTGGCGTAGAGGAGGTGGACGGCGTTGCGGTGCGGCAGGATCAGCTCGCGGGCGTCTTCGATGGTCAGCAGCCTCTCCTCGGGCGGTATCAGCCGGACCAGGCCCTTGGCGAATGTGGTCTTGCCCGAGCCGGTGGCGCCGGAGATCAGGATGTTGCGGCGCGCCTGGACGGCCAGGCGGAAGAAGGCCGGCCAGTCGCCGGCGTCGCGCAGGGTCGTCAACCGCACCTCGGCCTCGGATAGGTCGCCGCTCGCCACCGCCACGGCGTCGAATAGCCCGGCCTGCGCGAGCGCCTCCAGGTCGAACGTGGCGGCCGAGGGCTTGCGGATGGTGATGGAGATGTGTTCGGCGGCCGGCGGCAGCACGATCTGGCATCGCTCGCCACACGGCAGGACGGTCGAGCAGATCGGCGTCTCCTCGGTCACGTCCTGCGTCGTATAGGCCGCCGCGGCCTTCGCCAGCGTCGCAAGCCAGGCTTCGGTCAGCTCGGGCGCCTCGCGCCAGGTCCAGCCGCCGGGCCGCTCGATGCCGAGCTCGCCGGGCCGGTTGACCACCAGCTCGGTGACGTCGGCCGGCTCCAGGGCATGCTGAAGCGGGGCGAGGTAGTGGTGGAGGACCGTGGCGTCCTGGCCCATGGGCTCACCTCGCCCTCAAGGCGTAGACGCCGGAGAAGTCGAAATCCTGGGCGACGAAGATGGAGACCTCGGACCCTTGCGGCTTGGTCAGGGTCGGCGGGATGTTGATCGAGCCTTGCAGGGCGATCGCCGCCGCGTCGGACGGCAGGCGCGCCGTCCCGGAGGGGGAGTCGTTCCCTGCGACCGCATAGACCCCGTCATCGACGACCGACAGCAACAGGGCGCCGCCGAAGCGGTCCCAGAAATGGGTGTCGATATCGCCGCCGAACCCGGCGCGTCCCAAGGGGTCGGTCGCGGGCGACGCCAGGCTGATCGCCACCCCGGCTGGCGTGACCGCGCGGGTCCAGAGCACGAAGAGCCGCTTCTGGCCCTGGCGCATTCCAGAACGGTACTCGCCCAGCACCCGCGTTCCCTTGTCCATGAGGACCACGGCGCCGTTGTCGGAATAGACGTCCCTCGGAATGAGGCAGCTCACATAGCCCGGCGTGGCGGTGTCCATCGCCGCCTGGAGGATGCAGGGAATTGCGGCCCCGGCGACGATCAGGAAGTTGCGGTCGGGCAGCCGGCTGGCGCGGGCCCGGCCGATGGCGGAGCCGCGCCGGAGCTGGTCGAGCTCGGTCGGCTCACGGGCGTCCGCCTGGCGCATGGACGCCGGCGCGTCGGCGGCCGCTGCGCCGCCGCTGCGGCTGAAAGCCACCAGGGGCGCGGCGCGGATCGCCGCCAGTTCGGCCCGTCGCTGCGCCTCGGGATCGGGGGCGCCCGCGCGCGGCTCAATGGCCGGGACCTCCCGGCCGTCGGCGATGGGCGTGAGGGCGGGGGCCTCGGGTCCCGACGACGCCAGGGTCGGTTCGGCGCGCAGCGGCTCGAACGGCACGACCTGGCGGGCCGGCTGGACCGGCGCGCGCTCGGTCTTCTGCCTGTCATGGCCCCCGGTGGCGGCCACGAACACGCCGCAGCCGGCGACCAGGGCGGCCATGACCACGGCCTTGCCGGCGAAGCCGGCGCCCAGCCGGCCGGCGACCGGCGAGATGGCCCGCTCGGCGGCGGACGGCGTCGGATCGGCGTCGGTCATGGCCTCGATCCTGGCTTGTCAGTGCGCTCGACGTCGTCGGCGGCCGTGCCGGTCCCGGGGCGGGACCCATGGGGATCGAACGCCTCGTTGTAGATGCACAGCACCTCGCGCCCCCGGCGCAGGCGCAGCTCGCGGGCGACCACGTGCACCACCACGAATTCGCCGCGGACGTCGAGCGGGACCAGGCTCTCGGTCCCGGCGGTCGCGACCTCGTAGAGGGCCGGAACGGGCTGATTGCCTGGGAAGCGCATCACCGTGAACCGGCCGTTGTCCGAGATCTCAGACGGCTGCAGGGCCGTCGAGCCCTGAACGGCATAGGCCAGATTGCGCCGGCCCTCGATCACGGCGCGCTCGAGCTTCAGCTCCAGCACCTTGCGCTCGATCGCCGCCTGTTCGGCGGTGAGGGCGGCGACGGCCCTGGCCGCCTCGTCCGCCGGGTAGCGGAACCGCAGGCCGAACACCGTGTCGCTCGTGCCTCGCGCCGACGAGCCCGCCCGCGTCGCCAGCTCGAAGGTGTAGTGGCGCGCCCCGCCCGGCCGGCTGGTGGTGACGAGGAGGTTCGTCGGCGCGCGCGGCGCCTTGGGCTTGACGAACAGGATGTTGCCTTCGGCCGCTACGTCCCAGCCGGTCGCATCGCCCACGGCGACGTGCTGGATCGCCTCGTCGGCGCCGAACAGGACCTGGGTCGCGGTGCGGAAGACACCGGTGATCCTGACCACCGCCCAGGGGTCATAGTCGACCACCTTGATCCGTGGGTCCGACGGGCCGGCCTTGGGGGAGCCCTGCGCCAGGGCGGCCGGAGCCGCTGCGAACATGGCGCCCGTCATGGCCAGGCAGGTCAGGGCTGCGGCCAGAGGTTTCACCGCGCCACCTCCGGATCGGCCCGGTAGCTCGTCACCTGGAACCCCAACGGGTTCTTCAGCCGGTCGCCCTCGGCCATCGGCGCCTTTGTGTAGAGATAGGCGACCGTTGCGATCCAGTCGCTCTCGGCCACCCGTGCGCCCTGGCTCACCGTGCGGTGGAAGCGGACGCTGGCGACGCCGTCGGCGACAAAGCTGATGGCTCGGATGTCCACCTGGGCCTCGCCCGCCGGGCCGAGAGCCACCTGGGGACTTTGCGGGTTGGTCGGGCGGAAGGCGTCGCCCCAGCGTTGCTGCTCTGCCGGGGTGGACATGATCGAGACCTGGCGGAAATTGGCTTCGGCCGCTGGCGCAAGCCAGCCCTCGCGGGCGCGGACGTACTGCGCCACGAAATGCTTGGTGACCGCCTCGTCGTAGGTCAGCGGCGTCTCCGATTTGAGCGCGGTCATCACGTCCACAGCGCCGGTCGCGCGGTCCACCCGCACGACGAACGGCTCGACGGTCTTCAGCGGCGCAAGCGCGGCGACCGCGCCCACGGCCACGACCGCGACCAGGCTGGCGAAGGCTGCGGCGCCCCAGGCGAGCCGGCGCGAGCGTTCGGCGGCGCGGACCAGGTCGGCGTTCCAGCTCCTGGCTTCGTCGAAGTACACCTTGAGATCGCGCGGCTGGGTCATTCGCCACAGCTCCGAGGAGCCGCCGCCAGGGCCGAGAGCCTGTCCGGCTTGGCCGCTGTGGGCGGCGCGGCCGGATCGAGCACCGAGCCATAGGGGTTGGCGGGCCGGCGGTGCTTGCCGTCGCACGCTGGCGCTGTCTCCTTGCCGAGGCCGGCGCAACCGGCGAGCGCCAGGACGACGGCCACGATGGGCAGGGCGGTGCGCATCACCGGGCTCCCGCCGGGCGGATGGTTCCGCCGCCACGCGGCGCGCTGCGGGCGGCCTCCTGCGGACCCTGCGGCGCGCCGGACCGCGGGACGCCGCGCACGCTGGCCGCGTTGGCGAAGTCGGCGAGGCCCGCGCTGGCGCCGCCGGCGATCCCGGCGGCGATGGCCGGGGTCTGGAGGAAGAATATGGCGCCCAGGATGCACAGGGCCACGAACAGCAGGCCCCCGGCCATCGGATCCCCGCCGTCGATCTGGCCCCACTGGTCGCCCACCAGCGAGAGGATGAGCTGAAAGACGACGATGATCAGGGCGAAGAGGACGAGGTAGTTCACCGCCTGGCTGAGCCAGCCGAAGAAGTAGCGTCGGGTCGCCTCGAACAGGGCGCAGGCGATGAAGATCGGGCCGAGCGCCACCAGGAGCGCCAGGGCGACCTTGGCGATCAGCACGACGCCGAACCCCAGGGCCGCCGCCAGGGCGCCGACCAGATAGACCACCGCCGCCAGTATCCAGGGGCCGAAATCGATCGGGGTAGCCCGCTGGGCGATCTTGTCGGCGAGGTAGGCGGCGCGATTGAAGAACTGATCGAAGGCCGCCCCCACGTCGGGCGCGCCGGCTCCGCTCACCGCCTCGGCCAGGGTGTTCGGCAGGACGAAGAACAGCGGATCGGTGACCCAGCTCGAATAGGCCGTGGTCGTCGCCAGCATGTAGATGATCGCCAGCTTGAGACCGCGGATGGCGAAATCCATGATCGGTTCGGAGATCGATC
Organism: Phenylobacterium sp.; assembly: GCF_016124325.1. Taxonomy (GTDB): domain Bacteria; phylum Pseudomonadota; class Alphaproteobacteria; order Caulobacterales; family Caulobacteraceae; genus Phenylobacterium. The sequence continues at coordinate 118,997 of NZ_WGNY01000022.1, forward strand.
CCCGCAGGATGGCGAACCCATAGAGCAGAACGTAGAGCACGAGCGCCGCGCGCAGCGGCCCGGCGACCACGGCGATCGCCGCCGAGGTCCGCTCCCCCAGAAAGACGCCGAGCCTGTCGTCGACGAAGCCGTAGGCCGGCTGGAATATGCTCAGCGGCTCCACCGGCGCCTCCTCAGAAAACCCTGTGATAGGCGTTCATGCGCGCACTGCGCTGAGCGGCAGCCAAGCCGGCCAGGGCCTCGCCGCACTCCCGGCCGCGATGCGCGCCGGTCTCGCAGTCGGCGGCGACCTGTTCGGCTTGCCTGGGGTGCGCCTCGAAGTAGCTGGCGCTGCGCGGCGCCGGCGTGCAGGCCGCGAGCCCGGCCAGTCCCAGGACGGCGGGGAGGCGGCCGATCACGAGAATCCCCGCTTGTAGGCGGCCATCCGCGCCTCACGCTCGGCCATCATCCGTTCGCGCTCGCGCTGGGCCTGAAGCCTGTCCTCGGCCGCCTGGGCCATGGCCAGGCCCTGGAGCCGCATCTGGTCGTTGGCGACCATCGCCTGTTCGGTGGCCGCGCGGGCCTGAAGGTCGAGCACCGCGCGAGCGCTCGGCGCGCTGTCGATAGCGGCTTGCAGCGCCTTTAGGCCCTCGAGCCGCTCGGCCCCCGCGGTGGCCACCGCCTCGCCGAGCGCCAGGTCCCGCGCCGCCCGGTCGCCGGCCGCTTCGATCTCCGCGCCGATCTGATCCCCGTCAGCCGGCGTGTAGAGGCGTAGGCCCGCACGGATTTCATCGGCGCGCTGGCCGATCTTCCCGAGCGAGGCGAGATCGCCCTTGGCCGCCGCCGCCAACGCATCGATCTGCGGCAGGAACTCGCGCAGCTCCGGAACCCCGAGCTGGCCGGCGATGGTGCTGACGATCGACGCCTCGTTGAGGCTGGTGAACAGCTCCCGACCCTGCTGCACGCGGGCCTTCAGCTCATTGAGCTGATCCAGCGCCGTCTGCGCCTGGGCGATCAGCTTGGCGTAGCTGGTCGGGTCGTGCACGATCATTTGCGCCTGGGCGCTCGACGTCCCCAGGCTGAGGACCAGGGCGGCGGAAGCCGCCACGAGCATCTTCTTCATCGCATGGCCCTCCGGGCTTGGTGGAATGGGTCGAGCCAGACGGCGGGATCGTCGCCATGCTCGGCGCGGATGCTGTCGAGCAGGCCCACGGTCTCGGTGCGGCCCGAAAGCACGGCCAGGTCGTCGTCCAGGCCGTCGAGGCGCAGTTCGGCGACGACCGAGTCGAGGCCTTGCCGGATGAGGAACTGGCGGGACTGCGGGGCCAGCTCCTCGCGCACCAGGGCGAACTCCCGCTGCGTCAGGCCAAAGCCCTCCACATAGTGTCTGGCCTGGGCGTAGGGGTTGGGCAGGTAGATCTTGGTGACGCACTGTTCGAGGATCGTGTGGGCGATCTTAGACTCCATGGCGTCGGCCACCGACTGGGTGCCGAAGACCACGAAGGCGTTCTGCTTGCGAAAGGTCTTCAGCCCGTTTTTCGCCAGGTCCTGGAACGCCTCGTCGTCGAGCACCTTCCAGAACTCGTCGATGTCCAGCACCAGACGCCGGCCGTCCAGCAGGGCGGCCAGCCGGTGCAGCAGGTACATCATGATCGGCGTGCGGATCTCGGCGTGGTCCAGGAAGTGGGTGACGTCGAAGCCGAGGAACCGGGCGTCCAGCGAAAGAGCGTCGGCGTCGTTGTCGAGCACCCATCCGAGCGGGCCGCCCTTGCACCATCGCTCCAGCCGCGCGCCGGCCCCGCCGCCGTCGCGCTGGCCCAGCAGCGCCCTCAGCGCCGACAGCGACCGCTGGGCCGGGGGCAATGGCGCCAGCGACGCGATGGCCTCGTCTATGGCCCGCGCCTCCTGGGCGGTGAGGCTCCGATCGCTCGGCGTGGCGAGCTTGCGCACCAGCCCGGCCAGGAAGAGGCGGTTGGCGGGGGTGAAGTCCAGCGCCTTCAGGGGCGCGAAGCCGGTAGGCTCGCCCATCCTCAGGACGAGGTAGGTCCCACCGCAGGCCCGCACAAAGATCTCCGCGCCGCGGTCCTTGTCCACGAACACCATCTGCGGCCCGAACTTCTCGAGCTGAGCCAGCATGAAGTTCTGGACCACCGTCTTGCCCGAGCCGGTCGGCCCGCAGATGAAGGTGTGTCCGGTGTCGCCGACGTGGAAGCTGAAGTGGAACGGCGAGCCCGCCGAGGTGCGCAGGAGCGCGACCGCCGGCCCCCAGTGGTTCCCCTCGGCCTTGCCCGCGGGATAGGTATGGAAGGGCGCGAGGCCGGCGAAGTTACGCGAGGTGATGGCGGCCGGGCGCACCCGGCGGCTGAAGGCGCCCGGAAACTGCGCCCAGAAGGCCGCCTCCAGGGCCAGGTCCTCGCGCGCCGCCACTAGGCCGGCGTCGGCCAGCATGGCGCGGGCCGCCGAGAGGTTTTCGGCGAGCTGGCGCGGGTCGTCGCCATGGACCAGGACATTGGCCTGGTGATCGCCCATGGCGAAACGGCCGGACATCAGCTCGTCCAGGGCCTCGCTCAACCCCTCGACCTGCGAGGCCGCCCGGTCCCGGGCCGAGAGCATCTGGTTCTGCTTGCGCTCCATCACCGCCCGGGCGGCGGGCTTGGAGAGGAAGGCGAAGGACTGGCTGGCGACGAGCGGGAAGCGCGCCGAGAGCAGGCCGTTCCACAGGCCAGGCCGCGTGGTGGCCGGATATTCCTTGATCCCGAACATGCCCGCGTAGCGGGCCTCGGCGGCGTCTCGAATCTCCAGGGCCTCACGGCCGAAGATCACCCGAGCGGTGTAGATCGCCGATCCCAGGTGGCCGCGGATGAGCGGCACGCGCTCGCGCCGGCCGGTCAGCACCAGGCGCAGCACTTCCATGGGTTCGGAGAACCACAGCCCATTGTGCTGATAGAGCCCCAGCCGGCGGACGCCGTAGCGACCAAGGACCTGCGCCAGGTCGCGGCCAGCGTCTTCCAGGCGACGGACCGCGTCGCTCTCCTCGGCGACCGGGCGGCGGGGCCTGCCCAGCCATGCGCCGATCCGCTCGGGGCCATCGCGGCCCGGATGCAGGACCAGGGTGACGTAGAGCTCGTTGACGAACATCTGGCTCGCCCCCAGCCGGGCGCGGTAGCGGACGTCGAGGTCGGCGGCGAAGGCTGAGCGGAAGCGTCCCTCGGGATAGCCCCCGCCATCGCTCAGGACGTGCTCGCGACGGACGAGATGATGCCACACCGCCAGCCGGTCGTCGGCGAGGTTGCGCCAGGCGCCGTTGAGCTTGCTGTGCAGGTCGTTGATGTCACGGACGTCGGCGGTCTCGAAGCTCGCCCCGTCGAGCTGGAACGAAAGCATGAGCGCCTGGGTGTCCAGGGCGACGACATGGTCGGTGACGTGACGGGCGTAGGGCAACGATGCGCGCGGGTCGAGGTCGCGGGCGAGCGCCGAGGCCGCTGGCCGGGGCTGGAGAGCGAGCCTAGCCACGCATCGCCTCCTGCAGGCTGTAGCGCCGCTTCAGCGGCAGCGGCGTCGCCGAGCTCCCGCCCCAGGTCGCACCGTTGCGCGACCGGCCCTTGGTGTCCACGAACATCCACAAGACCCGGAAGGCGTTGTGGTCGTGCTTGCAGACCGCCTTGAAGACCACGTGCAGCACGGGCGCGATCAGCAACCAGGCGGGCGAATGCGCGGCCAGGAACACCGTGGCCGAAGCGATCAGGTTGAGGCCGACGGCTTCCATCGGCACGCCCCCGACCATCGCCGGCCGGGTGCAGGCCAGGAACAGTACGTCTTCCGCCAGGCGCTCCTCGGTGTCAGACGACATCGCCCTAACCCCCGCTCCCGCCCGTGATCAGATCGACGATCGCCGCGGCCGAGAAGATGACGATGATGCCGATGATCACCGTTCCGGCCCGGCGCATGTCCAGATGGCCGAACATCCAGGCGATGCCGGTGACGATGATGGCGATGATCGCCAATCCCCGTATGACGTTGCTGTTGAGCAGGTCGATGATGTTCTGGATGAAGCCGCCGATATCGCCGCCGACGCTCTGCGCATGGGCGGGGCCGGCGGCGACCGCGATCAGCCCGGCCAGGGCCAGCAATACAAGTGGACGGCGGCTCATGGCGCCTCTCCCGGCGCCGAGACCCGCATGACGAAGCCGGCAGGTCCAGTCTGGCCGAAGACGTCCCAGGACGCGGGCTGTGGATCGGCCGGCGGTGGCGCCGGCGACGTCGGCCAGGGCGGCAGGGCCTGGATCGCCGGCACGACCTCGACTGCGGCCCGCTCGACCTTGGCGACGTAGCCGTTGATCAATCCGCGGCGCGGGTCGCCGGTGTTGTAGCGGGAGAGCGCCCGGCGCAAGGCCGGTTGCGCATCGTCCTCGGCCTCGTACCCCGCCTGGAGCAATCGCGCTGCTGCGGCAAGGTTGCGACACGGATCAAAGGCCGTCTCCACCGTAAGGCCAAGCCGATCGAGATTCCGACTGTTGATCTGGGCCAGGCCGAGGTCGACGCTGCGCCCCTGCGCGATCAGGGCCGAGGCCTTGACGGCGGCATCCTTCGGCGTCGCGGCCCGCACGGCGATCCGAGGTCTGCCGTTCACGCCGATGGCCAGCGGATCGAAGCGGCTCTCGACCTGCACGACCGAAAGCAGGGTTTCGGCCGCCACGGCGGGTGCGCACTGCTGTGACAGCGCGAGGGTGTCGGCGAGGCTGAGCTCCATGTCAGTTGCGCTCCATGAGCCACATCATGCGGGGGTTTGGTTCGGCCATGAGGTTCACCTCCGGCCCGAAGCTTGACGGTGATGGGGCTCGTCGCGCGAGACGTAAGCCTACCTGGGGAGGCCGGGTAAGCTTACGGTGCCGTCGGCGCTGAGAAGGCCCAGATCACGGGCCTTCAGGACCGCTTGGATCCGTGTCTTGACGCCCAGGTGGCCGCAAAGCTTGAGGAGATGGCCTTCCACGGTCCGGTCGGAGAGGCCCAGTATGCCGGCGATGTCGCTGGCGCTCTTGCCCTCCTGCACCCAGGCGAGGCATTCGAGCTGGCGTTCGGTGACGAGCCACATGCGCGGGGCGTCAAGCCTTGGCGTCGGGGCGAGGTCGCGATCCACGGACATGAAGCGCTCCCACACGAGCCAACCATCTCGGGATACAGGCTCTCACGCCGATCCGGCGATGCGCAATTCCGCACAATTCCGGTCCGTAGAAGGCCCGATCCGTAGAACGACGGTATGACCAGACCGATCAGCGAACGCCGCGAGACGGTCTCGAGGCGGTTGCGGTGGTCTGGCTGATCAGCCCAAGCCGCAGGGATTCGGCGACGGCGTGCGTCCGATTGCGGGCCTGCAGGCGTGCGCACGCCTCTGCGACATACTGATCGACTGTCCGGGCGGAGAGCCCCAGGACCTGCGCGATCTGCGGCGAGGTTCGGCCCAGGCGCACCAGGTCGAGGCACTGGATCTGGCGCGGGCTCAGTTTGACAGCAATCCTTCTCATCGTAGCTCCGAGGATGCCGCGGTCGCGGGTCGGCCGCGTGGTTCGTATGCCGCCGGGCCGCGCGCGGGCCGCTGGGGCAGGCCGCGCGACCGCGATCTGTCCATGCCTTCGCGCTCAGTCCGGTTCATCGTCTTCGGGATCCTGGCTGGGTGACGCCGCATCCGGCGGCGCCTCAGAGAGCCAGTTGGCCGCCCAGGCGCGTCGTTGCTCGAGGAGCTGCGCCAGGCCCTCATAGGTGCGCGAATAGGCGGTGATCAGCGTCATGGCGTCCAATTGCTCGATGGCGTCGCCCACCTCGGCGTTGAACCGTTTCAGCGCCATTGCGTGGATCAGCATCAGCTTGTTGTCGCTGCAGTCCGCGGCGAGCCTGGGGCTCGCCAGGTAGAGGCCTGCGATCAGCGCCAGGGGATCGCTGTTCATGACCCGCGCGAAGAGGAAGAGACGATCAAGACGGATCTCGCTCTCGGCGGCTTCGAAGCGCTCGTAGGAGCGCAGCGACATCCCCATCGCCCGCGCCGCCGCCTTCACCGTCAGCCCCCGGCGATGTCGGATGGTGCGCAGGGTGGTGGCCAGAAGCTTGGTGAGCGTCGCCCGGTCAGGAGATGAGGGGAACATTCAGCGGCCGCCCTGAATCGATCATGTCTTGGTGCAATAAACCCATGCGGGAATCGGCCAACTTCAACTCGTCATGCGAGGGTATGATGCCGCGTCAGGTCTACAATGATCAATCGCTAAGTCGAGCTGTGTGTTCGAGCTATTGAGATACAAGTCCGCCACATTCTGGCGGTCTCCCCGCCATATATTGAATTAATGAGCGGCAGGTATCGCCCAATACGGAAAAACACTGTTCGGAATTGGCTCTCGACACCATTTGCGCGGTGACATCATCCTGATGTGGTCGATAAGCTGATCACTGACGGCTTCAATTATTCGATAGGTGCGTCCTTGGCGCGCAGTCGCGATCCATTCGGCACGGCCTTGGCGACGCTGCGAGGGCGCCTGCGAGACGGGGTCTATCCGCCAGGCGAGCCGCTGACCATCGCCGAGCTCGCGACGGAGCTTAGGTTCAGCACGACGCCGATTCGCGAAGCCCTGGCCTGGCTCGCCGGCGAGGGGCTGATCGACGATCGCCGGGGCAAGGGCTATTGCTGCTGGCGGATCGAGGTCGGCGACCTCATCGCCCTCTACAACCTCCATGAACTCTATGTCGACGCGGCCCTGCGGAAGGCCGAAGTTTCCCGAGGTTCCGCCTCGCCGACCCGGGCGCCCGGCGAAACCTCGCCCAATGCTACGATCGACCCTTCTCCCGCAATCAACCTGATCCGGACCACGGCCTCGGTCTTCGAGGATCTGGTCGCCGCGTCCGGCGACAGGCTGCTCGTGAGCGCGCACGCCTCGCTTTCAATTCGCCTGGGCAATGTCCGGCGGGCCGAGTTCAGCGTCTTCACTGACGGCGTGGACGAACTCCTGGGCCTGAGCCGAGCCGGGGAGCTCGCAACATCTGAACTGATCGCCGCCTATCATGAGCGGCGGCGCGAAAACGCGCTGGCGATCCAGCACGTGCTGTCCGATCAAAGAATATATTCTTATGTATAGAGAATATATGTTGAATATATACTACACTTATTCTCCTCCTATTCGACCACGTTTCTGTGGTGGTTCTGTCGAAAAGGAGATTCCAATGTCGAGGATCCGCATGCTGAGCCGGATCGGTCTGATCTGCTTCGGGGGCGCCAAGCGGCTGACCAAGGGTCAGCCCGAGGGTGAGCGCATCGAACCCCTGGGCGACTTCTACGACGTCGGCTGACCGCTCCGGGCCTGGCGTCGGCTCGGTCCGACGCCAGGCCCATCCCAACCATCCAGATTGAGCGGAGCCCTGGCGCATGGCCTGGAGGCTTTCCCCGAACTGCCACGTGGCGAAGGTCGGCGCAGATCTCGTCCTGCTCGACGCGAGCCGCGGCGAATACATGTGCGTTCCGCAGGGCGCCTCGACCTTGAGCCTGGATCCGGACAGCGACGCCATCGCTGCACCGGACGCCGAGGCGGGGCGCAAGCTGCAACAGGCGGGCTTCGCGATCTGGACCGCCGACCATGCCGGGGCGCCGAGGCGGCCGCCGCCGGCACTGCCGACCCGGGACCTGCCCGAGCGGTCGGATGTCGCCACAACGCTTCAGGACCTTCGCGATGTCGCATGGGCCTACGGCGCGATGACCTGGTGCTACCGGGGACGATCGTTCGGAGCGATCGTCGCTCAGGCGCAACGACTGGCCGATGCGCGGGGGCGCCATGACCTCAATATGATCGACATCGACCGGGACGTGAAAGTCTTTCGTCGGTGGCTGCCCTGGGCGCCGTTCCAGGGCGAGTGCCTCGTCCGCTCCTTCATGCTGCTGCTGTTCCTTCACCGCCGAGGCCGGGGCGCGGCCTGGGTGTTCGGCGTTCGAACCTGGCCGTTCTCCGCCCACTGCTGGCTGCAGGTAGACGACACCGTACTGGACGACCACAGCGGCCATCTGGCCGGCTACATGCCGATCATGGCGATCACGCCACGATCGTGACGCAGTATGTCGCCCTCTCCTGGGCCGAGGACGCCTCGCCGCCTCCGCAGGCGATCGGCTGGCTCAGGCGCACGCTGGCCGAGGAACCCGGCTGGCGCATCGTGCTGGACGAACCCACCCTGCTGGTCGCCGTGTCGGCGCGCCATCCGCTGGCCGTTCGCCACCTGAAGCCGTCCGGGGTCATCATCGGCGACCTGTTCGCTCGGAACGGCGGGGATGCCGGGAGTTGGGCGGAGGACGCCGGCCTTCGTGGAGGTGGCCACGACGCCGTCTGTCGGACCCTCGCCGACCGCTATTGGGGACGGTACGTGGCGATCCAGCGCGGCGGCCCCGCAACCTCGATCTTCCGCGATCCCATGGGCGCCCTGGAGTGCGTGACCTGGCGGGCTTCCGGCGTCGAGGTCGTCGCCTCGACGCTCCCGGGATGGCTCACGGCCGGCCTGCCGCCGCGCCTCGCCCTAAACTGGAGCGTGGTCGCCTCGCACCTGGCGCATCCGACCAATGTCTCCGGCCCGCTGGCGCTGGACGGCGTCCATGCGGTGACGCCCGGCGTCATGCGCACGAGCCGCGAGGAGGGCGCCGCCGAGGTGACCGTCTGGAGCCCGGCCGGCATCGTCAGGACCCGCGAACCGGACCTGGAGCCCGGCCGGCTGGTGGAGGTGCTCGACACCTGCGTGAGGGCCCTCGTGCGCGATCGCACCGTCCTGGCCGAGGTCTCCGGAGGCCTCGACTCCGCCATCGTCGCCACGGCCCTGGCGCGCGCGCCGGATGTGCGGGTCGCCCAGTGGCTGAACTATCATCTGGGCGACGCCGAGGGCGACGAGCGCCCGTTCGCCAGGGCGGTGGCCCGGAGGGCCGGCGTGACCCTGACCGAAGCGGTCAAGCCTGGATTCGCCATCGACGATCGCGCGCTTTCCGAAGTGGCCCATGGGCCTCGCCCCGCCGTCTGGGCGACGGACGGCGCCTATGACCGCGATGTCGCCCGCCGGTGCGTCGATGTCGGCGCCGAGGCGCTCCTGACCGGAAAGGGCGGCGATACGGTCTTCTTCCAGATGGCGACGGCCCTGGTCGCCGCCGACCACCTGCGCGCGCGGGGCGTCCCGGGGTTGTTCGACCCCGTCATCCCTGACGTCGCGCGCTGGACGAGGCGATCGGTCTGGGCGGTCCTTCGCGCCAGCCTCCTCGCGTCGGCGCCGTTTGCGGGTGCGAGCCGCGGGACGGCGGCGACCGCGCGGCATCCCTGGCTACGCGACATCGCCGATCTGCCGCCCGGCAAGCGCCTGCACATCCGCAGCCTGGCGAGCTGCCTGACCTTCAGCGGCGACTGCCGCCGCGCACAGGCGGCCCATCTCATCCACCCCATCCTCGCCCAGCCCGTCGTCGAGCACTGCCTGGCGCTCTCGACGGTCGTGTTGACGCAAGGCCGGCGCGACCGGGCCTTTGCACGGCGGGCCTTCGCCGATCGCCTGCCGCCGGAGGTGTCCAGCCGCTGGGGCAAGGGCGATGCGACAGCCTTCTTCGGTCGGGCTCTCGCCGAGCACCGTGACTTCCTGCGCGCCCATCTGCTCGACGGCCGTCTGGTGGCCGCCGGGCTGCTCAATCGCCGGCGTCTCGAGCAGGCCCTGCAGGAGGACAGCCTGATCTGGCGCGGCGGCTTCGGCTCGATCATTCACGCCGTTGCGGTGGAGAGCTGGGTGCGGGCCTGGGAGCGGCGGCTCTGGCGGCTTGGCTAGGCTCCGGCGGGCCAATCTCGGGCGCGTCGAGCGGTGTTGGCCGCCTGGGGGCCATCGTCACATCGAGCCAGCCCAGGACCCGTTCATAGAGGTCGCGGACGTTGCCCGGACTCGCGACGACGTGGCCCTCGCCCCAGAAGGTGACCAGAGCGGCGTCCTTCCCCTGCCGATAGAGGGCGGTGAACATCGCCTGGGCCTGGGCCAGCGGCACCGCATCCTGATCTCCATGGATCAGCAGCACCGGCGAGGTGATGCGGTCGGCCGCCAGCGCCGGGCTGTTGCGGTGGTAGCGGTCTGCATCGATCCACGGCGGGCCGCCCATTCGCGCCTGCCCCCCTTCAACCCAGCCCGCGCCCCAGTTGATCGATGATCCGACCTCGGCGTTGACCGCATGGTCCGGCGTCACGCTGCCCCAGTAGGCGACCAGGTCGGAGATGCCGGCCGAGGCGATGATCGACCGGAAGCGCGAGGTCTGGGTCGCCACGGCGAGCGCGGCATAGCCGCCATAGCTGTGGCCCCAGACCGCCACTCGGTCCGGATCGGCGTAGCCCTGAGCGACGACCGCATCGACTGCGTCGAGAACCTGGTCCGCGAGACCGGCCATCGGCTCGCCAGATGCCGCGCGCGGCAGGCTGGGGACCAGCACCGCATAGCCGTGGGCCGCGAGGACCTGGGGATTGGTGTAGAAGGTCGAGGCGCCGGCGGCGTACTTCGCCGGGGGGCTCGGATAGGTCGCCCCCGGATAGGGCACGACCACGAGCGGCGCGGGCCGGCCCGGCCGCCAGTCGGCCGGAAGATAGAGCCAGTGGGTTACGAGCCGCCCGTCCGGCGAACGGCCTGGGACCGCGCAGACCTGGGCGAAGTCGACATCGCCATAGGCCTGGTTCAGCGACAGAACCGGGCGGTCGGTCCGGCCAGCGGCCCGCACCATCAGGGTCGAGCCGCCATGGTCGTCCGATGTGGCCGTCACCAGATCACGTGGGCCGAGCGCGACGACCCTGGCCCTTGGCGCGTCGATCGGCAGGAAGACCTGCTTGTCCGCGCTGATCCGCCATAGGCCTTCGCGGTCGCCAAGCCGCCCGGTCGCCGCGAACCAGGCCCGCCGCGGAGCGCTGTTGGCCGTGAAGCGGACGCCGACGTCGAGTTGAGACGGTTCGACCGCCGACAGGTTTTCCGTCCGTCCGAGCTCAGCCGCGCGGCCTGTCCGATCGACCCGCCAGGCGCGCCCGCCGGCGATGAACATCAGTGCGGACCCGTCGATCGCGGCGGGGACGGCCGGGGGCGGCGGCGCATGCGCCGTGAGGTTGACCGGGCCGGACGGCGATACCCTGAACCAGTCGGACCGATCCCCCTGAGCTGTGGATCGCGCATAGACGATCGGATCATCGCCCAGCCAGTCGGCGTGGACCACGCCAATGCCGTCCTGGCCGGAGGTGATGGTCGGGACGGCGTCGCCGGTGTTCACGGTGGCCGCCGTCGCGGCGGCCGCGTCGATTCGCACCAGTCGGCCCTGCGCCCAATCCTCGTCCGGACGGCGGCGGGCGAAGATCAGCAGCTCTTCCGCCTTCGGAGACCACGCCAGGAGGTGCGTGAGCACGTCGCAGTCGGCGCAGGGGCTCGTGGCGCGGCCTGTGTCGAGATCGACGATCACCACGTTGCGGCGGCGAAGCGCCGAGCCGACCCGCAGCGTCGCGATGGCCGCCGGCTGGAGGTCGTGGAGTTCGGTCGCCAGGGCGACGTGGCGGCCGCTGGACGAGAGCTCCAGGTCGAAGAAGCCGCCCGAGGCCAGGAGCCGCGCCGAACCGCTGGGCGCGTCGATCCGCATCAGGCGGTTCGCCGGCGCCTGCGGACGCAGGCCCAGGAAGCGACCGCTGCCGATGGTGGTCACCGACGCGGTCGCGCCATTCGCGGTCAGGGCCCAGCGACCCGGCAATTGCTCCATCGCCTTCCAGCCCGCTCGCATATGCAGCGGCAGGTCGCCCGGCGGCCGAGCGATCAACAGCAACTCCGTCTCCGAGCGCCATTGGGCCACCCGTCCGAAGACCGCCAGCTCCGGCGTCAGGCCGAGCCAGCGCACCTCGCCGCTTTGGATCTCGACGATCCCGGCCTCCCATCGGCGGTGTCCGAAGCGGTAGACCAGCATGCGGCCGCCCTTGGGCGAGACCGGCCCGGCGACATAGCCGTAGCCTAGCTCCTGGGGCATCAGCGGTCGTGCGGGTCCGGCGCGCGCGAGGTCCACCAGATGGAGGCGGCTGACCCCGTAGCGACTGTAGTAGCCGGCTTCGAAGCGCGGCGCGTCGGCGTAGGGCCCCCGCCGCTCGACGACCAGCCAGCGGCCGGAGGGGTCGACGGCGATCTGGCCCCACTGCTCGAAGCTGAGCAGATCGTCCACCGTCATCGGACGCGCCGTGGCCGCCGAGGCGATGAATAGCAGGCACAGAACCGCGAGGCGCGGGAGCATGCGCATGGGAGCCTCGGCGTTGATGGGGACGGTCGGGCGGCGAGCGCCGGCTACCAGGCCTTGGTCAGCTGGATGGACGCGAACCGGCCCATCGGGCTGGCGTTGGCGGCGTCGAAGCCGACGCCCTGAGGGGAGTCATAGAACGGCGGATCCCGGTCGAAGAGGTTCAGCACGCTCACGACCACGGTGACGTCGTGCAGCGGATTCGCGTGCGACGCGGCAGCCGGACGCCAGCGGCCCTGGAGGTCGAAGGTCGTCCATGAAGAAATCGACTCGCCGTCGCCATAGCTGTCCACATGATTGGCGCTGACCGTCGCCGACCAGGGACCGCGGCTCCAGTCGAAGCTCGCGCGAGCCCGCCAGTCCACCGGCTCGCCCGGCGTGTCGAGCAGGCTGACCGCCGGCGTGTTCGGCGTCAGCTGCTGATCGTAGCGCGCCAGATAGGTCGCGCTGAGTGAGGCTTCGAACCGGTCCGGGCCCCGGTCGAAGCCGTAGGTCGCCGCCAGGTCGATCCCCTCGACGCGGGTCGAGGCCGTGTTCACATAGCGCGCATCGACGACGGCGCCGTAGGCGTCGGCGGGAAACAGCCCCGGAAACGCGAAGGTCGGATCGGTGATCAGCCCGTTGATGGTCGCCAGGTCCGCGGGCTTGCTCGGGTCGAGGAAGGTGACGAACGGCGAGAACGCCGGGTCGCTGAGGGCGGTCGAGATGTGGTCCAGCGCCGGCCGGGCGATCCGGTTACGGAACCGGGTGTCGAACCAGGTGGCGCTGAGGCGCAGCCCCGGCAGAGTTTCCGGCGCAAAGTCGACGCCGGCCGACCAGGAGGTCGCGGTCTCCGGCTTGAGGTCCTGGTTTCCGCCGTAGCGGATCACTGACAGGAGCTTGGAGGGTCCCTTCTGCAGCAGGCTGGCGCCGAGATCGTTGGCCTCGAACACTTCCGAGAGCGTCGGCGCCCGGAAGCTCGTGCCGTAGCTGACTCTGACCGTGAGGTCGGACCGCGGCTTCCAGATCACGCCGAGCTTGGGGTCGGCGGTCGTGCCGACATCGTCATAGCGTTCCACGCGGCCGGCGACGGAGAGGTCGAGAGCCGCTATGCCGGGCAAGGCGTTGTCGGGCCCCACGATCGGGGCTCGCAGCTCGACGAACGCCGAGGACACGGCGCGGTCATAGCCCGGCTTGCGGGTGGCGCTGGGCGCGACCGTCGAGGTGAACACCAGGTTCTTCTGATCGAAGGTCTCGGTGCGCCTCTGGACGCCGAGCGCGAGCTTCACCCGCCCGCCCGGCGCCGAGAACAGGGTCCCGTCCGCCTGAACCGAGAGGGTGTCGACCTCATTGCGGCTCACCTGCCGTGAAAAGCCCGAGCCGATGAAACTCAGCACCGCTGCGCTGTTGGCCTTTCCGGCGCCGTAGGGATTGAAGTAGCCGTCCCGGACCGCCGAATAGGACGTCGCGGGATCGTCGGCGATGTTCCCCAGCGCCTCGCTCAGGAAGCGGGTGTTGACGACGTTGGTGTATTTGCGAGCGCCGACCTCCTGGGCGAAAGCGCCATAGGCTTCGGCGCGCCAGTCGCCCCACAGGTCGACCTTGAGGCCCGCCGACAGCCCGAGGCTCTCCGCATAGCCGCCGCTTATCGAGGCGCCGAGGTCGTTGGCGAACGAATAGCCGATCTGCTGGGTGGTCAACCCGGGCAGGGGGACGTAGTTCGGGTTGGCCGGCCGCATCGAAATCAGCGCGGTCGACGGCGCGCTCAGGAACGTGAAGCGCCGCCGGGTGTAGCGGCCGTCCAGATCGACCGTGACCCGCGCACTGAGGCTCTGATCGAAGTGCCCATAGACGCTGTCGCGCCGATCGTCGGGAAGCAGGTCCGTGCCCGCACGCTGGTTCTGCAGGTTGATCTCGCCGGCGACGAAGTCGCCGGTGCCGGTCGCCGCGCCCGTCGGACCCGCCCGAATGGCGTAGATCGGCACATAGGTCGAGGTGGCCGAGTCGAGCCGCAGCACATTGCCGGGCGAACTGTAGATCGCCCGGTGATCCGTCCCGCCGAACGCACGCAGGTCAGTCGAGGCGGCATAGTCCCGGTCCGCGCCCAGGAGGTCGGCGCGATGATAGTATTCGTAGGCGAGAAGGGCGCGACCGCCTTGCCATGTCTTGCCGAGCGCCTGCGCGAACTGGGTCTCCTCGGCCGCGCCGCCGGACCCGACACCGTAGCGCGCGCGGGTCTCCGCGCCGTCGAGGCTCTTCCTGAGATGAATGTTCACCACGCCGCCCACGGCGTCGGAGCCGTAGAGCGCCGAGGCGCCGTCGAGCAGCACATCGACGCGCTCCACCGCGACGGCGGGAACCGCCGACACGTCGGCGAAGTCGCCCTTCGAGCCGGTGCCGGCCATGCGTCGGCCGTCGACCAGAACCAAGGTGGCGTCGCTGCCCAGGCCCCTGAGATTGACGCCCGAGGCGGCGAAGGTGTTGGTCCCCAGCGGATCGGCGCCGGCGAGCAGGCTCGTCGGGGTTCCGACGCCGCCGAAGTTCTGCGGCAGGCTGGCGAGGGCTTCGCCGATCGTCGCATAACCCCGTTTGGTCAAAGCCTCGCCGTCCAGGGTGACGACTTCCGAGGGACCGCTTCCGACTCCGCGCAGGTGAGTTCCGGTGACTACCACCTCGGCGATCATCGTGGGCGGCGCGGCGGGCGCAGTCTCCATGGCCCGATCGGAAGACGGGGCCCCATCGGGCGCCTCCAAGACCGATTGGGCGGCAGCCCGGATCACCCCATCCGCCGCGGGGCCGGACATGCCGGTCGGTCCCGTCGCGGGCCTGGCGCGCAGGATGATCGAGCCATCGACGGTGCGCCCCGCGACCAGGCCGCTTCCGGACAGCAGCCGCTCGAGCGCTTCATCCGCCGTGAAGCGACCCTTCAGGGCCGGCGCCTGCCGGCCGGCGACGAGGGCGGCCGAATAGAGCAACTGCCGATGGCTCTGCGCCGAATAGGCGACCAGCGCCGCCTCGAGCGTGCCCGACCGGATATCGAACGCGATGGCGGTCTCCGCCGCGATGACGAAGGCCGGCGTCGACGCCATCGCCGACGCCAGCCCCAGGGCCGAAGCCCCCTGCAACACGACCTGTCTCACTCGACTTCCACGCATGCCTATCCCCTCCTGGCGACGCGCATCGCGCCATCTAGGCGGCGGTCGGCCTTGCGCCGTGCGATGCGAATTGGGGGATAGACACCTGAGCCCCCGGCAAACCCTGACGGAGGGCAAAAAATAATCTCGGCGACGACCCGAAGGGCGTCACCGGTTCGGAGGACGCAGCAGGATGTCGCCGTCTGGTTGCTGGTGCGCTTCGAGCCCGTAGAGGTCCGAAACTGCGGCGGCCAGTGCGTCGGTTTCCCCGGCGTTGAACACGCCGTTGACCGGGGTCGCGGCGAGCTTGGCGTCGGCGTCGAGAATGATCTTGCGCCGGCTGTAGCGATTGGCTTCGTCGATCGCATCGGCGAGCGGCAGGCGACGGAAGATCAGCCGGCCTGTCGTCCAGCTGGAGACCGCGTTCGCATCGACGGCGACCGGAACTGCGGCCTTGGCGCCGGTGGTGATCTGCTGGCCGGGCGCGAGCGTCCATTCGCCTCGGCTGAGCGGACTGGCGTCCCGGACGGCGACCTTGCCGCGGATCAGCGTCACGCGGACATCCCCCGCGTCGCGCCGCACGTCGAACCGCGTACCCAGCGCCTCGATCCGCGTCTGTCCCGCCGCGACGACGAAGGGGCGGGACGGATCGTGGGTCACGTCGAACAGGGCCTGGCCCCGTTCCAGGGTGATCGAGCGCTTCGAGGCGTCGAGCCGCACCCGAACCTTGCTGTCGGTGTCGAGGTCGATGCTGGAGCCGTCGGCAAGCTCCACATGGCGACGCTCGCCGACACCGGTTCCGTAGGTCGAGCCGGCGAACCGCGAGCTGGCGACTACGGCGCCGATCACGATGACCGCGAGGATCGCGGCGACCGCCGCCATCCGCCTGGGCGTGGCCGCGCCGGCGCCCCGCCGCATCGCGCCGCGCTCAAGGGCCTGCGCTGTCGCGCGGGCGATGTCGGGGTCGTTCTCGAGGCCGTCGCCCTTGCGCCACATCGCCTCGACGCGGGCGAACGCTTCTTCGTTCCCGGGCGCCGCGCGCCAGGCGAAGAAGTCCTCCAGGGTCTCGGCCTTGATCGAGCGGGTCTTCAGCCGCGCGAACCATGTCGCGGCCTCCTCCCGGGCCCGGTCGTCCTTGCTGTTCGTCGTCATCGAACGTCCCGCCGCCTATTCGCTGGTTCTCTTGGCGCAGAGCGCGACAGCCCGGGAAATCCGCCACTCCACGGTCTTGATCGAAAGGCCCAGGGACCGCGCGATCTCGTCGTTCGTCAGTCCGCTGAAGCGGCTCAGGATCATGACGTCCCTGTAGATCATCGGAAGTTCGAGCACGATCTGCTTGAACAGAAGGGCTTCGAACTGGTCAGGCGCGACGGCATGCCCGACATGGATCCGTTCCTCCACAAGCAAAGCGTTCAGGCGCCGGCCGTTCGACTCTCGCCGCAACTGGTTGCGCGCCAGGTTGCTCGCGATGCGCATCAGTAGTGCTTGAGGATGACGTATTTCCTGGGTCGCGTGATAGGGGGCGATGCGAATATATGTTTCCTGGACGAGGTCGTCGGCGTCCGCGCCATATCGTCGCCGCAGCAACGCCCTCAGCCAGCCGGCATAGCGCCGATAGAGCTCGCCGAGCGCCTCTGCCGCCGCAGCGTCGGCTCGGCGCTCGTCCTCCGCCACGGCGAGGGCGTTCACGATGTCCGACTGCTGCGTCATGGCCTCGCCTCGCTGTTCCGAGGCCAGACCCGGCGACATCCGGGTGTTGAGAACATGCTTGAGGCATGCGCCGACGCCTTTAGCCTTGCGGCCTGGACATACGCATCGGCCACGCCGGACACGAGGGTGCGCGGAGCGGTCGTCTCAAGCGAGGTTCTCACGCCTCGGCGCCGCGGTGTCCGCGACGCGATGCAAGCCTAGGGTGAACGGGGCGCCGAACGCAAGTCGCACGCCGGTTCAGCGGAGGACCGGGTCCAAGGTCGCCCATTTGACGACTCCGCTCGGCCATTCCATGCAGGCGAGGTCCTCGGGGATTCGGAATGTCCGCCAGCCGCAATGAAGCCTTGTCCGCCGCCAGGAAACTTCTCAGAACCTTCGGCAGCGCGCCCGAGCCGAGGCGGCAGGCCCGGGCCATCTACGCCGAGCTCACGCACGCTGCCGGCTGGACGGAAGGCGAGCGACGCGCGATCGACGCGTTCGGGGCGTGGCTGCTCGCCCAGCCATCCACATTGGAGCTGAAGCCACGTTGCGCCGACCTGCTGGCGACGCTCAGGTGATGATCAGGCCTCCGCCCGGGAGTAGCGTCGCAGTTTGAGGGTCGGCGAAAAAGGCGCCTGGCGAAGCCGTCGCTTCCTCACAGTCAACCACCGGCAACCGGGCGAATTGGATCTGACGCTCGTCGCCTAGCCAAGACCGACCTCACCGCTCGGGGCGGAGCGACGCGGCTCTGCTCATAAGCGATCGCTGCGGAGGACTGCGCGGGGTGGAAAGCGGTCACGCTGCAGGGCCGAGTAGTCTAATTTCTTCGTGGAGCGGCGGAGATCACCTCTGCGCCGGCGCGCAGGCGACCCTAGATCCCGTCGGCGGCGGACGAGAGGAGTGACCATGGAATGTTTCCGGATCGACGAAAGCGGCTACACCGGGTTCGACCTGCTCAACCCCCAGTAACGTCTGCAGGGCGCCGCGGCAATCGCGATCAGCGACGACGACGCTGCTCGGCTGATCAAAGAACACTTCCCGCGTCTCCAGGCCCCGGAGCTGAAGTACCGCGCTCTGTCACGGCGGCCTGGCAGCCGGCCGCATCTTCTGGCGCTGCTGCGCGACCTGCTGCAGGGCTACAAATGCGTCACCCACGTTTTGGACAAGCGCTACATGTTGGTCCTGATGTTCTGTGACTACGCCGTGGAGCCCTGGTACTATAAGCGCGGAGCCGAATTCTATGCCGATGGGCAGAACTATGCGATGGGATCGCTGCTGAGCGTCGTCGGACCGACGATGCTGGGGGCTGAGCCATTCGAGGCCATGCTGGCGGCCTTCCAGCTGGCGATGAAAGAGAAGACCCCCGAGAGTCTGAACGCCCTGGTGGCCGCGGCGCGGCGTACTAACTGGCAAGCGTTTCCCGAGGCGATTGGGCCCCTGGCTAGGGACGCGTGCCCGGACTGCCTGAGAGCGATCGCCACACCAGGTATCTCGACCGACCTCGCCATGGTGGTCATGCAGGCGTTGATCAGCCGGATGGAGATCATGTCGGACGGCCCCTATCGGGTGGAGCACGACGAGTCGAAGAACTTGGCCACGTACCATGAATTGCTACAGGCCTTCATCGACCACACCGATGAGGTCGAACTGCGGCAGACGGCGATCGCCAGCTTCAAGTTCCCCCTGAAGCTGACCGAGGTGGCCCAGGTCGACTCCAAGACCTGCCCGGCCATCCAGTTAGCGGACGTAATGATCGGCGCGGCGCTTGAGGCGGGCAATATCATGACCGGCCAGCGTACGGACGGGCTTGATCCAGACGCCCTCCTGCCTCTCTTCAAGGATGATCAATTGATCCACATGCTCCCGGACCTCGATTTTGAGGCGCAGAAGGAATTCCGCAGAGGCACCCAGGCGTCAGAGGTGATCGACTACTTCGCCGCGAATTTCGCCTCCAAGGGCCGGGTGTCCTGATCGTGGCGGCGACCTGGGAGGTGGCCAAGGCCCGTAACCCAGCCGAGGTCTACAATGAGAAGCGGCGGATCATCTTCGCCCAGATGCAGAAGGACTCGGCCGTCGCCAAGACCTGGCTCGACGGCTACCGCAAGACGCTCGGCCCCACGGGTTATACGGGGCTGAAGGCGGAGGTCGCCTTCTTCGAACAGTACCGGAAGGACCTCAACCTAGTTGTCGCGGCTGACATCGGCGACGCGACCGACTTCGTCGGCGTCGTGGACGGCGCTATGCACCGGATCGACGTGACGACCAATATCGCCTTCAAGCGACTGGCTTCCTACGAGCCGCTGCAGCTGGAAGGCGCTCTCTATAAGGTCGCCGTGTTCGATCAGGGCAGCTTCGACCTTGTCGACATTAACTTCCCATTTTGTGGCCAGTGCCAGAGCGGCCGTATCCTGCCGACGGCTGTGCTGCTCGAGGAGAACCACAACCGGCACGGCGACAGCCAATGGTCGAACGACCAGCTGCTGGTGAACATCTGCAGCGCCTGCGGCGAAGTCGAAGTCGCCGATCGCATCACCACCCCATTCCTCTACGATTTCGGATCGCTCTACCGCGACCTCAACGAGGCGAAGTACGAGGCTGACGTGCTCGATGGGGCGCCGATCGATGTGCGCGCAGAGGCCGCCGCGTATGCGCGCCGCGCTAGCCGCTACTTGTCGGACGTCTTCGGAACTCGCCTGGTCGCGGTCGGCGGCAAGGACTACGAGATCACAAGTCCACGCGACGGCGATGGCTACTGGACGGTGAAGTTCGAGGACCAGCTTCCGCTTGTGCAGGAGCACCTGCAGGACAAGTACCCGTGGGATCTCTCGAACGGCTGATGTCGGCCTGAAGTTCGACGGACGCTCGTGCCCGCGACGTGGGCAGGCGATCACGAGGGGCTGCGGTCAGTCCGCCTCGGTGACGATCATGGTCGGCGCATGGCGCTCGGCGATGTCCTGGTGTTCGTACAGGCGAACGTCGCGGGCGATGTTCAGCCGCACGTAGATGGCGTTGGCCTGATGCCGGTCGATGGCGAGTTTCCACGCGTTGGCGGCGTCGCTGAGGCTGAGCGCCGTGCCGATACAGACCAGCGCCCCTTGGCCCGGGCCTGCGCGCAGGAAGGCGAAGTTACCGGCGCTCGCTGCAAGCTGAGCTGGGGCTGGCACGAGGCGGAAGCGATAGGTCGCGCCCGAGGCGCCTACGAGGTCGATGAAGGTTTTCACGGCGCTTCGATAGCCGGTTCGCCGTCTTCGAACCACAGGCGGCGCGCATGTTCTTCGATCCGGCCGCCTAAGGCGCCGACGCCTCCCGCCGAAGCGTTTCCAATCGTTCGAGGCAGACGCTCTGGACGACATCGCGTAGGCGCACGGCGGACTCGGCCAGGGCGTCGAGGTCCTCGGCGCTGATCTTGTAGCTCGGCGAGTAGCGCGCCTCGACATAGGCGCGCTTCAGGAGTTCGAAACGGCGACGGTCGGTCTTGTTGTCGCGAGGCCAGGCCCCGATGAGCCGGGCGTCGGCCTGCTCGGCCAGAGAGCGCAGGAACTTGATGTTGTGCGAACGCGGAAAATAGAGCGTTCGGACCAGGAGGAAGCAGGCGTAGCAACGCTCGACGGCTTGATGCAGGAGGAAGGCGCCGTCGTTGAGCTCACTTTGCTCGATGGCGAAGCGCGCGATCTTGAGCGCGCTTTCGATCTTCTTGGACCAATCCTCAAAATACCCCTTCGCGACCTCATAGGCGTCCTTGGCCGTGGGCGGCATGGGTGTCGCCAAAGCGTGGCCGGGCAGCTCGTAGAGGACGATGCCGTCGCGGGCGATGTCGGTGAAGAAGTACTGGCCCTTGCCCAGGGCGGCGTTCACCTCCTGCAGGGTGTGGACGATGATGTTGACCGTGCGGCCGATCTTGGGGTCGCGCAGGATCTTGTCTTCGGCGACGTACCAGTAGTCGGCGATGTCGGTCAGCTTCTCGTGGCTGACGACGATCAGCAGGTCGAAGTCCGACTGGTAGCCGTTGTGCGGCTCGTCCACCCAATCGCCCCGCGCATAGCTGCCGAACAGGATGATCTTGAGGATCTTCCCGTTCTTGCGGAACGGTTGGGTGCCGCCGGCGATCGCCTGCTCGAACTCGCCCATCAACAGGCCGATCACCCGTTCGAGTTCGCGCTGCTTGGCCGGGGGAAGGTGATCGATCTCGGTTCTCATTCCGTTCGAGTCTCGACAAGCGGCGCCGCGAAGGCAAGACCCGTTATGCGTGAAATGGCGAAGCCGGGCGTTGAGAACATGCTTGAGACATGCGCCGGCGCCTTTGGCCTTGCGGCTTGGACATGCGCGCCGGCCACCCGGCCGGCCGCGACCTTCGCCTGCGATGATGGCCGGCGACAAGGGGCGGCGCCACACACGCCCTGTCGCACCCGAGGGCGTCGTCTCCGGAGGTCACGGGTTCGGCGCCAGCGCCGCGCTGCTTGATGCAGGTCAAGGCGAACTCGAGCGTGGCGGGAACACCATCTGGACCTGGCCTGGAAGACGGCCATGGAATGCGGTCCTGATTGCAGCCGCCCGCTCAGCAGACAGGATGGCGTAAGGTCCGTGGCCAAGTGGAGCGCGAGATGAGAACTCTGTTCATCCTCAACGATCCGCCCTACGGCACGGAACGCACCTACAACGGGCTGAGGCTGGCTTCGGCGCTCCTGAAGGCCGATCCCGAGCATGAAGTCACCGTCTTCCTGATGGCCGACGCCGTCGCATCCGCGCGCAAGGGCCAGAAGACGCCTGAAGGGTTCTACAATATCGAGCGCATGCTGCGTCGCGTGAGGGCCGGCAAGGGCAAGGTCCTGCTCTGCGGCACGTGCATGGACGCGCGCGGGCTGGCTGATGAGGACCTGATGGAACATGCGGAGCGGAGTACCATGGACGCCCTGGCCGCGGCGGTGAGCGCGGCAGATAAGGTGCTGGTGTTCTGAGCCCTCGCCGCAACAGGAGTCCCAAGGATCCTGAGCCGGCCGCGGCATTGTCGGACCTGCCGCAGTCGTATCGCCATTGGCATGCAAGCCGTCTTGGTCGCGTCACCGAGCGCCTGGAGCAGGCGCTGGTCGTCGAGCTGTGCGGGTCCCTCCCGGGCCGCCGAGTCCTGGATGCCGGTTGCGGAGACGGCATGCTCACATTGAAGCTCGCGCGCAGCGGCGCGCGGGTGACCGGGCTGGACACCGATCCTCGCATGCTCGCCGCCGCCCGTGACCGGCTCGGCGCCGCGAATGCGGAGGCCCAGCTTCTCCGCGGCGACGTGCAAGCCCTGCCGTTCGAGGCGGACACCTTCGATCTGGTGGTCGCGATCACAGTGCTCTGCCTGGTTCCCGACCCTAGCTTGGCCGTCCACGAGATGGTCCGGGTGCTGAAACCGGGCGGCCGGCTCGTCATTGGGGAGCTTGGGCGGCACAGCCTGTGGGCGGCGATGCGCAGGGTTCGCGGCTGGTTGGGGTCCGCGACGTGGAGCGCGGCCCACTTTTGGAGCCGGGCTGAACTCCGCCGTCTCGTCGAGGCTTCAGGGTTGAAGGTCGGCGCTATGCGAGGCGCGATCTTCTATCCGCCGGTCGGCTGGTTCGCATCGCTCGCCGCCAGCGTCGATCCATGGCTTGGACGGCGCGCCACATTTGGCGCCGCCTTCATCGCCCTGGCCGCGGTCCGCCCGCCGCTCGGCGATGAGACGCCCGGATTGTGCAAGAGCTGACCGTCAGCGCGGCGAGCCGGCCTCGACGGGCAGGCCCGCGCGCCGCCATTCCGGAAGCCCGCCATCGAGCCGCCGGGCTTCGCGGCCTTGTTCGCGGAGGAACGCGACCGCCTCGAAGGCCAGGACACACCAGGGGCCGCGGCAGTAGGCGACCACTTGGACATCGGGGGAGATCTGATCCAGGCGCGATCCGAGTTCGGCCAGAGGGATGTTCACGGCGCCGGCGACATGGCCGTCCGCAAACTCATCTGACGGCCGCACATCAAGCAGCGTCACGAGCCCGTCCGCCATCATCTGTTCGAGCGCCGCGAATTCCACGGCGTCGAGGCTGTCTCGCGATTGGAAGTAGTCCTCGATCACGGTCCTGACGGCATCGGTATGGCGCTCGCCCACGATTCTGAGGGCCGCCGTCAGGTCGAGAACGTCGCTGCCGGCGAGGCGATAGACGATCTGTTTGCCGCGACGCTCACCAATGACCAGGCCGGCGCGACGCAAGGCCTGCAGGTGCTGCGAGGCGTTGGCGACGGTCAGGCCCCCCTTGGTTGCGAGCGCCTCGACGCTCCTCTCACCCTGCGCAAGGTGCTCCAACAGGTCCAGCCGATGCGGGTTGCCTAGCGCCCGGCCGATCTCGGCGAACGCGGCGAAGAGGTCGAGCTTGGCGGACAGGCGAAGACTCCCGATGGCGGCTTGACGATCATTCAAGAGAGTTCTTGAATGTTAGCGTGCAGGCGCAAGCCGTCAAGAATCCCGATCGTCGGCCCAGGCGTATGCCTGGGCTAGCGTCGCTAGGAGCCTCAATTTGAGCACGACGCAAGAGCATTGGGAGCAGGTGTACGGCTCCAAGGCGGCGGAAACCGTGAGCTGGTTCCAAGCCGAGCCGTCGCCGTCCCTGGCTATAATCGCGGCAGCTGGGGCGAATCCTGAAGGCGCGATCATCGACGTCGGCGCCGGCGCCTCGGCCCTCGTCGACCACCTGCTGGATCGCGGCTTTCGCCACGTCAGCGTCCTGGACGTCTCAAGCCAGGCCCTGGCGGAGGTGAAGGCGCGGCTCGGCGAGCGGGCGGCGCTGGTGAACTGGCTGGTCGAGGACATCACGACCTGGCGTCCGCCCGCCGCCGCCTTCGACCTCTGGCATGACCGCGCCGTCTTCCACTTCCTCATCGATGCGGCGGATCGCCAAGCCTACCTTCGGACGCTCGAGCGGGCGCTGCGTCCTGGGGGCCATGTGATCCTGGCGACCTTCGCCTTGGACGGGCCCGAGCGCTGCAGCGGCTTGCCGGTTCAGCGATACTCGCCGCAGATGCTCGCAGCGATCCTGGGCCCCCGTTTCGCATTGATCGACGCTCGCCCGGAAACCCACCTGACTCCGGGCGGCGCCTCGCAGAGCTTCGTCTGGTGCCTCTTCCGCAAGACAGCCGACGGGAAGGCGTCATGATCGGCGATCCGCTCAATGCGCCGATCCTGGCCGGCAAGCGCCATGCGGAGGCCTCGGCCTTCCGTCCTGAGAATCTGTTGCGCGAGGCGCGACGACAAAAGGGACTGCCCGATCTGCAGACCACTCGGGTCTGCATTCTCGACCCGGACGGGGACCTCGTCCGCGCGCTCAAGGCGAGCGGTCGGGCGCGGCGGGATCCTGCCTGGGCCTGCTATCACACGGAGCTCTATCGGTTCGAGGAGGGCGGCTGCGAGTACGGCGTCATCGGTTGCGCCGTCGGCGCGGCCTTCGCGGTCCTCGTCGCTGAGCAGCTCTTCGCCAGCGGCTGCGAGCTTCTCCTCAGCATGACGTCGGCCGGGCGGCTGGCGCCTGTCGGTGTCGCGCCCCCATATTTCGTGCTTATCGACCGGGCGCTGCGGGACGAGGGCGTCAGCTACCACTACCTGGCGCCCGGTGAGTTCAGCGCCGCGGCGGGTGATCTGCTCGAAGCCGTCGACGGGGCCTTCGTAAATCTTCGCACGCCGGTGATCCGCGGGGGGACCTGGACGACGGACGCACCGTTTCGGGAGACCGAGACCGAGATCGCCGCCATGCGCGAACGCGGGCTGCTCGCCGTGGAGATGGAAGCGGCCGGGCTCTACGCCTTTGCGGCGGCTCGAAGCCGGCAGGTGCTCTGCTTCGCCCACGTCACCAACCAGATGGGCCAGGCCGGCGACTTCGAGAAGGGCGAAGCCGACGGGGCGGTGGACGCGCTGGCGGTGCTCACGACGGCGGCGCGGGCGCTTCTCGTAGAGGACGCGCCACTCGTCGGCCCAGGGCGTGTGCTGCCGCAGGCATAGCACTGCTCCCGACGATGGCTTGTGCAACGCCACTTCCGCAATTTCGTGTCAACACCCCTTGGTCGGACGGTCCGCGTCGAGGGCCTCGATAAGCGGGCAACCGGGATCTTGCCCGCTGTCGCAAGCTCGAACCGAGTCTGCCAGGACCCGCTCCATGCGCCGGAGGTCGGCGATTCGCGCCCGCACGTCCTTCAGGTGCGATGCGGCGAGGGACCGCACCTCGGCGCAGGGATCTTGCCCGCCGGCCGCGAGGCCCAGCAGGGCGCGCACTTCTTCCAGCGTGAAGCCGAGGGCACGTGCGCGACGCACGAATCCGAGGCGGCCCACATCGTCCGCCCGATAGCTGCGGTAGCGCCCGCGCCGTTGGGGGGCAGGAATGAGGCCGATCCGCTCATAGTAGCGGATCGTTTCGATGTTGCAGCCCGTGCGGCGCGAGAGTTCGCCGATGGGCATCGCCTTTTCAGCCATGGAAGTCGCCTGTCGATCGGGGCTTGAGTCTGTAGTCGCTACAGATGGCATGCTGGTCCGGATCGCACCAGGAGATGAGGGCATGACGACGAGCAGCGGGTTTGGATCTCGCAGGCAGGGGGCCGACCGCGAGGCGGCTGAAGCCACCCTGAGCTGGGCGGCAGTCGCGGCCGCGGGGGGTGCGGTCTTCGCCTGGGCCGCCTGCTGCGTCCTGCCGATGTCGCTGGCCCTTGCCGGGCTGGGCCTGGGCGGCCTTAGCTGGTTCGCAGGTCAGCGCACCTGGATCACGCTCGCGGCGCTCGCCATGATCGGCGTGGGCTGGCTCATGACCTGGCGACGAGCACGGATGTGTCGGGCCGGCCGCGCCTGCGCTGCGCCATCGCGGCTTGCGACCGGGCTGCTCGGGGCGGCCACGGTTCTCGTTCTCCTCGCCCTGGCGTGGCGGCCGATCGTCGAGCCATGGGCCCTGGCGCTCATCCGGGGCGCCCGAGGATGAGCGACGTTCAGATCCAGGCTCGCTCCACGCTGACCTGTCCGCACTGCGGCCACCAGGCGACCGAGACCATGCCGGCGGACGCCTGCCAGTACTTCTACGACTGCCTGGGCTGCGGCGCCGTACTCAAGCCCAAGCCGGGCGACTGCTGCGTCTATTGCTCCTATGGCGATTTTCCCTGTCCGCCGATCCAGGAGGCTGGCGGCCAAGCCTGCTGCGCCTGAGGGTGCGGCAAAGCCTTTGCTATGGTCGCGCCGCTCCCGCGGCGCGCGGCCCTAAGGGCTCCGCCCTCGCGCAGGACAGGGTGCGCGGCTTCGCCGCCGCTTCGGCCGGTTTCCCCGACCTTCCGCGCCAGATCACAGGTGGATGGCAGGCACAAGCACGAGCGGCTTGTGCAGGCCGGGAGACACCCCTCCGGCCGGCTCGCCCTGGCCCTTGCTACCCCGGTCTCGCCGACGGGCAGGGCAGCAGGCGCGCCTTGCGCCTGCCAGCCATGCCCCAAGGAGGCAGACATGACCCAACAGACCGAACTCAATCATCAGGACGGCGACGTCATCGACGTGCCGCTCAACAAGCTGAAGAAGTCGCCGCGCAATGCGCGGCGGACCCCGCATGCGCAGGCCGACATCGAGGCCCTGGCCGCCAGCATCGCGGTGAAGGGCGTCCTCCAGGCCCCCGTCGTGGAGCCCGAGGCGGACGGGGAGGGGACGCCGACCGGCTTCTACCTCGTCACCATCGGCGAGGGGCGTCGCCTCGCGCTCTGCGTGCTCGCCAAGCGTAAGCAGATCAAGAAGGCTGAGCCCGTGCGCTGCGTCGTGGACCTCGCCAACGATCCGCATGAGATCAGCCTGGACGAGAACGTCACTCGCACCGGCATGCATCCGGCCGACCAGTTCGAAGCCTTCCGACGGCTCGCCGATGAGCGGGGGCTGTCGGCCGAGGAGATCGCGGCCCGGTTCGGCGTGTCGGCCCAGGTGGTGCGCCAGCGGCTTCGCCTCGGCGCCGTCAGCGCGGCCCTGATGGACCTCTACCGGGCGGGAGACCTGAACCTCGACCAGATGATGGCGTTCGCGGTCAGCGAGGACCATGCCCGACAGGCTCAGGTCCTGGAGCAGCTGGGCGGTCACCGTCCGCCCTATCTGATCCGTCGCGCCATGACCGAGGCCAAGGTGTCGGCCGCCGACCGGCGGGCGCTGTTCATCGGGACCGAACCCTACCTCGAGGCGGGTGGGACCATCCTGCGCGACCTCTTTACCGAAGATGGCGGCGGCTGGTTCGAGGACCCGGCCCTGCTGGACCGGCTGGTGGCCGAGAAGCTGGCCGGGATCGCGGAGAACGTGCGGGAGGCGGAGGGCTGGAAGTGGTCCGAACCCCACATCGACTTCCCGCGCGCGCTCGGCCTCGCCCGTGTCTACCCTCGTCCGGTGGAGCGCTCGCAGGACGAGACGGCGAAGATCGACGCTCTCTCCGAAGAGTACGACACCCTGGTCAGCGAGTGGGACGCCGTCGAGGATCTCCCGCCCGATATCGAGGCCCGCTTCAAGGAGATCGACGCCGCCCTCGACGTCTTCGGCGACGGCACGGCCTACCACCCCGAAGAGATTGCGCGCGGCGGTGTCTTCGTGATCCTCGGCCAGGACGGCGTGGCCCGCGTCGAGCGGGGACTAGTCCGGCCCGAGGACATGCCGGCGCCCGAGCCTGAGCCGAACGTCGAGTCCGGCGGCGGTGGGGTCCGGCCGGAAGGCGACGCGGATGACGCCAGCCCGGAAGCCGAGGAGCCGGAGGACCTCGACATGAGCGGCTACTGGACGCCGACCGTGGCGAGCTATCTGGGCCGCGTCACCAAGGCCGGGATCGGCGAGGCGGTTCGGGAGGCCGTGTCGGCGGAGGCGGCCGAGCGGATCGGCGGCCTGAAGAAGCCCGATATGGCGTCGGAGGC
This sequence comes from Phenylobacterium sp., assembly GCF_016124325.1. GTDB lineage: Bacteria > Pseudomonadota > Alphaproteobacteria > Caulobacterales > Caulobacteraceae > Phenylobacterium. Next base: position 146,948 of record NZ_WGNY01000022.1, read on the forward strand.
CGAGGCGTTGCTGGCCGGGAAGGGCTGGCTGCCGAGCCTGCTTCGAGCGCCGGTCCCGGCGGCGTCCGAGGTTCAGTCCGAGGCGCCGGGCCTGACCGAAGAAGCCGCCTAGCGGCGAGGCCGCAGGTCGCGGCCCTTCTCTCCCGACTCTGGGGGCCGTGCGCCGACGAGGTGGGCGGCCCTTCTTTCTGCGTGCAGGGCGCACGGCGTCGCCGGTGGTGTGGTCCCGGTCGCCGGCCCGATCTCCGCACCTTCGCGACCGACCCATGTCGCCTCTCTCTGGCCTGATTGGGCCGAGGGGTGCGGGCCGTTCCGGCCCCGCTGATCGCCCCAACGCCGGCTCCCGACTTCTTTCCCCTTCGGCTGCGCCGAATTCCTCGCGCGTCAAACAAGTCGTCGCCGGCGTCCTCCGCTGCGCTGCGGGCCTGCAGCTGCGGCGCCCAGCGCCCCTCGTCCTGGAAATCGCCATCGAGGCCGCGATGGGCGCGGTCCGAGGAAGACTTAGGAGAATATAGAATGGCGACCATCGGCACCTTCACCAAGGACGACGCCGGCAACTACAACGGCGCGATCAAGACCCTGACCCTCAACGTCAAATCCGCCGTCCTGCGCAAGGTCGAGAAGGACAACGACAAGGCCCCCGACTTCCGCATCTTCTCCGGCCAGACCGAATTCGGCGCCGCCTGGATGAAGACCTCCCGCGAGGACCGGGCCTACCTCTCGGTCAAGCTGGACGACCCGAGCTTCCCGGCTCCGATCTACGCCAGCCTGGTCGACGCCCCCGAAGGTGAACGGGGCTCGGGCTACAGCCTGATCTGGTCGCGCAGCCGCCAGGCCGACTGACCCCCCCCCGCAGAGCGCCCCGCCGCTGTCGGCGGGGCGCCGCGTCCCCAAAACCTGAACCCACAGGAGGCCGCCATGACGCGCGCATCTGAGACCTCACGCCCCAAATCCAGACAAGACCTCTATAGCCGGGTCACCAACGCCATCGTCGCCGACCTTGAGACCGGCGTCCGCCCCTGGACCAAGCCCTGGTCCGCCGAGCATCTGGCCGGACGGATCAGCCGCCCGCTGCGGTCCATCGGCGAGCCTTACAACGGCATCAACGTCATCCTGCTCTGGGCCGAAGCCGTCGCCCGCGGCTACACCGCGCCGATCTGGATCACCTTCCGCCAGGCCCTGGCGCTCGGGGGCCATGTCCGCAAGGGCGAGCACGGCGCCACGGTGGTCTACGCCAACCGGATCAAGCGCACCGAGACCGGCGATGACGGCCAGGACGTCGAGCGTCAGATCCCATTCCTGAAGGCCTACACTGTCTTCAACGTCGAACAGGTCGAGGGTCTGCCGCCGCACTTCCACACGGTCGCCGAACCCAGGTTCGACGCCGCCCAGCGGATCGATCAGGCCGAGGCCTTCTTCAGGGCCACGCGCGCCGACATCCGGCATGGCGGCGACCAGGCCTACTACGCCATTCATCCCGACTACGTGCAGATGCCGCCGTTCGAGTGCTTCCAGGACCCGGAGGCCTACTACGCAACCCTGGCTCACGAATGCACCCACTGGACCCGGCACCCGACCCGACTAGATCGCGACTTCGGCCGCAAGCGGTGGGGCGACGACGGCTATGCTCGTGAAGAGCTGGTCGCCGAACTTGGCGCGGCGTTCCTCTGCGCCGACCTGGGATTGGCGCTAGATCCCCGAGCGGATCACGCCAGCTACATCGCCAGCTGGCTGGAGGTGCTCAAGGGCGATCAGCGGTTCATCTTCACCGCCGCTGCCCACGCTCAGCGAGCGGCGGACTTCCTCCACCAGCGTCAATCGACGGCTGCCGCCGCCTAACGGCATTTGAGGCGGGCGCTTCGGCGTTCGCCTCAGTTTCCTTCGGAAGCTGTCTCGCTGCGGACTTCCGGGACGCACCGAGACATGAGGTCCTTCGCGACGATTCCGATCTCGTTGATCGAGGTCTCGCCAGCAACCACGATCCGGTCCAGTAGTGCTTCGGCTTGAAGCGCAAAGGTCGGGTTGGTCCAATTGTCGTGGTCAGGGCCAGCGAAGAGCAGCCAGCTTTGCAGCATGTAACTTGGGTGCGCGCTGTCGCAGAGGAACTTGTAGTCCTCTAGAAGTCCCGGTGTGGCGGCCTCGGCAGCCCGAATGAAATCCATGACGTTGACAAGCGGGTGAGGCCCGACCCCGCCGCGTACATGCGGGATGGCCGTGTTCGATCCGAAGATGACCTTGACGGCGCGGTTGTGGGCGACGCCGAGGTCTCCGGCCTCTATGGGCCGCAAGACCTTTTGCTCCAGCCAGCATAGCTGCCCGTATAGCACCTGAACCGTCCGAAAGCCGGTTGCCGCGAGGAGGAAGTGGCCTTGAAGCCAGAGCTTCGAGGTCGAAAACGCTACCTCGCGCGCCGAGCGAAGGCTGCCAAGGGTCACAAGGCAGACCTGAAACTTAAGCGCAGCCCGGTCGCTCAGCTCCGTCGAGATCGGCCAGGCTGGAAGGTCGTCCAGGAACGGGTGCAGAAAGTCAAGGGTCGTCGCCCCAAGCCCCAGGACGCGGTCCTGAAAGCGGGCCGTGTGCCGGCGCCAAGGCGGAAGGTCCGACATGTGCGCCCTTCTCCTCAGGTCGCCCCAGCTTGACCATTGCCGCGAGCCTCCTACACCGGAGGGATGCAGCTCATGGTCTTCTATTCCTGGCAGAGCGATCATCCACCCAAACTTGGGAAGGAGTTCATTCGCGTCGCGCTGGAGGCGGCGGCGGCCCGGATCAAGGCGGCTCGCGGAATCGAGGTGATCATCGACTCCGACACGCAAGGCATTCCGGGGACCCCTCCGGTGAATGCCACCATCCTAAGAAAAATCGAAGCCTGCGATGTCTTCGTCGGCGATATCTCGATCGTGGCGCAAACGGCCGAGGGAAAACTGGTCCCGAACCCCAATGTCATGGCCGAATACGGCTATGCGCTGATGGCCAAGGGTTGGGAGCGGATTCTCTTGGCCATGAACACAGCCTTCGGGCCGCCAAAGGACCTGCCGTTCGACCTAAACCATCACCGGTTTCCTGCCGACTATGAGCTGGCGAGCGAGAAGCCTGACAAGGCTCGCCGGGACGCCCGCGACAAGCTGTCGGCGCGTCTGGAGCTGGGCCTGAACGTCATCGCCGATGACATAATCGCCACGCGGCCGCCGCCCCCCGACCTGTTGCCGCCGCTCCACGCCCTTGCCATCCAAACGCTAAATTCCCGGTTCGCCAATAATCCGCCGGCCATCGTTTCCGAGCCCGCGGCATGGCTCTGCATCGCTCCGGCCGCGGCGCTCGGCGCGACAAACCTAGATCTCAAGGCAGTGCAGGCTGCGCGCCATCTGCTGTTTCCTACGGACGAGGTCACGACGCTTACCGGTCAGGATCACACCCAGTGGTGGGCGAAGGCCCCGGCGCGCGCCATTCCCGACAAACCCAATCCCGAGTTGGACTGGTTCGCCCGGCTATTGCGGCCCGGTGTCGTCGAGCAGGTGTTCACCCTCGGCCACCGCATCGACGATGATCCCACAATCGTCGTGAATGGCTTCCACATCGAAAAGCGTTTGGTGACTCTTGCCGACCGCAGCATCGCGTTATTGACCGCCCTGGGTCTGGCTGGACCCTTCGCCGTGGTGGCCCACCTCTACGGACTTGAGGAGGTCGAGCTCTGCGGAGCGCCAGGCAGCGGGCGCTTCCGGGTTCAAAGCCTGGCGCTGACCGCTGCGCTGGTCCCTGAAGGAGGCCGCGCGGGCGCCTTTCTGCGCCCCGCGTTCGACCAGCTTTGGCTGGCCAGCGGTGTCGCGCAGGGGTCACTTTCCTACGACGGTTCCGAGGATTGGAAGGGCTATGCCCCCGACAACGCCTACTGAACGAGATCGAAATGGCGCTGGGGCAAGTCAAGCGAATCGAGGATATCCCCTTTCTGGCTGAGGGCCGATGACCCACTTCGATGACTTGCCCATTCGCGCCGCGACGCACGCGCTCGAAGACCGAGCGGTCGCCGCCTTTCACGCGCGCCTCAACGAGAGCGGCGCATTCATTCTTCAAGCTACAGATCGCCGGGACTATGGGGTCGATTGCCAGATCGAAGTGCAAGACGGCGGCCACGCCACAAATGTGCGGATCCACGTCCAGCTGAAGGGGACGGAGCGGTCGCTGAACGCCGACGGCTCCATCAGCGTCGAGGTCAGCCGCGCCAATCTCAACTATCTCTTGATGCAACCGTACAGCCTCTACGTCTGCTTCCACGCCCCCACGGGCAATCTGTTGGTCCGAACGGTCGAGAGCGTCCTCACCCAATACGAGCATGAGGGCAGGGCGTGGACAGAGCAGCAGACGTTGACCATCGGCTTCAACGAGCCGCTGTCGGTTGAGCGTCTGGTCCGGCTGGCCCGTCTGGCCCGAAGCGACGCGCGCACTTCGCGCGACCGCCGGATCGGACAGGCGGGGGAGCCCGCGACGGTCCTGCACGTCCCTGCCGCCGTCCACGTTCCGGAGGACCCCGCGCTCGCCGCGCAAGCGCTGGCGATGCTCTATGAGCGCGGGTGCGACGTGATGATCAGCGCGAGCTTCGAGACCTTCGCTGCGGTCCTCGGCCCGCAAAGCGACGCCTTCGGGCCGAGCTACATGGCGGAGATCAACCTCGGCATGGATCGCACGAGCCGGTTTCCCGAGCGCATTCGAGACGCGATCGGCTATTTCGAGGCAAAGCTCGCGGGCGGCCTCTATCAGCCGTCGAGCCTGCATTACACGATCGGCAACGCCCACTCGGCCCTGGGTGACGAGGGCGCGGCGAAGGAAGCCTATCTGCGGGCCCTCAGCGATCCGGCTTTGCCGCGCATGCCAAACCTCGCCGCGCAAATCCTCAAGAATCTTGGCACGAGCTTCGAACGGCTAGGAGATGAAGCTTCCGCGGTTGAGCACTATCGCGAGGCGCTGCGGCTGATGCCGGACCTGCCTGAGGCCCATGCAGCCATGGGCCACCATCACCTTCGCGCCGAGCGGTACGCCGAGGCCGTGGCCCATTTCGACCGGGTGATTTTCGTGGAGCGCCGGCACGGTCACGCTTCGGGCGTGGCGGGCTGGCGGGCCAACGCGCTGTTCAATCTCGATGACGGTCGGGCCGCCTTCCGGGAGATCAACCAGCTGCTGGCTCAGGCCGAAGCCGAGCCTTGGATATGGCCTTGGTGCGCCCGGCTCGTCGCCGTCTTCGGACGGGCGACTCCGGAGAACGCCGTGCAGGCGGCCGACTTTTGGCCGCGCTACATTCGCGAGTTTCCAGACCACTCCGCCGGTTATCGCGAGCTGCTTCTGTCGCGCCTCTACCTTCGCAGCCAGGGCCGCGATATCGGCGCGACCTACGCGACGTTTTGCGAAGAGTTCGACCGGCACATTGCTCATGTCCAAGGTGAGGCGGCGGCGCTCCTCTGGGACCGGCTGGGCCATTGGGCGCAGGACGACGGGAACTGGGCCGAGGCCGAGCGCTGCTTCCGAAAGGCCTATGATCTGGATGGCGGTCACTATGGCTACTGCCTAGGGACAGCGCTGGTGTTCCAAGGCCGGTTCGCGGAAAGTTTGCCGCTGCTCATCGAGCAGGCCGAGACCTTTCAGCCGGACGCGCCAAGCTGGTTCCAGCTTGGTGTGACGTATGCCGGTCTGGAGCGTCCGGACGATGCGATCGCCGCCTATAGCAAGGCGCTCGACCTCGACCCCGACTACGACCTTTCGATGTTCAATCTCGGCGGGACGCACTGGAACGCGGGCAACCAAGCTGAGGCTTTGCGCATCTGGAACGCCGCAATCGTGCGCTTCCCGGATCATCACCTAGCGGCGAAGCTCAAGGCGGATATGCCGGAGTTCTTCGGGGACTGACGCCGGCTTCAATCGCGTGCTTCTGGCCCGGCTGGGGCGGCCCAAAGGGCCGGCGGGCGAGCGCGTGCGGGGCGTAGGCTTACGCATCGCGCGCGCCGAGGGGAGGGGCCAGTCTGTGGCGGTCGTTGTCTATGGCAGGATAGCCTTGCCGGCAGCATTGTAGACGGAGCCCTGTCCGTGTCGGTGCTCAGCGTGCGTGTACCCGATGATCTGGCCGCCCGTTTCGACGTGGCCGCCGAGTCCGTGGGCGGGCGCTCCGCGCTGCTGTTCCGCCTGGTCGATGGCGCCGCCGTCGCGGCTTCCGCGGCGCCGCCAACCGCCCGGCTGGTGCGCAATGCGCGCCGCCTGATGGTGCGCCTCGCGGTGCCCGAGGCGGCGCATGTCACTCGCGAGTCGGCGGCCTTCGGCATGCCGCCGGCGACCTGGGTCGCCGCGCTGGTGCGCCGTCACGCCACCGGCAAGCCCCGCTTCGCCAGGCCCGACGAGCTGGCCTTGATCGCCATTCAAGTCGAGCTGCGGCGCATCGGCGTGAACGTCAATCAGATCGCCCGAGCGCTGAATACGGCCGTGATGGAAGGGCGCGTGCTCGACCTGGAGCTGGCCTATCTCGACGACCTGCGGGCCGAGATGCGCGGCCATATGGAGGGGCTGCGCGAAGCCTTCGCGGGCAACCTGACCTATTGGGAGGACGCGCCGTGAGCGACTTCCAGACGGTCCACGGCTTCGAGGATGTCTGGCGCCCGCCGGTGCGGCCGAGGGCCATAAGAACGGCGACGGCGCTCAGGCCGGGCGCCATGGGCGCCGGCCAATCGGCAAGGGCCCGGCTGACGCGGATCGCCAGCCGGGCGCCCGAGGTGATGGTCAAGGTGACCGGCCGTACACGCGATGGCGCGCATCTCCGCGCCCACCTCGACTACATCTCGCGAAACGGCCAACTGGACCTTGAGGGGCCGGATGGTGCCCTCGTCGTCGGCAAGCGTGAAGTGGCCGAACTGGCCCGTGACTGGGCGACGGCGGCGGAGGCCGACAACCACCGGCGCGCCAACTCACCGGTCAGCCTGTCGGTGATCCTGTCGATGCCGGCGGGCACGAACGAGATCGCGCTGCGGGATGCGGCGCGGGCCTTCGCCATCGAGATATTCGCCGACCAACACGACTACGTCTTCACCGTGCATACCGACACCCCGCGTCCGCACGCCCACCTATCCGTCTGCGCCCACGGTCGTACCGGCGAGCGGCTAAACCCGAAGAAGGCTGACTTGGAGACCTGGCGGCAGACCTTCGCCCAGGCCCTGCGGGATCGAGGGGTGGAGGCCGAGGCGACGCCGCGCCGGGCGCGTGGTGTCACCCTCAAGGCCGAGTGGGCACCGCTGCGGAAGATCCGCGAGCGGCACGAAGCCGGCCTCGGCGAGCCGGCGCAGGTTCGCCGATCCGCCTACCGTGAGGCGGCTAAGGCGGCGTTCAGAGGCGGGACGGCGCGGCCGGTTTGGGAGGACCGCACGGTGGCCCGGCAAGCGAAGGTGCGCGGCCTCTACCTCGCCCAGGCCAAGGTGCTCGGCCGGTCCGCTAACCCGGCCGACCAGGCGCTGGGCGCCAAGGTCGAGGCGTTCGTCCGGTCGATGCCGCAGCCCGACAGCCAGCGCCTGGCGCTGGCCCGCGAGCTGCGCGCCGCCAACGCGGCCCTAGATCGGAACCGGCCCGACGACGGCCGGGAACGTGGGCGATGAGGCGACCGCTGTGTGATTGCGGCGATATACAAAATCTTGTATAGACGAGGCCTGCGATGACTGAAGCCCTCAAGCCGGTGGTGTTTCGGGGAAGCGCTCTGGACGACCTTCGGGCTTTTCCAGACGCAGCCCGGCGGCAGGCGGGTTTTCAGCTCGATCTGGTGCAGAACGGACGCGAGCCCGACGACTGGAAGCCGATGGCCACAATTGGCGCCGGAGTCCGGGAAATCCGGGTCCGCGATGCGGCTGGCGCATTCCGGGTCATCTATGTGGCCAAGTTCGCCGAGGCCGTCTTCGTCCTGCATTGCTTCGAGAAGAAGTCGCAGCGGACGAGCCGGCCCGACATCGAGTTGGCGACCCGGCGGTATCGGGACCTGGTCAAGGAGTTGAAGGCATGAGCGACGAGCGCCACGCGAGCGTCTGGGACGCCATCGAGAGTGATCCTGGCCAGGCCGAGAATATGAAGTTGCGCTCGCGTCTGATGATGACGCTGCGGTACCACATCGCCCAGGAGGGTCTGAGCCAGGCTGCCGCAGCCAAACTGTTCGGCGTGACCCAGCCGCGCATCTCCGATCTTGTGCGCGGGAAGATCGACCTGTTCAGCCTCGATACCCTCGTCAACATGCTGGCGGCGGCCGGCCTGCACATCGAGTTGCAGGTGGCGTGACGGAAATAGCCCAGGAGCCTGAGCTGAGCCTGCCAGACCTTGCCCTAGTAGATGACGAGGGCTTGGAGGCGTTGTTCCCTTCCGTCGACGGTCGCTGGAGCGCGCAGACTCGGGAGATCCTGGCGGCGTTCGGCGTCGAGAAACTGGACCTGAACGCCAACTGGGCCTCGGCGCCACGAGATTGGTCCTGTCCGGTCTGTCAGCGTTACAAACCTCAGATCGCGCGCCTGTCGCCCGCTGGCGTTTTGATCTGCCATCTGGAGCGTCACCACGACCATCTTGGCGACGAGGGCATGCGCCGGCTCTGGAAGGGCCTGCCGGTCCAGCCCGATGCGGCGTCGGCTCGCGCCCAGTCCAGCGCGGCCGCGGCCTGCCAGGGTTTGACCGAACGCTTCTTCACGACCCTAGTCTGCAAGGATTGCAACGCCGCTGAGGGAAAGGCCAAGGCCGCGCTCCGGGGCGTCATCCATCCGGAGTTCAGCTTCTCGCCCTCCGAAATCCGCCGCTTCATCGTCGTGACGGCGAACCGGCCGCACGAGATCGTCGAGGCCGTCGCCCGCACGATTTGGACCGAGGTCGCCGAAGATGTGGCCGATCGGCTCGCTTTTGTATCAGTGTTGGCCAAACGTATTGCCGAGGGGCGTCATCGCCGAGAAGGGTCGCCCTATGAGCGCCCTCTGACCTTGGCCGTACTGTCCGATGTGCTGCTGGGCCAAAGATCGGCTTACAGCCCAGAAGGGCTTCTGGCCGAGTTGGCCGCTCGGTCGATCCAGTCGGACGGGTTCGGGACCTCCCTGAATGCTCGACCGCGAGCACGTGTCGCCTATCCGGCCCAGGCCGATTTACACGCCGTCGTTGCGACCAAGAAGGCGCATGATCTGTGGCATGCGCCGCCTGAGGACTGGCGCTGTGACGTCTGTGACCGCAACCGCTTCGAAATTTTACGTCAGTCCTCCAAGAGTGGGCTTTGGACCGCCAACATCCACCGACGGCGGATATTCACGGCGGAGACGCGCCCTGAAGCTCTCCAGTGGCGTTACGGCTGGTATGGGGGTGGGCTGAGCTTTGGGAGCCATTGGTTCGTCCATGTATGCCAGGACTGCCGCTTGGCCTTGACCGACATTCGGCGCTCCGGTCAGGACCTGATCGACGACTGTCTGAGTCCCTCAGCGCTGAAGGGTCTTCTAACCGAGGTCCAACCCCACATGCGGCCCGGATACGACCGCGACGCCGCCGCCCGCCTCGCGGCCGACAACATCGAGTATGCCGCTGCGGTCACTGACTACGACACCCACCGACAGCGCTGCCTTAATCTGTTTTTCAATCGTAGGGCCTGGCTTCGCGTGACAACAGCCGCCGAAGTGCGGGACCGGCAATTGGGCGAGATCTGGGACGAACATCTGACGGAGCAAGAGCGCCCGCACATGCTCGATTGGCTCCTCGCCGAAGGTGAAGTCTACGCCGCGGCGAATCTCCGGGATCGCTGGCCGCCGGAGGGATAGGGATCTCGCGGAACGCCCAGCTTCTTGCGCTGTGCGACCGGGTTCATCGAAAGCGCTTAAAGGCCCATAGGTGGACATGAAGGTCCGCAAGGCGCTCAGCCGTCTGGGGGGAAAAGCCATAGCGGGCCAGCATCGCGCGCAGATGCGGCTCGGGGATTTCCTGCCGGCTTTCACGGACCAGTTGATAAAAGCGTTCCCAATCACGCGGGTGGAGAGAGGCGGTGTTGGCGAGAACCGCGAACCGGTCCAAGAGCGCGACCGTCCGCGCGGACGGCTTGAAGCTTTTGGACGCCTTCTCGATCCTCAGGCGGTATCGCGTGGAGTGGGCGCGATTGTACGCCATCAGTATGGGGGCGACGACCGATCGCGCCGCGTTCTCGTAGACGGCCGTCGTCGGCCGGTCAGGCGTCCAGCGGAAGGCCCTGAGTTCCACCTTCACCCGGCGCAAATCGGGAGCTTCTGAAATGAGCTGGAAGCCGAGTTCCTGATGATCGCGGTCTTCCCGAAGGCGGAAATTGACCACGTCGAATCCCGCGGCGCCCAAAGCGTCCCAATGAAGCTCGACGTCGAAACGACCGGACGCCCGGCCGACCTCCGCCATCTGTTCTAGGAAGCTCCTTGCGACCAAGGTGATCGCGATGTCGATGCCGGGCAGCCAATGGGACATTCGGATGATCGGCTCAGAGAGATTGACGTCCGGTCTTTCGCGCCAGCGTCTCTCGCAATTGTTGAGCGGTATTGTCGGCAGCGGACTCCTCCAACGCCTGAGCGAGGTCGTAGAAGGTCGTTGATGTCACTCGCGCTGTGAACTCAAGATCGCCGCGACCCGCTAAGAGGGAGCGTGCAACATCATTCATCTTGTCCTTTGGCACGCCATCAAACGCCGGATGATTGCGGTGATAGCGGAGCGTCCAATTCTCACTGCCATTGTCGAGCCAGAGCTCTGCGCGGTAGCAGACCAGATGCGGGAAGGTGACGGTTAAGCTGATATTCGTGATGGGCAGCTGGTATTCATCATCGATGAGCCCTCCATCGGCTGCATAGGACACTAGTATCGCGTCGAGGGCTGCGCCCAAGCTGTGCGGCTGCATGAACAGCGGTAGATTCTCGATCGGGCGAGGCGGGTCATCGTATTGATTGGCCCCGGGTGTGACAGATGCTTCGCGGAGTCTGGCCACTATTTCATGAGCGTCCTTGGCATGACCGCCCGCCATGGCGGCTAGAAGCAAGTTGGTCACATCGGGCGGTCGCATCTCGGCGCCCCCGCGACCCCGCCCACCGCTGCTGATTAGCCCATTCTTGCGAAGGGTCATGGCCAGCACATTCATGGAGGGCTGGGGAAGGCCGAGGGTTTCGGCGACAATGGGCACAAGACTGCTCAACTTCATTCTATAATGAAATCAGATTCTATTATGTCACGCAAGCGAAAACGGAATCGGATTTCATTTCGAGGGCGACAGCTCCATCGGATCGCATCGGCCAACAAAGCGCCGTGCGTTGCCGGGGCCTCTTGCCTAACTTTTGCGGCGCCTGGCTGCAGGTTCCTATGACGCTGTCCCATAGGCGATGGCTGGCTGGAATCGCGGTAATGTCTTGGTCTCCCTCCTGAGTGAACTCGATGTTGCCCATCCCGACGCCTGACTTGATCGAGTCGAAGCAGATCACAGAAGGCGCCACATGCGAGTTCAAGGTTCAAATCGACCTCGACGACGCCCGACAGAAATCCAATTTGGTCGATGACGTTGTGGCCTTCCTGAATTCGGGTCCGGGACACATTGTCGTCGGCGTGCAGGAGCGAGCCGGGGCCTTCGAACGCTATCGTCCCCTTACTGGAAACCCGGAGCTTGTAACGCGCCGGCTACTGTCGATCCTGCAAGACAATATCGAACCACGCCCGTTGCGCGTCGATGTTCGCGCCATGCCGGTTGAGGGTGGCTTCCTCCTCGACATCGATGTCGCTGAGCACTTGCTGCGCCCACATCAAAATCGGCTCAACGGCGCCTTCTATCTACGGACCGGGGCCAAAATGACCTGCCCCCCGCCGCTCCCTCGATCATTGTGAGAGCCCTGGGGGTTGATAGTTGATCTTCAGCGCCGGCGGTAGCGGCCGGCCGGTGGAGCTGATCAAGTTGCGCAGCCGGCCGGCCGCGGGGTTCAGCCGCACCGC
>NZ_WGNY01000003.1 GCF_016124325.1 Phenylobacterium sp.
GCCGGAGGGGGCTTCAGGCGCCGGACGACGGCTTCGACCTGGGCGTCGAGGGGCAGGTCCTCGAAGGCGGGGTCGTCGAAGGCCTCGTGCAGGGCGTCGACCAGTTCGTCTTCGAGCCGCTCGGCCTCGGGGCGTTCGTGTTCGGACCAGATGAGCGCGCTGACGGCTTCCTCCACCTCGGCCATGCGGCTGAGCACGCCGAAGTCGGGGGCGGGGCGGTTGGCGAGGATCTCGCGGGTGCGTTCGGCGCGTTCCAGGTCGCCCACTTCGCGGCGCAGGCGGGCCTTCATGGCCAGCGTCTGGCGATAGGAGCGGGCCAGGCCCTCCAGGGGCCGGGCGAGCGCGACGGCGCGCTCGTCCTCATCCTCGGCCAGGGCCTCGATGCGGTCGGCGTAGCGCATGGCGAGGCCCAGCAGGCGCTCGGACAGGCGGCTCAGGCCGTCGAGGTCGGCGGTGATGTCGGGGCGATGTTCCAATGGGAACAAAGATAGAACATCAAGGGCAAGAAGTCAATATCTATCTCCGCTCATCCCGGCCTTCGCTGGGATAAGCGCAGGGGGCGCGGCGGGCTTGCCGCGCCCTCGTGGCCATATTATAAATGAATGCTCATTTATAAACAGGAGGCTGGCCGACATGACCTGGGAAGGCTTGCCGCTCGACGGACAGGTGGCGCTGGTCGCGGGCGCGACGCGGGGCGCCGGGCGGGGAATCGCGCGGGCGCTCGGCGCGGCCGGTGCGCTGGTCTATTGCACCGGCCGCAGCGCGGCCGGCCAGGCCGGCGGCATGGACCGTCCGGAGACCATCAATGAGACCGCCGACCTGATCCGCGAGGCCGGCGGGCGCGCCGTGGCCGTGCGGGCCGACCACACCCGGGAGGCGGAGGTGGCGGACCTCGCCGCCCGGGTCCGCGCGGAGGCCGGGCGGCTCGACGTGCTGGTCAACAGCATCTGGGGCGCCGACCCGATGATCGACTGGTCGAAGAGCTTCTGGGAGCTCGACCTGGGCGGGGTGCGCGACTACCTGGACCAGACGCTGGTCAGCCACCTGACCACCAGCCGGCATTTCGCGCCCCTGATGGTCGAGGCCGACCGCGGCCTGATCGTCGAGGTGATCGACGGCCACTTCGCCGGCTACCGAGGGCATATCCTCTACGACCTGGTGAAGGCGGGCCTGGCCCGGATGGCCTATGGCATGGCGATGGAGCTGGCGCGCACCGGCGTCACCGCGCTCAGCCTGTCGCCGGGCTTCCTGCGCTCGGAGGCGGTCTTGGGGCACTTCGGCGTGGCCGAGGACAACTGGCGCGAGGCGATCGCGAAGGACCCGTTCTTCGCCGAATCCGAGACGCCGGCCCTGGTGGGGCGCGCGGCCGTGGCGCTCGCCGCCGACCCAAACGTGAAGCGCAAGGCGGGGCTGATCCATTTCGCCGCCGACCTGGCGCGGGAATACGGCTTCACCGACGTCGATGGCCGCACGCCCGACTTCCCGGCGATGTTCGACGCGCAGGTGAAGGCCGTGGCCGAGGCGCCGGCGGCGGACGATCACGGGCGCTTCCTGATGTGGGCGCGCTACGGGCAGATCCATTCGGATCCGGCGCGGCGGGACCTGGCCGTGCTGCTGTCGAAGGCGCTGGGGCTCGGCGACCTGGGTCCCGGCCTGGGGCCGGCGGCATGAGCGCGGCGCTGGGGTTCCGCGCTGGCCGGGGCGGGGCCGTGGTGGTCGGTGTCGCGCTGGAGGGTTCCGGACCGCGGCTGGTGCTGTCGAGCGTCCTGGCGACGGCGGCCGAGGGCGACCGGCTGGCGATGGAGCCCTATCGCGTGGCCGCCGAGCTGGCGCGCGGGGCCGCGGGGGAGGTCCCGGCCGAGGCGGCCGCGGCGGTGGCCGAAGGGCGCCGGCGCCAGGCGGCGCTGGCGAAGCAGGGGCTGGACCGGATCGTCGCGACGCTCGCGGAGGCGGGTCGCGCGCCGGCGGTCGCGGCCCTGCTGGTCAATCGCGCCGGCTGGATCGGCGACCTGCTGGCCTACAGCCTGTTCGCGCCCGAGCATCCGGCGGTCGCCGAGGGCCTGGCGGTGCGCGACGCGTTGCGTGCGGCCTTCGCCGCCCGCGGCCTGGACGCCGTGGAGATGGACGAGAAGTCGCTGACCGAGGCGGCGTCGATCAAGCTGGGGCTGTCGCCGGCCGAGATCGACGCGCATCTCAAGGCGATGGGCGTGGCGGCGGGGCGACCCTGGCGCAAGGATCAGAAGCAGGCCTGCCTGGCGGCCTGGGTCGCGGCGCGGGGAGGCCAGAGCCTTCCCGGACCAAGTGGACCGCTTGATCCGGACAAGAAGGCCCTGTCTTCAAAGGTCGAGAGCCCGTCCGGGCGGGTGAACCGGTCCCCACTTCACCCTGACGGGCTCTAGATATGCCGCGACGCAAGACGATCAGCGACGACGAGATCCTGGAACGGGCGCTGCCGCTGATGGCGGCGGCCGGGCCGGCGGGCTTCACCCTGGCCGACCTCGCCAGGGAGGTGGGCGTCGCCCCCGCCACGCTGATGCAGCGCTTCGGCGACAAGCAGACCCTGGTCGAACGGGCCTTCGCCCAGGACAACACCCGGTTCGTGGCCTGGCTGGAGGACCAGCCGACCGGGGTGGGGGCCGAGGTGGTGGTGCGGATCTATTCCGAGGCCACCAAGCTGTTCGGTGACAATCCGAGCCTGGCCGACCACCTGCTGTGGCTGCGCGAGGACATCCGCGACCCGGCGCTGAACCGGCTGGCGCGGCGGCGGTTCAGGCTGTTCCGCGAGATGATCCTGAAGCGGATGCCGCCGATGCCGATCCCGGCCCAGCGCGCGGCCCGGCTGCTCGACGCCCAGTACCACGGGGCGGTGGTGCAATGGGCCCTGGAGCCGCGCGGGAAGCTGGCCGACTTCGTGCGGCGAAGCCTCAGGGACTGGTTCCGTTTGAGCGGGCTCTAGGGAGACTTCCTTTCCCGCGGAACGCGGGAGGGGGGCCATCGGCCGAAGAGCCGATGGTGGAGAGGGCAGGCCTCAGGCGCGGGGTTCTCTGCCGGCCGTTCGCGTCCGCGCCTGCAAGATGACGGCATCGGCGATAGAGGCAAGGTCGCGATAGGGCTCGCACGCGCCCATCCGCAGCACAGTCACGCCGCGTGCTTTGCGCCATGCGGCCGCTTGCCCCTCCACCCCCCGCTCATCAGCCGGCCTGCGCCGGCTTCGGCGGGCGGTCCCCCTCTCCCACTGCGTGGGAAAGGAAGATCCGTTCTCGAACAAATGCGGAACGTGTGGATCGTCGGCGCCAAGGCCGATCGCGCCCTTGACCTCCGGTCCGTCAACCGGGCGGGTATGCCCCCCGAACCGAGACCGGAGGACTGAATGCCCACGTTCGAAACCCTGCTCTATTCCGTCGAGGACGGGATCGCGACGATCACCCTGAACCGGCCCGACCGGTTGAACGCCTTCAACACCCAGATGATGAAGGACCTGATCGCGGCCTTCGACGCCACGGACGCCGACGACGACGTGCGGGTGGTGATTATCACCGGCGCGGGCCGGGGCTTCTGCGCCGGCGCCGACCTGGCGGCGGGGGGCGACACCTTCAACTACGACGCCCGCAGCGAGGCCGACAACGCCGCGCGGCGCGTCGAAGGGGTGCAGCGCGACGGCGGCGGCCTCTTGACCCTGCGCATCTTCAACAGCCTCAAGCCGGTGATCTCGGCCTGCAACGGCCCGGCGGTGGGCGTGGGCGTGACCATGCAGCTGGCCATGGACATCCGCCTGGCCTCGACGGCGGCGCGCTACGGCTTCGTCTTCGCCCGGCGGGGCCTGAACCCCGAGGCGTGCTCGTCGTGGTTCCTGCCGCACCTCGTGGGCGTCCAGACGGCGCTGGAGTGGTGCTACACGGGCCGCATCTTCCCGGCGTCGGAGGCGCACGAGCGCGGGCTGGTGCGCTCGGTCCACGAGCCCGACGACCTGCTGCCGGCGGCGCGCGCGATCGCCCGCGAGATCGCCGACAACACCGCGCCCGTGTCGGTGGCCATCACCCGCCAGCTCATCTGGCGCATGGCCGGCGCCAGCCATCCGATGGAGGCCCACCGCGCCGACAGCCGCGGCATCCAGATGCGCGGCAAGTCGGGCGACGCCCGCGAAGGCGTGACCTCGTTCCTGGAGAAGCGCCCGCCGAACTATCCGGACAAGGTCTCCAAGGACCTGCCCGACATCTGGCCGCACTGGAAGGCGCCGGAGTTCATCTGACGGACGTCATCAAAGCGCGCCGCGGCCTCCGCGGCGCGCTTTGATGACCAGATACGCGAGTTCACCTTACTGGTGCGTATCCACCCAGGATTGTTCGCAAGCGAATGGTCTTCTGTTGTCGCAGTAGGCGTGCCGATTTTTCCTTATTTTGGTTGTTGTGATGGAGCAGCGATCCAGATAGTGACGGGACACTGATCTAGTGAATCACTGTGCGTCGCCAGCGACGCCGAGCCTCCGGACCCAAAAGATATGGACGAAAAGTCGGAAGTCATCGAAATGACGGCGGATATTGTTTCCGCCTATGTCGGCAACAACACTGTGGCGGCCGCTGATCTGCCGGGATTGATTCAGAGCGTCCACCGGGCCCTGGCGGGCGTGTCGGCCGGAACCGACACCGCCGAGGCGGCGCCGAAGGAGCCGGCCGTGCCGGTGCGCCGGTCGATCACGCCGGATTACCTGATCTGCCTGGAAGACGGGCGCAAGTTCAAGTCGCTGAAGCGTCACCTGCGCACCAAGTACAACATGAGCCCGGAGGAATACCGGTCGAAGTGGGGCCTGGCGAAGGACTACCCGATGGTCGCGCCGAACTACGCCAAGGCGCGCTCGGACCTGGCCAAGCAGATGGGCCTGGGCCAGGGCGGCCGTCAGGCGCCCCGCAAGAAGCGCTGATCCGACGCACAGCCGATGCTGCGACGCCCGCCGGAAACGGCGGGCGTTTCGCTTTCTGACGGTGTTAACCACTTTCGGCTTGCCGCCGATTCGCGGGTCAGGCGATAGTCGATTCGTCGAAAATCCAAGCCGTTAGTAGAGACTCATAAGATGGCGGCGCAGTTGGCGGCTCCGGCCGCGGCGATCCGGGCCCACGAAGAGCTGTTCGCGTACTGGAACGGCCTGCGCGCGGGCGAGCCGATGCCGCCGCGCCGCCGCCTGGACCCCGGCGGCATCAAGCGCCTCCTGCCGACCGTCAGCCTCACCGAGGTGCTGCAGGGCGACGGGCTGGACTACCGCGTCCGGCTGGCCGGCACCGGCCTCTACAACGTCTACGGCCGGGAGATCACCGGACTGCGGCTCAGCGAGATCTACAACACCGCCGCGGCCGACTACTGGCGGGCCGAACTGGGCAAGGTGGTGCGCGAGGGCCGTCCGGGCGTGGGCGTCCACAATCTGGGCTGGCGTGGCGCGAGCCACCTGTCGATCGTCTGGATCCGCCTGCCCCTGTCGATGCGCGGCGGCGAGGTCGACCTGATCCTCGGCTACGACGCGGTCGTGGGCCTGGGCGCCGTGCAGAGCGGGATACGGCCCGCAGCCTGAGCTATGCCGCCAGGGCCAGTTCGGCGTCGCGGCGGATGCGGGCGACCATCGAGGCCAGGCCGTTGGAGCGCTGCGACGAGAGCGCGCCGGTCAGGCCCAGCGCCTCGAAGGCCTGCCGGGCGTCGAACGCCAGGATCTCGCCGGGCGCGCGCCCCGAGTAGAGCCGCAGCAGGATGGCGATCAGGCCGCGCACGATGTGGGCGTCGGAATCGCCGCGGAACACCAGGGCGCCGCTAGGCTGCGGCTCGGTCACCAGCCAGACCTGGCTGGCGCAGCCGCGGACCTTCTGGGCGTCGGTGCGCTCGGCGTCGCTCAGGGGCGCGAGGTCGCGGCCCAGCTCGATCACATAGCGGTAGCGCTCCTCCCAGTCGCCGAGGAGCTCGAACTCGTCCTTCAGTTCGGCGAGCGCTTGATCGATGCCAGACATGTGCGGGCGACTTAAGAGGCCGGGCCCCGCCATGCAACCGCGCTCATCCCGCGGGCAGGCGGACGCAGGCGGTCATGCCCTCGCCGGGTTCGCAGGCGAGCCGCAGCCGTCCGCCCATGGCGCGGCAGGTCAGGTCGGCGATCGGCAGGCCCAGGCCCGCGCCCTCGGACTTGCGGGTCAGTGCGTTCTCGCCCTGCTCGAAGGGCGCCATCAGCCGGTGGAGATCGGCGGGATCGACGCCCTCGCCGTCGTCGTGGACGCGGATCTCCACGGCGTCGCCCTTCCGCGCGGCGGCGACGCGCACCGTCCCGCCCTCGGGCGAAAACACGATCGCGTTGTGGATCAGCTGGGTCAGCACCGAGCGCAGGCCGCGGGAGTCGGCCGTGACGGCGGGCAGGTCGCCCCGGCCGTCGACCGCCACCGTCACCTTGCGGGCGGCGAGGTCGGCCTTCAGCCCGGCCAGCACGTCGTCGAGCGCGGGCTCCAGCGGCTCGCTCCGGAAGTCGAAATCGACGGTGCGGCCCTCGAGCCGGGCGATCTCCAACACCTGATTCACAAGTTTCAGCAGCTTCTGGCCGCTGCCGTGGATGATCTCGGCATATTCCTTGTACTGCGGGGTCCCCAGCGGGCCGTACAGTTCCGCTGTGAGAATTTCGGAGAAGCCCAGGATGGAGTTCAGCGGCGTGCGCAGCTCATGGCTGACCATGCGCAGGAACGAGCGCTTCTGCTCTTCCGCAGCCGCCTCCAGCCGGGCGCGGGCGTCCGGACGGGCGGGCGGCGGAGGGTCAGCCTCGTGAGACATGCAGTGGCGATACGCCTGCGGGATCGGAAGCCGCAAGGTGGCGCGCAGCGCTTACGAAAACCTTTCCCCACGGCAGGGGATGGTCCGCGCGCTCGCGGTGCGACAGCGTGGCCGTTAGACTTTGGCCGCGAACACCCGGAGCATTCCTAGATTCGCCATGATCCCGGCCCGCGCGACATCGACGAAGGTGCGCCGCCGCAGCGATGCGGGGTTCGCGCTCGTCTGGCATGGCGCCTGGGCCCTGGCGGTCGCCGCCACGACCGGGGGGCTGGCCGTGCTGGGCGGCCTCCAGTCGGGCCCTGAACTGGCGGCGCTGGGCGTCGGCGGGGCGGCGGCCATCGCCGGCGCCGTGCTGGCGCTGCTCGGCGGACCGGGCCGGGTCGGGGCGATCCTGGCCTGGGGTCTGGCCGGGGCCGCGGCCTGCCACCTGACGGGCGGGGTGTCCGGGCCGATGGCGGCGTGGTGCCTGGCGCCCGCCGCCGCGGCCGCGGCGTTCCGCGACCGGGACGCCCTGGCGCTGGGCGCGGCCGCCGCGCTCGCCGCCGCGGCGGCCTCGGCGCTGGACGGGGCCATCTTCCAGCTTCCCGCGGCCGACCCGGCCTTCGCCCCCTGGCTGGGCCTGCTGGCGCTGGGCACGGTGAGCCTGGGCATGGCCGCCGGGCTGATCGGGTTCCAGGGCGCGGCCCAGCGCGCGCGCCGCCGCCGCGCCGAGGCCGACGACATCCTCGAACTGCTCGACCTCCAGCCGCTGCTGCTGGCCACGGTCGAGCGCAACGGCCGGGTGATGACCGCCGCCGGCGCCACGATCGCCGGGCAGCCGGCCGACGCCCTGGCCGGCCGCAGCCTGGGGCTGCTGGTGGCCGAGGCCGACCTGCCGGTGCTGGCCGGCGCGCTGCACGCCGCCGGGCGCGACGGCCGCGCGACGGTCTACGTCGCCCCGCCGGGCGAGGCCGACGGATGGCTGGAGATCGCGCTGAAGGACGCCGGCGCCGGCCGCTTCGTGGCCTCGGTCCGCGACGCGCGCGACCAGCTGGTGCGCGAGCGCCGCCTGGAGGCCGCCCGCGTGTCGGCCGAACAGCAGAACGCCGGCAAGTCGCGGTTCCTGGCCAATATGAGCCACGAGCTGCGCACGCCGCTGAACGCCATCATGGGCTTCTCCGACATCATGCGGCAGCGGCTGTTCGGGCCCCTGGGCGACCGCTACGCCGAATACGCCGAGCTGATCCACGAGTCGGGCAGCCACCTGCTGGAGCTGATCAACGACGTCCTGGACATCTCGAAGATCGAGGCCGAGCGCTTCGAGCTGACCATCGAGACCTTCGACGCGGGCGACGCGGTGGAGGCGGTGCTGCGGCTGATGCGCGGCCAGGCCGAGCGGGCCGGCGTGCACCTGCGCGGCGTGCTGCCGCCCACCCCGCTGATGGCCGACGCCGACCGCCGGGCGGTGAAGCAGATCGCCATCAACCTGATCTCCAACGCGGTGAAGTTCACCCCGCGCGGCGGCGCGGTGACGGTCACCGTGCAGGCCTCGGGCGACACCCTGGAGCTGGTGGTGGCCGACACCGGCGTCGGCATCGCCGAGGACGACCTGGAGCGGCTGGGCCGGCCCTTCGAACAGGCCGGCGACGCCGAACAGCGCGCCGCCGGCTCGGGCCTGGGCCTGTCGCTGGTGCGCGCCTTCGCCCGCCTGCACGGCGGCGACATGGCCGTCGAAAGCGCCATGGGCGAGGGCACCACCGTCACGGTGCGCATGCCGATCCTGGCCTCGGCCGAAGTGGTCGACATCCGCGCCCGCGAGCGGCGGAAGGGGTAGGGGCAAGGGCGGGGCGGGGGATTGAACCTGTCTTTGGCGCTTTCTGACTCAACCGAGACGTTGGTGACGTCCGGTGTTTGGCCCTGCGATTAGGATCCATCCGTAGATCTGGGGGCCAATGTCAGCGCTCCCCGACCACAGGTTGCGACAAGGGTAATCAGCCTCGTAAGCTGAGCAACACCCTCTCGATTCAGGTTCGATCTCCGATGGCCCATACCTTTCGACTAGTGCGGGCCGGCGGTGGAGCGGACGGTAGCGGATTGCAATCGGCGGGCAATCTTCCTCCAACGGTCACCTTCTCTGATCCGAACACACCGGGTGGGTCTGAATGCAACTATTCAATTATCATTGGGAACAATGGATCGGGAAAGAGCCGTCTGCTCGGAAAAATCGCGAGCGACTTAGTGAGTATGTACCGCGGCGGCTCAGGGCGCGAGCGCTATGCTCGACTTGATTGTCTTGAATACCTTTGCGATGGGACCCGCGTTGCTCTGCGTGGACGCCCGATTGAATCACTGACGCTCGAAAATCTGGAGGCGCCGACGCCGCTCCCCACTCGGGTGATCGCCGTCGCGCTCACTCCAGTCGACAAATTTCCGCTGGAGCCGTCTAGCGACGGCGACGACATCCCACTCGGGGATATCCAGCAACTCCGCGACGGCGTGTCCTTCTACCACTACATCGGCATGCGCGACCGCACGAACCGCGCCTCAGTTGTGGCCCTGCTCTACCGCGCCTTGGAAGGGCTGGGAGGCCAGCGAAGCGCCGCCGAGGCTGTTCGGCTGCGCGGTGTGTTCGAATTGTTGGGATACGAGCCCCGCATCCGGGCAAGGCTCAAGGCCACTATTGGGCGTGATGTGCAAGCCTTCCTGCAGGGCGGTGTCGACCTGGATAAGGCCAAGGATGACGATACGAGGCTTCTGAAGCGTCTCCGGAACGTCGTAAGGTCCGGCGCCCTCAGCGAGGCCTGGCTGCGCGAGATGCTCGCCGGCGTCACGCCGTTCTTGGCCAAGCAAGGTCTGGAGCTTGATCTGCGGTTCGGAAATGGGGCGCCGGCTTTGCCATTCGACGGCGAAGCATTGCGACTGCTCCGCCGCCTTGGCGCGCTTACTCTGTCGTCGATTGATGTCTGGAGGTCTGACGGAACCCGCCACGATTTGCGTGAGGCGAGCTCTGGCGAGATCAGCATCCTAACGGTCTTTCTGTCCATCGCTGCCCACCTTCGCGATGGAAGCCTCGTCCTGGTGGATGAACCGGAGACGAGCCTGCACCCGGAGTGGCAGAGCAAATATGTCCACCTAATGCGCGAGGTATTCGCAACCTACTCGGGCTGCCATTTCATTCTTAGCACCCACAGCCCCCTCATCGTCGCCGACCTACCAGAAGGGTCATGGGTATACTCGATGGACCGCGCCAGCAGCGTGTCGACCAATGAATTGCTCGGTCGTTCACCGGACTACGTGATGGCCAAGGCCTTCGACGTCATCAGCCCGACCAACTACTACCTGCGCGACGTGCTTGCCGAGGCCCTACGGCTGGTGGGCGAGCGGCAGATTCGGAGCCCGGAGTTTGACGCCAAGCTCTCCGAACTAGTCCGGCTTGCCGGCAATATGGACGGCGGGGAGCAGATCAAGGAGATCGTCAAGGACCTACAGGTCGCCAAGGATGAGCTGGCGACCGATGGCGATTAATCCCATCGTTTTCACCGTCGAAGAGCTTGCTCAGATAAAAGCTGTCCGCGATCAGGGCGGCGGCTGGGACAGCGACGACCTCAATGCCATCAGGTCTCGGATCAAGCAGTTTTACCTGCAGGGCCAGCAGTTCAAATGCTGCTACTGCCGTCGAGAAAATGTGGTCCAGCACGGACGCGCATGGGACGTCGAGCACATCATTTCCCGGAAGGCCAACGCGGCCTTCATGTTCGAGCCAGAGAACCTCGCCGTGGCTTGCATCGACTGCAACCTGGCGAAATTGGACGCCAACATTCTAGCGCGGCCGAGGGTTCGGTTTCCTCGCGCGTCCGACGCGTACACCATCGTGCATCCCCACTTCGACGACTGGGACGCCCACTTTCTTTTGATCGGAGTGCTCTACAACCCCCTCTCTGCGAAGGGTGCTGAGACCATCAAGATTTGCAAGCTCTGGAGGTTCTACAACCTCGTTGGTTCTGATGCCCTTTTCAACGAGGATGGTCGGTATGTCCGGCTGGCGGAACAGGTGCTCTTCGCCAAAACGGCCGCGGAGGCAGAGCCTGCAGTTCTGGCCATGCGTGAAATGATCCAAGAAGCGAAGGACGATGCCTGATGGCGAACTCTAGGTCTATCGCCTCTGGCTGCTGGCCAGTGCACAGCCAGCGAAGCGGTGCAGGTCGAAATTGGTCCGCCCGAACAAGCGGCCAAGGCCAGGGTTGATGACGTCGAGGCCGAGCCCGGCGGTCTCAGCGATCGAGAGAATGAAAGCCGGTTCCGCGGTGCCAATGTAGAAGGCAACGTAAGGAAACGCCGCGACGTGATCGCCGCCGAACCCGCCCGCATTGCAGCTGGCAACCGGGACCGCGCCCAGAGCTGATAGAGCGAGTGTGGCGGCAGCCGTGCCAAGGTCGAGGTCCCAGATCGCGTCGAGTTCGTCGAGGGCGTCGGCACGCTCTTCGTCGAACCGCTCTGCTTCTTGATCCCGGTCGACGGCGGCGGCAAAGCGCTCGAAGAGCGCCGTTTCCCGCTGGAGGACGTCGGCGACGTTATCCCAGGTGAAGCCCCTCAAATCGCGGTACTGCAGGTTACCCGCGAGGCAGTCCTCCTCTCCATTTTCGAGTTCCTCGGTACTAGGGTTGATCAGCTCCGCGGCGGGGAAATTGCGGACCAGCTCAACGGCGTAGGTTTCCATCGGATATTGGAGGTTGACTTTGCAGGAGATTGGAACAAAATAAGAACTGTACCTGGCGTCGGCGTGGCGCCACTCTGGCGCCATGTTGGCCGATTCGAAAACCGCCACCGTCAGGTCGCTAGACCGCATCAATCTACGCCTGCCGGCGGAAACGTTTGAGGCGATCGACGCCGCTCGGGCAACACGACCAGGTGCCGTTTCTCGTAACACTTGGATAACCGAAGCAATAGAAGAGAAGCTGGCGAGAGATCGCCTGCGTCGCACGCAAGGGGAAGGCGGCGAACATGCCTAGCTTTTACGAGTTCTTCGCTGGCGGCGGGATGGCCCGCGCTGGCCTGGGGTCGGAGTGGACCTGCTTGTTCGCCAACGACTTCGACCCCAAAAAAGGCATGACCTACCAAAGAAACTGGGGGACCGGCGGCGAATTGTTGATCGGCGACGTCGGCCAGATCAAAGCCGCCGCGCTCCCGGGCATGGCTGATCTCGTGTGGGGATCGTTCCCTTGCCAGGACCTCTCCCTCGCAGGGGGCGGTGCCGGCCTCAAGGGCGAGCGGTCAGGAACCTTCTATCCCTTCTGGGACGTCGTGACCGGACTGATCAAGGACAATCGGGCGCCCAAGATCATCGCGCTGGAGAACGTCCTTGGTACCTTGACCTCTCATGGCGGTCGAGACTTCGAGGCGATCTGCCGGACCTTTGCGGAGGCGAACTACCGCTTCGGTGCGCTGGTGATCAACGCGTCGCAGTTCCTTCCTCACTCTAGACCGCGTCTGTTCGTAGTCGGTGTGCATGAGAGCGTCGCCGTCGATCCAGGGCTTGTGTCTCCCGGACCGATCGAGCCGTTCCACACACCAGCCCTGCAGCGGGCAATGGACCGTGTCGGGGCTGAGACCCTGCAGTCGATGGTTTGGTGGAACATCCCGTCGCCGCCCTGGCGGAACTCGACTTTCGCGGACTTTATCGAAGAGCATCCCACGAGCGTCGAGTGGCACACGGAAGCCAAGCGCGATCAGATCGTGAGCATGATGTCGGCCGTCAACTTGGCCAAGCTGGAGGCGGCGAAGCGCGCCGGCCGCCGCATGGTGGGCGGCGTGTATCGCCGCACCCGCTTCGATGAGCGCGGCAACAAGGTGCAACGTGCCGAGGTTCGCTTTGATGATGTGGCGGGCTGCCTACGCACCCCGGCTGGCGGTTCGAGCCGCCAAGTCATCATGGTGGTAGACGGTGAGCGCGTGCGTACGCGCCTGATTTCGGCGCGAGAGACCGCCCGCCTGATGGGCTTGGACGACAGCTACGTTTTGCCCAAGAACTACAACGAGGCCTATCACCTCACCGGCGATGGCGTGGCAGTTCCGGTTGTCCGACACCTAGCGGCGCATCTGTTCGAGCCTCTGTTGGGTGATCAAGCGTCGAAGAAGGGTCGGGCGCGATCCGCGCGACGTGCCTGAACCCGGACCGCTTTTCGGCCGCGACCCCGACGCGACGAACGTTCCGCCGTTCGAGACCGCCGATCTTCGTGCGAATCTCGCGAGGTTCCTTGAAACGCCCTTTGCGGTGGGCCACGCGGCGCCCATGCCAGTGGGGAACTTCCGCTGGGGCGTCTACGCCTTCTTCGACTACGATGGTGAACCGATCTACGTCGGCCAAACCAACGAGCGTCTACGCTCGCGCATTCGCCGCCACCTGACGAACCAGCGGACCGATGCTGTGGCCATGTCGGTGCTGGACCCGTTCGAGGTCTTCGAGATCGAAGTGTGGCCGATGGCGGATCTGCAGAACGCGCCGAGGACGGACGCAACGGCGCGCCGTCGGCTCGATGCCCTTGAGCGGCTGATCACAGCTCAGGCCATCGAGAACTCTCAATTCAAGGCCATCTTGAATGAGAAGGACCCGCCTCGCGGCTCGGTAACGGTCGAGGCACCGCCGTCGTTACGGGCGCGGATCGTCTCGGATCGCGTCTTCGAAATCCGTTCGCATCCCGATTTCCGCTTGGCGCGGCGCTCGCTGATCCTGTCGCGGCTGGCGCAGGTAATTTCGGAGCGGAAGGTTCAGGGTGGTTTGCGTCGTGTGCTCCTTACTCAAGCCAAGCGTCTTCAGTGGCTGGCATCGCGCCGATACGAAGCCCTCGGCGGCGCCGCTTCCGTCTCGACGGAAGCGGACGAGGACGCCGAAGGCTGAGCCGTTGGAGACTGGCCGTTGCGGGAAGGTCTGGAATGTGGATCGGACCCGAATTCCCCTCATGGCGCGTCTCAGACTCCGCGATCGGGCCCGCTGAACGCCGCAGTCGAACGCCGGCCGCGATCCCCGCGCCGCCCCTCTCCCGGCCTCCCGGCCTCTCCCCTCTCGCTGCGCGGGGGGAGGGGAGGCGGCCTACCGCGCGGCGATCTGGAGGAAGGCGCGGGCGGCGGCGAAGTCGCCGACTTCGACATAGGCGGTGCGGACCTTGTCGCCGGGGAACAGGAACTCCACCGCCACGCCTTCGCGCGGGTCGAGGTCGGCCAGGGCCTGGGCGGCGGCGGCGGGGAAGCGGAAGGCCCAGCCGTCCTCGGCGCCCTTGGGCAGCAGTTCGGCGTCGGCCGGGGTGCGCGCCTCGGCCAGGAAGCCGCGGGTCGCCGAGCGCGGGGGGAGCTTGCGGCTAAGCGGGGCGTCGGCGGCGAGGCCGAGATAGGGGCCGAGCGTGCGGGCCTCGTCGCGCAGCACGAGGCGCGCGGCGTAGGGAGTCTGGCCGTCGGCGAAGGCGGCCACGGCGACCAGGCCGCTGGCGCCCTCGCGGCCCGCCAGGCCGAAGGTCATGTGATCGGGCCCGAAGATGACGTCCTGGGCCACCCGCCAGCGCGTGGCGCGGCCCACGCCGCGGTCGGCGCGCCAGTCGGCGACGTCGCCGGGCCAGGTCATGCGGGTGACGCGCTGGAACCCGGCGAAGGCGTCCTGGACCCGGGCGGCGGCCTGGGCGAGATCGCGGCCGTGACAGTCGAGGCGGGCGGCCTGGGCCTGGGCCCGGCGCTCCAGCGCCGCGAGGTCCTTGGGCTCGACGCCTGCGCGCAGAGCCGCGCCGCGCGCCTGCGCCGCCCCGGCGGCCAGGGCGGCCGACAGCTCGGGCGTGAACAGGCGGCAGCGGCCGTCGGCCGCGCTCATCATCGTGCGCTCGAAGTACAGGTCCGCCGGCTGCGCCGCAGCCGGAGCGGGCGCAACCAGCAAGGCGGCGCCGAACAACCCCATCCATCGAGACGCCCGAGGCGCGCTTCTGCGCGGTCTCGTCATGCGTCCACCATCTCGCGCGGCCTTTGCGGCCGTCTCACGGGCAAGCTTTACCGGCTTAGTGTTGAACCAAGGTTGACGGGGCGGGCCGGCTCCGCATGCTCCGCGCGCATGCTGCTCTCCACCGACATCTGGGTCGGCGCCCTGATCCGCCGCGCCGAACTGGGCGGCGGCTTCGCCGTGGTCGCGCGCAAGGGCGATCCGCGGGCGGGCGCGGTGCTGGTCAAGGTGCTGAACCGCTCGGACGGGACGGCCCGGCTGCTGGCCGAGGCCACGCGGGGCGACGGCGAGCGCATCTGGATGGAGCCGGCCGCCAGCCGCGAGGAGCCGGACCTGGACCGCTACATCGAGCGCGCCGCGCGCATCGATCCCGACGTCTGGGTGGTCGAGATCGAGGATCGCCAGGGCCGGCACTTCCTCGTCGAACCGGTCGAGAAGGCCTAGGCGCGTGACGGCCGGGACCCGGCGTTGGGCCCTCGCGGGCCTGCTGGCCGCCGCCGCGCTGGCGGCCGTGGGCCTGGGCCTCTGGCAGGTGAGCCGGGCGCGGTGCTTCGCCCTGACCGGGCCGGTGGTCTGCCGGGTGGAAACGTCGGCCCCGCTGGTGGCGCTGACCTTCGACGACGGGCCGACGCCGACGGGCGTCGAGGCCGTCCTGCCGGTGCTGGAAGCGAAGGGCGCGCGCGCCACCTTCTTCCTGATCGGCGAGGACGTGGCGAAGCATCCCGAGCTGGCGGCGCGGCTGCTGGCCGCGGGCCAGGAGGTGGGCGACCACAGCTATACCCACCGCCGGATGGTCGGCCGGCCGTCGGCGTTCTACGACCGCGAGATCGGCGACACCGAGGCGCTGCTGCGCAAGGCCGGGGCGGCGTCGGGCCTGTTCCGCCCGCCCTACGGCAAGAAGCTGTTCGGCCTGCCGCTGGCGGCGCGCCGCCACGGCCTGAAGATCGTCATGTGGGACGTGGAGGACCCCGCGACCTCGGACCCGAAGGCCTTCGCCGGCCAGGTGGTGGCCCAGGCGCGGCCGGGCTCGATCATCCTGGTCCATGCCATGTACGCGTCCAACGCCACGGCCCGCGCGGCCCTGCCGATGATCCTGGACGGGCTCGACGCCAAGGGCCTCAGGGCGGTCAGCGTCGGGGAGCTTCTGGCCCAAGCCCGATAGGCGCAAGCGGGCGCAGGCTTGCCGTTGCGGCAGTCTGGCCAACCGAGCGCCTATTACCTAAACAGCTGTTTGAAGCTCCGGGAGGCCCTGATGGCTCGCATGAAGTTCGGCGCGTTCCTCGCCCCGCACCACCCCATCGGCGAACATCCGATGCTGCAGATGCGCAACGACATCAAGTTCGCCGCGCACCTCGACGCCCTGGGCTACGACGAGTTCTGGGTGGGCGAGCACCACTCCACGGGCTGGGAGGTGATCGCCTCGCCCGAGATGTTCCTGGCGGGCGTGGCGGAGAACACCCACCGGATCCGCCTGGGCACGGGCGTGGTCTCGCTGCCCTACCACCACCCCTTCAACGTCGCCCAGCGGATGGTCCAGCTGGACCACATGAGCGGCGGGCGCGTGATCTTCGGCACCGGCCCGGGGGCCCTGCCGTCGGACGCCTATATGCTGGGGATCGACCCGATGACCCAGCGCGACCGCCAGGACGAGGCGATCGGGGTGCTGCAGCGGCTGTTCCGCGGCGAGCGGGTGACCCACGAGAGCGACTGGTTCACGCTGAAGGACGCCCGGCTGCAGCTGTTCCCGCTGCAGGAGGAGCTGCCGATGGTCACGGCCTCGTCGATCAGCCCGTCGGGCATGACCCTGGCCGGCAAGTACGGGATCGGCGTGCTGTCGATCGGCTCGAACTCCGACGCCGGGCTGGCGGCGCTGCCGACGCAGTGGAAGTTCGCCGAGGAGTCGGCGGCCAAGCACGGCCAGAAGGTCAGCCGCGACGACTGGCGCGTGCTGATGATGTGGCACATCGCCGAGACCCGCGAGCAGGCCCGCGCCGAGGCGCGCGAGGGCCTGATGCACTGGCACAACGAATACACCGTGGGCACGCTGATGCGGCCGGGCGCGGAGCTGTTCACCGATCCGGACGAGGCGGTGGACAAGACCGCCTTCGCCGAGGGCTCGGCGGCGGTGATCGGCACGCCGGACGACCTCGTGGCGGCGATCCGCAAGCTGCAGGCCTCGGCCGGCGGGTTCGGGACGGTGCTGGGCTTCGTGCACGATTGGGCCAACCGCGAGAACACCAACCGCAGCTGGGAGCTGGTGGCGCGCTACGTGATCCCGGAGGTGCAGGGGCTGCTGGAAGGCTATCGCACCTCGCGCGCCTATGTGGTGGAGCACCGCGAATCGTTCGAGCGCGCGGGCCAGGCCGTGCTGGCCAAGATCATGTCGCACGAGGGCGCCGCCAAGGCGCTGCAGGAAGGCATGAAGGGCAGCGTCGCCATGCGCTCGCCCAACGCGCCCGACCTCGACAAGGCGGCCAAGGCGCTGAAGGCCGGGGAGTAGGCCGCTTCCGGTTCGCCGCCCGGCGTGTTAGGCGCGGCGCCCCATGAGCACCTCTCCCGCCGCCGAAGCCGCGCGCCGACGCACCTTCGCGATCATCTCGCACCCTGACGCCGGCAAGACGACCCTGACCGAGAACCTGCTGCTGGCCGGCGGGGCGATCCGGGCGGCCGGCGCCGTGCGCGCCCGCGGCGAGAACCGCCGCACCCGGTCGGACTGGATGAAGATCGAGCGCGAGCGCGGGATTTCGGTCTCGGCCTCGGTGATGACGTTCGACCACGACGGGCTGATGTTCAACCTGCTGGACACGCCCGGCCACGAGGACTTCTCGGAAGACACCTACCGCACCCTGACGGCCGCCGACGCGGCGGTGATGGTGCTGGACGCCGCCAAGGGCATCGAGCCGCAGACCCTGAAGCTGTTCGAGGTCTGCCGGATGCGCGACATCCCGATCGTCACCTTCATCAACAAGATGGACCGCGAGGCGCAGGACCCGTTCGAGCTGCTGGACGAGATCGCCTCGAAGCTGGCGCTGGACCCGGCGCCGCTCTACTGGCCGGCCGGCTCGGGCGGGCGCTTCAAGGGCATGCTGGACCTGCGCCGCGACCAGTTCCTGCCGTTCCAGAAGAAGGGCGGCGGGGCCGACGAGGACGACGGCCATCCGCCGGCCGTGGCCTTCAAGGGCAACGCCGTCGTCAGCTACCTCGATCCCGACGAGCAGGAGGAGCTGGGCGAGAACGCCGAGCTGGCCCAGGGCGGGCTGAAGCCGTTCGACCCGCAGTCGTTCCTGGAAGGCCACATGACGCCCGTCTTCTTCGGCTCGGCGCTGCGCCACTTCGGCGTGGCCCAGCTGCTGGAAGGCATCGGCGCCTACGCCCCGCCGCCCAAGGCCGTGGCGGCGACCAAGGCGGGCGAGGCGATCCACGTGGCGCCGGGCGACCGCGAGGTCTCGGGCTTCGTCTTCAAGGTCCAGGCGAACATGGACCCCAACCACCGCGACCGCATCGCCTTCCTGAAGCTGTGCTCGGGCCGGTTCGCGCGCGGCATGAAGCTGAAGGTCCAGAACACCGGCAAGCAGCTCAGCGTGAACGCGCCGATGATGTTCTTCGCCTCGGACCGGGAGCTGGCCGAGGACGCCTACGCCGGCGACGTGATCGGCATCCCCAACCACGGGGTGCTGCGGGTGGGCGACAGCCTGTCGGAGAGCGGGACCATGCGCTTCGCGGGCCTGCCGAACTTCGCCCCCGAAATCCTCCAGCGCGTGCGGGTCAAGGACCCGCTGAAGGCCAAGCACCTGAAGAAGGCCCTGGAAAGCCTGGCCGAGGAGGGGGTGACGCAGCTGTTCCGCCCGACCCTGGGCGCCGACTTCATCGTGGGCGCGGTGGGGCAACTCCAGTTCGAGGTGATGGCCGACCGCCTGCGCGAGGAATACCAGCTGGACGTGATCTTCGAGGCGAGCCCCTACGCCGAGGCCCGCTGGATCACCGGCGAGCGGGCCGAACTGGAGGATTTCGCGGGCAAGCACCGCGGGGCCATGGCCGTCGACATCGACGAGCAGCCCGTGTTCCTGGCCAAGTCGGCGTGGGAGGTGGGCTACGTGACCGAGCGGTTCCCGAAGGTGGGCTTCGAGCGGTCGAAGGAGCGGGCGTAGGGCCGCAAACCTGCGCTTCGTTAATGCAAGAAGCAGGCCAACTTTCTGATTTTGCGGGAAATTTATTTGGCCAAATTAACCATGTTCGCGAAGTTAATGGGTTGTTAAGGCCTTCGGCTCCGGGTTTGCTTCGTCCCGAAAGCGCCCGTCTGGCGCGTTCCAACCTGGGACGCCGGCGGCGCCGGAGCGGCCGATGTTCGAGTTGGGTCGAGAGCTGAAGCGCCTGTTCGCGTCGGAACGCGCGAAGACGCCGAATGACGGGCTGACCGGGGGCGACACGTCGCTGCTGGAGCTGCTGGACGCCCAGTTGCTGGCGCAGGAAGCCAAGTCCTGCGACATCGCCGCCGGGCGCATCGGCGCCAAGGACAAGCCCCGTCGCCGGCTGGAGGCCGCCATCGTCTGGCGCGAGGTGGCCCGCCGTACGGGCGACGCCGTGGCGCTGCGCAAGGCCGCCGCCGGCGCCGAGACCGCCGCCGCGGGCTTCGAGACCGCGAACCGCAAGGACGGATGGGCCCGCGCCCGCTGCGAGCAGGCGTTCTGCGCGCTGCTGGGCGCCGAGATCTTCGGCGACCCCGGCCTCAACGCCGCCGCCGAGGTGGCCTTCCAGGAAGCGCGCACGCTCGTGAAGGGCGGGCTGGCCGCGCCGCTCGCCGACGTGGGCCTGGCCGCCATCGCCGCGCGCCGCACGCTCGATTCCGCCGACGCCGGCGAGGCCTGGGCCCTGTCGGGCCAGTTCACCGCCCCGATCGCGGCGCTGGATTCCATCGCCAAGCGGGTCACCGCCGCCCGCGCGCTGGCCGCCGAGGCGCGCCTGATCCGCGCCGAGCTGCTGGCCGGCTGGGGCGCCCGCCTGAAGGACGGCGACCTGCTGGAGGCGGCGGCCCTTGAGGCCGCGACCGCCGCCCAGCGCCTCGATCCCAACTACGAGCCGCTCACCTGGGCGCGGGCGAAGATCGTCCACGGACAGGCGCTGGCCCTGCGCGGCGAGTCGGTGGGCGACGTCGACGCCCTGGCCGCCGGCGCCGGCGCCCTGGCCCTGGCCCTCGACAACCTGGCCCGCGATCACAGCCCGCTGGACTGGGCGCGCACCCAGGTGGCGCTGGCCCAGGCGCTGCAGGCGCTGGGCGACGCCTCGTCGGACGCCCGCGCCTTCGAGCACGCGATCAGCTGCTACGACCGCGCCGGCCTGGTGCTGAAGCAGACCACGACCCTGCCGCTGCGCGGCGTGGCCGCCGGCGCGCGCGCCGTCTGCCTGGCCCGCGTGGCCGAACTGACCGGCGACGCCGGCGTGCTGGACGCCGCCGAGGCGGCCATGAAGATCGAGCTGGGCAAGCTCTCGCCCCGCCGCGACCCGGTGGGCTGGGCGCTGGCCCAGCTGCATCTGGCCCGGCTTTACGAGGCGCGGATGGGCCTCACCGGCCGCGACAACGGCGAGCGCGCCGCCGCGGTCATGGCGCTCGAGGCGGCCCTGGACGTCTTCGCCGAACACGGCCTGCGCTCGCTGAGCGTCCTGACCCACGAGGCGATGGAGCGGCTGAGCGGCCCGCGCCCGCAGTTCGGAAACTGACGCCGTCAGCCTCTCCGCTCATCCCGGCCTTCGCCGGATGAGCGGGGGAACGTGTTTCCAACTTGGGATGCAGGGCGCATGCTCCCGGATCGGGAGGATCGCCGCATGCTTCGTTACGCCCTGATCTCCGCCGTCCTGGCCGCCGGCGCCGCCGGACCGGCGCTGGCCGGCGTCGACTGGACCGCCGCACCCACCGTGGCCGACATGGTCGCGCTCTATCCCGAGAAGGCCAAGGCCGAGGGGATCGGCGGCGGCGTCGAGCTGGCGTGCACGGTGGCGAGCGGCGGCGCGCTCCGCCAATGCGACGTGCTGGCCGAGACGCCGCGGGGCTACGGCTTCGGGGCGGCGGCCCGCAAGCTGACCCACCAGATGCGCGCCGAGCCGGTGCTGAAGGGCTCGGAGGTGCGCGTGCCCGTGACCTTCCCGGCCGAGCTGGCCAAGGGCGAGCCGCTGACCGCCAAGACGCCCATGTGGACCGCGCTGCCGACGGCGGCCGAGCTTCAGGCGGTGGTGCCGAAGACGCCGGGTGGGCCGAACGACATCCGCGTGACCCTGCTCTGTGACGTGGAGGACGGCGGCGCCCTGACCGGGTGCGGCGTCGACCGCGAGGAGCCGGGCGGCCACGGCTTCGGCGCGGCGGTGCTCGGGCTGGCGTCGAAGTTCCGCGTCGAGCTGATGAGCGCCGAGGGCATGCCGACGGTGGGCGCCAAGGTGCGCGTGCCGGTGCGCTTCGATCTCAAGCCGGTCGACCAGGCCGCGAAGTAGGACCGCCGCGCCTCAGCGGCCGCGCCACCAGCGCAGGGCCGCGCGCTCGACCAGTTCGAGCAGGCCGTAGAGCACCACGCCCATCACCCCCAGCACGAAGAGGGCGGCGAACATCTTCGCCGTCTGGAGCCGGAAGCTGGCGTCGAGGATGCGCCAGGCCAGGCCCTGGACCTTGCCCGAGCCGGCGACGAACTCGGAGACCACGGTCCCGACGATGGCGAGGCCGGCGGCCACCTTGTGGCCCTCCAGCAGGAACGGGGCGGCCGAGGGCAGGCGCAGGCGCAGGAGGCGCTGGAGCCGCGTCGCGCCATAGAGGTCGAACAGGCGCATCAGGTCGGGGTCGGCGGAGCGCAGGCCGGTGACGGCGCCGGAATAGATCGGGAAGAACGCCACGATGGTGGCGAGCGCGATCAGGGCGTGCTCGGGGTGGTCGGTGCCGGCCCAGATGTTCACGAGGGGCGCGATGGCGATCACCGGCGTGACCTGGAGCACCACGGTGATCGGCTGGACGGCCCGCTCCAGCAGGCGGCTGAGGGTGACGGTCAGCGCCAGGGCCTGGGCGATGAGGCTGGCCAGGACGAGCGCGATCAGGGCGTTGGACAGGGTGTACCAGGCCGCCTGCAGCAGGCTGGGCCACTCGTCGCGCAGGCTGGCGGCGATCGCCGACGGCGGCGCCAGGAAATAGACCGGCACGTCGAAGGCGCGGCAGGCGCCCTCCCAGACCGCCAGCAGCAGGGCGATCAGCGCCCACGGCGCGGCGAAGTCGGCGAGACGCCTCATGCGGCCATCCCCTGGGCCAGCGCCAGCGACACGGTCTCGACCGTGGCGCGGAAGGCGGGGTCGGTGCGGAAGCCGGCGTTGCGCGGCATCGGGCCCTCGACGGCGACGTCGGCGGCGATGCGGCCGGGGCCCTTGGTCATCACCACCACGCGGCCGGCCATGTAGACCGCCTCTTCGACGTTGTGGGTGACGAAGACGATGGCGGGCTTGAGCATCGACCACAGGGCCAGGACGTCGTCGGCCAGCGCGCGGCGGGTGATCTCGTCGAGGGCGGCGAAGGGCTCGTCGAGCAGCAGCAGGCGGGGCTCGGTCACCAGGGCGCGGGCGAGCGAGACGCGCATGGCCATGCCGCCGGAAAGCTGCGCGGGCCGCGCGGACTCGGCGCCGGAGAGGCCCACGCGGGCCAGCGCCGCGTCGGCCCGCTCGCGCGCCTCGCGGCGGGGGACGCCGGCCAGCTCCAGCGGCAGCGTCACATTGGCCCGGGCCGACAGCCAGGGCGCCAGCGTCGGCGCCTGGAACACCACGGCGGTCTCGCCCAGGCCGGGCGTGCGCTGGACCTCGCCGCGGCCGGGCGCCTCCAGGCCGGCCAGCAGCCGCAGCGCCGTCGACTTGCCGCAGCCGGAGGGACCGACCAGGGCCACGGTCTCGCCGGGTTGGATCGCCAGGCTGAACGGCCCCAGCGCCCGGCCCCGGGCGTAGTCGACCTCGACGTCGGTGAGGGCCGCCAGCGTCATCCCCGCCTCCCGCGTCGCGAGCACCGGCGCCCCGTTCGGAGATCGTGCGAGAGAGCCCTCTCCCCCCTGCGGGGAGAGGGTTGGGAGCGGGGGTGTCGGCGGCGTGCTCGCAGGCTGTTGCGTCGGGGTCCCAATTCCTCAGCGCCGAGCAGCATCCCCACCCCCGACCCCTCCCCGCGAGGGGGAGGGGAGCTGCGTCCGCGCCGCAGATCGTCGGCCATCGTCGGCGTTGTCGTCACTTCGGGGCGAACTGCAGGGTGTAGGCTTTGTGCGGGTCGAGCGTCTTCGGATAGACGCCCTGGGCGGCGGCCATGTCGAAGAACGTCTGCCAGCGGGCGTCGCTCATGGCGCCGATCGGCCGGCCCTCGGCGCCTTCGACGATCTTGTAGGTCCGCATCTTCTCGCGCGCCTGGTCGAGGACGTCCTGGGTCATCTCCGGATTGTCCTTCCGGATCAGGGCGTCGGCCTTCGACGGGTCGCCGTTCAGATAGTCGCTCCACCCCTTGGCCGAGGCCTCGACGAAGGCCAGGACGGCGGCCGGGTTCTTCAGGATCAGGCTGTCGGGCGCCAGCACCATGGTGGCGTAGCCGGGGTAGCCCTCGTCGGCCAGCAGGAAGACCTTGGGCTTCAGCCCGGCCTCCTTCTCGATCGTATAGGGCTCGCTGGTCAGGTAGCCCTGCTGGGCGGCGCGCTTGTCGGCGAGGAAGGGCGCGGGGTTGAAGGTGTACTTGCGCACCTGGTCGTCGGTGAAGCCGTACCTGGCCTTCAGCCACACCCAGAAGGCGGTGATCGAGGCGTCGGACAGCAGGATCGGGTGGCCCTTGAGGTCGGCGATCTTCTCCACGCCGGTGTCGGGGTGGGC
This sequence comes from Phenylobacterium sp., assembly GCF_016124325.1. Classification (GTDB taxonomy): domain Bacteria; phylum Pseudomonadota; class Alphaproteobacteria; order Caulobacterales; family Caulobacteraceae; genus Phenylobacterium. The sequence goes on from NZ_WGNY01000003.1 coordinate 23,600, forward strand.
GATCAGCACCTGCGGGTCCTTCTGCATGAAGGCGGCGACCGCCTTCACCGGCACGCCCTCCTGGGCCAGGTTCATGACGATGAAGCTGTTGGAGCCCATGCCGAGGTCCACGGCGCCGGAGGCCAGGAGCTGGGGCACGTTCACGCCGGGCCCGCCCTGGACGATCTTCACGTCGAGGCCGCGGCGGGCGTACTCGCCGGAGGCCAGGGCCTGGTAGAAGCCGCCCTGCTCGGCCTGGGCGCGCCAGTCGGTGGCGAAGCGGATGGTCACCGGCGCGTTCGCCTCCGGCGCCTTGGCCGGCTCGGACTTCGGCGAGCACGCGGCCAGGGCGGCGGCCAGCGCCAGGACGACGAAACGCAACGCTTTCATGGAGACCCTCGCTTCGAGCGCGGCAAGGGTAGGGCGCTGCGACGGCGCTTCCAAGCGCCAGATCCTTCTCCCGTGGAGGAGGTGGCCCGCAGGGCCGGAGGAGGGCCGCTCAGACCTGGCCGCGCCTTGGCCGGGAGCCTCCTCAGTCGGCTTCGCCGACAGCTCCTCCAGAGGAGGAGCATCCGCGCATAGCAAGAGGGCGGTGCGCCGGTCGCCCGGCTCACCGCCCTCTATACAGATCCGTTGGGGGATCTGCGTCGCCAGGCCAACTGCCAGTTCGGTTCCGGGTCGCCCCGTGGTTTTCCCTGGCCGCCGGCGCCAGACCTCCGGTTCAAGTTCCGGGTCGCCCCGGTTCCGTTCCCTTCGCCCTGCCGCTCCGCTCGCTTGCTTCGGGGTCCGCTGTCGCCAGCTTCTCCGTCCGCCGCGCCGCAGTTCCTGTCGGCAAGAGGACGGTGCGCCTGAACGTTTTGTGACGCAAGCGGGCCCGGCGGCCGGCCTGTGACGCAACTGTCAAAAACCTGTTCGCGGGCGGTGGAAAACCGTTCGCCGAACGGCGATTTATCCAGCCGGATCAAGCGGAAGATTTCGTCCACAGGAAACCGGGAGTCCGGCGGTCAGCGGCCGGCTTCCAGGGCTTCGCGGCGGCTCTCCAGGTCGAGCCACTCCTCCTCGGCCGCGGCGAGCTGATCGCGGGCGGCGTCGAGCGCGCGGGTGTAGCGATCGAAGGCGGCGGCGTCACGCGAATAGAGCGTGGGGTCGGCCAGCGCCTGTTCCAGGGCGGCGATCTTGCCGGGCATGTCGGAGACCAGGGTTTCCAGTTCGGAGAGGCGGCGCTGATCCTTGTAGGAGAGCTTGGCGGCGGCCGGCTTGGGCGCGGGCGGCGCCGGGCGCGCGGCGGCGGCCTTGGCGGGCGCCACGACCCTGGGCGCGCCGAAGAAGCCGGGGTTCTGGGAGAGGAAGTCCTGCCAGCCGCCCGGCGTCTCGACGGCGCGGCCGGTCCCGTCGAGGCCGATGGTGGAGGTGGCCAGCCGGTCGATGAAGTCGCGGTCGTGGCTGACCAGGATCAGGGTGCCGTCGTAGTCGGCCAGCAGGTCCTCGAGCAGGTCCAGCGTGTCCATGTCGAGGTCGTTGGTGGGCTCGTCCAGCACCATGACGTTGGCCGGGCGGGCGAGCGCGCGGGCCAGCAGCAGGCGGTTGCGCTCGCCGCCCGACAGGCTGCGCACCGGCTGGCGCAGCTGGCTGTCCTTGAACAGGAAGTCCTTGGCGTAGGCGTTCACGTGCTTGGGGTGGCCGCGCACCATGACGTGGTCGCCGCCCTCCGGCAGCAGCACGTCCTTCAGCGTCATGTCGGGCGCCAGGGTCGCGCGCGCCTGGTCGATGTAGTTGACGGTGAGGTTGGTCCCCAGCTTCACCGAGCCGGCGTCGGGCTCAAGCTCGCCCAGCAGGATCTTCACCAGCGTGGTCTTGCCCGCGCCGTTGGGCCCGACGATCGCCACCCGGTCGCCGCGCAGGATGCGGGTGGAGAAGGCCTTCAGGATCGTGCGCTGGCCGAACGCCTTGGAGATCCCCTTGGCCTCGACCACCCGCTGGCCGGACACGCCCGAGCTGGCGAGGCCCATGTTGAGCGACCCTTGCGCCTCCTTCAGCCGGTCGGCCTTGGCCTGGCGCATGGAGTCCAGCCGGCGGCGGCGGCCCTCGTTGCGGGCCCGGCGGGCGGTGACGCCGCGGGCCAGCCAGTGCTGCTCGCGCTCGATGGCGCGGGCGAGGCGGCGGGCCTCCTCGGCTTCCTGGGCCTCGATCTTCTCGACCCAGCCGTCGAACTCGCCGAAGCCGGCGTCGAGGCGGCGCACCTGGCGGTATTCCAGCCAGAAGCAGCGCTGGGTCACGCGCTCCAGGAACGCCCGGTCGTGGCTGACGATCAGGGCGGCGGCGCGGCAGGCGGCGATCTCGGCCTCCAGCGTCTCGATCGCCAGGATGTCGAGGTGGTTGGTGGGCTCGTCCAGCAGGATGACGTCGGGGTCCTCGGCGAACGCCTTGGCGAGCGCCGCCCGCCGTCGCTCGCCGCCGGAGAGGCCGGTCGTGGACTTGGCCGGGTCCATGCCGAAGTCCGACAGCGCCGCCTCGGCCCGGTGAGGCTCGGCCCCGCCCGAGACCGCGTGGTCGAGCACGGTGGCGCCGGTGAGGTCCGGCTCCTGGGGCACATAGGCGATGCGCGCGCCGGGCGTGACGGTCCGCTCGCCCGCGTCGGGGTCCGTGAGGCCGGCCAGGATGCGCAGCAGTGTCGACTTGCCCGCGCCGTTGCGGCCGACGAGGCAGGCGCGCGTGCGCGCCTCCAGCGCCAGGTCGACGCCGTCGAACAGCATCAGGGGACCATCCGCCAGCCGGACGTCCTTCAAAGCCAGGATCGGCGCTCTGCTCATGGAGGCGCTGACATAGAGGGACGGCGCGCGCGAAGCCACCCCAGTTGTCATGGCCGGGCGAGTCCCGGCCATCCAGACGCACGGGATGGCCCAGGCTCCCGCTGCGGCTCCGTCGTGGCCCATTCTGATCGGTCGGCGTGTCTGGGTGGCCGGGACAAGCCCGGCCATGACGGAAGGAGGGATGCAAGTTCGCGCTTCTGTTGGCGGCCGCGCGGGCCTACATCCGCCCGATGCCCGGCGAACCCTTCTGGCGGCGCAAGACCCTGGCGCAGATGACCGTCCGCGAATGGGAGAGCCTGTGCGACGGTTGCGGGCTCTGCTGCCTGGTGCGCTTCGAGGACGAGGTGACCGACGAAATCATCCCGACCCGGGTGCACTGCAAGCTGTTCGACGCCGAGCTCTGCCAGTGCTCGAACTACGCCGAGCGCCACCGCCACGTGCCCGACTGCATCAAGCTGACGCCGCACAACATCGAGGCGCTGGAATGGATGCCGAAGAGCTGCGCCTACCGCCGGCTGCACGAGGGCCGCGACCTGGCGGACTGGCACCCGCTGATCTCGGGCGACCCGGAGAGCGTGCACCGGGCCGGAATCTCGGTGCGCGGCCAGACGATCAGCGAAGAGGCGCTCTCCGATCCTGAGGACGCGCTGGACTTCGCCGCCTGGGACCTGCTGGCCGAGCGGGGGGACGACTAGACCGCGGCCGGCGCGGGGCGGTCGAACCGGTTCTCACCCTTCTGGCCCGGCAGGACGCCGAGGGCGATCACGAAGCCCAGCTCGACGACGAGGCCCACGATCGAGATCAAGCCGACCGCCGTCTCGCCGAGGCCGGACGCGAAGCCGAATTCCGGCATGGCGGCGACAAGGCAAGCCGTGAACACGAGCGTCGGCAGGGCCTGCCACCATCCCGATCGGCCGAGGTCGTGAAGGCGCCGCGCCGTAACGCACACGCCCATCCACGATAGGAGCAGGTCGGTGGCCGCAGAGGCGCTGCCGAGGACGACCGAACAGAGCCAGCCCACGGCGATCAGCGCCACCAGCACCAGCCAGTACGCCTTTCGGTCCGCGCGGCCCGCGACCCACAGGAGTTGCTTCCAATCGAAATTCCCCACGACGTCTCCTTGGTTTTATCGAACAAAACCAGAACTCAGGGCGATCGGCAACATGTGATAAATTTATCACACACACCCTTGCGTGACGGAACCGCCCCGCCAATCTAGTAGTCAGGTTCAGGGCATGGTCTCTCAAGGATGATTTCGAGCTTGGCGCGCGACCCCTATCAGGAGCTGGGCGTTTCCCGCACGGCGAGCGCGGACGAGATCCGCAAGGCGTTCCGCAAGCTCGCCAAGGAAAACCATCCCGACACCAACCCCGGCAACAAGGCCGCCGAGGAGCGCTTCAAGCGCGTGAGCGCGGCGTTCGACATCGTGGGCGACGCCGAGAAGCGCAAGAAGTTCGACGCCGGCGAGATCGACGCCGACGGGCGCGAACGCTTCTCCGGCGGCCCGTGGGGCCCCGGCCAGGGCCCGGGCGGCTTCGGCGGCCAGGGCGGACGCGGCGGCGGCTTCCGCACCGAGAGCTACGAGGGCGTCGACCTGGGCGACATCCTGGGCGAGATGTTCGGCGGCGGACGCCAGGGCGGGCGGCCCGGCGGCATGGGCGGCGGCTTCGGCGGCTTTTCCCAGCGCGGCGCCGACGTGCGCGCGAAGATCGAAATCGACCTCGAGGACGCGATCAAGGGCGGCAAGCAGCGGATCGCCTTCTCCGATGGCCGCGCCATCGACATCACCATCCCCAAGGGCGCCCAGGACGGCCAGACCCTGCGGCTGAAGGGCCAGGGCCAGCAGGGCCGCTCGGCGCCCGGCGACGCCTTCATCGAGATCGCCATCCGGCCGCACCCGGTGTTCCGCCAGGAGGGCGGGGCGCTGGTGATGGACGTGCCGGTGACCTTCTACGACGCGGTGCTGGGCGGGAAGGTCGAGGCGCCGACCCCCGACGGGCCGGTGACCCTGACGGTGCCCAAGGGCGCCAACTCCGGCTCGCGCCTGCGCCTGAAGGGCCGGGGGCTGGCCGACGGCAAGGGCCACCGCGGCGACCTGTTCGCGCGCCTGGTGGTGGTGCTGCCCGACAGTCCCGATGCGGCGCTGGAAGCCTTCGCCGAGGAGCAGAGGGCCAAGCGGCCCTACGACCCCAAGCGGCGGTAGCGCCGTTCCTAACGTCCGGTAAGATCGGCGTTCAGCGCCGGTTCAGTCCGCCGCGCCTAGGACGGGAACCATGAAGCGCCTCTTCGCCATAGCCGTGCTGGCCGCGATCGCCGCGACGCCGGTCGCCGTGGCGGCGCAGGACAACGGCCGCCCCGTTCTGGGCGCCGGTCGGGGCGACCAGGACCGGGCCCGGGAGGCGCGCGGGCGCCAGATGCCGCTGTCGCGCGTTCTGGCCATGCTTTCGTCGCGCTATCCGGGGCGGCACCTGAACACCACCATGGGCGACAGCGGCGGCCGGCCCGCCTATTTCGTCCAGTGGCAGATGGCCGACGGCCGCGTCGTGGTGTTCGTGGTCGATGCCGAGTCCGGGCAGGTGGTGGGGCGCCAGTAGACGGTATTTGCGAGAAGGAAAGGACGCCGAGGTGCGTATCCTGCTTGTTGAAGACGATCCCGATCTGTCGCGCCAGCTCAAGGCGGCGCTGGCCGACGCGGGCTATGCGGTGGACCACGCCCCCGACGGCGAGGAGGCCCAGTTCCTGGGCGAGACCGAGCCCTACGACGCCGTGATCCTCGACCTGGGCCTGCCGAAGGTGGACGGGGTGTCGGTGCTGGAGCGCTGGCGGCGCGACAACATCGCCACGCCGGTGCTGATCCTCACCGCCCGCGGCGCCTGGAGCGAGAAGGTGGCGGGCTTCGACGCCGGGGCCGACGACTACCTGACCAAGCCCTTCCACACCGAAGAGCTGCTGGCGCGGCTGCGGGCGCTGCTGCGCCGCTCGGCGGGCCATGCGACGCCGAACCTGGCGTGCGGCGGACTTCGGCTGGATCCCCGCGCGGCGCGCGCCAGCGTCAACGGCGAGCCCCTGCGGCTCACCTCGCTGGAGTACCGGCTGCTGCACTATCTGATGATGCACCAGGGCCGGGTGATCAGCCGGACCGAACTGGTCGAGCACCTCTACGACCAGGACTTCGACCGCGACTCCAACACCATCGAGGTGTTCATCGGCCGCGTGCGCAAGAAGATCGGAGCCGATCGGATCGAGACGGTTCGGGGCCTGGGCTATCGCCTGACCTGCCCGGCCGACGAGGTCGAGGCCGGCGCCGCCCAGCCGTGATCGGGCCAGCCGTGAGCGGGCCAGCCGTGAACGGGCCGACCGTGATCGGGGCGCGGTGAGCCTGCTGGAGGGACTGCGCCGCCCCTCCCTGGCCCGACGGCTGGTGCTGCTGGCCGTCGGCTGGAGCTTCGCGGCCCTGGTGATCTCGGCGGTGGTGCTGGCGCTGCTGTTCCAGCAGGCGGCGTTGCGGCGCTTCGACGCCACCCTCTCGGACCTGATCGACAACCTGATCGCCGGCACGACGATCGAGAATGGCGAGGTGATCGCCCCCGCGCTCACCGACCTGCGGGCGCTCCGGGCGCTGTCCGGCCGCTACTGGGAGATCGCCGAGCCGGCCGCGGACGGCCGCGTGCGCGCCATCGACGGCCTGACATCGCGCTCGCTGTTCGACGCCGAGCTGGCCACGCCGCCGGACCTGGCGCAGCGCCTGAAGGCCGATCCGGCCAGGCCCGTCGCCTATGACGCCGCCGGCCCGCAGCCCGGCGAACACGTCCGCGTGCTGGCCCGCTGGACCACCTTCTACGGACGCGCGACGCCGGTGATCTTCATGGCCGCCGAGGACCGCTCGCCGATCGACCGCGAGGTGCGCAACTTCGTCACCGCCACCGCCATCGCCTTCCTGATCCTGGGCCTGGGCCTGATCGCCGCCGTGGTCGTGCAGGTGCGCGTGGGTCTCCAGCCCCTGTTCCGCCTGCGCCACGAGGTGGCCGACGTGCGCCGGGGCAAGGCCGAGCGGCTGTCGGGCGCCTATCCGTCGGAACTGCGTCCGCTGACCGACGAGCTGAACGCCCTGGTGGCCCACAACCAGGAGACCGTCGAGCGCCAGCGCACCCATGTCGGCAACCTGGCCCACGCGCTGAAGACCCCGATCTCGGTGATGGTCACCGAGGCCGCCCAGCGCCCCGGCCCGCTGGCCGAGCTGGTCACGCGCCAGACCGAGGTGATGCGCCAGCAGGTGGACCACCACCTGCGCCGCGCCCGGGCGGCGGCGAGATCCCAGGGCCAGGGCGAACGGACCTCGGTGCCGGAGGTGCTGGACGAACTGTCGCGCACCCTGGAGCGCATCTTCCGCGACAAGGGCGTGACCATCGACTGGGACGCGCCCGACGACCTCTTCTTCCAGGGCGAGCGGCAGGACTTCATGGAGATCGCCGGCAACGCCATGGAGAACGCGGGCAAGTGGTGCCGCGGCCGGGTGCGGGTGCGGGCCGACGCGGCCGGCCCGGAGCGCCTGCGCCTGACGGTTGAGGACGACGGGCCGGGCCTGCCGCCCGAGCAGTGGGACGAAGTGATCCGGCGCGGCGCCCGGCTGGACGAGAACGCGCCGGGCTCGGGGCTGGGCCTCTCGATCATCGACGAGCTGGCGCGCGCCTATCGCGGCGCGCTGACCCTGGGCGCCTCGCCGCTGGGCGGATTGCTGGTCGGTGTCGAATTGCCGCGGGCGGGCGCTTGAAATCTCAGGTTTCTTAAACCCTTAACTCGCGATCGACCATTCTGGGCGACGAACGGCGTTCGACCGGGAATCGGAGACCTATGGCCGCTCTGCCCGAGCGCAAGATCGAGATCGTCCGGATGCTCGTATCGTCGGCGCCCGACAAGGTCGTGGGGAGCCTGCAGCAAGCTCTGTCCGGGACGTCGGACTCCAGCGCGCTGGGCAGCGTTCGCCGTCTGGTTGAGGACGAGGTGGCCGAGCGCACCCTGCGCAACCGGATCCTGGCGCCCGTCGTGGCCATGTTCGAAGGCGACGGCGACGATCCGCACGCCCTGACCTTCCCGGCGCGGGCCCTGCCGCCCCTGTGGCGCGGCCTCCGGGCCACCGAGGAGGCGACGATCGAGGAGGCGCGCGCCGCGCTGGAGGACCAGGAACGTCCCCAACTCCTGACCGAAGTGCTGGAGAAGCTCACGCAGTCCGCCGCGCAGGGGATCCGCGACCGCGAGGTCGAAGGCTACCGCGTCGCCGCCGAGGCCTGCGACGCGGCCAAACCCTCCGGGAGCGAGGCGCTGGCGGGCTGCCTCGACATCGCCCCGATCGTCCGGCGCGCGTCCGACCGCATGAGCGAATGGCTGACCCACCAGGGCAGCGAGACGACCGCCGCCGCGCGCCTGGCCTTCAAGGACGCCGTGCAGGTGGCCGACGACGCCGGCCCGCGCTTCTTCCAGATGCTGGCCGCCCAGCTGCCGCGCCGCTGGATGGTGCTGCGGATCATCTCGGCGGTGATGGACAAGCCCACCGAACGCTATCTCGCCGATTCCGAACTGGGCGGCTTCGCAGAGAAGGTGCTGGACGACGTGGACGGCCTGCTCCACCGCGTCGCCCACCTCGACGTGGACGCTGGCCCCGAGGCCGGGCGCGAGGCGGCTTCGTTCGTCGAACTGGCGGTGCAGCAGGTCCACGCGCTGGAGGACAGCATCGACCTGAAGCGGGATCATGGCTGGGGCCAGCGCATCCACAAGCAGCGGACGGAGCTGGCCGGCATCGTCGAACGCCGCCTGCGCGCCGCCGAGAAGGCCGCCATCGAAGCCTTGCCGATGCAGCGGCAGCGGGCGCACAAGGCCGCCCGGCTCGCGCCGTGCCTCGACGATCCGCCCGAACCCCGCCTGCGGGCGCGCGCGATGACGCTGCTGACCTTCGCCGACGCGGTGCAGATGACGGCCAACTATGGCGGCTTCGCCTCGGCGCGCGCCAAGCTGATCGAAGACCTGGGCGAGTACGTCGACCACTATGTGGAGGAAGTCGTCGACCGCGTCCGTCTGGACGAGGCGCCCGACCGCGACATCGCCGCCGACTATCTGAAGGCGGCGGCCGACTTCAGCCAGCTGCTGCGCGGGCCCAAGGCGGGCGACCTGGTGCGCCGCCGCGCGCACGCGGCGCTGCATCCCGAAGCGTCGCAGGCGGGGTAGCGCCGGAGAGTCTCACTCGCGGAGGCCCCGGCTTTCGGCTAAACGGCGCGGGATGCTTGCCCTTGCGGTCGCCGCGAACGGTGCGGCCGCGCCCGCGGAGCCCGTGTGATGAGTCTGCTTCCCAAGTCCCGCAAGGCGCGTCGGCGCCTCACGCTCCTGGCGGTGATCGCGCCGATCGTGGCCCTGGCCGCCGGGCTGGGGCTGTGGGGCATGCGCGACTCGATCTCGTTCTTCTACACGCCGGCCCAGGCCGCCCAGGCCAAGCCCGCGCCCGGCAAGGCGATCCAACTCGGCGGGCTGGTGGCCGAGGGCTCGGTGGTGAAGCATCCCGACGGCCAGGTCGAGTTCACCGTGCGCGACAAGCTGGCCGCCGACCGCGTGGTGTTCCAGGGCGACCTGCCCGACCTGTTCCGCGAGGGCCAGGGCATCGTGGCCGAGGGCGCCTACCGCGCCGACGGCGTCTTCGTCGCCAAGCGCGTGCTGGCCAAGCACGACGAGAAGTACATGCCCAAGGAGGTCGCCGACGCGCTGAAGGCGCAGGGCGAATGGCGCGGCGACGGCGAACCGCCGGCCTACGCCGAGACGGAGAGCGGGCGCACGCCTTGATCCCGCGCCGCTTGACGCTCCGTCGCGACCGGTTGTCCGAAGATGAAGCGCCGTGACACGATTGCGCCTAATATTGGTCGTGAAGCCGCGCTTAGGCTGACCTAAACGTAACTTGAGAGACGTTGCACTTCGGCGCAACGGACCTAGCTTGATAGACGCCGACCGCGTGGTCGCGGAACTGGCGCCGAGGGAAACGAAGGCTGATGACTTCAAAGAAGACGGGTTATCTCCTGGGCGCCATCGCCGGCGCCGGCGTCATGGCGGCCGCGGTGGCCGGCGCGGGGGTGCGATTACCCTCGGCGCACGCGGAAATGCCCGGCGGCCAGGTCATCAAGGCCTCGACCTCGCCGATCTTCGCGCCGCCGCCCGGCGCGCCCTTGTCGTTCGCCGACATCTTCGACCGGGTCTCCCCGGCGGTGGTGTCGATCAACGTGACCAGCCACGTCGACGCCAACGCGCTGCGCCAGATCCCGGGCTTCGGCGGCCTGCCGTTCGGCATCGTCCCGCGCGGACCGCAGGGGCAGGACGACGGCGACGACAACGACGGCGACAATGGCGGCTCCAACCGCGGCGGCCGCCCGCGCCTGCCGACCCAGCAATCGTCGGGCTCGGGCTTCTTCATCTCGCCCGACGGCTACATCGTCACCAACAACCACGTGGTCGAGAACGCCGAGACCATCAAGGTGGTCCTGAAGGACGAGACCGAGCTGGACGCCGAGATCGTCGGCCGCGACGAGGCCACCGACCTGGCCGTCCTCAAGGTCAAGGGCAAGAAGGGGCCGTTCCCCTTCGTGAACTTCGAGAACGCCGGCAAGCCGCGCGTCGGCGACTGGGTGATCACCGTCGGCAACCCGTTCGGCCTGGGCGGCACGGCGACGGCCGGCATCGTCTCGGCCTACGGCCGCGACATCGGCGAGACCTTCGTCGACTACATCCAGATCGACGCCCCCATCAACCGGGGCAACTCGGGCGGCCCGACGTTCGACGTCTACGGCCGGGTGATCGGCGTGAACACGGCGATCTTCTCGCCCTCGGGCGGGTCGGTCGGCATCGGCTTCGCGATCCCCGCCGAGGTCGCCGACAACATCACCAAGCAGCTCATCAACGGCGGCAAGATCGAGCGCGGCTACATCGGCGCGACGATCCAGAACTTCACCACCGAGATGGCCGAGGCCTCGGGCCTGGGCGATCAGAAGGGCGCGATCATCTCCGACCTCGCGCCCGGCGGGCCCTCGCAGAAGGCCGGCCTCGAGGTGGGCGACGTGGTGGTCGGCATCAACGGCGCCGTCGTGAAGAGCTCGACCGACCTGACGCGCCAGGTGGCGCGGGTCCACTCGGGCGACGTGCTGCACCTGGAGGTCATCCGCGACGGCAAGAAGCGCACGGTCGACATCAAGTCGGGCGTGCGGCCGTCGGAGCGTGAACTGGCGGCCAACGACAACGGCTCCGGCGGCCCCGGCCGCAGCGCGCCCGACAGCGGCGCCGCGGCCCATCCGCCGGTGCTGGGCATGTCGCTGGGCGCCCTGGACGACAGCACGCGCAACCGCCTGAACGTGCCGGCCGAGGTGCGCGGCGCGGTGGTGGAGAACGTGGACCAGTCGTCCGACGCCGGCAGCAAGGGCCTGCGCCGCGGCGACATCATCACCCGCGCCAACAACCGCGACGTGAGCCAGCCGTCGGACCTGGCCGCGGTGGTCGACGCGGCCAAGAAGGAAGGCCGCACCAGCGTGCTGGTGGGCGTCTACCGCAACGGGCGGACCGCCTTCCTGCCGATCAAGGTTTCGGGCTAGACTCCGGACCTCGGATTCGGCGGGGCGACGACGAGGTCGCCCGGCGGCGCGCTAGAGGCGGGAGGCATATGCGGATCCTGATCGTCGAGGACGACCTGGAGGCGGCCGAAGCGATGGCGCGCGGCCTCACCGAAGCCGGCCATGATTGCGTCCGCGGGGCCGACGGCGAGGAAGGCCTGGCCGCCGCCCGCGAGGGCCAGTTCGACGTCATGGTCGTCGACCGCATGATGCCGAAGATGAACGGGGTCCAGCTGGTCGAGGCGCTGCGCCGGGAAGGCGACCGCACGCCGGTGCTGTTCCTCTCGGCGCTGGGCGAGGTCAGCGACCGGGTCGATGGCCTGCAGGCCGGCGGCGACGACTATCTGGTCAAGCCCTACGCCTTCCCCGAGCTGATCGCCCGCATCGAGGCGCTGGCCCGCCGGCGCGACACCGGTTCGGTGCAGACGCTGCTGAAGGTGGGCGACCTGGAGATGGACCTGATCGCGCGCACGGTCCACCGCGCGGGCCAGGAGATCGACCTGCAGCCGCGGGAATTCCAGCTGCTGGAATTCATGATGCGCCACGCCGGGCAGTCGGTGACCCGGACCATGCTGCTGGAGAAGGTCTGGCACTACCACTTCGACCCGCAGACCAACGTCATCGACGTCCACATCTCGCGCCTGCGCTCGAAGATCGACAAGGGCTTCGACCGGGCCATGCTGCAGACCGTGCGGGGCGCGGGCTACCGGCTGGACGCATAGCTTCCTCTCCCATGAAGTGGGAGAGGGGGACCGCTCGCTGCAAAGCGAGCGGTGGAGAGGGAAAGCCACATCCACCGATGCGGGAACGGCGACTTGATCCACTGAGCGTGAGGCTTGCCCTCTCCCCCATCGGCTCTTCGGCCGACGGTCCCCCTCTCCCGCCGGGCGGGAGAGGAAGATGAAGCTCCCGCGCATCTTCCGGACGACGCCGTTCCGGCTCACGCTGCTGTTCCTGGCGCTGTTCGCCAGCGCGGCCTCGGCTTTCCTCGCCTACATCTACGTGGCCACCGCCGGCGAGGCGACGCGGCGGACCGAGCGCGAGATCCGCCGCGAGATGCGCAGCATGGTCGACGTCTACGACCGGGCCGGCCTCGACGCGGTGAACCAGTCGCTGATCGAGCGCGCGGCCAGCGAGAAGCCCTTCCTCTACCTGCTGCTCACCAAGGACGGCCGCCGCATCTCCGGCACCATCGAGGAGAGCCCGGTCGACGACTTCACCGGCGCCCCGGCCTGGGCGACGTTCCAGGTGACCGACATCGACGCCCAGGGCCACGCGATCAAGCATCCCGCGCGCGGCCTGCAGGAGCGGTTGCACAACGGCGAGATCCTGTTCGTCGGCGCCGACGCGGGCGAGGATGAGGCCTACGTCGGCAAGATCGTGCGCGCGCTGCAGGCGGCCGGCCTGCTGGTGGTGGTGCTGGGCCTGGCCGGCGGCGTGCTGGTGAGCCGCAACGTCTCGCGCACCATGGTCGACCTGATCAACGTGGTGGAGCGGGTGCGCAACGGCGAGACCGGGGTGCGCGCCCACGTCCGCGGCGCGCGCGATGAGTTCGACGAACTGGCCCAGGGCGTCAACGAGATGCTCGACCGGCTGGAGCGCTCGATGGCCGGGCACAAGCACGCCGGCGACGCCATCGCTCACGACCTGCGCTCGCCGCTCACCCGCCTGCGGGCGCGGCTGGAGGCGGCCTACATCGACGTGGAGGCGGGCAAGGGCAACCCGGAGGAGGCGCTGGCCCAGGCGCTGGAGGACACCGACGGGGTGCTCAAGACCTTCGGCGCGGTGCTCTCGATCGCCCGCCTGCAGGCCGCCGGCCAGGCGCCCGACCCGGTGCTGTTCGATCCCGCCGACCTCGCCGCCGACATGTCGGAGCTTTACGAGCCGTTCTGCGAGGAGAAGGACATCGAGTTCTCCAGCGAGCTCACCAAGGGCCTCAGCGTGCGCGGCAACCGCGAGTTCCTGGCCCAGGCGGTGGCCAACATCCTGGACAACGCGGTGAAGTACACGCCGGCGGGCGGCGCCATCATGCTGCGGGTGCGCCGCCGGTCGTCCGGCGAGGTGGAGTTCTCGGTCACCGACACGGGCCCCGGCGTGCCGGACGAGGACCGCGAGCGGGTGATCCAGCGCTTCGTGCGCCTGGAGAACAGCCGCAACGAACCGGGCGCGGGCCTGGGCCTGTCGCTGGTGGCGGCGGTGGCCGAGGCGCACGGCGGACGCCTGGAGCTCTCGGAAGGCCCCGGCAAGGTCGGCGACATGGGCCCCGGGCTGCGCGTGGCGTTCATCCTGCCGAGGGCCTAGTCTGGCGCCATGACGCTCGGCGAGGCGCTCAAACCCTGCGGGCCGGTGATCGACGCCAAGGCCGCCGAGCGCCTGCGCAAGGCGCTGGACCTGACCCTGCCCGAGCCCGTGTGGGCGGCCCTGGCGCCGGTGTTCGCCGCCTCGCCCTATCTCGCGAGCCTGGCGCGGCGGGCGCCGGCGCGGCTGGCCGAGCTGCTGGCGGACGATCCCGACGCGCGGCTCGACGCGGTGCTGGCCCGCACGGCCGCGGCCGCGGGCCTGGGCGTGGAGGCCGCGACCGTCGAGCTGCGCCGGCTGAAGCAGGAGCTGCACCTGCTCACCGCGCTCGCCGACCTCGGCGGGGTCTGGGACCTGGACCGCACGACCGGCGCGCTCACCCGCTTCGCCGACGCCGCCGTGGCCGCGTCGCTGGCCGTGGCGGCGCGGGCCGAACTGGAGGCCGGGCGGATGACGCGGCTGGGCGAGGGCGCGGCGGGCCCGGTCCCGGGCTGGTTCTGCGTGGCCATGGGCAAGCAGGGCGCGTTCGAGCTGAACTACTCCAGCGACATCGACGTCTCGGTCTTCTTCGAGCCCGAGCCGCTGGAGGCCGTCCTGGCGGACGGCGTGGAGCCCCTGGCGTTCGCGGTGCAGCTGACCCAGCGGGTGTCGGAGCTGATGCAGGCGCGGACCGCCGACGGCTACGTCTTCCGCATGGACCTGCGCCTGCGGCCGGACCCGTCCTCGACGCCGCCCGCCGTGCCGGTGCCCGCGGCGCTGGAGTACTACGAGACCGTCGGCCAGAACTGGGAGCGGGCGGCCTTCATCAAGGCCCGCGCCTGCGCCGGCGACCTCGCCGCCGCCAACGCCTTCCTGGAGGAGCTGCAGCCCTACATCTGGCGCAAGAACCTCGACTTCGCCGCCATCGCCGACATCCACTCGATCAAGCGCCAGATCCACGCCTTCAAGGTGGACGAGCGCGTCGCGGCCAAGGGCGTGGACCTGAAGCTGGGGCGGGGCGGCATCCGCGAGATCGAGTTCTACGTCCAGACCCAGCAGCTCATCCTGGGGGGCCGCCACGCCGAGCTGCGCAGCTCGCGCACCCTCGACGCCTTGGAGGCCCTCGCCGCGGCCGGCCACGTGGGGCGCGAGGCGGCCGAGGAGATGGCGGCGTCCTACCGGTTCCTGCGCGGGGTCGAGCACCGGGTGCAGATGCTGGCCGACGAACAGACCCACAAGCTGCCCGAGGCCGACGCCGACCGGCGGCGGGTGGCGGCGCTTTCGGGCTTCGCGCAGCTGCGCAGCTTCGATGCGGCCATCACCCGGACGCTGAAGGCGGTGAACGCGCGCTACGGCGAGCTGTTCGCCGAGGAGGAGCCGCTGTCGTCGCGGTTCGGCAGCCTGGTGTTCACCGGCGTCGACGACGACCCCGAGACCCTGGCCACCCTGGCGCGCATGGGCTTCGACAATCCGGCCCGGGTCTCCCAGACGATCCGCGCCTGGCACCACGGCCGGGTGGCGGCCACCCGCACCGAGCGGGGCCGCGAGCTGTTCACCCGGCTGGCGCCGCAGCTGCTGGAGGCCGCGCGGGCGACCGGCGCGCCCAACGCAGCCTTCAACCGCTTCTGCGACTTCTTCGGCGGCCTCACCACCGGGGTGCAGCTGCAGTCGCTGTTCCTGGCCCAGCCCAAGCTGTTCGAGCTGGTGGTGCAGGTGCTGGCCTTCGCGCCGCGGCTGGCCTCGACGCTGGCCCGGCGCCCCGCGGCGATCGACGCCATGATCGACCCGGACTTCTTCGCCGAGATCGACATCGCCCGCGAGCGCGCCGACATGGCCCGGGCGGTGGCGCGGGCCGAGGGCTTCGAGGGCGCGATGGACGCCGCGCGCCGCATCCATCGCGAGCAGGCGTTCCGGGTGGGCGTGCAGGTGATGAGCGGCGCGGCCACGGCCGAGATCGCCGGCAAGGCCTTCGCCGACCTGGCCGACGTCTGCATGGAGGCCCTGGCGCCCGCCGCGCTCGCCGAGGCCGAGCGGCTGGGCGGCGCCTTCCCCGGCGAGGTGGCGGTGGTGGCCCTGGGCAAGTGCGGCTCGCGCGAGATGAGCGCGACTTCCGACCTCGACCTGATGACGCTGTACCGGGCGCACGACCCGGCGGCGACGTCGGAGACCAGGGGCTGGGACGCCTCGACGTTCTACGGCCGTTTCACGCAGCGGCTGATCGCGGCCCTGTCCTCGCCCACCGCGGAGGGCCAGCTGTACGAGGTGGACATGCAGCTGCGCCCCTCGGGCACCAAGGGGCCGGTGGCGGTGAGCTTCGCCGCCTTCGGCGACTACTACCTGGGCGAGGCCGAGACGTGGGAGCTGCTGGCCCTGACCCGGGCGCGGGTGGCCTGGGCCACTTCGGAAGCCTTCGCGCGCGACGCGGCCGCGGCGATCGAGGCCGCGCTGCGCCGGCCGCGCGACCGGACGCGCACGGCCCACGATGTGCGCGAGATGCGGGCGCTGATGGAGCGCGAGCGCCCGCCGCACGGCGACTGGGACCTGAAGCTGGGGCCCGGCGGCCTGGTCGACATCGAGTTCGCCGCCCAGTTCCTGCAGCTCGCGCACGCCGCCGAGGGCGGGCCGCTGCTCCCGAACACGGCGCGGGCGCTGTCCGCGCTGGGCGCGGCGGGGCTCGCGCCGGCCCCGGCGCTGAACGCCTTGGAGGACGCCTGGCGGCTGCAGCAGGACCTGACCCAGCTGCTCAAGGTGGCGCTGGACGACGATCCTGACCCGGCGGCCGAGCCGCGCGCGTTCCAGGCGCTGCTGGCGCGGGCCGGCGGGGCGCGCACGTTCAAGGCCCTGGTGAAGCGGCTGGCCGCGGCGCAGGCGGCGGCGCGGGCGGCCTACCTGGAGGTGGTGACCTAGACCTTTGCGACGGAATCCCGGCCGGGCCGCGTGCAAGGCTTTGGGGGAGCAGACAAGTCCCGAGGATCCATGAAACGCATTCTTCTCGCCGCCGCTGTCGCCGCCCTCGCCACAGCCGCGCACGCGCAACCCGGACCGGGCGGCGGCCCGCCCGATTTCGACGCCGATCACGACGGCAAGGTCACTCTGGCCGAGTTCAAGGCCGGCGAGGCCCAGCGGCAGACCCGCATGTTCGCCCGCATGGACGCGAACAACGACGGCAAGATCACCCAGGACGAGGTGGACGCCATGGCCAAGCGGGCAGAGGCCGCCGGTCGTGGCCCGCGCCCCGGCGGCGGCCCGGGCGGCATGCTGATGCGGCTCGACGCGAACCACGACGGCGCGGTGACCAAGGCCGAGATGGCGGCCGGCGCCGAGCGCCGGTTCAAGATGGCCGACACCAACGGAGACGGCTGGCTCTCGAAGGGCGAGCTGCTCATGATGCGGCAGAAGATGCGTGGCGGTCCGGCTCCTCAATAGGGCCGGCGCGCCGCCGCGCGGGAAGGCCAGGATTGAGCGATCCGGACGAGGCGCTCCTCCGGGAGGTGGCGCGCGGCGACTCCGTCGCCGCGCGCGCCCTGGTGGCCCGCAAGCTGCCACGGCTGCTTTCGCTCGCCGGGCGGATGCTGGGCGACCCGGCGGAGGCCGAGGACGTGGCGCAGGAGGCCTTCCTGCGGGTGTGGAAGCAGGCGCCGCGGTGGCGGGCCGACGGCGGGGCGCGGTTCGACACCTGGCTGCACCGTGTGGCGCTCAACCTCTGCTACGATCGCCTGCGTCGCCGCCGCGAACTGGCGACGGCCGATCCGCCCGAACGGCCCGACGAGGGCCCGGCGCCCGATCGCGGGCTGGAGGCGCAGGATGTCGGCCGGCGCGTGGCCGCGGCGCTGCAGGGCCTGCCCGACCGGCAGCGCGAGGCGATCGTGCTCTGCCACTACCAGGAGCTGGGCAACATCGAGGCCGCCGCCGTGATGGGCGTCAGCGTCGAGGCCCTGGAAGGCCTGCTGGGCCGCGGCCGTCGTGCGTTGAGGGCCGCGCTCACCGATCTCAGGGAGGCATGAGGGAGACATGACCCCGGAGCGTTTCGAAACCCTGGCCGAGGCGTTCGGCGGCGACGTCGCCCGCTGGCCGCCGGCCGAGCGTGACGCCGCGGCCGAGTTGATGACGGCCCGGCCCGAGTGGGCGCAGGGCGTGCTGGCCCTGGCGC
Source organism: Phenylobacterium sp. (assembly GCF_016124325.1). Taxonomy (GTDB): domain Bacteria; phylum Pseudomonadota; class Alphaproteobacteria; order Caulobacterales; family Caulobacteraceae; genus Phenylobacterium. The sequence continues at coordinate 41,449 of NZ_WGNY01000003.1, forward strand.
GCGGGCTGGACGCGGCGCTGGACGCCGCGCCGCCGCCACGCGCCGACGCCGCCCTGGCCGGGCGCATCCTGGCCACCGCGCCGCGGCCAAGACGCCGATGGACCGGCTGGCTGGTTCCGGCCGGGATGGGCGCGGGACTCGCCGCGGCCTGCGCGGCCGGCCTGCTGGCGGGCGCCCAGTTCTCGGCCCGGCCGGCCGGCGGCGAGAGCGATGCGATCGTGGCGACCATCGCCGGCGACGACGTGGCGATCGCCTATGCCCTGGGCGAGGGCGCATGAGTCGCCCGATCCTCCTGACCGTGCTGTTCGTGTCGCTGGCGCTCAACGTCTTCGTGGCCGGCGCCTTCGTGGGCGCGAAGCTGAACCGCGGACCGCCGGACGGGGGCGGCCAGGAGCTGCGGCCCCGCAATCCGGTGGCCGCCGCGGTCGCGGTCCTGCCCCCCGACGACCAGGCCGCGTGGCGCGCGCAGATGCCGGAATTCGCCCAGACGTACGGCCCCAAGGTGCGCCAGGCGCGCCGGCTGATGCGCCAGACCATGCTGGGCTTCGGCGACGAGCCGTTCGACGCCGACGCGGCCGTGGCCAACCTGCGCAAGGCCCGGGACCTGGAAGCCGAGAGCCGCACGGAGATGGACCGCCGGATCGTGACCTTCGCCGCCGGCCTGCCTCGGCCCGAGCGGCGGCGGTTCGGCGAGGCGCTGGCCCGCCCCGCCGGGCCGAAGCACGGAAAGGCTCAGGCGGCCGCCGCGCCCTGAGCCGACGCCGAGTGGCGGAGGGGTAGGGAGAAGCTGGCGATGGTGCCCTGGCCGGGCGCGCTCTTCAGGTCGAGCAGGCCGCCGTGCATCTCAACGAGCGACTTGGTGAGCGCCAGGCCCAGGCCGGTGCCCTGGGTGGTCTTGGACTGCTGGCTCTCGACCTGCTCGAAGGGACGGGCCAGCCGTTCGAGGTCGCGCGGCGCGATGCCGATGCCGGTGTCCTGCACGCTGATGCGGACCCGCTCGCCCTGGGGGTCGTCGCGCCGCTCGCCGCGCACGACGATGCGTCCGCCGCGGGGCGTGAACTTGATGGCGTTGGACAGCAGGTTGAGCAGCACCTGCTTGATCGCCCGGTGGTCGGCCTCCACGTCGGGCAGGTCGATGAAATCGAGGATCAGCGAGAGGCCGGCGGCCTCGGCCCGGTTGCGCACCAGGCGGATGGCGTCCTCGGCCATCTCCTCCAGGCAGATCGGCTCGAAGCGCAGGTTGAGCTTGCCGGCCTCGATCTTCGACATGTCGAGGATGTCGTTGATCAGCGCCAGGAGGTGCTGGCCGGAGTTGAGGATGTCGCGGGCGTAGTCGCGGTAGCGGGCGTCGCCGAGCGGGCCGTACATCTCGCCCGACATGATCTCGGAGAAGCCGTTGATGGCGTTCAGCGGCGTGCGCAGCTCGTGGCTCATGTTGGCGAGGAACTCGCTCTTGGCCTGGCTGGCGGCCTCGGCGCGGATCTTCTCGGCCTCGTACTTGCGGGCCAGCTCCGACAGCTGTTCCTGGCTCTTCTCCAGGTTGGCGACGGCGCGGCGCAGCTCCTCCTCCTTGAGCCGACGCGCCTCCTCCTGGGTCTTGAGCACGGTGATGTCGGCGGCGCTGACCACCAGGCCGCCCTCGGCGGTGGGACGTTCGGAAATCTGCACCCAGCGGCCGTCGGAAAGTTCGGCCTCGCGCACGCCGCGGCGGCCGCCCGGGGCCGGAACCTCGCGGCGGATGGCGTTGCGGGCGGCACGCTCCACCTGCTCGCGGCCGACGCCGGTGCGCAGCAGCTCGACCTCGAGCTGGAAGTAGTCGCGGAAGTTGGCGTTGCACATCACCAGCCGGCCGTGGCGGTCCCACAGCACGAAGGCCTCGGACGTGCTCTCGATGGCGTCGCGCAGCCGGCTCTCGGCGGATTGGGCGCGGGCCTGGGCCAGGCGCTCCTCGGTGACGTCGAGCGCCACGCCGATGATGCGCGCGAAGCCGCCCTTGCCGCTGTCTCCGAAGCCGCGGCCGCGGAAGTCGATCCACACCGGCCGGGCGCCGGCGATGGGCGGCACGCGGAACGAGACGTCGAAGTCGCCGTAGATGGCGGCGGTCGACAGCGCCTCGCGCATGTCGTCGCGGTGGCCGGGCGCGACCCGGTCGAGCACCTGCTGGCCGTCCACGTCGCCGCCGCGCCAGCCGAACAGGGCGGCGGTCACGTCCGACATGAAGATGCGGTCGCTGGCCAGGTCCCATTCCCAGATGCCGCATCGCGCGGCCTCCACGGCCATGCGGAAGCGCTGTTCGGAATCGCTGCGGTCGGCGGCGATCTTCTCGACGCGGCGCATCTCCAGCATCAGCAGGAAGGCCAGGCCGAAGGCGGCGGCGAATGGCGCCATGAACCAGGCGGCCAGTTCGACGGGCCCGGGCACGCCGCCGCGCAGGCGCACCACGGCGGAAACCCCCAGGACGGCGAGCAGGACGAGCAGGGCCAGCACGGCGGGACGCGCCAGCCGGCGCTGGCCCGTGATACGCCGACGGCTACGCCGCTCGGGCGTCACCCCGGTCAAGTTCTCGCCCCCGCGTTCGGCCAAGGCCGCCGCTCCCTTGACTCCCCAGTGCTCCGTATATCCGGACCGGCGAAGTCTAATCCGATCCGGGGCCCACGGTCATCGTGGGTTAACGTCGCATCAAGCGAGGGCCCGAGTCGCCAATTCGTAAACGTTGCGCGAGAGGCCCTCGACCGCGACAATCCGTTCCAGTTCCGCCTTCATCAGCGCGCCCAGTTCGGGCTTGAGCCGCTTCCAGCCGCCGAGCGGATCGACCAGGCGCGCCGCGGTCATGGGATTGAAGCGGTCGACCGCGATGATCTGGTCGGCCAGGAACCGGTAGCCCGCGCCGCTGGGATCGTGGAAGCGGGACGGGTTGAAGTTGGCGAAGGTGGAGACGAGCGCGCGCAGGCGGTTCGGGTTCTGGGCGTCGAATGCCGGGTGCGCGGTGAGCGCCAGGATGCGGCCCAGGGCCTCCTCGCCCGGATCGCGGGCCTGCAGCGCGAACCACTTGTCGATCACCAGCGGCTCGTCCTTCCAGCGGTCGAAGAAGTCGTCCAGCGCCTCCTCGTAGAGCGAACCGCCGATCAGCATCAGGGCGTTGAGGCCGCCGATGGCGTCGGTCATGTTGGCGGCCGCCTGATAGTGGCCGAAGGCGATGTCGGCCGTCTCGTGGCGCGGGTTGGCCGCCATCAGGTCGAGGGCGGCGTTGCGCAGGGCGCGGCGGCCGGCGCCGGCGGCGTCGGGCGAGAATTCGCCGAGGTCCTGCAGGCCGGTGTGCAGGTGGCGCAGCTCGCCGTTGAGGTGGAGGGCCAGCCGCTCGCGCAGCTTCTCGCGCGCGTCGTGGATCGCGGCGGGATCGACCGGGCTGCGCAGCAGGGCGAGGTCGGTCTCGGCCGGCAGGGCCAGCAGCAGCGCCTTGAACGCCGGATCGGACGCCTGGTCGACCAGGGCGCGGCCGACGGCGTCGGCGTAGCGCTCCTCGCCCACCTCGTTGGGCCGCCCGCCGGCGCGCGAGAGGATGAGGTCGGCGGCCAGCTCCTGGCCCGCCTCCCAGCGGTTGAAGAGGTCGGGGTCGGCCGAAAGCTGGAGGTAGCGGTCCTTGGCCGGGGCGTCCGACTTCAGCACCACCGGCGCGGAGAAGCCGCGCAGGGCGGAGACCACCGGCGGGGCGTCGACGCCCGTGAGCGTCACGGTGGTCTCGTCGCCGTCCAGGACGATCACCGTCTCGTCCACCGCCTGGCCGTCGCGCTCGAAGGCCAGGGTGCGGCCCTCGGGGTCCAGCAGGCCGACGGTGACGGGGATCGGCAGCGGGCGCTTGGTCTCCTGGCCCGTGGTCGGCGGATTGGCCTGGGTGAAGGTAAGCTCCAGGGCCTGGCGGTCCTCGTCGTAGCGGCCGGTCATCGACACCCGCGGCGTGCCCGCCTGTTCGTACCAGGCGAAGAAGTCGGTGAGGTCCTTGCCCGAGGCCTCGGCGAAGCACTGGATGAAGGCCTCCACCGTGGTGGCGTGGCCGTCCCAGCGCTCGAAGTAGAGGTCCATGCCCTTCCGGAACGCCTCGGCCCCGATCAGGGTCTTCAGCATGCCGATGACCTCGGAGCCCTTCTCGTAGATCGTCGCCGTGTAGAAGTTCTCGATCTTCATGTAGCTGGACGGGCGCACGGCGTGGGCCAGGGGGCCCTGGTCCTCCGAGAACTGCCGCATCCGCAGCACCTTCACGGCCTTGATGCGGGCGACCGCGTGGCCGCGCATGTCGGCGCAGAAGCCCTGCTCGCGGAAGACGGTCAGGCCTTCCTTGAGGCACAGCTGGAACCAGTCGCGGCAGGTGATCCGGTTGCCGGTCCAGTTGTGGAAGTACTCGTGCGCCACGACCGCCTCGATGCGCTCGTAGTCGAGGTCGGTGGCGGTGGCCGGGTCGGCCAGCAGCAGCGAGGAGTTGAAGACGTTGAGGCCCTTGTTCTCCATGGCCCCGAAGTTGAAGTCGCGCACCGCCACGATCATGAACAGGTCGAGGTCGTACTCGCGGCCGTAGGTCTCCTCGTCCCACTTCATCGAGCGCTTGAGCGCGTCCATGGCGTAGGCCGCGCGCGGCGCCATGCCGGGATCGACGTAGATGCGCAGGTCGACCGTGCGCCCGCTCATGGTGACGAGCTTGTCCTCCAGCACGTCCAGCTCGCCGGCCACCAGGGCGAAGAGGTAGCAGGGCTTGGGGAAGGGGTCGTTCCAGACGGCGTAGTGGCGGCCGCCGTCGAGGGCGCCGCTCTCCATCAGGTTGCCGTTGGCCAGCAGGCGGTGGAACGCCTTGTCGGCCTCGATCCGCACGGTGAAGCGCGACAGCACGTCGGGCCGGTCGGGCCAGAAGGTGATCTTGCGGAAGCCCTCAGACTCGCACTGGGTGCAGAAGCGCCCGCCCGACATGTAGAGGCCTTCGAGGGCCTTGTTGTTCTTCGGGTCGATCTCGACCTCGGTCTCCAGGGTGAAGGCGTCGGGGACGTCGGGGATGGTGAGGAACTCGGCGTCGATGGTGTGCTCGGCCTCGGCCAGCTCGCGGCCGTCGACGGCGACGCTGACGGGCTTCAGCCGCTCGCCGTTGAACTTCAGCGGGTCCTTGTGGTCGCCGTTGCGGCGCACGGCGAGGCGGGCCTTCACCCGCGTGGCGCTGGGCTCCAGCTCGAAGGTCAGGTGGACCTCGTCGACCAGGAAGGCGGGCGGGCGGTACTCGGAGAGCCGGATGGGCTGGGGCGTTTCGGTGCGCATGCCGCCATCTAGGCTCGTGGATGGGGCGGCGCCAAGGCGAGGCGCGCGCCTTCCGCCACGTCGGGCTTTCCTTCCGTGGCGTCCGGGCGCGATGGTGGCGGCCTGAGCACGTTTCCACGTGCTCGCTCTTTAGGCTTGGAGGCCTTCTCGTCCGCCCCCGTTGCTTCATCGTGAGCGGGAAGGCCTCCTGAGGAAACGCCAGACCGGGCCAACCGGCGGATGGGACGCGATGAATTTCGACTATTCCGACGACCAGAAGTTCCTGAAGGACGAGGCGCGCAAGTTCCTCGAGGCCAACTGCTCGACCGCCAAGGTCCGCAAGGTGCTCGACGACGACGCCAAGGCCTATGACGAGGCGCTCTGGGCGGCTGTCGCCGCGCAAGGGTGGCTTGGAGCGGCGATCCCCGAGGAATACGGCGGGCTGGGCCTGGGCCACATCGAGCTCTGCGCCATCGCCGAGGAGCTGGGCCGGGTGGTGGCCCCGATCCCGTTCGCCTCGACGGTCTACGTGCTCGCCGAGGCGGTGATGCTGGCGGGGACCGAGGCGCAGAAGAAGGCCCTGCTGCCCAAGATCGCCGCGGGCGAAGTGATCGGTTGTCTTGCGACCTCGGAAGGGCCGGGCGTGACGACGGCGGGCAACCTCCAGGCCAGCGTCTCGGGCGGCAAGCTGTCGGGGACCAAGCTGCCGGTGACCGACGGCGACATCGCCACCCACGCCGTCGTGCTGGCCAAGGAAGGCGGCCAGCCGGGCCTGTTCCTGGCGGACCTTTCGGCCGGCGTCACGCGCGAGCCCCTGGCCACGCTGGATCCCACCCGCGACGCGGCGAAGCTGGTCTTCGACGGCGCGCCGGCCGAGCGGCTGGGTGGGGCGGGCGAGGGCTTCGCGCTGCTGGAGCAGGTGCTGGACCGCGCCGCGGTGCTGATGGCGTTCGAGCAGACCGGCGGCGCCGACCGCTGCCTGGAGATGGCCAAGGCCTATGCGCTGGAGCGCTACGCGTTCGGGCGCGTGATCGCCAGCTACCAGGCCATCAAGCACAAGCTGGCCGACATCTACGTGAAGAACGAACTGGCCCGGTCCAACGCCTACTACGGCGCCTGGGCGCTCAACACGGGCGCGCCGGAACTGCCGGTGGCCGCGAGCGCGGCGCGGATCGCGGCCAGCGAGGCCTTCTGGTTCGCGGCCAAGGAGAACATCCAGACCCACGGCGGGATCGGCTTCACCTGGGAGGTGGACGCCCACCTCTACTACCGCCGCTCGCGGCAGCTGGCCCTGGTGGCCGGCGCGCCCCGGGTCTGGAAGGAACGGCTAGTGAGCCAGCTCGAACGCAGGAACATCGCCGCCTAGGCATCTCATCGACTGGGTCCCGGCTCGGCCTGCGCGCCTTCGGCGCTCCGTTGGCCGGGATGACGGAGGATACGGAATGGACTTCAACGACAGCCCCGAAGAAGCCGCCTACCGCGCCCAGGTCCGGGCGTGGCTCGAACAGAACGCGCCCAAGACCGGCGTCGGCATGGACGACATGGAAGGCGGGTCGAAGGACACCATGGCCGCCTCCAAGGCCTGGCAGGCGAAGAAGGCCGCGGCCGGCTACGCCTGCATCACCTGGCCCAAGGAGTGGGGCGGCCCGGGCGGCAACCCGGTCCAGCAGGTGATCTTCAACCAGGAGGAGGCCAGGCATCCGGTGCCGCCGAACCCGTTCCAGATCGGGCTCGGCATGTGCGTGCCGACCGTGATGGCCTTCGCCGACGCCGACACCAAGACGCGGTTCGTGGGGCCGGCCCTCAGGGGCGAGGAGATCTGGTGCCAGCTGTTCTCCGAGCCCTCGGGCGGTTCGGACGTGGCGGCGGCGCGCACCCGGGCGGTCAAGGCGCCGGACGGCTCGGGCGACTGGATCATCGACGGTCAGAAGGTGTGGACGACAGGCGCCCAGTTCTCGAACTTCGGGATCGTGGTGGTGCGCACCGATCCGGAGGCGCCCAAGCACAAGGGCCTGACCATGTTCTGGGTCGACATGAGCGACCCGGGCATCGAGGTGCGGCCGATCCACCAGATGTCGGGCGGCTCGGGCTTCAACGAGGTGTTCTTCACCGGCGTGCGCGTGCCGGACAGCCAGCGTCTGGGCGCGGTGAACGACGGCTGGCGCGTCAGCCTCGTCACCCTGATGAACGAGCGGCTGGCGGTCGGCGGGCCGTCGGGGGCCAGCTGGAGCCAGTTCCTGGAGGCGGCCCGCGACATCACCGGCCTGGATGGCGCGCCGGCGATCAAGGATCGGGCGCTGCGCGAGAAGCTGGCCGACTGGTACGTCGCCACCGAGGGCCTCAAACACACCCGCAACCGCACCATGACCGCGCTCAGCCGCGGCCAGACGCCGGGGCCGGAAAGCTCGATCGGCAAGGTGGTCTCGGCCCTGCAGATGCAGGACCTCGCCAATTCGGCGGTGGAGATGCTGGACCAGTTCGGGATCATCAACGACCCGGCCCTCTCGCCGCTGGGCGGGGCGTTCCACATGTCGCTGATGAGCGCGCCGGGCCTGCGCATCGCCGGCGGCACCGACGAGATCCTGAAGAACATCATCGCCGAGCGGGTGCTGGGCCTGCCCGGCGACATCCGCGTCGACAAGGACGTGGCGTTCAAGGACTTGCCGACGGGCCGGTGACGGCGAGCCTCAGGCCGTGAGCGCCAGCGATTCCACGGCGCGGCCGTCGATGAGGCGCTCGTAGAGGCCGGTCAGCGCCTCGAAGGTGGCGTCCCAGCCGTGGCGGGTCTCGGCGCGGCGCCGCGCGGCGGCGGAGACCGCCGACAGGTCGCGCCGGAACAGGGCGTCGATCGCTTCCGCCAGACCGGCCGGTTCGACATTGTCGGCGGGCTGGCCCACGGTCTCGTCGATCAGCTCGCCCACGCCGCCGCGGCGCGAGCCTACGACCGGCAGGCCCGCGGCCATGGCCTCGAGCACGAAGAGGCCGAAGATCTCGTTCTCGTTGGCGTGCAGGGCGGCGTCGCACGAGGCGAGCAGGCCGGCGAGGCGCACGGGGTCGCGCTCGAAGTCCAGGCTGATCACCCGGGGCGACCAGGTCACGTCCTTGCCCGCGCCCACCAGCAGCAGGCGGTAGGGCGCGCCCAGCCGCTCGACCGCGGCCACCATGGACTCGATGTTCTTCTCGCGCGCCGGGCGGCCGGCGAAGACCAGCAGGCGGGTGTTGGCCGGCAGGCCCAGGCGGCGGATCAGCCGGGCGCGGTCGCCGCGCGCCGGATGGAACAGGTCGGTGTCGACGCCGAGCTGCTGGATCGACATGCGGGTGACGCCCGCCTCGGCGAGGCGGCCGGCCATGTGGCGGCTGGGCGCGACCACGTGGTCGAAGCGCTGGTAGGCCTGGGCCCAGAAGCTGAAGGTGGGCGCTTCGGCCCATTCGCCGAAGTGCAGGGCCGCCAGGGCCGCGGCGTCGGTGTGGCAGAAGCCCACGACGGGGACGCCCAGGGCCTCGCCCGCGTAGAGCGCCGCGTGGCCGGGCACGAAGACGTCGCCGGCCTCGATGACGTCGGGCTCCAGGATGCGCAGCACCGTCTCCCACTTGGTGAGGCTGGCGGGCATGCGGTAGCCGTTGCCGAACGGCAGGCGCGCTGCGGAGATGCTGACCACGCCCTCGGCCTCGGCGCGGGTGCGCGCGCCGGGCACCACCAGCGTGTGGTCGATGTCGCGCCGCCGGCGGGCCAGCCAGGCGCGCTTGGCCATGAGGTAGCGCTTCACGCCGCCGGAGCGGGGCGCGTACATCATGGTGGTGTCGATGAGGTGGAAGCCCTCGCCCGGCTCGCGTTCGCCGCCCAGGCGCAGGACGTTCTCGTAGCGGGGCGGCAGGCCTTCGAGGCCGCGGCCCGAGCGGCGCTCGATGATGCTGCTGGCGGCGGCGCTGAACAGTTCGGCCTGGGAGGCGGGCCGCAGCACCTTGGCTTTCAGGGCCTTGGTGGCGCGCCGCGTCGCCTTGCGTTTCCAGATTCCGGCCAGTGGTCCCGTCCTCTTGCCGAAGGGCGCGTCCGCGCGCGGAGCGATCCGCGGAGGCGCCCTTGAAGACCGATCGCCGGGCCGTTGCCCCGACTCACCCGGTCGACGCGGAGCGCGGCCATACTATCGACCGCGCCGACGATGTCATCGGTCATGGCGGCGGTTTCAAGGCGGCCCTGAAACCCGCGCGCGGCCGTCCGCCCGCGCCGCGCGGCCATGGTTCAAGTCGCGACGGCTTCCGAGGGGCCGGAAATCGTCTCGCCGTCGACGGTGCGGGTCAGGCCTTGGGCACGAAGGGCAACACCAGCAGGATCGCGGCATAGGCCGCGATGCTGGCGAAGACGGCGGTCTGGAAGCCGCCCTGGCGGTCGTAGAGCCAGGCGCCCAGCAGGTCGCCGAAGCGAAGCGAGACGAAGAACATGGCGACGAACATCATCATCATCGCGCCCTGCAGGCCGGGCGGGCAGGCGCGGATCGCCAGGTCGGTGAAGGCCGCCTGGGCCAAGCCGCCGATCAGGCCGATGACCGCCGCCGCCACCAGCGCCTCGGTCGGGTTCCGCACGAACAGCAGCGGCGACATCTGGACCACCGCCATGGCGGCGCCGACCCACAGCAGGGTCCGCAGCCTTACCCGCCGGCAAAGCCAGCCATAGGCGAACATCACCGGGGTGAAGGCGCCCATGAAGATGCCGAACCAGGCCCCGACCTGGGCGTCGGTGGCGTGCAGGTCGTTGGACAGATGGAACTGAAGCACCGCGCCGGCCGCGGGCGCGAACTGCCACAGGAGCTGGATCGCCATCACCGGATAGAGCGGACGGTTGCGGAAGAGACGCGCGATGTCGTGGGCGGCGCCGCGATCGCGCGGCCGGGCGTGGTGCGCGTCCAGCAGCCGCCGCGGGCCGAAGGCGCCGAGGATCGCCACGGCCGCCATGAGCGCCGCGCCCAGGCCGAACAGCAGCCGCGCGGCCGTCACCGCGTCGCGGCCTTCGAGGTACTGGGAGAGCGCTCCGCCCAGGAAGTAGGCGGCCAGGTTGGGCGCGAGCACGGCGAGGTTGCCCATCACGCTGGCCTGGCCGGTGATCGCCTCCTCCTGGCTCAGCATGGAGGTGGCGCCGCGCAGGGCCGCGAACACGAACTGCAGGCCGATGGTCACCGCTAGCACGCCGCCGAGCAGCAGGCCGTAGCTGGGCGCCCGCGCGGCCAGCACGCCGTAGGCCGCCGCCGCCATGGGGGCGAAGATCACCATGAAGCCGCGGTCCCCGCGCCCGAGCGGGCTCCAGACGTCGCGGAGGAACCCGAACGCGAACCCCACGAACAGCGGAATCGAGGCCAGCAGGTTGAACAGCGCCACGTCGTGGGCCGACATGTGCAGCCGGTTCTTGAGGAAGAACACGACCGGGAGGCCGATCAGGCCCTCGTAGGGCACGGCGAACTGGCAGAGCGTGAGCGCGACGCCGCCATAGATCAGCATTGTCCGGCGCTCGCCGTCCGAGAGCCGCGGCGAGTCGGGCGGCCGGCCCGACAGGGCCATCGCCTCGGCCTCGCCGTCGATCTTGAAGTCCATCGTCATCGACGCCCCCCGTCCGAGACCCCGAAATCACGCTCACAGGGGCCGGGCCGGCTGGCAAGCGCCGCGGAACCGCGGCGCGATGCGTTTCACTGCGGGTCGAAGGCCTGACCGATTTCAGGGCGGACGGCGACGGACGGCATGAACTCGGGCTCGCGGCGGGCGTGGGAGGCCTGTTCGAAGGCGTAGCCCAGGCCCAGCAGCCGGGCCTCGGACCAGGCGGGGCCCAGGAACGAAATCCCGATCGGCAGGCCGGACGCGTAGCCCGCCGGCACGGTCAGGTGCGGGTATCCCGACACGGCCGGAGGCGTCGAGGGCGAGCCGAAGAAGCGCCCGCCGTTCACCGGGTCGACGATCGAGGCCGGGCCGCCGCTGGGCGCGACGACGGCGGCGAGGTCGTCCTTGGCCAGCATGTCGTCGATCGCCCGGCGGGCCAGGGTGGTGGCCTCGGCGCGCTTGGCCAGGTAGCCGGCGTCGGTGATCGGCGGCATGGACTCGGCCGAGACGAAGATGTCCTGGCCGAACAGCGCCAGTTCGCGGGGCTCGGCGGCATTGAAGGCGATCAGGTCGGCGAGCGAGCGGGTCTTCACGGCGGGCGGCGTCGCGGCGAGGTAGGCGTCGATCGCCGCCTTGAATTCGATGCGCAGGCAGTCGCCCTCCAGGGTATCGATCCGCCCGGTGGTCTTGGCGTCGGGGCCGGCGACATCGACCAGGACGGCCCCCTGATCGCGCAGGACCTGGAGCGCGGCGTCGAACACCGCGTCCATCTGGCGCGAACGCCCGCTGTTGGGCCGCCAGACGCCGATGCGCGCGCCCTTGAGCGCGCCGCGGTCCAGGGCGGCGAGGTAGTTCGCCCGTTTCGCATCGGCCTCCGCCGTCGCCGGATCGGCCGGGTCGGCGCCGGCGATCACGGTGAGCAGGGCGGCCGCGTCGGCCACGGTGCGGGTCATCGGCCCGGCGGTGTCCTGTTCGGGCGAGATCGGCGCGATGCCGGTGCGAGAGACGAGGCCGACCGTGGGCTTGAGGCCGACGATCCCGTTCATGGCCGCCGGGCAGGTGACCGAGCCGTCGGTCTCGGTGCCCAGGGCCACGGCGGCGAGGCCGGCGGCGATCCCCGCGCCCGAGCCCGACGACGAGCCGCAGGCGCTGCGGTCCAGCGAATAGGGGTTGCGCACCAGCCCGCCCACCGCGCTCCAGCCGCTGATCGACTGGCGCGAGCGGAAGTTGGCCCATTCGGAGAGGTTGGTCTTGCCCAGGATCACGGCCCCGGCCTCGACGAGGCGCTGCACGATCGGCGCGTCCTGCGCGGCGACGTTGGCGGTGAGCGCGAGGGAGCCGGCGGTGGTGGGCCCGCTCTCGCGGCTCTCGATATTGTCCTTCAGCAGCACCGGCACGCCATGGAGCGGCCCGCGGACTTGGCCCGCGCGCCGTTCCGCGTCGAGCCGGCGCGCGTCGTCCACGGCGTGGGGGTTGAGCGCGATGACGGCGTTGAGCTTGGGGCCGGCGCGGTCGATGCGTTCGATGCGCTCCAGATAGGCGCGGACCAGCTGTTCGGACGTGACCCGCCCATCGGTCATCGCCGCCTGCTGCTCTCCGGCCGAGGCGTAGGGGCTGAGGGGCTGGGCTCGGGCGGTGGCGGCCAAGGCCCCGAGCATGACGGCGATGGCGACGGATCTCAACATGGGCGGCCTCGTATGGGTCCCGCCGTTGTAGCCGTCCGGCCGCCGGGCGCCAGCCGCCAGCGCGGCGGAGGTTAGCTTCCCCCTGTCGCCCGGCCGCAGGCGGCGGCGAGCGCCGAGAGGGAGATCGGCTTGTCCACCACCGGCGTGTCGCCGTGGTCGAACGCGTCGGGATTGCCGGTCACGTAGACGACCGGGATCCGGCCGAACGCGGCCCTGATCCGCTCCACCGCCTCGGCGCCGGTGCCGCTGTGGATCCTGTAGTCGGCGGTGATCAGATCGGGCCGGTTCGACGCGGCGAAGCGCATCGCGTCGCCCGGAGAGTCGGCGATATCGAAGGTCCGGTACCCGAGATCGGAGAGCAGAGCCTCCAACTCGAGCGCGATAATAGGCTCGTCCTCAATGATGAGAACGTGACCACCCGACACGTCCACGCGACTCACCCGCCGATTGCACCCTGCATCTGAGGGTGGAGTGATCGCTACGGCGATGCAAGCGTCGGATAGCCGACTTATCGACCTTTCGTCGAGCCCAACCCCGCGAGCAGCTCGGAAACGGCGACGTCCAGCTGCCGGTCCTGTCCGGACAGGGTTTCGCCGAGGGCGCGCTCCACCGTCACGTCGACCGGCCTGGGGGCGCCTTCCATGTCGCGTCCGTCGGCGCCCTGGATGCGGATGAACGGCACGCGCAGCACCGATCCGTCGATCAGGGTCCGGGCGCCGGTGTAGATGATCCAGCCCGCCGTGGGCGTCCCCACCACCTTCCCGAGGCCGAGCGTCCGGTAGCCTTCGGTGAAGTCCTCGGCGTCGGAGAGGGACGACTCGTTGGTGACGAGAATGGTGGGCAGGCCCAGGGCCCGCTGCCCCAGGTTCTGCCGGCTGGGCAGGCCGAAGAGGTCGCGCGGGGTCATGGTCAGGAAGTTGCGGCGGGCGAACACGTCGAGGACATAGCCGTTCACGAAGCCGCCGTTGTTGTTGCGCACGTCGATGACCACGCCCTGCCGGCCCTGGTTCTGGGCGTCGAGGTCGATGTAGAGCTGGTCGAGGCTGGTCGAGCTCATGTCGCGGATGTGGACGTAGCCCAGCCGTCCGCCGCTGGCCTTCTCCACATAGGCGCGCCGGCCGTTCACCCACTGGCGATACAGCAGGCCCGCCGCGACCCCGGGCGTCACGGGCCGCACCACCGCCTCGCGCGAGGTTCCGCCGCGCGCCATGGTCAGCACGGTGCGGTCGCCGGCCTTGTCCAGCAGCAGGGCGTCGAGATTCACGCCGGCGCCGAGCGGCTTGCCGTCGACGGCGGTCAGCACGTCGCCCGGCCGGATCGAGCCTTCGATATCGGCGGGGCCGAGGGCGACCACCTCCCGCACCACCAGCCCGCGGCCCGCCTCGTAGGCCTCGCGGTCGAAGCGCAGGCCGAGGTCGCCGACGCGGGCGGCCGGGACGGCGCCGAAGCCCTCGCGCGGCGGGTTGATCCCCGAATGCGAGGCGTCGAGTTCGCCGATCATCAGATTGATCACCCGGCGCAGTTCGTCGGGGGTGCGCGCGCCTTGCGCGAACGGCTCGAAGCGGCTGCGCAGGGCGGCCCAGTCCCGGCCGTGGAAGGCCGGGTCGTAGAAGGCCACGTTCAGCGTCGACCAGGCCTCGTCGAACACCACCTGCTTCTCGGCGTCGAAGCGCACGACCATGTCGGCGGTCACGGCGATGAGACGCGGCTTGGGGGTCATGAGCGGCGTCGCGCTGATGCGGCCGCCGTCCAGGTAGTAGAGTTCCTTGCCGTCGGGGCTGAAGGCGTAGTCCTGCTTGGGCCGCCGCCCGCCGGTGACCTGGGCGGGGACGGCCGGCTCCTTGGCCAGTTCGTCGAGGCTGTAGCGGTAGAGGTTCTCCTGGCCGCCCAGCGTCGCCCGATAGACCAGCGTCTTGCCGTCGGGACTGATCACCGGCTCGTCGACCGAGCCGCCCAGCGGGATAAAGCTGGCCCGCTCGCGGATGCCCTCGAAGACGATCCGCACCTGGGGGACCTTGTGGGGCTCGGGGGCGGCGGCCTGGGCCGGCGGCGGGGCTTCGGGCGGGGGCTCGTCCTCCTCCTCGGCGGCCTTGGGCGGCGGAGCCTTGCTGCGCGGGCCGGCGGGCGCCGGATTGTCGGCTGGCGCGCGGAACAGGTCGCGGAAGGCGTCCTCTCGGTACTTCGGCGTGTGCGGCAGCAGGTCGATCCGCACCATGCGCGAGTCCTCGCTGCGCTGGGCGCTGTCGAACACCAGATACTGGCCGTCGGGCGACCAGGCGATGCGGTCGGCGGCGGCGCCGTTGGCCAGGAAGCTCACGGGCCGCGCTTCGCCGCCCGCGGCCGGGACCACCCACACATTGCGGAACGAGCGGCGGTCGGTGACGCCGAACGCCAGCCACTTCGAGTCGGGCGACCAGGCGACCCGCGAGTCGTTGCGGTCGATCGCGCCGGTGAACACCACCTGGTCGCGGCCGGGCCGGCCGTCGCCCAGGGTCAGCACGTGCAACTCCCGGGGACCGTGGAAATAGGCCAGCATCTTGCCGTCCGGCGAATAGACGGGCGCGGCGTCCAGCCCGCCGGCCTCGGTGAGCGGCCGGGCCTTCTGGCTGGCGAAATCGTATTCGACGACCCGCCGCGCCAGCCCCTCCTCGGCGACGAAGGCGAGGCGGCGGCTGTCGGGAGACCAGGCCAGGTCGCCCTCCGCGCCCTCGGTCTCGGTGATGCGCTCCGCCCGCCCGCCGTCCTTGGCCGGGGCGGCGAAGACCTCGCCATGGGCGATCACGGCCAGCTTCTTGCCGTCGGGCGACAGGGCCAGGCCCGCGAAGCGCGTCTCGGCGAGGCGGCGTTCGCCGGCGGCGGCGGGCGCGCCGCGCAGCACGATCGGCACCCGGGCCGCCGCGCCGGTGGCCGGATCCGCTTTCCAGATCTCGAACCCGCGTTCGAAGACGATGGCGCGGCCGTCATAGGCGATGGAGGGGAAGAGCACGCGGCCCTCGGTGAAATGCGTCACCGCCCGGGGCTGTGCGCCCGGGTCGAGCGACAGGCTCCACAGGTTCTCGGCCCCGCCCTCGTCGCTCATGAAGTAGAGGGTCCGCCCGTCCGGCGCCCACATGGGCCACAGGCGCTTGGAGGTGGCGCCCAGCAGGCGGCGGTAGGGCGCGTCGGCGGCGACGCCCTTCAGCCAGAGCTCGGCCTCGTCGATGTGGGAATGGCCGTTACGCCACCACTGGGCGCTCGAAAGGCCCTTGGCCATCAGGGCGATCGACGCGCCATCGGGCGACGGGGCGGCGTCGAACTCGTTGAGGTAGCGTTCGCGGCTGACCTCCAGGGGCGTGCCGCCGGCGGCCGCCACGCGGAACACGTCGTTCTGGCGGGCGACGTCGTTGGCCGGCGAGGAGAAGTAGATCCACCGGCCGTCGCGCGACCAGGCGTCGAGCTGCTCGGCGGCGTCGGACCAGGTGAGGCGGCGGATGGCCCCGGTCGCGAACGTCAGGACGTAGAGGTCCGGCGAGCCCGCGCGGGTGGAGGTGAACGCCAGTTCGCGCCCGTCGGGCGAGTAGATCGGCCGGCCTTCGGTGGCCGCGTCGGTGACCAGCAGGCTGGCCGCGCCGCCGCCCGCCGGGACGGTCCAGATGTCGCCGCCGGAGACGAAGGCGATCTCGGCGCCGTCCGGCGAGAGCGCGGGCTCCGACAGGGTCGGCCTCGGCTCGGCATGGGCGGCCGCGCATCCGGCGAAAACGGCCGCGACGGCGGACAGCAGGCGGCCGATCAGGCGGCGTTTGGGCATGGACGGTCCCCACACGACTTGGCCTGAGAATCGTAATGGCGGCTCCGCCACGACGCCAGCGCCGCGGCGTCGCCCACTGGGAAGCGCCGCCCGCGACTCGCGCGTCAGGAGATTCCCGTCCGAGGACGCGGCCTCGCGAGGCCGATCAGTCCTTGGCGCGTTCCTGGTAGGTGCCGTCTTCGGTGAGGACGACGATCTTGGTGCCGGTCGAGATGTAGGGCGGGATCATGACCCGCAGGCCGTTCGAGAGCACCGCCGGCTTGTACGACGACGAGGCGGTCTGGCCCTTCACCGACGGTTCGGTCTCGACCACTTCGAACACCGCCGTGCGGGGCAGTTCGATGGCGATCGGCACGCCCTCGTGGGTGGAGAGCTTCACCGTGCAGCCGTCCGTCAGATAGGGCGCGCTGTCGCCGATGATGTCCTCCGAGGCGACGACCTGGTCGTAGCTCTCGGGGTTCATGAAGTGGAACCCTTCGCCGTCCTGGTAGAGGAAGGTGTAGTCGCGGTCGTCGACGATCGCGCGTTCGACCGTCTCGGTGGTGCGGTAGCGTTCGGAGATCTTCACCCCGTCGGAAATGCGCCGCATGTTGAGCTGGGTGACCGGCGTGCCCTTGCCCGGATGGATGTTCTCGGCGCTGAGCACGACGTAGAGCTTGCCTTCGAGATCGACGACCGCGCCCTTGCGCAGCGAGCTGGCGGAAACTTTCAAGTGTGGCCTCGATGATGCGGCGGACGGCCGTTAAACCTATCCGCTGATGAAATCTTCGTGGCGCCCCTATAGCGATGTGCGCCGAAATCTCCACCCCCCAGCCGGTCGCAAGCCGTGAACACGCCTTCTGAAAGCCCCTGGTGGTCGCCCCGGCGGCGGGCCGATCGGGCGCCGTTCCTGAAGGCGCGGAGCCGGATCACGCGGGCCGTGCGGGACGGGTTCGAGCGGCAGGGATTCGTCGAGGTCGAGACGGCGGCCCTGCAGGTCTCTCCCGGCAACGAGGCGCACCTGCACGCCTTCAGGACCGAGGCGCTGACGACGGCCGGCGAGGCGCGGCCGATGTACCTGCACACCTCCCCCGAGTTCGCCTGCAAGAAGCTGCTGGCCTCCGGCGAGGAGCGGATCTTCACCCTCGCCAAGGTGTGGCGCAACCGCGAGCGCGGTCCGCTGCACCACCCCGAATTCACGATGCTGGAATGGTATCGCGCGGGCGCGCCGTACCAGGTGCTGATGAGCGATTGCGCCGCGCTGCTGGCGGCCGCGGCCGAGGCGGCCGGGACCGATGTCCTGCGCTTCCATGGGCGCGAGGCCGATCCGTTCCGCGAGCTCGAGCGCATCACCGTCGCCGAGGCGTTCGAGGCGTTCGCCGGCATCGGCCTGCTGGCGGCGCTGGACGATCGCGACGAACTGGCC
This sequence comes from Phenylobacterium sp., assembly GCF_016124325.1. GTDB lineage: Bacteria > Pseudomonadota > Alphaproteobacteria > Caulobacterales > Caulobacteraceae > Phenylobacterium. The sequence continues at coordinate 59,183 of NZ_WGNY01000003.1, forward strand.
GCCCAGGCCCGGGCCGCCGGGGTGCGCGTCGCCGCCGACGACGTGTGGGCCGACATCTTCAGCCGGGTCATGGTGGAGAAGGTCGAGCCGCGGCTGGGGCAGGGCCGCGCCACCATTCTCTGCGAATATCCCGTCTCCGAGGCGGCGCTGGCGCGGCCCAAGTCGGTCGACCGCCGCGTGGCCGAGCGCTTCGAGCTCTATGCGTGCGGCGTGGAGCTGGCCAACTGCTTCGGGGAGCTGACCGACCCCGCCGAACAACGCCGCCGGTTCGAGATCGAGATGGACGAGAAGGAGCGGGTCTACGGCGAGCGCTATCCGCTCGACGAGGACTTCCTGGCCGCGCTCGCCCAGATGCCGCCGGCCAGCGGCGGGGCGCTCGGTTTCGACCGGCTGGTGATGCTGGCCACGGACGCCGCGCGAATCGAACAGGTGCTTTGGACGCCAGTCGCATAGCAGCGCTATCCAACTTGACTTGAGGCTTGGCTTCACGGCCACCTTTCGAGGTGTCCAGGTTGGGTCTCCTGAATTGGATCCGTCACTTCAGCGTGCCGGTGCTGGTGCTGCTGGTGGGCGCTTGCGCCACCGCATTCACGACGGTTCAGCTCCTCGTCGTCGCCGCGGAGCAGGACAACGCACGCCTGCGGCTTGAAGCCGACCTGGCCGGAAGCACCCTCCAGCAGCGGCTGGATTCGAGCGCCGCCCTCCTCCGCGGGGCCGCGGGCCTCTTCGCCGCCAGCGACGAGGTGACCGCCGACGAATTCTTCGCCTATGTGGACCATCTGCGGGTGAAGAGCCGCTATCCGGGCGTCCTGGCGATCGGCTACGCGCGGCGGGTGCGCGGCGAGGCGGGGCGCGAGGCGTTGGTGGCCGACCTGCGCCGCCAGGGAGCCGCGGGCTTCCACGTCTGGCCCGAGGGGCGGCGCGACGCCTACACGCCGGTCGTCTATCTCTGGCCGCGGAGCCCGGCGAACGTCCAGGTGATCGGCTACGACATCTCGGTCGAACCGAAACGGCGCGAAGCCCTGACCCGCGCGCTCACCGCCAACGACCTGGCCCTCTCCGGCGTCGTACGGCTGGCGCGCCGGGACACCGACAACACGCCGGACGGCGTGCTCATGTACATGCCGGTGGGCGACAAGGACCCGTCCAAGGCGGGGTTCGTCTACGGCGCGCTGCGCACGGACGCGCTGTTGGAGACCGTCTTTCCCGCCCGCCCGGACCGGCTGGTGGACATCGTGATCCGCGACGGGAGCCCAGGGACCGGAGACCTCCTTTACCGGACCGCCGCCCGCGATCATCCGCGGCTCTCGACCGTGCGCGAGGTCCCGGTCGCGGGGCGGCGCTGGACGATCGAAGTCAACACGAGGCCGGCGTTCGAGGCGCGAAGCAACCGCGATCTGGCGTACTGGGCCGCCGCCCTCGGCGCCCTCTTCACCCTGGCCCTCACGGCGGCCGTGTTCGCCCAGGCCCGCGCCGGGCTTCGCGCGGCCGAGGCCCGCAACGCGCTCGCCGACCTCAACGCCAGCCTCGAGGACCGGGTGCTGGCCCGCACGCGGGAGCTGGCCGGCGCCAACGCCGTGCTGCGCGAGGAGATGGTCCGCCGCGAGGCGGCCGAGAGCCAGATGCGCCAGATGCAGAAGATGGAGGCGATCGGCCAGCTCACCGGCGGCATCGCGCACGACTTCAACAACATGCTGGCGATCATCGTGGGCAGCCTCGACATGGCGCGCCGGCGGCTGACCGACACGGACGCCCGCGTGGCCCGCTACATCGACAACGCCTCGGAAGGCGCCCGCCGCGCCGCGGCGCTCACCAGCCGGCTGCTGGTCTTCGCCCGCCGCCAGCGGCTGAACCCGGAGCCCCTGGACGTCAATCGGCTGATCGAGGGCATGACCGAGCTGCTCAGCCGCTCGCTGGGCGAGCGCATCGAGATCCTCACCCGCCCGGCCGACGATCTGTGGCCCGTGCACGCCGACGCCGCCGGCCTGGAGAACGCGCTGCTGAACCTTGCGGTCAACGCGCGCGACGCCATGCCCGATGGCGGCCGCCTCGTCATCGAGACCGAGAACGTCGCGGGCGGCGCGCCGATGTCCGGCGACCATGTGAGCATCCGTATCGTCGACACCGGGAGCGGCATGCCGGAGGCGGTGGCCGAGCGGGCCTTCGAGCCCTTCTTCACCACCAAGGAAGTCGGCAAGGGCAGCGGCCTGGGCCTCAGCCAGGTCTACGGCTTCGTGAGCCAGTCGGGCGGGCGCGTGACCATCGAGTCCGGCGTCGGCCACGGGACCACGGTGACGATCTGGCTCCCGCGCTGGCGCGGCGAAGCGCCCCACGCCGAACCCGCGGACGCGGTGGCCGACGCGCCGCGGGCGCGAGCCGGCGAGTCCGTGCTGGTGGTGGAGGACGAGGCCGAGGTGCGGCGCTTCTCCGTGGAGGCGCTGCGCGAGCTGGGCTATGCGGTGCGCGAGGCGGCCGGCGGCGCCGAGGCCCTGCGCCAGCTCGCCGACGGCGCGCGGACGGATCTTCTGTTCACCGACATCGTCATGCCGGGCATGACCGGCCCCCAGCTCGCGGCCCAGGCGCGCGCGGCGCGGCCGGACCTGAAGGTGCTCTACACCACCGGCTACGCACGCGAGGCGATGGACGAGGACGGCGAAGGCGAGGTCGCCGGCGCGGTGCTGGGCAAGCCCTTCACCGTCGAGCAGCTGGCGCGCAAGGTCCGCCAGGCGCTGGACGGCGAGGCGGCCTGACCGGCCGCCGCGTCGCGTGATCTTGGCGGGCGTTTGCGCTATGGCGGCGCCCCATGCCCGCCGCGCGAACCCTGCGAACCATCCAAGACCTGGCCGACGCCGGCCTGGTCGCGCCCGCGCGCGCCGCCGGGCTGGAGGCCGTGGCCGCGCGCTACGCCGTGGCGATCACGCCGGCCCTGGCCGAGGCGATCGGCGACGCCGACGACCCGATCGGCCGCCAGTTCATCCCCACCGGCGACGAGCTGGTCCAGGCGCCGGAGGAGCGCGCTGACCCGATCGGCGACGACGCCCACAGCCCGGTCGCCGGCGTCGTCCACCGCTATCCCGACCGGGTGCTGCTGAAGGCCAACCACGCCTGCGCGGTCTACTGCCGCTTCTGCTTCCGCCGCGAGATGGTCGGGCCGGACGGGGTGCGCCCGCTATCGGCCCGCGAGCTGGACGCGGCGATGGCCTACATCGCGGCCGATTCGGCCATCTGGGAGGTGATCGTCACCGGGGGCGATCCCCTCATCCTCTCGCCGCGCCGCCTCGCCGACCTGATGGCGCGGCTCGCGCGGATCGAGCACGTGAAGATCGTGCGCTTCCACACCCGCGTCCCGGCGGTCGACCCCGGGCGGGTGACGCCCGAGCTGGTCCGCGCCCTGAAGGCGCCCGGCAAGACCACCTGGGTGGCGCTGCACGCCAACCACGCCGACGAGCTGACGCCAGCGGCGGCCGAAGCCTGCGCGCGCATCCTGGACGCCGGAATCCCCATGGTCAGCCAGACGGTGCTGCTGAAGGGCGTCAACGACGACGCCGCGGCGCTGGAGGCCCTGATGCGGCGGTTCGTGGAGCTGCGCATCAAGCCCTACTACCTGCACCACCCCGACCTGGCGCCCGGCACGGCCCATTTCCGGTCGACCCTCGGCGAGGGCCAGGCGCTGATGCGGGACCTGCGCGGCCGCGTCTCGGGCCTCTGCCAGCCGACCTATGTGCTCGACATCCCGGGCGGCCACGGCAAGGCGCCGGTGGGGCCGTGCCATGTGGCGGACGGGACGGTCGAGGACCCGTGGGGCGAGCGCCACGTCTATCCGCCGGCCTGACCCGATCGCGCCCGCCCCGTGCATCCGGATCGTTCCGGATGCGTTGTAGAGCTTGGACGGGGTTCGCCCGCCGTGTGGCTGGAAAGCGACAGGCCGGGCCGTGATCGCGCCACACGCCGGTGGCCGGCTGGGGATGAGCCCGGCCGGCGTCGTCTAACCCGGCGTCGAACACGTAGATGCCTTCAAGGGCGCGGCGAACGCCGGCCGAGGGGAAAGGTTGAGCGAGCGTATGGGCAGTTTCGGCTTGCGGGCGCGCGTGGGGCGACGCCTGGTTCTCGCCGCGATCACGCCCCTGGTTCTCGTCGTGTCGGCGCAGGCCCAGCAGCCGGCGGCCGCGCCGTCGGCGACGCCGCCATCCGCCAACGCCCCGGCGCTTCCCCTGCCGCCGCCCGCCGTCCCGCCGCTCACCGCCGAGCAGGCGCAGACGGCCCTGGCCGTCCTGCGCGCGGCCGACCAGCACGGCCTGCAGCCCGCCGCCTACCTGCCCAAGGGGCTCACCGAGGACGCGGCGCTCACGCCGGCCCAGATGGCGGCGCTGGCCGACGGCCTCGCCCGCTATGCCCATGACATCCATGTGGGGCGGCTCGCCCCGGCGCGGTTCCCTTCGCTCTGGGCCGTGCGGCCGGCGCCCTACGATCCGGCGCCCGACCTGGCCCGCGCCCTGCTGGAGGGCCGCCTCCAGGCCTGGCTCGACGGCCTGCCGCCGCAGTACGCCGGCTACTACGGGCTGAAGACCGGCCTCGCGCACTATCGCGACCTCGCCGCCGCCGGGGGCTGGGAGCCCATCGCCTCGGGCCCGAAGCTGGATCTCGGCGTCACCGACCCGCGCGTCGTCGCCCTGCGCGCCCGGCTCGCGGTGGAGGACGCCGACGTCGCGGTGGAGGGCGAGGAGTTCGACGAGGCGCTTGAGGCCGCCGTCCAGCGCGCCCAGCGCCGGTATGGCCTGAAGCCCGACGGCGTGGTCGGCCCGGGCACGCTGCGCGAGCTGAACCAGCCGGTGGGCCAGCGCGTCCTGCAGATCATCGCCAACATGGAACGCTGGCGCTGGCTGCCGCCGACCATGCCCGCGACGCGCGTGCAGGTGAACTCCGGGGCGGCGGTGGTCACCCTGTTCCAGGACGACAAGCCGGTGATGTCGATGAAGGCGGTGTCCGGGCGGCCGGGCGACGAGACGCCGATGCTGGCCTCGGCGATCCACTCCATCGTCATCAACCCGCCCTGGAACGTGCCGGTCGGCATCGCCCAACGCGAGCTGTGGCCGAAGGAGCGGGCCCATCCGGGCTACTTCGAACGCAACGGCTATCGGGTGATCCCGCTGGAAGGCGGCATGAGCCGCCTGCAGCAGGCGTCGGGCGACCACAGCGCGCTGGGCCGCTTCAAGTTCGACTTCGACAACCCGTTCGCGGTCTATCTGCACGACACGCCGGCGAAGGGCGTGTTCGAGCTGTTCGAACGCCAGGCCAGCCATGGGTGCGTGCGCCTCGAGAAGCCCCGGGCGCTGGCCGAGGCCCTGCTGGCCGGCGACGCGACGTGGACGCCCGAGGCGATCGACGCCCAGCTGCAAACCGACAAGACCGTGCGCGTGGCCCTGCCGAAGGACGTGCCGGTGTTCATCCTCTACTGGACCGCCTTCGCCGGGGTGGACGGGCAGATGCAGTTCCGATCGGATCCCTATGGCTGGGATCACGACCTCCTGGTGCGCGTCGGCGTGCTGGGCCAGGGCGGCAAGGCATGAAGGGGTTTTTCCAATGTTGAGGACCGTGCTGTGGATCGCGGCGGCCTGCGCGGCGGTGCTGGTGGCCCTCGGGGTCAGCCGGAGCCTGCACTTCGATCAGGCGACTCCCGCCCAGGCTCCCGCGCAGAAGGAAGCCCCGCCGAAGCCGGACGAGAAGGTCGCCGCGGCCGCGCCGGCGGCCGCGCCGCAACCCAAGGCCCAGCCCAAGACGCCGCCGACGCCGGAGGAGCTGCAGATCCAGGAGGACGCCGCGGCCACCGGCATGACCACGCCGGTCCAGAGCGATCCCGAGAGGAAGGACTGAGCCGGCGCCCTGCGCCCCAGGGTCGCGCGGGCTGTCATATTCGGTTAGGCCGGACGTTCGGAGTCACCACCGGAGCCCGCCTGCCGACATGCGCCATCTCCCAAGTCCCGTGTCCGCCGGATGGCGCGCCCGTCTCGCCGCCCTGGCCGCGGCGTTCGCCATGGGCGTTTCGCCCGCCGTGGCCGCGGCCCCCGACCCGGTGGCCGGCCACGACGGGATGGTGGTCTCCGCCCAGCACCTGGCCTCCGAGGTCGGCGCCGACATCCTGCGCCGCGGCGGCAACGCCGTGGATGCGGCGGTGGCGGTGGGCTACGCCCTGGCGGTGGTCTATCCCCAGGCCGGCAACATCGGCGGCGGCGGCTTCATGACCCTGCGGCTGGCCGACGGCCGCACCACCTTCCTCGACTTCCGCGAAAAGGCGCCGCTGGCGGCCACCGCGACCATGTACCAGGACGCCGAGGGGCGGGTGATCCCGGGGCTTTCCACCGACAGCTGGAAGGCCGTCGGCGTGCCCGGCACCGTGCTGGGGCTGGAAACCGCGCGGGCGAAGTACGGGACCATGTCGCGCGAGGCGCTGATGGCGCCGGCGATCCGGCTGGCGCGCGAGGGGTTCGTCCTGGGGCAGGGCGACGCGGGCGTCTGGGCCCTGGAGCATGACGGCGTGGCCCGCGATCCGGGCATGGCGCGCATCTTCCTGCCGCAGGGCCGCCCCCTGACCAAGGGCGACCGGCTGGTCCAGGCCGACCTCGCGCGCACGCTGGCGCTGATCTCGGCCAAGGGGCCAGACGCCATGTACCGCGGCCCGATCGGGGCGGAGATCGCCGAGGCCAGCCGCGCCGGAGGGGGCCTCATCACGCCGCAGGACTTCGCCGCCTACAAGGTGCGCGAGCTGAAGCCCATCGAATGCGACTATCGCGGCTATCATGTGGTCTCGGCCCCGCCGCCCAGCTCGGGCGGGGTGGCGATCTGCGAGGCGCTCAACATCCTGTCGGGCTACGACCTCGCCGCCATGGGCTTCCACTCGGCCGACGAGGTCCACGTGCTGGTCGAGGCCCTGCGCCGGGTCTACGTCGACCGCAACAACAAGCTGGGCGACCCCGACTTCGTCGCCAACCCCGTCGCGCAGCTGCTGGATCCCGCCTACGCCGCGCGCCTGCGCGCCGGCATCGACATGGCCCACGCCACGCCGTCCTCGACGCTGGGGCCGCCGTCGATGGCGCACGAAGGCCACAACACCACCCAGTACGACGTGCTCGACGCCCAGGGGAACGCGGTGTCGGTCACCTACACCCTGAATGACTGGTTCGGCGCCCACCGGGTGGCGGGCCGCACCGGGATCGTCATGAACAACGAGATGGACGACTTCACCTCCAAGGTGGGCGCGCCCAACATGTTCGGACTGGTCCAGGGCGAGGCCAACGCCATCGCGCCGGGCAAGACGCCGCTCAGCTCCATGAGCCCGACGATCGTGACCCGCGACGGCAAGGTGGCCCTGATCATCGGCAGCCCGGGCGGCTCGCGGATCATCACCATCACCCTGGAGGCGATCCTCAACATGATCGACCACGGCATGAACGTGCAGGAGGCGATCGACGCGCCGCGCGTCCACGCCCAATGGCTGCCCGACGTGATCTATGTGGAGCCCTATGCGCTGTCGTCCGACACCCGGCGGCTGCTGGAAGCGCGCGGCCACGTGCTGAAGGATTCCGGCCACTGGGGCATCGCCGAGGGGATCGTGACCGGCGCGCCGCGGCTACAGGATCGCGGGGAGGAGGCCGGCCGCGTGCTGTCGGTCAGCGGGCCGCCGCTGGCGGGCGCCACCATGTTCGGCGGCCACGACTCGCGACAGCCGGGCGGTTCCGCCGAGCCGGTGCGCTAGGTCTGGAAGCTTACGCGCCGCGCCACTGGCGGACGCGGCCGGTGTCCACGTGGACGAAGTTGGAGCGCGGGTAGAAGCCCACGCCGCCAGCGCCGACGGCCAGGGCCGCGTCGCGCAGCCGGGCCAGGTCGACGCCCTCGACGCGGACGTCGACAGCCTTGCCCAGCGTGTGCTGGCTGTGCTCGGCCACGCCCTTCGACCGGGCGTGCAGCATCGCGTTCGTCGCCGGCGAGCGGTAGCCGGAGATGATCTGGAACGGCCGGCGGGTCTCCAGCCGCGAGCCGATGGCGTGCAGGGCGTCGAAGAGGCCGGGATCGATGAAGTGCTCGGCGCCGTTGCGCCAGTCGCGCATCACCCGCTTCGCCTCGGCCAGGGCGTCGGGGATGTAGGATCCGTTGGCGTAGTAGACCTCGTTGAACGCGTCGCCCGTGTGGAGGTTGTGCAGCACCGCGCGGCGCGGCTCCCAGACATCCAGGCGGCTGGCCCAGGCCGGGGCGGCGATGGCGGAGACGCCGGCGGCGGCCCCGAGAGCGAGCAAATCTCTGCGGCGGACTGGTTTGGGCAAGGGGCGCCTCCGAGCCGTCGTTGGGTGGCGCCAGATTGAGGGTCGAACGGTTAACGTCAACCCTACGTCTTGCGGCTGCGACAGGCGGTCGCCCCCAGGGCTAGAGCCTTCCCGGATCAAGTGGGATCACTCGATCCGGACGAGAAGGCTCGATCTTCAAGAGTGCAGAGCCCGTCCGGGCGGGTGAACCGGTAGCCACTTCACCCTGGCGGGCTCTAGAGCCTTTCCCGTTCAAATGGAACCATTTGAACGGGACAAAAAGGCTCGATCTTCAAGAGTGTAGAGCCCGTCCGGGCGGGTGAACCGGTTCCCACTTCACCCTGACGGGCTCTAGCGGCGCCCAGGCCTTGCGCTCGGCGCCTTTCGCCCGGACAGTCGCGCCCGACCGGGCCCGGGACGAGGCCGGCGCGGGGAGAACGTCATGGCGGAGACGGCGGAGCGCCGGGGCCTGGGCAAGGTGATCGGCGCCAGCATGATCGGCACCACCATCGAGTGGTACGACTTCTTCCTCTATGGCACCGCCGCGGCGCTGGTGTTCAACAAGCTGTTCTTTCCCCAGGCCGACCCGCTGACGGGGTCGCTGCTGGCGTTCGCGACCTATGCGTTGGGGTTCGCCGCCCGGCCGCTGGGCGGGCTGGTGTTCGGCCATTTCGGCGACCGGATCGGGCGCAAGCGGCTCCTGATGCTCAGCCTGATGCTGATGGGCGGGGCGACCGTCCTGATCGGCTGCCTGCCCACCTACGCCCAGATCGGCGCGGCCGCGCCGCTGCTGCTGATCCTCCTGCGGCTGGTCCAGGGCTTCGCCGTGGGCGGCGAATGGGGCGGGGCCGTGCTGATCGTGGCCGAGCACGGCGACGCGGCGCGACGCGGGTTCTGGACGAGCTGGCCCCAGGCCGGCGTGGCGGCCGGCAATCTCATCTCGGCGGCGATCCTGGCGATCATGGCGGCCGTGCAGAGCGACGCCGATTTCCTGGCCTGGGGCTGGCGCATCCCGTTCCTGCTGTCGGTGGTGCTGATCGGCGTCGGCTGGTGGGTGCGCTCCACCGTGGCCGAGAGCCCGCTGTTCCTGGAGGCGCGCGCCGAGGCGGCCGCCAGCGCCCCCGTCGTCGAGGCGATCCGCACGCGGCCGAAGGCGCTGCTCACCGGCGCCGGCCTCAGGGTGGCGGAGAACATCTGCTATTACGTGGTCACCACCTTCGCGATCACCTACGTCGTCGAGGTGGCGGGCCTGCCGCGCCGGCTGGCGCTCAACGCCATCCTCATCGCCTCGGCCGTGCAGTTCGCCGCCATCCCGCTGTTCGCCATGCTGTCGGACCGGATCGGGCGCCGGCCCGTCTACGCCATCGGCGCGGCGGGCACGGGCCTGTGGGCCTTCGCCTTCTTCCGCCTGCTGGATTCGGGATCAACGGTCTGGGTGACCGTGGCGATCATCGGTGGCCTGATCTTCCACGCGGCCATGTACGGCCCGCAGGCGGCGTTCCTCGCCGAGATGTTCCCCACCCGCATCCGCTATTCGGCCGTGTCGCTGAGCTACCAGCTCACCTCGATCGTCGCGGGTTCGCTCGCCCCGATCATCGCCATCGCGCTGCTGCAGGCGACGCATTCGTCGATCTGGATCTCGGTCTATGTGGGGGTCGCCGGGGCGATCAGCTTCGTTTCGGCGCTCCTGGCCCGCGAGACCCGCGGCAAGTCCTTCGCCGAGATCGACGCCGAGGCGTGAACCCCGGCGCCGGCCATCGTCAGTTCTTCAGGGCGTCGCGGGCGGCGTCCTTGAGGTCGCCCACGCCCTTCTGGACCTTGCCCTTCGCGCGGTCGGCCTTGCCTTCGGCTTCGAGACGCTCGTTGTCGGTGGCCTTGCCCGCGGCTTCCTTGACCTGGCCCTTCAGGTCCTTGGCGGTTCCTTCGATCTGGTCCTTGTGCATCCCGCTTATCCTTTCGTTGCGCCCGCGAGGGCTGTTGAGAGGATTACGCGGCAGCCCGATGGGAGTTCCCCCAAATGCGGATGACGGTCACAAACGTCGTCTAGGGGGTGTGGCCGATCGGCGCGCAGTCCTGAAGGGAGAAGCCATGACGCATCAAAGGTCCGGCGTGGCGCGGACGGTTCTCGGACTGGCGGCGGCGCTGGCCGTCGCGCTGGCGGGCGCCGGGCGAGCGGATGCAGCCGAGGGCGACCGCCGCCTGGTGCTGGTGACGCTCGACGGCCTGAGCTGGACCGATGTGTTCCGCGGCGCCGATCCCGAGCGGGCGGCCGACCCGGCCTTCGTGACCGAGCGCAAGGCCATCGCCGACCAGTTCCTGGCCCCGGCCGACCGGGCGCAGGCGCTGATGCCCTTCCTGCACGGCGTGATGGCGCGCCAGGGCGTGCTGATCGGCGACCGCGACCATGGCTCGTGCGTCGCCGTCGCCAACGACAAGTGGTTCTCCTACCCCGGCTACAACGAGATCCTCACCGGGCGGCCCGATCCGGCCATCACGTCGAACGAGCACGGGCCGAACGCCAACGTCACCTTCCTGGAGTGGCTGAACCGGCGGCCGGCGTTCAAGGGGCGGGTGGAGGCGGTGGCCTCGTGGGACGCCTTCAACGACATCCTCAACGCCAGGCGCAGCGGCCTGCCGGTCAACGCCGGCTGGGACGGCGGCGAGGCGCAGGCGCCCGACGACCCGATCGCCAAGCTGCAGGCCGACGCCCCGCGCATCTGGCTGAGCGCGCGGCTGGACGGCTTCACCCAGGCCTGGGCGATGGAGGCTCTGCATGAGCGCAAGCCCGAGGTGCTGTTCGTCGCCTTCGACGAGACCGACGACTTCGCCCACGACGGCCACTACGACCAGGTGCTGTGGGCGGCCCACCGCGCCGACGGCTTCCTGGCGCGCATCTGGGCGGCGCTGCAGACCGACCCCGCCTACGCCGGGCGCACCGACCTGATCGTCACCACCGACCACGGCCGCGGCACGGTGGGCAAGGCGGGGTGGCGCGGCCACGGCAAGCCGATCTACGTGGGCTCGGACGCCACCTGGATCGCCGCCATCGGCCCCGACGTGAAGCCGGGCGCCAGGCCCGCGGGCGACTGCGCCACCTCGGGCCAGATCGCCGCCACGGCGCTCACGGCGCTCGGCCTCGACTGGAAGGCGTTCGACCCGGCCGCCGCGCCGCCGCTGGATATACTGAAGGGGAAGTGAGGCTCGTCCTGCCCCCTAGGGGGAGATGGTCCGAAGGACCGGAGGGGGGGCGCTCAGAAGGCTCGGCCGGCGCGTTCTGAGCGGGACCCCCCTCAGTCGCTCTGCGACAGCTCCCCCAGAGGGGGAGCATCTGTGGGTCAGGCCGCCGCCTTCGCCGTGCGGTCCAGCAGGGCCTGGAACGCAGCGCGGGCGGTGCGTGCGGCGTCGGTGTCGCCCATCATCCGGCGCGCGTCCGAATGGCCGAAGATGAAGCTCTTCATCTGGAAATAGGCCGCCTGGGCTTCGGCCTTCGCCAGCGGCGGGTCGCGCAGGGCCTGGAACTCGGCCAGCACCGCGTCGCGGAAGGTCCCCAGGCGCGCGCGCAGCAGGTCGCGCACCGGGCCGGGCTGGTCGTCGAACTCGATCGAGAGCTGGTTCACCGGGCAGCCGCTGTCGGCCCACTCGTTCTCGCCCCAGCGCAGCCAGTTGTCGAAGATCGCCTCCAGGCGCGGCCGACCGGGCGGCAGCGCCTGGGCCGGCGTGCGCACGAAGTCGCGGAACCGGTCCAGCACCGCCTCGACGACAGCGATGTGCATGTCGTCCTTCGAGGTGAAATGCTTGAAGAGCCCGCTCTTCGACAGGCCCACATCCTCGGCCACGTCGTTCAGGCTGACGGCGGCCAGGCCCCGGATCGCGGCCTGGCGGGCGGCGGCCTCGATGATCCGCGCCCGCGTCGCGTCACCCTTGCGCAAAGACGGCCCTCCTCACGCTTGACGAAAGTGACCGATCGTGCTCTTTCGCTGAATTAGCGACCGGTCGTGCTCTTTCCTTATCGAAGGATCACGAAAATGCAAATTTCAAAGTGGCTGGGGGCGGGCGCCGCGATGGCGGTGTTCGTCTCGGGGGCGGCGTTGGCCCAAACCGCCGGCTATCGCGGCGAGGCCACCCTGGCGACGCCGGGCGCGGCCCCGCGCGAGGCGGTGATCGCCGGCGTCACCTGGCGGTGCGACGGCGACGAATGCGCCGGCTCGGCGGTCCGCAAGGGCAACCTCGACGGGCTGGTGCGCGAGTGCCGCAAGGTGGCGGCCGTTGTCGGCCCGATCTCCCGCTACAAATCCGGCCCCCGCGAGCTCAGCGACAGCCAGCTGCGCGCCTGCAACCGCGGCGCCCAGCGCATGCAGACCGCCGGCAACTGACCTCCCCTCGGTACGGCTCCGCGACTCGGCCGGCCAAGGGACAACTCGCGGGAGGGGCTGGAGGGCGCCTCCCGCGGTTCTTTCGCCCCTCACATTGCGCCCACGCCGCTCGACCGCTATCTCCCGCGCGACTTCCCACATCCCGGACAAGCGAGCGCGGACGCCCCCATGGCGCAGCAATACATTTTCCAGATGCAGGGCCTGACCAAGGCCTTCCCCGGCAGCCCCAAGAAGCTCTTCGAGAACATCTGGCTGTCGTTCTACCCCGACGCCAAGATCGGCGTGGTCGGCGTCAACGGCTCGGGCAAGTCCACCCTGCTGAAGATCATGGCCGGGCTCGACAAGGACTTCTCGGGCGAGGCCTTCGCCGCCGACGGCGTCAAGCGGGGCTACCTGGAGCAGGAGCCGCAGCTGGACGACCAGCTCGACGTGTGGGGCAACGTGATCTCCTGGTGCGAAGAGAAGAAGATCTTCGACCAGTACAACGAGGTCGCCAACAAGCTGGGCGAGGACTACTCCGACGAGCTGATGGAGCAGATGACCGCGCTGCAGGAGAAGCTGGACGCGGGCGACCTCTGGGACATCGACAGCCGCATCGAGATGGCGATGGACGCCCTGCGCTGCCCGCCCAACGACTGGCCGGTGGACAAGCTGTCGGGCGGCGAGAAGCGCCGCGTGGCGCTGGCGCGGCTGCTGCTGAGCAAGCCCGACATGCTGCTGCTGGACGAGCCCACCAACCACCTCGACGCCGAGAGCGTGGCCTGGCTGCAGCACCACCTGGAGGCCTTCCCCGGCTGCGTGATCCTGGTCACTCACGACCGCTACTTCCTGGACCAGGTGACCAAGTGGACGCTGGAGCTCGATCGCGGCAAGGGCCTGCCCTACGAGGGCAACTACTCGGCCTGGCTGGAGCAGAAGGCCAAGCGCATCGCCCAGGAGGAGCGTGAGGAAGCCGGCAAGAAGCGCATCTTCGAGCGCGAACTGGCCTGGGTGCACACCTCGCCCTCGGCGCGGCGCAGCAAGTCCAAGGCGCGCCTGGCCGCCTTCGAGGACCTGCAGAACGAGGCCGAGCGCCAGAAGCAGACCTTCGCCCAGATCCAGATCCCGCCGGGCCCGCGCCTGGGCAATGTGGTGATCGAGGCCGACGGCCTGGAGAAGGCCTACGGCGACAAGCTGCTGTTCAAGGACCTGGAGTTCAAGCTGCCGCCGGGCGGCATCGTGGGCGTGATCGGGCCGAACGGGGCGGGCAAGTCGACCCTGTTCAAGATCGTCACCGGCCAGGAGACGCCCGACGAGGGCTCGATCCGCCTGGGCGAGACGGTGAAGCTGGCCTACGTCGACCAGAGCCGCGACAGCCTCGACCCCAACAAGAACGTCTGGGAGGAGATCTCGGGCGGGCTGGACGTGATGAAGGTGGGCAGCCGCGAGATCCCCAGCCGCGCCTACGTCGGCAGCTTCAACTTCAAGGGCGGCGACCAGCAGAAGAAGGTGGGCCTGCTGTCGGGCGGCGAGCGCAACCGCGTGCACCTGGCCAAGACCCTGGCGTCGGGCGGCAACGTCATCCTGCTCGACGAACCAACCAACGACCTCGACGTGGAGACCCTGCAGGCGCTGGAAAGCGCGCTGGAGGACTTCCCCGGCTGCGCGGTGGTGATCAGCCACGACCGCTGGTTCCTGGACCGGCTGGCCACCCACATCCTGGCCTTCGAGGGCGACAGCCACGTGGAGTGGTTCGAGGGCAACTTCGAAGCCTACGAGGACGACAAGAAGCGCCGCCTGGGCGCCGACAGCCTCATCCCCCACCGCATCAAGTTCCAGAAGTTCACGCGGTAGGCGTGCGCGGTTGAGGCCGCGCAAGCTTCGCCTTAGGGTCGCCGAGGGGCGCTGACCGACCTCCGCCGCGCAGCGCGGCGGGTGATCTCAGAGTGCGCCCTGCGTGGGGGGCGTAGATGTCGACAATCGTGGGGACCGAAGCCGGCGAGGGCCTGCAGGGCGACGACTCCAATGACTCCTTGTCTGGGCTCGGCGGCGACGACACGCTGGCCGGCAATGCCGGGTCGGACACGATCGACGGTGGCGTGGGCGACGACAGTATCAGCGACAGCTTCGATGGCGGCACGTTTCTGGGCGGGGCCGGCGACGACTGGATCTTCGCCAACGGCTACAGACAATCCGGCCCATTGCCTCGGCTCCTCCTGGACGGGGGCGACGGGACCGATCACCTCAGGGTCACGGGCGACAGCGCGACCACCAGCTACGCCACCCTGCTGGGCGGTGCTGGGAACGATCAGATCACTGTTTCTCGCCTAGTCCAGTTCAGTATCGACGCGGGCTCCGGCGACGATCATGTCACAATTTACGGTGCAGCTGTGCACAGCTCGGTCACGCTTGGCCCTGGCGCGGACCGATTGTCGGCCCAGCTATCGATCTCGGCTGTACAGTCGCCCGCGAGCTTCATCACGGTCACCGACTTCCAGACGGGGAGCGACGGGGACCGCGTCGAGGTTCCGCTCACCGACAGACTGACCAACTGGGACGGCCAGACCAACCCCTTCTCGACCGGCCATTTCAGGCTCGTCCAAGAGGGCGCCGACACCATTCTTCAGATCGACCAGGATGGAAACGGTTCTGCCAGTTCGTTCCTGGACTTCATCCGGTTCTCAAATGCCGCCAGCACCAGCTTTATCGCCTACAATCTCTTCGACTTCGATCCGTCCGGCGCCTCTTCGCCGCCCAACAAGATTCTCGGCACGTCCGGCGCGGACCATCTCGTCGGCACGAACGGCCCGGATTCCATCGCCGGGTTCGACGACGGCGACGATCTGCTGGGCGGTCCCGGCGGCGACACGCTGGACGGGGGCGATGGCGGCGATGATATCCGCGGCGAGGCCGGCGATGACAGCCTGGTCGGCGGGGCGGGCGACGACGCCCTGTTCGGTGGTCTAGGGGTCGACGACGTCTCCGGCAATGACACGATCGACGCCGGTTCGGGGAATGATGAAGTCTATGGCGCCGATGGGGACGACGTCATCACCGCCACCGACGGAACCAACTATCTCCGCGGGGGATCGGGCGACGACTCCATCGTCGGCGGGACGGGGTTCGACGACATCAACGGCAACCAGGGCAACGACACCTGTGTCTCCGGCGGCGGGGACGACTGGGTGGTCGGCGGCAAGGACAACGACAGCCTCGTGGGTTCGGCCGGCCAGAACCTGGTCTACGGCAACCTCGGAAACGACACCTGCGACGGCGGCGACGGGGACGACATCGTCCGCGGCGGGCAGAACGACGACGTGATCTTCGGTGGGGCCGGCGACGACTTCGTCTCGGGCGACAAGGGCGACGACACCATCACCGGCGGGGCGGGCGCCGACCGGTTCCATACCTTCGGGGCGGCCGGGATCGACCGGGTGCTCGACTTCCACATCGCCGAAGGCGATCGGGTGCAGCTCGATCCGGGCACCGTCTACACGGTCTCCCAGGTGGGCGCGGACACGGTCATCGACATGACCGGCGGCGGCAAGATGATCCTGGTGGGCGTGCAGATGAGCACCCTCACCGGCGACTGGATCTTCGGGGCCTGACCGCGAGCCGGGGCGCGGCGGCGCGCGAGGCGGCCTGGCGGATGAGGCAACCGGGCGCCGCATTTTCGCGTACAATCCGCGGGACGCACACCAACGGGAGGCGACAGTGGCCGACCCGACCGCCGAAGAGCAGCTGCTGCTCGAATACATCAACGCCGCGCGGATCGACCCGCTGGGCGACGCGGCGCGCTACATCTCGAGCTACGCCGGAACCGCCACGTCGGCGGACGCCGCCATCAATTCGGCGCTGAAGTTCTTCGGCGTCTCGGGCCCGGCGCTGCTGGAGGCCTATTCGGCGCTGACCCCGGTGCGGCCGCTGGCCTGGAACGACGCGCTCTCCGACGCCGCCCAGGGCCACGACGCGGCGATGATCGCCGCCGACATGCAGACCCACCAGGCGCCGGGCGAGGCCGGCCTGGGCGCCCGGGTCGCCGCGGCGGGCTACAACTACACGCTGGCCGGCGAGAACGTCTTCGCCTTCGCCGAGTCGCCGCTCTACGCCCACGCCGGCTTCATGGTGGACTGGGGTTCCGGTCCCGGCGGGATGCAGTCGCCGGCCGGCCACCGCGACAACATCATGGACGGGACGTTCCGCGAGATCGGCGTCGCCATCGTCCACGAGACCAACCCCTCAACCGACGTCGGCCCGCAGGTGGTGACCGAAGACCTGGGCGCGCGCTCGCAGGCCGACGTCTTCATCCTGGGCGTGGCCTACGCCGACACCGACGGCGACGACTTCTATTCCATCGGCGAGGGGCGCAGCGGCCTGCACGTGGCCCTGGGCGGGGCGGGCGCCGACAATTTCGCCACCGGCGGCTACACGCTGGAGAGCAGCCTGACGGGCGTCCAGACCGTGACGCTGACCGGGGCGGGCCTCAGCGGGGCGGTCTCGGTGACGCTGAACCTGGCGTCGGGCGACAACGTCAAGCTGGACGTGGTGAACGGGACCGAGCTGAAGACCTCGGCCTCGGCCACGGTGTCGGGCGCGGTCAAGACGATCGAGGCGATCGGCGCCAGCGGCCTGTCGCTCAAGGCGATCGGGGCCGGGGGCTACACCATCCAGGGCGGAGCGGGGGCCGACACCGTCGGCGCCGAGGCGGGGACCAACTATCTCCGCGGGGGTTCTGGCGACGACTCGATCGTCGGCGGCTCGGGCTTCGACGACATCAACGGCAACCAGGGCAACGACACCTGTGTCTCCGGCGGCGGGGACGACTGGGTGGTCGGCGGCAAGGACAACGACAGCCTGACGGGTTCGGCCGGTCAGAACCTGGTCTATGGCAACCTCGGGAACGACACCTGTGACGGCGGCGACGGGGACGACATCGTTCGTGGCGGCCAGAACGACGACGTGATCTTCGGCGGGGCCGGCGACGACTTCGTCTCGGGCGACAAGGGAAACGACACGATCACCGGCGGGGCCGGCGCCGACCGCTTCCACACCTTCGGAGCCGCCGGGATCGACCGGGTGCTGGACTTCCACATCGCCGAGGGCGACCGGGTGCAGCTCGATCCTGGCACCGTCTATACGGTCTCCCAGGTGGGCGCGGACACGGTCATCGACATGACCGGCGGCGGCCAGATGATCCTGGTCGGCGTGCAGATGAGCACCCTCACCGGGGACTGGATCTTCGGAGCCTGACGGCCGGCCTCGACGCGTCCCGAGGACCGGATCGCCCGCGGTCAGGCCGGCATCTCCCGCACGCGCCTGAGCGCCGGGGCCATGAGGCCGTAGACCGGACCGATCAGCAGGCCGGCGATCGCCACCAGCAACGTCTCGCGCAGGCCCAGCACGCCGCCCAAAGCCCCGCCCGCCAGCGCGCCCGCGACCGCGCCGGCGCCCGGCGCCGCGCGGAAGACCGCTCCGACCCGGCCCAGCACCTCGTTGGGCAGCACCGCCTGGCGCAGGCTGGACGCCAGGATCAGCGGGACCACGCCGAAGGCGTCGCCCAGGATCTGCGAAACCACGAGGGCCGCCATGGCGCCGGCGCGGTCGTGCGGCGCGAACAGGATCAGCATGGTGCCCAGCGCCGAGAGAACGCCGGCGATCGAGATCGCGGGCCCCACGCCGAGCCACCGGGCCATGGTCTGGGCGAGCATCGAGCCCGCCAGGGCGCCCACGCCGCCCGCCGCGATGCCCAGGCCCATCAGCGCCGTGCCCAGCCCCATGTCGCGCAGGACGTAGGCGATGTAGAGCGCGCTGAAGAAGCCGCCGAACAGCCCGCCCGTCGTCGTCATGATCAGCAGCACGCGCACGCGGGGCTCGGCCCAGGCGGTGGCGGCGCCCGTGACGAGGCCGTTTCGCCAGCCGCGCCGACGGCTGGCGTCGGGCGTGGGCTCGGGCGTGCGGATGCGCCAGAGGAACAGGGCCGAGACCATGTAGGTCACCGCGTTGACCGCCACGGCGAACGGCGCCGTCAGCGCCTGGAAGAGCACGCCGGCCAGGGCCGGGCCGCCCATCTCGGCGACGGACTCGGTGGCCGAGATCTTGGCGTTGGCGTCCAGGGTCAGCGCCTTGCCCACGAGGCTGGGCAGGTAGGCGTGGTCGGCGATGGCGAACAGCACGCTGGCCGCGGCCACGACGGTGGCCACCACATAGACCTGGAGCATCGACAGCACGCCCAGCCAGGCGGCGATCGGAAGGCTCACGAGAACCACGCCGCGCAGCAGGTCGGCGCCGATCAGGATGCGGCGGCGCGGGGTGTGGTCGACGAAGTCGCCGGCGGTCAGGCCGACGAGGAGGCCGGCCGCGCTCGAAAGCGCCGCCAGCACGCCGAGCTCGCCGGGCTGTGCGGCCAGGCCCAGCACGGCCATGATCGGCAGGCCCTCGCGGGTGATGCGCGCGCCGAAGTCGGAAACGGCCTGGGCGGCCCAAAGGCGCAGGAAGTCACGCTCGCGCCAGAGCGGGGAGGAGAAGGGGGACATGCGATGCCGGGTGTTGCGGCGGCCATGCGGCCAGAGGCCCGCGCAGGCGCGCGGGGGCTTGCGGTGAGCCGAATTTGAAGGCCGCCGCGCGGGCCCACCGGGGGCGGTTAGTCGCCGAACGGTGATCTCAAGTCAAGCTTGGGCGAGGAAGGCGGCGATCTCGCGGTCGTTCCGCAGGTGGAAGAGGCGGGCGTGCGCGCCGTGTTCGGCCAGCGCCGCCTCGACCTCGGGCCTGACCCTACGGTCGAAGGTCCAGATGTAGCGGTAGAAGGCGAAGTCGATCTTTTCGCGACAGCCCTCCGCCATGTCGGGGCGGCCGCCGTCGCGATAGGTCACCGCCCGCCAGATCGCGCGGCACAGGCACAGCGTCCGGGGCTGGTCGATCCAGACGATGGTGTCGGACATGGGCATCCGAAGGTGGAAGGTCGAGGGGAACTGGCCGTCGCAGATCCAGGCCGGGGCCTGCAGCGCCGCCATCACCCGCGTCCGGTAGTCGTCGCGGTCGCTCTCGACCCAGCCCGGCTTCCAGAAGAGGACGTCGAGGTGGATGACGGGCAGGCCCAGCTTGTCGCCCAGGCGGCGCGCCAGGGTCGACTTGCCGCCGCCCGAGTTCCCGATGATCAGCACCCGGCGCATGACGCCCTCGCGGCCCTTCGGTACAATGCGATAGGCGAAGCCGCGCCGCGGGATCAACAGCTCACGGGCCTGGGATCGGTCTCCGAGCTGTGCGCGGCGCCCACGCCGGAGACTTGACGCGAACACATATAAAGATATCTTTATATGCGATGAAGCTCTCCGCCAAACAGGCTGTGGACGTGCTGCGCGCGGCGGGCGAGCCGACGCGCCTGCGCATCCTTGCGCTGCTGGAGCGCGAGGAGCTGGCGGTGCTGGAAATCTGCCGCGTGCTCGACCAGAGCCAGCCCCGGGTGTCGCGGCACCTGAAGCTGCTGGCCGAGGCGGGGCTGGTCGAGCGTTTTCCGGACGGCGCGTGGGTCTTCTACCGCCTGACCGGCGAGGGCCGCGCTCACGAGGTGATCGGCGAGGTGCTGGCCCGGCTCAATCCGGACGATCCCGTGCTGGCGCGCGACCGGCGCAAGATCGACGATGTGCAGGCCGAGCGCGCGGCGGCGGCCCAGGCCTATTTCGCCGACAACGCCGCCCAATGGGACCGCATCCGCTCGCTCTATGTGTCGGACACGTCCGTCGAGGCCGAGATCCTGCGCGCGACGGGCGGCGGCCACGTGCGGCGGCTGGTGGACCTGGGTTCGGGCACCGGCCGGATGCTGATGCTGCTCGCGCCCCACGCCGACCACGCGCTGGGCCTCGACCTGTCGCAGCAGATGCTGAACATCGCCCGCCGCAACACGGCCGAGGCCGGGCTCTCCAACGTGGAACTGCGCCACGGCGACATCTTCGACACGCGCCTGCCCGAGGGCGGCGCCGACCTGGTTGTCGTTCACCAGGTGCTGCACTACCTGAGCGATCCAGCGGCGGCGGTGCGCGAGGCGGCGCGGATCACGGCGCCGGGCGGCCGGCTGGTCATCGTCGACTTCGCGCCCCACCAGCACGAATTCCTGCGCGAGCAGCACCAGCACCGACGGTTAGGGTTTTCCGACGAAGAGATGAACCGCTGGCTGGCCGAGGCCGAGCTGCCGCAGGTGGCGCAGATGGACCTGCCGCCGACCCGGGCCGATGGCCTGACCGTGAAGATCTGGGCCGCCCGGCGCGCGCCCACGCAACTGAGGAGCGCCGCATGACGCCGCAACGCAGAAGCACCGACGGGCCGGGCGCGGCCCTCGGCCCCGTCGCGCGCGCCGGCATCGGCGGCCGCCCGCGCCCCAGCGTGTCGTTCGAGTTCTCGCCGCCAAAGGGGCCGAAGTCCGAGGAGAGCCTGTGGGAGGCGATCCGGCGGCTGGAGCCGCTGAACCCGACGTTCGTCTCGGTCACCTACGGGGCCGGCGGCTCGACCCGCGAGCGCACGCATCGCACCGTGGTGCGGATGCTGAAGGAAACGACGCTGAAGCCCGCCGCGCACCTGACCTGCGTCGAGGCCAGCCGCGCCGAGGTGGACGAGGTGGTGCGCGACTACTGGGCGGCGGGCATCCGCCACATCGTGGCGTTGCGCGGCGATCCGCCGGGCTCGCTGGGCGGCGTCTACGTGCCACCCGCCGACGGCTACGCCAACGCCACCGAGCTGACCGCCGGCATCAAGGCGATCGCCCCGTTCGACATCAGCGTGGGTCTTTATCCCCAGATCCATCCCGAAAGCCCGTCGGTGGACCATGACATCGAGGTGCTGAAGGCGAAGATCGACGCCGGGGCGACCCGTGCGATCACCAACTTCTTCTTCGACATCGAGGGCTACCTGCGCTTCATCGAGCGCATCCGGAAGGCCGGCGTGACCATCCCGATCCTGCCGGGGATCATGCCGGTGTCGAGCTATGCCGGCCTGGCCAACATGTCCCAGCGGATCGGCGTCACCCTGCCGGGCTGGCTCGCCAATCTGTTCGACGGTCTCGACGAGGACCCGGAGACCCGCAAGCTGGTCGCCGCCTCCGTCGCCGCGGAGATGTGCGCCCGGCTGCAGGAGGAAGGCTTCTCCGACTTCCACTTCTACACCCTGAACCGCGCCGATCTGGTGTACGCGATCTGCCGCGTGCTGGGCGTGCGCGAGACGCCGACCGAACCCAAGGAAGCCGCGGCATGAACCGGCCAAGCTCGAGACAGGAACGCATCGCGGCGCTGAAGGCCGCGGCCAGGGAGCGCGTGCTGATCCTGGACGGCTCGTGGGGCGTGATGATCCAGAAGCGCGGCCTGGACGAGGCGGACTATCGCGGCGACCGGTTCGGCGACGCGCCCGGCCAGCTCAAGGGCGACAACGACCTGCTGTGCATCACCCGGCCCGACATCGTGGCCGACCTGCACGACCAGTACTACGCCGCCGGCGCCGACATCTCGGAGACCAACACCTTCTCGGCCACCTCGATCGGCCAGGCCGAGTACGGGCTGCAGGCCGCCGTGCGCGACATCAACCTGGATGGCGCGCGCATCGCCCGCGAGGTCGCCGACCGCTGGACGGCGAAGGAGCCGGGCAAGCCGCGGTTCGTGGCCGGCTCGATCGGCCCGCTGCCGGTGATGCTGTCGATGAGCTCGGACGTGAACGATCCGGGCGCGCGCAAGGTGACGTTCGATCAGGTCTACGAGGCCTATTCCGAACAGGTCCGCGCGCTGCACGAGGGCGGGGTCGACCTGTTCCTCGTGGAGACGATCACCGACACGCTGAACTGCAAGGCTGCGATCAAGGCGATCCTCGACCTTGAGGACGAGGGCTACGAGCCGTTGCCGATCTGGATCTCCGGCACCATCACCGACCGCTCGGGGCGCACGCTGTCGGGGCAGACGGTGGAGGCGTTCTGGAACTCGGTGCGCCACGCCAAGCCGTTCGCGGTGGGCCTCAACTGCGCCCTGGGCGCCGAGCTGATGCGCCCGCACATCGCCGAGCTGGCCCGGGTCGCCGACACCCTGGTCTCGGCCTATCCGAACGCCGGCCTGCCCAACGCCATGGGCGAGTACGACGAGACGCCGGACCAGACGGGCCACCAACTCCATGAATGGGCCGAGCATGGCCTGGTCAACATCCTGGGCGGCTGCTGCGGCACCACGCCGGACCACATCCGCCACGTGGCCGAGGCGGTGAAGGGCCTGAAGCCGCGGCCGATCCCCGAACGGCCCACCGCCATGCGGCTGGCCGGCCTGGAACCGTTCGAGCTCGCCTGATGAAAGCGCCAGACTGGTACGACGCCTGGTGCGAGGAGGCGTTCGCCGACTTCTCCGCCAAGCAGAACCGGAACGCCGAAGCGTTCCGCCTCGAGTCGTGGCTCCGCTACGACTATGACACCCAGGCCCGCACCCTGACCTTCTCCGACGAGCAGGGGCCGCGTGTCGTGGCCGACATCCAGGTGGTGGGCCGAACCGGCGCGGTCGGATGGCTCTGGGGGTGGGGCGACCCCGCCTGGCCGCCGGCGAGCGTCGAGGCCATGGGCCGGGTCCGCGACTTCGGCGCCGAGAACGGAGTGGAAGAGCTGACCACCGACTTCCTGAAGAGCGACGACCTCGAAGGGGCGGGCTGGATGCTCACCGCCATCGCCGCCCGCATTCTGGAGGCCGAAGGCGGCTACCGCGCCCAGAGCGCGAACGGCGCCGTCTATTTCCTGCTGCAGTCGATCAAGTTCGTGAGCTGATGCGCCCCACATTCATCAACGTCGGCGAGCGGACAAACGTCACCGGCTCTGCGAAATTCCGCAAGCTGATCGCCGAGGGGAACTATCCCGAAGCCCTGAGCGTCGCGCGCCAGCAGGTCGAGGCCGGGGCGGCGGTGATCGACGTGAACATGGACGAGGGGCTGCTCGACTCCGTCGCGGCGATGCGAACGTTTCTCAATCTCGTCGCCGCCGAGCCCGACATCGCCCGCGTGCCGGTGATGATCGACTCATCCAAGTGGGAGGTGATCGAGGCGGGGCTGAAGTGCGTCCAGGGCAAGGCGATCGTCAATTCGATCAGCCTGAAGGAGGGCGAGGCCAAGTTCCTCGAGCAGGCGCGCGCGTGCCTGCGCTATGGCGCGGCCGTCGTGGTCATGGCCTTCGACGAGGTGGGCCAGGCCGACACCGCCGCCCGCAAGGTCGAGATCTGCCAGCGGGCCTACGCGATCCTCACCGAACAGGTGGGCTTCCCGCCCGAGGACATCATCTTCGACCCCAACATCTTCGCCGTCGCCACCGGCATCGACGAGCACGACAACTACGCCGTCGACTTCATCGAGGCGACGCGCGCCATCAAGGCGGCCTGCCCGCACGCCCGCGTCTCGGGCGGGGTCTCCAACGTCAGCTTCTCGTTCCGCGGCAACGAGCCGGTGCGCCGGGCGATCCACTCGGTATTCCTGTACCACGCGATCGCGGCCGGCATGGACATGGGCATCGTCAACGCCGGCGACCTGCCGGTCTACGACGACATCGACGCCGAGCTGCGCGAGGCGGTCGAGGACGTGATCCTGAACCGCCCACAGCGAACCAACGTCTCCAACACCGAGCGCCTCGTCGACCTGGCGCCCAAGTACAAGGGCCAGAAGGGCGAGGCCAAGGTGCAGAACCTGGCCTGGCGCGACGCCCCCGTGGCCGCCCGCCTCAGCCACGCCCTGGTCCACGGGATCACCGAGTTCATCGAGGCCGACACCGAGGAGGCGCGCAGCCTCGCCGAGCGCCCGCTGCACGTCATCGAAGGCCCGCTGATGGACGGGATGAACGTGGTCGGCGACCTGTTCGGCGCGGGCAAGATGTTCCTGCCCCAGGTGGTCAAGTCGGCCCGGGTGATGAAGCAGGCCGTGGCCTACCTGATGCCGTTCATGGAGGCCGAGAAGGAAGGCAAGCCGCGCGAGCAGGCCGGCCGCATCCTGATGGCCACCGTCAAGGGCGACGTCCACGACATCGGCAAGAACATCGTGGGCGTGGTCCTGCAGTGCAACAACTACGAGGTCATCGACCTGGGCGTCATGGTCCCGGCCGACCGCATCCTCGACGAGGCCGAGAAGCACCAGGTCGACATCGTGGGCCTGTCGGGCCTGATCACCCCCAGCCTGGACGAGATGGTCTATGTGGCCTCCGAGATGGAGCGCCGCGGCATGACCATGCCGCTGCTGATCGGCGGGGCCACCACGTCGAAGACCCACACGGCGGTGAAGATCTCGCCGCGCTATCCGGCCGGCTCGACCACCTATGTGCTGGACGCCAGCCGCGCGGTGGGCGTGGTCTCGCAACTGCTGTCGCCCACCGAGAAGCCCAAGTTCCTGGCGGCCACGGCCGCCGACTACGAGAAGGTGCGCGAGCAGTTCGCCCGCGGGCAGGGCAATCGCGCGCGGGCCACCCTGGCCGAGGCGCGCGACAACGCCTTCACCCCCGACTGGACGGCCTATGATCCGCCCAGGCCCAGCTTCACGGGCGTGCGGACGTTCGCGCCCTACGACCTGCCCGAGCTTGCCCGCCACATCGACTGGACGCCCTTCTTCGCCAGCTGGGAGCTGGTGGGCCGCTATCCGCAGATCCTGGAGGACGACGTGGTCGGCAAGGCCGCGACCGACCTCTTCCACGACGCCCAGCGGATGCTGGACCGCATCCTCCAGGAGGGGCTTCTCGAAGCCAGGGGAGTGGTCGGGTTCTGGCCGGCCAACGCCGACGGCGACGACGTGGTGGTCTATGCCGACGAGGACCGGACCACCGAGCTGGCCCGGCTGCACACCCTGCGCCAGCAGATACTGAAGACCGGCGCCGACAAGTCCAACGTCGCGCTCGCCGACTTCGTCGCGCCCGTGGGGACCAAGCCCGACTGGATCGGCGGCTTCGCGGTGACCGCCGGCCACGGCGAACTGGCCCAGGCCAAGGCGTTCAAGGACGCCGGCGACGACTATTCGGCGATCCTGTTCACGGCGCTGGCCGACCGGCTGGCCGAGGCCTTCGCCGAAGCGCTCCACCGCAAGGTGCGCACCGAGCTGTGGGGCTATGCCGAGGGCGAGCCGTTCGACTTGGGCGCCCTGATCGCCGAGGACTATCGCGGCATCCGTCCCGCGCCCGGCTATCCGGCCCAGCCCGACCACACCGAGAAGGCCACCCTGTTCCGCCTGCTCTCGGCGACCGACAACGCCGGGATCGAGCTGACCGAGAGCTTCGCCATGACCCCGCCGGCGGCGGTGAGCGGATTGTATTTCTCGCACCCGGAAAGCCACTACTTCGGCGTCGGCCGCATCGAGAAGGACCAGGTGGCGGACTACGCCCGCCGCAAGGGCTGGACGGTGGCGGAGGCCGAGCGGTGGCTGGCGCCGATCCTCAACTACGAGCCGGCGTAGTTCCCGTCATGGCCCGGCTCGGGAGGCCTGCCCTCGGGCGGGCCGCGCAGCGGCGCGTCCCGGGGGGCCACCCGGACACGCCGGCGATCGTGAGTGGCCGGGGCCGCGCCGCCGCCGGCCCGTGGGGAACCACGAAAGACGCGAAAGGGGCGTGAGGGCGCTGGCGTCGGCGCGAGCGGAGGCGCCGTCTTTTGAACCACGGATTTCACGGAAGGGCGCGGAGGGCGGGTGGGCGCCTACGCCGCCTCGAAGGCCTGGACGAGGAAGTCGACGGTCGGCTGATCCCGCAGTTTGCAGACGATGTTCTGGTTTGCGAACGCGCCCTTGAACCACTTGGCCTGATTGGGCTCGACGGTCTTCACCCAATCGACCCCGACCACGTACTCGGCCATGGTCGGATCGTCGGCATTCAGCTTGATGTTCGGCTGCTCGAGGGGTTGCTCGAAGAGCGGCCCCTCTGGCGTGACAAACTCGGAGGCGATCGTCTTCGGCGTGGTGACGACCCCGTAGCCGATAAAGCCTGAGCCCTTGTGATAGGCGAAGATCTTGTCGCCGGCGCTGAGCTGGTCGAGCCGCTTGGTGTAGAAGTCGCCGCCGCACGCGCCGACGAAGCCGTAGCGCCGCATGTCTTCCCACGACCGATCGTCGCCAAGACCTGCATTGACGAAATAGTAGCCTGACCAGGGAGCGCGGACTTTGCGTTCGGAACGCTCCTCAACCTCGGCCTGATCGAGGAGGAAATCCGTGGTCAGCCATTCCTGTCCGTCGGCTTCGAAGACGTTGAAGAACGCCGTGTTGATGCCGACGCCATGCTCTTCCGAGAGGTATTCGACAATCCGCCGGGAAGCCGGGTCGAGCTCGCTGGCGACGATCAGCATGGAATGGGCGCTGTTCAGGCGCTCCGGAATCCGTTCGCCGAAGTGCTCCTCGAAGCGCGTGGCGAGGCGTCTCTGGGCGTAACGCTCGGCGATCTCGTAGATGTTCGGCGTCGTGAGCGCCCTCACCCAAGACGCGTAGTCGAGCACCTGGGCCACGATCTCGCGTGGCGTCCGGTCTTTCTTCAACTCGATTATGACGACGCCGCCCAAGCGATCGAGCGCAAGCAGGTCGATGTAGCCTCCGTGCCCGGTGTGGACCTGGCGGCCGATGACAATGGCGTCGAGACCGAGCAGCGCGGGATTCTCCGCGACCCATTCCTCGATCAGGCTCTCGCGCGACAGGGCCTTGGGTTGCGCCCGCACCAGGCGGCCCTGCTGGACCTTGAACAGATTGCTCACGCACTCCCCCTCGAACAGCGAAGTTACCTAAGCGCGAGCTTCGAAGCGGAGCAATCCCGCGTTGGTCTCCGAACTGCGCGCGTCGCGCGCGTTAGGATCTACCGGCCATTCGCGGCGCGCTCCTGATTCAAGGCGAACAGCCGCTCTAGGATTTCGTCGTCCGACAGGTCGGCTGGCCAGCCGTAGGCGGCGGCCACGGCGGCGTCGAGCGCCTCGTGCGCCAGGGCCAGCCAGTGCGGCCGTTCGTTGTAGAGGTTGGTCAGGGTGCGGGCTTTCAACAGCTTCGCCGCCGCCTCGTCCTTGGGCAGGATGCGGTCGGGATAGCCGGGCACAACCTCAGGGACGCGCACCGTCAAGTCCGGCGGGTTCAGCCACGCCTCGCGCAGGTCGTTCAGCTTGCGCGCCGCCTCGGCGATGGCTGGCGCGCGCGGGTCGGCGGCGTAGTTCGCTGCGGGGATGTTGGGCGTGAGTCCGTCGGGGAAGGGGAAGGTCGCGAGGCAGCTTTCAGCATTGTAGGTCGGATCATTGCCGATCCCGTGCCATGAGCAGGTCGCTAGGGACCAGACTTCGTGTAGTCGCGAACTTAAAATTCCAAAGACAATGTCGTCGTCTCGGGCAATGGCGACAAGTCGACTATCCGGGACAACGGCTCCGGGCAACCATACGAAGAAGCGGTGTTTTGCGACCCGGGGTGTAGCGATGAAGCGCTTGAGCCCATTCAGTGAACGCCACATCCCAGGCCGCGCCTCAGCGTGAATCCACCACCGAAGCCGATGATTGTCACGGCGCAGGCCCTCCCTTTGCGGAAGGACGTGTTCCTTCACATGAGCGAACGGCGCCTCGTAGAGCGCCGCCTGCTCCAAGGGGCAGTCAATTGGGAAGAAGATGATCCAACGGTCGTCCCATCGTCCGGTCAGATGAGAGCCATTGCGCCATTGCCGCAACACATCGCTATTCGGTCGCCCGTTCGGATTCAGTGGCAGGCCTAGCCATGTTCTCGCAGTTTCACCTTCAACATCAAACGAACCGCCCTTCTGAGTGCCTATGAAGCCGACTCCGGTGTTCTCGCCAAGGGCAGCCGACTTCGTCACGTCGACAGTCGTACTTGTGAGATTTGAGTTGATGTGCTCCACCGGCTGACCGTTCAATCGTCTTTCGATAAAATTGGCTCCGAAACCAATCATCGAGACCCGGACGTCGGCCCCCTCAACTGCCCAAGGTTCATCTGCCCAGGCCTCCTCCAGCGCCTTGGCATCACAAATCGGGTCCAAGACACGGCGGCTCGCGCCGTCGCGGATCGAGTTCGTCGTCACCAGCCCGACGCGCGTTGTCTGTCCGGCTTGTGCCTGCCGCCACCCCTTCTCGACCCAGTAGGCTACGAGGTCGGCCTCGGCCGGCACGCGCCCGTGATAGGCCGCGAACAGCCGCTCCACGGCCTCGTCCCCCAGGTTCTCGCGCATACGCTTCCCGCCAAGGAACGGCGGATTGCCGATGATCACATCGACTGCCGGCCACTCGGCCTCCGTCCCGTCCGGGTTCAGCAAGGCGTCGCGGTTCTCGATCTGGTCGAGATTTGACAGCACCGGGTCGGGCGGCGGCGTGGCGGCCTTCTTCAGCACCCATTGCAGATAGCCGATCCACAAGGTCAGCCGCGCCAGTTCGGCGGCGTAGCGTTCGACCTCGATGCCCCGCACCGCCTCCAGCCCGACGCGCGGCAGGAAGCCGGTCACGCCCAGGCGCTCGGCGTCGACGATGGCCCGCTGTTCGAGGTCCATCAGTTCGTGCAGGGCCACATAGAGGAAGTTGCCCGAGCCGCAGGCCGGGTCGAGGACGCGGAAGGCGGCCAGACGCTCCAGCCAGGCCTCGACGGCGTCGCGCGCCTCCCGCCGCGCCGTTGTGCGCCGCCGGTCGATGGCGGCGATCTGCTTGCGGCGCTTCGCCTCCGCCTCCTGCGCCGCTCGCGGATCGGCGCGCATCTGATCGCCAGCCGCCTCCAGCAAGGCCTTGCGTTCGGCCTCTGCCGCTTCGGCCTTGCCGATCGCCGCCCGGGTCGTCTCCAGCACGGCGGCCCACTCCGCCTCCAGCGGTCGCACGATCACCGGCTCAACGATTTTCAGGATCTTCTCGCGGTCGGTATAGTGGGCGCCCAGCGCCTTGCGCTCGCGCCGAGCGCTCAACGCCTGTTCGAACAGAGTGCCGAACACCGACGGGTCCATCTGGGACCAGTCGTGCTCGTCGGCTGTGCGGGCGATCAGCTCCAGGTCGATGCGCTCCAGCGGCAGCACATCGGACCCATCGAACAAGCCGCCGTTGAACCACCGGATGAATTCGGCGCCGAAGAAGGTGTCGCCCTGCGCCGCCATCTTGGCGAACAGCTCGGAAAGCTGCGCGCGCGCCGCCTTGGGTCGCGACTGGGTGGCCTTCATCAGCCGCGTGAACAGCCGATCCTTCAGGAGGTCGGCGTCCTCCGCGAACATGCAGAAGACGAGCTGGTTGAGGAAGTGGGCCACCGCCCGCGGCTCGTGCCCGCGGTCCTGCAGGCGGCGAGACAGTTCACCGAAGCGTTCAGCCGCCTTGGCCGTCAGTTCCTGGGGCGTGAGGCGGGGCTTGAGTTCGTCCGATCCGTCGAACACCGCGCGCAGGATGTGGCGCTTCGCGGGGTCGAGCAGGTCATTGAGCCCCAACTCGTAGGTGCGCGCGACGGTATTCGTCCAGTTGGTGTGGACGACGATCCGCTCCATGTCGGACACCACCAGATAGGGCGGGTTCTCCAAGTCGCGCGAGTAGGAGGTGACTTGGCGCAGCGCTGCGTTCAGGTCCTTGTGCCGGCCTTTGTACTCCCAGGCGAAACAGCCCTTGCGCCAGACGTCGGCCCAGCCCTCGCCGCCGCCGACCTTCTCGGCGCCGCGTTCGAAGCAATAGCGCTCGCCGCGTGGGTCTTCCTCGGCTGGGGTCGGCACACCGAGCACGTGGCAAAGGTCGATGAAATGCTCCTGCGAGCCCTGCCGTTCACGCAGCTCGCTATCGCGCCACTTTGCGATGAAGTCCGCTGCGTCCATCTCGCCCCGACTCTTTGGGCCAGCTTAGCGGAGACCGGCGGCCAAGCCATCGCCGAGGTGGCCGGTTGTGACGAGCGCCGCGCCTGAGGCCTGCCCTCTCCACCATCGGCTCTTCGGCCTGCGGCCTCGGCCGATGGTCCCCCTCTCCCGCTCGCGCGGGAGAGGAAGGGGCTCTTCGGCCTGCCGCAGGCTACTCCCGCCGCAGCGGGCCAAGTGACCGCTCCCGGCGTATTGCGGCGGTCGGCCTGTGTGACCACCCCGCCCCCGGCGCGCATGGGTCCCGGTTTTCGGCTTTGCCGAAACCGGGATGACAGTTGAGGGGGCGCGGATGGGGCCTGCCCCCTCCACCACGCGCTCTGCGGCGCGTGGTCCCCCTCCCGCCGCCTGCGGCGGGGGAGGCGAATGTTCCCGATTTGTTCTTGATTTTCGGGGTCGGTTGGGGTAGGCTGAGCGTCGGGTTCCCGCGGGCGGCGGGGGCGGTTTCGGGACATGGGCAGGTTAGGGCAGGGCAGGCATGGCGGACGCGGGGTTTCCGGCGCGGCCCGGTGCGGCGGCGCCGGGGCGGAGCGTCTATTCGGAGGATGTGGGGGCGGCGATCTGCGCGCGGGTGGCGGCGGGCGAGGGCTTGCGGGCGATCTGCGCCGACGTGCGCCTGCCGCACCGCACGACGGTGAGGAACTGGGCCAAGGCGCATCCGGACTTCGCCGTGGCGTTGGCCCAGGCCCAGGCGACGGCGCGGGCGGCGCGGGTGCGGGACGACGACGCGGCGGCGGCCGAGCGGGCGGCGCGGCGCGGGACGATGCGGTGTGGGACGGTGCGGCGTGGGTCCGCGCGGGGCGGGCGGCCCAGCGCCTATACGCCCGAGATGGGGGCGGCGGTCTGCGCGCGGCTGGAGGCCGGCGAGAGCCTGACCGCCATCGGCGCGGACCCGGCGATGCCCGCGTACGGGACGGTGCTGAAATGGGTGCGGCTGAACCCCGGGTTCCGGGCCATGTACGCCGCCGCCCGCGCCGTGCAGGGCGACGTGCTGATCGACGAGGCGTGCGACGTGGCGGCCCAGGCGACGCGCGAGAGCGTGCCGCTGTCGCGGCTGAGGTTCGACGTGATCCGCTGGCGCGCGGCCCTGCTGGCGCCGAAGAAGTACGCCGACGTCGGCGCGGCGGCGGCGGGGCCGGTGGTGTTCTTCGCCATGCGCTTCGAGCGCGGGCCGAACGGGACCGTGCTGTGCGCGCCGCCGCGCAATGCGCGCGAGGCGCAGGCGTGGGTGGCGGCGACCGGCGAGCCCTATGCGGCCGGGATCGGCCCCACCGGCGAGATCCGCCCGCCGCTGACCGGCGCCGAGGACTGGATGGCGCAGGGGGCGGCCGAGGGGGCGGCGGAGGACGCGGCGGCGGACGCGGCGCTGCTCAGAACGCCGCGCTGAGCCGCACGCCCACCGTGCGGGGCCGCTGGGGCGTCAGCTGGCGCACGGAGCCGAAGCTGAACGGGTTGCCGTAGGCGAAGGTGTCGCTGGAGTCGTCGAGGGGGTTCGAGACATAGGCCGCAAGCCGCCAGGTCTGGTTCGAAAGCTCGGCCGAGAGGCGGGCCCGCAGGTAGTGGCCCATGGGCGGCGAGGCGGTGGAATCGAAGCTCAGCACCGAGCGGCCGACATAGCTGCCCTCGCCGATCAGCCGCAGGGTCAGGGCCGAGCCGATGGGGCGCCGATAGACGACGAGCAAGCCGCCGGACGTCTTGGGCGCGCCCGGCAGTTCGGGCGTGACCGGCTGGTCGAAGTCGGGGTTCGGGTGGCGCACCTTGGAGTCGGTGAGGAGGCCGTTCAGCCGCAGCGACAGCCCGAACGGCAGGTCGTAACCCACCTCGCCCTCCAGCCCGAGGATCCGGGCGTCGCCGACGTTGGCGGTGTAGGCGAGGCCCGACGGGCGGTAGCGATCGCTCTGGATGTTGGACCAGTCGTCGTAATAGGCCGCGACGCGCACCGAGAGGCGATTGTCGAGGCGCCTGAACTTGGCGCCCAGCTCGTAGTTGCGCAGCCGATCGGGGGCGAAATCGACGCGGGTCGAGCGGATCGGTTGGAACCCGGAGGTGTTGAGGCCGCCGGGCCGGAAGCCCTCGCTGACCAGGGCGTAGACCAGGTCGCCGTTGGCGAATTCGCGCTGCAGCGTGATCTTCGGCGAGAACCCCTTGGAGTTGCGCCGGCCATCGAACGTCCGCGGCCCGAACGGCGAGCTGATGGTCAGGTCGGCGGTGGTGTGCACGCGGCTTTCAAAGGCCCGGCCGCCCACGGTCACGGTCCAGCCGTCGCCCAGCTGGTAGGAGCCCTCGCCGTAGAGCGCATATTCGAACAGGCGGTTCTTGCGGTTCTCGTCGTAGGCCGTGGCGCTCGAGCCCGGCGCGAGGAAGTCGAGGGTCGAGGGCGACTTCTCCAGGGATCGCGCGCCGTAAACGCCGAGCAGCCATTGGAACGGGCCGGCGCCGGCCGAACGGACCACGACGTCCTCCACCAGCAGGTTGATCCGCGCCTTCTCGAAATAGACGCCGAGGTCGGTCGCGATGGCGGGGAAGTTCAGGCCGGCGTCGGTGCCCTCGTACTGGCTCGAGAAGACGTGATGCACGTAGCTGGTCGACGAGGTCACCGCGCCCCAGGAGAACTCGCCGGTGAGCGTCGCGCCGGCGTAGGAGAAGTCGTTGTTGTGCGTCTCCTGCACGCGGTTGCGGCGGTCGTCGGGGGCGCCGCCGGTTCCCCCGGACGCGCCGGCCTCGGCGGCTATGGCCAGCGACCTCGGCGACGAGGTCATGGCGGCCGTGACGTACTGGGTGTCGTCGGAGCGCAGGTGCTGGCTGGCGGCGAGCGTGTCCAGGCTCCAGTGCGAGTCGAACCGCACGCGGACGGCCAGCCGTCCGCCGCTGCGCCGGGTCTGGTCCACGTTGGTGATGCGCAGGTTCACGTCGTCGAGGTAGCCGCCCTGCACCTCGTCGTAGGCCACGAGCCGCACGCCCAGGTGGTCCTTGATGACCGGCACGCTGAGATAGCCGTCGAGCGCCCGGCTGGTGCTGCCGCCGCGGGTGGTGGCGAGGCTCGCGCTCGCGCCCATCTCCGGCTGCTGCAGGTCGGGCTTGCGCGTGACGATGCGGTAAACGCCGCCGATCGAGCCCGAGCCGTAGAGCGCGCCCTGGGGCCCCCGCAGGGCCTCCAGCCGGTCCACGTCGACCAGGCGCAGGTCGGGGTCGGGCGCGTTGTAGTTGATCGGGGCGTCGTCGAGGTAGGTCGAGACGGTCGAGCGGGTCCGCCCCGTGAAGGCGCCGTCCGAGACCCCGCGCACGAGCAGCTTGTTGCGGCCGGGCCCCAGGTTGGTGGTCAGCATGCCGGCCAGCTGTCCCACGGCGCCGCTGACGTCGGTCGCGCCGGTCGCCTCGATCTGGTCCCGTGGCAGCACGCTGGCGCCGGCCGGCAGGCGCTCGAGCGCCACGGGTCGCTTGGTCGCGGTGATCACCACCTCGGAGACCAGCGGCGGCGGCTGTTCGGCCGGCGCTTCGGGTTCGTCGCGCAAGCGGGGCCGCAGACGGGTGATGCGGACCGTGCCGGCGTCAACGACGCGGTAGTCGCAGGGCGCGCCCGCGAGCAGGCGGTCCAGCGCCTCCTTCAATGTGAACCGGCCCGACAGTTCGACCTGCCCGCCCGGCCCGCAGGCGGCGGTGCCGAGGATCGAGACATTGGCCTGCAGGGCCAGGTCGATCAGGGCCTCGGCGTAGGAGCGTTGCGGGATGTGGACGCGCAGGCGCGGATCGGCCGCTTCGGCGCGCCCGGCCACGCAGGCGAGGGCGACGCCGCCCACCACCGTCTGCAGAGACAAGCGCGACCGTCGAATGGCTCCACGCGCCCCGGGGTTGTCGGCCCGCCGCAGGATTGCGTCCGAGGGCCACGGCCAAGCCGGAAAGTACCGCGCCCACGGAAACCGGCAAGGCCGGGCGCGCCGCCACGGTCCAAGCCCTAGCGGCGCGCCTGCGGCCGGGGTCCTGTCGGCGCCGAGCGGCGTCGCGCGGCGAGGTGAGCCGCGACCCGGGCGCAGAAATCCGCCGCCAGGAAGAAGGTCAGGACGACGATCAGATAGCGATAGCGCTGGACCGGCTGGACGAGGGCGTAGGGAAGGGACGGGATGATCAGCACGCAGGCCAGATAGAGTCCCGGCCCCGTCGGCGCCTGGAGGATACGCCAGGCGATGGCCGCGAAAGCGGCCAGGGTGGTGGCCCAGACGAACGCCTGACGGGGCAAGACCAGCGGCGCGTCGTTGCCGAAGATGCGGTACGACCACGTGGGCGGCAGCCAGAATTCGACGAGGTGCCGCACGGCGATGCGGACCGTCTCGGCCGGATGGGCCCGCTCCCAGGCGGACGTCTGCGCGGCGAGCTCGTCCATGTAGGCCATCTCGCCGACGCGCTCGACCTCGAGCCGCCCCGGCGCGGCGGGATTGTCGGAGTAGGGATGGATGGCGCGGGCGCGGGCGCGGAAGACCGCGGCGGGATCGTCCGGGGCGACGGCCGCCGGATGGAAGCCGAGGGCGTGCTCCAGCGGGAAGTTGCCGCGCGCCAGGATGAGCCGGCCGAACTGGCGCTCGTTCCGCAGGCCCCACGGGGCGATGAAGATCGCCAGGCCCACGGCCATCACCAGGGTCACGCCGGCCCAGCGGCGCACCGGGACGCGCTTCAGGGTCAGCACGCCCAGCGCGCCATAGGCGCCCAGGGCGGCGGGCGGATTGATCAGCGCGAGCAGGCCGACCAGGACCGCCGACAGGAGATAGTCGCG
Source organism: Phenylobacterium sp. (assembly GCF_016124325.1). Lineage (GTDB taxonomy): Bacteria > Pseudomonadota > Alphaproteobacteria > Caulobacterales > Caulobacteraceae > Phenylobacterium. Next base: position 94,391 of record NZ_WGNY01000003.1, read on the forward strand.
CGCGCCAAGGGGTTCGTTCCGGCCGTCGAGCCGCAGGACCACGAGGAGGCTGGCGGCCAGGAGCGCCGCCGCCACGCCGCCCTCGAAGAGACGCATGCTCACCGTCTCCCACTTGAAATTCATCGGCAGGAGCAGCGCCGCCGCGAGCGCCGCGAAGCGCCATTCGATGGGCGCGCCCAGGCGGCGGAATGCGAGGTAGAGCGCCAGCAGCGTGGAGCACAGGACGGCGAGGGAGAAGGCGGTGAGGATCATCTCCGACGTCAGGGACCCCAGGCCGAAGGCGCGATAGACCGTGCCGGCGATCGCGGGGAGGACGGGATTGACCAGCGACGTCGGGCCCTGTCCGCGGAAGAAGCCGTCGCAGATGCCGCCGGTGCGGGCGAAGCAGTCCGCGGCCTGATAGGTCTCGCAGATCATCGGGCCCAGGCGCCCGTGCTGGCTCACCCAGACCACCCGCGCCACGAGGCCCACGAGCAGCAGGAGGACGAACGCCGCGCGCTCGTGGCGCTCCAGGAAGCTCCGGAGACTCATGGCCTCGCCGCCCACAGACGAGCCCTCATCCCTTACGTGCGCCGTGGCGGGTCGAAGCCGTCGGGGACGAAGCCGCGGAGGAGGGCTTCGACGGCGACGGTGACGGGGCCGGAGAGGGGGCGCTTGCCGGCTTCCATCTCCAGGATGCGGCTGGCGCCGTGGTTCTCGTTGAAGCGCAGGGCGCGGGCCAGGTCGGCCGGCGACCACCCCATGGCCTCGCGCGCCTGGCGGAGATGATCCGCGGTCTCGATCACGGGTCGGTCTCCTTGCGGTGTCGGTTCGTCGCGGGCGGGCCGCCGCCAGCCGGGCTTCGGTAGCCGGGGCGGGCGTCGGGCGCAACGGGGGCGTGGGCGATACCGCGAGCGCCCCGTCCGCCACGCTTGGCGTGGCCAGCCTCGCCCATGACGTGGGGGAGTGGCGCCGCTCGCCTCTCGCGCGAGTCTTGTGTACGGCTGAGATTTGTTAACTAATGTATCGCGGGACGAGATATCGGGGGTTTCCAAATGGGCAAGGTCTTCGTGGCGGCGCTGGCCGCCGCGGCCGCAACCGCGTTCGCCGCGGCGCCGGGGTACGCAGCCGTATTCGACGATTTCAACCGGCCCGACGCGGCCGACCTGGGGTCGAACTGGACGCAGGTCGCCGACAGCTCGTTCATCAGCGGGAACCAGGCCGGCGGCGGCATCCAGGCGCTGGCGACCTACAACGGGACCGAGGGCGCGACCAGCGTGTCGATGGACGTCGCGCTGACGGCCAACGGATTTGGCTATGTGGGCGGGGTGCTCGGCTGGGGTTCGGCGTTCAACTATTTCGTGAAGGTGCAGGGGCGTGACGGGGCGTTCCTCAACTACGCGTTCTACACCGGCAACAACGGCGACGGGGACTACTTCACCCTGAAGGAAGGGTTCTCCACCGGGCGCATCACGGTGACCGTGGCCGGTTCGGTCGTCACGCTCGACATCGTCCCGGACGCCGGCGCGGCCCAGAGCTATTCGCACGACTACGGGACCGCGTTCTCCGGCGGCTTGGCCGGCCTCGCCCTCTATCAAGGCGGCCGGGCCGACAACTTCGGCACCGACGGGGCTGTGGGCGGGGGCGGCGTGCCCGAGCCCGCGACCTGGGCGCTGCTGGTCCTGGGCTTCGGCGCGGCCGGCGCCACGATGCGCCGCCGCCGGGCGGCCCTCGCGGCCTAGGGGCGCCCGAGAGGCCTTCCCACCCACGATGAGGCATCGTGAGTGGACCAGAAGGCCTCCAAACTCAAAGACGCGAGCACCTTGATCCCGATTGGCCTGATTCAAGCCGACAGGGACGCGCTCTAGCGCGACTCCCACCAGTCGATCTGGTTCTCGAGGTCGAGGGTGCGGGCGGCGACGTGCCGGGACGCGCACAGGGTGACGGAGAAGCCGTGGATGCTGCCGCCCACGCTGAGCTTCCCGCGCATCTCGCAATCCGCCTTGGACCAGTCGCGCCAGAGCTGTTCCTGTTCGGAGAAGCGCGCGGCGATCGACGCTTTTCCGCTGTCGGCGGGGGCCTGCGCCCACCGGGCCATCAGGGCGTCCGCACGGGCCATGACCCGGTCGTAGCGGGCGCGCCAGGCCTGAGCCGAATAGTCGCCGCAGACGTTCAGGTCGTACTGGCTCTGGTTGCTCCCATTGTCGCGCAGGCAGGCATCGAGTGCGACGCGGAAGCAAGCCATCTTCTTCGAAGGCGTGTCGTACGGCGGGGCCACGCAGGCCTGGATCAGCCGCGCCGCCGTGGCCTCGCCGGTGGTCTCGGTCCAGTCGGCGGGCGTGGTCTGCTGGACCTCGGCGGCGAAGGCGGCGGGCGGGACGGCGGCGAGCACGACGCCGCCGGCGAGGATCGGGAGACGCATGGCGCCAGCCTAGCAGAGAACGGGCGCGGACCGGCCGGGGACCAGCGTCACGCATCTGACATCGGGGCGTCGCGGGGCCGTCGGCGAAGCGTCGCGGGCCCGTCAAGGCGAAGCGCTACGCCACGCCGTCGCGCGTGAGCCGCCAGCACGGGGGCCTCCCGCGGCGGGGATAGGACATATGAAATCGAGACTGTTCGCCAGCGCGGCCCTGGCGGCCGCCGCCAGCGCCCTGGCGGGCGCGGCCCACGCGGCCGAGGCCGCCGCTACCGCCGACGCCGCGTCGGTGCAGGAACTGGTGGTCTACGGCCGCGGCGAGGCGCGCCAGGTGCAGACCATCACCCAGCAGGAGATCCAATCCGTCGCGCCGGGCTCGAGCCCGATCAAGATGGTCGAGAAGCTGCCGGGCGTGAACTTCCAGTCGGCCGACGCCTTCGGCGCCTACGAGTGGTCGACCCGCATCTCGATCCGCGGGTTCAACCAGAACCAGCTGGGCTTCACCCTGGACGGCGTGCCGCTGGGCGACATGAGCTATGGCAACTTCAACGGCCTGCACATCAGCCGCGCCATCATCTCGGAAGACCTGGAGCGGGTGGACCTGGCGCAGGGCTCGGGCTCGCTGGAGACGGCCTCGACCTCGAACCTGGGCGGCACGCTGAAGTTCTTCTCGCGCGATCCGTCGCACGAGGCGGGCGCCACCGTGGCCGGCACCTACGGCAGCGACAGCACGCACCGGATCTACGTGCGCGCCGAGACCGGCGACCTGCCGTTCGGCGGCCGCGCCTACGCCAGCTTCGTCGACCAGAAGGCCGACAAGTGGAAGGGCGTGGGCGAGCAGAAGCAGCGCCAGTGGGACTTCAAGGTCGTCCAGCCGCTGGGCGACTTCACCCTGACCGGCTTCTACGACGGCTCGCGCCGGCGCGAGAACGACTATCAGGACATGTCGAAGGGAATGATCGCGCGCCTGGGCTACGACTGGGACAACATCTCGGGCGACTACGCCCTGGCGGTGCGGGTCGCCGACATCGCCCACAACCGCGGCGACACGGGCGCGCCGCCGACCAACCCCGCGGCCGGGACGGTCTATCCGGCGCCGTTCCAGACCGTCGACGACGCCTATTTCAACGCCGCCGGCCTGCGCGACGACGACCTCTTCGCGCTGACGCTGGAAGGCCCGGTGCTGGAGCAGGTGAGCATCAAGGCGACGGCCTACCACCACAAGAACGACGGCCAGGGGGTGTGGTTCTCGCCCTACGTGCCCTCGCCCAACGCCTATACGGCGGGCGCCACGAGCGACAACGCGCCGCTCTCGGTGCGCACGACCGAGTACACGATCGACCGCGACGGGGCTTTCGGCGTGGCGACGGTGGACCTGGGCGCGCACCAACTGCGCTTCGCCGGCTGGTACGAGAACAACGACTTCGACCAGGCGCGGCGGTTCTACGGCCTCGACCGGGCGGCCAACAACCGCGACAGCCTGAAGTTCATGCGCAACCCGTTCGCGACCCAGTGGGCGTACACGTTCCGCACCGAGACGCTGCAGGGCTCGATCGAGGACCAGTGGACGGTCAACGACGCCCTGAAGGTGAACTTCGGCTTCAAGGCGGTGCGGGTGATCAACGACTCGCACACGGTGACCGGCGCGCCGGTGATCGAAGGCAAGATCGAGTCGAAGGACACCTTCCTGCCGCAGGTGGGCGCGACGTGGCGCATCGGCGACCAGGAGCTGTTCGCCACCTACACCGAGAACATGCGGGCGTTCGGCGCGGCGCACACGGGCATCTCGCCCTTCGCCACGACCCAGGCCGGCTTCAACGCCATCCGCGGGACGCTGAAGCCCGAGACCTCGAAGACCGGCGAGGTGGGCTGGCGCTTCCGCCAGGGCCCGGTGCAGGGCGTGGTCGCGGCCTATTACGTCAAGTTCGACGACCGGCTGATCGGCACCTCGGCGGGCGCGGGGATCGTGGGCAATCCGACGATCCTGGCCAACGCCGGCGGGGTGACCTCGAAGGGCTTCGAGGCGGCGGCGACCTGGACCATCTCGGACGAGTGGTCGCTGTTCGGCTCGTACGCCTACAACGACTCCCAGTATGACGACGACGTGCTGGATTCGACCGGCGCGGTGGCCCAGGCGATCTCGGGCAAGACCGTGGTGGACACGCCCAAGCACCTGCTGAACGCCCAGGTGAACTACCGCCACGACGGCTGGTTCGCCAATCTGTCGGCGCACTACACGGCCAAGCGCTTCTACACCTTCACCAACGACCAGAGCGTGCCGTCGTACACGGTGGTGGACGCCACGGTGGGCTACCGCTTCGACGGCGAGGGCTGGACCAAGGGCCTGGAGATCCAGGTCAACGCCACGAACCTGCTCGACAAGAACTTCGTGTCGACGGTGGGCTCGAACGGCTTCGGCTATTCGGGCGACAACCAGACCCTGCTGCCGGGCGCGCCCCGGCAGGTGTTCGCCACGATCCGCAAGTCGTTCTGAGCCGACAGCGGGGTTGCGCGCCGGGGCCCGGCGTGGCGCAGTGCCTTCGGAGCCCTTCCCGTTCAAATGGAACGAACGGGAAGGGCTCAGGAGGACCGCCCATGCCGAGCCTTGCGCACTTCCCCGCCGACGCCCCCGCGGACGAGATCATGGCGGTTCTCGACCGCGACGGGGCGCTGATCCTGGATGACGCGCTGAGCCCCGCGCAGGTCGACGCGCTGGTCGACGAGCTGCGCCCCTGGGTGATGGCGACGCCGACGGGCCGCGACAGCTTCACGGGCGAGCGCACGACGCGGACCGGGGCGCTGGTGGCGCGCTCGCCGCGCACCCGGCCGCTGGTGATGGACAAGCGGATCCTGGCCCTGTGCGAGGCCCTGCTGACGCCGAACTGCCACCGCTTCCAGCTGCACCTGGCGCAACTGATCCGGATCATGCCGGGCCAGGCGGCCCAGGCGATCCACCGCGACCGCTGGGCGTGGGGGCGGCAGATGCCGGGCATCGAGCCGCAGCTCAACACCATCTGGGCGCTGACCGACTTCACCGCGGCCAACGGGGCGACGCAGGTGATCCCGGGCTCGCAGACCTGGGACGACGACCGCAAGGCCGAACCGGCCGAGATCGCCCGCGCCGAGATGAGGAAGGGCTCGGTGCTGGTCTACACCGGCACGGTGTTCCACTCCGGCGGCGCCAACGACAGCGACATGGACCGCTGGGGCCTCAACATCACCTACTCGCTGGGATGGCTGCGGCAGGAGGAGAACATGTACCTGTCGTGCCCGCCGCAGGCGGCGCGCGAGCTGGAGCCCGAGCTGGCGGCGCTGGTGGGCTATGCCATGAGCAACTACGCGCTGGGCTATTTCACGCCGCCGCTGGCGCCCGGCGAGGGGCCCGAGACCGTGCCGCCGGAATGGGCGCTGGGCGGCGCCGGGGCCGACGCCGAAGGCAGCCTGGGCGGCGCCGAGCTGCTGGCGACGGTGATCGAGCGGGCGCGCAAGACCACCAAGCCGGTGGCGTGAGGCCGCGGGAGGCGCGCTATCGAAGGCGCTCGCCGAACGCCGGGCGACGACGCAGCGACGCGCCGGCGGCGGCGAAGCCCAGGATCATCAGCGACCACGCGGCGGGTTCGGGCACGGTCGAGACGGGGTCGCCCCCGTCGGACGGCGTGTCGGGCGTGTCGGTCAAGGTGTAGGCGCGGGTGAGCGTGACGCCGCCGACCGCGTCGCCGAAGTCGGTCTGGAACAGCCCGCTGTAGTGGCCGATGAAGAAGGACGCGTCGAAGCGTCCGAAGGTGTCGGCGGCCGTCAGGTCCAGCGGCGTGTCGAGCGTGGCCGGCAGCAGGTTGGAATTCACGAAGGCGTCGAGCTGGAACACCGGCGCGCCGTCGATGTGGTTCGAGGCGATCTCGACCTTCTGCTCCAGGCTGTGCTCCAGCGTGGAGAGGCGCGAAAACGCCTGGGCCGGCGCGGACGGGCTGAAATCGATGGTGATCCCGTCGATCGTCACCGAGGCGGCCACGAACGGCGAGAGCCCGGCCGAGGTGGTGAGGCTGTCGCCCAGGCCGGGGATCGTGAACCGATTGATCGCGTCGTCGAACGACATCCGGATCTCGATCGCGCGCCCGTCGAGGGACGACCCGCCGCCGAAGAGACCGGCGGAATCGAGCCCGAAGGCGACATAGCCCTCGTAGACGTTCGTGAAGACGGTGGCGGACGAGGAGGCCGGAACCGCGACCAGCGCCATCGCCGCCGCGCAGGCCGCCAGCGGGCGCTTCAATTCCAACTTGAACTGCACTGCGGGCCTCCGTCCCCACTTGCGCGCCCGCGGATCCGGCTTCCGGCCCGAGGCGGCTGACCACTCGGAGGGACGCTAGGCGCACACCGCCGCGGGCGCTCATGCAGAAAACGCATCGCTTCGATGCGCCGCGTGGGCGGGCGTACGCAGGGCGGTCGAGCCGGTGGCCTAAGCGGAGCGGGCCGAAGCGTTCGCTTGCGGGCGGGGAGGGCGTGACGGCCTTCGACCCAATGCGGACTCGCCCCCGTCATCCCGGGCGGAGCGCGGCGGAGACCCGGGACCCAGCCGCTCAGACCGTGAAGCTGCTCCGCGTCGAGCGCGAGGCTGCTGGGTCCCGGATCTTCGGGCGCTACGCGCCCTACGTCCGGGATGACGGATTTTGGGGGGCGTGCGGCTCGGCCTGCGCCGCCCCTCTCCCAACCCTCTCCCCTCTCGCTGCGCGGGGGGAGAGGAGGTGGGCGAAGGCCTCAGACCACCGTCAGGCGGACGTCGACGCCGCCGCGGGTGGCGTTGGAGTAGGGGCAGACCTCGTGGGCCTTGGCCACCAGGGCTTCGGCGTCGGCGCGGGCGAGGCCGGGGAGCGAGACCTCCAGCTCGATGTCGAGGCCGAAGCCGCCGGCCGCGCGGGGACCGATGCCGACGTGGGCGGTGACCGTGGTGTCCGCCGGGACCTTGGGGCCGCCCTGGCTGGCGACGAACTTCATGGCGCCGATGAAGCAGGCGGCGTAGCCGGCCGCGAAGAGCTGTTCGGGATTGTTCCCCGGGCCGCCGCCGCCGCCCAGCTCCTTGGGCGTGGCCAGGCTGACCGCCAGGGAGCCGTCGAGGGTTTCGCTGCGGCCGTCGCGGCCGCCGGTGGCGCGGGCGGCGGTCTTGTAGAGGACGTTCACGGGGGAGATGGCGTTCATGGTCGAGGCTCCGTTCGGTTGAGTGTGAGCGATTAAATCGTGCACGATTTAATTGGGCGGCGGGCGCGCGAGTGTCAATAGCTTGCGATCATATCGTGCACGATTTATATTGAGGCCATGCCGAAACGCTCCGACACGCCCTCCACGCCCGGCGTCCCGCTGCGCCTGGACGACTTCCTGTGCTTTTCCGTCTACCGGGCGAACCACACCTTCAACCGGCTGTACCGGCCGCTGCTGGAGCGGCTGGGCCTGACCTATCCGCAGTACCTGGCGATGGTGGCGCTGTGGGAGGTCGACGACGTGACGGTGGGCGAGCTGGGCGCGCGGCTGGGGCTGGAATCGAGCACGCTCACGCCGCTGCTGAAACGGCTGGAGGCCCAGGGGCTGGTGGCGCGGGCGCGGGACCCGAACGACGAGCGGCAGGTGCGGCTGCGGCTGACCCAGGCGGGCCGCGCCCTGGAGGCGCCGGCCTGCGCCGTGCCGGCGGAAATGCTGGCGGGCGCGGACCTGAGCCTGGAGGACCTGTCGCGCATCAAGGGCGAGATCGACCGGCTGAAGACGGCGCTCGAGCGCGCGGAGACCGCGGCGGCGGGCTGACGCGTCCCGGTCGTACCCGTGCGTCGGCCGCGCGGCGTGCTATGCTCCCCGAAAAATAAGACAGGGTTGGAAACAGGAGGCCGCAGACATGCGCCGCGCTCTCATCCTCTTACTCGGCGCCGCGATCGCCGCCGCCACGCTGGGCCCCGCCGCCCAGGCCGCGCCGGCCGGGGCGGACTCGTCCGTTCCGCCGCCGGGCTGGAAGCGGCCGCACAACGCCTGGGGCCAGCCCGACCTGTCGGGCAACTGGACCAACGCCACCATGACGCCGCTGACCCGCAACAAGCGGCTGAGCGACAAGACCACGCTCTCGAAGGACGAGGCCCAGGAGCTGGAGACGGCCTGGACCACGGCCCTGGCCAACGCCAACAAGCCGACCGACCCCAATTCGGACGGCGAGGATTTCCAGAAGGACCCGGCCTACAAGAAGCTCCTGGAGTTCCGGCCCGACTTCGGCGCGGCCGGCGGCGACGTGGGCGGCTACAACGTCTTCTGGATCGATCCGGGCACCCATATCCTGGAGATCAACGGCGAGTACCGGACCTCGATCCTGACCACGCCGAACGGCCAGTTCCCGCCGCGCAAGAAGACCGCGCCGCCGATGGACTACAGCCGGTACCGCCCGGACTACACGAGCTACGAGACCCTTTCGCTGGGCGAGCGCTGCATCATGGGCTTCGGCCGCAACGCCGGCCCGCCGATGATCACCAACGGCTACTACAACAACGGCTACAAGATCATCCAGACGCCGGACCAGGTGGTGATCGAGGTGGAGCTGATCCACGACGCGCGGATCATCCGGCTGAACAGCAAGCACCGGACCGACGGCGTGCGGCCGTGGATGGGCGATTCCATCGGCTGGTACGACGGCGACACCCTGGTGGTGGAGACCACGAACCTGCCCGAGGCGCAGGATTTCATGGGGTCGTGGAAGAACCTGAAGGTCACCGAGTGGTTCACCCGCCTGTCGCCCACGCGGATCCTCTACCGGTTCCAGGTGGAGGACCCGGACACCTGGGACCAGCCGTGGGGCGGGGAATACACCTTCGCGCCCTACGGGCAGATCTACGAATACGCCTGCCACGAGGGCAACTACGCCCTGCCCGGCATCCTGGCCGGGGCGCGGGAAGAGGAGAAGAAGGCCGCCGCGGAAGCCGCGGGCGGGGCGGCGAAGCCGGGCGGCCAGTGAGGCCTCAGCCCGGCCGCACCAGCGCCGTGCCGGCGTCGGTCTCCGGGAAGGCCGCGCCGGGCCGGAAGAGCACGATGGGGCGCACTTCGTAGACGGCGCCGGGGTTGGCGACCTGGAGCTCCGCGGCGCGGGCGACGGCCGCCTCGAAGGTCTCGCAGTCGATGACGTAGAAGCCGAGAAGCGCCTCCTTGGTCTCGGCGAAGGGGCCGTCGACGACGAGCCCCCCGGCGCGCACCGTGGCGGCCAGGCTGGTGGCGCCGAGCCGGGCGGCAGGGCCCAGGACGCGCGCTTCTGTCCAGGCGCCGTGGACCCGCTGAAGGCCCTCCATCAGGCCCGCGTCATCGTCCTCGGAGAGGTCCTGGATGATCTGTTCTTCGTGGTAGGCGAGCAGGGCGTAGAGCATCGGGAGTCCTTCGCACGCACAGACTGTGCGCGCCTAGGACGTACGACACCGGCCCATGCCGACAAGTCGCGTGGATCGCTCGAGGCCGGCTAGTTGCTGGGCGGGGCGCGGGCGTCGCGCTGGATCTGATCGGTGTACTGCCGCGCCTCGGCCTGGCGGCGGTAGAACTCGTCGCGATCCATGCATCGCTTGGTGGGGATGCGGGAGCCCGAGACCGGGTCGTTGAAGCAGACCTTCTTGGTCTTCGGCTGGTCCTTGCCCTCGACGATGCCGAACGTCAGCCCTTCCTCCGCCTCGGCGGCGGCGGCGGGTTGCGGGGCAGTTCCGGGCGTCTGGGCCGCGGGCGGGTCGGTTCCTGCCATGGCGATGGCGATCAGCAGTGAGATCATCGCCGACGCTCTCCTTCCGCTATCGGAATGGTCCCGACGTGCGGGACACTTCGGGCATAATGACCGCCGATCGCCGAACCGCCAACCCCACAAGGCACACGCGACAGGCGAATCTTGCGGGCCTGCTTAGGTTGCGAGCGGGGCCATGTGCGAAAATGCATAAGATCGATGCCAAATCGCTGATCGGCGCGCCGGGCGGGCGCTGTTATCTCCTGGCGTCGAGAGAGGCGGGCCCGATTCCCGGGCCGCCGCGAAGCCGAGGAGCCGAAACCGATGTCCGCCGCCGCGCTGAGGCGCATGATCGACCGGATCGCCCCCCTGTGCCTGACGACGCTGATGTTCGGGCTGGTGGCGACGTTCGCCGCGGTGGGACTGGTCGGCGTCTGAGCGCCAGCGACCCCATCTCGCCGATAGGACGAAGGGCCCTCGCGGCCCTTTTTTGTTGGCTGCTCTCGTTCGCTGGCGGCGACCGTTCCCGCCCTGGGCGAAAAATTCGGCACGATCCCTGCATCCGGACGTTCCAACGGCCCGTAACTGCTCAGCTTGGAACAGTCGGGCGAAACGTCGGACACAGGTTCAAGCCATGCGGGACGCGACGAACGTGCAGAACGGGGCTGGCACGGTTGAGGCGAATTTCCGGCCATCGGGCGCAGCCGGGCCGGAGCGCTTGCGTGCGGCTGCGCGGCAAGGTTGCGCCCTCGCAATCCCGAGTTTGCGCAAGATTACGCCCCGAGAGGCGGCGATTCTCCTAACAGGTGTTCAGCGTTGCGGTTTTGCGACGCCGCCGGCCATTGTGCAGCCTGAAGCCGGCGCCGCGTCCCCCCGAGCGGCGCGCACCCACGGCGCCAGGAGCAGGATCATGCTGGCGAGGAGAGATCATCTCGCCAAGACGGGCGGGGTCGAGACGGGCCGTAGCGGCGCCGCCCTGACGGGGCAAAGCGTCGCGGTCGCCAAGGTCTTAACGACTCCTCGACGGAAATGTGGCACCTTGACCGGAAGCGGTGGCTCCGGGGGGGCGCTGCGTGGTTCGACGCGTCGAGTTCATCGTTTGAAGGTTTCCACGTCCACTTCGGCCCGGCCGACCCGCGAGCGGGCGGTGCGCGCATGACCGCCGGCGCTTTCGACAGCCGCCAGCGCGGGGGCCTGCTCGCGTGGCTCTGGCCGGCTCCGCTGGCGCGGGAAGAGCGCCGCGGCGTGGCCTGGCTGGCCAGCCTGCTGGGCTGGCTGTGGCCTGACCGTCTCCAGATCGAGAGCTTCGGCGCCCGCCATGGCGTGTCGCGCCTGTTCGGCCGGCTGTGGCCGCAAGCCGCCGACCAGCGCATGGCGCGCTGGTGGCGGATGAGCTGGCTCTGGGCCTGGCTGTGGCCGGGCCGGGTGATGGGTCCGAACGGCGAGATCTGCCCGCTGATGCCCTGGCACCGGGCCCTGCGGCCCGAGTTCTGCCCGGGCGAGCCCTGGCACCGCCGGGCGCTGCGCCATAGCGGCGCGGCGGTGATGATGATGTCGGCGACCGCGATCGCCGCGCCCACCTTCATGGAAGGCGTCAGCCCCCTCGACGGCGGCCGGATCAGCCTGTTCCGCAGCGGCGGCGCCACGGGCGACCAGGGCGGCGGCGCGACCGGCGGCTCGACCTCGGACGGCGGCGGCCAGACCGGCGGCGGCGATCAGGGCGATGGCGGCGGCGCGGGCGGCGACGGCGGTGGCGCTGGCGGCGCGGGCGGCGGCTCGGCCGGGTCCACTGGCACGCAGGTGGCCGACAACTCCAATTTCACCGACATCGGCGGCGACAGCGGCTTCCAAGGCGTGAGCGGCGTCGGCGGCGGCGCGGGCGGCGGTTCTGGCGATGGCTCGGGCTCTGGCGATGGTTCCGGCGACGGCTCCGGTGGCGACGGCGGCGGCGATGGCGGCTCCAACCCGCCGGGCACGACCTTCCTCGACCCGCCCGCGCCTGATCCCGGCACGGACCTCGGCGGCGACGACGGTGGCAACTTCTTCCTTGGCGGCCTCGGCGGCGGCGGCGGCGGTGGTTCGGGCGGCGGTGGAACCGGCGGCTCGGGCGGCGGCGGCACGGGTGGCGGCGACCCCACCGGCGGCGATCCGCTGAATCCCACGCCCCCGACCGACGAGCCGACGCTTCCGGGCGACAAGCCCACCTTCCCGACCCTGCCCGGCGGCAACGGCGGCGGCGCGACGGGCGGCGGCGGCACGGGTGGCGGCGGTACGGGCGGCGGTACGACGCCCCCGTCCAACGAGGTCACGCCTGGCGGCGGCGGCGGCGGCGGTGGTGGCGGCTCGAACTCGACCACGCCCACCGGCAGCGTGCCTGAGCCGGGGACCTGGGCGCTGATGATCGTGGGCTTCGGCTTCGCCGGCTACGTTCTGCGCCGGCGCCGTATCAGCGCCCGCATCAGCCTCTAAGCCCCAAGACGCGCTCTAGTAGGGATCGCGCCAGCGCGCCGGCGGCCACGTCCGTGGCTGCGGCGCCCAGCGGTCCTGCTCCTCGTCGTCGAACTGGCGTTCGTAGGCTTGGCGGCGGGATTCCTCATAGGCCTGGCGGCGGGCCGCCTCGTAGGCCTGGGCGTCCGCCTCGGCGACGGCCCGGCGGTCGCGCTCGGCCGCGGCCTCGGCCTGGCGGCGCTGGGCCTCCGCCTGCTGGCGCTGGGCGTCGGCCTGTTGGCGCTGAGCCTCCGCGGCGGCGGCCTGGGCCTGTACGGCGGCGAGCTGGGCCTCGTTGAGCGCACGGGCGCGCGCCTCGGTCTCGGCGCGATCGCGCCGGGCCGCCTCGGCGGCCTGCCGCTCGCGATGCCGCGAGGCGGCCTGCGCCCCGCAGACCCGCAGGTCGGCCAGGCCCTGATCCGAGCCGGCCAGCGACACCGACCGCGGCTCGTCGGCCAGCCAGGCGATGTCCAGCGTTCCGCCCCGGCGCAGGGCCGCCTCGGTCTCCTCGGACAGCACGAGTTCGCCCGAGCCGTCGTCGCCGCGCAGCATGAGGTTGGAGAAGCGCGCCTTGTCGATGCGGACCGGCAGGAAGGCGCGGGCCGGCAGACCGTCCTTGGAGAACCTGAGACTGACCAGCTCGCCGTCGGACAGCACCGTCAGGGGCGTGACGCCTCCGGACCGGCCGCGAAGCTCGAGCTCGGCGCGGCAGCCCGCCTCGGCGGGGGTGACGATCCAGGCGGGGGCGGGCGGGCGCGCCACGGCGGCGGACCCTGGAAGGAGCGCGACAGCAACCGCGCCCCCGATGATCGCTCTGATCACGGCGGCTCCTGACTGACACGCGGGCGCGAGAATACGACCGTTGCTCGCAAGCCGCTAGGGCCGCCGCGGCGCCTCGGATACGGTCCGCGGCTTCGGACTTTCGAGGAGACGCACATGGCCCAAAGGGCATGGATTTCGATCGCCGCCGCCGCCGCCGCGGCCGTGGCCACAACGGCCTGGGCGGCGGTTCCGCCCAACATCGCCGCGGCCCTGGCCGACAAGGGCCGGCCGGCCGAGGAGGCCGCGCGGGACGCCGCGCGCAAGCCGGGCGAGCTGCTGGAATGGGCCGGGCTGAAGCCCGGCGACAAGGCCGTCGACCTGGTCATGGGCGGCGGCTACTTCACGCGCATCATGGCGGTGGCGGTGGGGCCGAAGGGCCACGTCTGGTCGTACCAGCCGAGCGAGTTCATCCAGTTCTCGGCCAAGTACGGCGAGAGCCTGAAGGCGGTGAGCGCGGCCTACGACAATGTCACGCCGGACGACCAGTCGCTGGCCGGCCTGGACCTGCCGGCGGGCATGGACTTCGTGATGACGGTCCAGAACTACCACGACTTCCACCTCAAGCCGTTCCCGGCGGACACGGCCGCGAAGGTCAACGCGGCGGTCTACAAGGCCCTGAAGCCGGGCGGGGTCTATGTGATCGTCGACCACGCGGCCGAGTCGGGCGCCGCCGACGCGCCGGACGCCCTGCACCGGATCGACCCGGCGGCGGTCAAGCAGGAGGTCGAGGCGGCCGGCTTCAAGCTGGTGGGCGAGAGCCCGCTGCTGCGCAATCCCGACGACCCCCACACGGCCAGCGTCTTCGACGCTTCGATCCGCGGCAAGAGCGACCAGTTCGCGCTGAAGTTCCGCAAGCCCGGCTAGAGGCCTTCCCACTCACGATGAGGCATCGTGAGCGGACGAGAGGGCCTCTAGACTCGAAGACGCGAGCACGTTGATCCCGGTTGGCTTGATTGAAGCCAACCGGGACGTGCTCCAGGGCGCGCCGGCCGCCGGCTTCGACGCTGCGGCATGTTGTCCGTAGGGGCGGCATGTCGGGCGTTGTTTACCGACCATTTTCCGTACCGCGTTTCATCGTGATGCGATGGCGGACGGCGCGCGAGCAAAGGGACTCACCGAGGGCCAGGCGGCCGTTCGCCGGCTATTGGGCTTTGGGGCGGCGCTGGTGGCCCTGGTCCTCATCGGCGGCATGACGCTGCTGGTCACGGGGATTCACGCGCTCGACGACCTGGCCGCGCGCCAGGACCGGACCCTGGTGGAGTCGATCGTCGACCGACGCCTGCGAACCGTCGTCACAGACCTCACCACGGCCACGGTCTGGGACCAGGCCTACCAGCGGCTGAAGCCGGGCGGCGATGTCGACTGGGCCGATCAGGAGATCGGCAGCTACTTCACCAACAATCGCGGCCACGCCTGGACGATCGCCCTCGACGGCCAGGACCGGCCCTTCTACGCCTGGGTGGGCGCGGGGCGGGCCGACCCGGCCCGGCAGGGCCCGCGACTTGCGGAGGTCGCCTCGGTGATCCGTCGCGCCCGCGCCTTGGAGGCGGCGCGCGGGACGCCGCCGCTCGAACTGGGCGTCGACAATCCCTCGCTGGCCGAGACGGCGTCGGGCCTCATCGTCTCGGGGGGAACCTGCTATCTCGTGGCCGCCTCGACGGTGACGCCGGAGTCCCCGACGACGCCGCGCCAGCCAGGCCAGGCGGTGCTCGTCGTCTCGGCCGAACGCCTGGACCGACAGCTCCCCGCCATCCTGGGCCGCGCAGGCGTGGCCGACGTGCGGATCGTGCGCTCCGCCGCGCCAGGACCCGCGAGCCTGGCCCTGCGCGACATCGACGGCCAGCAGATCGGCGCGGTCGTCTGGCGGCCCAAGCACCAGGGCCTGCAGGTCGTGAAGAACGCTGCGCCCGCCATGGCGCTGGGCGGCCTCGTCACCCTGGCGGTGGCCATCGCGCTCGCCTGGCAGATCGTCCGCCTCACCCGCCGCCTCGACCTGCACGAGCACGGCCACGAGGAGGCGCGCAAGGCGCTGGAGGAGGCGCGCGACCGCGCCGAGGCCGCCAATCTCGCCAAGTCGCGGTTCCTGGCCAACATGAGCCACGAGATCCGCACGCCGCTCAACGGAGTGCTGGGCATGGCCCAGGTGCTGGCGCGCAGCGACCTCAGCACCGAGGACCGCGAGAAGCTGGAGGTGATCCGCAAGTCCGGCCAGACCCTGCTCGGCCTGCTGAACGACCTCCTCGACCTGTCCAAGATCGAGGCCGGCCGCATGGAGATCGAGCTCGGCGACTTCGACATGGAGACGACGGTCGAGGCCGCGACCCAGGGCTTCGCCGAGCTGGCCGCGCAGAAGGAGGTGCGCTTCATCAGCGAGATCGCGCGCGAGGCGCGCGGCGTGTGGCGCGGCGACGGCGGACGGTTCAAGCAGGTGCTGGCCAACCTCGCCTCCAACGCGGTGAAGTTCACCGCCGCCGGCGAGATCCGCGTCGGCGTGCGGCGGACCGAGACCGGCGTCGCCTGCACGGTCTCGGACACCGGGGCCGGCATCGCCCGGGAGCGGCTGCCGCAACTCTTCCAGAGATTCTCGCAGGTGGACCCGACCGCCACGCGCAAGTTCGGCGGCACGGGCCTGGGCCTGGCGATCACCCGCGAGCTGGTGGAGCTGATGGGCGGTTCGGTCAGCGCCACCAGCGCCGAAGGCTGCGGTTCGGCCTTCACCTTCGAGCTGCCGCTGGTCCGGGTCGGCGAGGCCCGGGCCGAGGCCGCGCCGCCACCGGAGGAGGCCACGCTGCCGCCCCTGCGCATCCTGGCGGCGGAGGACAACCAGACCAACCGCCTCCTGCTCGGCGCCATGCTGACGCCGCTGGGCGTCGAGCTGCGCATGGCCGCCGACGGCGCCGAGGCGGTGGAGGCGTTCGCGAAGGGCGCCTACGACCTGGTGCTGATGGACATCCAGATGCCGACGATGAACGGGGTCGACGCCACCCGGGCCATCCGCGCCCTGGAGGCCGAGCGCGGGCTGGCGCCCACGCCGATCCTGGCGCTGTCGGCCAACGTCATGAGCCACCAGGTCGAGGAATACCTGGCCGCCGGCATGAACGGCTTCGTCGCCAAGCCGATCGACCTGACCGCCCTGGTGGGCGCGATCGAGGACGCCCTGGCCGGGCGGGCGGGCCCGCAGGGCGTCGCGGCCTAGAGCCCGTCAGGGTGAAGTGGGAACCGGTTCACCCGCCCGGACGGGCTCTACACTCTTGAAGATCGAGCCTTCTTGTCCGGATCAAGTGATTCCACTTGATCCGCGAAGGCTCTAGCGCGCGCCGCCCAGCTTCCGCTCGAAGAACTCCAGCGCCGTCACCGAGCGGTGCTTGCGGTCGTTGGGCGTCCAGCCGCCGCGGTGGCGCAGGCCCGGATAGGTCATCATCTCGAACGGCGTGGCGGCCGCCTGGAGGGCGAAGAGCACGCGCGTGGTGTGGTCGAAGGTGACGTTGTCGTCGGCCATGCCGTGCATGATCAGCAGCGAGCCGGCGTGCAGCCGGGGCAGGCGCGGAAGGACATCGCTCCTGGCGTAGCCCTCGGCGTTGTCGGCCGGCGCGCCCATGAAGCGCTCGGTGTAGTGGGTGTCGTAGAGCTTCCAGTCGGTGACGGGCGCCCCGGCGACCCCGGCGGCGAAGGGGGTGTCGGGCGCGGTCAGCAGCAGCAGGGTCATGTAGCCGCCGTTCGACCAGCCGGTGACGCCGATCCGGCCGGCGTCGACGTAGGGCAGGCCGGCGAGATACTTGGCGCCCGCGATCTGGTCGTCGACCTCGAGCTGGCCCATGCGGCGGTCGATCGCGGTCTTGAAGGCGACCGAGCGGTGCGGCGTGCCGCGGTTGTCGAGGCTGAAGAGGATGAAGCCCGCGTTGAGCAGCATCTGGTCCTCGGGGCTGGCCCAGGTCCGGGTGACGAGGCTGGCGGCGGGGCCGCCGTAGACCTTCACGATGACGGGGTATTTCTTCGCGGGATCGAAGCCGGGCGGCGTACGCATCGACCACCACAGGGTCTCGCCGTCGGCGGCCTTGATCGTCCCGAACGTCGGCTCGCGCAGGCGATCGACATAGGGCCAGAAGGGATGGCCGGGCTGCAGCGCGTTCTCCTCGATCCAGCGCACGCGGGTCCCGTCGGCGCGGTAGAGGGCGGTCTGCGGCGGGGTCTTCGGATCGTCGTAGGTTCCGGCGAAGGCGCCGCCCTTGTCGGCCACGGTGACGGTCCAGTGGCCACCCGCCGAGGTGATCGGCTGGGGCTCGCCGGGCCTGGCGTAGGAGACCGCGTAGATGCGCCGCTCGGTCGGATTGTCCCTGTAGGCCGAGAAGACGACGCGATGGGCCGCCTCGTCGACGCCCTCGACGGCGTCCACCGGCCAGTCGCCGCGGGTGACCTGGCGGACCAGCTTTCCGTCGCCGGCGTAGAGATAGATGTGGCGGTAGCCCGAGCGCTCGGACGACCACAGGAAGGTCCCGTCGGCGAGGGGCCGGAAGTCGTCGGTGAGGTCGACCCAGTGCGGGCTGGTCTCGGTGAGGATCACCTTGCCCTGGCCCGTGGCGGGATCGACCGCCAGCAGGTCGAGCCGGCGCTGGTCGCGCGCCTCGCGCTGGACGTAGAGCACCTTGCCGTCCTTCGACCAGTCGACGCGGGCCAGGTAGATGTCGGGGTTGTCGCCGAGGTCGACCTTCACGCGCGGGCCGCCGTCCAGGGGCTGGACGTAGAGGTCGACGCGGGCGTTCGGGCGGCCGGGCCGGGGATAGCGCTCGGGCACGACCTTGGCCCCGTTGGCGCCCACCTCGGGGCGCGGCACCACGTCGACGCCGGTCTGGTCGACGAAGGTGAGCGCGACGGCCCTGTCGTCGGGGCTCCACCAGTAGCCGGTGTGGCGGTCCATCTCTTCCTGGGCGATGAACTCGGCGGTGGCCCAGCTCTTCAGATCGTTCCCGCCCTCGGTGATCGCGCGCTCGGCGCCGCCGGCCACGGGCAGGACGTAGAGATTGTCGGCGCGGACGTAGGAGACGAAGCCGCCCTTGGGCGAGACCTTGGCGTCGATCTCGTCCTCCGGCGTGTGGGTGAGCTGGCGGGCCTTGCCGGCGGCCACGTCGTAGAGCCAGAGGTCGCCCTCGACGGGCGCCAGGATCAGCTTGCCCTGCCTGTCCCAGGAATAGTCGACGACGCCGGAGGTGGCCACGCCGGCCCGCTCGCGCCGCGCCTTCTCGGCCTCGGAAAGCTCGTGGTCGTCGGGGGCGAGCTTCTTGCCGTCCAGCAGCATCCGCGGCTCGCCGCCGGCCACGTCGGCGATCCAGAGATCGGAGATGGTCAGGTCGTCGGCGCGGGTCTTGATGTAGGTGACCGCCTTGCCGTCGGGCGACAGCGCCACGCCGCGGGCGCGCGGCCCGGAGATGTCGGGGCTCTCGAAGATGCGGGCGACGGGAAGCTGTTCGGCCATGGCGGGGACGGCGGCGAGGAGGGCCGCGAGCGCGGCGACGGCGAGTTTCATGGCGCGGTTGAACAGCTTCGCGCGGCGCTTGGCAACTTGCGCGTCGGCGGCGGCCGTGCGAGTGGCGGGCCATGAGCGAGAAGACTTCCGACACCCTGCCCGACCGGCTCAGCGTCGACCCGAACAGCCCCTACTACGACGCCGACGTCCTGGCGCGGAACGTGGGCGTGCGCTTCAAGGGCCAGGACAAGACCAACGTCGAGGAATACTGCGTCAGCGAAGGCTGGGTGCGGCTGTCGGTCGGCGCCAGCAAGGACCGCCACGGCAATCCCCTGACCATGAAGCTGAGCGGCCCGGTGGAGCCCTACTTCCGGGAAGGCTAGTCCTCCTCCGCCTTCGGCAGAGGCTCGATGCGCAGCTGGGTGAGGCGCGCGCCCTTGCGGGCCTCGACGCGGAAGCGGTGGTTCAGGAAGGTGTAGGTCTGCCCGACCTCCGGGATCGCCTGGGCCTCGTGGATCAGCAGGCCCGCGACGGTCACCGCCTCCTCGTCGGGCAGGTCCCAGTTGAGCGCCCGGTTCAGCTCGCGGATGGTGACCGAACCGTCCACCAGGACGGAGCCGTCGGGCTGGGGCTTCACGCCGCGGACGGCGACGTCGTGCTCGTCCTCGATCTCGCCCACGATCTCCTCGAGGATGTCCTCCAGGGTGACGAGGCCCTGCAGCGCGCCGTACTCGTCGACCACCAGGGCGAAGTGGTTCTGGGCCTTGAGGAACGCGGCGAGCTGGTCCTTGAGGCTGGTGGTCTCGGGGACGAACCACGGCTCGCGCAGGATGGCGGGGATGTCGAGCGTGTCGATCCGGCAGTCGGCCTCGGCGAGCGCGGCCAGCAGGTCCTTCACGTGCAGGACGCCGACGACGTTCTCGGCCTCGTCGCGGTAGATCGGGATGCGCGAATGCTGGCTCTCCAGCACCGCGGTCAGGAACTCGCGGGGCGGCAGGTCGCCGTCGACCGTATGGATCGAGCGGCGGTGGACCATCACCTCGGAGACGTCCATCTCGCCCAGGTCGAGGACACCGCCCAGCATGTAGCGGTCGCGGGTCTCCACCAGGCCCTCGGAGTGGTGGTACTCGACCGCGCCGCGGATCTCCTCGTGGGCGGCCAGGACGTCGGTCTCCATGCCGAGCCGGACGCCGAAGATCCGCAGGGTGCGGCGCACGATCCACTGGATCGTGAAGATGACCGGGCCGAAGACGCGCACCACCAGCAGGGTGGGCGCCGAGAGGAACCGCGCCACGTCGTCGGACCGCAGGATGGCCAGCGTCTTGGGCAGCACCTCGGCGAACACCAGGACCAGCACGGTCATGAGCGCGGTGGCGCTCGCCACGCCCCAGGCGCCGGGGATCGAGCGGGTCAGCACCTGGGTGGTGAGAGCCGAGGCCAGGATGTTGATCAGGTTGTTGCCCAGCAGGACCGCGCCGATCATCGTCTCCTGGTCGGAGAGCAGCTTGTTGACGCGCCGCGCGGCGTGATCGCCCTCGCGCTCCAGCTGGTGCATGCGCGCGCGGCTGGCCCCGGTCAGCGCGGTCTCGGCGGCCGAGAACAGCGCCGACAGCAGCAGCAGGCCGCAGACGATCGGGGCGAGGGCCAGCAGGGCGGCCACTAGCGGGCGCCTTCGCGGAGCAGGAAGTCGCGCACGGCGGCCGGGTCGACGTCGCGCGCGACGAAGGCCTCGCCCAGGGCGCGGGCCAGGATGAAGGTGAGCCGCCCGCCCTCGGCCTTCTTGTCCTGGGCCATGTGCGCGAGCAGCCGGCCGGCGTCGAAGGGATGGCCGGGGACCTCGTCGAGGCGCACCGGCAGGCCGGCGGCGGCGATGGCGCGGGTGGCGCGCTCGGCGTCCTGGCCGCTGGCGAGCCCCTGGGCGGCCGAGAAGCGGAAGGCCAGCGCCATGCCGCAGGCCACGGCCTCGCCGTGCAGCAGGGCCTCGCCGTAGCCGGTCTCGGCCTCCAGCGCGTGGGCGAAGGTGTGGCCGAGGTTGAGGAGCGCGCGGCGGCCCCGTTCGCGCTCGTCCTCGGCGACGATCTCGGCCTTCATCTCCACCGAGCGGGCGACGGCGCGGGCCAGGGCCTCGGGCTCGCGGGCCAGGACGCCGGCGACATTGGCCTCCAGCCATTCGAAGAAGGCGAGGTCGCCCAGGAGGCCGTACTTGATCACCTCGGCGTAGCCGGCGCGCATCTCGCGGACGGGCAGGGTGGCCAGCGCCGACAGGTCGGCCAGCACCAGCCGCGGCTGGTGGAAGGCGCCGACGAGGTTCTTGCCGCGGGGCGTGTCGATCGCGGTCTTGCCGCCCACCGAGGAGTCCACCTGGGCCAGCAGGGTGGTGGGAATCTGCACGAAGTCGATGCCGCGCTTGTAGACGGCGGCGGCGAAGCCCGCGAGGTCGCCCACCACGCCGCCGCCGAAGGCGGTGACGAGGTCGCCGCGGTCCAGTTCCAGCGCCAGCAGGCGGTCGGAGACGTCGGCCAGGCCCTCGAAGCTCTTGGTCTGTTCGCCCGGCGCCACCACGACGGGCAGCGCCTCGATCCCGGCCTCGGCCAGGGCGGCGGTGAGCCGCGCGCCGTGCAGGGCCCAGACGGTCTCGTCGCTGACCACGGCGGTGCGGCCGCGCGACTGGAAAGGCGCGATCAGGCGGCCGGCGGCGTCGAGCAGCCCTTCGCCGACTACGACATCGTAAGCCCTTTCGCCGAGGCCCACCGGCACGGTGCGGTTCATTCGGCGGGCTCGCCCAGATGCGCCTGCAGGGCGCGGATGATCTGGCCCACCGCCACCTGGTGGGCGGTGTCGCCGGTCTCGACCGTCACGTCGGCCTCGGCGTAGGCGGGATAGCGCGCCGCGGCCTGGGCGCGCAGGACCTCCATCGGATCCTTGCCGGCCAGCAGCGGGCGGTTGTCCTTGCGCCCGACGCGGCGGGCCAGCACGTGCAGGTCGGTCTTCAGCCACACCGACACCGCCTTCTGCTTGATGAGCGCGCGGGTCTCCGGGCTCTGGAAGGCGCCGCCCCCGGTGGCCATCACGTGCGGCGGGCCCTCCAGCAGGCGCGAAATCACCCGCCGCTCGCCGTCGCGGAAGGCGGGCTCGCCCAGTTCGGCGAAAATCTCGGGAATGGTGCGGCCGGCGGCGGCCTCCACCTCGGTGTCGGCGTCGCGGAAGGGCAGCCCCAGGGCGTTGGCCAGCCGGCGTCCTACGCTCGACTTGCCGACGCCCATGAGGCCCACAAGCACGATGGTGCGGCGTCGGAGCGGGTCGTAGCGGTCCATGAATGCAAATGGCTTTAGCACGAGCCCCCGGCCTCGCGCCAACGCGCGACGCTGCGCTAAGATATGCGGATGCTTCGCACGGTCCTGAACACAGCCCTGCTCGCCGCCGCCGTGGCCATCACCGGGGCGCCCGCCCGGGCGCAGGTGGAGGTCACCCAGCTCTCGGCGCCCGACGCGTTCTCCACGCCCGGCCGGATGACCGGCCTGCCCGACGACCTGTGGCGCGGAACGCCCATCGAGACCGCGCGCAAGGTCCTGCCGCTGCTGGCCGAGAAGCCGCTGTCTCCGGCCGCCGCGGCGCTGGCCCGGCGGGTGCTGGCCACGGGCGCGAAGGGGCCCACGGGCTCGGAGGGGGACGAAGGGCTCGCCGGGGCGCGGGCGAGCGCCCTTATCGGGCTGGGCGACGTGATCGCGGCCGCCAAGATCCTCGACCGCACCGCCGCGCTGGATCGCAGCTCCGACCTGTCGCGGGCGGCGGCCGAGGCGGCGCTGCTGACCGGCGACACGGCGCGGGCCTGTTCGGTGGCCGACAGTCTGTCGGAGGGGCGTGGCGAGGCCTATTGGCTGCGGCTGCGGGCCTACTGCCAGGATCTCGCCGGCCAGGCGGGGCAGGCGCAGCTCACCTTCGATCTCGCCCAGTCGCAGGCGCGCGATGCGACCTACGGGCGGCTGATGGGCGCCAAGCTGGCCGGCGTGGCCGGGACCGGCGCGGCCTCGCTGCGCAACGGCCTGGACCTGGCGCTTTCGCGCGACCTGGGCCTCGACATCGCCGCGGCCAAGCCCGCGCCGGCGGTGGCCGCGGCGCTTTCCGGGGCGGAGCCGCCCGAGCCGGACTATGACGTCTCGGCCATCGACCCCGACATCGGCGGGCTGGCGAGCCTGCTGCGGCTGGGCATGCCGCCGCCCACCGGGGTCTCGGCGCTGGTGGCCGCGGCGGGGGATGCCGACACCAAGGCCCGCGCACGGCTGCAAGCGGCGGCGCTGCTGGTGGCGGCGCTCTCGGCCGACCTGCCGCCGGAGGACCGCGCGCGGATCGCCGGCTTCGCCACGCCCGAGGGCAAGGCCCCGGCCGGCCGCAACCTGGCGCTGGTGGAGGCGGCCGCCGGCAAGCGGGCCGGGGAGGCGGCGCTGCTGGCGCTGTGGACCTGCGCCGAGGCGGGTGAGGGCGGGCCGGCGCTGGGCGACCGTGTGCGCATCGTCCACGCGCTGGCCGCGGCGGGGCTGATGGCCGACGCGCGGACCTTCGCGCTCGAGGGGCTGGCGGGCCTGAAATGACCGACGGGGCAGGCGGGCGCGGCGGCGAGTGGGCCGAGGCCTTCCTGGAGATGATGGCCGTCGAGCGGGCGGCGGCGCGCAACACCCTGACGGCCTATACGCGCGACCTGGACGACGCGCGCGGCTTCCTGGCCGGCCGGGGCCGCGACCTGTCGGATGCGGCGGCCGAGGATGTGGAGGCCTATTTCGCCGACCTGGGCGCGCGGGGGCTGGCGCCGGCGACGGCGGCGCGGCGGCGTGCGGCGGTGCGGCAGTTCTACCGCTTCGTGCTGGGCGAGGGCTGGCGGGCCGACGACCCCTCGCGCCGGGTGGAGGCCCCGAAGAAGGGCCGGCCGCTGCCCAAGATCCTGTCGCGCGAGGAGATGGACCGGCTGATCGCGGCGGCCGGCGCGCGGGACGGGGCGCAGGGCCTGCGGTTCGGCTGCATGGTCGAGCTGGCCTATGCCTCGGGCCTGCGGATCAGCGAGCTCACCGCCCTGCCGCTGTCGGCGCTGGCGCGCGACCCGGCCTATCTGATCGTCAAGGGCAAGGGCGGCAAGGAGCGGCTGGCGCCGCTGAACGACGCCGCCCGCGCGGCGGTGAAGGCCTATCTGGAGGCGCGGCCGAAGTTCCTGCCGAAGGGCCAGAAGGCCAATCCGTGGCTGTTCCCCTCGCGCGGCAAGGAGGGGCGCCTGACCCCCCGGCGCTTCGCCCAGGTGCTGGACGAGGCCGCCGCCGACGCCGGGATCGACCCGGCCCGGGTGAGCCCGCACGTGCTGCGCCACGCCTTCGCGACCCACCTGCTGGAGGGCGGCGCCGACCTGCGCGTGGTGCAGAAGCTGCTGGGCCACGCCGACATCGCCACCACCCAGATCTACACCCACGTGGCCTCGGACCGCCTGGCCCAGGTGGTGGCCACCAAGCACCCGCTAGCCAAGAAGCGGTAGGCGGCGGCGGGAGGTCGCCGGACGCCGAAAAATTTCTTCGCCGACGCTCTTGAACGGGCTGTTCCGGACTCTAATTCAACTCGCGCTGGACGCCTTGCAGGTCCAGGTCAGGGGGCTCGGGCTTCCCGACGCTCCCGGTTCAACTTGCTCTTTCGAGGAGGTGGACACATGCGAGCCGACTACGACTTCTCCCCGCTCTACCGATCGCTGATCGGCGCCGACCATATGGCCAGCCTGATCGACAGCGCCCTTCAGGGGGTCGGGGCGCGGGAATATCCCCCATACGACGTCGAGAAGACCGCCGAGGACGGGTATCGCATCACCATGTCGGTGGCGGGATTCCGCGCCGACGAACTGGAGGTGATGGCGCATCCGAACCTGCTCGTCGTGCGCGGCGAGCGGGCCCGGCCGCAGCCGGAGGGCGCTGTCCTGCACCAGGGCCTGGCGCTGCGTCCGTTCGAGCAGCGCTTCGAACTGGCCGACCACGTGGTGGTCACCGGCGCCCGGTTCGCCGACGGGCTGCTGACCATCGATCTGGTCCGCGAGCTGCCGGCGGCGCTCAAGCCGCGGCGGATCGAGATCAACACGCCGCGCGTCACGCCGTTGAAGCGGCTCATCGAGGGCAAGCGAAAGGCTTCCAAGGCCGCGTGACCTGTCCGGCGAGGCCCGGCCCGGGCCTCGCCCCCCTTCAGCAAGCAAAGGACGAACTTCGGAGAGGACCGCCATGTTGCTGGCCACGACAGAGCAACAGATCAACACCATCGGCCTTCGCGCGGCCCGGGAGCGCTGGCTGCGTCCCGGCGTCGGTTTCCTGCGACCCAGCGATGTCCTGAAGGATCCGGATCTTACGACCGAGGATCGGCGGGCGGTGCTGGCGTCGTGGCTCTCCGACGCCTCGGCGGTGCAGGATCAGCCGCACATGCGGTGGCTTCTCGGCACGCCGGAGCCCGTAGCGGTCGCGGAGGTGCGCGAGGCGCTCGCGCAACTCGACCGGCGCGCGGTCGGGGGAGGCGCGGCATGACGACCCTGACCGTTCGGCCGGTCGCCTCCGGCTGGGCCGTCACCGTCGCGGGCGTCGCCAACGAGATGATGTTCCGCTCGGGCGCCGCGGCGGAGGCCGCCGCCCGCCGCCTCGCCGAGCGGCTGGCGGCGAAGGGCGAGCCCTCGAAGCTGGTGATCCGACTGCGCGACGGGTCGGTCGCGGGCCGGTTCCTGTTTCCGCCCAGGGCGCCGAAGCCGGCGGCCCCGCGCTGGCGCGAGGCCGCCTGACGCCCGGCGCTCGCCCTGGCCGGCCCTAGCCGGTGATCCGGAAGCGGCCCTCGTCGTCGGGGCAGACCCGGACGTAGCGGATTTCGCGCCCGTAGGGGTCGACCGGCGAGGCGGCCATGCGGCAGCCGTGGCGGTGGTACCAGCGCCGGTCGTGGTTGCTGGCGTAACGCGTGCGCCCCTCGCGGTACGGGACGGTCTCGTCGTAGGTGAAATAGGGCCCGCTGCGGTCGCACTTGTACTTGTCGCGCTGGTGGCCGATGGCCGCGCCGAGGCCAGCGCCCACCACGCCGCCCAGCACCGAGCCCTCGGTCTTGGCGCCGTGGCCGGCCACGTTGGAGCCCACGATCGCGCCGGCGAGGGCGCCGATCACCCCGCCCGCGACGGCCGAGTTGTTGCTGTTGCAGGCCTCCATGGCCGAGGCGTCGTGGCCGTAGCGGTCGGCGTAGCGCAGGTCGTAGCCGCCCCAGCGGCGCTCGTCCCAGACGGGCTTGGGATAGTAGCGGGCATAGGCGCCCGCGCCGTAGCGGCGGTCGTAGCGGACGCGGGCCTGATCCCAGGCGCGCAGGCGCACGTCGTAGGCGCGGCGTGCGGCCTCGTAGTCCGCGCGGTTGGCGTTGTAGTCGGCGCGGCGGGCGTCGTAGGCGTCGCGGCGCGCGTCATAGCGGTCGCGGGCCGCTTCGTACTGCGCCAGGTCGTGGCGGTACTCCGGCGTGGGTCGATATTGCTGGGCGGCGGCCGGCAGCGCGCTGGCCAGGGCCAGGGCCGAGACCGCCGAGATCGTGAGGGTGTTCTTCATCTCGCGGCTCCTCTGTCTCGCGCCGGGCGTGGTGGCGCCGCGGCGCAGGTGAGCCGTGAAAACGGCGCAGCCGCGGGTGCGGTTGCATCCGTGCGGAAGCGGGATCGGGGCTGCGCGCTTGTGACCCGGACCGTTCGCGCCTAGTTTCCGCGCCTTCAGTTTCGGCCGCGCCGGGGGGCGGCGGCGCAGCAGACGGACCATCGGATGGCCCCGCACTACCTCGAGTTCGAGCGCCCCATCGCCGATCTCGAAGCCAAGATCGAAGAGCTCTCGAAGCTGTCGGGGACCGCCGGTTCCGGCGTGCTGGACAGCGAGATCGAAACACTCCGCGACCGCGCGCAGACCCTGCGGCGCGAGGCGTACGCGAACCTGGACGCGTGGCAGAAGACCCAGGTGTCGCGCCATCCCGACCGGCCGCACTTCGTCGACTACGTCGGCGCCCTGATCGACGAGTTCCAGGAGCTGCGCGGCGACCGCAAGTTCGCCGACGACCAGGCGATCATGGGCGGCATCGGCCGGTTCCGCGGCATGCCCGTGGTGGTGATGGGCCACGAGAAGGGCCGCGACACCGCCACCCGCGTGAAGCACAACTTCGGCTATGCGCGCCCCGAGGGCTACCGCAAGGCGGTGCGCCTGTTCGAGCTGGCCGAGCGGTTCAACCTGCCGGTCATCAGCTTCGTGGACACCCCGGCGGCCTATCCGGGCAAGGAGTCGGAGGAGCGCGGCGTGGCCGAGGCGATCGCCCGCTCCACCGAAAAGGCGCTGATGCTGGAGGTGCCGATGGTGGCCGTGGTCACCGGCGAAGGCGGCTCGGGCGGGGCGCTGGGCATCGCCTGCGGCAACCGCGTGCTGATCCTGGAGCACGCCATCTATTCGGTGATCCCGCCGGAGAGCGCCAACGCCATCCTGTGGCGCGGCTCGCGCACGGCCGAGTTCGCGGCCAAGGCGCAGAAGATCACCGCCCAGGACCTGCTGAAGCTGAAGATCGTCGACGGCATCATCCCGGAGCCGACGGGCGGCGCGCATGCCGATCCGGAAGCGGCCATGACGACCGTGGGCGATGCGGTGGAACGGGAGCTGAAGGCGCTGGAGGGCCATTCGGCCGCCGCGCTCAAGGCCGCCCGCGCCGAGCGCTTCTACGCCATCGGCCGCAGCGGGCTGTCCTGACCCGCACCTCCCCCGCGTAGCGGCAGGCGATCAGGCCACGGCCTTCAGGGCCTCGCCGATCTCCTCGACGGCCGCCTCGGTGGTGGCCCACGAGCACATGAAGCGCACCGAGCCGTCGAGGAAGCGGTAGACGAACCAGCCCTGGGCGTGGAGCGCCTTGAGCCGCGGCTCGTCCATTTCCACGAACACGCCGTTGGCGTCGACCGGATGGCGGATCGGGAAGGGCATGAGGCCGGCCAGCTTCCTCGCCATGGCGTTGGCGTGGGCGGCGTGGCGCATCGCGGCGCCGTCCTCCAGCATGCCGATGAAGGGCGCGGCGTAGAAGCGGCCCTTGGACGGGAGCTGGCCGCCCTGCTTCAGCCGCGCGTCGAACCGGCGGGCGAGCGCGCGGTCGAAGACCACCACCGCTTCGGTAGGTGGCATGCCCACCTTGGCGCCGCCGACCACGAGGATGTCGACGCCCAGCCCCTTGATCGCCTTGAGGTCGAAGCCGGCGGCGGCGGCGTTGAACAGGCGCGCGCCGTCGAGGTGGACGCCATAGCCCTTGGCCTTCACCGGGGCGGTGAGGGCGCCGAGCTCGTCGGCGGCGTAGACGGCGCCGTATTCGGTGGCGTTGGTGACCGAGAGGGCCGCCACCGGCTGGCGGTGGGAGAGGTCGGGGGCGGCGAGGGGCGCGGCGAGCGCGGCCGGGTCGATCTTGCCCGAGGCGCCGGGCAGGCCGGTGAGCCCCAGGCCGTGGCCGAAGAAGCCCGGCGCGCCGGTCTCGTCAGTGCAGATGTGGGCGTGCTCGTGGGCCAGCACCGACTCGTAGGGCTGGCACAGCGCCGCCAGGGCCACGGAGTTGGCCGCCGTGCCCGACGGCACGAACCGCACCTCGGCGTCGGCGTCGAGCAGGGCGCGCACGAGGTCGGCGGCCCGGCGGCTGACCTTGTCCGAACCGTAGCCGGGGGTGAACTCGGTGTTGGCGGCGACGAGCGCGGCCATGGCCTCCGGCGTGGCGGGGGCGGCGTTGTCGGAGGCGAAATCGAAGCGGGCCATGGCGAGGTGTCTTGGCGCGTCGGCGCGGCGTTGGGAACCACGAAACACACGAAAGGACACGAAAGACAGCGCCTCCGCTGGCGCGGAGGCCTGGGGCGTCCTTTCGTGTCTTTCGTGGTCCCTACCCGGCCTCGCGGCCCCAGGCGCGGACCTCCTCGACGTACAGCTCGGGCTCCTCCATGGCGGCGAAGTGGCCGCCGCGGGGCATCTCGGTCCAGCGGACGATGTTGTAGGCGCGCTCGGCGAAGCTGCGCGGCGGGGCGGAGTAGAGCGGCTCGCCCGGGAAGTTGGCGAAGCTGGTCGGCGTCTCGACCCGCTCGCCCTTCTCGAAGGCCAGGCCGCCTTCCTCGATGAGGCCGCGGTAGTACCAGGCGCCCGTCGTGAAGCTGCCGGTCATCACGTAGAGCATGATGTTGGTGAGCAGGCGGTCCTTCGGATAGGCCTCGTCCATCGACTTCGCGCTCAGGTCGGACCAGTCGTGGAAGCGCTCGGCGATCCAGGCCGCCTGGCCCACGGGATTGCCCGCACCCATCCAGGCGATGGACTGCGGCTTGGAGACCTGCAGGCGGAAGTAGGCGCCCATCATCTCCATGGCCCCAGCCTGGCGCGCGGCCCAGGCCAGCTCGGCCTCGCCCTGCGGGCCGTCCGGCGCGCGGAAGCCCAGCATGTTGAGGTGGATGGCCCGTGCGTGGACCGGGAAGTCGCGGCCGAGCCACGAGGTGACCATGGCGCCCCAGTCGCCGCCCTGGGCGAGGTAGGTCTTGTAGCCCAGGGTTTCGGTCATGAGCTGATTGAACAGGCGCGCGGTGCTGCGCTGGCCGATCGGCCGCGTGGGCTTCGAGGAGAAGCCGAAGCCGGGCAGGGACGGGATCACGAGGTCGAAGGCGTCGGCCGGATCGCCGCCGAAGCGCGAGGGGAAGGCCAGCGGCTCGATGGCGCGCCAGAACTCGTAGTGCGAGCCCGGCCAGCCGTGGGTGACCAGCAGGGGCCGCTTGCCGCCCGCCTCGCCGACCACGTGCAGGAAGTGCAGGTCGAAATCCTCGACGCGGGCGGTGAACTGCGGGAAGCGGTTGAGGTCGTCCACCGCCGCGCGCCAGTCGTAGGCGCCGGTCCAGTGCTCGCAGAGCCCCTTCAGCCAGGCGCCGTCGCAGCCATAGGCCCAGCCGTCCGGGACTTCGGGCATGGGCGGCCACGGATAGGCGCGCACCCGGTCGAGCACGGCCTCGACCTCTGCCTCGCTCCAGCGGACCTCGAAGGGTTTGGGTTTGGTCATCGGCGCGCCTCCCGTTTGGCGGGAACCTCGCCCGACTGCCGCGGGGGCCGTCAAGCGCCTGCGCGCAGACCCTTGGCCAGGGTGGCGTTGAGCGCCTGCTGCAACGTGCGCGCGGCGCCGGGCGGGATCATCCCGGCCAGCTCCAGCACCACCGCGCCGTGGACGGCGGCCCAGAACATCATGCCGATCTGCTCGGGATCGCCCTTCATCAGGCCGGCGGCGACGGCGTCCTCGACATAGCCCGTCATGGTGCCGTGGGCGCGCTGGCCGGCGGCGGCGAGCTCGGGATACTGCTCCTGGTTCGGCTGGTGCAGGTCGAACATCAGCTTGTAGGCGTGGGGATGCTCCAGAGCGAAGGCGACATAGGCCTCGCCCACCGCGTGACCCTTGCCCCGCGCGTCGGCCTGGGCGTCGCGGGCGGCCTCCAGGGCGTCGGCGAAGCGGTTGAAGGCGTTGGCGCGCACCGCGGCCAGGATGTCTTCCTTGTCCTCGAAGTAGCGGTAGGGCGTCATGGGCGAGACGCCCAGGGCCGAGGCCAGCTGGCGCATGGTGACCGCGTCGGGGCCGCGCTCGGCGAACAGCCGCTCCGCGGCGGCGCACAAGCGCTCGCGGAAGTCGGCGACGTCGGTGTCGGTGAGGACGCGAGGCATCTGATTCGGGAGGCTAGAAGAAATTGCTTGCCAAGGGCTAACGCTTACTCAATAAATTTACAACGTAAGGCAGCCGGATGACAAGGGAGGATCGGCGATGGATGGCGACGCACGCATCAATCCGTATCTCGTGGGCAACTTCGCGCCGGTCCGCTCGGAGGACGACTTCGAGCTGAAGGTGAAGGGAGAGGTCCCCGCCGCCCTGCGCGGCGCGCTCTACCGCAATGGCCCGAACCCGCAGTTCGAGCCGCGCGACCCGAACCATCACTGGTTCGCCGGCGACGGCATGATCCACGGCTTCTATCTGGACGGCGGCAAGGTCCACTACCGCAACCGCTACGTCCGCACGCCGAAGTGGGAGCTGGAGCACGAGCACGGCCGCGCGCTGTTCGGGAGCTTCGGCAACCCGATGACCACCGACCCGCTGGCCGTGGGCAACGAAGGCGGCGTGGCCAACACCAACATCGTCTGGCACGCCGGGCGCCTCTTGGCGCTGGAGGAGGGCCACCATCCCTTCGAGCTGGACCCGAAGACGCTGGAATCGCGCGGCTACGTGCGGCCCTACGGCGGCCGGGTGACGGCGCACCCGAAGCTCGACCCCAAGACCGGCGAGATGGTCTGGTTCGCCTATGGCGTCGGCGACATGCCGCTGTCGGCGGGCATGAGCTACGGCGTCACCGACGCGACCGGCGAGGTGGTGCGTCGCCAGGACTTCCAGGCGCCGTATTCGTCGATGGTCCACGACTTCATGGTCACCGAGAACCACGCCCTGTTCCCGATCCTGCCCCTGACCGGCAGCATCGAGCGGGCGATGAGCGGCAAGCCGGCGTTCGCGTGGGAGCCGGAAAAGGGTTCGTACGTGGGGGTCATGCGCCGGGACGCCGACGTCTCGACCATCCGCTGGTTCAACACCGAGGCCTGCTACGTCTTCCACCCGCTGAACGCGTGGGAGGAAGGCGACAAGATCTACTGCGACGTGATGCGCTACGACGTCGCCCCGCTGTTCCCCAAGGCGGACGGCTCGCGGGGCGACAAGGCCGCCGCGCGGCTGGTGCGCTGGACCTTCGACCTGGCCGGCGCCTCGGACGCCATCAAGGAAGAGCCGCTGGACGACCTGGACGGCGAATTCCCGCGCGTCGACCCGCGCGCCGAGACGCGCAAGCACCGGCACGGCTGGTACGCGGCCGACACCACCAGCGCCGCCACGGTGCGGATGAACGCCATCGCCCACATGGACTTCAAGTCGGGCAAGCGGACGGTCTACGAACTGCCCGGCGGCGACGGGACGTCGGAGCCGGTGTTCGCGCCGCGCGAGGGCGGGACGGAGGAAGGCGACGGCTGGCTGACCGCGGTGGTCTATCGCGGCGCCGAGGACCGTTCGGACCTGCTGGTGTTCGATGCGCTGGACATCGCCAAGGGCCCGATCGCCACGGCCGAGGTCCCGCGCCGGGTGCCGTTCGGCTTCCACGGCAACTGGGCGGCGTTCTGATCGCCATGACCGGCTGGGACCTCCTCGTCGACCGGACCGACCTTCGGCGGACGCAACTCGCGCCCATGGACCCCGAGGCGCCGCTGGCCGACGGGGAGGCCCTGCTGGAAATCGAGAGCTTCGCGCTCACCGCCAACAACGTCACCTACGGCGCGGTCGGCGAGCAGATCGGCTACTGGAAGTTCTTTCCCGCGCCGGAGGGGATGGGCCGCATCCCCGTGTGGGGCTTCGCCCGCGTGGTCCGATCGAAGGCGGCCGACGCGCCGGAGGGGCTGCGGCTGTTCGGCTACTGGCCGATGTCGAGCCACACGGTGGCGCGGTTCGAGAAGCGGCCGTCGGGCTACGTCGAGGTCTCGGCCCACCGCGCCGAGCTGCCGCCCACCTACAACGCCTACCAGGTCGCCGAGCCGGCGGCCGACGACGACTGGCGCTCGCTGCTGCGGCCGCTGCTCATGACCAGCTTCCTGCTGGACGACCAGATCGCCGAGGCGGCGCCGGCGACGCTGGTGCTCTCCAGCGCGTCGAGCAAGACGGCGATGGGCCTGGCGTGGCTGGCGCGCAGACGTGGCGTGCGGGTGATCGGCCTGACCTCGCCCGGACACGTGGACGGCCTGAAGGGCTTCGGCCTCTACGACGAGGTCGTCGACTATGACCACATCGCCGGGCTGAAGGCGGCCGGGCCGGCCGTCTATGTGGATTTCGCCGGCCGGTCTTCGGTGACGCGCGATGTCCACGAAGCCTTGGGCGACGTGCTGACGCAGAGCATCGTCGTGGGCGTCACGCACTGGGACGCGCGGGGCGGCGAACCGCCAAAGACCGGTCCGCAGCCGGCGTTCTTCTTCGCGCCGGACCGCATCCGCCAGCGGATGAAGGACTGGGGGCCGGGCGCGCTGGAGGCCCGCTTCGCGGAGGCCCTGCGCGCGTTCGTGGCGGCCAATCCCTGGCTGAAGCTGAAGCATCACGCGGGCGCCGGGGCGTTGCAGGCGCTCTATGGCGAGGTGGTCGCCGGCCGGGTCAGCCCCGACGAAGGCCACATCGTCCGCCCAGCCTGAGGGCTCAGGCGGCGCCGGGCGTCAGCGACGGGCGGGCGTTCAGCGACTCGCGGTCGAAGCCGGCCACCTTCTTGTAGCCGTCGGCCACGGCCTCCAGCTCGGTGCGGGGGATGACCTCGGCCACGTCGGCGAAGCCGCCGGGGGCGCGGTCCTCGGCCATCTGCATCACCCGCTCGGGCCCCTCGCCGCGATTGGCCAGGACGAGGCGGCTGGTGGCCGGTCGGCGCTCGGCCTCGTAGGCGGCGAGCGCGGCGTCAATGTCGGGCTGGGTCGCTGCGTGGAACGCCAGGGTGCGGGCGTCGAGGATCGCCTGCGAGGCGCCGTTCGAGCCGATCGGATACATGGCGTGGGCGGCGTCGCCCAGCAGGGTGACGCGCCCGAAGGTCCAGCGCTCGACCGGGTCGCGATCGACCATCGGGTATTCGAAGACGCGATCCGCCGCGGCGATCACCTGGGGTACGTGCAGCCAGCCGAAGTCCCAGTCGGCGAAGCGGGGCGCGAAGTCGGCGAGGCGGCCGGGCCGGTTCCAGTCCTCGCGCCGCCAATCGGTCCCGTCCGGGAAGCGCAGTTCGGCGATCCAGTTCACGAGGGAGCGGCCCGGCGGCGCGGCCGGGTCGATCGGATAGCAGACGAACTTCTGCTGGGCGTGGCCGGCCATGACCATGGTCGCCCCGCCGAGATAGGCGTCGGCCTCGGTGACGCCGCGCCAGAGCACGCGCCGGTTCCAGATCGGCGGGCCCTCGTCGGGATAGTGCTGGGCGCGGATGGCGGAATGGACGCCGTCGGCGGCGACGACGAGGTCGGCGCGGGCCGTCTCGCCCGAGCGGAAGATCGCCGTGTCGCCCTCGGCGGCGACGGCCTCGGCGCCCAGCCGCACCGCTCCGGGCCCGAGACGTTCGCGCACGGCGTCGAGCAGCAGCATCTGCAGGGTTCCGCGGTGGATCGAATACTGCGGCCAGCGGTAGCCGGCGGCGAGGCCGCGCGGCTCGCGCCAGATCTCCTGGCCGTGGCGGTTGGCGTAGACCAGGGCCTCGGTGGCCACGCCCACGCGGGCGAGGCGATCGGCCAGGCCCAGCTCGGTCAGCTCGCGCACCGCATGGGGCAGGAGGTTGATGCCGACGCCCAGGGGCCGCAGGTCGCGCACGGCCTCGAAAACCTCGACCTCCACGCCTACGGCATGGAGGCTGAGCGCCGCGGTGAGGCCCCCGATTCCCGCTCCGACGACGATCGCGCGCATGGCCCGATGCGAGCCGCGCGGCCGGGCCAAGTCAAGGGCTCCTCGCGGCGGCCAAATGTGTGCTGGGTGACAATTCCCGAGTCCCACACCACCTAGTCAATCCGCCTGATCCAGCGCATGGCTGGGCCGGGGAGGACGCGTCATGAGGAAACTGCTCTGGGCCGCCGCGGCGGCGTTCGCCATCGCCGCGCCGGCGCGGGCCGCGGGGCCGGACTTCGCCGACCGCCAGGACTTCGACTTCGCCAGCCGCGGCTTCGTGGCCACGCGCGACGACCCCAAGATCCGCGCCGCCGACGGCCGGGTGGTGTGGGACCTGTCGGCCTGGGGATTCCTGGAGGCGCCCGCGCCCAAGACGGTGAACCCCAGCCTGTGGCGCCAGTCGCAGCTGCTGGCCAAGAACGGCCTCTTCAAGGTGACCGACGGGGTGTGGCAGGTGCGCGGCTTCGACCTCGCCAACGCCACCTTCATCGCCGGCAAGACCGGCTGGATCGTCATCGACCCGCTGACCTCGGCCGAGACCGCCAAGGCCGCGCTCGACCTGGCCAACGCCAAGCTGGGCGCGCGGCCCGTCGTGGCGCTGATCTACACCCACAGCCATATCGACCACTTCGGCGGCGCCAAGGGCATGGTGGCCCAGGCCGACGTCGACGCCGGCAAGGTGGCGGTGATCGCGCCGAAGGGCTTCCTGGAGCACGCGATCAGCGAGAACATCATCGCCGGCCCGGCCATGAGCCGCCGCGCGGCCTATCAGTTCGGCATCGGCATGCCGGCCGGCCCCGAGGGGCCGCTGAATTCCGGGATCGGCATGGCGGTCTCCACCGGGACCCAGACGCTGATCCCGCCCACGGTCGAGATCGACCACACCGGCCAGGAGATGACGGTCGACGGGGTGCGGCTGCAGTTCCAGTACACGCCCGACACCGAGGCGCCGGCGGAGATGAACATCTACCTGCCGGACCTGAAGTTGCTGGACATGGCCGAGAACGCCAACGCCACGATGCACAACATCCTGACGCCCCGCGGGGCGCTGGTGCGCGACGCCAAGGCCTGGGCCGACGACCTGACCGAGTCGATCCGCCTCTACGCCGACAAGACCGACGTGATGATGACCAGCCACGCCTGGCCGCGCTTCGGCCGGGCGGCCATCGGCGACTTCCTCGAGAAGCACCGCGACGCCTACAAGTACCTCCACGACCAGACGGTGCGACTGATGAACGAGGGGCTGCAGCCGGCCGAGATCGCCAACCGGCTGCGCCTGCCCGAGGTGCTGGACGACGAGTGGTACAACCGCGGCTACTACGGGACGCTGAGCTTCAATTCGCGGGCGGTCTATCAGCGCTACATGGGCTGGTATGACGCCAACCCCGTCCACCTGGCCCCGCTGGAGCCGGCCGACGAGGCGGCGCGCTACGTGGCGCTGGCGGGCGGCCCGGCCAAGGTGCTGGCGGCGGCCCAGGCGGCCTACGACAAGGGCGACGACCGCTGGGCGGGCGAACTGGCGAACAAGCTGGTCTACGCCGACGCCAAGGACACCGCCGCGCGCGAGCTGCTGGCCAAGGTCTACGACCGGCAGGCCGCCGGCGCCGAGAGCGCCATCGGCCGCAACATGTACCTCACCGGCGCCCAGGAGCTGCGCCAGGGCGTGGCGCCGCCGCGCGTGCAGACCGCCTCGCTGGACCTGATCCGCAGCACCTCGACGTCCGAGCTGCTCGACCTGCTGTCGGTGCGGCTGGATCCGGCGAAGGCCAAGGACGGGCAGGTGAGTGTCGACCTCGTCTTCCCCGACCGCAGCGAGCGCTACCGCGTGACCGTGAAGCACGACGTGCTGACCTGGGAGGCCGATCCGAAGGGAACGGCGGACGGGACTTTCACCATGCCCCGGGCGCAGTTCCTGCTGGTGGCGCTGGCGGGCGGCGACGCCTCGAAGGTGAAGGGCGAGGGCGACGCGGGCGCGCTGGCGCGGCTGCTGAGCTGGATGACCCCGCCGACGCCGGGCTTCCCGATCGTGACGCGGTAGGGCTAGGCCACGAGAACTGCCCGGTCCGCCGTGGCCGTCGATGCCCCGCTACCCGATCCGTCCAAGGTACTCTGTGAGGCCGATGGTTTCGCAACACTGACGAAAGGCCTCAATCTGCGTGGCGTCCTGCGTGACAACCGTATTGAACGGCATCCAATCAACGCCGATTAGCAACTGCGCCCCGTCGTTGGCGGTGAAGATGAGGCCGACAGCAACCTCACAAGCCGCGCTTGCCGCGTCTGGCTCCTGACCTGGAGGCGCCGCCGATTGGACGTTTGGCGCTGCGCCGAACGCGTCCTGAACGTCGGCGTCCTCGATGATGAACTCGGTCCGCCTCAGGACGCCAACTGTCCATTGTGCGAACGGCCACGGGTCGAAGCGACGGGGCGGCTGAGGCGCCTGCGCGGCGAGGGCCGACAATGTCGGGACCGCCAGCGAAAAGACCTCGAACTTGAACTCGAGGTCACGCTGCTGGACGTAGATCGGATAGGAGTTTCCATCGGCGTCCCGCAGCCAATGGGGGCCAAATCTGTCACCTATGGCCAAGCCAGATAGGCGACTTCGCAACGCTTCGAAGGTGGCGGGCGCAGCATCGATTTCAAACGGCGGGTAGCGGCGCATGATCATCCTGCTGGCGTATTGATGAGGTCCGACCGTAGTGCGCTACGACAGGTCCGCAACGGGTCGAAGGCGGTCTCAAGCCCCGTGTCCTCCCGGCCAAGCCTTGCGCGAGCAAGGCGCCGAGCCGGGACCCAGCCACGCTGCGTCGAAGCCGCATCTCTCTCGCAGCGTCGGCGTTTGAGCGGCTGGGTCCCGGGTCTTCGCTGCGCTGCGCCCGGGATGACGTTGAAATATCCGGCCGCATGGGTCGAATGCAGTTGTCGCGTTCCGACCTAGCAGTGGTTCCGGCGCGCGGTCGCAACCATTGCGGCGGCTTCCCATGCAACCTAGCCTTCGCCAGCGCTGCTAGAGAGGCGGCATGAAGCTGACACTGCTCCTGATCGGCTTGGCCGGCGTCATCCTCTATGGCGCGGTCCTGGCGCTGACCTTTGCGTCGCCGATCCATGTCGAGCGTGCGGCGCGCGGCTTCATCCAGAGCCAGATCGAGCGGCAAATCGGAAGCGAACTTCGGGCCATTCGGGCTGAAGCGCGGCAACCCCGGGCTGGCCGCTTCGCCGAGGCCCTGGCGGAGCGGCATAGCGAGGAGATCGCTGCGCTGCAGGCGCGATTGGCCGCGGATGCGAGCGGGCGGATCGCGGACGTGGTGGCCCGCATGCAGGATCTCGACTGCGCGTGTCGGGAACGGCTGCGGCAGGGCTTAGACGCTGCGGTCGGACTTCGAATTTCGGCGCTGGAACGCGCCGAACCGCAGCTGCGCCGGATCATCGAAGGCAAGTATGGCGAGATCACAGCCGGCCTGCTGCGCGACCTGCGGATCTTCGCGAGCGCCAACCTTCTGGCGTTCCTGCTGCTGGTGGCGCTCTCGCTCCTGAAGCCGGATCGGCTGCGCCAGCTCTTCGTCCCCGGCTTGCTCCTCGCCGCTGCGGCGGTAGTGGCCAGCGGCCTGTATCTGTTTGGTCAGAACTGGTTCTTCACGCTGCTGTACGCGGACTATGTAGGTTGGACTTATGGAGTCTGGCTGCTGCTGATATTCGGTCTCCTTGCCGATATCGCCCTGTTCAGAGCTAGGGTCACGACGCGCGTCGTGGACTCCGTGCTCTACGCGCTGGGACAGTCCGCGGTTCCCTGCTGATCGCGTGAAGCGTCGCCCATTCGCAGCGTCGGCGTTTGAGCGGCTGGGTCCCGGGTCTTCGCTGCGCTTCGCCCGGGATGACGCTGGGGTGCGGGCCACCTCGCGCATACTGGACCGTGACAACGGCCCTGCGGTCGGCTAGGGCAGAGGCGTCATGAGCCGCCCGACGCTGGCATCGCCGAAAGTATTCGCCGCTCCCCCCGCGGGGCGATGCGAGGCTGCGCGCGGCTAGATCCGCTCGTGACGTCGATCCCCCCGCAAGCCTTGCGGATGGATCGGCCAGTGTGCTCCGTCCGCGCCAGATGGAGACCTCCGCTATGACCGCCTGGGAAGACCGCTTCAGCGACCGGATGGGCCGCGTGCGCGCCTCCGAGATCCGCGAGCTGCTCAAGCTGCTGGACCAGCCCGACATCCTGTCGTTCGCCGGCGGCATCCCCGACCCGTCGCTGTTCCCGGTGGAGGAGATGGCGGCGGCCTACGCTGAGGCCCTGGCGACCAGCGGCGAGCAGGCGCTGCAGTATTCGGTGACCGAGGGGATCGAGCCGCTGCGCGTGTGGATCGCCGAGCGGATGGCCCGCGCCGGCGCGCCGTGCGAGCCGGCCAACATCCTGATCACCGCCGGCTCGCAGCAGGCGCTGGACCTGCTGGGCAAGCTGTTCCTCAGCCCCGGCGACAAGGTGCTGGTGGAGCGGCCCACCTACATGGGCGCGCTGGGCGCGTTCAACGCCTATGAGCCGGCCTACGCGGCGCTGGACCTGTCGGGCCGCGACGCCGAGGGCGCGCGCTTCGCCTATGTGGTGCCCGACTTCGCCAATCCGACCGGGCGCACCATGACGCGCGCCGAGCGCGAAACGCTGCTGGACCTGGCCGAGGCGCACGGCTTCGCGATCATCGAGGACGGCGCCTACCGCGACCTGCGCTTCGCCGGCGAGGACGAGCCCTCGATCATCGGCTTGGACGCTGCGCGGTCGGGCGGGATCGAGGCGGGGCGGACGATCTTCTGCGGCACCTTCTCCAAGACGGTCTCGCCGGCCCTGCGGCTGGGCTGGGTGTGCGCGCCGCGGGCGGTGATCGAGAAGCTCACCCTGCTGAAGCAGGGTGCCGACCTGCACGCCTCGACGATCAACCAGATGGCGGCCTGGAAGGTGGTCTCCGAAGGTCACGAGCAGCGGCTGGGCATGCTGCGCGCCCGGTATCGCGAGCATTCCGAGGCCATGCAGACGGCGCTGTCGCGGCACATGCCGCTGGGCGTGCGCTGGACCACGCCGCAGGGCGGGATGTTCGTGTGGCTGGAGCTGCCCCAGGGCATGGACGGCGCGCGGCTGCTGGAGGCGGCGCTGGCCGAGGAGCGCGTGGCGTTCGTGCCGGGCGCGCCGTTCCACGCCACCGATGCGGCGGCCAACACCATCCGGCTGAGCTACTCCCTGCCGTCGCCCGACGACATCGACGAGGGCGTGCGGCGGCTGGCCCGGGTGATCGACAGCCGGATGGCCCACGCGCGGGTGGGATAGGCGGCCGGGACGGCTTGCCCCCGCCCCGCCCCGGACCCAATCTGCCGGTCCGCGGGAGGGGACGCGCATGCTTCGAACGATGATGGCCGCAGTGCTGGGCCTGGGGCTGGTCGCGGCGGCGCCGCAGCTCGCGCCGGACCGGGTGCGGACGGTGGGAAATATCGCCGTGGCCGCCGCCGCCCTGGACGGTCGGGACGCCCTGAAGGTGACCGACCTCGGCCCGCCGTTCGGCCAGACCGACAAGCTGGTGGTCATTCCCGGCACCGACTTCGGGGACGGGGAGATCGAGGCCTGGGTGGCCGGCGCGCCCGCCGCGGAGGGCGCCTCGGCCGGGGCGCGCGGCTTCGTGGGGCTGATGTTCCGGCTGTCGGCGGATGGCCGCACGGGCGAGGGCTTCTACATCCGGCCCACCAACGGACGGGCCGAGGACCAGGAGCGGCGCAACCACGCGGTCCAGTACATCTCGGCGCCCGACTGGCCGTGGGAGCGGCTGCGCCGGGAGACGCCGTCGCGATACGAGAGCTACGCCGACATGGAGCCCGGCCACTGGGTGCGGATGCGCATCGTGGTGAAGGGCGACAAGGCGCGGCTGTTCCTGGGCGACGCGCCGCAGCCGGCGCTGATCGTCAACGACCTGAAAGGCGGCGCGGACCGCCGCGGCGCCGTGGCGCTGTGGATCGGCCCCGGCACGGTGGCGCATTTCTCCGGCCTGACGATCCGGACCGAGTAGGGCGCAGACTGGCGGCGGGCGCCGACTTGGCCCATTGACGGCGCATGGCCGAGGCGACGACGCGGATCGAGGGCGAGTTCGACTACATCGTGGTCGGCGCGGGCTCGGCCGGCTGCGTGCTGGCCAACCGGCTCTCGGCCGATCCGAAGGCCCGCGTGCTGGTGCTGGAGGCGGGCGGCCGGGACGACTGGATCTGGTTCCACATCCCGGTCGGCTACCTCTTCGCCATCGGCAATCCGCGCTCGGACTGGATGTTCGAGACCGAGGCCGAGCCGGGCCTGAACGGGCGCAAGCTGAAATATCCGCGCGGCAAGGTGATCGGCGGCTCGTCGGCGATCAACGCCATGATCTCCATGCGCGGCCAGGCGGCCGACTACGACCACTGGCGCCAGCTGGGCCTGACCGGCTGGGGCTGGGACGACGTGGCGCCGGTGTTCCGGGCGCTGGACGACCACTTCCTCGGCGAGACCGAGCACCACGGCGCCGGCGGCGAGTGGCGGGTGGAGGCGCCGCGCGTGCGCTGGGCGGTGCTGGACGCCATCGCCCGGGCCGCCGTGGAGATGGGCGTGCCGGCCACCGCCGACTTCAACACCGGCGACAACGAGGGCGTGGGAGTGTTCCACGTGAACCAGAAGCGGGGGCTGCGCTGGTCGGCGGCCAAGGCGTTCCTGACGCCCGCCCTGTCGCGGCCCAACCTGCGGCTGGAGACCGGGGTGCTGGTGGAGAAGGTGGTGTTCGAGGCCGGCCGCGCCACGGCCGTGCGCTTCCGGCGCGGCGGCCAGGTCTTCGAGGCGCGGGCGCGGGGCGAGGTGATCCTCTCGGCCGGGTCGGTGGGCTCGACCCAGATCCTGCAGCTGTCGGGCGTGGGGCCGGGCGACTGGTTGGCCGAGGCCGGGGCGCCGGTCGTGGTCGACCGCCAGGGCGTGGGGCGCAACCTGCAGGACCATCTGCAGCAGCGGGCGATCTACAGGGTGCGCGGCGTGCCGACGCTGAACGGGCGCTATCACAACCTGATCACGCGCGGGCTGATGGGGGCGGAGTACGCGCTGTTCCGCACCGGGCCGCTGACCATGGCCCCGTCGCAGCTGGGCATCTTCACGCGCTCATCGCCCGAGCATGAGCGGCCCAACATCCAGTTCCACGTCCAGCCGCTGTCGCTCGACAGGTTCGGCGATCCGCTGCACCGGTTCGCGGCGGTGACGGTGGCGCCCTGCAACCTGCGGCCCACCTCGCGCGGGACGATCCGGCTGCGTTCGGCCGACCCGGCCGCGGCGCCCGTCATCGCGCCGAACTACCTGGCGACGGACGCGGATCGCCGGGTGGCGGCCGACGCCATCGGCGTGACCCGGCGGCTGATGGGCCAGCCGGCGCTCAAGCCCTATTCGCCCGAGGAGTATCTGCCGGGGCCGGCCGTGGGCGACGATCCGGACTCGCTGGCCCGGGCGGCCGGCGACATCGGCACGACGATCTTCCACCCCGTGGGCGTGACGAAGATGGGCCTGGCGAGCGACCCGCTGGCGGTGGTGGACGCGCGGCTGCGGGTGATGGGCGTGGAGGCCCTGCGGGTGATCGACGCCTCGGTGATGCCGACCATCACCTCCGGCAACACCAATACGCCCACCATCATGATCGCCGAGAAGGGTGCGCGGATGGTGCTGGAGGACGGGCGGTAGGGGAAATCGTCATCCCAGGCCTTGTGCCTGGGATCCCTCTGTCGGTCGCAGCGAGTCCGCCGATGGGGCGCAGGGCAGGTCGCAGGCTCAACGCCCGCGGCGGGAGGGATCCTCGCCACAAGGGCGAGGATGACGCCGACAAATCAGACCAGCGCGCCGTGGCAGTGCTTGAACTTCTTGCCCGAGCCGCAGGGGCAGGGCTGGTTGCGGCCGGTGTCCTCCCAGCCCTGGGGCAGGGCCGAGACGGGCAGGGCCTGGCGCTGTTCGGACGAGACGCCGTCGGGGATGTAGCCGCGCTCGGCCTCGTTCTGGCCGGTGAGGGGGTCGAGGTGGACCTCGAAGGTGGGCTGGGCCGGCGGGGGCGGGGGCTCCTCGAACTGGAACTCCACCGTCATCAACCAGCGGGTCACGTTCTGGCGCAGGTCGACCAGCAGCTTTTCGAACAGCGAGAAGGCTTCGGTCTTGAACTCGTTCAGCGGGTCGCGCTGGCCGTAGCCGCGCAGGCCGATCACCGTGCGCAGGTGATCGATGTGCATCAGGTGCTCGCGCCACTGCAGGTCGATGGTCTGCAGCAGGAAGCTCTTCTCGATGGCGCGCATATGCTCGCCGACGAGCTGGTTGCGCTCGGCCGCGCGGGCGTCGGCGGCCTTGACGATGCGCTCCTCGATCTCGTCGTTGGCGATGCCGTCCTCGGCCGCCCACTGGGCGATCGGCAGGTCGAGGCCCAGGAACGACTTCACGTGGTGGTCGAGGCCTTCGACGTCCCACTGCTCGGCATAAGCCTTGGGCGGCAGGTGGCGCACGACGAAGTCGGCGATGGTGTCGTTGCGGAATTCGCCGATGATCTCCTGGAGGTCGCCGGCCTCCATGAACTCCTGGCGCTGCTCGAAGACGGCCTTGCGCTGGTCGTTGATGACGTCGTCGTACTTCAGCAGGTTCTTGCGGATCTCGTAGTTCCGCTGCTCGACCTTCTTCTGGGCCGTGGCGATGGCGCTGTTCAGCCACCTGTGGGTGATGGCCTCGCCTTCCTGGACGCCGAAGGTGCGCATGATCGAGTCCAGGCGCTCGCCGGCGAAGATGCGCAGCAGGTCGTCCTCGCAGGAGAGGAAGAACTTGGAGTGGCCCGGGTCGCCCTGACGACCCGTACGGCCGCGGAGCTGGTTGTCGATGCGCCGGCTTTCGTGGCGCTCGGTGCCGAGCACGAAGAGGCCGCCGGCCTCCAGCGCCTGCCGCTTCTTGTCGGCGATCTCGGCCTCGATCTCGGCGCGGTGGGCGAACGCCGATTCGGGCGTCACCTCGATGCCGAGGCCGGCCTGGTCCTCGCGCCACTTGGCCAGCCGCATGTCGACGTTGCCGCCCAGCTGGATGTCGGTGCCGCGGCCGGCCATGTTGGTGGCGATGGTCACCGCGCCCGGCACCCCGGCGTCGGCCACGATCACGGCTTCCTGCTCGTGGAAGCGGGCGTTCAGGACGCTGTGCGGGATGCCGCGGACGGTCTTGCCGTCCATCTCGAAGGTGTGGGCCTTCAGCAGCTCGGAAAGCTGTTCGGATTTCTCGATGGTGACCGTGCCCACCAGGATCGGCTGGCCGCGGCGGTAGCATTCCTCGATCTGGGCGATGATCGCCTGGTTCTTCTCGCGGGCGGTGCGGTAGACCTCGTCGTCGTCGTCGATCCGGGCGACGGGCCGGTTGGTCGGGATTTCCGCCACGTCCATCTTGTAGATATCTAGGAATTCCTGGGCCTCGGTGGCGGCCGTGCCGGTCATGCCCGAGAGCTTGGAATAGAGGCGGAAGTAGTTCTGGCTCGTCACCGAGGCCAGGGTCTGGTTCTCGGGCTGGACGACGGCGCCTTCCTTGGCCTCGATCGCCTGGTGCAGGCCTTCCGACAGGCGGCGGCCATGCATCATCCGGCCGGTGAATTCGTCGATCAGGATCACCTCGCCGGCGCGGACGATGTAGTCCTTGTCGCGGGTGTAGAGCACGTTGGCGCGCAGCGCCTGGTTCACGTGGTGGACGACCGAGATGTTGGCCGGGTCGTAGAGGCCGGCGGAGTCCTCCTCCAGGTGGCCGGCGTCGGCGAGCATCTGCTCCGCCTTCTCCGACCCCTCTTCGGTGAGCATGACCTGGCGCTGCTTCTCGTCGTGCTCGTAGGTGG
This sequence comes from Phenylobacterium sp., assembly GCF_016124325.1. Classification (GTDB taxonomy): domain Bacteria; phylum Pseudomonadota; class Alphaproteobacteria; order Caulobacterales; family Caulobacteraceae; genus Phenylobacterium. The sequence goes on from NZ_WGNY01000003.1 coordinate 138,598, forward strand.
TCGGGTCCTGGATCATCTCCTTCACCAGGAGGTCGACGGTCCGGTAGAACTCCGAGCGGTCCTCGGTCGGGCCCGAGATGATCAGCGGCGTGCGCGCCTCGTCGATCAGGATCGAGTCCACTTCGTCGACGATCGCGAAATTGTGGCCGCGCTGGACCATCTCGGAGACGTCGTAGACGAGGTTGTCACGCAGGTAGTCGAAGCCGAACTCGTTGTTCGTGCCATAGGTGATGTCCGACCCGTAGGCGGCCTGGCGCTGGCCCTGGCTGAGCCCGTGGACGATCACGCCCACCGACAGGCCGAGGAAGCCGTAGACCTGACCCATCCATTCCGAGTCGCGCTGGGCCAGGTAGTCGTTGACGGTGATGACGTGGACGCCCTTGCCCGCCAGCGCATTCAGGTAGACGGGCGCGGTCGCCACCAGCGTCTTGCCTTCGCCGGTCCGCATCTCGGCGATGCCGCCCTTGTGCAGGATCATGCCGCCGACGAGCTGGACGTCGTAGTGCCGCTGACCCAGCACGCGCTTGGCCGCCTCGCGCACCACGGCGAAGGCTTCCTCCATGAGCTGGTCCAGAGTTTCGCCCTTGGCGAACCGGGCCTTGAACTCGTCGGTCTTCGCGCGGAGCTCGGCGTCGCTCAGCGCCTGCATGGCCGGCTCCAGCGCCGTGATCTTGGCGACGCGCGCCATGAGGCCCCGGACCTTGCGGTCGTTCGAGGAGCCGAGGAACCGTTGGAAGATGCTCAAGTCAGGGTGTCCGTCCGGCGGCGATAGGGCCCTTCGCCGCCTCGAAAAAACGCGCTTTTAGGGGCGTGGGTGACTTAAGGACTGCCCCCGTCCAAGTCAACGCAAGGTCCCCCGTCGCGGGACGCCTCGCCCCGCAAGCCGCCCTTAGAGGCGAGTAGCGTGGCAAGATTGTGAAGACCCGGCTTCGACCGGGGCGCCGCAACGCTTCGGCTCGGGACAGACCGCAACCCGACGACGAGACGCCGACCTGTCGGCTCGCCTCCGGGTTGACGCGACACACGGCATGGCTTCCAAGACCGGCATGGCCTCCAAGACCCGCATGGCCGAGCTGGTGAAGGCGTTCGAGGTCAAGGCCGCGCTCGCCGACCTCGATGCGCACCCCGAACTGCTGCGCGTGCGCGACGAGCAGGGCCGCACCTGGCTGCACCTGACCGCCGCCCAGCCGGTCGAGGGCGACGCCGCCAAGGCCGACGCCAGCGTCGCCCTGGCCGACGGGCTGATCGACCGCGGCCTCGACCCGAACGACGCGGCCTTCACCGAAGGGCCTAACGGCGAGTGGCGCGCGACGCCCCTCTGGTACGCCATCTCCCGTGGCCGCAACCTGACCCTGGCGCGGTTCCTCCTCCAGCGCGGCTGCGATCCCGACCACTGCATGTTCGCCGCGGCCTGGAACCGCGACGTGGAGGCGATCCGGCTGCTGCGCCGCCACGGCGCGCCCCTGCGCAGCGACGTCTTCGTGGAGGCTGTCGGCTGGAGCCGGTTCGAGGCGGCCGAGGAGTTCCTGCGCCAGGGCGCCAATCCCAACGCCATCGGCAAGGACGGGCGCACGGCCTTGCACATGATGCTGGACAAGGGCAGCGCGCCCGAACACCTGGCGATGGTGATCGGCTTCGGCGCCCGCGGCGACATTCCCGGGCCGGACGGGCGCACCGCGGTCGACATCCTGCGCCGCAAAAGGGATCCGGCGTACCGGGCGCTCGCGAACCGCTTCTAGAGGCCTTCCCACTCACGACGAGGCGTCGTGCGTGGACAAGAAGGCCTCTGAACTCAACGTGCTCTGACGCCGAGGGGCCGACGACAGTGTCCCGCGCGTGGCGACGATCACCGCGACGGCCGCCGCCGCATAGGCGAGGGCGGCGTACATGGCGCCGGCCGGGTTGAGGTCGCTGAAGCGGTTGAAGGCCCAGTGCATCAGGATCGCAGGGATCACCGCGCCGCGCGCATTGATCGTCACCCACGACATCAAGACCGTCGCCGACACCATGGCGACGCAGAACCAGCCGAGCGGCAGGCTCGACTGCGGCATGCCGGAGAACAGGAACGCCGGCAGGTGCCAGACGGTCCAGATCGCGCCGAGCAGGAGGGCGGCCGTCGTCGGATTGAAGCGATCCAGCATCCGCGGCAGGGCGAACCCGCGCCAGCCCGGGTCCTCCCCGATCGGCCCCGGGTCCAGCACCAGCATGACCAGGCCCGCGGCGACGAACTGCGGCCAGTGCGCGACCTCGAACACCGGCGGGGGCGGGGTGTGCGTGACCAGGGCCTGGACGAAGCGCGCGCCGAGCGCCAGCGCCGCCACGCCCAGGGTGGCGATGGCGTACCAGCGCAGGCCGAAGCGCCAGCGGAAGATCCGGCCCAACAGCTCGCGCAGGCCGGCGCGCCCCGCGTAGCGGGCGGTGATGGCGAGCGTCAGCAGGGTCGGGGACCACACGGTGACGAAGATCAGTGGGTTCCACAGCGTCACGGGCCCGAACAGCCTCGTCATCGGTTCGCCAAGCGCCGCGTAGAGGAGGCCGACCCCCCAGGCCCACGCGAAGACGAGGAGGTAGAACAGGCCAAGGCCGTCGCGCCGACGCGGGGCGCTCAGGCTTGGGGGTGCGGCGCGCGTGGGCTGAGGTGAGGAGAGGTCGCGGTTGGACATCGGGTCTTCCTTCCGGTTGCGGAAGGCCAGGAGCCCGATGCGCGTCGTCGTCGTCTCGGCGAGTCCGGAAAAGGCTGGTCGAATTCGAACTCAGTCAGGATCGGCCGGGATCTGCGGGCCCAGCGCCTGACGCCGCCACGCCGTCGGCGTCGAGCCGGTCACGGCCCGGAAGGCGCGGTTGAACGGGCTGAGCGAGCCGAAGCCCAGGTCGAAGGCGATGGCGGCGACGGTGATGTCGGCCTCGGTGGGATCGGAAAGGCGCGCCTGGGCGGCGCGGATCCGGTAGCCGTTCACGAAGTCGGCGAAGTTGCGGCGTCCCAGACGCACATTGATCAGCCGCCGCAGGCGGTGCTCCGGCGCGCCCAGTTCGGCGGCGAGTTCGCCGATGCTCAGGCGCTCGCGCCGCCAGCCGCCGGTCTCCATGAACTTGTCGAGCCGGTTCAGCAGCGCCCGCTCGGCAAGCGCGATGCGCGGGTCCTCTGCGCCGCGCGGCCGGGCCCGCTGCGCGAACAGCGACGCCCGCGCCTGGAGCAGCACGCCGCCGAGCGCGAGCCCAAGGGCCGCGACCGCCGCGGCCCCCAGGTTTTGACGGACCGCCAGGGCGGCCCAGGCGCCGTGCTCGCCCAGCAGGCCGGCCGCACCCGCGATCCCCTGCGCCGCCGCGAACAGGGCCATCAGCCCCAGAACCAGGGCGCGGGAGCGGCGGCGGGCGTCCACGAGGTCGTCCCGCCAGTTGCGGACGATCAGATAGACCGCGTGCAGGCCAAGGAGGGCGGCGACGGCGTTGAAGCCGGCCCACAGCTGCGGGATCATCTCAGGCGGCGCGAACGGGATCGCCAACCCGGCGGCCGCGAGCAGGGCCATAGGCAGCGCCACCAGCCCGTCGAACGGCCGATCGTCGAAGACACAGGCCACGAAAGCCCAGAACGCCCCCGCGGCCGGGAAGGCCAGCAGACGCAGGATGTAGGGCCGCCCGAACGCCTCCCAGACCGGTTCAGACTCCGTCGAGACCCAGGCGGCCGCGCACAGGCAGGCCAGGACGGTCGCGAGCCTGGCGGACCGGTCCAGCCCGGTCCGGCCGACGCCCAGCGCGGTCACGCCCAGAGCGCCGATCGCCAGGCCCGACCAGAAGATCGCGAGCGTGTCGTGCATCGGCCTCCCCGCCCA
>NZ_WGNY01000045.1 GCF_016124325.1 Phenylobacterium sp.
CCTCCGCCGTCGGGCTTCCGGCCTCCTGCTCTCGCAGCACGCCGATGATCTGCGCCTCGCTGAACCTGCTCTTCTTCACGTCCGTCTCCTCTAAGTGACGGACTCTCACTCAAACCGAGGGATCAGGAAGGGGGCAGGTCAGTGAAGTTGTCGGGAGAAATCTCCCCTGCCTTTTATCTACCTCCTAGCGGCGTTTGCAGGTTCTTCGCGCCCCCCGCGATGAAACGCCCGTGGGGCAATGTCTTGCTGGGCGTGCTGGGGATTGAATTTCCAGCATATGCGCGCTGGCTCGCCAACCGCAGCCTCAACCCGCGCGTAGCGCGACTGGGCTACTACATCTCCAACGAGGCGCAGTTTGTCGACCCGCCATCCGTGACGAGCGATGCGGATATTCCTGCATTGAAGGCTTGGATGAGCTCATCCATTCTCGCTGCGACAGCCTGCCCGCTGACCTTGAAAGCGTCGCGCGTTTGCAGCTGGACCCGTTCGGGGAGCAAGGTCGCCTCCTAGCGGTGAACACACCCTTCTGGGAAACGTTCGATGAGTGGCGCTTAGAGTCATCGCGCCTCGGCGCGCATTAGTACGCTCCATCGGCTGAAGAGGCGCATCGCCTGTGCGTCCACCTTCGGCGCTCAGGTCAACCGCTGCTCACCACCCCTCGCTGACCTTCGTCGTGTCTGCTGTGAGACTCCTTGCCCCGCGGCGGAAAATCGGTGTCGCAAACCTAACCTGATCGCTGATAACTTACACAGGCACTTACACAGTTTCGTTGCGTTCGAAAATTTCGTGAATATAATCAGCGTCATAAGCGGGGCGTGAGAGACTCAAAATCTGCTTTCTGCAAGGAAGTGCTGGTTCGAGTCCGGCCTGGGGCACCACCTCGACGAGCGGCGACACCCCGCCGCCCCCCTACCGCGGCAGGACCGACGTTCCCATGAGGTGCTCGTCGACCGCGCGGGCGCACTGGCGGCCTTCGCGGATGGCCCAGACGACCAGGGATTGGCCGCGGCGGGCGTCGCCGCAGGCGAAGACGTTGGGCTGGGAGGTGCGGTAGTCGTTGGTGTCGGCCAGCACGTTACCGCGCGGGTCGAGGTCGACGCCGCTCTGTTCCACGACGCCCTCGCGGCGCGGGCCCACGAAGCCCATGGCCAGGAAGACGAGGTCGGCCTTCAGCTCGAACTCGGAGCCCTCGATCTCGCGCATCTGCTGGCGGCCGTCAGGGCCGGCGACCCATTCGAGGCGCACGCACTCCATCGCCGTGACCCGGCCGTCGCGGCCGATGAAGCGCTTGGTGGCGACGGCGAACTCGCGCTCGGCGCCCTCCTGGTGCGACGAGGAGGTGCGCAGCTTGAGCGGCCAGTCGGGCCAGACCAGCGACTTGTTCTCGTGCTCGGGCGGGCGCGGCATGATCTCGAGCTGGGTCACCGAGGCGGCGCCCTGGCGGTTGGAGGTGCCGATGCAGTCGCTGCCGGTGTCGCCGCCGCCGATCACCACCACGTGCCTGCCCTGGGCGTCGATCGTGCCCGTGGGCGCGGCGATGGCTTCCAGGTCGCCGGCGTTGCGCTTGTTCTGCTGGGTGAGGAACTCCATGGCGAAGTGCACGCCGCCCAGCTCGCGGCCGGGGACCGGCAGGTCGCGCGGGGCCTCGGCGCCGCAGGCCATCACCAGCACGTCGTAGTCGTCCAGCAGCCGCTGGACCGAGACCATGTCGCCCACCTCGAAGCCGGTGCGGAAGATCACCCCCTCGCTCTCCATCTGGCGGATGCGGCGGTCGATGAGGTGCTTCTCCATCTTGAAGTCGGGGATGCCGTAGCGGAGCAGGCCGCCGATGCGGTCGGACTTCTCGAACACGGTGGTGGCGTGGCCGGCGCGGGCGAGCTGCTGGGCGCAGGCCAGACCCGCCGGGCCGGAGCCGATGACGCCGACCCGCTTGCCGGTGCCGCGCGGCGAGGGTTGGGGCGTGATCCAGCCCTCATCCCAGCCGCGGTCGACGATCTGGCACTCGATCGCCTTGATGGTGACCGGGGTGTCCGGGATGTTGAGCGTGCAGGAGGCCTCGCACGGCGCCGGGCAGATGCGGCCGGTGAATTCCGGGAAGTTGTTGGTGGACTGCAGATTGTCGAGCGCCGCCCGCCACTGGTCGCGGTAGACCAGCTCGTTGAAGTCGGGGATCTGGTTATTCACCGGGCAGCCCTGGTGACAGAACGGAATCCCGCAGCTCATGCAGCGCGACGCCTGGCCGCGCAGCTCGTCCTGCGGCAGCGGGACGACGAACTCCTTCCAGTGCTTCAGGCGCTCGGCGACGGGCTGATAGCCCCGGTCGTGGCGTTCGATTTCCAGAAAGCCGGTCGGCTTACCCATGGTCTGTCCTCAAGCTTTCCGGATTACTCGGCGGCCACGGCCGCCGCGGCGGCGCGTTCCTTGGCCATATCGGTCAGGGCGCGGCGGAAGTCGCGCGGCATGACCTTCACGAACGAGCCCAGCACCTGGTCCCAGTTGTCCAGGAGCTCGGCGGCGCGGCGGCTGCCGGTGTGCAGGTGGTGGCGCTCGACCAGGATGCGGAGCCGCTCGGCGTCGAAGGCCAGCAGGTCGCCCATGCCGGCGTTCTCCACCGACACCGAGCGCTGGCTGGGCCGCATCGGATCGTCGGGATCGCCGACCGCGGGCCCGACGGGTTCGAGGTCGACCATCGCCTTGTTGCAGAGGTCGTCGAAGCGGCGGCGCGGATCGTAGACGTAGGCCACGCCCCCGCTCATGCCGGCGGCGAAGTTGCGGCCGGTGTCGCCGAGCACCACCACGACGCCGCCGGTCATGTACTCGCAGCCGTGGTCGCCCACGCCCTCGACCACCGCCACGGCGCCGGAGTTGCGCACGGCGAAGCGCTCGCCCGCCACGCCCTCGAAATAGGCCTCGCCGGCGATGGCGCCGTAGAGCACCGTGTTGCCGACGATGATGTTGCGGGCCGGGTCGCGCCGGGCTTCCGGCGGCTGGCGCACGACCACCCGGCCGCCCGACAGGCCCTTGCCCACATAGTCGTTGCCGTCGCCGATCAGGGTCAGGCTGACGCCGCGGGCCAGGAAGGCGCCGAAGCTCTGGCCGGCCTGGCCCTTGAGGGTGAGCGAGATGGTGTCCTCCGGAAGGCCGGCGAGGCCGTAGCGCTTGGCCACCTCGCCCGAGAGCATGGCGCCCACGGTGCGGTTGATGTTGCGCACGGCGTAGTCGCCCCGGACCGGCTTGCCCGTCTCCAGCGCCGCCTTGGCGTCGGCGATCAGGACGTGGTCCAGGGCCTTGTCGAGGCCGTGGTCCTGGCGGTCCATGTTCCACAGCGCCTTCTGGCCCTCGGCCGCCTGGGCGTAGAGGATGCGCGACAGGTCGACGCCGTGGGCCTTCCAGTGGTCGACGGCCGGCGAGACGTCGAGGCGGTCGACCCGGCCGATCATCTCGTTCAGCGTGCGGAAGCCCATCTCGGCCATGATCTCCCGCAGCTCCTCGGCCACGAAGAAGAAGTAGTTGATCACGTGCTCGGGCTGGCCGGTGAAGCGCGCGCGCAGCACCGGGTCCTGGGTGGCCACCCCGACCGGGCAGGTGTTGAGGTGGCACTTGCGCATCATGATGCAGCCGGCGGCGATCAGGGGCGCGGTGGCGAAGCCGAACTCGTCGGCCCCGAGCAGCGCGCCGATGGCCACGTCGCGGCCCGTGCGCAGGCCGCCGTCCACCTGAACGGCGATGCGGGTGCGCAGGCCGTTGAGCAGCAGGGTCTGCTGGGTCTCGGCCAGGCCGATCTCCCACGGCGAGCCGGCGTGGGTGAGCGAGGTGAGGGGCGAGGCGCCCGTGCCGCCCTCGAAGCCCGAGATGGTGACATGGTCGGCGCGCGCCTTGGCGACGCCCGCCGCGACGGTGCCGACGCCCACCTCGGACACCAGCTTCACCGAGATGCGGGCGGCCGGATTGACGTTCTTCAGGTCGTGGATGAGCTGGGCCAGGTCCTCGATCGAATAGATGTCGTGGTGCGGCGGCGGGCTGATCAGGCCGACGCCGGGGGTCGAGTGGCGCACCTTGGCGATGTTCTTGTCGACCTTGTGTCCGGGCAGCTGGCCGCCTTCGCCGGGCTTGGCGCCCTGGGCCATCTTGATCTGGATGTCGTCGGCGTTGACCAGATATTCGGTGGTGACGCCGAACCGGCCCGAGGCCACCTGCTTGATCCGCGAGCGCATGGAATCGCCGTTGGGCAGGGGGACGAAGCGATCGGGCTCCTCGCCGCCCTCGCCGGTGTTGGAGCGGCCGCCGATGCGGTTCATGGCGATGGCGAGGGTGGTGTGGGCCTCGCGGCTGATCGAGCCGAACGACATGGCGCCGGTGGAGAAGCGCTTGACGATCTCGGAGGCCGGCTCGACCTCGTCGAGCGGGACCGGCTGGGCCGCGGGATGGAAGCGCATCAGGCCGCGGATGGTCAGCAGCCGCTGGCTCTGGTCGTTCACCGACTTGGCGAAGCGGCGGTACTCGTCGGGCAGGTTGCCTCGCACGGCGTGCTGGAGGCCCGAGATGGATTCCGGGGTCCAGGCGTGGGCCTCGCCGCGCAGGCGCCAGGCGTACTGGCCGCCCACGTCGAGCATGGACTTGTAGATCGGGTTGTCGCCGTAGGCGGCGCGGTGGCGGCGCACGGCCTCCTCGGCGATCTCGGCCAGGCCGACGCCCTCGATGGTGGTGGCGGTGCCGGTGAAGTACTTGTCGACCAGGGCGCTGGAGAGGCCCACGGCGTCGAAGATCTGGGCGCCGCAGTAGGACTGGTAGGTGGAGATGCCCATCTTGGACATCACCTTCATGATCCCCTTGCCCACGGCCTTGATGTAGTTCTTCCGCACCTCGGCGGCGGTCAGCGACAGGCCGTTGCGGACGCGAAGCTGCTCCAGCGTCTGGAACGCCAGATAGGGGTTCACGGCCTCGGCGCCGTAGCCGGCCAGGACGCAGAAGTGGTGCACCTCGCGCGCCTCGCCGGTCTCGATGACCAGCCCCGCCTCGGTGCGCAGGCCCTGGCGGATCAGGTGGTGGTGGACGGCGGCCGTGGCCAGCGCCGCCGGGATCGGGATGCGGTCCTCGGCCACGGCGCGGTCGGAGAGGATCAGGATGTTGGCGTCGGCCAGCACGTGCTCGGTCGCCTCGCGGCAGACCCGCTCGACGGCGGCGGCGAGGCCATCGGCGCCTTCCTCGGCCGGCCAGGTGATGTCGATGGTCTCGGTGCGGAACGCCCCGTCCAGCAGCTCATGGACCGCGCGGATCTTGGCGAGGTCCTCGTCGGTGAGGATCGGCTGGGCGACCTCCAGGCGCTTGTGCGTCCCGCGCTGGCGGCCCAGCAGGTTCGGCCGCGGCCCGATCATCGAGACCAGGCTCATGACCAGCTCCTCGCGGATCGGGTCGATGGGCGGATTGGTGACCTGGGCGAAGTTCTGCTTGAAGTACTCGTAGAGCAGCTTGGCGCGGCCCGAGAGCACGGCGATCGGCGTGTCGTGGCCCATGGAGCCGACCGGATCGTCGCCGCTGGCGCCCATCGGTTCGAGGAAGAACTGCAGGTCTTCCTGGGTGTAGCCGAACGCCTGCTGGCGATCGAGGATGGTGTCCGGGTCGTTGGGCGCGGGCTCGGCGTCGACGTCGTCGAGCGACAGCTCCTCCAGCTTGAACTGGGTGTCGTTGAGCCAGTCCTGGTAGGGCGCGGCCTCGGCCAGGGTGCGCTTGATCTCCTCGTCCTCGACGATGCGCCCTTCCTCCATGTCGATGAGCAGCATCTTGCCGGGCTGGAGGCGCCACTTGCGGATGATGCGCTCCTCGGGGACGTCGAGGACGCCGACCTCGGAGGCCATGATCACATGGTCCTGGTCGGTGATGACGAAGCGGGCGGGGCGCAGGCCGTTGCGGTCGAGCGTGGCGCCGATCTGGCGGCCGTCGGTGAAGGCCACCGCGGCGGGGCCGTCCCACGGCTCCATCAGGGCGGCGTGGTACTCGTAGAAGGCCTTGCGCTGGGGATCCATCAGCGGATTGCCGGCCCAGGCCTCCGGGATCAGCATCATCATCGCGTGGACCAGCGGGATGCCGCCGGCCACCAGCAGCTCCAGGGCGTTGTCGAGGCAGGCGGTGTCGGACTGGCCGTGCGGGATCAGCGGCCACATCTTGTTGAGGTCGGGCCCGAGCAGGTCGCTTTCCAGCGTGCGGCGCCGGGCGTTCATCCAGTTCACATTGCCGCGGACGGTGTTGATCTCGCCGTTGTGGGCGATGAACCGGTAGGGGTGGGCCAGCTTCCACGACGGGAAGGTGTTGGTGGAGAAGCGCTGGTGGACCATGGCCAGGGCGGACTCGCAGCGCTCGTCCTGGAGGTCGAGATAGAAGCCGCCCAGCTGGCCGGCGAGCAGCATGCCCTTGTAGACCACCGTGCGGGTCGAGAACGACGGCATGTAGACCTGGGTCAGCTCGGGGATGCCGCGCTTGGCGGCGAGCTCGGCGAGCGGGTTCTGGAACTGCTTGCGCACGGCCAGCAGCTTGCGCTCGTGGGCGTCCTGGTCCTTCACGTTGGGGCCGCGGCCGATGAAGGCCTGGCGGATCATCGGCATGGAGTCCATCACCGCCTTGCCGAGGCCCGCGGTGTTCACCGGGACGTCGCGCCAGCCCAGCAGGGGCTGCTTCTCGACCTTCAGGAAGTGCTCGAACTGCTCCATGGCCGCGATGCGCGCGAGCTCGTCCTGGGGCAGGAAGCACATGGCCACGGCGTATTCGCCAGCCGGCGGCAGGTCGACGCCCGCGCTCTCGGCCCAGTCGCGATAAAGGCGGTCGGGAATCTGGATCAGGCAGCCCGCGCCGTCGCCCACGGTGGGGTCGGCGCCCACCGCGCCGCGGTGGTCGATGTTGAGCAGGATCTGCAGGCCGGCCTGGATGACCTCATGGCTCTTGCGGCCTTTGATGTTGGCCACGAAGCCCACGCCGCAGGCGTCGTGCTCGTTCCGGGGGTCGTACAGTCCTTGCCGCTCCGGGGGGGCCATAGTCGTCTCTCACTTCAAAGGCGCGTCAGGGCGCCCGCTCCAGCCAGGGCCGGACGGGCGTCGAGGGGGGCTTTTAAGCGGCAAAAATCACCCTTGTCGATGGTTGGGGCTCTGGCGTCAGGGCAGAACTTTTCATCCTGCCCGCATTTTAGGATGCGCCCAGTTCGCCGCGGACGGGATCATGTTCAGGTGATCGGGCGGCGGCCGCGCAGGGGCGGCGCGGGCGGTCGCCACAGGACGATCACCACGGCGGCGAAGGCCGCGGCGATGAGCCCGGAAACCTGCGGATCGAAGTACGAGCCCTGCACCGGATAGAGCTGCCAGGCGAGGTTCTGGCTCATGTGGAACAGCGAGACGGCCAGCACGCTGCGGCCCGTATTGTCGTAGAGCCAGACCATCACGACGCGCGCGGCAAGGGTCCCCAGCGACCACCAGGCGATCCAGGCGAGGCCGCGCTGCGCCTGGACGAGCGCCACGAAGTGGAACAGGGCCCAGACGGCGCCCACGACGAGCGCGCCCTTCAGGGCGCCGTGGCGATCCTGCAGCGGGTCGATGGCGTAGCCGGACCAGCCCAGCTCCTCGGCCCAGGCGCCGATCATGAAGAAGCCGGCCAGCGCCAGGGCGGGCGCGAGCGCGATCTGCGGCGCCGGGACGGGCGCGCCCGTCGCGCGCTGGACGAAGAACGCCAGCGCCTGTTGCGCCGGGGCGAGGAGCAGGACCGGCGCGAGCCAGGCGAGGCGACGGATCCGCCGCCCATCGAACATGCGCGCCAGGAAGGCGCGGGCGCCGGGACGGCCCTCGTCGCGCCAGACGAGGATCAGGGCGGCCAGCCCGGGACAGACCGCCATCAGGCCGGCCAGCGGCAGGCCGGGCAGCAGCATGACGCCCGAGACGCCTCCGGCGATCCAGAACGGAACCGCCAGGGCGAGCGTGAGGGCGAAGAAGGCGTAGGGACGGCGCGGGACGGGCATGGGCAGGCCTCCTGGCCGGACGCATTTCCTATCGTTGATAGGCTATCACTGATAGGAATGGTCCTTGTCAAGGCGAGCGGCGGGGTGGGAGGCTCCGCGACGATGGTCGAGACGAGGGATTCGGCGCGGGCTCCAGGGCGGCGCGGCCGCGCGGGGGAGCGGCGGGAGGAAGTCCTGGCGCAGGCCACGCGGCTGTTCGCCGAGCACGGCGTGCACGCCGTCTCGACCCGCCAGATCGCCCAGGCGGTGGGGATCAGCCAGCCCAGCCTCTACGCGCATTTCCCCACCAAGCAGGCCCTGGTCGAGGCGGTGTGCGTGCGCGCCTTCGAGGCGCTGTCGGCGCGGATGATCGAGGTGATGGGGCGGATCGAGGGGCCGGCGGTGCTGGACGAACTGGCGCGCGCCTACGTGGACTTCGCGCTGGCCGAGCCCGACGCCTACAGGATCGCCCTGATGGACGAGGGCGCCTACGAGACCCCCGAGGATGGACCGAACGCGGCCATGGCGGCGGGCGGGGCGGCGTTCAAGCTCTATCGGGCGGCCATAGTGCGCGAGCTGGGCGCGGGGCTGGGGGAGGTCGACCAGGACATGCTGGCCCAGAGCATCTGGGCCTCGCTGCATGGGCTGGTGGCGCTGCTGATCGCGCGGCCGACGTTCGACTGGTGCGACCGCGAGCGGCTCATCGCCTTCCACATCGCCCGGCTGCACGGGGCGTAGGGGCCGCGCGGGCGATCGCCCGGCCGGAGAGCTCGGTTGACAATCCGGTCCCGCCGGACGCCACATTCGGAGAGGGGAATCGAGGGGGAACTATGGGGCGCGGGGGCGGTCCGGGACGATTGATGGTCGCGGCGGCGCTGGGTCTGGCGGGCCTGGCGACGGCGGGCGCCGCGCAGGCGGCGCTGACCGACAGCCTGTGCGTTCCCTCGGCGGCGTCGCAGCTCAAGACCTATCCGTCGGCCGACGCCCTGATGCAGGCGGCCTCGACGGCGGAGGCGCGGCTGGCGCGGCGCGGCCCGGCCGACCCGTTCCAGGACCTGGCGCCGGCGCTCGAACTGGCCGGGTCGCAGTACGAGAAGCCCTCGCCGCAGGCGCTGGCGGAATATTGCGCGGCGGCGGGCGAGCTGATGCGCGTGAGCCCGCGCGGCAGCCAGCTCCAGGCCCAGTCGTACCTGCTGAGCGCGTTCCAGATCGCCAGCGCGGCGGGTCTGCGCGAGCCGGCGTCGCTGGCGGCCTACCGGCTGGGGCTGGTCTCGCTGTCGGGCTCGACGCTGAGCGGCACGCGCGGCGGATCGCGCCGCAGCTCGCGCGGCGGGACGGCGGAGGTGGTGCAGGAGGCCGAGAGCGCGGCGCGCGCGGACGGCGGGCCCTGCGACGTGCTGCTGAACTCGCGCGTGCTGATCAACACCAACCTCAGCGTCTCGATCGCCTCGCTGGCCTGTTCGGCCGAACAGGCGCGGCTGGCGGGGGACAACCGCACGGCCGCCCTGGCCGACCTGCGGCTGGCGCGCCTGCGGCAGGCCATCGCCGAGGCCAACACCGACGTGGCCGGCGACTATGGCGCCCAGGCCTGGACCGCCGCCCTGGCCGGCCTTTCGGCGGCGCGGGGAGTGGAGGATCCGGCCCTGCGCGCGGAGATCCTGGGGCGGTTGGCCTCGGCGGCGCTGGACGCGCGGCCCGAGGGCTCGGACGAGGTGGCCGCCGCGATCGCTGAAATCCGCGCGGCCCAGCCCGACGGGCCGGCGGCGCGGTCGCTGGCCGCGGCGCTGTCGGCGCGGATGGCGCTCGCCCGGGGCGACCTGGCCACGGCGCGGGGCCTGATGGACGAGGCGCTGCTGGCCGAGAGCCAGCGCGAACTGCCGACCCGGCTGCCCGAATGGCATCTGCTGCTGGCGCAGATGGATCCGGCGAACCGCGACGAGCACGTGCTGGCGGCCTACGACGCGCTGGACGCGATCCGCCCGCTGCTGCCCCGGTTCGATCCGCTGACCGAGGAGACCGCCTTCTCGCTCTATATGCGCCGGGTGTTCCAGAGCGCCGTGGACGTGCAGCTTTCCGGCGCCGAGGGCGCGCGCGAGCCGATCCGGGTGCGCGCCGCCCAGCAGATCCTGGAGGCCTATCGCCAGGCGGAGCTGCAGAGCGTGTTCGGCAGCGAGTGCATTCCGCCGCGCGCGCCGCTGCGGCCCGAGATGCTGGCCGCGGGCGAGGTGGTGCTCTACCCGATCCTGCTGCGCGACCGGCTGGAGCTGCTGTACGTGGCCGGCGGCGAGGGTTCGGCGACGTTCCATCGCCTCGCGCCCAACACCACCGTGGGCCGCCAGGAGATCTCCCGGCTGGTGGAGACCATGGTCCTGTCGCTGAGCTACGACGAGGACGACCGCTGGCGCGCGGCCTCGCGCAAGCTCTACGACCTGCTGATCAAGCCCATCGAAGGCGAGCTGAAGCCGGGCTCGGTGCTGGCGGTGGTGCCGGACGGGGCGCTGCGCGCCCTGCCGTTCTCGGCGCTGCTCGACGGGAACAACCACTATCTGGTCGAGAGGGCCCGCGTGGCCGTGGCGCCGGCGCTGGCCTATTCGCAGACCGCCGCGGGCGACGCGCCGGCCGGCCTGCAGCTGGTGGCCGCCTCGCTGGAGAAGGAGGTCGACCTTCCGGCCGGCCGCTTCGAGAAGCTGGAGGGCACGGGCGCCGAGGCCAAGGTGGCCGCCGCCACGGACGGCACGCGCATCGCACGCTCGTGGGTGATCGAGAACTTCAAGAAATCCGACCTGGTGACGGCGCTGACCGACGAGCAGGTGGACGTGCTGCACCTGGCCACCCACGCCTCGTTCAACGGCCGCTCGGACCGGGCGTTCATCGTCGCCAACGGCGAAGTGATCCTGCTGTCGGAGCTGCGCCAGATACTGGCCCAGAACCGCACCCGCGGCGACGAGCTGGACCTGCTGGTGCTGAGCGCCTGCGAGACGGCGGTCGGCGACGACGAGGCCAGCATGGGCCTGGCCGGCGCGGCCGTGCAGGCCGGGGCCAAGAGCGCCATCGCCTCGCTGTGGCCGGTGAACGACGCGGGCACCGCCGAACTGATGAAGGACTTCTACAAGCGCTATCGCGGCGGGAGCTCCAAGTCGGCGGCGCTGCGCGACGCCCAGCTGGCTATGATCAAGAGCGGCGGCGTCAACGCCGACCCGAACATCTGGGCCGCCTTCACCCTGCTGGGGGCGTGGCGTTGAGGCGGCGCGCGGCGCTCGCGGTCCTGCTGGCGGCGGCGGCCTGGCCGGCGGCCGTGCTGGCCCAAAGCGCCGTGACCACGGCGATCACCCCCGACGCCGGCGCGCTGGGCCTGGGGACCACCGTGGTCCAGGCGGGCGCCATCTACACCATCGACGGAGGCGCCCTGGCCGGCGGCAACCTGTTCCACAGCTTCACCCAGTTCAGCCTGGGCGCGGGCGCGACGGCCCAATGGGTGCAGGCCACGGGCGATCCGGCGGCGGTGTTGAACGTCATCAACCGGGTGACGGGCGGGCAGGTCTCGCAGATCTCGGGGAAGATCGACTCCACCGCCCTGCCCAACGCCAGCTTCTATTTCATCAATCCCGCGGGCGTGGTGTTCGGCGCCGGCGCCCAGGTGAACGTGCCGGCGGCGGCCTATTTCTCTACGGCGGGCGAGCTGCGCTTCTCGGACGGGACGAGCTTCGCCCTGGCCACGCCCGGGGGCTCGACGCTGTCGGTGGCGCCGCCCCAGAGCTTCGGCTTCCTGGGCGGGCAGGGGAACATCGCCATCGACGGGGCCACGCTGGCGCCCGCAGCCGAAGCCGCCAGCCTGTCGTTCAGCGCGGCCGACATCCGGGTGACGGGCGGCTCCCTGCTGGCGCGGGGCGTGGACTTCGCCGCCTTCGGGCCCGGGAGCGGGACGCTGGCGCTGAACGACCCGCTGGCGGGGGCGCTGGCCGGTTCGCTGGATATCCAGGGCGCGCAGATCATCACCCAGACCCTGACGGCCGCCGCGCCGCTGCGGCTGGGCGGGGGGACGGTGAGCGTGGACTCCACCTTGCTGGTGAGCGACGCGACCCGCGATCTGGACGGCGGCGACATCGCCATTTCGGCGGGTCAGGTCTCCCTGACCAACGGAACCCAGATCAGCAGCTTCACGCGCAGCCTGGGCCGCGGCGGCGACGTCCGGATCACGGCGGGCGCTCTGACGACGAGCGGCGCGAGCTACGTCATCGCCTCGACGCAGTCGACCGCCCCTGGCGGCGACATCATCCTGCAGGGCGACTCGATCTACGCCGAAGACCTCACCGTGGCGACGACGGGGGCCGACACGGGATCGAGCGGCCATATCTCGGTCACGGCGGCCTCGTCGCTCGTCGGGAGCGGGCTGGTGCTGCTGGCGTCCAACATCGGGACCGGCGGGGCGGGGACCATCACCGTCACGGCGCCCGACATCGAGCTCGGCGGGTCGCTCGCGTTCGGGAGCACCCAGACGGGCACGCCCGGCGACATCCTCATCCACGGCAGCCGGATCCTGATCTCGGGCGGCGCCTACGGCTCGGCGCCGGGGACCACCACCGCCAATTCCGGCGCCCTCGCCATCGTTGGCGACGAGAGCCTGGAGATCGACGGCGCGATCCTGAGCGCCGTGGCGCTGGCCGATGGCGCGGCGGGGTCCATCACCCTGGCGGCGCCCCAGCTGTTCGTCTACGGAGGCTCCGACATTTCGGTCGAGGTCTTCGGCGACGGGACCGCCGGGTCGATCGTGCTGGACGGCGAGACCATCGGCATCGACGGCTCGGCGATCCACGCGGACAGCAACGCCTTTTCGGGAACCGGAACGGGCCAGATCCGCGTCTCCGCGTCCGGCGACCTCTATCTCAACCTCGCGAGCATCTCGTCCGACAGCTTCGTCGCGGCGCCAGGCGGGCTGATCGCGCTTTCGGGCCGCGATGTGACGCTTACCGAAAGCCAGGTGACGTCGCAGGCGTTCCGCGACGCCACCGCCGGCAGTGTATCAGTCGAAGCCGACGGCGCGCTGGAGATCCACAACACGAAGGTCTCGTCCACGACCGGCGGCACAGGCGCCGCGGGCCGGGTCAGCCTCACGGGGCAATCCATCCTCCTGGAAAACCGGCTGACGGAGATTTCGTCCGACACACTCGATTCAGGGCCCGGTGGCGACGTGACGATCCGGGGCGGCGACCTGGACGTGGAAAACCAGGCGTCCATCGTCGCACGCGCTGCGGCGGGCACGGGTGGCGGGGGGACGGTCGACATCCAGGTGACAGGCTCGCTCAGGGTGTCCGACGGCGCCTATATCTCGGCCGACGCCGTGTTCGGCGTGGGTCGGGCCGGCTCGGTGAACATCAAGGCCGGAGACCTGACCGTGGACGGCCAGGGCCTCACGTTCACCCACATCTCCTCCGACGCCTACGGCCCGGGCGACGCCGGCGGGGTGAACATCGAAGCCAAGACCGTCAACGTCATCAACAGCGGCTTGATCTCGTCCAATGCGCTCAGCAGCGGCGAAGGAAACGCCGGTACGGTCGCCATCAAGGCGGGAACGCTGACGGTGAGCGGTGGCGGCGCGGTGTCGTCCCAGACCGACAGCGAAGGCCGCGCCGGCAATGTGCTGGTCACCGCCGACGCCGTGATCATCGACGGCGGGTTGGAGCCGAGCATCGGCGCCGGCATCAGCTCCGTCAGCACCTCCTTCGGCGACGCCGGCACGGTCAGCATCGACGCCAAGACGCTGAAGATCGTGGGATACGGCTTTGTGTCGTCCGACACCGGGGGCGTCGGCGCGGGCGGCGACGTCAGCATCAACGCGGGCGCGATCACCCTCGACAACGGCGGCATCAGTTCCAGCGCCTTTGGCCTGGGCGACGCCGGCAACGTCACGGTGGTGGCGTCCACCGTGACGCTGGACCATCTTTCGAACATCGGATCCGACGCCTACAGCGGCTCGGAGGGGCAGGCCGGCGTCGTCAACCTGACGGCCGACAGCGTGACCATCGGGAACGGCTCGCGGGTATCGACCGCGACCGGCGGGACCGGCGACGCCGGGAAGCTGAACGTCAAGGTCGGCACGCTGACGGTGAATGAAGGCGGGGTGCTCTCCTCGTCCAGCTTCGGCGTCGGCAAGGCCGGCACGGTGCTGATCTCGGCCGGCGACATCCTGGTGGAGGGCGGGCAGATCAGCTCGTCGGCCGAGCTGGGGTCGAGCGGCGGATCGGGCGACATGCACATCGCCGCGAACACCTTGACGGTGTCGGGCGGCGGGACGGTCTCGACGGTCTCCTTCAATCCCAAGCCGGCCGGCTTCCTGGAGATCGCCGCCGACAAGGTGCTGGTCGACGGGCTGAAGTCGATCATCTCCAGCGAGAACCTGTCGGGCGGGGACGCGACCGGGCCGGCGCCGGGCGGCGACGCCGGGACCATTCAGCTCGCCGCCAACGACATGCGCATCACCAACGGCGGACGGGTGACCACCAACTCGGTCGGGGGCGCGGCCGGCGACATCTTCGTCAACATCCCGCGGCCGGGGCTGTTCGTGCTGGAAGGGGCGCTGTCGCCCGGGATCATCCAGACGTCGTCGGGGACGGCGACGGGCGGCATGATCGTCATCGCCGACCCGCTGGCGGTGATCTCGAACGGCGGCCTGATCCAGGCGCTGGGCCAGACGACGGGTGCGAACGTCAGCATCGTCAGCCGCTATTTCATCAACTCCACCGACCGGGTGAACCGGGTGGACGTGAACGGCGAGGTGCAGATCGAGACCGGGCTCTACGACGTGACCAGCGGGGTGACGGTGCGCGACCTGTCGGTGCTGGACGCCTCGAAGGTGCTGCGCGGGCAGTGCCCCTCGGCCCGGTCGACCGGCGTGGTCAGCCAGCTCATCACCCGCCCGGTCGGCCCCTATGTGAGCCCGCCGGCGCCGGCGACGTTCCGAACCGAGCGCCCCGGCGTGGGAGGCTGCCCTTGACCCCGCAGCGGAGACTCAAGGTCGGCGCCGCCGCGCGACGGGTGAGTTGCGCCGATACACAGCGGCGGCATGACCGCCGACCCGGACATCCGGGCCGCCTTCACCGGGGCGTGGCGTCGAGGCGGCGTTCGGCGCTCGCGGCCCTGCTGGCGGCGGCGGCCTGGCCGGCCGCCGTTCTCGCACAGACCGCGATCACGCCCGATGCGGGCCCGCTGGGTCTGGGCACTGAAGTCGCCCGGTCGGGGACCATCTACACCATCGACGGAGGCACGCTGGCCGGCGGCAACCTGTTCCACAGCTTCACCCAGTTCGGCCTGGGTTCGGGCGCGACGGCCGAATGGGTGCAGAGCGCGGGCGACGCGGCGGCGGTGTCGAACGTCATCAACCGGGTGACGGGCGGGGAGGTCTCGGAGATCTCCGGGACCATCGACTCCACCGCCCTGCCGAACGCCAGCTTCTATTTCATCAACCCCGCGGGCGTCGTGTTCGGGGCGGACGCCCAGGTGAACGTGCCGGCGGCGGCCTATTTCTCGACGGCGGGCGAGCTGAGGTTCGCGGACGGGGCCAGCTTCGCGGTGGCCACGCCCGGCGGCTCGACGCTTTCGGTGGCGCCGCCCGAGAGCTTCGGCTTCCTAGGCGGGCAGGGGAACATCGCCATCGACGGCGCGATCCTGGGCCCGCTCGCCGAGGCCGGCAGCCTGTCGTTCAGCGCCGCCGACATCCGGGTGACGGACGGCGCCGTGCTGGCGCGGGGCGTGGATTTCGCCGCGTTCGGGCCGGGGAGCGGAACCCTGGCGCTGAACGACCCGCTGGCCGGCCCCCTGTCGGGTTCGCTGGACATCGAGAACGCCCAGATCGTGACCCAGTCGCTGACGACCACGGCGCCGATGCGGCTGGGCGGCGGGACCGTGAACCTGGACGCCAGCCTGTTGGTGACCGACGCGCGCCTCGGCGCGGACGGCGGCGACATGGCGATCGCGGGCGGTCTGGTCACCCTGACCCACGCAACCCAGCTCAGCAGCATCGCGCGCGACCTGGGTCGCGGCGGCGACATCCGGATCACGGCGGGCGACCTGGCGTCGAGCGGCGACGTCTATGTGATCGCGTCCACGCGGACGGCGGCTCGCGGCGGCGACATCATCGTGGAAGGCGGGTCGATCGAGGCCCAGGATCTCACCCTGGCGACGACGGGGAGCGACACCGGCTCGAGCGGCGGCGTCTCGCTGACGGCCGCCTCGTCGCTCGTCGGCGACGGGTTGTTCCTGCTGGCGTCCAACCTCGGCGTGGGCGGGGCGGGGTCCGTCGCGATCGACGCGCCCGACATCGAGCTCGACGGGTCGTTCGCCTTCGGGAGCGTCGAGACGGGCACGTCCGGCGACATCGCGATCCGCGGCGACCGGGTGTTCGTGTCGGGCGGCGCATATGGCTCATCGCCTGGGACGGGTTCCGCCAGTTCCGGCGACCTCAGCATCGTGGGCGACGAGAGCCTGGACATCGACGGCGCGATCCTCAGCGCCACCGGGTTCGACGACGGGGTGGCCGGGTCGATCTCGCTCACGTCGCCCCAACTGACGATCCGGGGCAACACCGACATCACCGTCGAGGTCTTCGGCGGCGGCACGGCCGGTTCGATCCTGATCGATGGCGGCTCGATCCTCATCGACAGCTCCGAACTCCACGCCGACACCGACGCGATTTCGGAGACCCAGATCGGCCAGATCCGGATCGAGGCGACCGGCGATCTGGACGTGAACCTGTCGCTGATCAGCTCGGACACCTTCGACGGCGCGCCCGGGGGAGCGATTTCGCTCTCAGGCGCCAATGTCACGCTGGTCGACAGCACCGTGTCGTCGCAATCCTACCTTCTGGGCGACGCCGGCCGCATTTCCGTGGACGCCACCGGGGCGCTGGAAGTCCACAACACCTCGGTCTCCTCCACGACGGGCGGGGCCGGGGACGCCGGCCAGGTCAGCCTTTCGGCGCAGTCGATCCTCCTCGAGGACAGGTTCACCGCCATCTCGTCCGACACCTTCGGCTCCGGCCGGGGCGGCGACGTGACCATTCGCGCGGGCTCGCTCGACCTCGAGAACGAGGCGGCCATCGGCGCGCGGGCCGGGGCCGGCGCGGGCGACGGCGGCACGGTGGACATCCAGGTGACCGGCCATATGAGAGTGGCCGATTTCGCTTACATCTCCGCCGACACGGTGTTCGGAACCGGCGACGCGGGCGCGGTGAACATCAAGGCCGGCGACCTGACCGTGGACGGCGAGGGCTTCCGGTTCTCCACCTTCATCTCCTCCGACACCTACGGCCGCGGCGACGCCGGCGGCGTGAACATCGAAGCCGACAGCGTCAACGTCATCAACGCGGGCGCGATCTCGTCCAATGCGCTCAGCAGCGGCTCAGGAAACGGAGGAACGATCGCCATCAAGACCGGGACCCTGACGGTGCGCAACGGCGGGGTGGTGTCCTCCCAGGCCGATGGCGCGGGCCGCGCCGGCAATGTGACGGTCACGGCCGACGCGGTGACCATCGACGGAGCGCTGAACACAGGACAGAGCACCGGGATCAATTCGGCCAGCTCCGCTTCCGGCGACGCCGGCACGATCAGCATCGACACCAGGACCCTGAACGTCGCCGGCTACGGCTTCATAGCGTCCGACGCCGGGGGCTCCGGCGCAGGCGGCGACGTGTTCATTCGCGCCGGCGCGATCCGGCTCGACAACGCCGACATCAGCTCGAGCGCCACCTCCTTCGGGGACGGCGGGAACGTCTCGGTGGAGGCCGAGGCCATAACGCTCGACAATGAAGCGGTCATCGGGTCCGACGCCTTCGGCGCCTCGGAGGGCGACGCCGGAGTGGTGGAGATCAGGACCGGCAGTCTGACGATCCGGGGCGGCTCGCGCGTGTCGACCGCGACGGCCGGGCTCGGCGACGCCGGGACCTTGAATATCGTGGCCCAGGGGGACGTGCGGGTCGACGGCGGCTTCATCCTCTCGGCCGCGGTGCCGGGCGCCAGCGGGGGCTCGGGCGACCTCGACCTCACGGCGGGAGCGGTCACCGTGGCGAACGGAGGCCAGATCTCCACCACCTCGAACAATCCGAACGCCGCCGGCGAGATCGCGATCGCGGCCGGAGCCGTGCAGGTGGACGGGATGGGCTCGATCATCTCCTCGGAGAACCTGGCGGGCGATCCCGCGGCGGGGACCGGGGACATCGGCGGCGACGCCGGGACGATCAGCATCGCCGCCCGCGACATGCGGATCACCAACGGCGGGCGGGTCTCGACGAATTCCACGGCGGGCGCGGCGGGCAATATCGACGTCTCGATCCCGCGGCCGGGCCTGTTCGTGCTGGAGGGCGCGGAACAGCCCGGGATCATCCAGACGTCTTCGGGCACGGACACCGGCGGGAAGATCACCATCGCCGACCCGCTGGCGGTGATCTCGAATGGCGGCCTGATCCAGGCGCTGGGCCAGACCAGCGGCGCGAACGTGCAGATCACCAGCCGCTACTTCATCAACTCCACCGACCGGGTGAACCGGGTGGACGTGAACGGCGAGGTTCAGATCGAGACCGGGCTTTATGACGTCGCCAGCGGCGTGACGGTGCGCGACCTTTCTGTGCTGGACGCCTCGAAGGTGCTGCGTGGCCAATGCCCTGCGGCCCGCTCGACGGGCGTGGTCAGCCAGCTCGTCACCCGGCCGGTCGGCCCCTATGTGAGCCCGCCGCCGCCGGCGGCCCCGCGCGCGGACCGCCCCGGCGTGGGAGGCTGCCCTTGAGCCCGCCGTCCGCCATCCGGGCGAAGCTCGTCGCGCTGGCCGGGACCGCGGCCCTGTGCGCGCCGGCGGCGGCCTGGGCCCAGCCCGTGCCGACCCAGCCGCGCACCGGCCCCGAGGCCGCGCCGCCGCCGGCCCCCGCCTACGCCCAGCCCGCGCCCGCGCTGGTTTCGCCCCCAAGCCCCGGCGCGGCGGCTTCGGCCCCGGCCCAGGGCGGGCCCGCGGTCACCGAGATCCGCGTCGCCGCCGACATGCCGGGCGCGCCGATCCCGCCCGCCGGCTGGCGGCCCGCCGCCGAGGAGGGCGGCGACCTGCGCCTGGCGCACAATCCGGGCGAGGCGCTGGACGAGGCCTGGGTGCGCCGCCAGTTCGCGCTGAACGGCCTGCCGGGCCCGGGGGGCGTCTCCCGCGCCCTGGCGCTGGTGCAGACGATCAACCGCGCCTACATCGGCGCCGGCTTCATCAACTCGGGCCTGATCGTGCGCGGCTCGCCCGCGCCGGGCGTGCTGGAGCTGGGCCTGGTCTACGGCGGCGTGACGCCGCCCGCCGAGGGCAAGCCCGCGGTGTCGGTGACCTGGGCCGGCGGCCGGTCCAAGGGCCTCAACGCCGGCTATGTGCGCGACCGGATGCCCTCGACGGCCGAGCGGCCGCTGAGCGCGGCGGACCTGGAACGCGACTTCCGGCTGCTGGCCGAGGATCCGGCGATCCGCACCATCAACGCCGACCTGCGGCCGGGGACCCGTCCGGGCGAGGCGAGCCTGGCCCTGGCGATCTATCCGCAGGACCGCTTCGACCTCTATGTGACCGCCGCCAACAACCGGGCGCCGGCGGTGGGCGGCGAGCGCCTGGCGGCGGGCGGCTCGGTGCGCAACGCGCTGGCGGCCGGCGACCTGCTGAGCGGCGAGGCCGGCGTCACCGACGGGGTGAAGGACCTCACGCTCAGCTACGCCATCCCGTTCCTGTCGCCGCGCAACACCCTGTCGGTGCGCGGCCAGCTCAACAACGCCGCGGTGACCGACACCCTCCTGGCCCCGCTGGACATCCGCGCCCGCGACCGGCTGATTGAAGGCGGCGTCACCCGCAAGCTGATCGATGCGCCCCTGCTGCCGACCGCGACGCCCGGGCGCTGGAGCTCGGCGCGGACGCTGACGGTGGGCGGCCAGATCTCGTGGCGGCAGTCGACGGCCTACCTGCTGGGCGAGCGGTTCTCGTTCGCGCCGGGGTCGGAGAACGGCCGGTCGCGCTACACGGTGGGGCGGATCCTCGGCGACTATGTGGTGCGCAACGTCGACCAGGTGTTCGCGATCTCGGTGACGGGCACGGTGGGCCTGGAGGGCACGCGGTCGGACACGCCCGGCGCGCCTTCCCCCAAGCAGCATTTCGTCGCCGTCCTCTCGCAGGTGAACTACGCGCGGCGGCTCGATCCCCACGGCCTGGAGCTGCGGGCCCGGCTGACCGGCCAGTGGGCCGACAGCCTGCTGTATTCCGGCGAGCGGATCTCGGCCGGCGGCGAGTACACCGTGCGCGGCTATCGCGAGAACCTGCTGCTGGCCGACAAGGGCCTGATCGGCTCGGTGGAGCTGGCGCGGCCCATCAGCCTGTCGGGACGCACGGGCGCGGCGTCGGCGTTCGACTGGGGGGCGTTCACGGTCTCGGCCTTCGCCGACGGGGCGCTGATGCGCAACGACCAGCCGCCGCAGCCGGTGAAGTCGATCTACGGCGTCGGCGTCTCGCTGGCCTGGACGCCCTCGGAGGCGTTCTCGGCGCGGATCACCTTCGCCCAGGACCTGAAGAAGGTGGAGTTCGCCGGCAACCGCGACCTGCAGGATCGCGGCGTGCAGTTCCGGGTGACGTTCCGGCCGCTGCGGGGCGGCTAGAGCCTTCCCGGATCAAGTGGCATCACTTGATCCGGACAAGAAGGCTCGATCTTCAAGAGTGTAGAGCCCGTCCGGGCGGGTGAACCGACATCCACTTCACCCTGACGGGCTCCAGGCGGCCTAGTCCAGAATCGCCACCGCGCGGATCCAGCCTGCCGAGGCGCCGGCGATCTTCACCGGGAAGCAGGAGAGGGTGAAGCCCGTGGCCGGCAGGGCCTCGAGGTTGGTCAGCTTCTCGATCTGGTAGTACTCGCGCAGGCGGCCGGCCTTGTGGCCCTCCCAGATGATCTTCGGGTCGTGGGTCTCGGCCCAGCGGCGGGCGGTGTGGGAGAAGGGCGCGTCCCATGACCAGGCGTCGGTGCCCACCACCTTCACGCCGCGCTCGGTGAGATAGAGCGTGGCCTCCTCGCCCATGCCGCAGCCGCGATGGATGTAGTCGGGCTGGCCGTAGGCGGCGCCGGCGGCGGTGTTGACCAGCACGATGTCGAGCGGCTGGAGGACGTGGCCGATCCGCTTCAGCTCGGCCTCGACGTCGGCCGCGGTGGCGACGTAGCCGTCGGCGAAGCCGCGGAAGTCGAGCTTCACGCCGGGCTGCAGGAAATAGTCGAGCGGGCCCTGGTCGATGGTGGGCGCGGGGCGGCCGCCCTCGGCCTGGTCGGTGGTGGAATGGAAGTGCCAGGGCGCGTCCATGTGGGTGCCGTTGTGGGTGGAGAGCCTCACCTGCTCGACAGCCCAGCCCTCGCCGTCCGGAAGATCCTCGGCGGTCAGCCCCGGGAAGAACGAGGCGATCTGGCCGACCGTCTCCTTGTGCCGCGCATAGGTCACCTGCGGGCGCATGACGTCGGGGTCGGAGACGATGTCGTTGGTGATCGGGATCGACAGGTCGATCAGGCGCCTCGCCATGCGCGTCCTCCATGGTCCCGTCTCAGCGCGGGCCTCGACGCCAGCTTAAGGCGCCTCTCGCCGTCAGCGTAGGGCCGGGCTTATCGCAGCGCACACAACAAATTTTGCGGCGCCGGAACTTTCGCCCCAGGGCCCGGGTTGAGGCGCTGACGGGAGGAGGCGTGAGCAAGATCCTGCGCGTGAAAACAACAGGTTCGGTTCCACGTTCCAGTGACAAAGCTTTCCGGTGCCAGATGACGCACGAAGATCTCAAGTTCGGAGCTTCGGCCCTGTGGGTGGGTCGAAATATTTCTCGGAACTCAATCCATCTGACTTGAGAAAACGTCGTCGGAGTCGGGCTCAACTGACAGATTTCATCTCGCTCGAGTGGAGACACTCGGGCTGCCGCCAAGCGGTATTTGCTGGGAGACCTCTCTTGAAGAAGCTGCTTTTCGCCACCGCCGCGTTCTGCGCCGCCGCCGGCGCCGCCCACGCCTCGGTCATTCCGATCCTGACGGGCATCACCGACGAGTCGGGCCTGTTCCGGTTCACCTACGAGGCCTCGCTGGCGCCCGACGCCGGCCTCCTCGACGGCTCGCAGTTCGTGATCTTCGACTTCGCCGGCTTCGCCGATGGGCTGACGGCCGATCCGTCCTGGTCGGCCAGCACCGAACTGACGACCGCGGGCTACACCCTGCCGCCGGGCGTGAGCGACGACCCGACGATCGCCAACCTGGTCTTCACCTGGGCCGGCGGCGCGTTCCACACCACGGGCGGGCCGTTCGCGGCGACGACCTTCACGGTGAGCGCGCTCTCCAGCTACAGCGGCATGCAGATGGACGGCTTCGGGGCCTACACCGTGGTCAACAACGGCCCGGCCCAGGGTTCGCTGGCCTACAACGCCGGCACGACGGCGGTGCCCTTCGCGGCGGACTCGCTGGTGCCCGAGCCGGGCGCCTGGGCGATGATGATCGTCGGCTTCGGCGGGGTGGGCGCGCTGATGCGTCGCCGCCGCGACGGGAGTGGGACGCCGCGGCTCTTCGGCGACGCCCCGGGGGCTTAGAGCCTTCCCGGATGCTTCGCCCTGACGGGCTCTAGAAGACCGTCAGCGCCGCGCGGACGGCCAGGATCAGCAGCACGACCGACGCGATCATGAAGATCGAGAATCGCACGAGGATCGCGTTGGTCGTCGCCTGCACCAGGCTGTGGATCACCCGCAGGCCCACATAGGCCCAGGCGAGCCCGGCGTTCAGGCCGCCGCCCTGACCGGCGACGGCCAGGGCCAGGGCCGTGGCGTAGAAGATCGTCGGCTGCTCCATCAGGTGGTTGTAGTTGTCGGCCTTCCAGCGGACCTGCGGCGGGACGATCTTCGCCAGGTCGGCCGCGGTCAGGTTCGGGTCCAGCGGCGCGTTGGCGGCCCGCATCGCCGGGATGCGCGTGGCGTACAGCCAAGCCCACATCACGAACGACCAGAGCACGAGCGCCACGACCGGCTGCAGGATGGGACTGGACATGATCTCGCGCTCCCCCGCGTCTCTCCCTGAGGCGGAGGAGAGCCCGACGGAAGCTTGGCTGTAAAGGACAGAAAGCTTGACGAATCCGGCCAGCCGCCCGCCTGCTGCGGCGGTCGGAGGGGCCCCTGGATATCGTCGTCTTCCTCGCCGTGCTTGCGGCCGCGATGATGCATGCGGGCTGGAACGCGGTGGTGCGCGCCGGCCTCGACCGGTTCTCCTCGATCCTGCTGCTCTCGATGACCCAGAGCGGCCTGGCGCTGCTCCTGCTGCCGTTCGCGCCGCTGCCGGCGCCGGCGGCCTGGCCCTGGGTGGTGGGCGGGAGCGTCCTGCACACCGGCTACAAGCTCTTCCTGATGCGCGCCTACCAGCACGGCGACCTGACCCAGGTCTACCCGCTGGCGCGCGGCGCGGCCCCGCCGCTGGTGGCGCTGGGCGGCTTCCTCCTGTTCCACGAGCGGCTGACGCCGAGCGGATGGGCCGCGGTCGCCCTGATCGCGGCCGGGGTGGCGCTGATGGCGTTCCGCGGCGGCCATGGCGTCAGCCGGCTTCCGGGCAAGGCCCTGGCCTATGCGCTGGGCACGGCCGTGTTCGTGGCCTCGTACACCCTGGTGGACGGGCAGGGCGTGCGGATCGCGGCCACCTCCATGGGCTTCGTCATGTGGATGTTCGTCGGCGACGGGCTGATCATGCTGGCCTACACCTTCGCCACCCGCGGCCCGCGCGCGCCGCTGACGGTGATGGCGGCCTGGCGCACGGGCCTGCCGGCGGGGGCGCTGTCGCTGGGCTCGTTCTGGATCGCGCTCTGGGCCTTCTCGCGCGCGCCGGTGGCGCTGGTGGCGGCGCTGCGCGAGACCAGCGTGCTGTTCGCCATGGTGATCGGCGTGGTCTTCCTGAAGGAGCGGGCCGGCCGGTGGCGGATCGCGGCCGGCCTCTGCATCGGCGCCGGGGTGATGGCGATGCGACTCTAGAGCCCGTCAGGGTGAAGTGCGAACCGGTTCACCCGGCCAGACGGGCTCTACACTCTTGAAGATCGAGCCTTCTTGTCCGGATCAAGTGATGCCACTTGATCCGGGAAGGCTCGAGAGCCCGTCAGGGTGAAGTGGATGCCGGTTCACCCGCCCGGACGGGATCTACACTTTTGAGGATCGAGCCTTCTTGTCCGGATCAAGTGATTCCACTTGATCCGGGAAGGCTCTAGTTGACGGCGGGGCCCACGCTCCCGCTTAAGGGGCGCCCGTGACCACGCCGCCCGACGCCCATCCCCCGACCCAGCGGATCGTCCTGGGGATCGTGCTCCGCGTCGCGGCGATGGCCACGCTGGCCTGCCTGTCGGCGCTGGTGAAGTGGACCGGCGGCAAGGGCGTGCCGGTCTTCGAGATCATCTTCTTCCGCAACCTGTTCGCCTTCGTCCCGCTGGGCCTCTACATTTGGCGCACCACGGGCTTCGAGGTGCTCAAGACCCGCCGGCCGCTGGGCCACATGGCGCGCGCCACGGTCGGCCTCTTCGGCATGGTCTGCGGTTTCACGGCCATGCAGCACCTGCCGCTGACCGAGGCGACGGCCCTGCAGTTCACCTCGCCGCTGTTCATGACCGCGCTGTCGGCGCTGCTGCTGGCCGAGCCGGTGGGCCGCCACCGTTGGGCCGCCGTCGCGGTCGGCTTCGTCGGCGTGCTGATCATGGCCCGCCCCCTGCCGGGGCAGATGAATGTGGTCGGCGTGACCCTGGGCATACTGAGCGCGCTGGGCGCGGCCGGCGCCATGGTGGCGATCCGCCAGATCGCCGACACCGAGCGGGGGCCGACCATCGTCTTCTACTTCACCCTGGGCGGGGTGGCGCTGGGGCTGGTGGGCGCATCGGTCGTGGGGTGGGTTATGCCCGATCCGCAGACCCTGATGCTGCTGGTGCTGGCGGGGCTGATCGGCGGGGTGGGCCAGCTGCTGCTGACCGAGGCGCTGCGCAACGCGCCGGTGGGCGTGGTCGCGCCGTTCGACTACACCCAGCTCATCTGGGCGGGGGTGCTCAGCCTGCTGATCTGGGGCGAGGCGCCGCATCCGCTCACCCTGGTCGGCGCCGTCGTGGTGGCCGCCAGCGGCGTCTACATCCTGCACCGGGAGCTACGCCGCTTCCGCGCCGGCGGGAATTGACACAACCGCGTTACGGGCGGACGCTCCCCGCCTTGGCGCGCCGGCCCCCGATGGCGCCGGCCGCGGCTTCCGGAGCCCGTTCCGCGATGACCAGAATCCTCCAGCTCAGCCTCGCCGCCGCGGCCGCGATGGCCCTCGCCGCGCCGGCGGCCGCGTCCGTCACGGTGCTGGGCGGCGGCCTGGCCCACGAGTGCGCGGAGGCGGCGCTCAACGGCGAGTCGGAGTTCCGCTTCGAGACGATCTGCACCAAGGCGCTGGAGACCGAGCTGCTCACGCCGCGCGACCGGGCCGGCACCTTCGTGAACCGCGGCGTGCTGAAGCTTCGGCGCCGGGAGTTCGCCGCGGCCATCTTCGACTTCGACCGCGCCGTCGACACCAAGCCGGACCTGGGCGAGGCCTATGTGAACCGCGGCGCCGCGGCGGTGGGCGCGCGCCACTACGCCGACGGCCTGGCCGACCTCAACAAGGCGCTGGAGCTGGGCGTCGAGGAGCCGGAGAAGGCCTACTACAACCGCGCCCTCGCCTATGAGGGGCTCGACAACCTGAAGGCCGCCTATTTCGACTACCAGAAGGCGTCGGAACTGGCGCCGGACTGGGAGAGCCCGAAGAAGGAGCTGGCCCGCTTCACGGTGGAGCGCCGATAGCGGCCGACCCGCCGGGCGCCCATATGGGGACCATGCGCGCGCTCGCCCTCGGCGTCGTTCTCGCCTCCGCCGCCTTCCCCGCGGCGATCCTGGCTTTTGCCGCCTCGCCGGCGGCGGGGCAGGTGACGCAATTCGAGATCGACAATCTGCGCGCCCAGCAGGAGGCGGCGCAGCGCCGCGCCATCGACCTGTCGAACCAGCTGACGGCCGCCGAGGCGCAGCGGCAGGCCGACCAGGCGGTGCGCGCGCTGGAGCTGCAACAGCGCCTGCCGCCCCGCCTGCCGACGCCATCGCCCGCCGCCCAGCCGGAGGCCGGGCCGCCCGCCGCGGCGCCGAGCGTCGTGCAGATCCCCGACGCGCTGCTCGCCGACTCCAACGCCAAGGTCCGCGCGGCGACGACGCCCCACCGGTAGCGGCCCGCCGCGTCCTTGGGCTATCACCTTCGGGGACGAACAAGGACTGGCGCATGCGTTGGCAGGGCGGCCGCAGCGGCGGCGGGATCGAGGATCGGCGCGGCATGGGCGCGGTCGGGGTCGGCGGCCTGGGCGCCGGCGGGGTGATCCTGGCCCTGATCGGCTATTTCGTGTTCGGGATCGACCCGTCCGACACCCTGAACGCGGTGAATTCCGCGGGCCCGCCGGCCGCCCAGCAGGAGGGCGTGCGCGGGACGCCGCAGGACGAGGCGGGCCGCTTCGTCGACGTGGTCTCGACCAATGTGGACGACGTCTGGCGTGTGATCTTCCGCCAGTCGGGCCGGACCTACGAGCCGCCGGCGGCGGTGGTGCTGTATGACGAGCGCACCGGCACGGGGTGCGGCCTCGGCCAGTCGGCGATGGGGCCGTTCTACTGCCCGGCCGACCACAAGGTGTACCTGGACCTGGCCTTCTGGCAGGAGCTGGAGGGCCGCTATGGCGCGGGCGGCGAGGCGGCGCGCGCCTATGTGATCGCCCACGAGATCGGCCACCACGTCCAGAACCTGACCGGCGCCAGCGACCGCGCCCGGCGGCTGGGTGCGCGCGGCGCCGAGAGCGGCTCGGTGCGGCTGGAGCTGCAGGCCGACTGCTACGCCGGGGTCTGGGCGGCCCACGCCGCGGAGGTGTCGAACGGCCAGGTCGCGCTGGACCCCAAGGACATCGAGGACGGGCTGCGGGCGGCCTCGGCGGTGGGCGACGACACCCTGCAGCGCCAGGCCCAGGGCCGCGTCATGCCCGACGCCTTCACCCACGGCACCTCGGCCCAGCGCATGCGGTGGTTCCGCAAGGGCGCGGACTCCGGCGACCCCGCCGCGTGCGACACCTTCGCCGCGGACCGGCTTTAGGGCGCGTCTCGATCAGCCAACACTCATCGTCATCGCCCGGCTTGTCCGGGCGATCCATGAACGCGGACATCGGCCATATTGACGGTGGCGGCGCAGAGTCCCGAACTGCGCGCACGGTGTTCATGGGTGGCCCGGACAAGCCGGGCCATGACGACCCAAAATATCTGCAAGCCGTCGGTTGGACGCCGCCGCTAGAGCGCGATCCGCAAAAGTGGAACGCGGTTTTGCGATCAGATCGCGCTCAAACCTTTGATTTAGAGCCTTTCCCGTTCAAATGATTCCATTTGAACGGGAAAGGCTCTAGGCCATCACCTGGGGCAGGGGCTCCCAGCCCAGGCAGACGCCGACGCAGCGGCGGGCCAGGAGGTCGCCCGGGTCGATCAGGCGCAGGCTGACGTCCTCGTCGTCGAGCACCAGCGGCACCTCGGTGCAGCCGGCGATCAGCACCTCGGCGCCCAGTTCGCGGAGCGCCTCGGCGTGGCTCTTCATCTCGCGACGGACGTCGTCGCCCAGCTCGCCGGCCTTGATCCGGTAGAGCGTGACCATGAACGCCTCCTGCCGCTCGGGCGGCAGGGCGACCATGCCCAGGGCGTGGGCGGCCAGATATTCGCGGTAGAGCTTGAGCGCGCCACGGGTGCCCAGCACCCCGGCCCGCATGGCGCCCTCGCCGGCGGCGGCGTCGGCGCCCAGGTCGATCATGTCGACGAGCGGCAGGCCGGAGACGCGCTGGATGAGGTCGGCGTGGGCGTGGGCGGTGTTGCAGGGCATGGCCAGCACCTCGGCGCCGATGCTGCGCAGGTTGGCGGCCATCTCGGCCAGGGTCGCCCCGGCGTTGGAGCCCGGCACGTTGCGGTCGGGCGCCTTGGGGTTGATGTCGGCGATGACCCGGATGTGGTCCTGGTCCTTCTGGGCCGGGGTGTAGCCCTGCAGCCGGGCCAGGAACTCCAGGGTCGCGGCCGGGCCCATGCCGCCCAGCACGCCCAGGGTGAGGGTGTCGTCGCTCAAAGCTTGCCCTCCAGTTCCGACTGGTAGCCGAAGAGGCCCGGCGCGCCGCCGGTGTGCAGGAAGACCACGGTCTCGCCGTCGAACTCGCCGGCCTGCGACAGGGCGATGAGGCCCTTCATCGCCTTGCCCGTGTAGACCGGGTCGAGGAGAATCCCGTCGCTGCGGGCGATGGTGGTGAGCGCGTCGATCACGGCCTGGTCGATGAGGCCGTAGCCCGCGCCGACGTAGCCGCAGTCGGCGACGACCATGTCGCGGGTCACGCGGTCCTGGTGGCCCAGCAGGGCCGCCGTCTGGACGGCGAGGTCGTAGACGCGGGTCTCCTGAACGTCCTTCGGCGCGTTGACGCCGATCCCCAGCACGGGGATGTCGGCGCCCATGACGGCCAGCCCGGCGACGAGGCCGGCCTGGGTGCCGGCGCTGCCGGTGGCGGTGACGATGCGGTCGATCTCCAGCCCCATCTCGTTGGCCTGGGAGACCAGCTCCATGGCGCATTCGGCGTAGCCCAGGGCGCCGATGGAATTGGAGCCGCCGCCCGGGATGACGTAGGGCCGGCCGCCGCGCTCGGCGACCTCGGCGGCCACCTCGGCCATGGCCCGGGTCATGTCGGTCCCGGCGGCGACCGTTCGGGTCGAGGCGCCCAGAAGCTCGTCGAGCAGGACGTTGCCCGAGCGGTTGTAGTCGACGGCGTTCGAGCCGGTGCGCGATTCGAAGATGATCTCGCAGGCCATGCCGAAGCGGGCGGCGGCGGCGGCGGTCTGGCGCACGTGGTTCGACTGGACCGCGCCCTGGGTGATCAGGGTGTCGGCGTCGTTGGCGAGCGCGTCGCCCACCAGGAACTCGAGCTTGCGGGTCTTGTTGCCGCCGCCGGCCAGGCCGGTGCAGTCGTCGCGCTTGATCCACAGCGCGGGTCCGCCGCCACCGGGGCGCGCAAGGCGTTCGGTGAGGCCGGGCAGGGGCTCGAACGGCGTCGGCAGGTGGGCGAAGCGGATGGGATTGTAGCGGGCGAAGTGCATGCCTCCGCCCTATCACGGCCGCGGACGCCTCGCGACCGCGCTGTGCCGTTTCCCAGGCGTCCGGCGCCGCAAAACCGGACGGCCGCAGGCGGCCGCCGGGCGCAGGACCCTGGCGGCTGGACAAGGCGGCCGGGCTGTGGATCGCTTCCGGCGCGGGGCCGCCGGGGCGGCGGTCCTCCGGGGGACTTTCATGGACGAGGTGGCCCAGCGCCTGGCCTGGTTCAAGGCCGTGATCCTGCCGCACCAGGGCGCGCTGGCGGCGCGCCTGCGGCGCATCTGCCCGCCGGGATTCGACGTGGAGAACCTGGTGGCCGAGAGCCTGGCGCGGGCCTATTCGGTCAAGCAGATCGAGCGGATCACCGCCGGACGCAGCTATCTGTTCGCCATCGCACGCAACCTGCTGATCGACGCCACCCGGCGCGAGACCATCGTGTCGCTGGATTTCGTGGCCGACCTGGACGTGCTGCGCGCCGACGACTCGACCGCCCAGGCGATCTCGGCGCGGGCCGAGCTGAGGCGCCTGCAGGCGATCATCGACACCCTGCCGCCGCAATGCCGACGTGTATTTCTACTCCGGCGGGTGCACGAGCTTTCTCTCAACGAGATAGCGGGGCAGATGTCGCTATCCGTTTCTACGGTCGAGAAGCATCTCGCCAAGGCGGTGATGCTGGTGGCCAAGGGTATGGCTGAGCGCGAGGAAGGCGATTTTGGGAAACCGGGCGACGACGCCGGCGGAGTGGCGGGGGATCGACGCCGAGGCCTCGGCGTGCGTCGCTAGGCTCCAGGCCGAGATCGACCCGGCCGAGCGCCAGGCGATCTACGACTGGATCGCCGCCGATCCCCGGCACGGCGTCGCGTTCGCGCGCATGGAGGCGGCCTGGGAGACCTCGGCGCGGCTGCGCGCCGATCCGCCTCCGCTGGACTCGGCGCCCGCCGATGAACGCCCGCCGGCGACGCGGCTCTCGCGGCGCGCCCTGGCCGGCGGCCTGCTCGCCGCCTCGGTGGCCGCCGCCGGCGTCGGCGTGGCCTGGAGCCTGATCAAGGACGTGCGCCTCTACCGCACCCGGGTGGGCGAGCAGCGCACCGTGGCGCTGGACGACGGCTCGCGCGTGCGGCTCAACACCGCCTCGGCCATCGAGGTGGCCATGAACGCCCGCGAGCGGCGCGTGGAGCTGGTGCGCGGCGAGGCGCTGTTCGAGGTGGCCCACGACACGGCGCGGCCGTTCCTGGTGGACGCCGGCCCGGCGGTGCTGCGCGCGGTGGGCACGGCCTTCAACGTTCGCCTGCGCAACGACATCGTCGAGCTGACCGTCACCGAGGGCGTGGTGGCGGTGCTGCAGAACGGCGAGGCGGTGCGGCGGGCCGCGCCGCACATCCCGGCCGGCGGCGGCGCGGTGATCCGCTCGGGCGCCGTGGCGCCCACGGAGCTGGGCGACGAGGTGCTGCGCCAGCGCACGGCCTGGCAGGACGGGGTGATCGAGCTGGAAGGCGAAACGCTGGGCCAGGCGGTGGACGAGTTCAACCGCTACCGGAGCCAGCCGATCCTCATCGGCGACGCGCGGCTGAGCACGATCCGGGTCGGCGGCCGCTTCGAGGTGGACGAGGCCGACAAGTTCCTGACGGCCCTCCAGAGCAGCTTCCCCGTCGAGGCCATCCGTTCGGCCGACGGCTCGGTGATGCTGGTGGCGCGGAACTAGAGCCTTCCCGGATCAAGTGGCATCACTTGATCCGGACAAGAAGGCTCGATCTTCAAGAGTGTAGAGCCCGTCCGGGCGGGTGAACCGGCATCCACTTCACCCTGACGGGCTCTAAAGCCCCCGCCGCGAAAATTTTCCGCCGAGGCATGGCGGTTCCGCCCGCGCCCGCCCGTTCATCAGATCGACATATACGCAGATCGGACGGGGGTTCGCGGCATGACAATCGGCTTCCAGCTTGGCGCGTGGCGACAGGCCGCGTTGATGGCTTCGGCGGCGGCTATCGCCTTTCCGGCCGCCGCGGCGGAGCGGTCGGTGGACTTCCACATCGCGCCGCAGCCCATGCAGGGGGCGCTGAACGCCCTATCGCAGCAATCGGGCGCGCGGCTGCTCTATCCCTTCGACCAGGTCGCGGGGCTGCAGTCGCAGGGCGTCAGCGGGCGGATGTCGACCCGCGAGGCGCTGGAGAAGGTGATCGCCCGCTCGCCCCTGCGCATCGCCATGTTGCAGGACGGCCTGATCGCCCTGTCGGGCCCCACCCAGGCGTCGGGCTTCATCCGCACCAGCGCGGTGGCGGTCGCGGCGACCTCGGAGGCCGAGCTGGTGACCGCCGCGCCGCGCGAGGCGGTGCTGGACGAGCTGGTGGTGACCGGCGCGCGCGGCGCGCCGCGCACCGTCATCGAGAGTCCCACGCCGATCGACGTCCTCAGCGCGACCGAGCTGGAGAAGACCGGCCGCGCCGGCGCGTTTCAGGCCCTGCAGACCCTTGTGCCCTCCTTCAACCTCCCCGCAAGGGCCGGCGGCGGCATCTCGACCGTCATCGCCACCGGCGGTCTGCGGGGCCTGAATCCGGACCAGACCCTGGTGCTGGTCAACGGCAAGCGCCGCCACAAGACCTCGCTGATCAACTCGGTGTCGTCGCTCTACAACGGCTCGGTCCCGGCCGACCTCGACCTGATCCCGACATCGGCCATCGGCCGCATCGAGGTGCTGCGCGACGGCGCCGCGGCCCAGTACGGCTCGGACGCCATCGCCGGTGTCATCAACATCATCCTGAAGGACACCGAGGGCGGCTACGTCAGCGGCAGCTTCGGCCAGAACTTCGACCGCCACGACGGCGCGCTCTACCAGGCCCAGGCGGTCTACGGGACCAAGTTCGCCGACGCCGGCTTCATCAGCCTGTCGATCGCCAGCAAGAGCCAGGAGCTGTCGAACCGCGCGCTGCCGGTGCCGGCCACGACCCAGATCTATCCCAAGCTGGTCCCCTCGGGCCTGCCCGATCCGCGCGAGGCGACGGTGGACCGGCTGGTGACCAAGAACTACGGCGTGCTGCCGCAGGAGGGCGTGAACCTGGGCTACAACGCCCACTACGACCTCGACAACGGCGTGCAGCTCTACTCGTTCGGCACGGCCAGCCGCCGGCTGACCGACCTGCCCTTCACCTTCCGCTCGCCCAACAACGTCAACACCCTGCCGCAGGTCTATCCCGAGGGCTTCCGGCCCGACCTGGTCATCCTGGAGCACGACTTCGAGTTCGCCGCCGGGGTCCGCGGCGAACTGAGCGGCTGGTCCTGGGACGTCTCGTCGACCTACGGCTACAACCGCGCGACCGAGAACACCTCCAACACCATCAACGCCAGCCTCGGCCCGACCAGCCCGACGACGTTCTACGTCGGGGCGCTGCGGTCGACCGAATGGGTGAACTCGCTCGACCTCACCAAGGCCTTCCCGCTCGCGGGCGACGGCAGCCTGCAGGTCTCGTTCGGGGCCCAGCACCGGCGCGAGACCTACAAGGTCTCGCCGGGCGACCCGCTGAGCTATGCGGCGGGAACCTACGTCATTCCAGCCGGCCAGCCGTTCGCCGGCCAGCGCCCGGCCACCGGCGCCCAGGCCACGCCCGGCTTCCAGCCCAGCGACGCCAGCTCGTCCCACCGCGACAGCTTCGCGGCCTACGCCGAGGTCGGCTGGACGCCCAGCAAGCGCCTCTTCCTGGGCGCGGCGGCCCGGTACGAGAACTACAGCGACTCCGCCGGCGACACCCTGGTGGGCAAGGTCAACGGCCGCTTCGAGGTCACCGACTGGCTGGCCATCCGCGGCGCCGTCTCCACCGGCTTCCGCGCGCCGGGCCTGGCCCAGCAGCACTACGCCTCGACCTCCAGCCAGTTCCGCCTGGTGAACGGCGTGCTGGACCTGCTGCTGATCAAGACGCTGCCGGTGGGTTCGCCCGAGGCGGTGGCCCTGGGCGCCACGCCGCTGAAGCCCGAGGAATCCACCAACTACAGCCTGGGCTTCACCCTGGAGCCGCTCGAGAACCTCGCCATCACCGTCGACGCCTACCGCATCGATGTGGACAAGCGGATCGCGATCACCAGCACCCTGACCGGGGCCGCCGTCTCGAACATCCTGGTCGCCAACGGCCTGCTGGGTTCGCTGAGCGCCCAGTACTACACCAACGCCATCGACACCCGGACCGATGGGGTCGACGTGGTGGCCACCTATCGCGCCGACCTCGGCGCGTGGGGCAATCTGAGGCTGACGGCCGGCTACAACCACAACGACACCGACATCAGGGGCATCATCCCGAACCCGCCGCAGCTGAGCGCCCTGGGCGCCAACTTCGTGCTGTTCGACCGGCTGAGCCAGGGCAACCTGACCGACGCCTTCCCGAAGGACAAAGTCGCCCTGTCGGCCAACTGGAGCTGGGGGGACTTCAACCTCAACCTGCGCCAAACCCGGTTCGGCAAGTACACGATCCGCCAGAACGCCATCGCCAACGACCGCAGCTACGGCGCCGAGTGGATCACCGACGTCGAGGTCTCGTACAAGCTGCCGAAGAACGTGACCGTGGCCCTGGGCGCCAACAACCTGTTCAACAACTACCCAGACGCCAACGGCATCTTCAACAACAACACGGGCTCGGGGCAGTATCCGGGGACGTCGCCGATCGGCTTCACCGGCGGCTCGTACTACGCCCGCGTGCAGTGGGAATTCTGATCGGGAAGCCGAGGCTCAAGGGGAGGACGGAGAGGCGTGTCCAAGCGTAACCGGACGTGGCTGGCGGCGCTGGCCGCCGTGGCGATCACCAGCCTCGGCGCGCCCGCGCGGGCCGAGGGCGATCACGGCGAGATCCTGTGGGACACCTACGGCGTGCCGCACGTCTACGCCAAGGACGAGGCCGGGGCGTTCCGCGGCTTCGGCTACGCCACGGCGCAGAACCACGGCGACATCCTGCTGCGGCTCTACGGCATCGCCCGCGGCCGGGCGGCGGAATACTGGGGCGGGGCCGAGAACGAGGCGTCGGACCGCTGGATCCTGACCAACGGCGTGCCCGAGCGCGCGGCGAAGTGGGTGGCCCAGCAGACCCCGCAGTTCCGCGCCGACCTGGAAGCCTATGCGGCGGGGATCAACGCCTATGCCAAGGCCCATCCCGACGCGATCGACCCGGCCGTGCGCCAGGTGCTGCCGGTCACCGCCGTCGACGTGATGGCTCACGCCCACCGGCTGATGCAGTACATCTACATCGCCCCGCAGGCGCGTTCGATGGACCTGCCCGACGTGGACGCCGACACCGGCTCGAACGCCTGGGCGGTGGCGCCGTCGAAGTCGGCCAGCGGCAATACGATGGTGCTGGCCAATCCGCACCTGCCGTGGGCGACCAGCTTCTTCACCTACTTCGAGGCCCAGCTCAGCTATCCGGGTTTCGAGGTCTATGGCGCGACGCAGGTGGGGCTGCCGGTGCTGCGCTTCGCCTTCAACGACCAGCTGGCCTTCACCAACACGGTCAACACCCTGCTGGGCGCGACCGACTACGAGCTGACGCCCGCGCCCGGCGGCTACAGGCTCGACGGCAAGGTCACGCCGTTCAAGGTGACGACCCGGCCCTACAAGGTCCGTGAACCGGACGGGTCGCTGAAGACCAAGACCCTGACCATCCGCACCTCGGTGTTCGGCCCGGTGTTCGAGAAGGGCGGCAAGCTGCTGGCGCTGAAGGTGGCCGGCCTCGACCGCCCCGGCACGCTCGCCCAGTACTGGGACATGGCCCACGCCAAGGACTTCGACGCCTTCCAGGCGGTGCTGCGGCGCGTGCAGGTGGCCAAGTTCAACATCGTCTACGGCGATCGCGACGGCCATATCATGTACCTCGACAACGGCATCCTGCCGAAGCACGACAAGGGCGACCTGGCCTTCTGGAGCGGCGACGTTCCCGGCGACACCAAGGCCAACCTGTGGACCGACGTCCACGGCTACGACGACCTGCCCAAGGTGGTCGATCCGGCCACCGGGTTCGTGCAGAACACCAACGACCCGCCGTGGGTGGCGACCTATCCCTCGCCCATCGCGTGGAAGGACTTCCCGGCCTATGTGGCGCCGCCCGGGCCGGAGTCGCTGCGCTCGCAGCAGTCGGTCCAGCTGCTGGCCCAGCCGGGCAAGATCAGCTTCGACGACTTCGTCGCCCGCAAGCTGTCGACCCATACGCTCATGGCTGATCGGGTGCTCCCCGATCTCGTCGCCGCCGCCGCGGCCGATCCGGACCCTGAGGTCAAGGCGGCGGCGACGCTCCTTCGGGGCTGGGACCGGGAGACGGTGGGCGACAGCCGCGCCGCCCTGCTGTTCGAGACCTGGGCGGCCAAGTTCGCCCCGCGCAACTTCACGAGCCAGGCGAACTACCGGGTGAAGTGGTCGGCCGGCAGCCCGATCGACACGCCCCTGGGGATCGCCGATCCCGCCAAGGCGGTGGCGCTGCTGAAGGACGCCATCGCCGAGATGAAGACCAAGTACGGCGCCGTCGACCGGCCGTTCGGCGAGGTGTCGCGCTTCAAGATCGACGGCGTGGACCTGGCCGGCAACGGCGGCTTCGGCAACACCGGCCTGTTCCGCACCATCACCTGGGGACCGCTGAAGGACGGCGTGCGCACGCCCGTCCACGGCGAGACCTGGGTGTCGCTGGTCGAGTTCTCGACGCCCATGAAGGCGGTGGGGCTGATGAGCTACGGCAACGCCAGCCAGCCCGGCTCGCCGCACCGCTCGGACCAGCTCCAGCACCTGTCCGACAAGACCTTCCGCACGCTGTGGACCACGCGCGCCGAGGTCGAGCAGCACCTCGAAGCCAAGACGCCGTTCTGAACCGGCGCCGCCGTCCCGCCCCAGGAGAAGCTCCCATGCGCCACCTCGCCCCGCTCGCCGCCGTGCTCGTCGCCGCACTGGCCGCCACGCCCGCCCTCGCCGAAGGCCCCCACGACGGCGCCTGGGTCTCGATGCACGAGGGCTCGTACTGGAGCGACGGCAAGCTGCCGCCGGACTTCAAGCTGACGGTGAACCTCACCTTCGGCCCGAACAAGCTGGTCTACCACTCGGTCAACACGACCAATCCGGACCACCCCTACATCAGCGACCACACCACCACCCTGGACGGGGCCGTCGCGCCCTTCGAGAACCAGGCGCGTTTCAACCAGGTGTCGGTCAAGCAGACCGGGCCCAACGACATCACCATCCTGAAGATGAAGGACGGCGACGTGATCGCCGGCGAGTTCTGGACCTTCAGCCCCGACGGCAAGACGGCCGTGCGCCGCGGCGTCGGCAAGTCGCCGGCCGGCGTCTCGAAGGCCTACGAGGAGCACTTCGAGAAGAAGTAGGGCTCTCGGTCGATGTCCTGATCAACAGACCTTCGTCGTCATCGCCCGGCTTGTCCGG
This sequence comes from Phenylobacterium sp., assembly GCF_016124325.1. Taxonomy (GTDB): domain Bacteria; phylum Pseudomonadota; class Alphaproteobacteria; order Caulobacterales; family Caulobacteraceae; genus Phenylobacterium. The sequence continues at coordinate 36,529 of NZ_WGNY01000045.1, forward strand.
GCGACCCATGAACACGGACACTAGCCGGTTTGGGCCCCGCCGCCGTGTCCTGGTCTGCACGCACAGCGTTCATGGATGGCCCGGACAAGCCGGGCCATGACGACCACTAGCGATCGATCGGGCCTTCAGCCTAGAGCCCGTCAGGGTGAAGTGGATGCCGGTTCACCCGTCCGGACGGGCTCTACACTCTTGAAGATCGAGCCTTCTTGTCCGGATCAAGTGATGCCACTTGATCCGGGAAGGCTCTACGGCCGCATCCCGCGGGGCAGGGCCGCCACTTCCTGCGGCGTGAGCTTCACGATCGAGTCGGGGAAGCAGACGTGGCCGTGGATCGACAGGTCGAGCTCGCTCGGCTTGCAGATCTCGCCGTCGCCGCGCAGGCCGAGCGGGTCGGACGAGACGGCGCCGCCCATGCAGCCCTGCTTCATGGTCACGCGATAGACATCGCGGGCCGACGAGATCAGCAGGGTCTTCTTGTCGACGATCGCATGGCCGCCGATGCGCTCGGTCAGCATGCACTGGCCCTTGGGCAGGGCGGTTCCCGAGGGGGGCGGCGGGCCAAGCGGCGAGGGCGCGTCGGCGACGGCCAGCGTCGCGGCGCCCGCGAGCACGGCGGCGAGGGCGAAGGCCTTGAACATCATTGCGGTTCTCCGATCCGGTTACGGCTTCACGCGACGGGGCAGGGCGGCGACTTCCTCGGGCTTCATCTTCACGATCGAGTCGACGATGCAGCGGCTCGAGAAGCCGTTGCGGGCGATCGAGATATCCATGTCGATCGGCTTGCAGATGATCGGCGAGCCCGGCGGCTCGCGGGTGACGATCGGGTCGGACGGCAGGGCGCCGGCCAGGCAGTTTCCAGCCATGGTGACGCGATAGACGTCGTCGTTGCGGCCCCGGATCAGCAGCGTCCTGTCGTCGGCGATGGTGTGGTTGCGCAGGTCGTGGCTGCGGATGCACTCGCCCTTCTGCAGGCCGGTTCCCGAAGCGGGCGGGTCGGTCTTGAGCGGCGAGGTCCGCGCGGCGAGGGCCGCCGTGGCGCCGGCGGCCGTCACGAGCGCGGCGGCGGCGATGGTCAGGGTCATCCTGGGACTGCTCATGGGCAGGTCTCCTTCGCTCGTCCCCCGTGAGCCGAGGATACGACGCAACCTAGGCCGCGTCTGCCCCCTTCTTGCCGGCCAAAGTCCCGAAACCGGCTTTCCGCGCGCCGCCAACGGGCCTAGTGTCGGGCGATCCTCGGGGGGCCGCGCGCGAGCGGCTGAGAGGTGGGTGAGCCCACGACCCGTCGAACCTGATCCGGGTCATGCCGGCGAAGGGAAGGGTGTTTCCGAGCCCAACCTCCGCCCGTGATCCGTCCGCACGATTTGGGACGCACGCGATGAACAAGCCTGCCGGAACGCTCGAAGCCGCCGCCATTCCCACGGGCGAACGCCCGGGATCGAAGAAAGTCTGGCAGGCCGGCGTGGCCTGGCCCGACATCCGCGTGCCGTTCCGCGAGGTGGCGGTGCATCCCTCGTCGGGCGAGCCGCCGGTGACGATGTACGACTCTTCGGGCCCCTACACCGATCCCGGCGTGAAGATCGACATCGAGGCGGGCCTGCCCAAGACCCGCGAGCCGTGGGTCGTCAGCCGTGGCGACATCGAGATCGTGGACGCTCCGCGCGAGGTGAAGCCCGAGGACAACGGCTTCGCCAAGGGCGAGCACCTGGCGCCGCAGTTCAACGCCCCGCGCCGGGTCTATCGCGCCAAGGGCGGCGCGGCGGTCACCCAGATGGCCTATGCCCGCCGCGGGATCGTGACGCCCGAGATGGAGTACATCGCGATCCGCGAGAACCTGCGCCGCGAGGCGGCCGGAATCCGCGACGGCGAGGGCTTCGGCGCCGAGATCCCCGACCTGTGCACGCCCGAGTTCGTCCGCGACGAGGTGGCCAAAGGCCGGGCGATCATCCCGGCCAACATCAACCACACCGAGCTGGAGCCGATGGCCATCGGCCGGAACTTCCTGGTGAAGGTGAACGCCAACATCGGCAACTCGGCGGTGCTCTCCACCGTCGCCGACGAGGTGGACAAGATGGTGTGGGCGATCCGCTGGGGCGCCGACACGGTGATGGACCTGTCCACCGGGCGCAACATCCACAACATCCGCGACTGGATCCTGCGCAACAGCCCCGTGCCGATCGGGACGGTGCCGATCTATCAGGCGCTGGAGAAGGTGGGCGGCGTCGCCGAGGACCTGAACTGGGAGGTGTTCCGCGACACCCTGATCGAGCAGGCCGAGCAGGGCGTCGATTATTTCACCATCCACGCGGGCGTCAGGCTCCCCTTCATCCCGCTGACGGCCAAGCGGGTGACGGGCATCGTCAGCCGCGGCGGCTCGATCATGGCCAAGTGGTGCCTGGCGCACCACCGCGAGAACTTCCTCTACGAGCACTTCGAGGACATCTGCGAGATCATGAAGGCCTACGACGTCAGCTTCTCGCTGGGCGACGGCCTGCGGCCCGGCTCGATCGCCGACGCCAACGACGAGGCCCAGTTCGCCGAGCTGCGGACCCTGGGCGAACTGACCAAGATCGCCTGGAAGCACGATGTGCAGACGATGATCGAGGGCCCCGGCCACGTGCCGATGCACAAGATCAAGGCCAACATGGACGAGCAGCTGAAGCACTGCCACGAGGCGCCGTTCTACACCCTGGGCCCGCTCACC
>NZ_WGNY01000048.1 GCF_016124325.1 Phenylobacterium sp.
CGCGGTGCGGCTGAACCCCGCGGCCGGCCGGCTGCGCAACTTGATCAGCTCCACCGGCCGGCCGCTACCGCCGGCGCTGAAGATCAACTATCAACCCCCAGGGCTCTCACAATGATCGAGGGAGCGGCGGGGGGCAGGTCACCCGGGGCCGAGCCGGCGTGGACGCTGAGCACGCCCGACAAGTTCTATTTCACCATGCGGTTCTATCCCGACGGCTCGCTCGTGGACCCGCAGGAGCGCGCCGACCAGGGCGCGGAGATCGCCGCGGTGAAGCGGGCGGTGGGCCGCGATTGCGTCGTGATGACCCTGGGCGGGGACTTCGCGGTGTGGCTGCTCCCGGGCGGCCGGCTGCCTGTGCGGCCGGTCAGCATCGGGGAGGCGCTGGACGCGGCCGAGGCGGGGCTGAAGCGCAAGCAGGCCTCGAGCGAGCCCAGCGATCCGGCCACCTATGCCGCGCGGATGGCCGGGCTGGCGCGATCGCGCGCGCGGCACGCGGGCGAGCTGGGGCGGCCGGCGATGGTGGCCGAGTTCCAGTTCGGCATCACCAGCTTCCAGAGCGACAGTGACCCGTTCGAGAGCTACATGGGCCAGCCGACCTGGCCGCTCTACACGGTGGATCCGGCCGCCTACGCCGCGGCGGCGGGCGGCGGGCCGCAGTGGCTGGTCTTCGGCTTTCCCCGTCCGCGCTATCGCCACGAGCCGCGTGACCGGGCGCTGTACGACGACATGACCCGGCGGTTCGACTACCAGAGCGCCTATGCGGCGGTGCTGGCGCCCGGGGCGACCCCGGCCTCGGCCAAGGCCGCCTACCAGCCGCGCGGCGCGCCGTAGCGGGCGGGGCTGCCGGCGGCGGGCCTATCCCTCGGCCAGGGCCTCGATCTCGGCGGGGGTGCAGCCGAATTCGGCCAGGAGGGCGCGGGTGTGCTCGCCGATGCCCGGGGCCATGCGGGGCTGGGCCTTGGTCAGGCCGCTGACCTGGAAGGGGCTGTCGATGGTGCGCAGCCAGTCGTGGTCGGCGAACTCGGGCAGCATGCCGTTGGCGTCGGCCTGGTCGTCGGCGAGATGGTCATAGATCGTGCCGACAATGCCGAAGGTGACGTCGCCGTCGGCGAGGACCCTGGCCCAGTGGGCGAAGGGCTGCTGAGCGAACAGCTCGTCGAAGCGGGCGACCAGGATCGGCCCGTTCGCCAGCCGCGCCTCGGGCGTGGCGAACAGCGGGTCGTCCAGCCATTCGGCATGGCCCATGGCCTTGGCCAGCAGCGGCCAGTCGCGGGCGGGATTGGTGCTGGCGATGACGAACGCGCGCCCGTCGGCGGCGTGGTAGGTCTCGTTGAGCGCGCCGCGCTCGCCGCGCCTGGGCCGGGCCATCAGCTCGTAGCCGCACAGCGCGGCCTGGACCTGGCAGCCGTTGGCCCACAGGCCGTTGGCCATCAGCGAGGTGGAGACCTCGCCGCCCTTGCCGGTGATCTGGCGCCGGTAGAGCGCGGTGAGGATGGCGCCGTACATGGCCATGGCGGTGGGGTGGTCGCCCATGCCGGGCATGGAGAGGGCGGGCTCGGTCTCGACGGACGCCCGGACCATGTCCATCAGGCCCGAGCGGGCCCACCAGGCGGTGGCGTCGAAGCCGGTGCGGTCGCGCTCCGGGCCGTGCTCGCCGTAGGGCGTCAGCGAGGCGTAGATCAGCCGCTCGTTGAGATGCGTCAGGTCCTGCGCCCGCAGGCCCAGCCGCTCGCGCGAGGGGAAGGGCAGGTTGGTGATGAAGACGTCGGCCTTCTTCACCAGGGTCTTCAGCACCGCCTGGGCCTCGGGGCGGCGCAGGTCGAGGGCCAGGCTCTCCTTGTTGCGGCTGTCGAGCGCCCAGAAGTAGTCGACGTCGTCGGGCGTGCCGCGCAGGCGGAAGAGGTTGCGGTAGGAGTCGCCGATCCCGGGCGGCTCGATCTTGATGACCCGGGCGCCGTAGTCGCTCATCACCGTGGCCGCGGCCGGGCCGGCGATGAAGCTGGCGCAGTCGATCACGAGCAGGTCGCTGAAGAGGCCGTCGGCCATGGTTCGGATCTCCCTGGGCTCCGCGTCTGCGCGCGGCGGCCGTGCGATATCTCTGCGGTTTGACGCGGCGTCAGTCCAGGCGTCGGCCCGGGCCGGCGTCTGTCGTCGGAGCCGCTCGCCCCGGCCGAGGTCAGCACCTCACAGGCCGTACTTCCAGACCAGCAGGACCGACAGCGTGACGATCATCAGGAGCACCAGGGGCAGGCCGGCGCGGACGTAATCGCGGAACTGGTAGCCGCCGGCGCTCATGATCAGGATGTTGGTCTGGTAGGCGACCGGCGTCGCGTAGCAGAGGTTGCAGCCGAACAGCACGGCCAGGACCAGCGGCTGGGGCGGCACGCCCATGCTGGCCGACAGGCTGACCGCGATCGGCGTGCCGACCGCGGCGGCGGCGGTGTTGGACGAGAAGTTGGTGAGCAGGGCGGCGAACGCCATCATGGCGGCGAGGACGGCGGCCGGAGGGAACGACTGCATCGCCAGCGCCATGCCTCCGCCCAGCCACTCGGCGGCGCCGGTCTCCAGCAGCGCGCGGCCCAGCGCGATGCTGGCGGCCACCAGGACGATGACCTTGGCGCTGAGGGCGCGGCCGACACGGTCGAACTTCACGCAGCCCGTGGCCAGCATGGCGATCGCGCCGGCCAGCGACGAGATCGCGATGGGCACGAGGTGGAGCGCGGCGGGGACCACCGAGGCCACGAAGATCGCCACCGCGAGGATCGACTTGGCCGTGCGCGGCAGCTCGGCGGCGCCCTCCAGCACCATGGCGCCTTCCTCGATCTGCAGTCGGCGAAGGGCCGAGTCGGCGCCCTGGACCAGCAGGACGTCGCCGGTTTCGAGGCTGGCGACGCTGGGACGGGCGCGGCCGCCCAGCAGGGTGCGGTCGGGCTTGAAGAGGCCGATCACGGTCACGCCGTAGCGGTCGGCGATCTGGGCCGAGCGGGCCGACTGGCCGATCAGGTTGGAGTCGGCGCCCACCGCCAGCTCGGCGACGACCTCATCCTCGCCCGAGGCCCGGGAGATGGACCGCGCCGACTTGAGGACCGCCGGGTGCGCCAGCGGCGCCTTCAGGGACTCAGCGCTCTGGCGAAGCTGCTCGGCGGCGCCTTCGACGGCCACGACGTCGTCGGGCTCCAGCGGGATGTCGGCGGCGTAGAGCTCGACGCCGCGCCGGACGAGGCCAAGCGCCACCACGCCGGTGTCGAGCCGCTCGCGCAGCTGGGCCATCGTCTGGCCGATGGCGGAGGAGCCCTCGGTCAGGTGCAGGGCGCCCCGGAAGCGCCGGGTGAGCAACTCCTCGGCGGCCGAATGCTCGGGCAGCAGCCGCGGCATGACGAGCCAGAGGTAGGGCAGGGCGACCAGGCCGGCGAGCAGGGCGACGCCGGTGAAGTCGAACACGCCGAACCGCGGCAGGCCGAGGTCCTCGCTGATGGAGACCACCAGCAGGTTGGTGGAGGTGCCGATGGTGGTGGCCATCCCGCCGATCAGGATCGCGCAGTTCATGGGCATGAGGGTCTTGGACGCCGGGACGTCGGTGCGGGCCGCCAGGTTCAGCAGGATCGGCATGACCAGCACCAGGACGGGCGTGTCGTTGACGATCATGCTCATGACCGCGCCGAGGACGAGCGAGACCAGGAGCCCGAGGAGGGGACTGCGCCGCCAGAGCGCGGTGAGGAACAGGGCCACCGGCTCCAGCGCCCCGGTCACCACCAGCCCGCGTCCCAGGATCATCAGGCAGCAGATCGCCACCAGCGCCTCGTGGCCGAAGCCCCCGAAGGCCAGCTCGATATCCGCCCGGTAGCCCTCGCGTTCGATGGGGAAGAAGTTGAACAGCAGCGCGAGCGTCGCGATCAGCAGCAGCGAGACGATCTCGATGCGCATCCGGCCGTCGGCGAAGAGCCAGAACGTCACGACGGCGATGAGCATGGCCGCCGCCGCGTGAAGGGTCGGTAATTCCATCAGGCCCCCGTCGCCAGCCGTCAGTCTATCCCGCGGGGCCGCGGGGTTGTCCATGCGGCGCGGGCCTCCGGACCTTCACAACGGACGGAAGCGTATTCCGCTCCCTGCGCCGGGGGGCGCCCGATGCGGTACATCCTGGCCTCGGGTCGGGCGCGGGAGTTGTGCCGCGCCCAGGCGAAATCTCCTTATGGGCGAGCAGGCTGGATTGCCAACGCATGCGTGCGTTAGCTGGCGCGACCAGATTTTCCTGGCGGGGGATGCGATGAAACTGAAAGTCTTCGGGGCGCCGATGGCGCTCGGCGCTGCGCTGTTCGCGTTCGGACTGGCCGGCGGCGCCAGCGCGACCGAGGCGCTCGACGCCAACTACACGCCCAGCCAGAGTATCTACAGCCTCACCGTCGGCAACGCGATCCCGTACGCCCAGACGTTCACCGTCGAGACCACGGGCCTGCTGACCCAGGCGCAGATCTTCGCGTTCAACGTCGGCTCCAACGTCTTGGACGGCGGCATGCTGCTGCAAGTGGTGAAGACCGCGGTCGACGGCTCGCCCTCGACCACCGCGGGCGACGTGCTGGGCAGCGCCTACGCTCCGGTCGCCCAGGTCAACGGCAGCGGCGGCCTCGTGACGTTCGACTTTATCGATTTCGCGGTCAGCGCCGGCGATCTGCTGGCCCTGGTGGTGACCTCGGATGCGAGCTCCGGGCTGTTCGGCTGGCGCGGCGACTTTGGCGGCGCCCACGGCGCCGACAACGGCTACGCGGGCGGGATGACCTATTTCCGGAACCCGACCGGAATCGAGGACGGCCATTTCGTGTACGGCGCCTGGTCTGCGGGCCTGAACATGCCCGGCGATCCGAGCTTGCCGGACCTGGGCTTCAAGACGTTCGTCGACGCCGCTGCGGCCGTGCCCGAGCCGACGTCGTGGGCGCTGATGCTGGTCGGCTTCGGCGGCATGGGCGCCGCGCTGCGCCGTCGGCGCGCGGAGCCGGCGGCGGCCTAGGTCGCGCGGCGACCCGAGCGCCAGCGCCTCGCGAGGCGCGGGAATCCCGCCTATATCGGGGTCATGTCGGACATCACCGCCGCGCCGCTGACGGGCGCCGCGCTCATCAAGGACGAGGTCAGGCGCCTGCCCGACAAGCCGGGGGTCTACCGGATGATGGGCGACGACGGCGAGGTGCTCTACGTCGGCAAGGCGCGGTCGCTGAAGAAGCGGGTGGTTCAATACGCCCAGGGGCGGTTCCACACCCAGCGCATCGCCCACATGGTGGACCTGACGCGGACCATGGAGTTCGTGGTCACGCGGACCGAGACCGACGCGCTGCTGCTGGAGATCAACCTGATCAAGCAGCTGAAGCCGCGGTTCAACGTGCTGCTGCGCGATGACAAGAGCTTCCCCGAGATCGTCATCCGCCGCGAGCATCCGGCGGCGCAGCTGAAGAAGCATCGCGGGGCGCACACCATCAAGGGCGACTACTTCGGACCCTTCGCCAGCGCCTCGTCGGTGAACAAGACACTGAACACCCTGCAGAAGGCGTTCCTGCTGCGCTCGTGCTCGGACAGCGTCTACGAGAGCCGCACGCGGCCGTGCATGCTGCACCAGATCAAGCGGTGCGCGGCGCCCTGCACGGGGCTGATCTCGATCGAGGATTACGGCGGGCTGGTGGAGCAGGCCGAGGCCTTCCTGCGCGGCAAGAGCCGGGCGGTGATGGCGAAGATGGCCGACGAGATGACCGCGGCGGCCGACGAGATGGAGTTCGAGCGCGCCGCGCGGCTGCGCGACCGGATCCGGGCCCTGGCCAGCGTGGCCCAGGAGACCCAGATCAACCCCGAGACCCTGGAGGAGGCCGACGTCTTCGCCCTGCACGCCGAGGGCGGGCAGGCCTGCGTGCAGGTGTTCTTCTTCCGGGCCGGCCAGAACTGGGGCAACCGGGCCTACTTCCCGCGCGTGGACAAGGCCGACGACGACGCCGACGTGATGGGCGCGTTCCTGGGCCAGTTCTACGACGACAAGCCGATCCCGCGGCTGATCCTGACCAGCATCGAGCCGGCCGAGCGCGAGCTGATCGCCGAGGCCTTCACCCAGAAGTCCGGCCGCAAGGTGGAGATCGCCCGGCCGCAGCGTGGCGAGAAGCGCCAGCTGGTGGACCACGCCCTGACCAACGCGCGCGAGGCGCTGGGGCGGAAGATGGCCGAGAGTTCGGCCCAGTCGAAGCTGCTGGCGGGGGTGGCCGAGGCGTTCGGGCTGGAGGGGCCGCCGGAGCGGATCGAGGTCTACGACAACAGCCACATCATGGGCACGAACGCCGTCGGCGGGATGATCGTGGCCGGGCCCGAAGGCTTCCAGAAGAGCCAGTACCGCAAGTTCAACATCAAGGGGACCGACCTGACCCCCGGCGACGACTTCGGGATGATGAAGGAGGTGCTCAAGCGCCGGTTCGGCCGCCTGGTGAAGGAAGAGGAGGAGGGGCTGGAGGCGATCCGGCCCGACCTGGTGCTGATCGACGGCGGCATGGGCCAGGTGGGCGTGGTCATGGAGATCATGGCCGACCTGGGGGTGGACGACATTCCCATCGTGGGCGTGGCCAAGGGGCCGGACCGCGACGCCGGGCTGGAGCGGTTCTTCATCCCCGGCAAGCCGTACTTCATGCTCGAGCCCAAGAGCCCGGTGCTCTACTACCTGCAACGCCTGCGCGACGAGGCCCACCGCTTCGCCATCGGCACGCACCGGACGAAGCGGGCGATCGACATGAAGAAGAACCCCCTCGACGAGATCGAAGGGGTGGGGCCGGGCCGCAAGCGCGCCCTGCTGCACGCGTTTGGCAGCGCCGCGGGCGTGGCGCGGGCGAGCGTGGAGGACCTGGCCAAGGTGGACGGGGTGAGCGAGGCGCTGGCCGAGCGGATCCACGGGTTTTTCCGGAAGGGGTAGGGGCCCAACCCTTTTCATCCGCTCGCCCCGGCGAAGGCCGGGGTCCAGTTCGTAAGGCTCGGAGGTGGGCTCTCTAGGCCCTGAGCCATTCCTGTCAGCCTTCGGGTTGGAGATCTGGATCCCGGCCTTCGCCGGGATGAGCGGGCTAGACTTGGTAGTGGCGGTAGAACTGCTCGACGTCGCACTGCGTGCGCAGGGCGCGGAGCGGAAAGGCGCGCCAAGGTTCGGCGGCGTCGATCTCGTCGAGGTTCTTGAGGACCGCATCTCGGACGGCGGGCTTCACGCGTTCGCGGAAATCGAGCAGTTGGCCCCAGGTGGATGTGCCGTCGAGGCGGACGCGGTCAGGCAGGAACCGGGACGCGACATATTCCGAAGGGAAGAGGCGGCAGTAGGCTTCGAGGTTGTAGAGCCAGGAGCCGCCCAGGACGCTGCGCGCTTTCGGATGATGGGTCCGGACATGGCCGAACATCTCACCCAGGTCGGCGATGCGGCGGTCGGCCTTTGCACGCGCCAGCGGCCCGACGCCGTCTTCCGAGTCACGGTTGCTGAAGTGGATACGGATGGCGCCGTCGGCGGTCGGACCCTCGTAGCTGAAACATCCGAAGCGCGGGTTCGAGCCTGTCTCGGACGGGGCGTTCGAGAAGAAGTCGACCGTCCAGTCCAGGCGCTCGGATGCAGACTTGCAGCGCTCGAGCCCGGCCGAGTAGCGCGTCCAGTCGGCGGCGGGTCCGGGGCCGCCGACGCGGCCGAGACCGAACCGCCGGTGCAGATTGGTGAACTCCAGGCAGACGTCGGAGATGGGGCGTGAGGTCCGATCCGCGAGGCGCTCGGCGAAAAGGAGCTGTACTTCGAAGTAGTCGCGGAGCCGTTCGGCCCGACCACGCCGCTCTTCGACGGACTCGCTCATGGCGGCGGATGAGAGGTCGACGGCAGAGGTTCGTCAACGCCCGCCGTCTGGCGTGCAGGACGTGGTATGACGTCGCCATGACCGACGATCCCAAGAGCGACGACGCCGAGACCCCGATGCAGCGGGCGCTGCGGCTGAAGAAGGCAGCGCAGGCGGCCAAGTCCGGTCCGCCGGGCCGTGGCAAGCTGCGGCCGGACGCGGGCCCTGGGGCCGGCGCGTCGAAGCCGTGGATGAAGCGGTAGGCGCGGGCATGGCCGGCCTGAAGGACAAGCGCGGGTTCATCGACAAGGAGCGGCTCGACCTCTCCGAGCGCAAGGCCGTCGAATACTGGATGAAGCGCTGGGGCGTCACCCGCGACCAGATCACCGCCGCGCATCGCAAGGTGGGCCGCCTGACCAAGGACATCGCCGCCGAACTCGGCAAGCGACGCTAGCCCGGCGATCTGTCTCGAAACCGAGACCGGCGTGCGCCATGGTGGGCGCATGAGCGACGACACACCTCTCGACATGGACCTGAGCCGCCGGCGACTGCTGGCGGCGGCGGGGATCGTGGGCGGCGCGGCGCTGGCGGGCGGGGTCTTGCCGGGCGACGCGGCGCTGGCGGCCGAGCCGACCGCGCTCCGGGCGCCGCCGGTGGCGGGGCTTCACCTGCAGTTCGGGGCCGACGCCTCGGCCGAGATGGTGGTCTCGTGGCACACGCTGGAGCCGGTGGTCTGGCCGCGCGTGCTGCTGGGCGGGCTGGACGGCGGACTGAAGCAGACGGTGGAGGCCAGGACCGCGAGCTACGTCGACGGCAAGTCGAAGCAGACGGTCTATGCGCACCATGCACGGCTCTCCGGCCTGAAGCCCGACACGTCGTACCTCTATGCGGCCTTGCACGAAGGCGCGGCGCCGGCCTTCGCCACCTTCCGCACGGCGCCGAAGGGCCGCGCGCGGCTGACCTTCACCAGCTTCGGCGACCAGGGCACGCCCACCATGGCGCGGCCCTACGTCCCGCCGCCGAACATGCCCGGGCGCTGGCCGGCGTTCGTGAACGACAACCTGGGCTCGCCCTGGGCGGCCGACACCACGGCGGGGGTGGAGCGGGCGGCGCCGCTGTTCCACCTGTTCAACGGCGACCTCTGCTACGCCAACCTGGCGCAGGATCGGGTGCGGGCCTGGCAGGATTTCTGGGACAACAATACGAGAAGCGCCGCCAACCGGCCGTGGATGCCCTCGCCCGGCAACCACGAGAACGAGCTGGGCAACGGGCCGATCGGCTACGGCGCCTACCAGACCTATTTCGCCGTGCCCGAGGCGGCCGGCCAGACCGAGGTGACCCGCGGTCTCTGGTACGCCTTCACCGCGGGCTCGGTGCGGGTGGTGGCGATCGCCAACGACGACGTCTGCTACCAGGACGGCGGCGACTCTTACGTGCGCGGCTATTCGCAGGGGGCGCAGAAGGCCTGGCTGGAGGCCGAACTGAAGGCCAGCCGGGCCAACCGAGACATCGACTGGATCGTGGTGTGTATGCACCAGACGGCGGTCTCGACGGCCGACAAGTTCAACGGCGCCGACCTGGGCGTCCGGGAGGAATGGGTCCCGCTGTTCGACCGCTATGGCGTCGACCTCGTGCTGTGCGGCCACGAGCACCACTACGAGCGCACCCACCCGATCCGCGGCCGGCAGGCGAACCGGACGCTGACGCCCGTTCCGGCGGCCACGGCGACCGACGTGATCGACACCACCAAGGGCACGGTGCACATGGTGCTGGGCGGCGGCGGCACCTCGGTCCCTTCGAACCAGCTGTTCTTCGAACCCTGCGCCTGCCGGGTGATCGTCGGGGTCGGCGAGCCGAGCGCCGTGAGCGGAAAGCGGCCGCCGATCTATGTGCAGGAGGAGGCGCCGTGGTCGGCGGTGCGCAACGCCGCGCACAGCTACGGCTTCGCGGCCTTCACCGTCGATCCGGGGGCGGGGCCGGGCAGGCCCACGACCATGAGCGTGACCTACTACGACATCACCGGCCCTCACGGGCAGTTGGCGCCGTTCGAGACCTTCACGCTCACGCGGCCTCGCCGAGGCTAGGCGTAAAAAATAGAAGAACGAGTATGGAATCGGCCGGCGTGCTGCTAACGTCGCCGCGCGAGGACGGCGTCAGACCGTCCTGTGGACGCGGGGAGGACGCAGAATGGGGCGCGATGGGGGCCAGGGGCCGAGCCGGCGATACGTGATGACCGCAGCCGGCCTGGCGGCGGCCGGTGCGGCTCTGCCGCGCGCGGCGTGGGCGGCCGGGCCGGTCGCCGAGACCACCGCGGGCAAGGTGCGCGGCTCCGTCTCGAACGGCGTCAACGTCTTCAAGGCGATCCCCTATGGCGCGGACACCTCGGGCGCGGGCCGCTTCATGCCGCCGAAGCCGCCGGTCCCCTGGGCGGGCGTGCGCGACTGCCTGGCCTATGGCCCGTCGACGCCGCAAGGGACGGGCCCGGCCGAGCCGCCGCCGCCCGGCAAATATCCCAGCCTCTACCGCGGCCGCGGCGAGGCGCAGAGCGAGGACTGCCTGATCCTCAACGTCTGGACGCCGGCGCTGGACCACAGGAAGCGGGCGGTGATGTTCTGGATCCACGGGGGCGGGTTCAGCACCGGCTCGGGCTCCTCGCCCTGGTATGACGGGACCAACCTGGCGCGGAAGCAGGACGTGGTGGTGGTGACGATCAACCACCGCCTCAACGTCTTCGGCTACTGCCACCTGGGGGCGTTCGACCCGCGGTTCGCCGACAGCTCCAACACCGGCACGCTGGACTGCATCGCGGCCCTGCGCTGGGTGCGGGAGAACATCGCCAACTTCGGCGGCGATCCCGACCGGGTGATGGTGCACGGCCAGAGCGGCGGCGGGCGCAAGACCACGATGGTGCTGACCACCACGCCGGCCCAGGGGCTCTATCACCGCGCGGTGGTGCAGAGCGGCAGCCAGCTGCGCGTCGACACGCCCGAGACCGGCGAGAAGAAGGCGCGCAAGCTGCTGGACATCCTGGGGATCGCGCCGGCGGACGCGGCCAGGCTGCAGGACGTGGCGCTGCACGACCTGCAGGTCGCCCAGGCCAAGGCCTTGGGGGTTCGCGTGCAGTGGATGCCGGTGGCGGGCACGCCCAGCCTGCCGGCCCAGCCGTTCGACGGGGCGGCGCCCACGATGTCGCGCGAGCTGCCGGTGATGATCGGCACCTGCCGAACCGAGCAGTCGGGATTCTACGGGACCGATCCGGCGATGGACACGCTGGACGACGACGGGCTGAAGCGGCGGCTGGAGTTCGTGGAGCGCGGCCAGGGCGAGCGGCTGTTCGACTTCTACAAGGGCCTCTACCCGAAGAGCGGGAACGCCGAGCTGCTGTACATCGCCGCCACCGACCGCAGCTACTTCCTGGACTCGACCATCCAGGCGGGGCTGCGCGCCGACGCCGGCGGCGGAGCGACCTTCATGTACAACTTCGACCGCGAGACGCCGGTCCAGGGCGGCCGCTATTTCGCGCCGCACGCCGAGGAGATCCCGTTCGTCTTCGACACGCTCGAACAGGGCGCGGTGATCGCCGGGCCGGCGACGCCGGAGGCCCAGGCGCTGGCCGACCGGACCTCGGCGCTGTGGGCCAACTTCGCCAAGACCGGCGCGCCGACCGCGCCGGGCGTGCCGGCGTGGACGCCCTACGACAGCGTGCGGCGGCCGACGCTGATCATCAACGACGAGAGCCGGATGGCGGACGACCCGCGCAGCGAGTCCCGCAAGCTGATGCTGAGCTTCGGTTCGCAGCAGGAAGCGTACGGCCGCACGGCCGTCTGAGGTTCAGAGGGAGCCAACATGTTCGATCGCCGATCCATCCTGGGCGGCGCGGCGGCCGCCGCCGGCCTGATCGCCGCGCCGCGCGCCGCACGCGCCGTCACCGCCGACGACATCTTCCCGGTGGTCGAGACCGCCCAGGGCCGCCTGCGCGGCATGCGCGCCGCCGGGGTCAATATGTTCAAGGGCGTGCGCTATGGCGCACCGACCAGCGGCAAGCAGCGGTTCATGCCGCCCGCGCCGCCGCCGAAGTGGGCCGGCGTGCGCGACGCCTACCGGTACGGCCAGATCGCGCCGCAGATGCCCAACGGCAATTCGCACGACTACGGCGCGCTGATCATGTTCGACCTGCAGCCGGGCGGCATGGGCGAGGACTGCCTGGTGGCCAACATCTGGACGCCCACCCTCGATCCGAACGCGAAGAAGCCGGTGCTGGTCCACCTGCACGGCGGCGGGTTCTACGGCGGCTCGGGCAATTCGCCGGGCTTCGACGGCGAGGAGCTGGCGCGGTTCGGCGACTGCGTGGTCGTCACCGTGAACCACCGGCTGGGCGCGTTCGGCTATCTCAACCTGGCCCAGTCGGGGCCGGAGTTCGCGACCTCGGGCGCCTCGGGCATGCTCGACATCGTGGCCGCCCTGAGGTGGGTGCGGGAGAACGCCGCCGCGTTCGGGGGCGATCCCGGCCGGGTGCTGGTGTTCGGCCAGTCGGGCGGCGGCGCCAAGACCAGCGTGCTGATGGCGATGCCGTCCGCGAAGGGCCTGTTCCACCGCGCCGGGATCATGAGCGGTTCGGCCCTGCGGGTGGCCACCGCCGAGCAGGCCCAGGCGGGGACGGCGGCCTATCTGAAGATCCTGGGGCTGGGCGCGGGCGACGTGCGCAAGCTGCAGGCCCTGCCGTTCGAGACCCTGCTGGCCGCCCAGGCGACCATGGAGGCGGCGGACCGGGCGCGAGGCGAGGCGCCGCGCTCGTTCTCGCCCTCGCTGGACGCGACGGCGCTGCCGCGTCACCCGTTCGATCCCGACGCCCCGGCGGTGTCGGCGGACGTGCCGCTGATCGTCTCCACCGTGCTGGACGAGCGGTCGTACCGGATGGTGAACTTCGACCTCGACGAGGCGGGCCTGCGGGCTTTCATCGCCAAGCGGGTGGGCGCGGACCGGGCGGGCGACGTGCTGGCCATGTACCGCCGCGAGGAGCCGAACGCGACGCCGTTCGTGCTGCAGGCCCGGTTCGAGACCGACGAGGTGTTCCGCAAGCCGGCGCTGATCCTGGCGGCGCGCAAGTCGGCGCAGATGCAGGCCGGCGGGGCGCCGGTGTGGATGTACTACTGGCGCCAGCCCACGCCGGCCTTCAGCGGCCGGTACGGCACGCCCCATGGTTCGGACGTCGGGCCCAGCCTGCACGACACCCGCGGCGGGCTGAACGGCAGCGATCCCTCGACGCTCGCCCTGGCCGACCAGCTGGCCTCGGCCTGGGTCTCGCTGGCGGCGACGGGCGACCCGAACAATCCACGCCTGCCGAAGTGGCCGGCGTACGCGGTTCCGGAACGGGCGACGATGACGTTCGGGCCGCGGGCCGAGTTGGTGAACGATCCGCGCAGTGAGGCCCGCAGGTTCTGGGAGGCCGAGGCGCCGCGGGCGAGCCGGTAGGCCGCGCCGTCATCCCAGGCCTCGTGCCTGGGGCCCCGCTATCGGCCGCAATGAGCCCGCCGATGAGGCGCGGGACGAGCCGCGCATTCAATGCCCAGGGACAGAGGGATCCTCGCCACAAGGGCGAAGATGACGGAGGGGGCGAGGATGACGGCGGGGGCGAGGCGGACCAAGGCGATCACCGGCGCTCATGGATCCCGGTCTTCGGCGTCGCCGAAACCGGGATGACAGGGGGGAGAGATCAGCCGTCCTCGTCGGGATTCCAGCCGCCGCCCTCGCCGTCCTCGAAGTCGGGCAGCAGGACGAACAGGGCCATCAGCCCGCCCAGCACGCAGACCAGGCTGAAGACCTCGCCGGGGCTCGGGCCGCGGGGAATGGCGCCGTAGTAGGCGGCCCGCACCTCGGGCGGCGGCGTCTCGCCCACCGGCAGGGCGCGGTCGGAGCCGCAGCGCGCCGGGCGGCCCTCGGCGTCGACGCAGGTGGGGGCGGCGAGCGCGGCCGGAGCCGCCGAGAGGGCGAGGACGAAGGCGGCGGACAGGGCCTGGACCAGCGCGCGCATGGCCTGAGCATCCGCCCGTGGCCCGATCCGTTCAAGGGGAAGGGCGTGCAGCGTTCCTGCATAACTTCCATGCGAAAGCGCTGATCGACGGCCGGGGCGGGCGCCCGTATCAACAGTCTCGCATCATGCGGATGCGGACCGACGAGACGGAGAAAGCGCCATGACCGACCACGCCCACGACATCATCGAAGGGTCGTATCGTGTCGTGTGGACGCGCGACATGCCGTCGGACCGCCCCTCGCCGAACCGCCGTCGGGCCATCGCGCGGATGGTGTTCTGGAACCTGGCGCTGGTCGCCGCGGTGATCGCGCTGCCGCTGGTGGTGCGCTAGGGCCTTGATCGGGACCTGATCGCTAGACCGGCTTCCGCCCTGCGGATCGCGCTCTAGCGGGCGTCCTTGCAGGGCGGCTCGGCGACCGATTTCCAGCGCAGGTAGGCCTCGGTCTTGTTGCCGCAGCTGATCGAGCCGCCGAACACCTTCACGTCCGTGCGCCAGCGGGAGCCCTTCAGGGTGGAGGTCCGGTTGTTGCGCGCGATATTGGTGGGGCCTCCGTCGAGCGCGACGCCGTTGGGCGCGTCGCCGGTCTCCACCGTGTTCTCCTCGGCGACGATGTGGTCGGGGGGCGGGTAGCCTGGAAAGGCGTTGAAGAACACGCCCTGGGTCTCGAAGCCGGTCACGTAGTTCTGCGTGACGAGGATATGGCTGTTCGGCCGCGGGTGGGCGAAATAGCCCTGGATGCAGTCGATATGCAGTCCGGCCTCCACCCGCACCGGGTCGCGGCAGGAGTTCTTGCGGATCTCGCCGCGGGTGACGCCGGCCAGGCCGATGCCGTCGCCGGACCAGCCCTGGATCGTGTTGCCGACCACGCTGACGTCCTCGACGTCGACGAGCGAGACGCCCACGCGGGGCCGGTCGAGCCGGCTATCGGCGAGCGCGACGCCCTTCATGTTGCGGAAGACGACGGCGTTGATCGTGCCGTCTCCCCGGAAATCGATCTGCGAGACCTTGATGTCGCCGCCGTTGGCCGCCGAGAACGCCGGGCGGCCGGGCACGCCGGTGAACACGCCGCCGTTCCAGCGAATCCCCGTGACGCCGTTGAAGATCACGGCCGACAACCGCGCGTCGGTCGCGTCCACCGTGAGGGCCGGGCTGAAGGTCCGATCCTTGGCGTAGAACACCAGCAGGGCGGGGAATTCGCCCTTCAGGCGCAGCACGTCGCCTGGCTTGGCCTTGGCGAACGTCGCGACGACCGTCTTGGCGTTGGCGGTCAGCTCGGCGGCCGTCGCCGCAGCCGGCGCCGCGGCCAGGAGGGCGATCACCGGCGCGAGCCGCCGCGCAAGTCGGATCTTCATGCTGGACCTCCCCTGGACTGTCCGGGCGGGGCGCCGGATCCGGCCCGCGCCCGATCCGATGGTGAAGCCTTTCGGCGCACCCATCCACCCGATACGGATCATTGTCCGCAGGTTGAGGGCCGTGTGGGTCGAATTTGTGTCGGCGAGCCCGTCGAGCACCGGGGCGGGGTCCGGGATCGAGCCGCGCCGCCCGATCCCGTGGCGCCTATCGCCGCGAACCGGCCGGCGGGGTCGCGAAGGGCTTCACCTGGTCGGCGGTGACCGTCCCCGGATAGGTGTTCCCGAAACTGGTGCGGATGTAGTTGACCACTGCGGCCACCTGCTCGGGCGTCAGGCTGTCGGAGAAGTAGGGCATGCCGCCCTTGCCCTTCTCGACCATCACGATCGGATAGACGGGCGAGGCCAGGCGCGGGTTGCCCGCCAGCGCGGGGAAGGTCCCGGCGCCCACGGCGCCCTTGCCGTCGGCCATGTGGCAGGCCTGGCAGACGACGCGGTAGACCTCCTCGCCGGTCTTGGGGTTGGGCGGCCGGCCCACGGCGGCCTCGTCCGCCAGGGCGGGGACCGCGGCGAAGGCGGCGGCGGTCACGGCCAGGGTCAGGATCCTGCGCATCCTCAGGCCTCCAGAGCGCGCTTGTGCAGGCGGGTGATGGCGTCGATGGACGAGAGCAGCGCGCCCTCCATCCAGCAGCCGACGTAGGAGGCGTGCTCGCCGGCCAGGACGACGCGGTCCTCCACGGCGACCAGGGTCTGGTAGTGCTCGCGCCGGGTGTCCTCGTTCCAGCGGGCGCAGCAGCCCATCACCCAGGGCACCCGGTTCCAGGCGACCGAGACGCCGTTCAGGAACTCCTTGCGGTAGCTGTCGGGGTGGAAGACCGAGCCCTGGGCCAGGGCCGCCTCGATCCGTTCCTCGGGGGTCATGCCGGCCAGGTGATAGCCGCCGATGCCGCCGGCGAAGGCGCCCAGCAGAACGGCCGGGCCGTCCTTGAAGTAGTCGAAGTTGGGATAGGAGATCAGGCCGATCTCCTGGTTGGTGAAGGAGTGGCCGCCGTAGATGGCGTCGTCCTCCTCCCAGAACCGGCGGCGCATCTCGAGCCCGATCTTCACCGAGTTGGAGTAGGGCACGGCCTGGATGGCGGCGGTCTTGGCGTCGGACAGGTTGGTCTCGATCTGGGCGAGCACGGCCAGCGGGATGGTGCAGACGCAGTAGTCGGCCTTGGCCGTCTTCACGCCGCCCCCGGCGAGGTCGGTGTAGGTGACCGTGACGCCCTTCCTGTCCTGGATCAGCTTGGTCACCTTGGCGTTGAAGGTGACCATGTGGGCCACCTGCTTGCCGAAGGCCTTGCCGATCATGCCCATGCCGCCGACCGGCTGGAACATGGTGGTCTGGAACTCGTCGTTCATGAAGAACGCCATGTTGTTCCACACGCCCGACTTCAGGACCTCGTCGAACGGGAACAGGTCGGAGGGCTGCGGCGCGCCGTTCACCCCGCCGCCGGGCGGCAGCTCGTAGCCGCGGTGGCTCGAGGCGCGCAGGCCCTTGGTGTAGCGCATGTCCTTGTCGAGCATGCCCCAGCCGCGCAGGGCCTCCTTGAGCATCTCGATGTCCTCGGCGGACATCTCCTTGTCGAGCAGCTTCTGGTCGATCGACTTGCCGACGATCTCGGCGATGTTGCCCTCGAAGTCGGCGGCCAGCTGGCGGAACCGCTGGGGCTTGCCGCCGAAGGCGTCGGTGTTGTGGACCCAGGCGTTGTGGTTGAACTGGATGAACGGCTCCAGCGCCACGCCGAACTTCTTGCAGTAGTGGAGCAGGGTGCGGTGGTGGTGCGGGATGCGCCACGGGCCGGGGTTGAGGTAGTTGCCCGACGCGAAGCCGACGTTCTGGGTGGCCCCGCCCATCTCGGTGAACTTGTCGCCGCCGTAGAGCGACCAGTTCCGGCCGCCGGGACGGTTCTGGTACTCGAGGATCTGGACCTTGTAGCCGGCCTTCTCCAGCTCGTGGGCGGCGAGCATGCCGGCCAGGCCCGCGCCCAGCACGATGACGCTGGAGCCCGGGCGCGCGCCCTGCAGGTCGGGCGGGCCGGGGAAGCGGGTTTCCTCGGCGTGGCCGAAGGTGGTCATCAGGTTGTAGACGGCCGCCGTGCCGCCGATCAGCCCGATCGCGTGCAACAGCTGCCTGCGCGTTGGTGTGCCTTGCCCCGACGCCATGCCCCCCGTCCCCGAACTTGGAATGCCTGCGATGGACCTAGCGCGCGGGCGGTCGTGCGCGAGGGGCCGGCGCGGGGGGCGCGACCGATTTCCCGGAGTTGCGCGGTTTCCGGCCGCTGGTGGTCAGGGCGTGGGCGCCGGGGCCCTGGCGCATGGCCCGCCGCGGCGCCTCCGGCTATGGTGCGGAGATGACAACTGTCCTGTGCCCGAGTTGCCGCAACGCCATCGATCGGGTCAGGCCCGTGCGGATCGCCACCGACACCGACGACAAGCGATGGGCCGGCCGCACGCCGCATGCGCTGGGCTTCATCTGTCCGCAGTGCGGGGTTCTGTTGCCGGTGATGTCGCCGGGGGAACGGGACGACCCCTGAGGCCCTATGCTCCGCGCGCGGAGCCGGAGAACGTGAAGTTCATCAGCATGTCGTCGTGGCGCGCTCCCGGACGCCCGAGATCGCAGAAGCCGATCTGAAGCTGGTTGGCGGTGTCGTCCTCGACGAAGACGCGGTCGTCGACCCAGCCGGCCGGGGTCGCATGGGCGGACCGAACCTCGAGGCTGCAGTCGACGTCCTGGACCGGAATCTCGAGGCGCTGGTCCAGGTCCTGGCCGCCGATCTGTGAGCCGTAGGCCATCCGGGCTTCGCCGCCGGTCGAAAGGACGCGGATGTCCCAACGGTGAAGGCCGCAGTCGGGGCGCGCCGTGGCCGTCAGCCTGACGCGCGAACCGGCGGGAAAATCTATCTGGCGCATGCCATGTCTTCGGCCGCCCGGGCGTCCGCCTCCGCCGACTTCCGCGCCGCGACCCGGGCGCCGGCCTCGCGCAGGCCGGCGCTGCGGGCGTCTTCCGCTTCCGCCAGGCGGAGCCATCCGGCCGCCGATGCATCGTGCTTGTCGGCGACGTGCGGGAGGCGGCTGGCCTCGGCGGCCGCCCGCGCGGCCTCGGCCTTGTCGCGATAGTCGCGGGCGCGCAGCTCGCATTTGAGCGCCGCCGACGACAGCGGCTCGCTGGCGCTCGCGGGGGCTTGAAGGCTGTCATCGATAGATGCGCGCTCGGCGCGCGCCGTAGTGGGCGGGGTCATGGGCGTCTCGATTGGGCGCCGCGTCGGGGGATGATCGACCGCTTGCCTCGCGGCACACAACCGACGGCGCATGACTCATATGGGGAGCCGCGGGCCGAATTGCGAGGGAGGGACGATGCCGGAGGCGGCGCCAGGGCCGCCCCGATGGCCGCAAGAGGGCGATCCGCAAGCGCGGAAGCCGGCTTCGCGATCAGGTCGCGCTCAGGGCCCTAGACGGCGATCAGATGCGCGAGATCCGCGCCGTGCGTCAGGCGCGCCAAGTCGCGGCAGGCGTCGACCACCGCGGCGGCGCGGCGCTCGCCGAGGCGTGGCGCCATCAGTTCCGCGGCCTTGGACTCGACGTCTTCCCGGCTCATCGGATGTGGCGGATAGCCGGGTACGTTCGGGACGAAGGCCTCGTGGCGGCGGCCGGACGCGTCGGTCACGATGACCCGCGCCGACTCGGCGCGCGGCTGGCCCGGGCGCGCTTCCTGGGCGGGGTCGTGGGCGATCTCGACCCGCTCCATGAACGATCTGACCTGGGCGTCGCCGGCCATGCGCTCCAGCGACTGGGCCGACACGAAGTCGAGCCGGCGGTCGATCAGGATGATCGCCGAGAGATAGCGCAGGTTCAGCGCCGGCATGGCCGCGTCGCGGAACGCTTCCCACCGGCCGGGCATCTCGATGCGCACGCCGGCCGTGGTCTCGGCCCGGACCTGCGGAAGAAGCTGGAGCAGCCCCTGGACCGCCGGCTGGGTCGGGCCGCCGGTCGGGAAGCGCTTGAAGCCCACCAGCGGCATTTCCCAGCGTTCGCCGAGGCCGTCGATCAGGGAGGCGCGATCCAGATCGCTGTCGGGGCCGTTGAACATGCCCTGGGCCATGAAGCCGCCGGGCTGGTCGAGGTTTGCGCGCACGCCGGTGAAGCCCAGCTCCGCGAAGAGGGCGGCCTGCAGGCCCGAACGCGCGCCCATGCCCGCGAACACGAAGGCCTTCTCCACGTGCTCGACGTCGAGCAGCCATTGCCAGGAGCCGGCCGCCTGCTGCGAACAGTAGGTGAGCACGGCGCCCACCTGCTCGGGCGACAGCCGCATCAGGGACGCGGCCGCGGCGGCGACCCCGAACACCGGCCCGACGCCATGGTTGGCCAGGCCGGCGCGCATGAGATTGCGATTGCCGAGCGCCTTGGGGACCCGGCTGGCCAGCTCGTAGCCGACGATCACCGCCTTCAGCATCTCGGCGCCGCTCAGGCCGCGCTGTTCGGCGAGGCCCAGGGCGGCGGCGACCACCGACGGGCCCGGCTGGACGAAGGCCGAGGGGACGTAGTCGTTGATCTCGGCGGCATGGGCGGTCATCGCCGAGGCGAACACCGCATCGATCAGAGCGGCCTTGTCGCGGGTGGCCAGGATGGTGACGGCGCTGCGGCGGGCGTCGCCCGACTGGGCCTCGGCGAAGCCGCGGGCGAGGGTCGCGGCCTTGAGGTCGCGGCAGGCGACCGCCGAGGCCAGGGTGTCGAGGATGTGCAGCCGGCCGAGGTCGAGGATGTCGTCGGGGACCGGGGCGTCCTGGCTTCCGGCCACGAAACGACAGAGCGCCTCCGTGACGGGAGGATCAGGGCGCGGGGGCGACGACTGGGCGCGCGACGCCACCGGCAAGGCGGACGCGGCCAGGGCAAGCGCCGAGCCGGCCAGGGCCCGGCGGCGGTTGGCGGTGGGCCCGCTATCGCCTCTTCCGGCGCGGTCCGAGGTCTTCATCGCTCCAGCCTCTCCCCAGGTGATCCGGTTGCCTGCAACCATACCCATTATTCGGAGATTGGGCTGCTGCCGATAGTGCGGGCGCGGGTGGAAGCGGAGCGTTGGAGAGCGGACACTGGCCCTAGCGGCCGAGAACCCGGGGATGGATGCTCGCCGAATTCGGGGCGGCGCAGGCCGCGCCGCTCGGGTCCAGCCAGGGCCCGCACGCCCGCCCAAAACCGTCATCCCGGACGTAGGGCGCGTTGCGCCCGAAGATCCGGGATCCAGCAGCCTCGCGCTCGACGCGGAGCAGCTTCACGGTC
>NZ_WGNY01000018.1 GCF_016124325.1 Phenylobacterium sp.
AAATGTCGGCGTCGCGGTCGTAGTAGACGCGCATGATTGTTCTCCTAGGACAAAGAAAGATGCGGCGCCTGCGCAACGGCGCCGCGGTAAAGCCGGGGGTGTGAAGCGGTTTTTTGCTCGTAGGTCAAGGGAAGGCCCACGGTCAGAGGCTCAGGCGCGCCATGCTGATCGAGTCGACATAGGCGCCGTCCCGCCAGGCGTAGGCGCGGTGCAGGCCTTCGCGCTCGAATCCGAAGCGTTCGTAGAGGGCGATGGCGCGCTGGTTGTCGGCATAGACGCTGAGTTCCAGGCGCTTGATGTTCCACCAGCGTTCGGCGAGGTCGACGACGGCGGCCATCAGGGCCGTCCCCACGCCGCGGCCGGCGTAGGCGTCGTGCACCGCCATCCCGAGGCTCGCCGTGTGGATCCGGCGATGCCAGGGCTCGCGGTGCAGGCCGATCGAGCCGACCACGCGGCCATCGGTCTCCGCCACGAGGGCGCGGTTGTTGTGATCGGTCGCGTCGAAGCGCTTCTGGCGCATCTCCACCGAGGTGAGCGGGGTCTGCAGCGTGCCCCAGACGGCGCGCGGCTGGTTCATCACCTCGGTCATCTGCGGGACGTCGCCGGGCTCCATGGCGCGAATGACGATCTCGGGCGGCTGGCTCATGATCCTCTCCAAGGCGGGGAGGACGGGGCCAGAAAAAAGCCCCGTCCGGATCCCGGCGGGGCTGGTGTTCGGTTCTTCCGCGGCTTCGCTCGCTAGCGCACGACATCCCCTACCGGCCCGCCGGAGGCGGTCGGAATAAGGCGTACGTTCATGGCGAAGGCGCCGCGCATGAGAAGGTGAATACCCCCGCCGCGCCCGAATGGCAAAGCCTCAGCCCGTGCGCGCCGGCGCGAACCGTGGCATCTGCAGCGCATGATCCTGCGGACCGCCACTTGCGCCTGCGGGCAGGTGCGCGCCGCCTGCCGGGGCGAGCCCTCGAAGGTCTCGCTCTGCCACTGCCTAGAGTGCCAGCGGCGCACCGGAGGGCCGTTCGGCGTGGCCGCGTTCTTCCCGCGCGCGGCGGTCGAAGTCAGCGGCGAGACGCGCGAGTTCCGCCGGCCGGCCGACAGCGGCTTCGACGTGGTGTTCCGCTTCTGCCCGCACTGCGGAGCCACGGTCTGGTGGGAGGCGCTGCGTAAGGCCGACATGATCGCGGTGGCGGCGGGCGCCTTCGCGGACCCGGACTTCCCGGCCCCGAGCCAGGCGGTCTACGGCGAACATCGCCACGCCTGGGTGCCGGAGGACCTGGTCTGATGCCGATCGAGGTCACCTCGGCCATCACGCTCGCCGACGACGAAGTGCAGGTCCGCGCCGTCCGCGCCTCGGGCCCTGGCGGCCAGCACGTGAACAAGGTCTCCACAGCCATCGAGCTGCGATTCGACGTGGCGGGATCGCCCAGCCTGACCGAGCGGGTGCGGACCAACCTGTCGAAGCTCGCGGGTTCGCGGCTGACCCAGGATGGCGTTCTGGTGCTGGTCTCCCAGGAGCATCGCTCCCAGGAACTGAACCGTCAGGCGGCGCTGGAGCGGCTGTTCGAACTGATTCGGGAGGCGGCCAAGCCGCCGCCCCCGCCACGCAAGAAGACCCGGCCCACCTACGCCTCGAAGCTGAAGCGCCTCGATGGCAAGGCCCGGCGCGGCGCCGTGAAGGCGAAGCGGGGGCGCGTGCGCGGCGACGACTAGCTGTTGTCGACGACCTCGGCCGCCGGGCCGTTCTTCTTGATGCTGTCGATGGCGTTCTGCGCGCTGGCCTTGGACGCGTAGCCCTCGGTCGAGAACATGACTTCGCTGTTGTATTTGAAGCGGACCCGGAACTCGCCCGCCTTGTCCTTGTAGATCTCGAACGTGTGAGCCATGCGCGGCCTCCTCATGATTTGATCGGGAGACGATAGGAGAGCCACGACGACGGGAGTGTGGCAACCACTAGCCGCAATCGCCTATAAGGTCCCCGCCATGGTCCGGATTCCCCTGCTCGGCGTACTCGCCGCCACCGCCCTCGTTTCCGCCTGCGCGCCGACGCTCGGCCCCCCGCCGCCCAGCGCGCCGCCGCCGCCGCCGATCTCGACGACGGCCGAGTTCAACGCTCAGGACTTCGCCTGGTCTCAGAAGGCCGGCGCCAACGTCATCGCCGGCCGGGTGATGTACCGGGAAGGCGCCGTGCGGTTCACCTGCGCCGGCTCCACCGTGGTGCTGACGCCGGAGACCCCCTGGTCGCGGCGGCGGATGGCCGCGCTCTACGGCTCGGGCGACCACGCCGCCCTGCCCGTGGCCGACGTGCGGGCCCGCACCGCCAGCGCCCCGCCCGGCGACGCCAATCCCTATGTGAAGCGCACCACCTGCGACGCGGCCGACCAGTTCGCCTTCGGCGGCCTGCCCGATGGGGCCTGGTACGCGATCACCGTGGCGCGGCCGGCCGGCTCCAGCGGCGGCGACACCCTGGCCCTGATGCGCCGCGTCGTCACGCGCGGCGGCAAGATCGTTCCGCTGACGCTCTGACCGCGCGGGTCAGACGAGGCCCGTGAGCCGGGCCGTCTGGTAGCCCGCCAGGATCAGGACCAGCACGCCGACGGCGATCGTCAGGACCCGCACGGGCGCCAGCTTGACCACATGGCCGGCCAGGGGCGCGGCCGCCAGCCCGCCCAGGATCAGTCCGCCGATCGCGGCGGCATGGGCTCCGACCCCGCCGCCGTCGCGCCAATGGCCGGACAGCAGCGCCGCCAGGAACGTCGCCGAGATGGTGGCCGTCACGAAGAACTCGGCGGTGTTGGTGGTCCCGATGCTCTGGCGCGGATCGGCGCCGGAGCCCACCAGGGCGCTTGTGACGGTGGGCCCCCACCCGCCTCCGCCGATGGCGTCCATCATCCCGCCGACCGCGCCGAGCGGCGCGCTCCACCGCAGGGGGAACGGCCGCGCCTGGGCGCCGCGCCAGGCCCGGTAGAGGATCAGCACGCCCATCAGCGCCAGATAGCCGGTGATGAAGGGCTTCAGCACCGTCCCGTCGATCGAGGTCAGAAGGAAGGCGCCGGCCGCCCCGCCGACGCAGCCCCCCAGCGCCAGGGGCGCGAACAGCTTCCAGTTCACGTTGCGCGCGACAGCGTGAGAGCCGGCCGAGGCCGCCGTCGTGAAAACTTCCGCCGCATGCACGCTGGCCGACGCCGTGGCCGGCGGCACGCCGAACGCCAGCAGCACGGTCGAGGAGATCACCCCATAGGCCATGCCCAGGGCGCCATCGACGATCTGGGCCAGGAAGCCCACGAAGACGAAGATCAGGAAGTCGTGCATCAGGGTCCGTCTCCCGTTCGGGAAACGGACCCTTCGCCTTTAATCCTAGTTAGTCGATAGAAATAATCTGATTACGGCTGCAGATCGGCTCAGTGCACCTGCGCCTTGCCGATCTCCAGGCCGTCGGCGCCGGGCTTCACGCTGATGACCGAGCCGTCCTCGAGCTCCCCGGCCAGCAGCTTGCGGGCGATCGGGTCGATCAGGTCCTTCTGGATCACCCGCTTCAGCGGCCGCGCGCCGTAGACCGGATCGTACCCGCGGTCGCCCAGCCAGTGCAGCGCTGACGGATCGAGCGCCAGCGTCATGCGACGGTCGGCCAGCAGCTTCTCCACCCGCTGGAGCTGGATGCCGACGATGTCGTCCATCTCGGCGCGGCCCAGCCGCTTGAACAGGATGATCTCGTCGATCCGGTTCAGGAATTCGGGCCGGAAGTGATGGCGCACCACCTCCATGACCTGCGGCCGCGCCGTCTCGACGTCGTCGCCGTCGGCGAGCTCGGCCAGGAACTGCGAACCCAGGTTCGAGGTCATGATGATCAGCGTGTTGCGGAAGTCGATCGTACGGCCCTGGCCGTCGGTCAGGCGGCCGTCGTCCAGCACCTGCAGCAGCACGTTGAAGACGTCCGGGTGGGCCTTCTCCACCTCGTCGAACAGCACGACCTGGTAGGGCCGGCGGCGCACCGCCTCGGTCAGCGCCCCGCCTTCATCGTAGCCGACGTAGCCGGGGGGCGCGCCGATCATGCGGCTCACCGAGTGCTTCTCCATGTATTCGCTCATGTCGAGCCGCGTGACCGCCGATTCGTCGGCGAACAGGTACTCGGCCAGCGCCTTGGTGAGCTCGGTCTTGCCCACGCCCGTCGGGCCCAGGAACAGGAACGAGCCGATCGGCCGGTTCGGATCCTTCAGCCCGGCGCGCGCCCGGCGCACGGCGTCGGAGACGGCGACCAGCGCCTCCTCCTGGCCGACGACGCGCTTGCGCAGGCCGTCCTCCATGGAGAGCAGCTTCTCGCGCTCGCCTTCCAGCATCTTCTCGACCGGCACCCCGGTCCAGCGGCTGACGACGGCGGCGATCTGCTCCTCGTCGACCACCTCCGGCGCCATGGCGTCTTCCTGGCCCTCGGCGGCCTCGGCCTCGGCCAGCCGCCTCTCGAGCTGCGGGATTTCGCCGTAGGCGATCTCCGAGGCGCGCTGCAGATCCCCGCGGCGCTGGGCGTTGGTCAGCTCGATCTTGAGCCGGTCCATCGCCTCGCGCGCCTGGGCGGCGGAGCTGACCTTCTCCTTCTCGGCCTTCCAGCGGGCGCTCATCTCGGCCGACTCGGCTTCGAGCTCGGCGAGTTCCTCCTCCAGCTTCTCCAGCCGCGCCTTCGAGGCCGCGTCGGGCTCCTTGGCCAGGGCCTCGCGCTCGATCTTCAGCTGCACGACGCGCCGGTCGATCTCGTCCAGTTCCTCGGGCTTGCTGTCGACCGCCATGCGCACGCGGCTCGCCGCCTCGTCGACGAGGTCGATGGCCTTGTCGGGCAGGAAGCGGTCGGTGATGTAGCGGTTCGAGAGCGTCGCGGCCGCCACGATGGCGCTGTCGGAGATGCGCACGCCGTGGTGCACCTCGTACTTCTCCTTCAGGCCCCGCAGGATCGAGATGGTGTCCTCGACCGTGGGCTCCTCCACCATCACCGGCTGGAAGCGGCGGGCGAGCGCGGCGTCCTTCTCGACGTGCTTGCGATACTCGTCGAGCGTGGTCGCGCCCACGCAGTGCAGCTCGCCGCGCGCCAGCGCCGGCTTCAGCAGGTTGGACGCGTCCATCGCCCCGTCGGTCTTCCCGGCGCCGACCAGGGTGTGCATCTCGTCGATGAACAGGATGATCGAGCCCTCGGCGGCGGTCACCTCGTTGAGCACCGCCTTGAGCCGCTCCTCGAACTCGCCGCGGTACTTCGCCCCGGCGATCAGCGCGCCCATGTCGAGCGACAGCAGCTTCTTGTCCTTCAGGCTCTCGGGCACGTCGCCGTTGACGATGCGCAGCGCCAGGCCCTCGACGATGGCGGTCTTGCCGACGCCGGGCTCGCCGATGAGGACGGGATTGTTCTTGGTGCGGCGGCTCAGCACCTGGATCGTGCGCCGGATCTCCTCGTCGCGGCCGATCACCGGGTCCAGCTTGCCGTCGCGGGCGGCCTGGGTCAGGTCGCGCGCGTAGCGCTTGAGCGCGTCGTAGCCTTCCTCGGCCGAGGCCGAGTCGGCCGTGCGGCCCTTGCGCATCGCCGTGGCGGCCTCTTCCAGGCCCTTGGGCGTCACACCCGCGGCCTTCAGCAGGTTGGCCGCCTCGCCGCCTTCCTTGGCCAGAGCGATCAGCAGCCGTTCCGTGGTCACGAAGGCGTCGCCCGCCTTCTTCGCGCCATCCTCGGCCTCGGCGAACACCCGGGCCGTTTCGGGCTTCATGTAGAGCTGGCCCGAGCCGCCCTCGACCTTGGGCAGCTTGGCCAGCGCCGCCTCGGCGGCGTTGTCCACCTCATCCGGCCGGCCGCCGGCGCTCTGGATCAGGGCGCGCGACAGACCATCGCGCTCCTCAAGGAGGACTTTCAGGATGTGCTCGGGCGCGAGCTGCTGGTGGCGTCGGGCCAGAGCCAAGCTCTGCGCCGACTGGACGGCTTGCTTGGCGCGGTCGGAATAGATGTCGATGTTCATAGGATCCCCAACTCAGGCGGATTGCCGCCGGCCGCCTTGATCAAGCGCAGCCCGCTGACCCTCCCGATGTAGTGTGGCAATTGCGCCACACAAGCCCCCGCGACGCCCCGCGCGCGATGTCTTTTGGAAGAACTTTGAAATGCGAACGCTGCGCGGCGAAATCGCCGCTCCAGCGACCCTATCCGGCCAAACCCGTGACCATGGCGCCACAGCCGCCGCCTCCCGCGTCGGATAACGCGGATTCCCTTTGTGTGTAAGGGAATCCGCTGCTTAGCCGACCGCCCCTTGCAGGTCCGCCCTCCCATAAACCCGGACCGCAGGAGGGGAGAACGAAAATAATGAGAGTAGCAATGCTGTACCGCACGACGGCGCTGGCCGGCGTGCTCGCGGGGCTGTTTGCGCCCGCCGCCTTCGCGCAGGAAGACACCTCGGCCCGGGCGATCCAGGAGATCGTCGTCACCGCCCAGAAGCGCGAGCAGAGCCTGCAGGACGTGCCGATCGTGGTGACCTCGGTCAGCGGCGCCCTGCTGAAGAACGCCGGCGTGCACGACATCCGCGACCTGACCGTCCTGACGCCCGGCCTGACCGTCACCTCGACCTCGAGCGAGGCGAGCGTCACCGCGCGCATCCGCGGCATCGGCACGGTGGGCGACAACCCCGGCCTGGAATCGTCCGTCGGCGTCGTGATCGACGGCGTCTATCGCCCGCGCAACGCCGTCTCGTTCGGCGACCTCGGCCCGGTCAGCCGCATCGAGGTGCTGAAGGGCCCGCAGGGCACCCTGTTCGGCAAGAGCACCTCGGCCGGCGTGATCAATGTCGTCACCGACGCGCCGTCGCAGGACTTCCGCGCCGAGGGCGAGGCCACCTATGGCAACTACAACCAGTACGGCCTGACCGCCTCGGTCAGCGGCCCCATCAACGACCGCGTCGCCGCGAGCCTGTTCGCCGGCACGCGTGCGCGTGATGGCTACCTGCACGTCGTCACCGGTCCCGGCCCGCGCACCAAGACGCGCGACAACGACCAGAACTTCTACACCTTCCGCGGCCAGCTCGCCGGCGAGCTGACCGACGACATCGATTTCCGCATCATCGCCGACTACACCAAGCGCGACGAAAACTGCTGCGCCGCCACCCAGCTCTTCGTGGGCCAGGCCGCCAACAGCCGCGCCAACATCATCAACGGTCTGCATCCCGGGTCGCTCGACGCGACCTCGACGCCGTTTGACCGCGTCGCCTACTCGAACCGCTCGACGAGCCAGGACATCGAGGACAAGGGCGTCTCGGCCGAGCTGAACTGGAATCTCGGCGACGGGATGAAGCTGACCTCGATCACCGCGATCCGCGACTGGCGCGCCGAGACGGGCCAGGACAGCGACTTCACGGCGGCCGACATCGCCTACCGTCCGTCCGACGGCTCCAACTTCGTCGACTTCGCCCAGTTCAGCCAGGAAATCCGCCTGGCGGGCGACGCCGCCGACGGCCGGCTGAACTGGCTCGTGGGCGGCTTCTACGCCAACGAAGACCTGAAGAGCCGCTCGATCCTCCGCTACGGCGCCGACTACTACAACTACCTGGCCGGCAAGGTGCTGGGCGGCGTCCCGGCGCTGATCGGCCTGACTCCCGGCACGGTGCTGCAGCAGGGCGCGGGCTCGGACGACCGCTACAAGCAGAGCGACGAGACCTTCGCGCTGTTCACGAACGACTCGTACAAGATCACCGACGAGCTCGAACTCACCGTCGGCCTGCGCTGGACCCGCGACCAGAAGAAGCTGGACGCGCGCTACGCGACCACCGGCGGATCGTGCACCAAGGCGGAGGCGGCCTACCCGACCCTGGCCGGCCTGCTCGGCCCGGCCACGGCCGGCGCGATCACCGGCGGCCTGTGCATCAACTTCGAGAACCCGGACTTCGACAACCTGGGCCTGCTGACCCAGAAGCGCACCGAGAACGAGTTCTCCGGCACGGCCAAGCTGTCGTACCGCTGGAACCCGGACATCATGACCTACGCGTCGTATTCCCGGGGCTACAAGGCGGGCGGCTTCAACCTCGACCGCGAGCAGAACACCGTGGTCACCGCCGCGGGCCTCGACTTCGCGGCCGACCCGGACACCCACTTCGCGGGCGAGTTCGTCGACAGCTACGAGCTGGGCGCCAAGACCAGCTGGTTCGACCGCAGCCTGCTGCTCAACGTGGCGGCCTTCTACCAGAAGTTCACCAACTTCCAGCTCAACACCTTCATCGGCACCTCCTTCGTGGTGGAAAGCCTGCCGGAGGTGGTGTCGCAGGGCGTGGACCTCGACTTCATCTACCAGCCGCCGATCGACGGGCTGAGCTTCCAGGGCGGCGTCACCTACGCCGACACCGAGATCCAGCCCTTCACGGCCGCCGACCTGAACAACCCGTCGCGCTTCTCGAGCCTGCGCCGCCTGCCCGGCGCGCAGCTGTCGTTCGCGCCGCTCTGGTCGGCCTCGCTGGCCACGAGCTACGAGCGCGAACTGGCCAACGGCCTGAAGTTCAAGGCCAACCTGACGGGCAAGTACACGTCCCGCTACAACACTGGCTCGGACCTGCACCCCTCCAAGGTCCAGGGCGAGATGGTGCTGGTGAACGGCCGCATCGGGCTCGGCGCCGCCGACGACCGCTGGACCGTCGAGCTGTGGGGCAACAACCTGTTCGACAAGGACTACATCCAGGTCGGCTTCAACGGCCCGTTCCAGACCGACGAGAACAACGATGCGGTCAGCGTCTACGACGCCTTCCTGGGCGCCCCGCGCACCTACGGCGTGACCCTGCGCCTGAAGTACTGAGACTTTCGGACCCGTCGAGGTTCGAGGCGGCGGCCCGGCGGAAGCCGGGCCGTTCGCGTTTGGGGGCGCTTCAGTTCGGCGGGTTGTGCTTCTCGAGGAAGCCGACGACGGCGTTGAGCATGTCGCGCCGCGCATCGGCGCGGCTGAACCGCCAGTCGCCGTCCTCCAGCGCCACGAATTCGAAGGGCTTGCCGGCCTTCTTAAGAGCCTCGGCCATCGCCTTGCTGTTGTCGAACGGGTACCGGACGTCGTTCTTTCCGTGGACCAGCAGCACGGGGATATGGGCCTTCGCCGCCTGCTTCAGGGGCGAGTAGCGGGCCAGGCGCGGGTCGTCGGGCCCATCCACGCCGAGCTGCTGCTTCAGTGTCTGCTCGGCCTCGCTGCCGCGTTTGACGCCGGTCTTCGGCCAGCGCAGCTCGAAACCTCCGTCGATCGAAGCGGCGCAGCGATAGGGCTGGTTGTCGAAGGTCGCGCCGCCCATGGCGGCGTAGCCGCCATAGCCCTGACCGACGATGCACACCCGGCTCGGATCGATGAGCCCGCTGGACGCCAGGGCCCCGACGCCGTCGGCCAGGTCGGACTGCATCCCTCGCCCCAGTTGGCCTTCGCCGGCCTTGCGCAGCTCCGCGCCCAGCCCGGCCGTGCCGCGAGTGTTCACCTGAAGGACCGCATATCCCCGTGAGGCCAGCGCCTGCACGAACCAGTTGAAGCCGGGGAGGTCGCGCTCGCTCGGCAGATCATGGGGCACCACGATCAGCGGCAGGTTGCGCGCCTGAGCCCGCCCCGGCGGCCGCGTCAGATAGCCGGAAAGGTCGAGGCCGTCGGCGGCCTTGAACCGGATGCGGCTCTGCGCGCCGACGTCGGCCTCGGAGAGACCGGGGTATTCGCGGCCGATCCAGTGGCCGTGATGCTGGTCCAGGTCGATGTAGGCGAAGCCGGGGCTGCTGCCCGGCGCATCGACCCAGGCGACCAGCTTCCGGCGATCGTCCGACCAGGACCCCACGCTCGCCTCGATCGCCGGATAGGCCTCCGAGACCTTCTTCATCGCCGCATCGTCGGCCGGGTCGAGATAGGTCTGCACGAAGGCGTCCCCGTCCCACCCATAGTGGCCGAGGACCCTTCCGGTCTGCGGGTCCGTGAGAAGCCTGTGCGAACCAGGCAGGACAATGTCCGGCGCGGCCGTCCCGCCATCGACCCGAACCTGCTTCAGCACGCGTCGATCGCCCTCTCGAACGGTGTAGTCGACCGCCCGCCCATCGGCGCCCAGCCCCGCGATCGTCGCCGCCTCGCTGGCTTTGGACGCCGTTAGGATCGCCCGCCAAGCCTTTCCGTCCCGGATCTCCAGCGACCAGGTCCGCGCCTTGTCGTCATACATCTCCCGGGCGATGGCGCGTCCATCAGCGTCCACGAGCCATCGGCGACTGCCTTCGACCGCCGGCTCGGCGACCTTGCTGTGGCCCGTCTCGAGGTCGACTTCGTAGAGCGCCACATAGCCACGGTGGTCGACCCACTGGAGGCCCGACAGGAGAACCACCGTGCGGCCATCGACGGTGCGCACGATCGGCGCGCCCTGGACGTTGTTGAGATCGGTCTCGGTGTCGCCGAGCAGCGGTCGCAGCTTCTGCGTCGCGATGTCCAAGTCATGCACGCGGCGCCAGTCCCACAGGCCGCCCGTCGCGTTCGGCGGATTGAACTGCACCGCCGTCGTGATGAGCACATGTCCCTCGCCGGCCCATCGGACGGCCTGGACCGGAATCTCGCCGAACACCACCTTCGCCTTGAAGGCCCTTGTCGCCACGTCCTGGATCGTCAGCGTGACCTGCTGCCCGTCGGTCACGACGATCGCCAGTTGGTCGCCGCTGGGCGACACAGTGACGACCTGGATGGCGGGCAGTCGCGAGTAGGCCTCCAGCGGGGCCGCGGCGGCGCCTGTCAAGCTCAGGAGCGCCGTGGCCAGACCGGCGAGCGCATTGCGAACAGCCCGCATGGCGGAAGACCTCTTCATCTTGGGGACGCGCGACATGCCTCAGCTCGGCGGGTTGTGCTTTTCGAGGAAGGCCATGGCGGCCTTCAGCATGTCCAGCCGCGTCTCGCCGCGCGAGAGCCAGTGGTCCTCGCCCTTCTCCACGACCAGTTCGTACGGCTTGCCTGCGCGATCCAGCGCGTCGGCCATGATCTGGCTCTGCTCCAGGGGCACCACCGTGTCGTCGCGGCCGTGAATCATCATGACCGGAATTCCGACGCGGTCGGCGTGCAGGGCGGGCGAGATGTCGCCCAGCACACCGTCCGCGGCGTCCTCGGCGCCCATGAACCGGGCCCAGTAGCGCAGCGCCGGCGCGCCGTTGTGGCTCCGCGCCCACTGCACCATGCGCTTCAGGTCGGATGGTCCCGCCACCGAGACCGCGCAGCGATAGACGCCGGTGTCGAGCGTGGCGCCCGCCAGCGCCGCGTAGCCGCCGTAGCTCGCGCCGACGATGCAGACCCGCTTCGGGTCGATGGTCCCCTTGGCGGCAAGGTAGCGCACGCCGTCCGAGAGGTCGGTCTGCATCTTGCGGCCCCACTCGCCATAGCCCGCTTCGAGCAGGGACGCGCCGAAGCCGTCCGATCCCCGGAAGTTGACCTGCAGCACGGCATAGCCGCGCGAGGCCATGGCCTCGGCCCACCAGTCGAAGCCGGGGGTGTCGCGCGCCGCCGGGCCGCCGTGCGGGAAGACCACCAGCGGCAGCTTCTGCGCCGGCCGGCCGCGCGGCAACGTCAGATAGCCCGACAGCGCCATCCCGTCGGCGGCGCGGAACCGGATCGGCTCGCGCGGCGAGATGTCGGCGGGCGTGAGGTCGGCGTACATGCCGCCCAGCCAGTCGGCCGACCGACCGATGAGATCGACGATGGCGAACCGCGGCCCATCCCTCGGGGAGTCGACCAGCACCACGATCTTTCGCCGATCGGTGGACCAGGACTGCAACTCGACGCGGCTTCCCGCGAAGGCTGCGACGATCGCGTTCCAGGCCTTCTCGTCGGCGGGATCGAAAAAGCGGTAGCGGCCTTCGTCGCCGACCAGGGCGTACTCGCCGATCAGCCGGCCGTCGAGAGCCTGGCGCAAGGCGCCCTGGGCATCGTCCACGTCGATCGGTTCGGTCACCGAGCCGCCGTCGACCCCCACCTCGCGCCAGGTCCAGGCGCCGCCGTCGCCGCGGATCGCGTAGGCGACCGAATTCCCGGCGCGCCCCAGGCCCAGCAGGATCGGCCGATCGAGCGGAGCCGTCGCCGAGACGGCCTCGCGCCAACCGTTGTCGACCTTGACCTTGATCGACCACTGGCCTGTCCCGTTCACGTACAGCTCCTGCGCCAACGGCTGGCCCTGGGGGTCGACGACCCAGTCGATGGTGTCGGGCTCGCCCGTGGCGACCAGGCGCGTCGCGCCGTTGTCGAGGTCGATCCGGAACAGCGAGATCAGGCCGCGGCCGCCGCTGAAGATGACGCCCTGGGCGAAGACCATCGGTTCGCCCCGATACATCCGCACGACCGGAATGCTGACGATCGCCGACAGGTCCGCCTCGGCTTTGCCCATCAGCGGCCGCAGCTTCTTCTTCCTGATGTCGATGACGCTACCGAAAAACCACTCGCGGTAGCCGTTCACGACGTCGAAGGCGTTCGAGGTGTTGGACGCCACGACGAGCAGGTGATCATCGCCCGCCCACTGCACGTTGCGGATCTTGTGGTCGCCGACGAAGCCGCGAAGCGTGATCTCGCCGCTGGCCAGTTCCTTGACGACGATGGTGCGTTGTTCGCCGTCCGTCACCACGATCGCGATGGCGTGACCACTTGGCGAGACCGTGGCCGATTCGATGGTCGGCAACTTGCCGTACGCTTCCAGAGGCGCGGCGGCGGCGGCAGTCACCACCAGGAACGCGGCGGCCAGGCCGGCCAGTACAAGACGAACAGGACGCATCGCGAAACCGGCCCCCACCTGACGCAATCCGAGATTGCCGCGCGGGCCGGTTCGCGGCAAGCGCGCCCGCCTATGCCGTCGCCGTTACCAGCCAGCAGGCGGCGGTGAACCGCGCGGTTCCGTGCTCGACAAAGGGCGCGAAGGCGGCGTCCAGCAACTCCGCGGCCTTGCGGCGCGTCGCCTCGTCGGCCTCGCGCAGGGCCAGGCCCACCGGCCCCAGGTTCAGCGCATAAGCCAGCAGTTCGGCCTCGGCGACCGCGCACCTCTCGTCCAGCGGCGCGACCTCCACGCCTCGCCAGCCGCTCGCCTCCAGGATCGCCCGCACCCGCTCGCCGTCGGCGAACGCGAACTGGCCGGGCGCCCCGGGTTCGGGCGCCTTGGGCGGACCCAGGATCGGCGCGACGGCCGCGGCGGCGGCGGTCATGAAGCTGTTCTCCAGCGGGCTTCGCCAGGCGACGAAGGTCAGCCGGCCGCCTTGGCGCACCCCGCGCCGGATGTTGGCGAAGGCGGCCTCCGGATCGGCGAAGAACATCACGCCGAAACGCGAGATGACCGCGTCGAAGCCGGCCCGCTCGAAGGCGTGAGTCTGGGCGTCGGCCTCGACGAAATCGGCGTTGGCGAGGCCTTCAGCCGCCGCCCGGTCCCTGGCGGCGGCCACGAGCGAGCCCGAGATGTCGACGCCTTGGGCGAAGCCCCGCGGCCCCAGCCGCCGCGCCATGGCCAGGGTGGTCGCCCCGGCGCCGCAGCCGATGTCGAGCACGCGCCGCCCTTCGCCGGGAAACGCCTGGGCGGTCAGGCGCGCCTCGAAGGGGGCCAGCATACGGTCGAGCACCCCCTGCATCTCGACCCAGATCGGGCCGCTGGCGGTGTTCCACAGCTCGGCCTGCTGCTGGTTGGGGGCTTGGTCGGCGGTCATCGGGCGGGTCCTTCGGCTTGCGTTCGGGGATCTGTCCCGGCAGTGTGCAAGTTCAAGTGAACTTGAGGTCAAGCCATGGCCGATCTCGATATCGCCGAGGTGGCGCGACGCTCGGGCGCGCCGGCCTCCACGCTGCGCTTCTACGAAGAGAAGGGCCTGATCGCCTCGATCGGCCGCCGGGGCCTGCGCCGCCTGTTCGATCCGTCGGTGCTGGAGCGGTTGGCCCTCGTGGCGCTCGGCCGCGCGGCGGGATTCAGCCTGGACGAGATCGGCGAGATGTTCGCGCCGGACGGCCGCCCGCGGCTTGAGCGCGATCGACTTCTGGCCAAGGCCGACGAGTTGGACGGCCTGATCCAGCGCCTCGGCGCGATGCGCGACGGCCTGCGCCACGCCGCGGCCTGCCCCGCCCCCAGCCCGATGGAATGCCCGACCTTCCGACGGATCGTGCGGTTGGCCGGCGCCGGCAAGCTCGGCCCACCGCAACGCCGGGCCTTCGTGGCGGAACCGATCTAGTTGAGTTCGGTCTTCTTGGCCGGCTCGGGCGGCAGGGGCGCGACGGGCACGCCGTCCTCGACCAGCTCGCGCACCTCCTTGGGCGTCGCCTGGCCATAGATGCCGCGATCCTCGGCCTTGCCCTCGTGGATGGCGCGCGCCTCGCGGGCGAACGCATCGCCCACGTCGTCGAAGTTCTCCTGCACATGGCGACGGATGCGGCCGGCCGCCTCCATCATCATGGCCTGGGTCTGGGCGGGCGGCGCCTCGCGGGCGGTGCGCTTCGTGCCCGCCACGGCCGGCGCCATGATCTGCTTGCGCACGCCCTTCGAGCCGCACATCGGGCATTCGAGCAGGCCGCGGGCCTGCTGGTCGTCGTAGTCGCCCGACGAGCCGAACCAGCCCTCGAACTCGTGCTCGTGATCGCAGGAAAGCGCGTAGCGGATCATGGGGAAGCGATCAGGGCCCTGTGAACGTCCGCGCATTGGCCAGCGCGGGGATGGCGCGGCGGGCCTTGGCGACCGCCGCGGGATCGAGGTCGGCCAGAAGCACGCCGGGTTCGTCATGGTCAAGCTTTGCAACGACTTGTCCCCAGGGCTCCACCACCAGCGAGCGGCCCCAGGTGCCGCGCCGATCCTCGTGGAAGCCGCCCTGGGCCGGGGCCAGCACGTAGGAGCCGGTCTCGATGGCGCGGGCGCGCATCAGCACCTCCCAATGCGCCTCGCCCGTGGGCCGGGTGAACGCCGCCGGGATCGTCATGGCTCCCGCGCCCGCCAGCGCCAGCGCCCGGTAGAGCGCCGGGAAACGCAGGTCGTAACAGATGGTGAGCCCCAGCTTCAGCCCGTCGACGTCGGCCGTCACCGCCCGCTCGCCGGGCTCGTAGGTGGCCGACTCCCGCGCGGTCTCGCCGGTGGGTAGGTCGACGTCGAACATGTGCAGCTTGTCATAGGTCGCCGCGATCGTCCCGTCGGGACGGATGAGCACCTGGCGGTTGGCGGCCTTTCCGTCGTCGCGCTTCACCAGCGCCGAGCCCACGTCGATCCAGACGCCGAGATCCTTCGCGGTCTCGCGCAGGCCGTTCACGACCGGATCGTCGGCCAGCAGGGTCAGCTGCGGCAGCAGCGCCTCGCGGTCCTTCTGCAGGATGTTGGTCCCTTCGGGCGTCACGATCAGCCGCGCCCCACCGGCCGCAGCCTCGCGCACCAGGGGCAGGACATGGGCCAGCGCCGCGGCGTGGCTGGCGGGCGTGCGCGTCTGGACGAGGCCGACCTTCATGGCTCCGCGCTATACATCGGCCAGCCGGAATTGCGTGCGAACTCTACCTATCAGTGCTAGGGAAGCGTGTCGGATGGGGGACGACCGATGCGCACTCTCGCAAGGATCGGCCTGGTGCTGCTCGTCGTGGCCCTGGCGGCGACAGCCGCAGCCGCGGCCGGCTTCCTGGCCTGGCGGGGAAAGCTTGAGCGCAACCTCGCCCGCAACAGTCGCATCGTCGCCACGGCGCGCGGCCCTATCGAGATGGCCGAGCACGGCGAGGGCCGACCGATCCTGGTGTCGCACGGCACGCCGGGCGGCTACGACGCCACCCTCAACTATCTCGAGGCGACCGGCGGCGGCGCGGGCCTTCGCTACATCCTGCCATCGCGACCTGGGTACCTGAAAACGCCCCTCAGCGTTGGGCGCACGCCGGCCGAGCAGGCCGAGGCCTTCGCCGCGCTTCTCGATCGGCTCGGCGTCGAGCGTGTCGCCATTCTCGCGGTCTCGGGCGGAGGACCGGCCGCGCTCGAATTCGCGCTGGCCCATCCGGATCGCTGTTCGGCGCTGATCCTCGAGGAGGCGGTGACGGTCGGCCAGCCGGCGACGTCGTCCCTGCCCGGCGACCTCATCGTCTGGCTGGAGCGGCCGTTGGCGGCGGCTGGCTGGCGTCAACAATCCCCGGACGACCCCGCGGTCCCCGCCCTCTCGGGCGCCGTCATGGACGCGCTCGCGCCACAGGCGCTGCGCGCGGCGGGAACCGCCAACGACCTCGATCAGCTTTCCAGGCTCCGCGCGCTCCCGCTGGACCGGGTGTCCTGCCCGACCCTGATCATCCACGGAACCGCCGACCAGGCCGTCCCGCTCGCTTCGGCGCGTCAGGCGCACGCCATGATCGCGGGCTCCCGGCTCGTCGAACTGCAGGGCGCAGATCACATGATGGTCGTCACACGGCGACGCGAAATCGACGCCGCGATCAACGAGTTCCTATCGCAGCATCCCGGCTGATGGGCGGAGGACCTCAGGCCGCCAACAGCGGGTCGAGCTTGCCCTCGCGCTCCAGCGCCATCATGTCGTCGCAGCCGCCGATGTGCTGCTCGCCGATGAAGATCTGCGGGAAGGTGGCGCGACCCGAGCGCTGGATCATCTCCTGGCGCTTCTCCGGATCGAAGGCCGCCTCGATCTCGGTGAATTTGACGCCCTTCTGCTCCAGCAGACTCAGCGCGCGGATGCAGTATGGGCAGTAGGGCTTGGTGTAGATGGTGACCTGGCTCATGGTCCCTCTAGCTTAGGCGAACGTCGTCGATCCTTCATATGGGCAAATCGGCCGCCGCATGCACCCGTGCGATGACGGCCAAATCGACGCGGGCCGCGCCGGCGGCTTTCAAGGCCCGCGCACAGCCCTCCGCCGTGGCGCCTGTGGTCAGAACGTCGTCGATCAGCAGGATGCGCAGGCCGTCCACCAGCTTGCGCTTGCGCTCGGGCGTTTCGAACGCGCCCGCCACGTTGCGCCGCCGCCCCGATCCCGAACGACCGGCCTGAGTGGCCGTGGCGCGGCGGCGGACCAGGACGTCGGGCAGATAGGGCGTCCCGGTCATGGCGGCCAGAGGGCGGGCCACCTCGGCGGCCTGGTTGTAGCGCCGCGACAGCAGCCGCAGCGGATGCAACGGCACGGGAACGATGGCGTCGGCCTCGTCGATCAGTTCGCGCGCCGTCCGGCTGAGCCAGCGGGCGAACATGGGGGCCAGGTCCAGCCGGTCGGCGTGCTTCAGCTTGAGGATCGGGTCGCGCGAGGTCTCGTCGTAGAGGCACGCCGCCCGCGCGGCGTCGAAGGCGCGCGGCTTGGCCAGGCAGGCCGCGCATCGCACGCCGGAATCGAACTCGAACGGCGCGCCGCACCCGTCGCAGACCGGGCCGTCGAGGAAGCGGATGCGGCTCCAGGCGTCGGCCGCGATCCCGCCCGCCAGCGGTCGCGGCCCGCCGTTCAGCGCCTGCGGCGGAAACAGCATGTCGAGCGCGCCGCGCCAGGCCGCGCGGGCTCGCGGTTTCCAAGCGGCGACGAAATCGCCATCTTCCGCGCCCATGCCGGCCACGCCTCCTCCTGCGCCTCCGAAGTTGTTCGACCGCGGCCTTCACCGCAAGCGCCTCGACCGCGCCGCGCGCGACTATCCGGCCGCCGACTTCCTCCATCGCCGCGCCGTCGAGGACGTGGCCGAACGGCTGGCGCCGATCCGCCGGACCTTCCCGCTGGCCGCCTGCCTCTCCGCGCGCGCCGGCGCCTTCGCCGAGGCCCTGGCCGCGGAGGCGCCCGGGCAGGTGGGGAAGCTGATCGAGGCCGACCTCTCGCACCGCATGCTGGGCGGCCGCGGCGGTCCGCGCCTCGTGGCCGACGAAGAGCGCCTGCCCTTCGCCGAGGCCAGCCTCGACCTGATCGTCTCGATCCTGGGCCTGCACTGGACCAACGACGTCGTGGGGGCGCTGATCCAGGCGCGCCGTGCGCTGAAGCCCGACGGCCTCTTCATCGGCGCCTTCCTGGGCGGCGTCACCCTGACCGAGTTGCGCCAGTCGCTCGTCGCGGCCGAGAGCGAGATCCTGGGCGGGGCGGGCAGCCGCGTCTCGCCCTTCGCCGATGCGGCCGACGCCGCGGGCCTTCTGCAGCGGGCCGGCTTCGTCCAGCCGGTGGCCGACATCGACACGGTGAGCGTCACCTACGCGCACCCCCTGAAGCTGCTCGCCGACCTGCGCCGGATGGGCGAGACCAGCGTGCTGGCCGAGCGGCATCCGAAGCCCCTCACCCGCGCCCTTCTCGCGCGCACCTTCGAACTCTACGCCGAGCGCTTCGGCGGCGCCGACGGGCGTATCCCGGCCACCTTCGAGATCGTGACCCTCACGGGCTGGGCCCCGGCGGGCGGATCGCAAGCTCCGCCATAAGCTTTTGTTTATCAAACCTCTGGGACAGTCGGCCCTACGCCTACGCGGGTCGGGGGACCGTCAGCCTGGGGGAACGCACGTGCGCCCGAACCTGTCCCGCATCCTCGGCGTCGTCGCCGGGGCGATCGCCATGTCGAGCTGCGCGACGCCGCCCGGACCTCCGGCGCCCTCGGCGCGGGGCGGACCGCCCGCGGCGCGCGGGTACATCGACGTCGGCCTCGCCGCCCAGGCCGCCCCGTTCGAAGCCTATACAAGGCGCGCCGCGGCCATCGATCCCAGCTTCTCCGGCCCCGCCGAGATCGCCGCCGACCTGACCACCGCGGCGGGCTACGAGCCGCGCCAGCTCGAGGCTTCGATGATCGCCTACGGGGCCCTGGCCGCCCTCCAGGAGCCAGGCTTCGTGGAGGCGGTGCGCCACGCCGACCGGCGCGACCTCGCCCGCCGGCTCGCCGCCGATCCCGACGCCGCCCTGTCGCTGCCCAGCGCCTCGGCGGCGGCCGGCCGCGCGAACGCCGCCCTCACCCGGCGCGGCGAGGCCCTGGCCGGGGCGGGTCAGCGCGTGAGGAAGGCCGCCTACGCCGTGCAACGCCAGGCCTGGTCCAAGGCGAAGATCCCCAACGCCGCCGCGCGCCTGGCCGCCGTGAAGCGCGCCGCGGCCTATCGCGCCGAACCCGCCGACCGCGCAGAGGTCGCCGCCGCCGTCACCGAGGCGGGCCGCCGAAGCGGAAACAGCCCGGTCGTGGCCCGCAGCCTCGCCGTCGCCGCCCTCACCGTGGCCGGCCAGGACTCGGCGGCGCGCTCGCTGATGAGCGAGCCGCGAAGCGCCCAGTGCCTGCGCTGGGCCAAACTCAACTACCACCAGTGCCTGGCGGCGGCCGGAACCCACTACGAGGACATCTACTGCCTGGGCCTGCACGCCATGGCCGACCCGGGCCAATGCGTGGTCGAGGCGACCCGCGCGACCCGCTCCGTGCGCCGCGCCAGCCTCGACTGAGGCCGCCCCGGCGCGATAGGGTCGCCGCCCCTGGCCCAGGAGCGCCCGCATGACCAAGCCGCTGAAGATCGACTTCGTCTCCGACGTCGTCTGCCCCTGGTGCGTGATCGGACTGGGCGGGCTGCAGCAGGCGCTGGACCGCATGGCCGGCGAGGTCGAGGCCGAGCTCCACTTCCAGCCCTTCGAACTCAACCCGAACATGCCGCCCGAGGGCCAGGACCTGTTCGAGCACGTGAACCAGAAGTACGGCGCCACCCGCGAGCAGTCGGCGGCGAACCGGCGCGCCATCCGCGAGCGCGCCGCCCAGGTGGGCTTCGAGATGGCCGACCGGCCGAACGGGCGCATCTACAACACCTTCGACGCCCACCGCCTGCTGCACTGGGCGGGGATCGTGGGCGGCCAGGCCGCGCTGAAGCGCGCGCTGTTCGAGGCCTATTTCACCCGCGGCGAGAACCCGGGCGACCCGGAGGTGCTGGTCGCGGCGGCGTTGAAGGCCGGCCTGGACGGCGAGGCCGCGCGCGAGGTGATCGCCTCCGGCCGCTACGCCGACGACGTGCGCGCCGCCGAGCGGACCTGGTACGAGGAGGGCGTCTCCGCCGTCCCGACCATCATCATCAACGACCGCTACATGATCTCCGGCGGACAGCCCGCCGAGATCTTCGAAAAGGCGCTCCGCCGCATCGCCGCCGAGGCGGCGTAGGGCGCATCCGGTTCTCCACCGTCCGTCATCCCAGGCCTTGTGCCTGGGATCCCTCCGTCGGTTGCCGTGAGCCGGCCGAGACGTTCTCGGGCGACCGATGAACGCCCTGCTGGCGGATAGAGGGATCCTCGCCACAGGGGCGAGGATGACGGGTTTGGGGCCCCGCCAGCTATTCCCCCATCAGGTGCAGCGCCACCTCGCGCCGGTGGGCCTGTCGGCGATGCTCGAACAGGTAGACCCCCTGCCAGGTCCCCAGCGCCAGACGCCCGTCGATCAGGGGGATCGAAAGCTGCACGCCGGTCAGCGCCGCGCGCAGGTGGGCGGGCATGTCGTCCGGTCCCTCGTCCTGATGGCGGTAGCCCGCGCCTTCCGGCGCGATCCTCGCCACCCAATCCTCCAGGTCGCGGCGGACATCGGGATCGGCGTTCTCCTGGATCAGCAGCGAGGCCGAGGTGTGGCGGCAGAAGGCGGTCAGCAGCCCCGTCGTCATCCCCTGTTCGCGGACCCAGCCTGCGACCTCGGCCGTGATCTCGTGCAGGCCGGCGCCCGGCGTCCGCACCCTCAGGATACCGGCGGCCTGGCGCATCATCCCAAGCGGGCTGCGATCGAGCACACGACCCCGCCGGGATCGAAATCCAGCCGCACCTCGCCGCCGAGTTCCTCGGCCAGGCCCTTGGTCAGCAGCCGGGCGCCGAACCCGCGCTGGACCGGTTCGGATACGGCGGGGCCGCCGGTCTCGCGCCAGCGCAGTTCAAGCACCTTGTCCTTCAGCGTCCAGCCGATGTCGACACGCCCTTCCGACGCCGAGAGCGCGCCGTACTTCACCGCGTTGGTGGCCAGTTCGTGCATCGCCAGCGCCAGCGCCACGGCGGCCTTGGGGTCGAGGTTGACCGTGGGGCCCTTCGCGGCCACCCGCCCGCCGCCAGGGTCGTGCGGCGCCATGGCCCGGGCCACGATCCGGGCGATCGAGCCGCTTTCCCAGTTGGCGTCGGTGAGCACGTCATGCGCCGCGGCCAGCGCCATGAGGCGGCCCTCGAAGGTCGCCTGCGCGGCCGGATCGAACGCACCGGCCCGCAACGACTGCCAGGCGATCGCCTGGACGATGGCGAGCGTGTTCTTCACGCGGTGGTTCAGCTCGTTGATCAGAAGGCGCTGGTGCTCCTCGGCGGCCTTGCGGTCGGTGACGTCGACGTTGATGCCGACGATGCGGACCAGTTCGCCGTTCGCGTCGAACATCAGCCGCGCCGAGGCGTCGACCCAGCGGATGGCCCCGTCCTCGCGGATGATCCGGAACTCGCAGTCGACCAGGTCGCGCCCGGCGGCCAGGGCCGCGTCGGTCGCAGCGTGCAGCCTGGCGAGGTCCTCCGCGATCACGCGGCGTTCAAAGTCTTCCTTGCGGCCGCCGA
The DNA here is from genome assembly GCF_016124325.1 of Phenylobacterium sp. Lineage (GTDB taxonomy): Bacteria > Pseudomonadota > Alphaproteobacteria > Caulobacterales > Caulobacteraceae > Phenylobacterium. The sequence continues at coordinate 21,431 of NZ_WGNY01000018.1, forward strand.
ATCCGTCGGGCGGCAGGCCGAATATGGCCTCCAGCTCGGCCGACCACTTCGTCCGCCCGGTTACGACGTCGCTGTCGAAGATGCCGAGCGCATGGGCGCCCACGGCCAGGTCGAGGCGGTCGCGGCTCTCGCGCAGTTCGGCCTCGGCGAGCATGCGCTCGGTGACATCGACCACGCAGACGGTGATGCCCTCGTCGCCCAGCGGCGCCACCCGGCACTCGTGGAAGTGTCCCGGCTGGAACCGCGACGGGCGGATCATGCTCCCGGCGAAGCCCTCGTCCATCGCGCGCCGCAGGAGCGCCGGAGTCGGCGATTTCTCGAAGTCGGGAAAGATGTCCCAGATCGACATCCCCAGCACCTCGGCCAGCGGGCGCCGGAAGTACGGCTCCGACATCTCGTTCGCCAGCGCGACGCGCCACTCGCGATCCAGGACATAGAAGATATCGCCGATCCCGCTCACCATTGCGGAGAGACGCAGATCGTCCTCGAGACGAGGGGTTGCCTTCTTCCGTGTCATTCCGAGTCGTCGATCGTCGTCGCCATCAAGGCACACGCGGAGCGGGGTGTCACGACGCCCGACGCGCTCTGAGTGTGCGTCAAATCAGGTCGCGAAGCCAGGCCACGAGCGGCGGGTCGGCCGGCGGCATGGGGTAGGCGTCCATGTCCCTGGGCCTCACCCAGGCCAGGGCCTTGTGTTCGCGCGCCACGACCCTGCCCTCCCAGCGCCGGATCAGGTAGAGCGGCATCAGCAGGTGGAAGCCCTCGTACTCGTGGCTGGCGAAGACGAAGGGCGCCAGGCACGCCTTGGTCACCGTGATCCCCAGTTCCTCCTCCAGCTCCCGGATCAGGCAGGCTTCCGGCGTCTCGCCCGGCTCGACCTTGCCGCCGGGGAACTCCCAGAGACCCGCGAGCTGCTTGCCCTCGGGCCGCTGGCAGAGCAGCACCCGGCCGTCCACGTCCACCAGGGCCGCCGCGGCGACCAGGACCATCGGTTTCGTCATGCGGCTCCATCCCCCGGCCGACGCCGGAACGCAAGCCGCCGCGCGGTCACGGCGATCGCCGACTGGCGCCAGGACAGCAGAACAGTTCTGCGAATTCGGGCCATGCGGCCGGGCGCTCGAGCGCCTAACTAGGGAGCGCCCAAGGAGAGACCCCGATGAAGAGCGGCGCAAACCCCATGACGATCGGCCTGGCGCTGATGAGCGCCGGCTTCGCCATCCTGATGGCCATCCCCACCCTCGGCCCAGTGATCGTCAGGGCGCTCTAGCCCCTAGGGCGCCGGGACGTAGGGCGCGCGCCGGGCCGAGCTCGCGTTCGCCGGGTCGGGCTCGCCCCAGCCGTAGGCGGCGGCCACAGCCCGAAGAATATCGTCCGCCACCACCCCACCGCCGTCGCCGTTCGTCATCACGACCAGGCCCTGCCGCGTCCCGTCGAGGAACGCGAAGGCGTTGCACCGGAAGCCCGCATTGCTGCCGCCGTGCTGGATGTACGGATGGCCGCCGCGCCTGCCCAGAGCCAAGCCCAGGCCATAGCCCGCCGAGGCGTCCACCGGCGTCGTCATCGCCCGTATGCTCTCCGGGCTCAGGATCGCGCCCCGACGGCCGGCGAAGGCGTTCTGCAGGGCGATCAGGAAGCGGCCATAGTCCGACGGCGTCGTCCAGAGGCCTGCCGCGGCGTATTCGGGATAGGTGTTGCGCCCGCCCGCGATCGCAACGCCCCGCGGGCCATGACCGCTCGCGGCCTCCGCCAGCCGCGCCCCGGACAGGGGCTGGGCGAAGGTCGACGCCCGCATGCCCGCCGGTCGCAGGACCAGCGTCTCGAGCAGATCGGGATAGGGCGCGCCGCCGGCCTCGACGATCATCAGCTGGGCGACGGTGTAGCCGCCGCCCGAATAGGCATAGGCGCCAGGGGGCTCCCACGACACCACGGGCGGCGTGTTGGCTGGCGGCTCCCCGTTCAGGATCTGCGGCGTGGTCGGGACCGGCTTGCCGGCCGGATAGCCGGGAAAGCCGCTGACGGTGAGCCCGGCGGTGTGGCTCAACAGCTCGCGCAGCGTCACCTTCCGCTCGGCCGTGAGCGGGCTGTCGGGGACCTTCCAGGCCTTGAGCCGCCGGTTCACGTCCTCGTCCAGGGCGAGCTTGCCCTGATCGACCAGCCGCAACGCCGCCGTCGCGGCCAGGGCCTTGCTCATCGAGGCGGCCTGGAACAGCGTGGCGGGCGTCGCGGGTGGGCCGTCCGCCGTGGCCACGCCATAGGCGCGAACCCACTTTACCTTCCCGTCCTCGATGAAGGCGACGCTGACGCCCGGGACGTGAAGGGTCGCCATGCGCTGGGCCAGCGTGGCGGGCGACGGGCCGGTCGACGGCGCCAAGGCGCCTTCCAGCGCCGCGATCGCCGCCTCGTCGCGCGGGGAGAGCGCGGCCCGCGCCGCGCCGGCCGTCAACGTCAGGGCCATGGCGACGATCGACAACAGGAGCCGCATCCCGCCCTCCGAATTCCGTGATGGCTCGATCTTCGCCCCCTGCGGCCGCAATGCAACTGTCGCGGCAATTCCGCGCGTGCGGATTGACTTTAGCCGCCTGCCGGCCGATTTGCAGGGCGCGCCTGTTCCGGGCGCTAGCGACGCTCCAGCCGCGTGGGATTCGAGGAAGACCTCAAATCCAGCCTGTCGAGCGCAGTGAGAACCATCTCATAGATCGCCCATCACGCGGGGCGCTCCCCAAAGACCCGCGCTTCCCGCGCCCCCGGATCGTTCCGAAGTGGGCGCGCACGGCGCATACGCGAAAGACTACCGTTTGACCCAATTTTCCGACCTTGGCCTGGCCAAGCCCCTGCTCAAGGCGCTGGCCGACGAAGGCTACGTCAACCCCACCCCCATCCAGGCCCAGGCCATTCCGGGCGTGATGGGCGGCAAGGACCTGCTGGGCATCGCCCAGACCGGCACCGGCAAGACCGCCGCCTTCGCCCTGCCGATCCTGCACCGCCTGGCCGAGAATCGTAAGCCGGCTCCGCGCCGCAGCGCCCGCGTGCTCGTCCTCGCCCCGACCCGCGAACTCGCCACCCAGATCGGCGAGAGCTTCAAGACCTATGGCAAGCACATGGGCGTCTCCGTCGCCGTCGTCTTCGGCGGCGTGAAGTACGGCGGCCAGATGCGCGCGCTGGCGCCCGGCGTCGACGTCCTCGTCGCCACGCCCGGCCGCTTGCTCGATCACCTGGGCGAGAAGACCATCACCCTCGACGGCGTCGAGATCCTGGTCCTCGACGAGGCCGACCAGATGCTCGACATGGGCTTCATCGTTCCGATCCGGAAGATCGTGAAGTTCCTGCCGAAGACGCCGCGCCAGAACCTCTTCTTCTCGGCCACCATGCCGGCCGAGATCGAGAAGCTTTCCGGCGAGATCCTCAACCCTAACCCGCTGAAGGTCAGCGTCACGCCGCAGGCGACCACGGTGGAGCGCATCAACCAGCGCGTCCTGTTCGTGGAACAGCAGCGCAAGCGCGCCCTGCTGGCCGAGCTGTTCGACGACGCCGGCTTCAAGCGCGTGATCGTCTTCACCCGCACCAAGCGCGGCGCCGACCGCGTGGCGCGCGGGCTGGAGCAGGTGGGCGTCGAGGCCGTCTCGATCCATGGCGACAAGAGCCAGGGCCAACGCGAGCGGGCGCTGGCGGCGTTCAAGGCCGGCGAGGTCCGCGCCCTGGTCGCCACCGATATCGCCGCGCGCGGCATCGACATCGACGCGGTGAGCCACGTCGTCCAGTTCGAGCTGCCGAACGTGCCGGAAGCCTATGTCCACCGGATCGGCCGCACCGCGCGCGCCGGGGCCGACGGCTCGGCCGTGGCCTTCTGCGCCGACGACGAGCGCTCGCTGCTGAAGGACATCGAGAAGGTCACCCGCCAGCGCATCCCCAGCTTCGACCGCCGCAACGACCGCCAGCTCGGCGCGGCGACGGCGGCGATGCCCGAGACGGCCGGCAAGCCCGAGCGGCCCGCCCGGCCGCAGGGCAAGGCCCAGCCGCACCGCGGCGGCCACGCGCCCAAGCGCAACCGCAACCACGCCGAAGCCAAGCCGGCCCACCGGCCGGACGGCCGTTCGGAAACCCGCCCGCAGCGCGACGACGCCAAGCCCGCCTTCAAGGGTCCCCGTCGGCGCCGGCGGGGCGGCGGCGGCGGCGGCGGCAAGCCGCGCGGCGAGGCTTCGGGCGGCGTCTGGTCCAACCGCTAGACGAGCGGGGCGGCGCGCGCCAAAAGGACCGCCGCCCTATCGTCATGCCGTCACTGATCCGCACCGTCTCCCACGAAGCCCTCCAGGCGATCCGCCGGGTCCCCGTCATCCACGGACCTGTGCACGCGCTCGCCAAGCTGATCGAGAAGACGCCGATCGGCGCGCGCTACATCCGTTCGGTGCTGGAGCCGGAGTCGCTGAGCACCGGCGACTACGGCGAGTGGATTCGGCGCTGGGACACCCTGACCCTCGACGACCGCAAGGCCATCGCCGCCCATGTCGGCCGCATGACCTACAGGCCGCTGATCTCGGTTGTGATGCCCGTCTACGGCGTCTCCCCGGCGCTGCTCTCGCAGGCCATCGAATCGGTGCGCCGCCAGCTCTATCCGCACTGGGAGCTCTGCATCGCCGACGACGCCTCGCCGGGCGACGCGGTCTGGAAACGCCTGGAGCGCGAGGCGCGCGACGATCCGCGCATCAAGATCGTCCGCCGGACGGTCAACGGCCATATCTGCGCGGCCACCAACTCGGCCCTGCAGTTGGCCACCGGCGAGTTCGTGGCCCTGATGGACCATGACGACATCCTGCCGGCGCGCGCGCTCTACGAGGTCGCGGCCCTGCTGCAGGATCATCCCGACGCCGACCTCATCTATTCCGACGAGGACAAGATCGACGCGAGCGGCCGTCGCTACGAGCCCTATTTCAAGACCGACTGGAATCCCGAGCTGATCCTGGCCCAGAACATGATCAGCCACCTGGGCGTCTATCGGCGCAGCCTGATCGAGGCGGTCGGCGGCCTGCGCGAGGGCTTCGAGGGCAGCCAGGACTACGACCTCGCCCTGAGGGTGAGCGAACTGACCACTCGCGAGCGCATCCACCACATCCCGTGGGTGCTCTATCACTGGCGCCAGGAGGGCGGCCCCCAGACCTTCTCCCAGGGCTTCATGGACCGCTGCGCCGAGGCCGCGCGGCGCGCGGTCGCCGAGCACCTGGAACGCACCGGCCAGCCCGGGGTCAGCGTCGACCGTCTGGCCGACACCCCCGGCTGGGTCGACGTCCGCCGAGCGCCGCCGGAGCCGCGCCCGCTGGTGTCGATCATCGTGCCCACCCGCGACCGCGCCGAACTGCTGGCCCAGTGCGCCGACGGCGTGCTGAACCACACGGCCTACTCGCCGCTGGAGCTGCTGATCGTCGACAACGGCAGCGTCGAGCCCGAAACGAAGGCGCTCTTCGAGACCCTGTCAGCCGACCCGCGCGTGCGGGTGATCGCCGCGCCGGGCCCCTTCAACTATTCGGCCCTCAACAACCTCGCCGCCGCCCAGGCGAAGGGTGAGATCCTCCTGCTGCTCAACAACGACATCTCGATGATCGAGCCGGGCTGGCTCGACGAGTTGGTCGCCCACGCCGTGCGGCCCAGCGTCGGCGCCGTGGGCGCGCGGCTGCTGTTCCCGGACGGACGCCTGCAGCATGGCGGCGTGGCCGTTGGGCTGGGCGGCGTCGCCGGCCACGTGGGCTACCTGCATCCCGGCGACAACCACGGCTACTACAAGCATCTGGGCACGACGCGGAACGTCTCGGCCGTCACCGCCGCCTGCATGGCGCTGCGCAAGTCGGTGTTCGAGGAGGTCGGCGGCCTGGACGCGGAGCGCCTCAAGGTGGCCTTCAACGACGTCGACCTGTGCCTGAAGATCCGCAGGGCGGGCTACGACATCGTCTGGACGCCGCGCGCCGAACTCTATCACCACGAATCCGCCTCGCGGGGCGACGATCGCGATCCCGCCGACCGGGCCCGCTTCGACGCCGAGGTCGAGGTGATGCGCGAGCGCTGGGGCGAGGCGCTGGAGACCGACCCCTTCTACGGGCCGCTGTTCGACCGTCGGCACAGCGACTTCCGGCTCGCGAGCCCCCCGGCGCGCAAGCCGCCGTGGATCAGCTCCGATAGTCGCCGTTGATCTCGACGTACCGCTTGGTCAGGTCGCAGGTCCAGACGCTCGAGCTGGCACGGCCGACGCCCACGTCGACGCTGACCTCCAGCTCCTTGCCCTTCATGTAGGCGCTCATCTTGGCCTCGTCGTAGGTCTTGGCGATCAGGCCGTCGTGCGCGGCCCAGTGCGGGCCGAACTTCACGCTCATCTTGTCGCGGTCCACCGGCTCGTCGGCCTTGCCCACGGCCATGACGATGCGGCCCCAGTTGGCGTCCTCGCCGGCGAAGGCCGTCTTCACCAGCGGGCTTTCGGCGACCGAGCGGGCGATCTTGCGCGCCGACGCGGCCGTCTCCGCGCCCGTCACGGTGATCTTGATGAACTTGGTCGCGCCCTCCCCGTCCCGCACCAGCTGGTGGGCGAGATCCAGCAGCACCTGCTCCAGCTTGTCACGGAAGTCGGCCAGGCGATGTTCGCCGGCCCGGCTCACCTTCGGCGCGCCCGACTGGCCGGTGGCGAACAGCAGGAGCGTGTCGTTGGTCGAGCGGTCGCCATCCACCGTGACCGCGTTGAAGGTGTTTCGCGTGTAGAGGCTGACAAGGGCCTGCAGCGCGCGCGGCGAGATGGCCGCATCGGTGACGACGAAGGCGAGCATGGTCGCCATGTCGGGCGCGATCATCCCCGAGCCCTTGCAGATGCCCGCGATCCGCACCGTCACCCCGTCGATCTTCGCCTCGGCGTAGGCGCCCTTCGGGAAGGTGTCGGTGGTCATGATGGCCCGCGCCGCCTGGGCCCAGCCGTCGTCGGTCAGCCGGTTCGCCAGATCGGGCAGGCGCGCGGCGATCTTGGCGTCGTCCAGCAGCACGCCGATCACCCCGGTCGAGGCCGCCATCACGTCGCGCTGGCGGCAATCGAAGCGCTTGGAGACCGCCGAGGCCACGCGTCGCGCGGCGTCGGCGCCCGGCCGTCCGGTGAACGAGTTGGCGCAGCCGGCGTTGACGACCAGCGCCTTCACGCCTTCGCCCTTGGTGGCCTCCAGGTGGCGCTTGCACCAGTCGACCGGCGCCGAGCCCACGCCATGGCGCGTGAAGACGCCGGCGCAGCTCGCGCCCTCCGGGAAACTCATCACCAGCAAGTCGTCGCGCTCGTGCTTGTAGAAACCGGCGCGGCCCGTCGCCATCACCACGCCGGCGATCGGCGGGATGTTCGGGAACGACACGGCCAACGGCGAGACCGGCATGGCGGCCTTGACCGTCGCAGCGGCGGGCTTCGCCGTGCGGTCGTCGAACGCCCTCGACGTCTTCTCGGCGCGCTTCAAGGCGGCGCGCTTGAGGGCGCTCGCCAGCGGGTCGAGCGCCCGCTCGATCGTCTGGCCCACGACTTCCACGGGCTTGGCGGCGGCCTTCGCGGGGGCGGCCTTCGCGCCAGCGGCCTTGGTCGGAGCGGATTTGGGCTTGCGGCTCATTTCGCGGCTCCCTTCGTCGCGGGCTTGGCGTCTTCGGCGGGTGGGGTTTTCGGAGCGTCGGCGGGCGGTGTTTCCTTGGGCCCGCCGGGCGGCTTCTGGATCAAGGTTTCGACCTTGGCCCTGGCGCGCAGTTTCTCCAAGAGATCGCGGATGCGGTCGTAGGTGAGGAACCGCACGATCTGCGGGCGCGCGGCGTCCAGCGAGATCGGCTGCTCCTCGCGGACGTCGTCCACCCGGATGATCGCATAGCCGCTCTCCACCGCCGTCGGCCCCACCAGCTGCCCCGACTTGGCGTCCTTCAACGCGCCTTCGTAGGCTTCGGGCATGATGTCCAGCGTGAAGTAGCCCAGGTCGCCGCCGTTGAAGCGCGTGGCCGCATCGCGCGATCGCTCCATGGCCAGCGCCTCGAACGACGCCCCGCTCTGCAGCAGCTTCTTCACCGCCTCGGCCTCGGCCGGCGTGGCCACCACGATCTGGCGGGCGTGGTACTCCAGCGAGCGCCTGGCCAGCTTCTGCTGTTCGTCATAGAGCCCGCGGATATTGTTCTCGTTCACCGCATCGGCGACGGTGGCGTCGATCACGAGGTCGCCCAGCACCCGCTCGCGCGCCGCCGCCAACTTGCGCTCGGCCGCGGGATTCTTGTCCAGCTTGCGGCGCACGGCTTCGGCGGCCAGCAGCTTCTGGTCGACCACCTCGTCCAGCACCTGCCGGAAGGTGTCGGAGCTGGTGTCGAGCGGCTCGCCCTGGCCGATCAGCCCCTGGGCGACGGCCTCGCGCTTCACGTCCGAAACCCACACCGTCTTGCCGTCGACCCGCGCGACAGCCTGATCTCCGCGCTCGGGCGGCGCGTCGCCACCACCGCCCCGATCGCAGCCGGCGAGGCCCACGGCGAGCGCCGCGGCGGCGATGACGGTCAGGGTGGCTTTCGCGGCCGCCATGCGGTCGTCCTTCACGGATGAGGAATGGCCCGGGCGGGCCGCCCGTCCCTAGCTATTTCCATTCGAGGATGCAAAGGTTGCCGCCGACCGTTGGGGGCCGGTTTGCGGCCCAAAACAAACCGGTTCTTCGGGAGGAGATTTCAATGCGCGAAGCCGTCGTCGTTTCCTACGCCCGCACAGGCCTGGCCAAGTCGGGCCGGGGCGGGTTCAACATGACGCCCACCGTTTCCATGGCCGCCCACGCCGTGAAGCACGCCGTCGCCAAGTCGGGCGTCGACCCGGCCGATATCGAGGACGTGGTCATGGGCAACGTGGCCCACGGCGGCGGCAACATCGCCCGCCAGGCCGGCCTGCTCGGCGGCCTCCCGATCACCACCTCGGGCGTCACGGTGAACCGCTTCTGCTCGTCGGGCCTGCAGACCATCGCCATGGCGGCCAACTACATCCGCAACGACGGCGCCAACGCCGTGGTGGCCGGCGGGGTGGAGTCGATCTCCATGCCCAACATGGGCGTCGGCAAGGACAACCACGACCCCGAGCTGCTGAAGATCGCGCCCGCCATCTTCATGGCCATGATCGACACCGCCGACATCGTGGCCGAGCGCTACGGCCTGAGCCGCGAGTACCAGGACGAGTACTCGCTGGAGAGCCAGCGCCGCATGGCCGCCGCTCAGCAGGGCAACAAGTTCGCCGACGAGATCGTCCCGATGAAGACCAAGATGAAGGTGGTCGACAAGGCGACGAAGGCGGAGTCGATCGTCGACTATGTGGTCGACCGCGACGAGTGCAACCGACCCGACACGACCGCGGAAGGGCTCGCCAAGCTCGAGCCGGTGAAGGGTCCGGGCAAGTTCATCACCGCCGGCAACGCCAGCCAGCTCTCCGATGGCGCCGCCGCCGTGGTGCTGATGGAAGCCAAGGAGGCCGAGCGCCGCGGGCTGGAGCCCCTGGGCGTGTTCAAGGGCTGGGCCGTCGCCGGCTGCGAGCCCGACGAGATGGGCATCGGCCCGGTGTTCGCCATCCCGCGGCTGCTGGAGCGCCACGGCCTGAAGGTCGACGACATCGACCTGTGGGAGCTGAACGAGGCCTTCGCCAGCCAGTGCCTCTACAGCCGCGACAAGCTGGGCATCGACCCGGCCAAGTACAACGTCAACGGCGGCTCCATCGCCATCGGCCACCCCTTCGGCATGACCGGCGCGCGCCTGTCCGGCCACGTGCTGCAGGAAGGCAAGCGCCGCGGCGCCAAGAACGTGGTCGTCTCCATGTGCATCGGCGGCGGCATGGGCGGGGCGGGCCTCTTCGAGGTCTTCTGATCTCGGAAAGGTCCGGCCGCGCCGCCCGTCACTCAGGGTGGCCGAAGTCGCTCCCGCGATTTCGGCGGCCGGCGCAGGACTTTTCGAGGTCTTCTAGTCCCAGCGCTTCAATTGAAGATGCGGAAGGGCGGCGCGGAAGCGCCGCCCTTCTTCTTATAAGGTCCTTATGCTTGCCGGGTTCGGCGACGCCCGCGATCAGGGGCGGGATCGTCGGGGCGCCGTCCGCGTCCCGGGACCTGAAGGGCCGTCCGCCGCATGCCGACCACCAAGCTCGCCGTCGCACTCGCCGCGACCCTGGCCGTCTCGCTCGGAGCCTGCGCGCACAAGCCGAAGGCCGTCGCCGTCGCCGCGCCGCCGCGGACCGAGACACCCGCCGAGCGCCCCGCGCCATCCGCTTCGGGGTTCGCCGCGCCGGCGACGCCCTTGCAGGCGGCCTTCGCCGCCGATGCGGGCGAGCGTGTCTATTTCGCCCTCGACAGCCACGCGCTCGACGACGCGGCCCGCTGGACCCTGGCCCAGCAGGCCGCCTGGCTCGCCCGTCACCCCGAAGTGCGCGCCCTGATCGCCGGGAACTGCGACGAGCGCGGGACCCGCGAATACAACCTGGCCCTCGGCGCGCGGCGCGCCCATGCCGCACGGGCCTATCTGGTCGCCCAGGGCGTGGAGGCCACGCGTCTGGAGACCATCTCCTACGGCAAGGAAAAGCCGCTGGATCCGGCCTCCACCGAGGAGGCCTGGACGCGGAACCGCAACGCGGGAACGGTGGTGATGGACCTCGCGGCCCGATGACGCCCGCGGAGTGCCGCCAGCGCCGGGCCGCGCTCGGCGCGTCGACCTACAGCCTGGCCGCCCGCGCCGGGCTGGCCGAACGTACCGTCGTCCGTTTCGAAGCCGGCCTCGCCGCCGCGCGGCCCATCACCCTGGTGGCGCTCCGGCGCGGGTTCCGGGTGCTGGAGACCGAAGTCTCGACCTGACACGGGCTGGTCCCTTGCGCGCGGCTCGCCAGGGCGCTGTCATAGGCCCCGCGAGGAGGCCGCCATGACCCGTGACGAGATGAAAGCCATCGCCCTGTCGTTCCCCGGCGCGGAAGAGGGCGTGAGCTACGGCCGCCCCTCGTTCAAGGTGAACGGCAAGTTCTTCACCCGCCTGCGGGCCGAGGACGACAGCGTGGTGCTGATGGACATTTCGTTCGACGAACGCGAAATGCTCATGGAGGCCGAGCCTCAGACCTTCCACCTCACGCCGCACTACAAGGACTATCCCTGCGTGCTGGCCCGCATCGCCGACCTGCATCCCGGCTCGTTCCGCAATTTCCTCGAACGCCGCTTCCGCAAGGTTGCGAAGAAGAGCGTAGTCAAGGCTTGGGAGGCCGAGCAGGCCGGCGGGTGACGCGGCCGCGGCTCTGGGGGATAGTGGGGCGGCCAGTCCGCCCATCAGAGGCGGCGGCCTGAGGAGGACGCCATGACCTACGCCCCGCCGGGACGGCCCATCTACGACGCCGACAGCCACATCATGGAGCTGCCGGACTTCCTCAAAAAATACGCCGACCCCGGCCTGCGCGATCGCATCCCCGAGGTCAGCTACGCGGCCTCCATCGTCACCGACGAGGAAGTGGCGGTGATCATGGCCCAGGGCGGCCGCCACTCCGACGAGCATCGGGCCGCCCAGATCGCGCTCGGCGACGGACTGATCGCCAAGTCGAAGGAGATACAGGCCCTGGGCGCCTTCGACGCCGCCGACCGCCGCAAGGCCATGGACCTGCTGGGCTTCACCAAGCAGCTCGTGTTCGCCACGCACAGCCTGGCCATGCCGTTCTCCCCCAGTTCGAAGATCGAGCCCGAAGTGCGCTATGGGGCCGCCCGGGCCCACAACCGGCACATGGCCGACTTCTGCAAGGACGACGCCCGCCTGATCGGCGTGGCGGCCATCCCGCTGGACGACCCGGAACGCGCCATCGCCGAGCTGGACTGGGTGCTGGCCCAGGGCCTGGGCGCGGTCTGGGTGCCGCACCGCGCGCCCCTCGACCGCTCGCCGGGCCACGTTGACCTGGAGCCCTTCTGGGCTCGGCTGGCCGAAGCTCGCGTCCCCTTCGTCCTGCACGTCGGCGGCGCGCCGCTCCAGGTGGCCAAGGCCTGGACGAACAACGGCCGCGCGGCGGTGAAGGACTGGCTGGGCGGCGGCGAAAACGTGCGCACCAAGGACGCCGCGCTGCTGCACCAGTATCCCGAGGCCTTCCTCAGCATGATGGTGCTGGATGGCGTGCTCGACCGCCACCCCAACCTGCGGGGCGCGGCGGTGGAACTGGGGGCCGGCTGGGTTCCCGAGATGATCCGCCGCCTCGACTGGGTCGCGCGCACCTGGGGCCGCAACGACGCCAACATCCAGGCCCAGTCCCGCAAGCCCTCGGAACAGATCGTCCAGCAGCTGGCCTTCACGCCGTTCCCGCTGGAGGACCTGGGCGCCATGCTCGACCAGTCGAGCGACGAGCTCTACCTGTTCTCCAGCGACTATCCGCACATCGAGGGCGGGCGCGACCCCATCGGCAAGTTCGAGAGCCAACTCGGCGATCGCGGCGAGCCGGTGCGGGCCCGGTTCTACACCGAGAACTTCCTGCGCATCTTCCCGAACGCCCGCTAGAGCACGCCCCCGGTCGGCTTGGATCAAGCCAACCGGGATCAACCTGCCAGCCTCCCTGAACTCGGAGGCCTTCCTGTCCCGAGAGCCCACGGGCGCCCCCAAACGGGGGAGGTTCCGCCGGCGCGGACGTGCGACGTCCGTGGCGTTGAGCAATCGCCTTGGGGGGCATTTCAGTGAAGTTCCTTATCGGCGCAGCCGCTGCGGCCTGCGCAATCGCGTCGGCTGCGCCGGTCGCCGCCGCCACACTCGTCAACGGCGGCTTCGAGGACGGCCCGGCCCTGAACTACGGGACCTACTACCGCGGTCCCGCCGCCCCCGATGGCTGGAGCCGGGTGGCTGGCTACGAGGCGCCTGACATTCTCGACAACGCCTACACCCAGACGGGCGCCGGCCTCGCCCAGCTTCTCGGCGCGCACGGCGGGAGCCGGTACCTGGACATGAACGGCGCCAGCCCGTCGGGCGGCATCTACCAGGACATCACCGGCCTGACCGTCGGCAGCGTCGTGACCATCACCTACTGGGTGAGCCAGTGGGCGCAGAACAGCGCCGGGACGCTCACCGCATCCCTGATCGGGACCGATGCGACGGCCCAGGTGGTCGACGTTCCCTACTCGCCCGGCGCCCAGTCGGCGGCGTGGACCCAGTACAGCCTGAGCGGCGTCGCCCAGTCCGACACCGTCCGCATCCAGTTCATCGGCTACAGCGGCTCCACCTCGCGCGGCGCGCCGGGCCTCGACGACGTGGCGCTGAACGTGGTGAGCGGCGCGCCGGAACCGGCCGCCTGGGCGCTGATGATCGCGGGCTTCGGGCTTTCCGGCGCCGCGCTGCGCCGCCGCCAGACGCGCCTCGCCTAGAACTCGTCCTCGATCGCGGCGCGGAAGTTCTCGAACACCTCGGCGGCGTGCTGCTCGGGGGCGACGGCTTCTACCGCCGCCGGCGGGGCCTGCGGGGCCCCCGCCGTGAGCCGGCCCATGACCGCGCCGTCGCGCACCAGCACCAGTTCCTCGCCCTCCGGCAGGGCGGCAAGCAGGGCGGCGATCTTCGGCGGCAGGTCGTCGAGGTCGAGTCGAGCCATGGCGCGATCCTAGACCCGTTGGGGCGCGCCTAGTAAACCGCGACCATGGCTTACCGGTCGCTGCGCGAATTCCTGGCGAAACTCGAGGCGGCCGGCGAACTGGTCCGCGTGGCCGAGCCGGTCTCGACCCAGCTCGAGATGACCGAGATCCAGCGCCGCCTGCTGGCCACCGGCGGGCCGGCCGTCCTGTTCGAGAAGCCGATCCGCGCGGACGGCGAGGTCTCGTCGATGCCGGCGCTGGCCAACCTGTTCGGCACGGTCAAGCGCGTCGCCATGGGCGTGACCCTGGAGAACAAGGAACGCACCACCGCCGCCGAGCTGCGCGAGGTGGGCGAACTGCTGGCCTTCCTGCGCCAGCCCGAGCCGCCCCGCGGCCTCAGGGACGCCTGGGACATGCTGCCGCTGGCCCAGACCGTGCTCAGCATGCGCCCCCAGGTGCGCAAGACCGCCCCGGTCCAGCAGGTGGTGCTGAAGGGCTCCGACATCGACCTGACCAAGCTGCCGATCCAGGGCTGTTGGCCGGGTGAGCCGGCGCCGCTCATCACCTGGCCGCTGGTGGTCACCAAGGGGCCGTCGCAGAGCCGCGAGGACGACTACAACCTCGGCATCTACCGCATGCAGGCGCTGGGGCCGGACCGCACGATCATGCGCTGGCTGGCCCACCGCGGCGGCGCCCAGCACCATCGCCGCTGGAAGGCCGAAGGCAAGCGAGAGCCGTTGCCCGCCTGCGCGGTCATCGGCGCCGATCCGGGGACCATCCTGGCGGCCGTGACGCCCGTGCCCGACACGCTGTCGGAGTACCAGTTCGCCGGCCTGCTGCGCGGCGCCAAGCTCGACCTCGTTCCAGCCAAGACCGTGCCGCTGATGGTGCCGGCCCAGGCGGAAATCGTCATCGAGGGCCACGTCCTGCTCGACGAGTACGCCGACGAGGGCCCCTACGGCGACCACACCGGCTACTACAACTCCGTCGAGCAGTTCCCGATCTTCCAGGTCAGCGCGATCACCATGCGCAAGGACCCGATCTATCTGACCACCTTCACCGGCCGTCCGCCGGACGAGCCCTCGATCCTGGGCGAGGCGCTGAACGAGGTGTTCATCCCGCTGCTCCAGCAGCAGTTCCCCGAGATCGTCGACTTCTGGCTCCCGCCTGAGGGCTGCAGCTATCGCATCGCCGTCGTCTCGATGAAGAAGGCCTACGCCGGCCACGCCAAGCGCGTGATGATGGGTGTCTGGAGCTTCCTTCGGCAGTTCATGTACACGAAGTGGGTGATTGTCGTGGACGACGACATCGACGCCCGCGACTGGAAGGACGTCATGTGGGCCATCTCCACCCGCATGGACCCGGCCCGCGACGTCACCCTGATCGAGAACACGCCGATCGACTACCTCGACTTCGCCTCTCCCGAGAGCGGGCTGGGCTCCAAGATCGGCCTGGACGCCACCAACAAGTGGCCTCCCGAGACCAAGCGCGAATGGGGCCAGTTGCTGGCCATGGACCGCGCCACGGTGGAGGCCGTGACCGAGAAGTGGGCCCGGCTGGGATTGCCCGGCGACGGACGCCCTGTGGACTGACAAGGAACCACCATGGACCCGAAATACGCGCCGAACGCGGTCGCCCTCTGGGCTGGGCTCCACCTGGTCCTGCTCCTGGTGCTGGCCGTCCTGGTCACGCGCCAGCGCCGCAAGCACGGCGTGGCCATCGGCGATGGCGGCGTGCCCGCGCTCCACGCCGCGATCCGCGCCTTCGGCAACGCCACCGAATACATCCCGGCCGCCCTGGTCGGGCTGGCGGTCCTGGCCCTGGCCGGCGCTCCGCCCCTCCTGATCCACGGGGTCGGCTTCACCCTCTTCGTGGGCCGCGCGCTGCACGCCTTCGGGCTGTCGCGCAGCACCGACGCCTCCTGGCCCCGGGCCGTAGGCGTGCTGGCCACCTGGATCGCCTACATCGCCGCGGCTGCGGCGCTTTTGATCTACGCCATCCCCTAGGCTTGTCCCCGCCCGCCCTGTCGGCCATATCCCGACCATGGACGAAAACCTGCTGAACGACGTCGTCGCCGCGGCCCTGAAGGCCGGCGCCGACGCGGCCGAAGCCGTGGGCGCCGAACGGCGCAGCCTTTCCATCACCGTGCGCATGGGCGAGCTGGAAGAGGTCGAGCGCGAGGAGGCCCGCGACCTTGGCCTGCGGGTCTTCGTCGGCCGCCGCCAGGCCACGGTCTCCGGCTCCGACATTTCCCCCGACGCGCGCGCCAGGCTGGTCGAGCGGGCCGTGGCCATGGCCCGCCTCGCGCCCGAGGACCCCTACGCCGGCCTCGCCGATCCCGAACGCCTGGCCAAGGGACCACTGCCCGACCTCGACCTCTACGATCCCGCCGAGCCTTCGGCCGAAGCCCTGGAGGACCGCGCCCGCGCCGCCGAGGCCGCCGCGCGCGGCGCGCCCAAGGTCACCAACACCGACGGCGCCAGCGGGTCCTGGTCGGCCTCGCAGTGGACCATGGTGACCAGCGCCGACTTCACCGGCGTGCATCGCGCCTCCGGCTTCTCCATCGGCGCCTCGGCCATCGCCGGCGACGGCGAGGGGATGGAGACCGGCTACGACGGCCGCTCCACGCGCTGGGAAGCCGACCTGCCGGCCCCCGAGACGCTCGGCGCCGAGGCCGGCCGCCGGGCCGCCTCGCGCCTGGGCGCGCGCAAGATCGCCTCCACCACCGCCCCGGTGATCTTCGAGAACCGCCTGGCCGGATCGCTGATGGGTCCGCTGATCGGCGCCATCTCCGGCCCGTCGATCGCCCGCGGCACCTCGTTCCTGAAGGACAAGCTGGGCCAGCAGATCTTCGCCAAGGGCGTTCGCATCTCCGACGATCCGCACCGCCGCCGCGGCCTCGGCTCCTCGCCCTTCGACGACGAGGGCGTGGCCAACGCGCCGCACGACATCATCGCCGACGGGGTGCTCACCACCTGGCTGCTCAACAGCTCCTCGGCCCGGCAGCTCGGGCTGGAAACCACCGGCCATGCCTCGCGCGGCCTCGCTGGCCCGCCCGGCGTCTCGGTTTCCAACCTCACCTTCCAGCCGGGCGAGAAGGATCTCGCCGGCCTGATGGCCGACGCGGGCGAGGGCCTGCTGGTGACCTCCATGTTCGGCCCTTCCCTCAACGGCAACACTGGCGACTGGTCGGTGGGCTGTTCGGGCTTCTGGTTCGAGGGCGGCGAGATCGCCTACCCGGTCAGCGAGATCACCGTGGCCGGCAACCTGCTCGACATCTTCCCGCGCATCACGCCGGGCTCCGACCTCGAGCTGCTGCGGGCCTCCAACGCGCCGTCGCTGCTCGTCGAGGCGCTCGCCATCGCGGGCCGATGACGTCGGGATGGATGGCGACCTCGCGTTGATCCTCGACGCGGCCCGCGAGGCCGGTGAGCTGGCCCGCGACATCCGCCGCCGGGGGCTGGAGGTGGAATACAAGCCCGACGACGGCAGCCCGGTGACCAACGCCGACCTGGCCGCCGACGCCCTGCTCGCCGGGCGCCTGCGCGCCGCGCGGCCCGACTACGGCTGGCTGTCGGAGGAGACCGCCGACGATCCGGACAGGCTGGCCCGACGCCGCCTGTTCGTGGTCGATCCCATCGACGGCACCCGCGCCTTCCTCAAGGGCCGGCCTTGGTGGTCGGTGGCCATCGCCGTGGTCGAAGACGGCCGTCCGACGGCCGGGGTGGTCTTCGCGCCCGAGCTCGACGAGGCCTACGCGGCCGTGGCCGGCGGCGGCGCCACCCGCAACGGCCAGCCGATCCGCACCGGCGCCGCCGGCGTTCTTGAGGACTGCCGCATGGTCGGCGATCCGGTGGTGTTCGGCCATTGGTCGTGGCCCACGCCCTGGCCCGCCATGCGGATCGAGCAGCGCAGCTCCACCGCCTACCGCATGTGCGCCGTGGCCGCCGGCGACTTCGACGCCGCCGTGGCGCCGGTCCGCAAGGCCGACTGGGACGTGGCGGCGGGCGATCTCATCGCGCGCGAGGCCGGCTGCTTCGTGGGCGATCACACCGGCGAAGCCTTCGTCTACAACCGCGCCCGAGCGTCGCAGGCGAGCCTGATCTGCACGACACCTGCGCTCGCCCCATTGATCCTGGACCGTGTCCGGCATATCGGCTCGCGCAAGTGATTTCACCTGCAACGAATGCGCACATGCCCGACAAACAGCTCCTTCATCTCGTGATCGGCGGCGAGCTGAAGTCCCTCGACGGCCCCCCCGAGTTCAAGGACCTCTCCCGGGTCGACCTCGTGGGCGCTTTTCCCACCTATCAGGACGCCCGCCGCGCCTGGCTCTCCAAGGCCCAGCAGACGGTCGACAACGCCCACATGCGCTACTTCATCATCCACGCGCACAAGCTGCTCGACCCCGAGAGCGACCACGACCACGAGCACTGAGCTGCTCCCCCACTGGGGGAGCTGTCAGCGAAGCTGACTGAGGGGGGCTCCACTCAGGACGTCCGGCCGCCGCATCGGCCCCGGACGCGACCGCGCGGCGAGGTTTGAGCGGACCCCCTCCGGCGCTTCGCGCCACCTCCCCCGAAGGGGAGGATTCCGGCTACTCCCGCCGCAGCACGCTCTCCGTCAGTAGGTTGCCCCACATGTTGGTCCGGAACTCGGCCTTCATGGCGTCTGGGTCGTACATCGGGCTCTCGACCCACTGCAGGAAACTCATGCCCTTGGGCTCGCCCTCGGTGAGGTAGCGGGCGAAGGTGTAGTCCAGCACGCCGGTCTTGCCGTGGCGGATATGCAGGTAGCGGAACGAGAGCTGCTCCAGCGCCTCGCGGATCGACTTGCCCTTCCGGAAGTGCATGTAGAGCACGCTCATGATCCCGGCCCGGTCCGCGCCGGACTTGCAGTGCATCAGCGCCGGGTACTCCAGCGTCTCGAACAGCCGCTTGGCGCCCAGCACGCGGTCGCGCGACGGGACCTCGCGCGAGGTGATCGTGAAGTCGACCAGGTTCAGGCCCAGCCGCTCGCAGGCGTCCTTCTCCAGCGCATGGAAGCTGGCGTCGAAGCCGCCGCGCAGGTTGACCACCGTGCGGATGCCGCGGTCGCGCCATTCCGCCAGCTGGTGCGGCCAAGGCTGGTTGGCCCGCACCAGCTCCTCGCTGATCCAATGCGCATTGGAGAAGCCGAGGCGAAGATAGGCGTGGTCGTTCCACATGTAGTCCGCATAGGCCCGCGCCCGCCCCAGCGGGGACGAGAGGTCGAAATCGGGCCGGGCCGGGGCGTCTGCCATGCGGCGTAGGTAGGAGTGTTCGGGCGCCGACGCCAATGCGACGCCTTGGCGCTTCCCGGCCGCGCGGGGGTCAGATGCTGAAGATCCAGTCCCCGGTGAGGGTCGACTGCTGCACGCCCTCCAGCACCATCTTCGACCCGTCGGTGAGCTCGATGACCACGTCGGCGCCCACTTGGCTGACGGTGTACTGGCTTCCCAGCACGAAGACCTGGTCGCCCTCGGCGCGGTTGAAGTCGGTCACGCGATCGAGGCCCGCGCCGGAGAACGTGTGGAAGATGTCGGCGCCCGCGCCGCCCGTCAGGGTGTCCGAACCGCGGTCGCCCGAGAGGAAGTCGTTGCCGGCCCCGCCCATCACGACGTCGTCGTCCTTGCCGCCGCGCACGATGTCGTTGCCGTCGCCGCCCGACAGGGTGTCGTTGCCGGTGTTGCCGTTCATGACGTCGAGGCCGCCGCCGCCATCCATCGAATCGGCGCCCGCGAAGCCCTCGAGCAGGTCATTCAGCGCCGCGCCTGTCAGCACGTCGTCGGTGTTGAGGAAGACGGAGAGGTTCGTGAAGTCCGGCGCGCCCTGCCCATAGGGCAGCGAGAAGTCGGTGAGCTTCATGATCGGCTGGCCGTTGAAATCCACTTCCAGGCTCGTGAACGTCCCGCCGGTGGGGAAGCCGGCCAGCAGGGTGAACTTGCCGCCGAAGATCACGTCGAGCGTGCCGTTGATGAGACCCGAGACCGTGATCTGAGACGCAAAGGTGGTCTCGTTGGTGGTCGTGATCTTGGCCTCGCCGATCGTCAGCGTCGCGATGTCGCCGAAGGTGATCGTGTTCGAGCCGACGCTATAGGAAAGGATCGCCACGGTTTGCCCCCACTCTCTGTCTGCCGACGCGCGCCCCTACGCGGGCCCGGTCGCGCCAGGGGGTTAGATGCGTCGATGGCGCGCCGCCGGCATCCCCCGTTCGGGGGTGGCGCGTCAGCAGCTTGACTTGCAGGCCGCATCGTCCGACGCCTGCCCCATGAGCGAGCCCGCCCCGCCGGAGCTGTCCGCCCGTGCGTTGATCGGGCGCGTCGCGCGCGTCTACATGGCCCCGCGCTGGATGGGCTGGACAGGCGCGATGCTGGCCGCGGTCGTGGTGGCCTTCTGCAGCGCCGAGCTGGTGCGCCTGATCGAACCGGCCACCAACGACCTGATGGTGTTCCACAAGCCCGACGCCATCCTGATCCTGCCGCTCACCATCGCCGCGCTCGCCATCGCCCGCACCCTGGCCCAGGTGGTCCAGGCCACCCTCGTCAACCACATCGGCAACGCCGTCGTCGGCGACGTGCAGGTCCAGCTCTTCGGCAAGCTGGTCCGCGCCGATCTGGCCCACCTGCGCAGCCAGCACTCGGGGGCCTTCGTCTCCTCGGTGCTCTACGACGCGGGCCTGATCCGCGAGGCCGCCACCTCGGGCGTGGTCAACTACACCCAGAACCTGCTCACCTTCATCGGGGCGGCGATCGTCATGATCGCCAACGACTGGCTCCTGTCCTTGGTGCTGCTGGCCGCAGCGCCGATCGCCGCGGCGATCATGCGCCGCTTCTCCAAACGCACGACCAAGGCCGCCAAGGGCGCCATGGCCGAGACCTCCGCGCTCTCCTCGGCGATCATGGAGAGCCTCGACGGCGTGCGGGTGGTCAAGCTGGAGAACCGCGAGGCCTATGAAGAGGCCCGCGTGGCCGAAGTGGTCCGCCGCCGCCAGCGCCACCTGACCAAGGGCGCCAACGCGCGCGCCCGCGCCGCGCCGGCGACCGAGCTGCTGATGACCCTGATCGTGGCCATGGTCTTCGCCTACGCGGGCTGGCGCTCCACCCACGGCGGCATGACGGCCGGCGCCTTCTTCTCGTTCATCGCGGCCCTCACGCTCGCCAGTCAGGCGCTGCGCCAGCTGGCCAACCTCCAGACCGTCTTCGCCGAAGGCATGTCGGCGGCGCGCCGCCTGTTCGCCGCCATGGATGTCGAGCCGGAAGTCCGCGAGCGGTCGGGCGCGCGCGCCCTTGCCCGGGTTCGCGGCGAGGTGCGCGTCGAGGCCGTCGATTTCCATTACGGCGGCGAGGGCCCCGTCGCCTTGTCGGGGATCAGCCTGGAGGCCGCGCCCGGCGAGATGGTCGCCCTGGTCGGCCCCTCCGGCGGCGGCAAGACCACCATCCTCAACCTGATCCCGCGCTTCTACGACGTCACCGCCGGCCGCGTGACCATCGACGGCCAGGACGTGCGCGAGGTGACGCTCGCCTCCCTGCGCGATCAGATCGCCCTGGTCACCCAGGAGCCGTTCCTGTTCGACGACACCATCGCGGCCAACATCGCCTATGCGCGGCCACAGGCGTCGCCGGCCGAGATCGAGGCCGCGGCGCGCGCGGCGGCCGCGCACGAGTTCGTCGCCGCCCTGCCCGAGGGCTACCAGACGCCGGTCGGCGAGGCCGGGATGCGGCTGTCGGGCGGCCAGCGCCAACGGATCGCCATCGCCCGCGCCTTCCTCAAGGACGCGCCGATCCTGCTGCTCGACGAGGCCACCAGCGCGCTGGACGCCGAGAGCGAGGCCCAGGTCCAGGCCGCGCTCAAGCGCCTGATGGCCGGCCGCACCACCATCCTGATCGCCCACCGGCTCGCGACCGTGCGCGGCGCCGACCGCATCTATGTCATCGACCGCGGCCGGGTTGTCGAAGCCGGCGACCATACGGGCCTGGTGAAGAAGAGCGGCCTCTACGCCCGCCTGGCCAAGAGCCAGGACCTGGAGGCGGAGCCCGCCGCTTGAAGGCCTTCCTGCGCTCGGATGGCGTCCAGGCCTTCCTCGGCTGGGTGCTGGGGACCTATCTGCGGATCGTGCTCCGCACCGTGCGCTGGCGGCACGAGAACGCCCAGTGCGTCGAGCCCGTGCTGGCCGACGACTCCAGGGGCGCCATCGCCCTGTTCTGGCATGGCCGCATCCCGCTGTGCCTGGCGACCGCGCCGCAGTGGTGGCGCAAGCGCACCCGCTGCCTCGTCTCGCCATCCGCCGACGGCGAATTCATCGCCCGCGCGCTGGAGATGTCGGGCTTCCCGGCGATCCGCGCCTCCTCGGCCAAACGGGGCGACGCGGCCAAAGCCCGCGCCGCCGTCGCCGCGATCCGCGACGCGGTCGCCTGGGTGAAGGGCGGCGGCGCCCTGGTGGTCACCCCCGACGGCCCGCGCGGCCCGAACGAGATCATCGCCGAGGGCTCGCTGCAGATCGCCCGCCGTTCCGGCCAGCCGATCTACCTCATGGGCATAGCCGCCAGGCCGGCGGCCCAGATGCAGAGCACCTGGGACAAGGTGATGTGGGCCGCCCCGTTCGGCCGCGGGGCCGTGGTCTGGGAGGGTCCGCTCCACGTGCCGGCCGACGCCGACGCCGCCCAGATCGCCGAACTGATCAAGGACTGGTCCGCGCGCCTTTCCGCCGCCACCCGGCGCGCCGAGGCGCTGGTCGGCCATGCCGCACGTTGATCGGCCCGCCCGTCGGTGAGACATAGGCGCTGATGGCTCATCACCACCACCATCACGATCATGCGCACGGGCGCGACCACGGCGATTCGCATGGCCACGGACACGGCGGCCACCACCATCACCATGCGCCGGCCGACATGGGCCGGGCGTTCGCCATCGGGGTCGTCCTCAACACGATCTTCGTCGCCGCGGAGGCCGTCGCCGGCCTCTGGACCGGCTCGCTGTCGCTGCTGGCCGACGCCGGACACAACCTCTCCGACGTGCTCAGCCTGCTACTGGCCTGGGGCGCGGCGGTCCTGGCCAGGCGCGCGCCGGCCGGCCGGCGCACCTACGGCATGGGCAAGGCCACGATCCTGGCGTCGCTGGCCAACGCCGTCCTGCTGCTGGTCGCCATCGGGGCCATCGTCTCCGAAGCCGTGCGGCGCTTCACCGAACCCGCGGCGATCGACACCAATATCGTCATGCTCACCGCCGGCCTGGGCGTCGCGATCAACACCGGTACGGCGCTGCTCTTCATGCGCGGCAGCCATGACGACCTGAACGTCCGCGGCGCCTTCCTGCACATGGCCGCCGACGCCGGGGTCTCCGTCGCCGTCGTGATCGGCGCCTTCGTCATGGCGCGGACCGGAATCCTCTGGCTCGATCCGGCGCTCAGCCTGGCGATCGCCGGCGTCATCGTCCTGGGGACCTGGGGCCTCCTGCGCGATTCCGTCGACCTCGCCATGGACGCCGCGCCGCGCGGCATCGACGTGGATGAAGTGCGCAGCTGGCTCGCCGACCTGCCCGGCGTCGAGGACGTCCACGACCTCCATGTCTGGGCGCTGTCGACCACCGAGACGGCCATGACCGCCCACCTGCTACGGCCGCAGAACGGCGACTGCGACCGCTTCCTGCACATGGCCTGCGACGGGCTGGCCCAGCGGTTCCGGATCCGCCACGCCACGCTTCAGGTCGAGACCGACGCGGCCCACGGCTGCCGCCTCGCGCCCGCCGAGGTGGTGTGACCGCCACCCTGCCGCTGGCCCTCTACGGCGCGGCCACCGGCTTCCTGGAGCCGCTTGCGCCGGCCCTGCTGCGCAGCCGGGCCCGCGAGGGCAAGGAGGACGCCACTCGCCTGCCCGAACGCCTGGGGCGCGCCTCGACGCCGCGCCCCGATGGCCCGGTGGCCTGGCTTCACGGCGTCAGCGTCGGCGAGACCGTCTCGCTGCTGCCCCTGGTCGAAGCGCTGCGCGCCCGCCGACCCGACCTGACGCTCCTCGTCACCTCCGGAACGGTGACCGCGGCTGCCATGATGGCCCGGCGGCTGCCGCTCGGCGTGATCCACCAGTTCGCGCCCGTGGACACGCCCGGCGCCGTGCGGCGCTTCCTCGACCACTGGCGGCCGGGGCTCGCGATCTTCGTCGAGAGCGAGCTGTGGCCGAACCTGATCCTCTCGGCCAAGCGCTCCGGCGTGCGGCTGGCGCTCGCCTCCGCCCGGATCACCGAGGCCAGCGCCGCGCGCTGGCGCCGCTGGCCGGCGACCGCCCGCGCGATCCTGCGGGCCTTCGACCTCGTGCTGCCGCAGGACGCCGCCGCGGCAGGACGCCTGGAGGCGCTCGGCGCGCGGCCCGGCGCAACGCTCAATCTCAAGCTCGTGGGCGAACCCTTGCCGGCCGACCCCGCCGAGCTCGAACGCCTGCGGACGGCGGTGGCCAGTCGCAAGGTGGTGCTGGCGGCCAGCACCCACGCCGGCGAAGAGGCGCTCGTCGTCGAGGCGTTCCGGGCGGCGGTGAGCGATCCGGACGAAGCCCTCCTGATCCTCGCGCCGCGCCATCCCGATCGCGGGCCGGATCTCGCGCGGCTGTTCGCCGCCACCCGCCGCGAGGCGGGGGAGACGCCCGGCGCAGGCGTCCACGTCGCCGACACCCTGGGCGAACTCGGCCTCTTCTTCCGCCTCGCCGACATCGTGGTGATGGGCGGCGCCTTCCTGCCGGGCGTCGGCGGGCATAATCCGCTGGAGCCGGCCCGGATCGGCCGCCCGATCCTCACCGGCCCGCACGCCTACAATGCCGCCGACCTGTACGACGACCTGTTCGCCGAGGCCGCCGCCATCCCGGCCGCGGACGCCGAGGCCCTGGCGCGGCACATCCGCGGCCTGCTCGACAACCCCATGATCGCGCGGCGCATGGGCGAGGCCGCGCTCGCCTACGCCCGCCGGCAGGGCGCCGCCTTCGACGCGGCCATGGCCCTGATCGACCCCCTGCTGCCGGCATGAAGCTCGCCACGCCCCGCTGGTGGTACAGCCGCGACCGCCGCATCGCTCCGGTCAGCCGCGCCCTGCTGACGCCGGTCTCGTGGATCTGGGCGGCGGCGACCGCACGGCGGATCGCGAACGGCCGGCCGTTCGACCCGGGCGTCCCCGTCGTCTGCGTGGGCAACCTCACCGTGGGCGGGGTGGGCAAGACGCCGGTCGCCCGCGAGATCGCCCGCCGGCTCGGCGCCCATGTCCTGTCGCGCGGCTACGGCGGCTCCGAGCCCGGTCCGCTACGTGTCGATCCCGCGATCCACACCGCCAGCCAGGTTGGCGACGAACCCCTGATGCTGGCGCGCGACCTGCCGGTCTGGATCGCCCGGGACCGCGCCGCCGGCGCCCGCGCCGCCGCGGCGTCCGGCGCGAAGGCGATCGTGCTGGACGACGGCCACCAGAACCCGTCGCTTGCCAAGGCCCTGTCGCTGGTGGTGGTGGACGGGGAGACGCGCGAGGGCGAATGGCCGTTCGGGGACGGCCGGGTCTTCCCCGCCGGGCCGATGCGCGAGCCCCTGGCCGTGGGCCTCGCCCGCGCCGACGCCGCGGTGGTGCTGCTGCCGGCCGACCTGCCGTCGCCCGACCCGGAGCTGATGGCGACGCTGTCGGCCGTCCCGACCCTGGTCGCCCGGCTGGTCCCGGCCGCGCCGCCGCCGTCCGGCCCCCAGGTCGGTTTCGCGGGCGTCGGCAAGCCCTGGAAGGTGGAGCGCGCGCTTGCGGCGGCCGGCTGCCGTCTGGCCGACTTCTGGCCCTTCCCGGACCATCACGCCTACGACGAGGCGACTCTTGCGCGCCTGTCCGACCGCGCCGCCCAGTTCGGCGCCGGCCTCGTCACCACCGAGAAGGACTGGGCGCGGCTGCCCGCGGCCTGGCGCGAACGCATCGCGCCCTGGCCGGTCCGGGCGGTCTTCGAGGACGAGGCGGCCCTGGACGCGCTGCTCGGCCGCCTCTAGCTGGCCCCGGCCTTAGCTGGCCCCGGCCTTCTGGGCGAACTTCCAGCTCGCCTCGGCCAGGCCGACGACCCGGTCGGCCTGCTGCGCGGCGTGCGGACTGTTGGCCGTGCCGTCGCGCACGCGGCCCACGATGCCCTGCAGGATGCCGGCCAGGCGGAAGGCGTTGTAGCTGTAGAACCAGTAGAGGTCGTGCAGGCCCGAGCGGCCGGTCAGGCTGCAGTAGTACTCTACCGCCTCTTCCTGTGTGGGAATGCCGTGGGCCTTGAGGTCGGGGATCGTCGAGATCGAGCCGTTGACCCAGTTCATCAGCAGGTAGGTGAAGTCGGCCAGCGGCTCGCCCAGGGTGCCGAGCTCCCAGTCGAGCACCGCCACCACGCGCGGCTCGGTCGGGTGGAAGATCATGTTGTCCAACCGGTAGTCGCCGTGGACGATCGAGGTCCGCTCCTGCTCGGGCACGGTCTTGGGCAGCCACTCGATCAGCCGCTCCATCTCCGGGATGAGCTGGGTCTCGGAGGCCTTGTACTGCTTGGTCCAGCGGTCGACCTGACGGGCCATGTAGTTGCCCGGCCGGCCGTAGTCCTCGAGTCCGATCTTGGCGTAGTCGGTGTTGTGGAGATCGGCGAGGGTCTTGATCTTCGAGAGGAAGATCGCCTTGCGCTCGGCCGGCTCGCAGGCCGGCAAGGACTGGTCCCAGAAGATCCGGCCCTCGACCATGTCCATCACGTAGAACCAGGTGCCGATGACGCCCTCGTCGAGGCACAGGCCGTAGGTCTTGGCCACCGGGAAGCCGGTGGTCCCCAGCGCCGTGATCACCTTGTACTCGCGGTCCACCGCGTGCGCCGAGGGCAGCAGCTTGCCCGGCGGCTTGCGGCGCATGACGTACTTCTTGCCGGGCGTGATGAGCTGATAGGTCGGGTTCGACTGGCCGCCCTTGAACTGGCGCACCTCCAGCGGCCCGGCGTAGCCCTCCACATTGGCCTTCATCCAGGCCTCGAGCGCCGCCTCGTCGAACCTGTGGGTCTCGGCGACGGCCTTGGTGCCGGTGTTGAGCTGTTCGCGTTCCTGTTCCGCGGTGGCCGCTTCCGACATGGGGTTCCCTCGATCCTCGTACGCTTGTTTGAACCCTTTTACCGAGGGGCCGGCGCCGGGAGCAAGGCGAGACCGCAATGCTTGACGACATCGCATGCGGCCCGCACAGGCGGGGCATGGTCGAGGACATCACCTCCATCATCGAGATCGCGGCTCCGCGCGACCGGGTCTGGCGCGCGCTTTCCGAGCCGGCGCTGGTGGTCGAGTGGATGGGCTGCCTGCGGTTCGAGGCCCTGCCGGGCCACATCTTCTACCTCCAGCCCGACCGGGCGCGCCGCGACGCGGGCGACGTGACCGACGCGATCGCCTGCCGGATCGAGGCGCTGGATCCGCCCCGCCGGCTGTCGTTCAGCTGGGGCTTCCCGGACATCCCCGACACCTGGGTCGACATCCGCCTGCGCCGCATACCCGGCGGCACCTATGTGCGCCTCGTCCATTCCGGCTGGAGCCAGTTCGACGACCACGAGACGGAGGACGTGCGGGGCGGCCTGGGCCATGCCTGGCACAGCGTGGCTCTCCCCGCGCTGCGCGCCGTCGCCGAAAGCCTAGCTTAGCGCGCGCCAGCCGATGTCGGTGCGGCAGAAGCCGTCCGGGAAGTCGATCCTGGCGATCGCGGCATAGGCCTTGTCGCGCGCGGCCTTGAGCGTCGCCCCTCGCGCGCAGACGTTCAGCACCCGGCCGCCGGCGGCCCGCAGAGTCCCGTCGGCGTCGCGCCGCGTGCCCGCATGGAAGACCACGACGTCGGGTCCGAAGTCCGAATCGGCCCCGCGGATCTCCCCGCCCGCGGCCGGCTTGTCGGGATAGCCCCTGGCCGCCAGCACCACGCAGATCGCCGCCTCATCGCGCCACGCCGGCTGGGGCATCTCGGCCAGGCGGCCCTTCGCGCAGGCCTCCAGGTAGGGAACGAGGTCGCTCTCCAGGCGCAGCATCAGCACCTGGCACTCGGGATCGCCGAAACGGACGTTGAATTCCACCAGCTTCGGCCCCGCCTTGGTGGCCATCAGCTCCACGAACAGCGCGCCGCGATAGGGCGCGCCCTCCTCCGCGACACCGGCGAAGGTCGGCTCGACGAGCCGCTCGCGCACCTGCTCGACAAGTTGCGGCGTGAAGACGGGCGCGGGCGAGTAGGTTCCCATGCCGCCGGTGTTCGGTCCCTGCTCGCCGTCGAACGCGCGCTTGTGGTCCTGGGCCCAGCCGAACAGCATCGAGTCCCTGCCGTCGCACAGGGCGAACAGCGAGCCGATCTCGCCCTCCAGGAACTCCTCGATCACCACCCGGGCGCCGGCGGCGCCGAACCTCCCGCCGAAGGCGTCGTCGATCGCCGCCTCGGCCTCGGCGCGCTCCGGCGCGATGACCACGCCCTTTCCGGCCGCCAGGCCATCGGCCTTGATCACATAGGGCGGCGAGAACCCGTCGAGCGCGGCCCTTGCCTGTTCGGCGCTGTCGCAGATCGCATATGCCGAGGTGGGCAGGCCGTGGCGGTCGGCGAACGCCTTGGTGAAGGCCTTGGACGATTCCAGCTGTCCCGCCTGCGCCGTCGGCCCGAAACAGGCGATGCCGGCGGCGGCCACCGCGTCGCCCAGGCCTGCGGCGACCGATGATTCCGGACCGATGACGACCAGGTCGGCCGCGATCTCCCGCGCCAGCGCCACCAGACCCTCCACGTCGGTGGCGGACACCGGACGCAGCTCGCACTGGGCCGCCATGCCCGGATTGCCCGGCGCGGCGACGAGCCGCCGTACGCGCGGCGAGGCGGCGATCTTCCAGGCCAGCGCGTGCTCGCGCCCGCCGGAGCCCACAAGCAGGATGTTCATGACGCCGCGCTTTGGCGTGGCCGCCACGTCCGGTCAAGAGACCGTGGCCCCGTCGGCCGCGACGCCGAGCGACCACGGGGTTTCCGCATGGCCACCAATCAGGGTATCGCGTTCGCCGACCGGCGACGTCAGGTCGCAACCCCCTCGGCGCCGTCCTGCGGTACTGTAAGGGGGCAGGCCTGCTTCGGGAGGCGGTATGGCCGACGCAGACGAGAACGATCCGGGCTTGGCGCTCGAGCGCCAGGCCGCACGTCACCGCGAGATCGAGCACAGGGTGAAGAACACCCTGCAACTCATCTCGTCGATAGTCCTGTTGCAGGGACGCCGCGCCGAGGACGAAGCCGCCCGCGGCGCGCTCAAGGCGATCCAGCAGCGCGTGGCCGCGGTCAGCGTCGCTCACCGGCACGTGACCTGGGACGACGACGCCGAACAGGTGGAGCTGGCGTCCCTGATCCGCGAGATCGTGGGTGATCTGGCCACCTCGGCGGGCCGCGAGGGCGTGACGATCGACCTCGACCTCGAGACGTTGAGCATCCCGGGACGCCAGGGCGCGCCGATCGCCCTGCTCGTCTGCGAGCTTGTGAGCAATGCGCTGCGCCACGCCTATCCCGAGGGACGCGATGGCCGCATTCGGGTCGTTTTGCGACGAACGTCTCAGGGCGTGGAATTGGCGGTGTCCGACAAGGGCGTGGGCATGGACCCGGCCGCCGGATCGAAGGGCTTCGGCTTGACCGTCGCCCAGCTCATGGCCCAGCAGTTGCGCGGCAAGCTCGTGACCGAGGCGGATCCGCCCGGCGTGCGCCTCTCCGTGCTGCTCCCAGCCGAGGACGTCTCTTCCAGCTCGCGCTCGGCCATGCCGCCATACTAGCCAGCCAGAGCCCAGAGCCTTAAGTCGTGGTTCCGAAGTCTGGACTCGAAGGACCTGGAATGAGCGATCGGCTTTCCGCTGCACAAGCGGCTCTGAATGCAGGGCGGCGCGACGAGGCGATCGAACAATTGATCGCCGCCGTCACGGAGCAGCCCGCCCGCACAGTGCAGGTCTATCGCGTTCTGATCACTCACCTCCACGGCGCCAAGCGATACGCCGAGGGTGCGGAATTCGCCGCCAAGGGCCTCGAGCTCTACCCTCAGGACTTTGACCTGCTCAACACGTACGGCGTGCACCTGCGCAGGTTGAAGCGCTATCCCGAAGCCGTCGCGACGCTCGAGCGCGCCCTGAAGGTGCGGCCCAACGACCGGGGCGCGGCCAACAATCTTGGAAACGTCCTGCTCGACAAGGGGGATGGCGCGCGCGCCGAGAAGATGTTCGCCAAGCTGGCGCGGCTCGACCCCCGCAATCCCGAGTTCCAGCGCCAGCTCGGGCGGGCGCTGTTGAACCAGGGCAAGCTCGAGCCCGCGCTCGTGCGCTTGCGCAGCGCCGTGGCGCTGAAGCGCGACTTCCAGGACGCCTGGCTCGACATGGCCGGCGCCTTGGTGGAACGCCATCAGCAGGCCGATGCCATCGCGCTCCTGGACAAGGCCCTGGAAGCTTGTCCGGACTCCCCGCGGCTCCTCGAGGCGCGATCTGTCGCCATCCGCCAATCGGGGCAGATCGGTGAGGCCGAAGCCTATCTGCAGAAGCTGCTCGAGACGCACGCCGACCAGGCCTGGCTGCACTATCAGCTCGGCACGACCATCAGCGACCGCGACCGGGTGCGCGGCAACGTGCATATGCGCAAGGCGGTCGAGCTCGCGCCGGACAACCTGGATTACATCATGGCGCTCATCGAGAGCCTCGAGCGCACCCGCACCGGCGTAGAGGGCGACAACATCGAAGAGGCCTATGCGCTTTCGGTGAAGGCCCTGGAGCGCAAGGCGGAGTTCACGCCCGCCCACAGCAAGATCGTGCGCGAGGTTTTCCAACGCGTGCTCGACTACGAGCGGATGGAGGCGGTCGGCGATTTCGTCACGCTGGGACGCATCTGGGCCAGCACCGGACGGCATACGGCGCTCCTCAAGCAATTGGCGGGGGTGCGTAGCGACGCGGACCGCGCCGAATTGCTTGAGCAGCACCGGATCTGGGGGCGGGCGGCGGAGAAGAAGGCGGCGGCGTCGCCCATCGTCCGGTCCCGGCGAACCTCTCCGGAGGGCAAGATCCGACTGGGCTTCATGTCGTCGGACTTGCGGGGGCACCCCGTCGGCTATTTTGCGCTGCCGCTCTTCGATCACATGGACCGGGACCGGTTCGAAGTCTTCGTCTATTCCTATTATCAGGGCTACGAGGACGAGCTTCAGAAGCACATCACCAAGCAGGTGACCGCCTACCGCTGGTGGCGGGATACGACACCGCGCGAAGCCGCCCAGAGGATCGCCGACGACCAGATCGATCTGCTGATCGAACTCGGCGGCTCCACCCACATGAACAAGCTCGATGTCATGGCCTATAGGCCGGCGGCGCGTCAGGCGAGCTGGCTCGGCTATCCGCATTCGGCCGGCCTGGAGACAATCGACTACCTGGTCCTCGATCCATACGTGAAGCCGGAGCGTCCGGAGCTCATGATCGAGACGCCGATGCTGATGCCCTCAAGCTGGATCGCGCTCGGCAAACTCGCGTTTCCCGACAGCCATGTCATTGAAGCTAGCGCGCCGTTCGAGCGGCGCGGCTACATCACCTTCGGGACCGCAAACAACACCTACAAGTACACGGCCGAGGCGCTCGAAAGCTGGGCGCGGGTCGTCGCCGCCGTGCCGGACTCGCGCTTCGCCTTCATTCGACCGGAGGGTCTGTCCGTGACCTTCCGCAACAATGTCGCGCGGTTGTTCGCCAAGGCCGGCGTGAGCCGTGACCGCATCGAATGGGTCGCCGTCCGGGGGGCCCACATGCAGCACTACAACAAGATCGACGTGGCGCTCGACACGTTCCCCCAGACCGGTGGGACCACCACCTGCGAGGCGCTCTGGATGGGCGTTCCAACGGTCAGCCTTGTCGGCCCGACCATATTCGAGCGCCTGAGCTACTCCATCCTGACGAATGCCGGCCTTGGCGATCTGTGCGCCCACAGTGTCGCCGAGTTCGAGGCCAAAGCCGTCGCGCTGGCCCACGACCGAGACCGGATCGCGGCCCTGCGCGGAACGTTGCGCGATCAGCTCAAGGCCAGCCCGCTCGGACGCACCGAGGACTTCGCCCGGGACTTCTACGACATGGTGGCCACCACCCTCGCGGCGCCCGAGAAGCGCGCCGCGGCTGTGCGCGCCTAAAGCGATCGAAGGTAGGCGCGCACCACCTCTCTTGCAGGCCTCGGACTTATGCCGAGTTCGCGAAGCCTTTCGATGCGCACCTTCACGGCCGGCTGCGGCGACGCCGCGCCGGTGAACCGAACGCGCCACCCCTCCTCGCCGAAGACCTCCGCGATCTCGCGATTGGTCGTGCAATCGCCAGACGCCACATTGACGATGGCGTTGAGATCGCTGTCGACAAGGGTTCGCAGGGCTCGCGTCACATCGTCGATGTGCACATAGTCTCGCGCCTCGTCGGGCGTGGAGGCGACCTCGAGGGTCCGCGCCTGGCGCGCGCTCAGGAGCCATTCGGAAAGAAATCCGGTGTCGCCCTCCTGCGAGCCGAACACATACGAAAGGCGCGCGGCGCAGGCGCGCCCATCCGATCGGCAAAGCGCGAGGTTCTCGCCCAGCGCCTTGGACAGCTCG
The DNA here is from genome assembly GCF_016124325.1 of Phenylobacterium sp. GTDB lineage: Bacteria > Pseudomonadota > Alphaproteobacteria > Caulobacterales > Caulobacteraceae > Phenylobacterium. The sequence continues at coordinate 53,579 of NZ_WGNY01000018.1, forward strand.
TAGAGTTGCTCTCCATCGCCCGGATTGAGGGACAATGCGGCGTCCTCGCGACCTTCGGCCGCCCCGGTCGTCTGATAGGCGCGGGTGGACGACAGATAGACAAGACGCTCAAAGCGCCCGGCTTCCAGGATTCTCGAAAGCAGCCCGACGTGCGCTTCGACCGCCGCGAAGGGCCGGACCCGATAGTCGCCCGTCAGGCCCGCGCAGTAGATCACGCGCCCCAGATCGACGGGCAGATCATAGTCGTGGCTCCGAACCGGGGCATGCACCTCGGCGCCGGCGGACTTGAGTGCGCGCACAAGGTGGGAGCCCACGAAGCCGCCCGCGCCGATCACCGTGTAGCGCACCATCGCCTCAGCCGCCGCGCTCGCCGATCCGCCGGGCTGGGACGCCGCCGTAGATCGCGTAGGCTTCCACTTCCCCGCGCACGACCGCGCCCGCAGCGATCACGCAGCCGCGGCGCAGCACGGCGCCGTCCAGCAGCACCACGCCCGAGCCCAGCCAACAGTCGTCCTCGATGACGATCCCGCCCTTGGAAGGCTGGAACCCCTGGTCCTTGATCATCCGATCCCGGTCGGCGATCGCATGATTGGTCGGGGCCAGGGTGCAGTTGGCGGCGATCGCCACCCCTTCGCCGATCCGCACGCCGTTGCCCGTATAGATCACGGTTCCCGAGTTGATGGCCGTATCGGCCCCGATCACGACGTCGCCCATGCCGCCGGCCGGCTTGATCTTCACGAAGCTGTCGATCATCACCCGCGGCCCGATATCGATCAGCGTGCCGCGCACCGACTCTTCGATGTCGGCCATCGGCGAGATTCGAGCGGTAGGATCGATCTTGAGCATCTCGCCGCCGGGCTAAACGGTGAAGTCAGGATAGGCGGCGTCGGCGGCGGACATCAACTTGGGCTCGGCCGGCCAGACGACTCCGAAAGCCGGATCGTTCCATCGCACGCCCGTGGCATGCCCGGGCCGATAGGCCGGCGCGATCTGGTAGAGGACGTCGCTGTCGGGTTCGAGCGTCAGGAAGCCGTGCGCCACGCCCTGAGGAATGAACAGGCCCGCCATGTTGTCCGCCGTCAGTTCGGCGCCCGTCCACCGGCGGTATGTGGGGCTGTCCGGCCTCAGGTCCACCGCCACGTCGAACACCCGGCCGCGGACGACGCGCACCAGCTTCGCCTCGGCATGGGGCGCGGCCTGGTAGTGCAGTCCGCGCAAAGTGCCCGCTTTGGGGTTGCGGGAAAGACTGGTCTGGACGGGCGCGAACTCGACGCCGAAGCCGGCGAATTCCTCCGGGCACTGAAGCCGGGCGAAGGCGCCACGTTCATCGACATGAGGCTCGGCCTCGACCCGCAGGACGCCGTGCACCTCGGTCGACAGGAAGCGCATCAGTCCAGAACCCGGGTTGCGGGCGAGGCGATCACGAAACGGCCGCCCCAGTCGGCGATGAAGGCGAGCTGTCGCGTGATCTCGTCCTTCAGGTTCCAGGGCAGGATCAGCACGTAGTCGGGCCGCGTCTCGGCCACCGCCGCCGGCGCGAAGACCGGGATATGGCTGCCCGGCAGATAGCGGCCCTGCTTGGCGGGATTGGCGTCATAGGCGCAGACGATGTCGGCCGCGGTCGTCCCGCAGTAGTTGAGGAAGGTGTTGCCCTTGGCCGCCGCGCCATAGGCCGCGATCGCCTTGCCGTCGTCCTTCGCCGTGGCCAGGAACTCGCGGAAACTGTCGCGGACCGCCTCGCAACGCGCGGCGAAGCCGTCGTAGGTCTCGCCCCGGTTCAGGCCCGCCTCGGCCTCCCGGGCGCGCAGCGCCGCCAGAGCCTCCGTCTCGCCGTAGCCGGCCGCCTGGCGGCAGCAGAACAGCCGCAGCGACCCCCCGTGGGTCGGCAGGAGCTCCACGTCGAACACCCGCAGGCCATGGGCCCCCAGCACCTGCTCGACCGCCAGCAGCGACAGGTACGAGTAGTGCTCATGGTAGATCGTGTCGAACTGCACCTTCTCGATCAGGTTCAGCAGGTGCGGGAATTCGAAGGTCAGCACCCCCTCGGGCTTCAGCACGTGCTGGAAGCCGCCGACGAAGGCGTTCAAGTCGGGCACGTGGGCCAGCACGTTGTTGGCCGCCATCAGGTCGGCGCGGTCGCCCCGCGCGGCCAGCGCCTGGCCGGTCTCGGCGTTGAAGAAGTCGACGTCCGTGCGGACACCCCTGGCGCGCGCCGCCTCGGCCGTGTTGGCGGTGGGCTCGATCCCCAACACGGGGACGTCTCGGGCGAGGAAGTGCTGCAGGAGGTAGCCGTCGTTGCTGGCCACCTCGACGACCAGGGATTCGGGTCCCAGGCCGAACCGCTCGATCATCGCCTCGGCATAGCGCCGCGCATGCTCCACCCAGCCCGGCGAGAACGACGAGAAGTAGGCGTAGCTGTCGTCGAAGATGGCTTCGGCCGGCACGTCGTGGTCGGCCTGGACCAGGAAGCAGGCGTCGCAGACGCGCGTGCACAGCGGGAAGACCGGCTCGTTCCCCGCCGCGAGCTGCTCGGGCGTCAGATAGCTGTTGGCCAGCGGCTGGTCGCCCAGGTCGAGGAAGATGCGCGAAAGCGGCGCGCGGCAGAATCGGCAAAGCGGCTGGCGGGTCATGCGGCGCTCTCGTAACGCTCGATCTGTTCCAGGCACAGGGCAAGCGCGCCTTCGCCCGCGGCCTGGCGCGCATACCAGTCCATGGTGAGCGCCACCGCGTGCGGCGCGTCCAGCTGGCTCTCGAAGCCCAGGATCTCCCGGGCGCGGCTGGCGTCGATGGCCAGGGTCTGGGCCTCCAGCGACACCGGGTCGGGCTCGTAGCGCCAGGGCTGCCCGCCCAGCGCCTCGACACCGAGGGTCGCCAACTCGCCCACGCTCACCTGCGGCCCACCCGGCCGCGGGCCGAAGTTGAGCGCGCGGGGCGCCGCCGGATCGGTGGCCAGCGCTTCCAGGTAGCGGAAGTAGCCCGCGAGGCAGTCCAGCACATGCTGCCAGGGCCGTGTCGCCTCCGGATGGCGCAGGACTACCGCCTCGCCCGCCCCGACGGCCCGCACGATGTCGGCCACCAGCCGGTCGCGCGAGAAGTCGCCCCCGCCGATCACATTGCCGCCCCGCGCCGTCGCCACCGGGACCGCCTGGAAGTAGCTCCGGGCGTAGCTCTGCACCACGATCTCGGCGGCCGCCTTGGAGGCGGAATAGGGATCCTTGCCGCCCAGGTTGTCGCCCTCACGAAAGGCCCGGCCCGCCTCGTTGTTGGCGTAGACCTTGTCGGATGTGATCACGAGCACGGCCTGCAGCGCCGGCTGGTCGCGCAGCGCCTGCAGCAGGTGGGCGGTGCCCATGACGTTGGTCTGGAAGGTGCCGATGGGGTCCTCGATCGAGGCCCGCACGATCGGCTGGGCGGCCATATGCAGCACCACGTCGAAGACGCGGCCCGACAGCGCCGCGCCGACGGCGCCATGGCTGCGCAGGTCCACCAGCCGGGAGTCGACGCGATGCCCCACCTCGGCCAGGTCGAACAGGCTGGGCGTCTGGTCGGGCGGCAGCGCCAGGCCGGTGACCTCGGCGCCCATGCGGGTCAGCCAGATCGCGGCCCAGGCGCCCTTGAAGCCGGTGTGGCCGGTCAGCAGGACGCGCTTGCCGTTCCAGAAGCTGGCGTTCAGCGCCGCCACGGCGCCTCGCCCGAAGCCCAGAGGCTCTCGAGGACGTTCTTGTCGCGCAGGGTGTCCATGGCCGCCCAGTAGCCATCGTGGCGATAGGCCATCAGCTGGCGGTCGGCGGCGAGCCCTTCGAGCGGCTCGCGCTCCCAGATGGTGGCGTCGTCGTCGATGCGCTCGATCACGGCCGGGTTGAGGACGAAGAAGCCGCCGTTGATCAGGCCGTTGTCGCCGGGCGGCTTCTCGATGAACCGCTCGACCCGCCCGCCGTCCAGGTCCAATGCGCCGTAGCGGCCGGGCGGGGCGACGGCGGTCAGCGTGGCGTCCTTGCCGTGCGCCTTGTGGAACGCCGCCAGTTTGGCCAGGTCGAGGTCGGCCACGCCGTCGCCATAGGTGAAGAAGAACGGCTCGCCCGGCGTGAGGTACCGGGCCACGCGCTTCAGGCGGCCGCCGGTCATCGTCTCGGCGCCCGTCTCGACCAGCGTCACCTTCCAAGGCTCGTGGTTGGTCGCGTGATACTCGATCGATCCCTGGGCCAGATCGACGGTCAGGTCGGCGTTGTGGAGCACATAGTTGGCGAAGTACTCCTTGATGACGTAGCCGCGGTAGCCCAGGCACACGACGAAGTCGTTGAATCCATAGTGGGAATACAGCTTCATGATGTGCCAGAGGATCGGCCGTCCGCCGATCTCGATCATGGGCTTGGGCTTGAGGTGGCTCTCTTCCGAGATCCGCGTCCCGAGGCCTCCCGCCAGAATCACCGTCTTCATGCGTCAACCTAACCCACGCGCCTTCACCGCGCGCGCTCGGACGCCCTCTTAGCGGTTCGCAGGCTTCGCCGAAAGCCGTGGGACTTGCCTAGGGTCGCCCGGCGCGGGAAGGGAAAGCCATGACTGAGCCCCCTCGCGTCAACTTCCTGATCGCCGGCGTGCAGAAGGGCGGAACCACGGCGCTGTTCGACTACCTCGCCGACTACGGCGACATCGCGCTGTCTCGGGAGAAGGAAGTCCACTTCTTCGACGACGAGACGCACGACTGGAACCAACCGAACTATGAGGCCTACCACGCCCACTTCGACGATCCGGCGGGAAGGCCCTGCGGGGAAGCGACCCCGATCTACACATATTGGCCGCACAGCCTGGAGCGGGTCGCCGCCTACAATCCCGCGATGAAGCTGATCGTGCTGCTGCGCGATCCCGTCCAGCGCGCTTGGTCGCATTGGCGCATGGAGTATTCGCGCGGCGTCGAGACGCAGCCCTTCGCCTGGTGCATCCGCAAGGGCCGCCAGCGGCTGTTCGCCGCCGAGCCCTGGGGTCACGATCGCGAATTCTCGTACGTCGAACGTGGCTTCTACGGCGAGCAGATGGAGCGCGTGCTGGATATCTTCCCGCGCAGTCAGGTCCTGGTGCTTCTGTCGGAGGCGCTTCGCGCCGATCCCGGCCCCGCCCTGGCCTCGATCCGACGGTTTCTCGGTCTTCCGGCTCGGCCGACCCCACAGAAGCGCGAGGCGCACGTCGGCGGCGAGGCCGACTTCCCCTCCGACCTGACCCGCGAAGACCTCGACTATCTCCGTGACGTCTACGCCGCCGACATGGCGCGCCTGGCTGACCTTTGCGGGATAGGTTTCGAATAGGCCACAGTTTCGACCCGCGCAAAGAACAGGCTCTCGCCATGCGAATCTCGAAACGCGCCGCCGGGACCGTTGCGGGTCTCAGCTTCCTCGCGGGCGTTGCGTTCGCCCCATCCACGAGCGACGCCGAATCCGGCGCGCCGGAGTTGGCATGGCCGATCGCCTGCGAACCCGGCCGCACCTGCGAGATCCAGCACTATGTGGATCGCGACCCCGGCCCCGGCACGCGCGATTATCACTGCGGCCTGCAGACGTACGACGGCCACAAGGGCGTGGACATCCGCGTGCCCGACATGGCCGCCGAGCGCCGCGGCGTGGAGGTGCTGGCGGCGGCGCCCGGGAAGGTGATCGGGACGCGCGACGGCATGGCCGACATCTCGATCCGCACGCCGGGCGGGCCGTCGGTGACGGGCCGGGAGTGCGGCAACGGCGTGGTGATCGACCACGGCGGCGGTTGGCAGACCCAGTACTGTCACATGGCGCAGGGCAGCATCGCCGTGGCGAACGGCCAGGAGGTCGCCGCCGGGACGCCGCTCGGCCACGTCGGCCTCTCGGGCGACACCGAATTCCCGCATCTGCACTTCCAGGTGCGCCACGACGGCCAGATCATCGATCCGTTCGCTCCGGACATGGAAGCGCAGGGCTGCAAGCCGCGAGCCGAACTCTGGCGCGCCGACGCCCGGGCGAAGGCGACCTACCACGCGGGCGTGGTCCTGAACGCCGGCTTCGCCGACGGGCCCGTCGACATGGCCAAGATCGAGCGAGGCGACGTGGCGGCGCCGTCGCGTGACGCGGCGGCCATCGTCGCCTATGTGCGCGCGATCGCACTGTTGCCCGGCGATTCCGTGGAGCTTGAACTCAAGGGACCCGACGGCGCCGTGCTGGCTCGTGGCCGACGTCCGCCCCTGGAGCGGTGGCGGGCGCAGGATCTCATCTATCTGGGAAAGAAGAGGCCGGCGACCGGCTGGCCGGCCGGAGCCTACGTCGCCGAGTATCGTGTGTGGCGCGCCGGCAAGGTCGCGATCTCGCGGCGCTTGTCGCTCAACTACTAGGGCGCGATCCGCGGGGCGGAGGCCGCCCTTGCGATCAAGGCGCGCCCACGGACTTGATCTATGGTCCGATCGTCCCGTTCAAGCGCTTCCCCTTGAGCGGGAAGGGCCCCGGCGTTCGATCGTTTGCGAACGTCCGGGTCAGGCGATCCGGCGGATATAGGCGTCAGGCCAATAGCTGACGCGAGCTTGGGCGACGCCTTCATTGAATGTGGGCATGGGCTCTTCGATGACAAATCGCTTGTCTTCGGCGACGAAATCTAGCGCGGCCTGGCGCGGATTGTTCCACGACCAATCGGGGGCTGTCCGCGGACCGCCGGCGACCTGTTCCATGATCCCGTCGGTGGCGACGATCCAGGAGCCGACGCTGACCAGCTCGCCATAGGCGCGCAGCTCGTTCAAGACATGCTCCTTGGTGTGGTTGGAGTCCAAGATGACGAGGACCTTGTCCTCGGGCTTGAGCTGGGCCCGGACTTGATCCAGCACGGCCGGATCCGTGGACGAGCCCTCCACCAGCTCGATCCGCTTCTTCATCGCATGCGCTTCGATCGCGAGACGGTTGTGAGGCCGGATCTCGATGTCGACGCCGATCACCCGTCCGCGCCCCATGGCTTCAAACAGGGCGGCGTAGAAGACGAGAGATCCGCCGTGGGCCACCCCTGTCTCGATCAGCACGTCGGGCTGGACGGAGTAGATAACCTCCTGCAGCCGGATCATGTCGTCCGGCAGTTGGATGATCGGCCGTCCCATCCAGCTGAAGCTGTAGACGTATTTGGCGTCCCAGGTGGCGCGGAGCCATGCGCGGGCCGCGGCCGCGAAGCCTTCCGGGCTGGCCAGGCTGTGGCGCACCTCGGTGTCGCCGTCGCGAATTACGACTTCGCCGCGTTCGTCGTCGATTGTGGTGATCAAGATTTGCCTCGGTGCGAACGGCTTGGCGGTGCGGGGGCGCCGATTCCCTTGCGCATCTTTTAGCGAAGGCCGTCGCGGCGATGAAGTCGCATTGGTCTTGCGCGGCGGCGAAGCGGCTGGGGTTCGGTCGAAAGGGCCTGGCGGCAGGCCCGCGGAGCGCGGTGGCGGAAGCTCGGCGTCCGGGACGGTGACCAAGAAAATGGGCCGCCCCAGAGGGGCGGCCCACCAATTCTCAGCTCCAAGCTCGAAAGCTTAGATGATGTTGCTGTAGTCGATGTCGTCCAGCGTCTTGCCGATGAGCGCCACCGCGTCCACCGCCGTGCCGGTGCCGTTGTCGGAGAAAACAACCACGCCGTCGCTCAGCTGGACCACGTAATACTCAGTGGCTGCGGAGCCCGTGAAGAAGGCGGTCGCATTGGCGAGCGCCGTCGCGTAGTCCGCCGCCGTCCCGGCTTCGACGTAGTTCGCAGCCGTACCAGCAGTCGCATAGTCGAGGCTGTCGGTGGACTCCCAGTCCATGATCTTGTCGATCGTGGTCAGGGTCGTGCCGGAGTCGCTGGCGTCGAAGTGGAAGGTGTCGGCGCCATTGCCGCCGTAGAGCACGTCCGCGCCCATACCGCCGTCGATGGTGTCGTCGCCGTCGCCGCCCGAGATCGTGTCGGTATAGCCGACTTCCGCACCACCCGAGTCGCTGACACCGCCGGTGGTGAGCTGGTCGTCACCGCCACCGCCTTCAAGGTTGTTCTTGCCGGCGCCGGCGTCGATGGTGTCGTTGCCCTCGCCGCCCGTGATCTGATCGTTGGTCGCGAGCGGATTGCCAGCGGTGTCGGTCGTGCTGTCGTTGGACTGGATGGTGTCGTTGCCCGCACCGCCAGAGATGGTGTCGGAGCCCGTGCCCGTGGCGGTGAAAGCGTCGTCGCCGTCACCAAGCGTGACGTTGTCGGTGCCGTCGGCCACGGTCACCTGGTCATCACCAGCGCCGCTATCGATCGTATCATTGCCGGCCGTGTCGCTGATCGTGTCAGCACCCGCACCCGCCGTGATCTGGTCGTTGCCGGCGCCGCCCGCAACGGTGTTGAGACCGTCGCCGGCGTCGATGACATCGTTCCCGCCGTTGCCGGCCAGGTTGTCGTTGCCGCCTTCACCGAAGATGTGGTCCGCACCGCCGCCGCCGGCCACGGAGTCGTTGCCAGCGTTGCCGTTCAGGTAGTCGGAACCGGAGGCCGCGCCCGAGGCGTCGATGGTGTCGTTGCCTTGGCCGCCGTAGATCGAGTCCGAACCCGTGAAGTTGGACGTCAGCTGGTCGTTGCCGGCATTGCCTTGGAGGACGTTGGTGTTGGCGGCGCTGCCGCCGGCCACCACCGCGATCGTGATCGTGTCGTTGCCGTCGCCGCCCAGCAGGGAGTTCGCCTGATCGTCGGCGTTGATGCTGTCGTTGCCCGCGCCGCCGTCGATCAGGACGACGTCCGAGGCGCTGCCGGCGTCAGACAGTTTGTCGTCGCCGTCTTCGCCGTAGATCTTATCGCTGCCGCCGCCGCCAGTGACGTTGTCGCTGCCGGAGTTGCCGTTCAGGAAGTCCGCACCGCTGCCGCCGGTGATGGTGTCGTTGTCCTTACCACCGAGGAGGGTGTTCGAGGCGGTCGAGCCCGTCGCGTCGATGTTGTCGGCGCCCAGGTTGCCTTGGGCGAAGTTCGAGCCGGACCCGACAGTGATCGTGTCGTTGTCCTTGCCGCCGTAGATGGTGTCATTGCCGGCGCCGCCCGCGAGCGTGTCGTTGCCCGCGTTGCCCTGCAGCAGGTCGTTGCCGCTGCTGGCGTCCAGGTTGTCGGCGCCGTCGCCGCCGTACATGCCGTCGTTGGTCGCGTTGACCAGCGCTTGCGTGTCGGCGCCGCCCGTGCCGACGTACAGAGCGGAGCTGTCGGGGTAGATCTTGGTCGCCGCCGAGATCGCCGCGCCGTCGAAGGTGACCGCGCGCCCGGTGAGGCCCGAAATCAGCGTCACCGACGCCGGCGTCGTCAGCGTAGCGGCGTTGAAAAGAACGGTCGTGATGTTGCCGGACTCGCCCGTCGTCTGGAAGACGAGGGTGTCCGTCGACTTGAACGCGGTAGCCTGCGCGTCCGTGATCGTCTCAAAGAAATAAGTCGCCATAGATCTCTCCAGTCAGTGTCACGCGGACCCCAGAACGCTTGACCCCCATCCATGATGGCGCAGTCCCAGCGGTCCTAGCCCCCACATCGCAGCCATAGCTGACCGCGTCACAGGTTAGACGAGCCCGAGCGCAGACCTATCGGAAGCCCACATAATAGGCAACTGCAAAAAGGGGCTCCGCAACGACAATGGCCAAGTGTTGCAGGGGCGCCGCTACTCCTCGCGGAAGGCGTCCTCCAGGACCGCTGTGAAGGGCGAAATGATGAAGCCCATCACCGAGCGGTCGCCGGTCTTGATCAAGGCCGACGCCGGCATGCCGGGCGTCAGCTCGACGCCCTGCTTGAGCTTCTTCAGCTCGGTCGGCGGAATCCGCAGGTCGACGCGATAGTAGGACCGCCCGGTCTTGTCGTTGGTGATCGCATCCGCCGAAACGACGGTGACGGTGGCCTCCAGAGGACTGTTGAAGCGCTGGTTGAGGCCCGTGAGCTTCACCCTGGCGGGCATGCCCACGTGCACTTCCTGGATGTCCGTCGGCCTGACCATCGCGGTGACCGTCAGCGGCGTGCCGGCCGGCACCACATCCATGAGCAGTTCACCGCCGCCCACGACGCCACCGGTCGTGAACTGGGTGAGATTGAAGACGTAGCCGTCGACGGGCGAGCGAACGACGGTGTTGTCGAAGGTCTGCCGGGCCGCCGTCAGGCGAGGGACCACGTCGGCAAGTCGCGTCTGGCTGTCGCGCAGGCCTTCGGCGGCTTGGCTCTCGCGTTCGTCGCGCAGGGACGCCAGCTGCATGCGGGTCTCGCCCATCTGCTGCTTCAGGCGTGCGATGTCCGCAACGAGTTGACCCTTGCGGCCGCCCAGGTCGGCCAGGCTGCGTTCATAGCGGAGGATCAGCGTCTTCGGCGCGAAGCCCTGCTCGTTCAGCTTGCGATAGCCATCCAGCTCTTCGTTGGTCAGCCGCGCCTGCTCGACGATCGAATCGACCTGGGCCTGCTGCCCCTCGATCTGAGTCTTCTGCTGTTCGATTCGCTGGTCCAAGACCGCCGATTGACTCTGGAAGAGTTCACGCCGCGTGGCGAACAGGAACTCCTGGTCGTGGATAAGCGCGGCCACACGGGGATCCGAGGCCCGCCGGGTGAGCTCCTCAGGCATTTTCAGCAACGCCTGTCCGGTGGCTTCGGCGGCGAAGCGGGCGTTCTGCGCGATCAGGGTGTCGTACTGATTCTGCAGCACGTCGACCGCTGCGCGGGCTTCAACGTCGTCGAACAGCAGCAGCGGCTGCCCGGCGCGGACGAACTGGCCTTCCTTGACCAGGATCTTCTTGACGGTTCCCGGCTCGCGGTGGCGCAGCGTCTGGCGCTGGATGTCGGCGCGCACCTGCGCCTGCGCCGTGATTCCGCTGGCGATCTGGCTCATCGACGCCCACAGCCCCAGGCCGAAGACGAACACACCGATCACCAGCCCGCCGACCACCATGGGACGGCGCAGCCGTCGCCGCAGCTCGGGCGCCATCGGCTCGTCGTCGCCGCCGAAGGTCGGCGTGATGTAGCCCCTGTTTATCGGTTCCAGATCGAGCTTCACCGGCCAGCCTCCACAGCTCGCACCTCAGCCCCCGGCGCCGGCTTCATGAGCCGGCTCATCACCTGATCGCGCGGACCGAACAGCTCGACGCGGCCGTCACGCAGCACGAGCATCTTGTCGGCGGCACGGAAGACGCCGACCTTGTGGGAGATGATGATGACGGTGCCGCCATTGGCCTTGATCGCCTCGATGGCCCGCATCAGCGCCTCCTCCCCCTCGGCGTCGAGGTTGGCGTTCGGCTCGTCCAGGACGACGTAGGCGGGATTGCACAGGACCGCGCGCGCAAGACCGACCCGCTGGCGCTGGCCCGCCGACAGGACGACGCCCCCCTCGCCGACCTCGGTGTCATAGCCCTTGGGCATGCGCAGGATCAGCTCGTGCGCGCCGGCCATCTGGGCGGCGGCCACGACGTCCGCGTCAGCGACGTCGGCGCGAAAACGGGCGATATTGTCTCGGACGGAACCGGCGAACAGTTCGGTGTCCTGCGGCAGGTAGCCCGCGTAGCGCCCGAAATCTGCGCGGTCCCAGCTGAACACGTCGGCCCCATCGAGGCGCACCACCCCGTTCAGCGGCCGCCATATTCCGACCAGTAGCCGCGCCAGGGTCGATTTGCCGGCGCCCGAGGGACCGATCAGCCCCAGGACCTCGCCCGGTTCGAGCGAAAGGTTGATGTTCGCCAGCACGAGTCGCTGGACCCCGGGCGGCGCAAAATTGACGCCTTCCACCGAGAGCTTGCCGGTCGGGCGCGGCAGCGCGGTCGCCGTCGCCGGCGGCTCGGTTTTCGCGAGCAGTCCGTTCAGCCTCATGTAGGCGCGGTACATTCCGTTGAGCGGCTCCCATGCCGCGACGATCTTCTCGATCGGCTGCAGCGCCCGGCTCGCGAGGATCATGTTCGCGAAGAGCAGGCCAGTGTGGATCTTGCCCTCGACCACCAGATAAGCGCCCACGCCGATGATCAGGATCTGGATCCCCATCCGGGTCGCCTTGATCATGTCGGTGTACATATTCGAGGCTTCGGCCGCGATCGCGCCGCGCTGGATCGTGATGGCGCGATACGCCGCCCAGGCTTGGCCTAGCGTTGGCAGCATGCCCATCGCGCGCACGACTTCGCTGTTGCGGAGCGCCGCGTCGGTGAAGCCGTAGCTCTTGAGCGCCGCGTCATTGGCCTCCTTCAGCGCGGACTGCGTCGCCTGCGCCTGGGCCAGGGCCAGAAGGAAGAGGATGCCCGCCCCCGCGACGGTGATGATTCCCACCAGCGGGTCGATCATGAACAGCACGACGATGAAGACCGGAATCCACGGCACGTCGAAGAAGGCCGCCGCCGCGACGCCGGTGAGGGTCTGACGAAACTGGTCCAGGTCGCGCAAGGCCTGGGCGCGCGCGCCGGGCTCGCCACGGACCGCCGCGTCGAACAGGCTCGAGAAGATTCGCCCGGAAACCCTATGGTCCAGCGCTACGCCGAAGTTGATCAGGATGCGCGCGCGGAAGTCGTCCACGACACTGGAGATCGCGAACACGAAGAGCATGACGAGGGTCAGCGCCCACAAGGTGGCCTGACTCTGGCTCACCATCACCCGCCCGTAGATCTGGTAGGTGTAGAGCGGCAGCGCCATGTACAACAGGTTCGAGACCAGGCTGAACGAGAACGCGACCGCGAACGGCTTGTAGCTGTCTCGCAACGCGCGTCCGAGCACGTTGTCGGGAAGATTCGCGAGGAACGTCAGGAATTTCATCTGTCTCGTCGCCCTTCAGACGCAGGCGCCTGATAATCTAAACTTCATCATAAGGCATGAACGCGAAGGGCGATCGCCTCAGAATCCGAGTATCGTATTTTACGGGCTCGCCCGAGAAGCGCGCGTACATGGTGGGACGCCGCCGCGCTGTCAATGCCGCGAATCATATGCGCACGCATGCTAGAAATGAATGATCCGAAGGCTGCGCGCCAGGAGCCCCAATGACGCGGATCGCCATTGTCGGCAGCTGCATAACCCGTGATCTGTGGCCAATCCGTGGCGGCGGCGCCGAGCATCTGACCTACATTTCGCGGACCAGTCTGCCGAGCCTGCTGGCCGAGCCGGCGGCCGGGTTTCGCCCTGCGCGGCAGCCGCCCGCGGACATGAGGAAGCACGAGCACAACGCGCTCGTCGCGGACCTGCGCAAGACCGCCCTCACCCGCCTGATCGCGGCGCGGCCCACCCACATCATCTTCGATTTCATCGACGAGCGGTTCGACCTGCTCGCGACCGGGGACGCGGTGTCCACGCACAGCGCCGAACTGATCCGCAGCGGCTATCTGGCGCAGGCGCCTTTCAAGCATGCGCGCCCGATCCCCCGATTGTCGGCGGCCGCCGAGCGGCTCTGGCTGGAAGCGGCCGAAGAGTTCGCCGCCCTGGTGCGCGCCACGCCGCTGGCGGGCGCCAAGCTGATCCTGCACTCGGCGCGCTGGGCGACCGAGCAGCGGATGGCGGACGGGACCACGCGGCCGATCCGGAACGTGGAGCTAACCGCCGGCCGGCCGGTCGAGATCGGGCCCTACAACGAGCTGCTGGCGCGGCAGGAGGCGGCGTTCGAGGCGCTGATGCCGCCGATGGCGCGGGTCGAGGCGGCGGGACTGCGGCTGGCCGATCCGGGCCACGCCTGGGGGCTGAGTCCGTTTCACTATATATCTGAATATTATAATGAAATCCGCGACCAGCTGGCCGAGCTGGGCGTCAGCGCGCCTGCTTCCGCGCCCAGTGTTCCAGCGGCGTGAGGCCCTGGCGGGCCAGCTCGGGCTCGGACGCGAGGTAGGCGGCGGTCGGAAAGCCGGGCTTCGGCTCGGCCACGACCCAGGCGCCGCCGCGCAGGTAGTCGACCAGTGGATTGGTCCCCGGCGTCCGCCCGGCGCCGCGCTGGGCGACGTAGGCCGGAAGGTCGAACCAGGGGCCGGGGCTCAGGCCGTGGTCCGCGCCGACCGTCAGGAAATGGGTCAGGGGCTCGACCCCCGCCTGGGCGAGGTCGGCGTAGGTCTCCAGGTACCAGGCCGGGTCGAACAGCGGATGCGGCGACAGCCCGCGCCGCCAGCCCTCGGTCAGGTAGTGGACGAGGCCGCCCGCGCCCTCGGCCTTGCCCGCCTGGCGCGCGTACCAGGCCGGATCGAACAGCGGATGCGGCGACAGCCCGGCCGCGGCGCCCGCCCGGACGTAGTGGCTGGCCGGGTCCTCGCCGAGCGCGAGGTCGGGCGCCTGGGCCAGATAGTGGGCCACGTCGAAGGCCGGGTGCGGCGCGTCTCCCCGCCCCGCGCCGAGGCCGGCGTAGTGCTCCAGGGGCGTCACGCTGGTGGCGGCGATCTCGCCGGCGTGGCGGGCGCGGTACCAGGCCGAATGGAACAGGGGATGGGGATCGCGGTCCTCGCGGCCGCCCGACAGCAGGTACTGGACCAGGGGCGAGGCGCCGGCCGCGGCGACGTCGGGATTGGCCGCCAGGTACCAGGCCTGATCGAGGAAGGCCGACGGCGCCACGCCCGGATTGGCCCGGCGGCGCGCGTAGGCGGCCATGTGGCGCAGGTCGTGAAGGCCCCGGCCGGTTCCGCGCCAGACCCCGCCGCGGGCGATCACCGCCGCCCGGCCCAGCGACCCCAGCCGGGCCAGCACGCGGTCGAGCGCCTGGCTGGGCCGGCCATGGCGGCGCAGGCGCCCGGCGAAGCCCTTGCGGTAGGCGGCGAGCGCCTCGTCGCGCAGGCGCGCCTCCAGCTCGGCCCGGACCGCGAGCGCGGCGTGCAGCGCCAGGGTCAGCTCGCTGCGGGTCAGGGCCTCGCGCACCTGGGCCTGTTGGGCCAGCTTATAGGCGCCGTCGATGCCGCTGCTGAGCGCCTTGGTCCGCGCGGCGACGGCGCGGGCCTTCTCCAGGATCGCGGGCAGGCCCACGCCCTCGGACGGCGGCGCTTCGGCCGGTTTCAGACGCCTTCGTGTTCGAGCCATTCCTGGAAACTGCCTTGCCCGGAGGCGAACGGATTGGGGAACGCCTGCTGCAGGTCGATGCGCTCGCGATAGAGCACGCGCTCGTCCTTGGCGATAGGCCGGCCGTCCGCGTAGGTCGCGAAGGCCCACCAGCGCTCGGGGATGGCCGGATCGGTGGCCTTGGCCACCTCGCGGCGGTACCAGGCCCAGATCTCGTAGACGGGGAAGTTCCGGCCCGCATAGCGGCGGGTCATGGTGTCGCCCAGCGGCCCCAGCTTGGTGAAGTGCCAGAAGCGCAGCGGCGCGCCATTGACGGTGATGCGGCCGTCCTTGCCGACATCGACGGTGCGGGTCGAGAGGTTCCAGCTGGCGACGTTGTAGCCGGGGTCGCGGATGATCTTCACCCGGTCGAACAGGGCCGGGACGTGGTCGCACCAGCGCTGGTCGACGAAGAGGCCGTTCGGCATGTCGTCGTAGCAGTATTCGAGCAGGCGGTCGTTCCACCACTTGGCGAAGCGCGCGCCCTCTCCCGTCGTGCGGATGGCGACGAAGCCCAGGTTGAAGATGCCCGTGCGCGAGGCCGACAGGTCGTTGTCGAGGATCGCGGCGCGATCGTCGTTCGGGTCGATCAGGTGCGGGGTCAGCAGGATGTCGTGCTCGCCCAGCCATTCGACCAGGGGATCGAGGCTGCCCAGCAGGGCGGTGTCGGGATCGAGGTAGATCACCGCGTCGAAGCCCCAGCCGCAGGCCTGGTGGATGAACGGGCCCTTCACCGCCGTGCAGACCTCGACCACGTCGTGCTTGAAGAGCCAGCCGTCGAAGTCGGGAACGCCCAGGTCGCTGGCCCAGACCAGCCGGTCGAACGGCTCGTTCGCGGGGTCGAAATCGAACCCCTCCGGAGGCCGGTCGGTGATCAGCGCCGCCAGCTCCCAGTCGGGGTGGAAACGCCGCAGCGTCTGGAACAGCACCCGCGCCCGGTTGAGGTACGAGAAGGTGAAGCTGGAATAGCAGAGGACTTTCATGCGGCGGGCCGTGTGGGCAGGTCGAGGCTGAGCGCGCTGAACGCGAGGTCGTAGAGCATGGGGCGGCGGGCCGCGCGGGCGAGGTCGAGGATGTCGCCGCCGAGGAAGGCCTGGGCCAGGGCGTCCTCGTCCTCGAGGACGCGGCCGTGGCCGCCCTCGCGCACGAAGGCCTGGACGTTGCCGCTGTCGGGGCCGGTGATCACCGCGCAGCCCGCGGCGACCGCCTCGTAGGCGACGAACGAGAAGGTCTCGCGGCAGAGCGGCCAGACGAGCACGGCGTCGGCGGCCTCCTCGGCCAGGGCGTCGCGCATGGCCAGCGGCCGCGACGGGCCGGCCGCCACCTCGCGGAAGCGCACGGGCAGGTCGGGGTCGCGGCGCACGCCCAGGTGAACCAGCTCGTAGCGCGGATCGCGCGCCAGCCTGGCCGCCAGGGCGGTGAAGACCGGCCATCCCTTATGGGCGACGGGCAGGCCCGCATAGGCCAGCCGGAACGGCCGCCGGCCGCGCGGGACCGGCGCCGGGCCCTTCGGCACCAGCGTGGCGTGCGGCAGGACGGCCTCGGCCGCCGCCGGCAGGCCCGTGCGGCTGCGCCAAAGCTCCAGGGTGGCCTTCGACGGGGCCGCCACGGTGAGCGCCAGCCGTTCGAAGAGGCGCGCGTGCTGTTCCAGGTGGCGGGCGCGCCAGGCGCCGTAGACGCAGATGCCGCAGGCCGCGCTGCCGGGCGGCGGGGCGGCGCAGTCGGCCACGTCGTTGCGCAGCAGGTGAAAGCCGGCGCAGAGGCTGGCGAAGTCATGCAGCCAGAAGACGCCCTCCGCCAGGCCGAGCGCGGCGGCGATGTCGGCGATCTCGTCGGCCGCGTGGCCCAGCAGGCTGTGGACCGCGAGGCTGCGCCGCCCGGCGGGCCCGGAGGCCGCGCGGGCCAGGGCGTCGGCCACGGTGGCGGCGGCGTGGAAGCCGAGGCCGCGGCCGTTCAAGACGACCCCCAGGGCGCCGGGATCGCCGGGCTCGCGCACCACCGGCCAGGCCTCGGCCGGATAGAGGTGCAGGTGGTCGCGGCCGTCCCGGGCGAGCCGCTCGGCCTCGCGCCGCACGGCGGTCTGGAGCCCGCCCACATGGGCGGTGAAGTCGTCATGGCTGACGGTGACATGGACGTCGCGCAGGCCGCCGCGGGCCTGGCCGAGCGCCGGGGCGAGATCGCCGGGCGGGGCGAGCGGGATCGCGGCCCCGGTCGCCGCGGCGATGCGGTCTTCCACCGAGGTGAGGCGGGCGAGCAGTTCGGCGCGGAAGCCCTCGGGCGGCTCGGGAACGAACACGCCGGGCCGGCCGCTGGTCAGCCAGTGGACGAAGGGATTGACCCCGGAGTCGGCCGCCTCCGGGAAGGCCAGCAGATAGTCGCGGGGCGAGAAGTCGGGGATCGGCCGCCGCCCCTCCTGCCAGCCGAAGGCCAGGAAGTGTTCCAGCGGGTCGTCGCCCGCCGCGGCCACGTCGGTGTTGACCTCGAGGTAGTAGGCCGCGTCGAAGGCGCGCTCGGCGATCTCGCGCTCGGTGCGCACACGCGGCAGCGGCGCGACGAGGCCGAATCGGCGGGCCAGGGCGGCGAAGGGGCTCACGGGCGCGTCTCCGCCACGAGGTCGGCGCTCATGCCGCTGTGCTCCAGGCCGCAGAGCCGGGCGCGGCGCAGGTTGCGGCCCAGGGCCAGGATCTCGCCCGACTCGAAGGCCGCCCGCAGCGCCGCCTCGTCGGCCAGCACCCGGCCATGCCCCTCGGCGGCGAAGGCGGCGACATTGCCGCTGTCGGGCCCGGTTAGCACCGCCGCGCCGGCCGCGGCGGCCTCGTAGGCGGTGAAGGAGAAGGTCTCGCGGCACAGGGGCCAGATCAGCGCCGCGTCGGCCTCGACCGCTTCGAGCGCGGCCTGCATGGCGTCGGGCGTCTCGTCGGTGACCGACACGGGATGGAACACGGCCGGCGCGGCGGGATCGGACCGCCCGCCGAGGTGATGGAATTCGTAGCGGGGATCGTCGGCGAACCGCTGGGCGAGCTCGCGGAAGACCGGCCAGCCCTTGAGCGCGACCGGCATGCCCAGGAACGCCAGCCGGAAGGGCCGCTCCGCCGGGACCTTCGGCGCCGGGCCGCGATCGACGAGGCGGGCGTGCGGCAGCACCGCGGCGCGGGCGGCGGGCAGGCCCGTGTGCGCGCGCCAGAAGTCGAGGGTGGTCTGCGAGGGCGCCACGACGGTGAGCGAGAGCCGGTCGAACAGGCGTCCATGGACCTCCAGGTGGCGGGCGCGGGCCGAGCCATGGACGCAGACGGCGCAGGCGGGGCTGTCGGCAGGCGGGGCGGCGCAGTCCTGGACCTCGTTGCGCAGCAGGTGGAAGCCCGCGCAGAGGCTGGCGAAGTCGTGCAGCCAGAAGAAGCCCTCGCGAAGCCCGGCCGCCGCCAGGATGTCGGCCGTGTCGTCGGCGCCGTGGCCCAGCAGGCTGTGGATCGCGAAGCTGCGGCGCGCGCCGGGCGCCGGATGGGCCGCCAGGACGTCGCGCACGGTTGCGGGCTCGAAGGCGCCGATGCGCCGGCCGTTCAGCAGCACGCCCAGGGGGCCGCGCTCGCCGCTGGCCCGGACGCCGGGCCAGGGCGTGGCGGGAAAGAGGTGGAGGTGGTCGATCCCCATGGCGCCGAATCGCGCCGCCTCCCGGCGGACGCAGAACTGGAGGCCGCCGCCGTGCTCCAGGTAGTGGTCGTGGCTGAGGGTGACGTGCAGGTCGCCCAGGCCCGCCAGCGCCTCGGCGAGGATCTCCGGCGCCTGGGTCACGGCCACGGCGGCCCGCGCGGCCGCCTCGGCGATCCGCTCGGCGGTGGGCCGCAGGCCCGCGATCACGTCGTAGCGGAAGCCCAGGTCGTGGCGCGGCGCCCGGCCCTCGTCACGGCCGGCGAGCAGATAGTGGGCGAAGGGATTCATCGCCGCGGCGGCGACGTCGGGGTTGGCCTCCAGATAGTGGCTGACGCTGAACCAGGGGGCCGGATCGCGGCCCTCGCGCCAGCCCGCCGACAGGAAATGCTCCAGCGGATCGGTCCCAGCGGCCCTCACGTCCGGGTTCACCGCGAGGTAGT
This sequence comes from Phenylobacterium sp., assembly GCF_016124325.1. Taxonomy (GTDB): domain Bacteria; phylum Pseudomonadota; class Alphaproteobacteria; order Caulobacterales; family Caulobacteraceae; genus Phenylobacterium. The sequence continues at coordinate 72,631 of NZ_WGNY01000018.1, forward strand.
AGGCGGCGTCGAACGCCTCGGCCACGGCGGCGCGGGCGCCTTCGTCGAGCACGGCGGGCTCCCGCCGCGCCGCGCGGCGGGCCAGCGCCTCGTGGCCCAGCGCGAACCCCTCGACGCTCCAGGCCCGCGGCCGCCAGCCGACGCTGTCGAAATAGAGCAGCGCGTGCCGCGAGGGCCGCACCTCGCGTCCCTGCCCCCGGCCCTTGGTCAGGAAATGGAAGAACGGCTCGATCCGCGCCTTGCGGACGTCCGGGTTCTCCTCGAGGTAGGCGTCGACCGAGAACCAGGGGGCCGGATCACGGCCCTCGCGCCAGCCGTGGACGCGGTAGTGCAGGATCGCGCCCTCGTGGGCCGGGAGATCGGTGTAGACCGCGCGATAGAAGTCCGGGTCGAAGGCCGCTGAGATCACCCGGTGGAGATGCTCGTCGTCGGGTGCTGTAGGGGCTTTGGCCCTGGCGGCCATGTCGTTCGGCTTCCTCACGGGTGGGCCCGGGCTGTGTGCACCACCCGCCACGGGCGATCAACCGCTTGCGGCGCCGGTCGGCGGACCGTACCACCGGACCCAGCATGAACGCCAAGACCGCGCCAAAGACCGCGCCGAAGGCCGCGCGGGGCCCGAAGGCCGCGGCCGCCCCGCGGACCGCCTACCTCGTGCTGGGGATGCACCGCTCGGGGACCTCGGCGGTCACCCAGCTGCTGGCGCTGGCCGGGGCCGACCTGCCGACCAATGTGATGCCGGGCGACGAGCACAACGCCAAGGGCTACTTCGAGCCCTGGAAGATCGCGCGCTTCAACGACGAGCGGCTGCGCGCGGCCGGCTCGGCCTGGGACGACCCCTTCGCCTTCCCGTTCAAGGCGCTGGCGCCCGAGGCCGAGGCCGACTGGCGCGACAAGGCCGCCGCGCTCTTCGGCGAGGAATACGGGACGGCCGCCTGGCCGCTGATGAAGGACCCGCGCGCCACCGTGCTGCTGCCCATGTGGCGGGCGGTGCTGGAGCGGCTGGAGGTGGGCGCGCGCTGCGTGATCCCGGTGCGCCACCCGCTGGCGGTGGCCGGCTCGCTGCGCCGCCGCGACGGCTTCACCGACGAGAAGTCGGTCCTGGTCTGGAGCGCCTATATGCTGGCGGCCGAGGCCTATACCCGCGACCTGCCGCGCGCGTTCGTGGGCTACGACGCGCTGCTGGCCGACTGGCGCGCCGAGGCCGGGCGGATCGAGGCGGCGCATGGCGCGGCGCTGCCGAAGCTGACCGCGGCGGCGGGCCGGGAGATCGACCGGTTCCTGACCGCCGACCTGCGCCACAACGCCGGCGACCACAGCCTGGCCGGCCTGGGCTGGGCCGGCGAGATCGCCGCGGCGGTGTTCGACTGGTTCGCCGCCCGCGCGGCGGGCGGGACGCCCGATGCGGGCGCGCTGGACGACGCGGCGGCGGAACTGGCCCGGCGCCAGGTGGAGATCGGCGCCCTGGTCTCGGCGCCCACCCACGACCTGGCGGTGGCGCGCGAGGAGCTGTTCGAGGCGCGGGAGAAGCTGGCCGCCGCCGAGGCCCTGGAAGCGGAGCTGCGCGCCGAGATGGACCGCCAGCGCGAGGTGCTGGAGACCGGCTGGCGGCAGGACGTGCGGCGGCTGGAGAAGATCGCGGCCGACCAGGCCTATGTGCTGGGCGAGGTCAACGCCCAGCTCGACGCCGCGCTTTCGGACGACTAAGGCGCGGGTCGAGGGCGAGGTAGATCACGCCGGTCACCGCCGCCATGTCGAGGAAGTAGAGGTAGCGGTAGTCGCAGGCGATCGAGATGACGAAAAAGCTGGCCGTGAAGCCCAGCGCGCCCGCCATCAGCCCCGCCATCGCCAGGTCGGCCGGCTCGCGCCGCCACAGCAGGACCAGCCCCACCGCCAGCGCCACGGCGGCGTAGGCGACGTGGGAGTAGGCCGGCGTGTCCAGGAACCAGGTGACGTAGTTGTAGAGCCGGATGTCGTCGCGGGAGCGCCGGGGCTGCATCTTCAGGTCGGCGAGCGCGGCGGGCGGCCCGGCGATCCCGACGTGGACCGGCAGGCAGCGGTCGATCACCGGCGTGGCGAAGACCCAGCGGAACACCTCGGCCCGCACCGCGAGATAGGTCTCCGGATGATGCAGGACGAGATCGAGCCACTCGGCGCGCATCACCTCGCCCGGCACCTTGCCGAGCGCGCGGTCGAGCCTGGGGTCGCCGCCGAGGGTGTCGACCCGCTCGGGCGAATAGTCGGCCGGCGCGGCCGCGCGGATCTGGTCGTCCAGCTCCGGGCTGACGCGGTCGATGCGGGCCAGCGGCAAGCCGCCATGGGCGGCGGCGCCCACCACGTCGTAGGTCTCGAGGATGCGCAGGCCCTTGGCGCCGGCCGGATCGGGCGGGCCCATGCCCTGTGGCTTGGCCGCCACCGAAAGCGCCAGGGTCAGGGCGGCCACGGCGGCCAGCCACACGGCGGCGAGGGCCAGGGCGCGGCGGCCGCCCCGCGGCCAGGCGGCCCAGGCGATGGCGAGCGCCGCCGCCGGGGCCAGGATCAGGCCGTTCTGCCGCAGCAGGCCCGCCGCGGCGAGCAGCAGCGCCGCCAGCGCCAGCCCGGCCCAGCGCGCGGCGGGGACCGCGCTCCCGAGCGACAGCGCCAGCACGACGAACCCGGCGATGGCCGACTCGGCGAACCAGACGTCCTTCCAGACGATCCCCGGATAGATCGCCACCTGCGGCAGGGCGATCGCGCCCACGGCCAGGATCGGCGCGAGCCACGAGGTGCGCGGCCGCAGGAACGCCATCGCCGCCCAGGCGCCGAACAGCAGGAGGCCGCTGGCCACGACCGCCAGGGCGGTCCCCGGCCGCAGGCCGTCGAACACGCCCAGCAGCCAGCTGTAGATGGCCGGGTTCCACGTGTCGCGCACGTGCAGGCGGCCCTCGCGCAGGGCCAGGACCGAATCGACCGAGAGATGGCCCGGCAGGTTCAGCCGCAGCATCAGGGCCAGGCCCGCCAGCAGGACCGCCCAGTAGGCCCACCGCGCGAGGCCGGCCGCGCCGGTCACGCCGGGCGCACGATGAGGAACAGGCCGGCGACCATCAGGATGTAGCCGGCGCCCATGCTCCAGGACGCCTGTTCCTTGAACACCAGCCAGCCGGCCAGCGGCACGAGGCACGAGCCGACCAGCGAGAAGGCGTAGGCCGTCGACAGCGGCACGCGGGTCAGCACGTAGAACCACAGCAGCGCGGTCAGGCCGTACCAGGCGAAGGCGCCGATCAGCGGCAGGTTCTGCATCACCCGCAGCAGGAAGGGGCCCGACAGGCGCGCGTCGTAGACCGCCCCCCACTTGAACAGCATCTGGCCCAGCGGCAGGGCCACGGCGAAAACGCTGCAGAGGGCCGCGTCCTTGAGGATCACCGGGCCGTCTCCTGCGGTTCGAGGCGGGTCAGCACGTCGAGATAGGGGTGGATCGGGCGGTTGGGCACGTTGAGCACGTCGTAGTTCATGGCCTGGAGCAGGAACTGGACGCCCAGGATCACCGGCAGCGCCGCCAGCATCACCACCCCGGCCGAGGCCGCCTGGCCGGGCACGCGGTTGGCCAGGTAGCTCAGGGTGTAGCCCGCGCCGAACAGCAGGAAGACCAGGCCGAACACCAGTTCGAGGCTGGCGGCGTTGAAGTCGCGCACGAAGTACTGGCCGACGACGCGCTGGAGGAAGTTGCGCAGGTGCTTGAGCGCGAAGGGGCCGATGATCCGGCCAATGCGGATGTTGCTCACCTCGTCGGCGTAGCGGGCCGGCATGGGCACGTCGCGGACCACGGCGCGGAGGGTGCCCAGGTGGTAGAGCAGGTCGGTCTCGAAGAAGAAGCGCCGCGAGACGCGCTTCTCCATGACCAGGCGGGCGACGTGGGCCTCGATGGCCGTGTAACCGTTGGTGGGGTCGAAGAGGTTCCAGTAGCCGGTGGAGACCTTGGCGGCGAAGCTCAGCACGGCGTTGCCCAGCACCCGGACGGTCGGCATCGTCGTCAGGTGGCTGATCGAGGTGAAGCGGTTGCCCTTGGCGTAGTCGGCCTCGCCCAGCAGGATCGGCGCGACGAGATGGGCGGCGTAGCCGAGGTCCATCTGGTCGTCGCCGTCGACCTTGACCAGCACCTTGCCGCCCCGGCGCGCGGCCTCGGCGTAGCCGGTGAGCGTGGCGCCGCCCACGCCCTGGTTCTTGGCGTGGCGCACGACGACCACGCGCGGATCGGTGTTCTCGGCCTCGATGAAGTCGCCTGAGCCGTCAGGGCAGGCGTCGTCGACGCAGACGATCCCCTCGAACCAGGCCGGCGTCTTCTCGATCACCCGCAGGATGTGGCCGCGCACCTTGTAGCAGGGCACCACCAGCCACACGCCGGACTCCTCCAGGCGCAGGGCCGGCGGCGGCTCCGCGGGACGGCGCGCGCGCGGGGCGTTCCGGGTGGTTCTCTCGGCGGACGTCATGCTCTCGGATCAGCCCCTTGCGCGGGGGCTAGCATGGAAGCCCGCGGTGTTGCAAAGCAGGTCGTCCGGGGGCCGTCCTTGCGCCGAAGGGGGACGGCTGGTACCTGCGGCGCCTTCCGTCGAGAGAGGCCATGGACTCCTCCACACACCTGCTGCGGATCGGCCAGCGCGGCGCGCGCTTCCAGCTCATGATGGCGCTGCGGGACCTGCGGGGCTCGTTCCAGCGCATCGGGCTGGCCTGGTCGCTGGCCTGGCACGACATCGGCTCGCGCTACCGCGGCTCGATCCTGGGTCCGTTCTGGATCACGCTCTCCATGGGCCTGATGGTGCTGGGCATCGGCTTCCTCTACGCCGGGCTCTTCCACATCCCGATCGAGACCTACCTGCCCTATGTGGCGCTGGGCATCGTGTTCTTCGGCGTGCTGACCGGCACGATCAACGAGGGCTGCGAGACCTTCGTCCAGGCCTCCGGGATGCTGTCGCAGACCAGCCTGCCGATGTTCACCTTCGTGTGGCGGGTGATGTTCCGCAACCTGATCAACCTAGCCCACCACATGGTGATCGTGGTCGCCGTGCTGGTGATCTTCGGCTTCTGGCGCAAGGCCAATGTGCCGGCGGCGGCGATCGGGATCGTGCTGATGCTCGTCAACGCCGCCTGGCTGTCGATGCTGGCCGGCATCGCCTCGGCCCGCTTCCGCGACATCCCCCAGATCGTCCAGTCGATCATGCAGTTCGCCATCTTCATGACGCCGGTCTTCTGGCTGCCCGACCTGCGCCTGGGCGCCCACCGGGCGGTGCTGGAGGCCAACCCGTTCTACCACCTGCTGACCGCCGTCCGCTCGCCGCTGCTGGGCCAGACGGTGCCCGAGCACACCTACGGGGTGCTGGCGCTGATGGCCTTGCTCGGCTGGCTCTTCACCTTCTCCCTGTTCGCGCGGACGCGCCGCCGGATCGTGCATTACCTGTGAACCCCGTCACCGCCTCCATCACCTGCACCAACCTGACGCTCAGGTTCCCGGTCTACGGCGTCGACGCCAAGTCGCTGAAGAAGGCGCTGGCCCGCGTCACCGTCGGCGGCGTGCTGGGCCGCCACGCCGGCGTCACCGACGTCACCGCCCTGTCGGGCGTGAACCTGGAGCTGAAGGCCGGCGACCGGCTGGGCCTGATCGGCCACAACGGCTCGGGCAAGACGACGCTGCTGCGAGCCCTCTCCGGCGCCTACGAGCCCGACGAGGGCACCATCGACGTCCACGGCCGCATCGCGCCGCTGCTGGACCTGAGCCTTGGGATCGACGCCTCGGCCACCGGCTACGAGAACATCCGCCTGCGCGGCCGCATCGCCGGGCTCTCCTCGCGCGAGATCGAGGCGAAGATGGACGAGATCGCCGACTTCACCGGCCTGGGCCCGTTCCTGGCGATGCCGGTGAAGACCTACTCCGCGGGCATGAAGGGCCGCCTGGCCTTCGCCGCGGCCACGGCGGTCGAGACCGACGTCCTCCTGATGGACGAGTGGATCGCGGTCGGCGACTCGGAGTTCCAGCAGGTGGCCCACAAGCGGCTGCTCAGCCTCGTGGAGCGCGCGGGCATCCTGGTGCTGGCCACGCACGAGGTCTCGCTGCTCAAGCTCTACTGCAACAAGGTCATGCGGCTGGACGGCGGCGTCGCCTCGGAGGTGGTCGACATCCGCCGGCTCGACGAACTGCTGGCCCGGTAGGGTGAAGACCTCGTCAGCGACCTGAAGACGTTGAATGACGTCATCGCCCGGCTTGTCCGGGCGATCCATGAACACAGGCATCGGACAGGCTGACGGTGGCCTCGCCGCGGCCTGGTTTGCGCACGCGTTGTTCATGGGTGGCCCGGACAAGCCGGGCCATGACGGTGAATATTGGCCGATCGCGTGAACGACCAGCCCGGCTCAGTCGAAGTCGACGACGCCCAGGATCGCGGAGATGCGCCCGTCGCCCCAGAACGGGAGCAGGAGCCGCGTGTAGGGCTTCTGCGCCCCGGCCTTGGCCATCCGCATGCAGGTCGGCCGGGCCGATTCGACCGTGGCGCTGCACTGGGCGCGCAGGAACTCCAGCGGATAGGCGAGTTCGGTCTCGTCGAGGAACAGGCCTTCCATCTCGACCCCGCCCACCGCGCCGCCCGCCTCGGCGAAGCGGAATCGCTCCGGGCCCTGGAACACCTCGACCAGCAGCAGGCGCCCGACGAGGTCGGGCAGGTCGGTGAGCCGGAGATCGTCGGCGAAGGGCATCTCGGCCGCGCCGCGCAACAGGCCGCGCCAATAGGCCTGCACCCGCGCGAGGTCCGGCGACAGGCTGGCGGGAACGGCGAATGGGTGTGTCATGCAGGAAGCCCGTCTGGTCCGCGCCGCGGCGCACGGTTGCGCCGTCTTCTTCCGGCGTTCGAGTGTCAGGCGCCATGATGAAGGTCAAGTCCGCCGACGTTGACCTGCCTCAACGACGTGTCCGACCCGGGCGGCCAGGATGGGCCTGGGAGTTTTCGATGGCGCTGATCCTGACCCTGACGCCGAACCCGGCGATCGACGTCTCGACCTCGGTCGACCACGTGGAGCCCGTGCGCAAGCTGCGTTGCCGCGCGGGCGGGCGCGACCCCGGCGGCGGCGGGATCAATGTGGCGCGCGTGGCGGGCCGCCTGGGCGCCGAAGCGGTGGCCATCTATCCCAGCGGCGGCTTCTCCGGCCGCCAGCTGGAAGAGCTGGTGGCTCGCGAGGGCGTCGAGAGCCTCGTCGTGCCGGTCCGGGGCGAGACGCGGGAGGACTTCACCGTCCTCGACGAGACCACCCGCGAGGAATTCCGATTCGTCCTGCCCGGGCCGCACCTCGCCGACGCGGAGTGGATGGCCTGCCTCAAGGCGCTGTCGGCGTTCGACCGCAAGCCGGCGTTCCTCTGCGCCAGCGGGAGCCTGCCGCCCGGCGCGCCCGACGACTTCTATGCGCGCGCCGCCCAGATCGCCGAGATGCACGGCGTGAAGTTCGCGCTCGACACCTCCGGGCCGGCCCTGAAGGCCGCGCTGGGCGAACGCCTCCATCTCATCAAACCCAACCTGGCCGAACTGCGCGGCCTCACCGGCGAGCCGCTGGAGGACGAGGCCGCACGGATCGCCGCCTGCCGCGGCCTGATGGCCCGCCACCGGATCGAAGCGATCGCCCTGACGCTCAGCGCCGAAGGCGCGCTGCTGGTGACCGCCGAGGCGGCCTGGCGGGCCCGGCCGCTCGACATCCGTCCGGTCAGCACCGTCGGCGCCGGCGACAGCTTCCTGGGCGCGCTGATCTGGGCGCTGGCCGACAAGCTGGGCTTCGAGGCCGCGTTCCGGCACGCCGCGGCCGCGGGCGCGGCGGCCCTGCAGGCCCACGGCACCGAGCTCTGCCGCGCCGCCGACGTGCGCCGCCTGCTGCCGGACGTCATCGTCGAACCCGTGCCCTGACGCGTCCGGCGCCGCGCGACGGTCCAGCCCGATTCCCGGGGCGCCCGCAAACGCCGATCGGGCGAGCCGGGCGAGATCCGACGCCCGGAGCCTCCCCGCAGCCCCGGCCGACCGCGCCTCCAGGCTTGTCCCACGCGCCGTATGGGGTACAGCCAAGTCCGATGGCCAGCCTTCACAAGACCACTATCCAGTCTGGAAGCGGCGTCCGCACGGCCGCCTTTTCGCTGCGGCCCATCGACCGCGCCAGTCCGCGCCCCGTGGTCCTGTTCCTGCACGGCTCGCTGCGCAATTCGGCGGTGCTGCAGGCCTGGGCCGACCCCATCGATCCCGTGGCCGACGCGGTGTTCTTCGACCTGCCCGGGCATGGCCAGAGCGACGCCATCGCCGACATGTCCGTCCGCGGGATCGCGACCCATGTCGCGGCCACCCTCCGGGCCGCCCTCGGTCCGCGCCGCGTCGTCCTCGTCGGCGAGTCCCTGGGCGGCACGGTCGCGTTCGCCGTCGCGGGCATGCCGGCGGCGGACTCCGTCGCCGCGGTCCTCGCGGCCGATCCGCCCCTCACGACCGCCAAGCTCTGGAGCGTGGCGCAGGCCCACCTTCGCAGACTGCATCAGCTTCCGGCCGACCACTATCTCCACGGCTACGCCGACAAGGTGTTCGGCCTGACGCGCCGGGGCCTCGAGGAGCGGATCTACTATCCCCTGCTCGGCGACCTCCGAATCCCCACCGTCATCGCCGCCGGCGACACCCCGCTCTTTCCGCCCCGCAACATGGATGGCTCGACCACCATCTTCGACGCCGTCGACGAGTTCGTGACGCGAAACCTCTATCCCGGCCGCATCGAGATCGAGCGGATCGCCAACTGCGGCCACCTGGTGCTCGTCGAGGCCGCGCAGGCGTCGCTGGCGATCATCATGCGGCTGCTCGCCGCCCATGCGCCGCCGGCGCCGGCCGCGACATGACCCGGGATCCCCAGCGTGTCTTCACGATGGCCGACCAGCACGCCTTCGCCGAGGCGTCCGGGGACCGCAACCCGATCCATCTCGATCCCGAGGCCGCGCGGCGAACCCTGGCCGGCGCGCCGGTGGCGCACGGCGTCCATGTCCTGCTCTGGGCGCTGGAGACCGCGCTCGCCGACGGCCTGCTCGACACTCCGATCGAGGCCCTGCGCGTCTCGTTCCAGAAGTTCGTCCACCTCGACCAGCCGGTGACGCTCCATCGCGCGCCCGACGCCGCGGGCGGCGGGCTCGAGGTGCGCGCCGCGGGCCAGGTCGCGGTCACGGCGCGGACCGTGGCGAACGCGCCGGGCGAGGCCGAGGCGCTCGCCCAGGCCGCCCTGACCGATACGCCGCTGGGGGCCGAACCACGCGTCCTCTCCGCGGCGGAGATCGACGGCGCGCAAGGCTGGCTGGCGCCGGTCTCGGCCGCCGCGACCCTGCCGGGCTCCTTCCCTCGGCTCGCCGCGGCGCTGGGAGCCGAGCGCCTCGGCGCAATCGCCCTCCTGTCGACCCTGGTCGGCATGGTGTGCCCCGGCCGCGACTCGATCTTCTCGAACCTCGACCTGCGGATCACGCCGGCCGCCGGCCCCCGCGCCGGGGTGGGCTGGCGGGCGCGGCGGGCGGACCCTCGCTATCCCCGCGTGGACCTCGCCGCCGCCGGCTCCGGAATCGCTGCGGACCTCCGCGCCCTGATCCGCCCCGGTCCGGTGCCGCCGCCCACGCCGGAGACGGTCGCCGAGCTGGTGCGACCCGGCGAATTCGCGGGGCGGCGGGCCCTGATCATCGGCGGCTCGCGCGGCCTGGGGGCCGCCACCGCGCTGCTGCTCGCCGCCGGGGGCGGCGAGGCGACCCTCACCTACGCCTCGGGCCGCGAGGACGCCGAGGCCCTGGTCGCGGCGATCGAGGCCCGCGGAGGGCCGGGCGGCGCCCGCGCGCTGCGCTGCGACGTGCGCGAGCCGTTCGACGCGGCGCTGCTCGCCGCGCTGGCCCGCGCCACCCACGTCTATTATTTCGCGACGCCGCACATCCATCGGCAGAGCGCCGGCGTCTTCAGCCGCGAGGCCTTCGACGCCTTCGTCGACATCTATGTGGTGCGCTTCGAGGCCCTCTGTCGCCAAGCGCTGGCGGCGACGGCCGGACGCCCGCTCGACATCCTGTATCCGTCGACCGTCGCCATCTCGGAGCGACCGCGGGGGATGACCGAGTACGCCATGGCCAAGAGCGCCGGCGAGATCCTCTGTCAGGACCTCGCGCGCGCCGCGCCGGGCCTGTCCGTCACCACGCCGCGGCTTCCTCGGGTGCTCACCGACCAGACCGCCATCGCGATCCCGGTCCGCTCCGAGCGCGCCGAAGCCGTCATGCTGCCGCTGCTCCGGGCCGAACGGACCCCGGGCTGAACGCTCAGGCGTAGATCGCCATCGCGTAGTTGCGCCATTTCTCCGGAATGTGACGGTTGGATATCCGCGCGATGTGCGGCGTCCGCGCGCCGAGCCGCAGGCCCCCCAGCTGTTCGGGTCGGGGCGTCCCGACCACCACCGGCGCGCCCGCCGGAAGCCGCTCGAGCACCGCGTTCGCGCGGCGTTCGTCGTCTTCGTAGCTGTCCGGGTGGATCATCACCAGGGTCTGGGTGAAGGTCTGGCCGTCGAGGAGGGACAGGGCGTCGTCCAGTTCCAGCCGCACGTCGGAGCGGCCGTAGAAGTCCAGCACCATGCGGCCCGCCTCGAGGTTGCGGACGCTGTCGGTGAACGCCAGGCAGCCGCTGTGGATCTGCGGCGGCACGGCGACCGGCATGAAGCCGTCCCGCACATTGACCATCAGATAGGTCTGGTCCGCCCGCTGCGCCCCGAAGGCGGTCAGGAGGTCGGCGACCAGTCCGCCCAGATGCGCGGCCGCCACCTTGTTCGACTCGAAGGCGTTGCGCGGCAGCACCTTCGGCTCGGTCCAGATCCGGGAGCGCTCGGACGCGTCGACCTGGACCTCGAACACATGGCTCCAGTCGTGATTGGGCGCCGGCGTCACGGTGGGCGGCAGGAGGCCTTCCTGCTGCAGGCGCGCGATGAGCAGGGTCGCCGCCTCGGTGGAGAAGTGGATGTCGCCCACATAGGCCTGAGCCGCGCAGTCCTCGCGCAGGCGTCCCGTGGCCGGATCCAGCAGGTCGTCCCAGCAGTCAAGGAATCCGACTCCGACCTCCTCGCAGAGGGCGCGAAGGCGCACGTTCAGCCGCCGGCAGAGGTCGTTCATCTTGTCGTCGAACGTCGGCGTCAGGCCCAGGAGCGTGACCTGCCCGGCGAGGCGGGCCTTGGCGTCCATCAGGATCGGCCGATGGCGCTCGGCCACCGCCTCCATCTTGGCGATGTCTTCCGCCGTCGTCTCGCGGGGCCAGGCCGGGTCGTCGCGCCGCGCGTAGGTGACGTAGTAGTAGGGGTCGCTGCCGGCGATCAGCAGCGTGTTCCGGCTCGCGTCGATCCGCTTCAGGTTCTCGGCGAACTTGCGCCGGGTGACGGCGGCCAGCGCCTCGTCGAGCAGCAGCATGGCCGGGCCCATGCCGATGAACAGCGGGAACAGCGCCGTGTTGGCGCCGAAGCTGCGCACGTAGCTGCTGCCCACCACATTGACGTAGTCATGGCGGGCCGCTCGCCGTTCCGGCGCAAGGGCGGGCCCGAGGGGGCTGAGGTTGGATCGCAGCAGCGCGCCGAGCTTCAGCACCATGTCGCGGCTGAGGGGCCGCGCGCCGCGCAGCACCAGGTCGCGCCGCAGACGCTCGAGCACCCATTCCGCCGACCGGACCTGGAGACACGCCTTCAGGCTGGCGATCGTCTCGGCGATGGCGCCCGCGCGCAGGTGGATCAGGGCGCAGGTCATGTGCGCGTCGACCGAGAAGGGATCGGCGGCCAGCCGCTCGGCGGCGGCCGCCAGCGCGACCTCCGTACGTCCCTCGCGATAGGCGACGAGCATTGGATAGGCGGACGCGTAGGGCATGCGGGACTAGGCCTGGCTCTCGAGGTCGCCGGCCGAGGTCCGGATCCAGGCCGGCGTCCGCGGGCCTCCGGCCGACAGATCGATCGACCACAGCTCGGCGGCGCCGTCCTTCCGGACCATCGACAGGCCGGCGTCCTCGTAGATCGCCCGCGCCGGCGGGTTCTTGGCCGTCGGCAGGTACCAGCCGCGCAGCTCCGCAAGGCCGGCGGCGCGCGCCCGCTCCGCCAGGTCCGCCAGGAACGCGGTCTCGATGCGCCGGCCGATCACGCGGCAGCTCAGGAGGAAGGTGTCGATCTCGCAGGCCCCCGCCTCGGCCTGGGTCAGGGCGACGCCGACGATGCCGTTGTCGCCGAAGCGGTCGCGAGCACGCAGCACGTAGCCCGCCCACCCCGGCCGCGACAGCAGCTCCGACAACTGGGCCTCGCTGTAGCGGCGGGTGGTCATGTTCAGCTGGTTGGTCTTCTGGGTGAGCTGGGCCGCCCGCGCCAGCGACATGGCGTCGATCGGCGAGACCGCCACGGCGATGTCGAGCGAGGCGAGGAAGTCCTCGAGGCTCTCCGCGCCGGACCGCAGGTCGCGCCGCTGCCGCTCCTCCGCATAGTAGCGCGTCCGCTCGGCGTCCTCGGCGGAGGTCTTCAACCGTTCGAGCATCGGCAGGCCGCGCACCACGTCGGCGTAGGTGGACGGGTCGGGGCCCAGGTCGGGGACGATGACCTGCGGCAGGCTCCGCCTCACCGCCTCGCGCTCCGCGGGATTGTCGTCGAGGAAGACGAAGGACTCCAGGCCGAGGTTCAGTTCCGCGGCCAGGTCGACGAGGTTGCCGGCCTTGGGCTCCCAGTTGATCCGCCACGCCGCCAGATGGTCGCGGCGCAGCAGCATGGCGGGATGTTCGTCGAAGACCTGCATCGCGTCGTCGAGATTGTTCTTGCTCACCAGGGCGATCAGCACCCCGCGCCTGGCGACGTCGAGGATCGCCTTCTGCAGGGTCCGGAAATAGACGCCCGGATGCTCGTCGCCGAGCGCGATGCCCGTGAGGCCGTCCTCGCCGACGACGCCGCCCCAGAGCGTGTTGTCGAGGTCCAGCGCCAGGACCTTCGCCTGGGGAGCCGCGAACAGGCTCAGGTGCCGCCACCAGTCCGCCGCCAGCCAGGCCAGCGCCTCGATCGACAACGGCAGCTTGGCCGTCGCCCACTTCTTCTCCGCCCGGAATCGGGCCCGGCCGTGGCGCGCCTGCAGGGCGTCGATGTCCACCAGAACCGCGTCGCCCAGGGTCGCCACCTGCTGGCGCAGCCTGCGGTTCACGGCGGCGATCGCCTCGGCCTGGGTGAGGCTGCGCTGCTGGCCGAGCAGCCCCTCGTCGGGGTCGAGCGGCGGCTCCAGGCCGTGCACGAGGAGATTGGCGGTCGTCCTGGCGCGCAGCGCCGACAGCAGGTCGCCGAGGCGGGCGGCGGCGGCCTCGATCTCTTCGGCGACGTCCGCCTCGGTCAGGCTCGCGAAGCCGGCCCACAGATCCGGCGAGATGTCGCGCGTCTGCACCGCCACGATGATGCTGTCCGGCCGGTGCGCATAGAGGCCGCTGCCGGGATCCAGGATCTCCTGGCCGTAGGCGTTGAACTCGCCCACCCACGGCGCGATCCGGATGCCGGCCAGCGCCGCCTCGGCCTGCAGCAGCGGGACCACCGGCTCCACGGTGAAGGAGCGCAGGATCGCCACCCGGTGCTCGCGCACCGCCCCGGCCGGCCAGAGGCTGTCGAGGCGGCCCAGCAGATATCGCGCCGCCGAGGCGTTGACATGATCGCGCCAATACGCGGCCGCCAGCCGCCGCGCGGCGGCGAGATCGCCCGCCGCGATCGCCGCGTCGATGGCGGCGCGAGGATCGGCGCCCGGCTCCGTCACCGCGCCACCATCAGGCAGGTGATGGTCGCGACTTCCCGTTCGGCCCGCTCGAGGCTGTACCCGGTCAGCGGCTCCGCCCGCAGGCTGACCACCTCCAGGCCCGCGGATTCGACCAGCGCTCGGGCCTCGGCGACGCTCGGGAGAAGGTAGATGTGGTCCGGCGCGGGACTGTTGACCGGCACATTGACGAACATCCGCCCGCCCGGCGCCAGATGCGCCCGCAGCCCCGCCAGCGCTTCCCGCGGACGCTCCAGGTGCTCAAGGACCTCGCTGATCACGATGGCGTCGAACCCGGCGCCGGACCCCGGTGGCGGCGGGGCCAGGACGTCGCGGCGGGCCAGGCTCGCCGGACGCCGCGCGCCGAGCCGCGCCAGCGCCTCGGCGGTCTGGCGAAGGCTTTCGTCGCTGACATCCCACGCCTCGGCGTGGGCGCAGGCCGCCGACTCCACCGCCAGCGACAGGAACAGGCCATGCCCGGGCCCGACCTCCAGATAGCGGTATCCGTCCGGCAGGCCCGGCAGGAAATCCTGGCGGAAATGAAGGAAGGCGGCGCTGTGGTTGCGCCAGAACAGTTGCGAGAGCAGCAGGCCTTCCACGTAGCGCCGCATGAAGGGCGGATTGGCGTAGACCTCGGCCTCCGCCTGCGCGAACGACGCCAGCCGATAGCGCCCGTGCTTCTTGAAGAACAGGGTCTCCTTCGCCAGCTCGGCGCACACCCAGCGATAGCTCGCGACATAGTCGGCCAGGGCCTCGCCCGCGAGGATCCCGATCCGACGGGCCAGGTCCTCGACGGCGGCCATCTCGGCGGGCCCGTAGCCTTCGAAGCTGCCGCGCAGGAACCGGGCGTGCTGCGGCCAGGCCGAGATCAGGGCGTCGCACAGCCGCGCAAGCTCGCCGTAGCTGCGCGGAACCAGGTCGTCCACGGCGACGGACGAAGGGACTCCGGCCGGCATCAGGCGGTTTCGGCCTCGCGGATGATCTCCAGGATGGCCGGCACGCTCATCATCTCCTCCAGCCGGTCCGGCGAGATCTCGACGTGAGCCTCCTGTTCGATCGCCAGGACGAGGTCCAACAGTCGCAGCGAATCCCAGGCCTCGAGCGTGTCCGGCGTGGAGTCCGGCGTGATCAGGGAAGGGTCGCATTCAAACACGTCGGCCATCAGCTGGCGCAGTTGGGCGAAGTCCACGGAAAGCCCTCACGGCGGAAGAATTCGAACAGGCCGCCCGTATGGCCGAAAACGCCGGGATGGTCGAGGTCTCTCGCGCGGCTGCGCGGCCCGCTTCAGGCGGCGAGCGCGCGCGCGCCGCGCCGGGCGGCGCGTCGGGCGGCGGTGACCAGATGAACGACGTCGACCACCCGGGCGGGCTTGGGCACGACGACGTCGTAGGCCTGGGCGGCGCGGCCGCTCGGCGGATTCGACGAATGGGAGACCAGGCGGCTGAGGCGCGAGGCGCCCGCCTCCCGGATGCTCGCCGCCGCCGCGTCCCCGTCGCAGACCGGCATGTGCCGGTCGAGCACGACGATCTCGAACGTCAGGGCGCGGGCCAGGCGCACCGCCTCGGCCCCGTTCTCGGCGGTCCACACGTGGCAGCCCAGGGATTCGAAGAGGCAGCGGCCGAACTGGCGGTGGGCCGGATTGTCGTCGACCACCAGCACGCGCACCGAGGCCGAAGGGCCGTTCGCGGGGCCGGGGGCGTTCAGGAACTGGCTGTTCATTGCTCGTCCTCCGTATGTTGGGAAGGTGACGCAGGCCCGGGGACGGCGAAATTGCGGGCCGCTACCACCGTAGAATCACGGGGCCGGCCCTCGCGCGGGGCGGCTACCGTATTGATCCCAGGGTGAAAATCGCACCGAACACCGCAATATCGCCCGGCTCCCGCAGGCCTCTTCCGATCGGAGTGATCTTGGCCGACCCCGCCGGGCCCGACGTGGCCCTCGTCCACATCGTCGAGGACGACGCCGACGTGCGCGATGCGCTCGCGGTGCTGCTCGAGATTCGCGGGATCGACGTCCGCGAGCACGCCTCGGCGCGCGCCTTCCTCGACGCCCTGCCGGGTCTCGCGCGCGGCTGCGTGGTGACCGACGTGGAGATGCCGGGCATGAGCGGCCTCGACATGCTGGCCAGCCTGCGGGACCTGAGCCTGGACTGGCCGGCGGTGGTGATCACCGGGCGAAAGGCCGCCCACACCGCCGAGGCGGCCGCCCGCCTGGGCGCGGACTTCCTGGAGAAGCCGTTCCCGCCCGAGGCCCTGGTCGAGGCCATAACGCGCGGGCTGGCGGCCGGCGGCTAGATCCGAGCCGGCGCCAGCAGGCTCATCCGCACCAGCTCCGAGAGGCTCTCGGCCTGCATCTTGATCATCAGGCTGGCGCGATAGGCCTCGACGGTGCGGGGACTGATGCCCAGATCGCGAGCGATCTCCTTGTTGGCCTGGCCCGCGACGAGACCGGCGAGCACGTCGCGCTCCCGCGGCGAGAGCGAGTCCACCCGGCGCTGCACCTCGGCGCGCTCTGCCGCCTGCTGGGCGCCGTCGGCGGAGCGGGCCAGGGCCGCCAGGACGGCGGCGCACAGCGCGTCGCCGTCGACCGGCTTCTCCAGGAAGTCCGACGCGCCGCCCTTCAGCGCCTCGACCGCCATCGGCACGTCGGCCTGCCCCGTCAGGACGATGACCGGGAAGGCCAGGAGGCGGTCCTCCAGGGCGCGCAGGAGGTCCAGCCCGCTGATCCCGGGCATCTGGACATCGGTCACCACGCACCCGGGGATCGCCGGCTCCAGCCGGTCGAGGAAGGCCTGGGCCGACACATAGGCCTGCACAGCCAGGCCGCGCACGCTGAGCGTGGCGGTCAGGGCGTCACGCACATCGGGGTCGTCGTCGATCACATGCACGAACGCGGTCATGGCGCGGCCCCGCCTTGCTGCGACCTGAGCGTGAAGCGGAAGACCGCCCCGCCCCCCGGATTGGGCTCGGCCCAGATGCGCCCGCCGTGGCCCTCGACGATGGTGCGCGAGACGGCCAGGCCCACGCCCATGCCCTCGGCCTTGTCGGTGGCGAACGGCTCGAAGAGCCTCGCGCTGATCTCCGGCGAGACGCCGGGGCCCCGGTCGGCCACGAAGCACTCCACGAAGCCGTCGCCGGCCGGCGTGCTGCCGATCCTCAACTCCCGCGCCCGGGTCTCGGCCATGGCCTCGGCGGCGTTGCGCAGCAGGTTGACCATCACCTGCTCGATCTGGATGCGGTCGGCCAGCACCTGGTCGGCGCCGCGATCCAGTTCGACCTGCAGGTCGAGGTGTTGGCGATCCCGCGCCAGGCCGATCTCGGCGGCCTCGTCGAACATGGCCCGCAGCGATTGCGGTCTCAGGTCGAGGTCCCCGCCCGCCACCTGGCCGCGCACGCGCGAGATGATCCCCCGCGAACGCTCGACCTGGCGCAGGACCTTCTCCAGCATCTGCGTCGCCTGCTCGACGCCCGGCGGGTCGCGTCGCAGGAGGACGCGGGCGGTGTCGGCGTAGCCGGCGATCGCGGTCAGGGGCTGGTTGAGTTCGTGCGCGAGCGTGCCGGCCAGTTCGCCCATGGCGTTGAGCCGGGCCATCCGATGCATGCGCTGGCTCATGTCGGCGAGCAGCCGCTGGTCGGCGCGCCGCCGGCTCGCGATGCGGTGATAGAGGTCGGCGGGAACCGCCAGCACCAGGGTGAAGGCGACGTAGAAGGCGACCCCGCCGGCGCCCAGCGGCGGCTTGCCTCCGCTGGTCAGGACGTGATTGCCCACGGCAAGCCCGACGAGGCTCACGACGATGGCCGGCCACAGCCCGCCCAGCCAGGCGGCGACCAGCACGCCGATCCAGGTGAGCGCGAACGGCAGGGCGCCGGGTTCGAGGCCGTAGAGTCCCAGGCGCGCCAGGGCGAACGGAAGCCCGAGTCCCACCGCCGCGAGATGGCGCGGCTCCCAACGAACAACACGCGACCAGGAGCCCAACGCGCCCCCCCAAAGCCGCACCCGCCTTGCAACGCAGGGTGAGTCGCCACGATTTCACATCCTTTCCGATGGGGAAAGGAGGTTCTCTTCTCACGCTTGTTGAGGGTTCCCCTACGGCGCCTTCCGCGAATCCGCCCCGCCGCGGGCCGTGGGACGTCCGGGCCGGGACCAGGGAAGCTCCACAGGGCCGCGGCCGAGATCCGCGCGCGCCATCCTCGATCGGATGGTCGTGGAGGCCGGACGGCCGCCGGCAGGAACGCCCTGTCGAAGAAGGTCGACGCCATAGACCGGGAGGTCCTGCGGACGCTTCACGAAGAGCCCCGGATCACCAACAGGCGGCCGGCGGGTCTCATCGGGGTCTCGGCGCCCACTATCCGCCGTCGGTGGGCCGACGCGGCGTCCGCGACGCCGTCTAGACGAGGCTGTACCCGACCCCTGGGGTCGAGACCAATCGTTCGGCGCCGAGCCTCTGCCGGAGCTGGCCGATGTAGACCCTCAGATACTGGATATCGGCGCGCTCGCTGCCCCAGACGGCTCGCAACAGGTCGGCGTGCGACGTCACGCGCCCCAGGTTGAGGGCCAGTTCGCAGAGCAGGTCATATTCCTTGGGAGACAACTTCACGACCTCGCCCGCGCGCGTCACCATGCGCCGCCCCATGTCGATGACGAGATCCCCCGTGCGCACGACCGGCGCCGAGCCGCGAGCCTGTACGCCGTGCCTCAGGCCCGCACGCAACCGCGCCAGCAGCTCGTCCACGCCAAATGGCTTCTGGACATAATCGTCGGCCCCGGCGTCGAGCGCCTCCACCTTCATCGATTCGGCGTCCCGGGCGGAGAGCACGACGACCGGGGTCTCGCCCCGGCCCCGAATCTCCCGGAGCACCGCCAGCCCGTCCCGATCCGGCAGCCCGAGGTCCAGCAACACGAGATCGGGCCGGTAGTGCGCGAACCATCGCAAGCCCTCGGCCGCGGTCGACGCCGGCACCGGGCGGTAGCCCGCGGCCTTCAGCGTCGCGGCCAGCGCGCCGCGAAGGCTCGGGTCGTCCTCCACCACCAGGATCGTGGCGGCGTCCGCGTCGGCGGCGTTCATGCCTGTTCCGCCAGCGGCGCGAGCAGGCGAACGCGAGCCCCCTTTCGGTTGCCCCGATTGCTCGCCTCCAGTCGGCCGCGCTGGGCCTCCAGGAAGCTTCGAGCGATCGCCAGGCCGAGCCCCGTGCCCGGCGGTCGACCATCGCCGGTCTGACCGCGGGCGAACTTCTCGATCATGCGCTCCGGCGCGCCCGGGAAGCCGGGGCCCTCGTCGAGAACCTCGACCCACCCCTGGCCGCCGTCGCAGCCGGACCGGATCACCACCTGGGAGCCTTCCGGCGAGTACTTTCCGGCGTTTTCAAGCAGGTTGGCCAGGGCGCTTTCGAACAGCGCCTCGTCCACCATCATGGGCTTGCCCGCCTTGACCTGATTGACCACCCGATGGCCCATCAGGGCCGGCCGCGCGCGCTCGATGGCCGCCGCCACGAGGGCGGCCGGATCGGCCGCCGCCGGGCGGACCGGCAGGGCGCCCGCCTCGATGCGGTTCATGTCGAGCAGGTTCTCGACCATTCTGGACAGCCGGGCGGTCTCCACCTCGGCCGCGGCGAGGAGCTCGGCGCGTGTCTCGGGGTCGTGGGCCGCCTCGAACTTCCGAAGGCTCTGCAGCGTGAACAGGATGGTCGAGAGCGGCGTCTTCAAGTCATGCGACACCGCCGCGAGCAGGTCGGCCTTGAGGCGTTCGCTGGCGATCTGCACACGGTTCTCCAGGACCTGCCGCGCGTACATCTCGCGGTCGAGCGCGACCGACAGATGCCCCGCGACGATCTCCACCAGGCGCTCGGGCGTCTCGGGCCGTCCATCCTCGAGATTGGAGATCCGAAGTCCGATGGCCGCCTGCTGCCGCTGGGGCGTGCTGACCGGCCAGAAGTCGAAGGCGGCGTCGCCCACGGGATATGCGCCGCCACGCGTGGCGCACCCGGAGGCCAACGACCATCCGGCCGCTTCGATATCCGCCTCGGAGAGATCAGCTCCGCCCGCCGTTCCCAACGGTCGCAGCGCGCCGTCTTCGTGGAGAAGCACCACCGCCGGCGCGTGGAACAGGTGCGAGAGCGCCTCGGCGCAGTGCGCCGCCACGCCCGAACGGGCGGTTTCGCCGACCAGCGCACGGGCCAGGGCCTGCAAGGCGGAAGCCTGGTCGGCCGCTTCCCACGCCTGGAGCGCCCGCCGCCGCGCATCGGCGGCGACCGCGCTCACCACCGCCGCCGTCGTGAGCAGGAGGACCAGCGCCCAGACGTTGGACGGGTCGGCGACCCGGAAGGTGTGGCGAGGCTCGATCAGGAAGAAGTTGTACGCCACGACGCCGACGACCGCCGCGGCCAGCGCCGGCCCGAACCCGAAGCTCACGGCGGCGATGACGACCGGGAGCACGAAGACCAGCGACAGGTTCGGGATGTCGATGGCCTGGTCGACGACGACCGCCACGACCGTGGCGGCCGCGACCATCCCCGACGACAGGGCGTAGGCCAGCCAGGCGCGGCGCGGCGAATCGGGACGGACGTCTGGTCGCACGGATGCGCCTCCTTCCCGGCGCTCAGGTCTGGGCCGCAAAGAAATGGCGCGGCCCGCGTCGCCGCAAGAGCCCTGACGCCGCAACAGCCCACAACCACATGGGATTCTTATGTCCTTCGCGGCGAGAAGGCGGCCCTCATCGGCGGGCGACCGGAATCACGATGCAAGACGTTCAGGTCGCGGAGGCCGCGGCCTCCGCAGTCTCTCCTCAACCGCGCAGGGAGAGCTTCTGGGCCTTGGCCCTCGGCTCCGTCGGCGTCGTGTTCGGCGACATCGGCACCAGTCCCCTCTACGCCGTCCGCGAGGCGCTGTCCCACGCCCGCGGCGGCGCGACGCCAAGCGCGGTGTTCGGCGTGGTCTCGCTGGTGTTCTGGGCGCTGATCCTGGTGGTCACGGTCAAGTACGTGATCTTCATCATGCGGGCGGACAACAAGGGCGAAGGCGGCACGCTCGCCCTGATGGCCCTGGCCCAGCGCGCGCTCGGCGACCGCTTCGGCCGCCACGCCGGCTTCATCCGCCGCTCCAATTTCGTCTTCGTCCTCGGGATCTGTGGCGCGGCGCTCTTCTACGGCGACGGCCTGATCACACCGGCGATCTCCGTGCTCTCGGCCGCGGAAGGCCTGAAGGACGCGCCGACCATCGGTCATCTCTTCGAGCCGTTCGTCCTGCCGATCGCCGCGGCGATCCTGGTGGCGCTTTTCATGGTGCAGTCGCGCGGGACGGCCAGCGTCGGCCGCTACTTCGGACCGATCACGCTGGTCTGGTTCGCGACCCTGGCCGGACTCGGCGTCGTCTACATCGCCCAGAAGCCCGAGATCCTCCTGGGGCTCAGCCCCTGGTACGGAGTCCGCCTGCTGGTCGACGACGGCCTGCTGGGCTTCGCCATCCTGGGCAGCGTGTTTCTCGTCGTGACCGGCGCCGAGGCGCTCTACGCCGACATGGGCCACTTCGGCAAAGGGCCGATCCGCGCCGCCTGGCTGGGCGTCGCCTTCCCCTGCCTGATGCTGAACTACCTGGGCCAGGGCGCCCTGGTGCTTCTGAAGCCCGCCACCCAGGCGAATCCCTTCTATCTGATGATCCCGCAGGCGATCTATTGGCCGGTCCTGGGCCTGACCATCGTCGCCACCGTGATCGCCAGCCAGGCCGTGATCTCGGGCGCCTATTCGATGACCCAGCAGGCCGTCCAGCTGGGTCTCCTGCCGCGGATCGATATCCGTCGCACCAGCGAGACGGTGGCCGGCCAGATCTTCGTCCCGCAGATCAACACGCTGCTGATGATCGGCGTGCTGGCCCTGCTCTTCGTCTTCCGCAACTCCTCGAACCTCGCCTCGGCCTACGGCATCGCCGTCACCGGCACGATGGTGATCACCATGCTGCTGGCCTATGTGGTCGCCCGCCATCACTGGAAGTGGCGCCGGTGGGCGACGATGCTGTTCGTCGTTCCGCTGATATCGATCGACCTCGTCTTCCTCTCGGCCAACGCCATGAAGATTCCACAGGGCGGCTGGTTTCCGCTGGCCTTCGGCGGCGGGCTGCTCGTGGTCTTCTGGACCTGGATCCGTGGCGCCGAAATCCTGTCCGAAAAGGCCCGGCGCGACGCGATCCTGATCGGCGACGTCGCGGAGATGCTGCGCACGCGCGACGTCAGCCGCGCCGCGGGCACGGCCGTCTTCCTGACCTCCGACCCGGACGTCGCTCCGGTGGCGCTGATGCACAACCTCAAGCACAACAAGGTGCTGCACGACCAGAACGTGATCCTGACCGTCCGCACCGCCGAGACGCCGCGGGTGGCCGACGCCGAACGCGTGCGGATCGAGCCGATCAACGACCGCTTCAGGAAGGTGTTCGTCACCTATGGCTTCATGGAGACGCCGAACATCCCCAGGGCCCTCGCCCTTTGCCGCAAGAAGGGGCTCAAGTTCGACATCATGGCCACGAGCTTCTTCCTCGGCCGCCGTTCGGTGGTGCCCTCCGCCCACGCCGGGATGCCGCTCTGGCAGGACAAGATCTTCATCTACCTGATGAAGAACGCCGCCAATCCCACCGACTTCTACAAGATCCCTCCGGGACGGGTCGTCGAAATGGGCGCCCAGGTCACGGTCTGACCGGCGCACGCCGCGCACGGCCCCGAATGCGCCGGCGACCGGGATTGGGCCGTACGGCGTAGCCGCCTCGGATGTCGCAAGCGCCCCCGGCGCGCTCACCGCCCGATCGTGCTGCTTTTCCTTGAAAGAAATGGCGCGCCCGGAACGATTCGAACGCCCGACCCTCAGATTCGTAGTCATTGTTGGCCACTCCGAAGCACGCCGCCGACCGCACGCGAATTCACGCTAAATACATTGTTCTTGCTCATCTTTTTCGAAGATGGTAGGGTTTCTGCGTGGTCCCGCCTGGAGACTTGGTAGGGCCCAAACCCCAACCTAAACCCCAACCTAATTTCGTCGATGAGCGATCTGAAGGCCACTCTCAGTGACAAGGTGATCAGCCGTCTGCCGCTAAGCGACAAGGGGCAGTACGAGGTTCGGGACACCGAGCTCCGGGGCTTCTTCGTGCGCGTCGGAACCCGGACGAAGGCCTTCGCCGTCCTCGGCGAGCACTGGAAGGATGGCAAGCGCCACGCCAAGAAGGTCACGCTTGGCACCACAGACGAGCTGACCACGCGCGACGCGCGGGCAAGGGCCAAGGACGTCCTCGCGAAGATCGCCAAGGGCGAATACGCCGAGGCAGCGGCGAAGTCAGCTGACGCGCCGCCATCGGCCGACATCACGCTGCGCCAAGCATGGACGCGCTACAAGGTGGCCCATCTGGAGCGGAAGGGCCGCAGCGCAGGTACGATCGCCGGCTACCAGGACCACGTCGAACGGATGTTAGCCGACTGGCTCGACAAGCCGCTGAAGGAGCTCGGGGAGAATCCGGGCCTCGTGTCCCAGCGGCATGATGAACTGACGAAGAGCGCCGGGCCCTACGCGGCCAACGGCTGCATGCGGACCTTGCGAGCCGTCTACAACCACGCTCGCCGGGGAGTGAGGGGGCTGCCGCCGGAGAACCCGGTGATGGCGGTCGACTGGAATGAGGAGAAACGGCGCGACGTTGCCATGGGCGCAATCGATATGCCCGCCTGGATGAGCGAGGCAGGGCGCCTGCGGAACCCGGTGCGTCGCGAGTTCCACCTGTTCACCCTGCTGAGCGGGAGTCGGCCGACGGCGCTGAAGCTGGCCAAAGTCCAGCATCTGAACTTCGCCGATCGGATCCTGCACATCCCTTCGCCGAAGGGCGGATCCAAGAAGGCGTTCGACATCCCGCTCTCTCGGCCGATGATCCGCTGCCTCGTCCGGGCGATGCGGGCGGGCCGGATGCTCTATCCCGAAGCCGCGGAGACCTGGGTCTTCGCAGCCGATAGCGAAGAGGGCCACATCGTCGAGCAGAAGGAGGACCGTGCGACGTTGTCTAAGTGGGGCAACGACCTGCGGCACACCTACCGCACACTCGGCCAAGCCGCGGGGCTGTCGCCCGTCGACATGCACCTGCTGATGAACCACAGCGTCCGCGGCGCGAACGTCAACGAGGGCTACATCACCCGGTCGAAGCTGCTGAACGACCACCTGCGTGCGTCGCAGCAAACGCTGTCCGACTACATCATCGCGGCCGGAACGCCGGCGCCGAAGGATGGCGGCAAGCGCGAGCGGTTCTGGCCGAGACTCCCATCTCGCCGGATCGGCGACGATGTGCTCGATCCCACGCCGCCCGACCCGCGTCTTGGCGTACCGATCGGTCCCCGCCGGAAGAAGGGCGCCACCGAGCCGGACGCTGAAGCTGCCTGAAAGGTCCACGTGCGAACGCGTCCACGTGTGAACAGCCCGCCGATTTCTAGCCGAACCTACGATGCTCTACGACGACCGCCCGCCGCCCCTGGCGCGGGTCGGCCCACCTGTTCACATGCCCCGGTGTGTGGAGGTGAACATGCGCACGATCGCGGTGGTAAGCCAAAAGGGCGGTGCAGGGAAAACGACGCTCGCCGTCCATCTGGCGACTGAGGCGGCGAGGTCTCACGTCGCGCTGATCGTAGACACCGACCCCCAGGCGACGGCAAGCCGCTGGGGAGAATGGCGCCGCGGCGCTGAGCCTGAGGTGATCGATTGCGGCGCACCGAGCCTGCTCGCCGGCAAGCTGGCGAAGGCCGCGGATCTCGGCGCCGAGTTGGCGGTGATCGACACGCCGCCGCATGCCGATGCGATGGCGCGGCAAGCTTCGCGGCTCGCCGACCTCATCCTCATACCCTGCCGACCTCGCGCGTTCGACCTCGCGGCCATAGAGGCGACGGCCGAGCTGGTCCGGTCCAGCGGCAAGCCGGCGTTCGTCGTCTTCAACGCCGGGCCACCGCGCGCGCCACTCATCTACAGGGAGGCGACCAGTCTGATTGGTGACGCGTTCCGACTGCCCATTGCACCTGTTGTCCTACCAGAGCGGGCAGCATTTCATCACAGCGCAGCCGCCGGCCGAACCGCGCCGGAGCATCAAGTCGAGGGCAAGGCGGCCGGGGAGATCCGCGCCCTATGGGCGTGGACATGTGCACAGCTCGACGTGCCGCCACCTAGGCGCACTGCACTCGTCGGGGCGGCTGCATGAGCCGCTTCGAAGCAATCCGCTCGGCGCGATCACGGCCAGAAGCTCAGCCTGTAGCTGACCCTGTTTCCGCGCCCTCGGCGGCGGCAAGGACGCCGGCCAGGGTCGGCAAGAAGGCGGTCAGCGGCTACTTCACGCCAGAGCTCAGCCGCGCGATCCACTTGTTGGCGCTTGAGCAGAACACGTCGCTGCAGGCGTTGCTCGGGGAGGCGCTGGACGACCTTCTGAGGAAGTACGGAAAGCACCCATTCGGTGAGCGTTGACGTGTTCACAGGTGGGCCTGCGAACACGTGCTCACGCGAACTGAGCGTGCTCTTCGGTCTGATGGGGTCGAGCCGGACGAACACGGCCCGCGCCGGGGTCGGTGGTGGAGACTTGCGCGCCCTGATCCGCCCACGCCTCCAGGTCGCTCAAGGCGTAGATGACGCGGCCGCCGATCTTCCGATAGCGAGGTCCGGTGCCGTAGGTCCGGTGCTTTTCCAGGGTCCGCCCTGAGAGGCCGAGATAACGTCCAGCCTCGGCAGTCCGCAGATAGCGATTGGGCACGCGAGACGCTTCCAACATAGCGCTGACCTCCTACCGGGAGCCCGTCGGGGAGGCGGCGGAAGTCCACGGTCGACTCAGCGTAGGCAAGCGCAGCGATGAGGGGAAAGGCGTAAGTCTACCCAGATCCCCTGGCTGATGCTCACCCTTCTCTGCTTACAGTGGGTTCCTAGCGCAAAGGTTGCTGCATGCCCTACTTCATCCGTGTCGTGAGCCCGCAGCATCACGACGAGGTCTGGTACATCGACGACAAGGTGGCCCACGACGCGCTGAACCGTGAGGGACTCGCTAGGGAATTCCGCGCCGGACCAAGCGGAACGGCGCTCGACGTGATGCGTGCGCAAACGCCCTGGTTCGAAAACGGTGACCCTTTCCATAAGACATGCCTGGATCAAGGCCAATATTACCGCCGGATCGCTCGACCGCTGTTCGGGGGCCAGGACGATCACCGCCTGTGGTGCCCCAGCGTGCATTTGGAACCGGCCGTGGTGGCGGCCTCAAAAGGCCAAGCGCTTTCGCTGCTTCGGCTGCTGCAGAGGATCTGCCAGACAGTGCAGCCAGGGCCAAAGACCTTCGCCGCCTTCGGCCACGACATCCGCAACCTCCTCATCCTCGCCTGCACCGAGGCCGAGGCGCACTGGCGCGGCGTCCTGGTGGCAAATGGGGCAAGGAGGAAGGCCTTTAAGACGACGGACTACGTGACGCTTGTCGACATCATGAGGCTGCGAGACTTCGCCGTCAGTTTCCCGGCGTTCCCCGACCTGGACCCGATCCGGCCCTTCGAGGGCTGGGGTCTGGGCGAAAACCCCACCGTCGATCTGCCCTGGTACGCGGACTACAACGCTGTGAAACACAATCGGGAGGAAGAGTTCGAGCGCGCCAATCTACTCTGCGCCTTCCAGGCCCTGAGCGCCGTAGCAGTAATGCTGGTCGCCCAGTACGGCCCCTGGGGCTTGGGCTATCGCTCCGAGCTCTCGAGCTTCTTCACGATGCAGGAGATGCCTCAGTGGCCCCAGACCGAAGCTTATATCCGCGACCCGAAGCTCTCGAGCAGCAACCAAACCCATACCCAGTTCGCGCCCATCAACCATCCGGTCCTGTCAAAATTGAGGGACAAGGCGAAGGCGGGCAGAAAGACCTAGCCGGGCTTGGCGAGCGCCGCTTTTACGGCCCCGTACCGATCTTGAAACTCGCGGCGCCGATCAAGCCCCAGCGCCGAGACGGCCTGGCGGACCGCGGTTGGTATCCGCACCAGAGGCCTCAGTACGCCGTCCCGATCGACCGTGGCCACCAGCCAGCGGGAAGGAAACGCCGAGTCCCCGGACCTCTTGGGCAAGTAGCGCCGCGCCTGCACCACTAAAATAAGCGTCTGGTTGCGTTGCCGACAGAGGTCCTGGATCCAAGCGAGGTCGGCCGTCAGACGCCGTCCTTCGAAGACTTTTTCGTGATCCCCCTTCCCACGACGCATGCCCCAGGCGATGCCCTCGGCAAGTACGCGTCCCTCGCGAGTCCGCCAGCGTCGTGCGAACGGCGGGTCCGGCTTCAGGTTTGCAGCGCGAACGATCTTGTCCGTGGGCCGGGCGTTGTAGCGGGCGGCCTTCGACGCATAGGGATCGTGCGTGTCCAAGCCGCTCTCCCGCCGCGTCTCGTCGAGCTGGAGCCATCCACGCCAAGGCGATCCCTTGTCCCAGTGGCGATCGAGTTCGTCGGCGCGCGGCACCCAGACATCATGATGGTACGCCAGCGCGGTCGTCAGCGCCGCGGTGGCGGCCCGGGCACGCGGCACGAAGGCGGAGCTGATCGTCATGTCCGCCCCGTCGGTTGTGTCCCACGAACCCTCGACCACAATCGAGTCGGCCTGGGCGCCCAGCGTGAAGTAGGGCGCCAGCTCTCGGGCCAGTCTCGGAACCGGCAGGTCATCCGTGGTCAACGGCGCCCGCATGTCGAGGGGCGTCAGATCCGTGTCGTCGGCCATCCAGCGACCGTCGCCGCGAGCCAGAAGACCGTCCGCCAGCCACTCCGCCCAAGGGGCATCGGACGTCCAGCTCCGACCGGAGATCGGGTGAGTGCGCAGCAGCGACCCAGCGGCGAGGAATACGCCATGCCACGTCAGGTTTCCGATATAGCCTTCCTTGCTGTCCCGGCGCGATCCGCCCCATGGGTCGCCTTTGTAGTCGTCCCACATGCTCTCGGCATGCGGCACCCAGGTGTGGACCCAATCGGCGATGCGGTCGCCGGCCTCGTACTTGTGCGTACCGAACAACGAGGCCAAGCCAGTCACCTGGTACTTCTCGAAGTCATACTCGAACGAAAACGGCGGACGTCGCTCGGGATATCCCTCCGGGCGCCCGGCGTAGAAGTTCCCCGTGCCGCCGCGCCGCTGCACCTCGGGCTTCGGGAACGGCGACGCGTTCACGGCGTCGCAACGGGACCGTAGGGCGGCAGCTTCCGCCTCGGATAGCACGTCGGCGACACATCGCAGAGCACGGCCGGCCATCTCGCGGATCAGAACGTGCGGCAGCTCTTCAGAATGGGCAATGCGCTCAAGCTGCGATTGGAAGGGGATGATCACCGAGGGGGCGTCGACGGCGATCCGTGCGATGGCAATCACCAGCCACAGCTTGGCATTCAGGAAGAAGAACGGCGTGTCGGGATCCTGGAAGACCCCGCCATCGGTGCTGTCGATTAGCGCGATGAGCTCTTCGAGGACATCGAGGCGGCCGAGGCTTACCAATCGACGCAGCGCGTGGGCGGCGCGCCAGCGGGTCGACGCCTCCGGCGCGCCCAGAAGGAACCACAACAAGCCCGCTGTGGCCGCTGACTGCGTCCGAGGCGGAGTGTCGGAGGGACGCCACGGCCCGCCCGCGACCGCATCCGGCAGGCCAGCCTCCGACTTGGCTACGTAGCGCGCTAGGCAGTCGGCGATGGTCGCGGGCTGGGCGGAGCTGGCCAGGACCTCGGCGAAATCGAGCCAGACCGATGCTGGAACCATGGCGATAAGCCCACCCAGCCGCTGCAGGATCTCATTGACCAATGTCGCGTCTGGCACCACGCCCTTGGCCAGTTCACGCAGCCGCCGGCGCTCGAAGCCGCCGTCCCAGCGGCCGCGGATGAGGTCAGGCGCATGCCGTCGGGCCAACTCCACCACCACGCGGGGCAGCGCGTCACGAACCGCGACCGACGTCTCGGCCCAGGCTTTCACCAGGTCCTGGAGCGCGAAAAGCTTGTCGGTGAGCGGGATCATCCTCGCCTCAACGACCGCGTCGAGAAAAACCATGCGATCGTCCGGCAGCGCCTGCCGATCCGCCGCCGCCAAGAGGAGTTGCACGAGCGGCCGGCCGTTGCCCCGCCCCGGCAGTCGTTGCACAACCGCGTCCAGGTCGTCGCCGGAGAAGTGCTTTGCGTCGCCGAGCAAAGCCACAATGGCGGGATCGCGCGCCTGGTCGATGAATGACACCCGCGACGAGGCGATCTCCTCTTCCTCTCGGTCCGCAGTAGTCGCGACCGTCATATCTTCCAAACGCCGACGCGACGGCGCGTCCGGAGGGAGGTGTTCCCGCGCCAGGACCACAAGATCACGGACCAAGTCCCTGGGCGGACCCGCGCCGTAGACCCGGTCAACCTCGACCTCGCCAAAGGCGAACAGCGGTAAGACATGGGCTGGAGCCAAGCTGGGCAGCAGGTGCTTGTACGCCACCGGCAGCCGAAATCGATACAGGTCGGCGTACTCGAAGAGTCCGATCAGTCCTGCGGCCAGGTCGGCGTCGAGATGACCGGCCCCCACCAGCTTCGAGAGGGCTTCAAGGTGGGCCTCTTCAATTCCACCCTGCCCACGCGCCTGCAGTCGCGTGAGTAGCGGCAAGACCTGTAACCCCCCGAGGCGCGCGAAGGCCTCGGCATAACCCGGCCAGTCGTATCGATCGGAGTCCCCCGTCATCTGCGTCTCGCAGATCCGGCTGAAGCCATGAACCGTCCGCGGATCGATGGGCGGTCCGCGGTAGCGCTGCGCCACTTCAATTAAGCCGAGCGTCTCCTCCATATCATCGGCGCTGAAGCTGTCGGCCAGGGCCAGTCCGGCCGCAAACCCCGCCTTGGCCTCCACCGGGGATACGCGGCCGACGGCACGGGCCAGGGACGCCGTGCGACTGATCCGCGTATCGGTGCTGGTCTCATCCTGAAGCGCGACCGAGACGGCTTGCGCGAACTCCGCTGCCAAGGGCCCCGTCGCCGGGTGCCGCCCCAGGATCGCGACGAGATCAACGCGGCTCGCCACCGGCTGGTACGGCGTGTTCGCCGCAAACGCGATAGCGCGCCGACCCGTATCCTCCGCAAGAGTCGGCGCGGACGCCAGCAGCGCGTCTGCCAGGCCGCCAGCGTGGTCGCTCGCGGACCGCTTCGCGTGCGCGTGGGGATAATTCTCCGTCTTCGCCACGAACGCATCAGCCCGGTCGTAGAGAGTGCGGATAGCCAACTCCACTTGGCCTCCCGCGACCAACGCCGGGATCCCGTCCATCAGCGCTACCCAAGCCGGGAGCACCTTGCTCAACAGGTCCGAAGAGCGGTCGTCCGATCGCCCACTCCGCTCCCATTCGTCGGACCGCTTCCGCTTACGCTGCGCGGCACGGGCTGCCCGAGCCGCACGCGCCTTGAGTTTTTCCAGCCCCGAACTGACGGCGGCGGCATAGTCCTCGTCAGACTTTCGATCCCGCTTCAACCGCACGAGCACATCGAACTCGTGGGGCGCAATGTCGGCGAGCCGCACATCCCGGCCCTTGGCGGCAGCCGCCACGAGGGCAGAAAGGAGCCAATTGACCAAAATGCCTGGGTTTAGCGTCGGCGGTTCGAAATCGTGCGAGCTGGCGCGGCCCACGGGCGCCCGCGCCAAGATCGGCTCCACGAGGTCAACACGCCCGGCCGCTGCGGCAGTCGCCGCGGCCCGCGTTACTGCCGCGATCAAGGCCCCCTGGCTGTCCTGCTGGCGATAGTCGCGCGATTTCTCAAAGACCGCCTCGGCGGCAGCCAGCTTTTCCAAGAGTGCGATCCGCAGTTCGGGGGCCTCGATGCGGCCCTGGCTCAGCACCGCGAGCACGAAGACCGGCGGCGGATCGTCCAAGCGCACCAGCACACGGTACAGGCGGTCACGCGCCACGAGGGCCCGGGCGGAAAGGCGGGCGTGCGTCTCGAGGAACCCGACCACGTCGCATGAGGCCGCAAACGCGAAGCCCGGAGACCACTTCAGGAACCAGCGGCCAATTCGCCCGAGTCGCCCGTGACGGACCGCAACCCAGGCGGGGCCGGAGATGTCGAACGGCAAGAACGGCGGGAAGTCGTAGTCGTTGTCCTGTGGTAACCGGGCGCGCCAGTTGTTCCACTCGAACGAGCGGCTCGCCTGACGCATCGCCTCAGCCGAGTTGCCGCGCAGCATCTCGATCACGGCCAAGGCGGCGTGACGACTCCCACCCCAGCTCCCCCGGTCTTCATACATGCGCCGCAAGGCCTCGGGGTCGTCAGCGATCGCGACGAGGTCCGGATTGCGCCGGAGGTAACCATCGGACCGCCCATGACCCGCGGCGAGGCGCGCAAGGTCCAGGCTGAACCGCAGCGAATGGTCGGCGTCGCCGGCCACGGCCGCCACATGCAGCGCCGCCTCGAGGCGCGCAAGCCGGATCGCCCTCTGGGCCACGCCGCTGGTCGCTGTCGCCGGAAGCCTGTCATCGGATGCCAGCGCATAGAGCGCCTCGGTTCGGCCAAGGTCGCGCAAAACCCCGGGCAAGACGCGCGCCGCGTAGTTGCTCACCGTCTGGCGCGCGTCCAGCCGGGCGAGAACCTTCGCCTGCGCCACCGCATCCAGCGCGGCGGCCCGGCGCACGAAGGTCTCGGTAGGCTCGTCCCGGAACATCAAGCCCTGCGCCGTCGGCTCGATCAGCGGGAAGAGGTCGGCGGCGAAGCTCTTCACGGCGTCCTCGGTGAGACCCTGGGCCGCCGCTAGCTCCTCCACCGGCACCGGGGGCGGCAGGAACGCGATCCCCGCCAACAGCGCATTCAAGTCCGCCGCCGTGGCCCCGCGCGCCATGGCGTTGTTCCTGGCCTCCGCCACCTGCTTGGCCAGCAGGCGGTCGAGGGCCTCGTCAGAGCCTTCCTGTTCATCGCCAGGCGCAGGCTCGAACGGCCGTCCTTGGGCCAGCAGTGTGCTCAAGAGGCGCGGGTTTCCGCCTGACCGCACGTAGGCGATGGTCTTCTCCACCCCGGTCGCGTCAGGCATTCGCGCGGCCACCAGCGCATCCGCTTCGCCACGAGTGAAGGGCGGAACCTCAAACAACTCGACCTGTGCAGTCCCGACCGCGGCGTCGCGACGGTGCGATCGGCAGGATGCAATAACGCGAACGCCCGGCTCGGGTTGGATGGATAGGCTCTCGACCAGGAGTTTCGGAAAGGAGTCCGTCTGGGTGTCCCGAGCGCGCTCGCCAGAGTGGTCGATGGCGTCGAGCAGCAGCAGAATGCCGCCCTCCCGCCCCCGTTGCTTCAACGTCTCCAGCGCCTGCACGAGCCGACGCCGAAAGGCAGTGAGCAGGCTCGCGCTGTCGGACATCCCAGGCAGCAGCGGGTCGCAGAGACCATCGGCAGCCAGCTTGTTCGCCAGATGCACCAGACCGCGATCGGGGCGATGGCGGGGGGCGCTGGGGTCGCGCCAACCGCCGGCGGCAAATCCGTCGAAGATGAGGGTGTGTGTGTCGGCGCCCACCGCAGCAGCGACCGACTGTAGCAGGACCGTCTTGCCCATCCCCCCGACGGCATGGGCCAGGACTGGCGCGGTCGAAGACACCGAGAGCGCCAGGAGGTCTCGGGTCGCCTGTCGGACGATCGGAGCCACGACATCGGGGAACAGCGCCGGCGTCGGGAACAGGTCGTCCTCCGACCCGATACCGAGCGCACCTAAGACATCGACGGCCACGATCAGGTTGGCGTTCTGTCCAGCGACACCCGCCTTGTCACGCACCAGGCGCTGCAGTTCGAGCAGCCGCAGCCGCGCCACCGAGTCGTGGGCAGGGCCCCAAGCTGCCAAACGCCCCTCGAGCACCGCTTCGACCCCGCGAACAGATCCGCTCGAACCTTCGAAGGAGAGCCGAGCCGCGAAGGCGACCAGGTCGTCACCCTTCAAACCCGTGGCCAGCCGAAGCGCGTCTGCCTGGCTGCCGGTCGCAGGGGACACCCCCGCCTGGAGTTCAACTAGCGCCGCGGCCAGGACGTCGGAGATCGGGCGGTTGGTGACGTAGCTGAAGCGCATCTTCGCGAGCGCCGGATCACGTCCCAACGCGCCGACCAGATCGCGGAAAGCTTCAGCGAACTTGCCGACCGTCTTGGCGACGTCCGCAGCCCGGACGGGCGTCTCGGCCCTCGCGGCCGAATATTTGAACTGCTTCACATGGACCTGGGTGGCGGAGAGCGATCCGCGCCCACCGCGGTAGGCCGTCAGGTCGGCGATCTCCGTGCTCTCTTGCGAGAGCTCCAGACCCTCGTCCTCCGTGGAGAACCCCTCGATCGCCAAGGCCACAAGGTCACTGGCAGGATCGACGAGCTCAAGCGCGGTCCGCGCCGCCCAGGTATGGTGGAAGGCGTGACCATCGATACTAGCGCGGACGGGCTCGACAGGCCGTCTCAAGGTCAGCTCCCGAACAGCGAATCGCCTCGTGGGACATGATCATAGTCGAGCCGCTGCGCCGTGCGGGCTGGCGGGCTGGCGGGCTGGCGGGCGAAGGCCCGCTTCGCCTTGCGTCCTGGCGCAACGGTCCTTGTAGCGTTGCGGTAGCGTCACCATGTCGTTTTCAACGCCGGATTGGAGAGCGCATGGCGAGCGGACCCCAAGAGATCGACCTCCTTGAAGAAGTCGCACTCGCCGCAACCGGACTTCTCGCCGCGTACGGCTTGAACCGGCTACTGGACCAGTTGTGGCAGGCTCCGCCAGTGCGGCTTATGCCCGTGGTGATGGTGCGCCAGTACGCCACTTGGCACGTGGTCGCGCCGCCTTGCGAACTGGCGCATCGGAAGCGTCCATCATTGACAGCCGCTGAGCGTCGGGCGCGCCGCGCGAGGCGAAAGGCTGTCCCGCGCACGTCTCACCAGTAACGGGGGAGGCCTTGCGCCTCGCCGGACGCGATCTTCGATCAGGATAGGCTCCCGAGTTAGGCTAATAGCAGAAGACCGTCGTCGCTCGCCTGGCGACTGGGCAGCAGGTTTTTGCACAATAGGGCCGACCAAGATCGCGCCGGCCCTTTACGTGCCGCCGCAGGCGTCACCGCCGTCGCTCCTTGCCGCCGTCGTCCCGGGCTGGGCCAAAGTCGCGGCTTGCGGCCCGCAGTTGCCGCGCCAGCGCCAAGCGTTCGGTGTCGGGGCCTGGCATCGTCCTGACGAACGCCTCGACCTTCAATCCGAGAGCCCGGTCTGCCGGGTCGCATGAGCGCTGCAAGAGCGCTGCCTGCGCGAGGTAGAGTTTGCGCACGCTCTGCTGTCGCTCCAGCAGGCGCAATTCCCATGGCCGCGGCGCTGCGTCATGCCGGAAGGCGGCCTTCGCGGCGTCCTGATAGGCTGCGCGCTGGACTCGCGAAGGCTCCCCGCGCCCAGCCTCGTGGCGGACGCGCATCCGACGGATGGGCCCGCGTTCGGCCTTGCGCGTGATCCCACGGCTACGACGCGGGGTCGCCTCCGCCTCGACGCCGCGATCGCGCAGCGCTTGGGCGAAGGCCTGGCGCCACAATTCGAGGTCCGCTTTCTTCGGATTCAGGCGCTCGCCGGCGTGGCCACGTGCACAAATGGACAGGTGGACGTGGGGACGCGGCGTGTCGGTGTGCAGCGTGAACACGTAGTCATGGCGACCTGCGAACATGTCGCTCGCAAATGCCCGGGCGGCGTCGCGAAGCCCGATCTCGTTCGTGCCCGCAGGCATCGACAGCACCACGGAGAGACTGGTCGGCGAGTCCGCTCGACGCCGGCGGTCGGCCAAGACAATTGCCGCCCAGCCATCGGCCAATTCGGCGACCTCAGGTCGACCGACCACCAGAGCCCCGTCCGATCCCTCAAGGTCGAGCCCGCCGTTGCGGGAGATGTAGTCGAGATGGGCGCGCAGGTGGCCCGCATCGCGCGTGCGGCCAGTGACCTTCACCATCACCTCGGGCGCATGCGACACGATCCGCTGCAGACGAGCGCGGACCTCGCCGCCGGTTGGTGCGGGCGGCCGTATGACCGCGTGGGGCCGAACGATCCGTTGGCGCACCGGCGGACGCCAAACGTCCTCGAAGCCAGGCACCGTGCGGAACTCGGTCATAGATCGACCTGCCAGTAAGCCAGGTTGCCCTCGAACGCCTCGCGAAGCGCACGGATGTGCGCGCGCAGCTCCGTCCTGAGGTCGGCGAGGGCGGCGACTTCCAGGTCGAGCACCTTGCCGTCCATGACCGCCGTGTTCAGGGCGCGGGCGATCTGGTTCACGTTGATGCCGATCCGATGGACCTCGGACTGGATTGCCAGCAGGGCGAGCTCCTCCGACCGGCGAAAGGTGGGCCGCCCTACAAGCCGTCGCCGGATGACTGCGGCCGCCCAGCCATTGCGGCTCAACCCCATCGAGCTCGCGGCGACGTCGAGGCCACGGGCGTCGGCCGCGGCCAGCCGCACCGTGAGTTTTGTCGGCCGAGGCCCGGATGGACTCGCGGGCGGCGGCGGGTCGCCCATGGAGGCCTCAGCGATGAGCCGCCGGAGGCTCGCGGACCGACCGCCGTGCGTGCCCGCCCAAGCGTCGAAGCGAAGCGCCAGTTCGTCCGGCAGACGCACGTTGAACAGGGCCACGACCACGCCTCGCGTAAGACACCGCCGCCGCGAAGGCTATCCTGCCCCTAGATCGCGACCTCCTCAGACTGGTCCCTCCCCTCGGCGCGCGCGACGGGTAAACCTACCCGTCGCGCGCGCTCGCCCCCCCTGCGGGCGCCCCAGCCGGGCCAGTCTCGAAGCACCGGACCCGATAGCGAAGAGGATAGGCTGACGCGTGACCTCAGCGGCCTTGCGCCGCCGTTGGCTCCGCATCAGCTTTCCGCAGCTCCGCCACCATGCCCCGGGAACGACCTCAGTTGACGAGCTCCGCCCTGAAAGACCCGTCTGCCTCAAGCGGTGAGCGCCTAATGATCTTCACCGAACTAGAGCAAGCCGATGGGACGCCCGGCCGGAGGATCGCCTTCGCCGGGGTTGAGGTGCGGCCGCTGGACTATGCAGCGCTCGCGACAGCCAAACTGCACGCGCCGCTCACCATTCCGCTCGGATGGGACAACGCCAGGATCGTCGACACCAATATCCCCGATCTCGATCTGGACCAGCTCTACAGTGCAAACGCGACGCTGGAGACCCCCTTCACCTCCCACGCCGTCTGCCTGGTGAGGGGCGGCTGGCTTCCATCGTCGCTGGCCGCGACGATCGACGACAGCACCATGCTGCTGGACCGCAACCTGGTCCCGCAACTCGTCGGGCGGATGCGTCGAAGGGCGAACGGCGGCGTCAACCAGGACTTCCTCGACCTGCTTGCAGATCAGCCCGTGCGGCTCCATCCGCTTCTCTACGCGATGGAGGGCAATGCCCGAGCGATCCCGACGCCCGACCAGCTCCGCGCGCAACTCGACGAGGCCGTGCGCAAGCTGCAGGCCGCGATGCCTCTGGCCCGCGTCGTGGCGGATCCAAACGTCGTTCGCGGCGCCCTCGGCCTTATCGAGGACGCCAGGGAGGGCTTCATCCGCAAGCAGGACTTCCTGCTGCGGGTGGCCCCCGCACTTGCTGCGCCGGTGGCTCAAGCGAAACTCCAGGAGACATGGGACAAGATCCTGGCGGCGGCTGACGCTTGTGGCGTCGCGCGGACCTCCCTGGTTGTCCTGGCGGCCCTGAGCACCGCCGCGGTTCCGAACGGGGCCAGTCCCGCAAAGGCGCTGCTGAAGCCGAAGCGCGGTTATAGCCAAGCGGACGCCTATAATGCGCTGGCCGATCTTCGAGCGCTGGAACTGCTACTCGGCCTCTTTGCCCTTTATCCCGCGGCGCGCATTCAGCTCTGCACCGCCGACCGGCCGTTGGCGCTCTTCTGGGCCGGTTTGTGCGCGTCCGGATTCGAACGTCGCGGCCAGGGTTTCGCGTTCGATCTGTCGCCGGTCGAGGCCCTTCTGCCTGGCCCGACGCTCGACGCATGGCGTGCGGCCGCTCAGCCACCATGAGCCGCTCCTGCTTCGGGCGTGGGCCGGCGCGAGGACCAGCATCGCCCGCCTGAGCGCGCGTTCACCTCGATCGAGGCGTCGCCTATCGGGACCGCGCAATCCAGGAACGCGCCAGGTGCTGCGCCCACAGCCACGCCTCCCGATCTTCGAAGCGATCGGCCTCCTGGGCGAGCAGGGCGAGACGTTCGCGTGCCGGCCCCGCCACAAGGGGGTTGGGATTGTTGGCGTTCTCAGCCAGCCGCTGCACCTCGGCCATGCTCAGCTTGTCGGTCATCGGAACGCCTCCCCGTTCAGCAAAGCCGGCTGGCTTCCGCTAAGCAAGCACAGCCGGCGCCCGCCTTAGGGGGCGAGCGCCGGTTCGGCTCAGGCCGCGCGTCGCGAATTCGCCTGCCGCTGGTGCAGGAAATCCGCCGCCCGCTGTGCATGCGCCGCCGCAGTGAAGATGAACCGCCGGTCGTCCTTCAGCACCTCCAACCAGCTCGCAATGTAGCTGGCATGGTCGGACCGCGGCGTGAGCTCAAGCCCCAGGTCGGCGCAAAGGAACGCCGCACCGAGCTCAGCGACGAGTTCCTCGCGGGCGTAGCCCTCGTCGCCCCAGTGCTTCCGGCCGAAGTCGCGGTCGAGGCGGGCTGGATGCTTGGTCCAGTGCGTGCACTCGTGCGCTAGG
The DNA here is from genome assembly GCF_016124325.1 of Phenylobacterium sp. GTDB lineage: Bacteria > Pseudomonadota > Alphaproteobacteria > Caulobacterales > Caulobacteraceae > Phenylobacterium. The sequence goes on from NZ_WGNY01000018.1 coordinate 110,051, forward strand.
GTGGCGTAGTAGGACTCCGGGCCCTCGAAGCACTCGAACGGCGGCATCTGCACATAGTCCGGCTGCAGCGCATAGTAGGCCTGCGCGCCGCCGTGCCGCACCTCGGCGCCCGTGGCGACGAAGAACGCTTCGGCGTGCGCAATCCGCTGGGCGGCGTCCAGCCTCGGTTCGGTCGAGGCATGGAAGTGAGCCGGCAGGCCGTCGACCTGTTCGACGTTGAAGACCGTGTACGCTTTGAGGAACGGGATCGAGCGCTCGACGTCCTCGCCGCTGTCGCCGGTCTCCGTGCGGGTGATGCGGTTGGCGTAGACCACGGTCGAGCCGTGCTCGCCCTTGCGGACATGGCCGCCCAGGGCGAGCGCCTGGCGAAAGGTGATCCAGATCGGCGCCGTGTAGCCGCGGGCCACCGCTTCGGCCCAGAGCAGGATCACGTTGATCCCGCTGTAGGCCTCGCCGGTCGAGCGAAGTGGCCGGCTGATCCGGCCGGCCAGATGCTCGGCGGACCAGGGCTTGGTCCAGGGCCGCACGCCCTGTTCGAGATCGGCGACGATGGCTTGAGTGACCCGGCTATAGAGGTCCGGGCGAGAGGTCTCGTTGAGGCGCGTCATCGCGGCCTCCTGTGAGCTTGAGGTTTTCGGGAAAGCGGCGCCCCGCCGCTGTCGGCGGGGCGCTCTGCGGGAGATCAGTTCGAGCCGTTCGGGCGCGACCAGATCAGGTTGTAGCCCTCGTCGGCGTCGACCAGGCTGGCGTAGATCGGAGCCGGGAAGCTCGGGTCGTCCAGCTTGACCGAGAGGTAGTCCCGGTTCTCGCGGGAGGTCTTCTTCCAGGCGGCGCCGAATTCGGTCTGGCCGGAGAAGATGCGGAAGTCGGGGGCCTTGTCGTTGTCCTTCTCGACCTTGCGGAAGGTGGCCTTCTTGACGTCGAGCGTCAGGGTCTTGATCGCGCCGTTGTAGTTGCCGGTGTCGTCCATGCTGAAGGTGCCGATGGTCGCCATGGTGGTCTCCTGAGGTTCCTCGGACCGCGCCCATCGCGGCCTCGATGGCGATCCCCAGGACGAGGGGCGGCGGCCGCCGCAGCCGCCAGGCCCGAAGCGGAGCGGAGGACGCCGCCGGCGACTTGTTTGCCTCGCGAGGAATTCGGCGCAGCCGAAGGGGAAAGAAGTCGCTGGCGGGGTTGCAGCGGACGGCGGGGCCGCGAAGCGGCCCGCACCCCTCGGCCAGATCAGGCCATCGAGGCCACGATGGGCGCGGTCCCAACCTCGGGGACACGTTCTGGCGGCCGACCGCCACCGTCGTCCACGTCGCCGGCCAGCACGCACGAAAAAAGGGCCGCGCGCCTCACCGGCACGCGGCCCCAGGTCGTCACCGGTCAACGCCGCCGAGGCGGCTCCGGCTTCAAGCGGCTTCCTCGGTAAGGTTCGATGCGTCCGCCTGGCTTCTCTCGCGCTCAACCGGCTCCGGCTTTCGCAGAAGGCTGGGCAGCCAGCCCGTCCCGGCCAGCAACGCTTCGGCCTCGCTCGCCATATCCGGCTTCTTCAAGCCGCCGATCCGCTCGGCCGCCTCCTCCGACGCGGCCTCCCGCACCGCCTCGGCGATCCGGCCCTTGGTGACGCGGCCCAGGTAGCTCGTCACGGTAGGCGTCCAGTAGCCAGTCATGTCGAGGTCCACCGCCTCGGCCAGCCGGTCCGCGTGCGCCCAGGCGCCCGGCTTGCGGTCGAAAGGCGCCCGGACGGCGTTGACCGTCAGGCTCGCGCAATGCGCCAGGAGGTCCAGCAAGTCCGTGACCGAGAGGTCCTGCACAAAAGCCCAGAGCGCGTCGGCCTCCTTCGGGACCCGGCTCGCCCAGGCCGCATGCCGCTCAGCGACGCTGCGTCCGGCGCGGGTGTCGCCGATGCCCGGCGCGTGGCCGTCGAGGTAGGCCGACACGCCCTTGATCTCCAGGCAGGTGGGCCGCTCGTACGCTGGGTAGAAGGCGGATAGCGCAAGGGCGTGGACCACTGCTGAGAGCGCCACCGTCGCGTTTCCCGCCAAGGCGTCGCGCAGCGCCAGGGTGCGGTGGGCCGTCAGGTCCAGCACAAGGCGTTCCGAAAGCGGCGCGCCCGAGTCCTCCTCCGGCTCCTCGGCTTCCGCGCCGCGTTCGCCCGCCGCGCCATCCGCAGAGTCGTCGCTCGCGTCGGACTCAGCGTCCGCTTCGGGTTCAGGCGGCGGCAGGTCCTCGGGCCGGATCAGGCCGCGCTCGATGCGGGCCACGCCGTCCTGGCCGAGGATCACGAACACCCCGCCGCGCGGGATCTCGTCGGGATCGTAGGCCGTGCCGTCGCCGAAGGCGTCAAGCGCCGCGTCGATCTCTTGGAACCGCGCCTCAACCTCGGGCGGAAGGTCCTCGACCGTATCCCACTCGCTGACCAGCGCGTCATACTCGTCCGACAAGGCGTCGATCTTCGCCTTGTCCTCTTCCGAGCGCTCCACGGGATGCGGATAGACGCGGGCGAGCCCCAGTGCGCGCGGGAAGTCGATATGGGGTTCGGCCCACTTCCAGCCTTCCTTCGACCGAACCTCCTCGGCGATCCCGGCCAGCTTCTCGGCGACCAGCCGGTCCAGCAGGCCCACGTCCTCGAACCAGCCGCCGCCGTCCTCGGTGAAGAGGTCACGGAGGATGGTCCCGCCCGCCTCGCCATAGGCCTCGGCGCCGATGAAGACCGCACGCCGGTCGGTGGCCGACACCTTGGCCTCGGTCATGGCGCGGCGGATCAGGTAGGGTGGGCGATGCGGGCCCAACTGCTCCAACACCTGGGCCTGCCGTGCATGGTCCTCGCTGACCGCGAAGGCCATCATCTGGTCGAGGTTGAGTTCGCCCGCCCGGTAGAGGTCCATCAGGGCCGGATTGATGGCGCCGAGGCGAAGCCGCTGGCGCACCACGTTCGCCGAGACGCCGAACCGGGCGCCGATCTCCTCGGCGGAGAAGCCGCGCTCCTCGGCGAGGCGCCGGAAGGCTTCGAACTGGTCGGCGGGGTGCATGCCCGTCCGCGTGAGGTTCTCGTCGAGGCTGATCTCATGCGGGTCGTTGTTCAGGTCCACCACGCAACGCACCGGCGCGGTCTTCTTGATCTCCTTACGCTTGGCGCGCAGCAGCAGCGCGAGGCGCCGTCCCTCGCCGATGGTGACGAAATAGCAGCCGGTGGGCGCTCCCTCCGTATCCGTCTCCGGCTCCACCACCGGCACCTGAAGGACGCCCTTCACCGCGATGCTGGCGGCCAGGGCCTCGATATCGGCTTCGGCATGCGGGGTCCGCCGCGCGTTGCGCGGCGACTTCTTCAGCTTGTTGAGCGGCACGTCGATGACGTCGCCGTCCTGATGAACGATCTGAGCTTGTTCGGTCATGGTCCTGCTCCTTGGGGCATGGCTTGCAGGCGCAAGGCGCGCCTGCAGCCCTGCCCGTCGGCGAGACCGGGGGTGCAAGCGGAGAGGCGGCTTCGCGGGGAACCGGCTGCAGGGCTTTCAAGCCCTGCAAACCTGCCGGTCCTGCCCAGCCCGAAGCTGGGCGGAAGCCGCTCCGAAGCGCGCCGGGGGCGGAGCCCCAAGCCACCGCCGCGCGACAGCGCGGCTCAAGAGAAGGCTGCAAGGAGCCTGCGCGCCGCCAGGCGCTGCACGGCGGGACGCGCCGTCGAGCGGCCGCTGGCGCGAAGCGCCCGAAGGGGCGGACCCGTAGGAGCCGCGTCAGCGGCGGGACCGAGCACGCCCGCCGGCCGCTCTCCGAATCCGAGGGGGCGTTGCGGGGATCTCCCCGCTCGAAGGGGTCGGACGAGACGTCAGGCTCGACCGCAGGGGAAGGCCTTCCCCTCACACTCAGCTTCGGCCGAGCAGCTCATCAAGCGCCCGCAACGAAGGATCGGAATGCACCACCTGGAACCGCGTGGTCCGGCCGCGATCGAGGACGATCAACTCGATCCCGCCATTCATCACGCGCAGGGCGTGGCGATCGACGTAGAACTCAGCCGATTTGAAAGGCGCATCCCCCAGGACATCGTCGAGCAAAGCGGGCAAATCGGTCACCACCTCGGCGACGCGCGCCGCGGGATCCCAGGTGATCATGGGTATTAGGTGCGTGCGCTCGCGGCCATAGAGGGCCAGCCATTTCCCCTCGGGAACTGTGCCGGAAGGGCCAAGGCCTTCACCGATCCGGCCCATCGAGATCATGCTCTCGACGGCGCGCACCGACGGGTTGCGACGAAGGATGTCGTCCGCCAGGTCAAAGTCGTCGCGAGTGGCGTAGAGGAACCGTCGGCTGTCCACGACCTGATAGTGGTTGAAACTCTGAACGGTCGCGTCGTCGACGGGCACGGGCCGGCCGCTCAGAAGTCCGTTCCGCCACGCGATCAGCGGCGCCAGACGTTCGGAGTCGACCCGCATCGACTCCAGCGGAATGTGGGTCAGCTGCCGGCGCAGGCTGGGACAAAGGAAGCCGAGCATCAGATCGCTGGCGACCGGCAGATAGATCTGGACGCCCATGGCGCGAAAGCCGGTGTCGCCATTCGGAGCGTTGCTCACGCGGACAACCGGATGGTCGGAGGTCCAGAATCGAGCGTCGCCGGCGGGTTCGAGGAGAATGATGTCCTTCTCCAGCAGGGCGGCCCGCAGATCGTCCCGCTCGGCGAGGAACTTCAGGCTCTGAAGACGGGCGTCGTTGTCGGTCGGGAACTCGTCCTCTGCGGGCGTTTCTAGTCCGACTTCGGCGATCCGTTCCGCCAGCTGGCGCGGGAGGGCCTGAAACGTGCTGCGGACCATCGGCGTGCGCAGGAACTGGACGACGACGCCATCCGCGAGCCGGGCCCGGAAGGCCGGGTCGAGGTCAGCGACCCTCCGGTTTCGCGTCAGTGTGTCGCCGGTATGCGCGAACACGCCGTCGATATCGCCGAAGGCGTCCTCGAAGTTCAGGATCTCGCCATCGGGCAGCACGAGGGTGTTGTAGTCGTTGGCGGAGCCGGCGCCGCCGAGGCCGGCGCTAAACCGCCGGGCGGTGGTCTTGTCATAGACCCAGACCTGCTTGCCCCGCCCGTCGATGCTGAACCGGCGCAGCACCGAGCGCGGATTGAAATGATGGTTGCGGGAGGGTCTCTGGGGTGGTGTCGCCATCGACGCTGCAGATCTCCATAGGGCCGTCCTTGAGCCACCCGGAGGAGGACGTTGTGTTTGCGAGCCCGCCTGGCACAGGCTCCTTGTCGGCCGACACGGGCGTGGCCCTGTCAGAAATATGAGTACAAATTTCTGACAGGGCGCCGCGCCCAACGCGCCGCTAGGCCTGCCAGTCGCGCCGTTCGGTATCCTCGTCGTGCCGCTTGGCCTCCCACTCGTAGCTCTCGGCCAGCTCGTTCAGCGCCTTCGCCGTATGGGGGTGCTCAAAGGCGATCGCCTTGGCCCACGCCCGGTATTTCGCCGCCTCGCGCCGTTCCAGTTCGCCGCCGTCTCCGGGCATGCGGGTCGTGACGCCGCGTCGGTTGGCCTTGCCGATGCGGAAGCCCTCCAGCATGGGCTTGCTACGGAAGAGGTCGAGCGCCTCACGCACCGCTTCCGAAGGCCAAGCGCCGTCCGCGCCTATGGGCGACGCCGAGAGCATCTGGCCGATCTTGCTGTCGGCGATGTCCTCGCGGCCGACCGCCTTGGCCAGGGCGCGCGCCTCCTTGATCCAGGACTCCAGCACCTCGCCGTCGATAGTGTTGTCGTCACGACGCCCCGGGATATGGCTCCACAGATCGAGCAGCCGGTAGGCCTGGTGAGCGACGGCGCGGGCTTGCTCGGGATCGGCAGGTTCGGGTTCCTCGATCCCGCTGTCCTCGCTGGGTTTGAACACCGCGCTCAGCATTTCGATAAAGAGCCTCGGCTGCTCCGAAAGCGTCGCCAGCAGCACTCTCGCTGGACGGCGCGAATGTTCGAGCACCCGAAGGTAGTTCCATTCCAGCCTCGCCAGCGCATTGCGATCGACGTCGTCGCGCGTGTCGAGCTCGGTCAGGGTCTCGGCGACGTAGTGCTGGAACATGGTGGCCTCGTTGCCGTCCTCCAGATTCTCCAGAGGTTGCTGGGCGGCTTGCTCCAGCACCTCGACCAGCATCGCTGTCGGCAGGCGGTCGTTCTTATCGCCGCGGCCGACCAGCGCCAGGGCGTGACGCGCCCGGCCGACGTCGATGAGCTGGCGAATGGCATAGGAGATGTCGCCGCCGTCTTCATCCATCCAGAAAACCGGAGCGCGGCGCCAGTAGGTGGTCAGGGTATCGCCGCCAATCTTGGCCACTTGGTCCCAGGTCCAGCGGCTGGTCGGCAGCGCGCGGAGGATGGTCATGAGCGCGTCATCGCCCCAGGCCTGCTCGAGCGCCTGCGTTATCAGCGCCTCGGCCCAGGCCTCCTTGCGGTCCCGGAACACCGAGATGATCAGGCCATGGGCGACATCCCGTTCATGGATGTCGGCGCTGCGCGCCGCCGCCTCGATCAAGGCGTCGAGCTCTGTGGCCGCAAGCCCGCTGTCGTAGAGGGCCTTGCCGATGTAACCGGGACTGTCCGCGAGACGCGCGAGGCTCAGGATGGCCGCAATGCCTCCGGCCTTATAGAGCGCTTGCGCCGCCGCCTGCCGCGCGACCTCGACGTCGCGCTGCTCGGCCTGCCAGCCTTCGTCGCTTGGCTTTGGCAGCGCGACCGAGCCCTGGAAGAGCCAGGCCGCCCGCGCCAGCGGGTCCGTCGGCGCGAACCGGTCGTAGACCGCCTCCAGGCGGCTCAGCACCTCCTCCGGAAGGGACCAGTCGACGTCCGGGAACTGCCGGTGATGATGCAGGACGCGCCGGAGCTTATCCCAGAACGCAGTGCGGGCGGCGGCGTCCGTGACCTTCGGCTCGGCTGCTTCGAGCGCCGCCAGCGCAGGTTCCGGATCGGGCGAGAGGTCGCCGAGCCGGTCCAGCAGCGCCGCCCACCGCGCCGCATCGAGGCCGACATCCGCGACGAGCCGTTCGCTGATCTTGGCCGCGCCCCGGCCGATCAGGTTCCAGGTCACGACTTCAGGCCGGTCGACGCTGAAGTCGCGCCAGCGCGGCATGGATGATGGGCTCGACGTGTCGTGACCGCTCGGCAGGACGCCGAGCATCAGCTTCCACGCCGTCCGGGGCTCGTGTTTGCGGATCAAGTCGATCGCGCGGATTCGCTGCTCCTGGGTGGCGTAGGTTTGGGGAATCCAGAGGAGGTGAATCTCCCGCAGGCTGTTCATCGGCCCGTTGACGTACTTGCGCGGCTTGACGTCGATCGCGTCGAGGCGGGCCAGCACGTGGGTCACGCGCGGCATCCAGTCGGGAGACCACGCCAGCGATTCCAGCGCCCACATCAGGTCGGACAGGTGCTCGGCGCCGAAAACGCCACCGTCATCGTGGCCGAAGAGGGCGCCGATCGGTGGATCATTCTGGTCGAGACTGTCTTCGATGGCGCTCAGGAAGGCCCCCGGGGAGGCTTCGGCGAGCAGCCGAAAATCATTGGAAAGCGACCACCAGCGCCGCGCATCGGCGTCCCGGAGCAGCCGTGCGACGATGGCGTCCGCGCGGCGCGGGGCGTCCGCGACGGTGCGGATCTTGTCGCCCCAAAGCGCCAGCAAGATCAGCACCTGGCCGACGCCATGCCGCAGTAGGCCGGAATAGTCGGGCCGCACGCCGTGGATGTCCGCCATCCAGCGATCGTCCGGGGCCATGTCGAAGCGCGGGTCGGCGGCGCCCAGGACCGCCTGGGCGACGCTTTCGAAGCGATCCAGGTCGGCGGGCGTAAGATGATGCGCCAGCAGGACCCAGGCGTCCGACGGCGAGGAGATCCGCCAGGCGGGACCGACTTTCTGCAGCGGGCTGTCGAAGGCGCCGACAAGCGGCGCCAGGTCGCCGATGATCGCGTCGTAGGGTTGGTCAGCAAGTTCGGCCAGACGCGCCCGGTCGCCCTCCGACGTCTCGACCCAGCCTCCTGCCAGCAGCGCCGCCAGGAGCGCCTTGGGCGGCGTCCCCTCCGCCCACCGCGGTAGGCGTCCGGGTGCGCCTGGGATCAGGCGGCGCAGGACGGCCAGGTTGCGGGCGCTGTCGCGGGCCAGCGCTTTTGCGCGCGGCTCGGCAATGCCGGACGCTTGAAGGGCATTTGCGATGCCTTCTCGCGATGGGCGCGCCAGGGCGCGAACCTCACCGCGGCCGATGAGGCGTTCGTCATAGGCTTGGAGGACGAAGTGACCGTGCTTGGCCAGCGAGCGGGCAAGGCCCGGATCGGGCTCGTTGAGCAGCAGGATCAGGGGCGGGGGCGCATTAGCGAGGGCTCGGGCGGCTTCCGCCGTCGTCACCACGATCGTGCGGGCGCGGTAGGCGGCCGCGAGGTCGCCCGGCAGTTCGCTCAGGGTGGCGTGGAAGAACGCCGCCACCTCCTCGGTAGTGGTGGCCTGCAGCGACAGGACGGCCGGCTCGCCGCGCAGCCAGCGCAGGATCTCGGCCGAATCTTCGCTGCGATCGGCGAGCACGAGATCTTCGGTCAGCCGCCATTCGGTGGCCAGCGACCACTCTTCCCAAACCTCGTCGAGCTCCCGGGTCCCCGGCGGCCGCTTGTCGAGGCGCGCGGCAATCCAGAGCCCCACCGCCGGATGCTGTTCGATCCAATGCACCAGGTCGTCGGCGTCATAGACGCGGACCTCGCGCCATGGGCCTTCGGCTTGGCGGGCCGCGGCCCAAACGTCCTTCTGGGGCCAGTGGCGCAGGGTGACGAAGATATAGGTGGACTCGGCGGGATCGAGCGGCCCTGGCGCGGCTGTTCGCTTCTCGTAGTCCTCCGTCGCCTTCTGCTGGATATTGCGCCGCTGGACCCCAAGCTCCCAGCCGGCCTGGCCCTTGGGGACATAGGCGTTGCCGGTGACCGCGGACGTGACGCCGTCCCAGCCAGGATGGCGAACGCCCTCGTCCGCCGGGAAGCGCAGTTGTATGCTGGGGTCATGCGCCGCCTGCACTAGCTTGGCCAGCAGCGTGGGAAGGCTGACCGGGCCATCGGTGCGGTCGGCCCAATCCGACAGGTCTTGCGCGCTGACCCAGCGGACGGGGACGCCTGAAACTTCGGCGCCGACGATCGGCGGCACGGCCGGGCCGATGACGGCCCCGGTTGGCAGGAAGGTGATGCCTGCGTCCTCCAGGGCGGTGCGGATGGCCTGAGCGTTGTTGGCTACGGGCGTGCGCGAGCCGCGCTCGAAGTCGGCGATGGTGGAGGTGCCGACGCGGGCCGCCTTGGCGAGATCCTGCTGCGACCATGCGAGCAGGGCGCGGGCCGCCCGGACATGCTTGGGCGTGAGTTCGGCAGGCGGGCTGGACTTGGTCATGTCATAGGAAATATATGACCTCAGTGAAGAAATCCCAACTGTTCTCTTTCGTAGACAAATCGATATTTTCTGCCGACATTATGTAACATCATGGCCCAGCGTCATATGAATCATCGCGAACGCGCCCTGAGCCTGACCCGGGCCCGAGGGATCGCGCGCGCGCGGGACTTCAAGGCCGCCGGCATCCCGCTGGTCTATCTCAAGCGCCTGACCGATGCCGGCGACCTCGCGCGGCTCGCGCGGGGCCTCTACCAGAACCCCGAGGGCGTCGGCGTGGACATCGCCCATGATCTGGCCGAAGCCGCTCGCCTCGTCCCGAACGGCGTGGTCAGCCTTGTCAGCGCGCTACGCCAACACGAGCTGACCACCCAACTTCCCCACGCTGTCTGGATGACCATCCCGCACAAGGCGCGGACGCCGAGCCCCGCCGGTGTCGGGCTCGAAATTGTCCGCGCGACCGGCGAAGCGCTGACGGCGGGCGTCGAGCATGTGCAGGTGGAGGGCGTGGAGGTGCCCATCTACGGCGTGGCCAAGACGATCGCAGACTGCTTCAAGCACCGCCGCCACGTCGGTGAGGACGTCGCGATCGAAGCCCTGCGCGACGCTCTGCGGCAGAGGAAAACGACCCCGAGCGAGCTCATGAAGTATGCCGCGATCGACCGGGTCGCCAGCCGGATGGAGCCGTTCATCAAGGCCATGCAATGACCGCGAAGATTCTCAAGAATCCGGCCGCGTCGGTCCGGGCCAAGCTGCTCCTGCACGCCAAGCAACACAGCGACAACTTCCAGCGGATCCTGACCCGCTATGCCATCGAGCGCCTGCATTTCCGGCTCAGTCAGACCGAGGCGGCCGACCGCTATGTCCTCAAGGGCGCCATGCTGTTCGTCACCTGGCCCGAACACGTGTTCCGCCCAACCGGCGACCTCGATCTGTTGGGGGAAGGCAATCCCGACCCTTCCGCCATCACCGAGCTTTTCGCGCGCATCTGCCAAGTGCCGGTTCCGGAGGACGGCATCGTCTTCGACCCGGCCACGCTGAAGGTCGAACCCGTCCGCGAAGCCGACAAGTACCAAGGCGCCCGCATCAGCCTGGTCGGCCGACTCGACGGCGCCGAGATCCGGGTGCTGGTCGACATCGGCTTCGGCGATCACGTCTATCCGCCGCCCACGCGCAGCGCCTTCCCGGGTCTGCTGCCCGACCTGCCGCAGGCGAACATCCTGATGTACCCGCCCGAGACCGTCGTCGCGGAGAAATTCGAAGCGATGATCCGCTTCGGAGAAGCGAACGGTCGGATCAAGGACTTCCACGACATCTGGGTCACCACGCGCACCTTCCCCTTTGACCTTTCCACGGTCATCGAGGCGGTGGGCGGAACGCTGCGGCGGCGGGAGACGGCGATACCCACCGACATGCCGGTGGGTTTGACCGAAGCGTTCGCCGCGATCGCCGATGAGCGAGGACTGTGGACCGGCTTCCTGCGCCGCAATCCACCGACGCTCGAGCCGCCAGCCTTCCCCGCCTTGCAGGAGGAGCTCCGCCGCTTCTTTGGGCCGGTCATTGCTGGCCTTGCGCAGCCGGAAGGCGTCACCGGCCGATGGGACCCAGACGCCAGCGCGTGGCGCTAGGGTCGAGCGGATCTCGCTAGGGCTGGTCGCCCGACGCCAACGCCACCCAAGCTGAAAAAGCGATCACTCGCCGCGTTAGCTGCCGAACGCCTCATCCGCGGGCGGCAGCAGGCCATAGGCCTTGAGGATGCGATAGGTGGCTTGGCCATCGATGACGCAGAAGCGGCGCGGCCGTCCCGGATAGACGGTCATTGCCCTAAGGGTCGCCCGCACGGCCTCCCCAATTAGGTGGGCGTGCTGCACGACAGAGATGTCGGCGCCGGAGTTGGTGAGCCGATAGATCTGATCGGCGCGCGCGCCGCACATGTCGAGCGTCATCTCGCGAAACTTCGCGGGCCCCTTCAGCAGAAACGCCGCCGTCTTGCGCCGGCCCGCCACGCTGACGCTGGCGGAAAAATGGTCGTTGGGTTCGCCGCCCCAATCCTTCCTGGAGGGCTCCGCGAGCAACTTGGTGAAGGCGTCTTTCACGGCCGCCTCGGGCACGCGCGCCATGACCCGCATCCACGTCTCGGCGTCTTCCACATCAGCGTTCGCCATCTCGGAGAACTGATCGATATCCTCCGGCAGGATCTCGCCATAGTCCCGGCCCATCCACATGAGCGCGTCACCACCGCGCCTGTTGCGAGGATGATCCAGACTGGGAGCGCCAATGACGAGCGGCTCGATCTCGTACCGGTCGCCGCGATCGTGCAGCAGACCGACCATGGCCTCCACATAGCCGCGACGAGCGCCCTCGGAGAGCGTCATTCGGCCGGTCGCGCTCACCACATGCTCGGTGTGATAGGCGATCTCGACCGGCTTGCCGAAGTCCACATCGAGCAGCACGGCGTGGCTGACCCGTTTCGCCTCGTAGATTTCCGGACAGGGCGCGAGCTGCTCGATGCTGCGGAACAGCTGGCGCGGTTTCCCGCGGGAAAGCGCCTCGAGCAGCGTGGGAGCTTCCAACACGTCGCAGAGGTCGAGCAGGATCGTCACCAACAGGTGGTCGTTTCCAAGTACGGTCAGGTGATCCGTGCCGGGCCGGGCGTCGTGGAAGTAGACCTCCCGGACCTCGGGCGGTAGCGCCGACAGGCACAGTCGCCGGTTCAAGAACCCCATGTCGATGTGCTGGTAGTAGTCGTCGCGGCGGATGAGGCCTGCGGTGTCCTTGATTGTCACGCGACGTTGGCCCGATCGACGTCTTCGAACGCCCTGCTCATGCGTCGACCGACGAACGAAGGCGGCGCGCCTCGATGATCTCGATAAGTTCGCTGAGGTTCAGTTCGCGGCCTGCAAGCCGTGGGCGGATCGGCTCGAACGCCGCGAGCATGCGCCGGTATCGCGTCAGACTTTCCGAGTGCGAGTTGAGATGCGCCCGGTCCTTGAAGCGCGAGAAGCGCCCCATGTCTTCCACCAGGAACGACATCACACTGGCATGCTCGATCTCGTGGTTGCCGTCGAAGCCCGTGAAGCGCGCGAGGTCTAGATGTCCGACGGCGGCTTCCAGCCGCTTCCGATCCTCATCGCCCAGACGATCCACGGCTGCCTCGACGAAGTTGAACATGTCGAGCATGTCGACGACCTCGGACTTGATGTCCCGGTTGTCGCCGACCGTCGGGAAGAAATTGCCGTACTCCATCTCGAGGCCCCAGGTGTGCCCGTAGAGGAGCGCGCGGCGGATCAGCTTCGGGTCGAGCTCACGGTCGGCCTCCACCTTCTCGTGGATGTCGCAGAGCAGGTAGAGCATCAACTTCTCAACATTCGAGATGTCGAGGCGCCGGGAAGAGGTCGCGGCATTGAGGCCCGTTTCGACGAGCCTGCGGATTGCCTCGGCCCTGGACGGCAAATCGCCCTGTTCCCGACGCCACGCGTCCACTCGATCGAGTGTGTCCTGCTCCAGCCTCAGCTCAAACCGCTCAGATTTTGGGGGCATCAGCCACTCCGGATATTACGTACATTTGTACGGTACAGACGATAGTTCGACGGACATGTCAATGCCCCTCCCGTGAGCGAGCCATGGGGGTCTCATCCGCGTCGGATTTTCACCTGACGCGGAGATTGAGTATGGTAGAGCTCCGAAACCTGGAGTTGCCGATGCGGTCCGAAAACGAGACGAACCAACGCCGAGCCGTCGACTTCGAGGCTGCAACGGACATCTTCATCTCAGCCTTTCCGGGCGCGACGCTTGCGGAGGTCCACGATCGCGCCCTGGCGGCCGCGAAGAACTGCGACCTGATGGGCTTTGCGCACGAAGCGCGGGTGCTGCGGGAAACCGCCGGGCGCATCAAAGTGCGGATGACGCACTAACCCCGAGCCGAGTTGGCCAGCGTTTCTCCAGCCCTAGTGCGGCCGTTGCTCAGGTAGCAGGGCAGCGACAGTCTCGGACCATAGGGTGAGGATCTCGGCCTCCTGCGCGTCTGTCTCTCCCACGGTATCGGCGAACACTCTCAGGAGACGCGCGAACTCGTCGGTGGTCGTGACGCCTGCCGCGTGCAGGACGCTCGCAACGAGCGCCACCATCTTGCCATGCGCGGCGACGAGGGCCCGCTCCAACCTAGCCTCCGCGGCCGAGGTCAAGATCGGGGGCGGCGTCCACTGCGTAGAGGCTGCGGCTTGTCGGCGCCCGCGTCGGGTTCGGCGAAGAGCGCGGCGATCGGCACGCCGAGGGCGTCAGCCAAGCGGTCAAGTAGGTCGACGGAGGTGTTGCCCTGTTCCCGTTCAAGTTCGCTCACCCAGGCGCGATCGACGTTCGCATCCGCGGCCAATCGCTCTTGCGAGAGCGACTTGGCGGTGCGTATTGCCCTAAGATTCCAAGCCAGAAGCGTGCGCCCCTTCATCCAAGAACGGGGACACTTCCGTAGGCAATGAAACCACGGTCTTTAGACTACAGATTAAGACAGGATCGTGCGCCGGCTCAAGCGCGAGGTGCACGAAC
>NZ_WGNY01000011.1 GCF_016124325.1 Phenylobacterium sp.
ATGTCCAGGTTCAGCGTGTCGCCTTCCTTGCCGTAGGTCGACCGCGTCTTGTAGGTGGTGCCGTCCGTCATCACCACGGTGATGAAGTGGTAGTCGGGGTGGATGTCTTGTTTCATCGAGCCGGCGCCTGACGTATCTGGAACGGCCACAAGAGGCCGGCCGCCCGCGGAGGCGGCGAAAAACGGAAGCCGCGCGTATAGAGAAACGCTGCGGCGAATGCAAGGTGTGACGCAATGAGTGAGCCGGGCCCAGTCGATGTCGCGCCCGGGCGGCCGAGCGCGGGCCAGTCGATGGCGCAGACGCTGGCCGAGGCCGCGGCCAGGCGCGACCGCAGCCGCAACGTGGGCGCCCTGCGCCGGCTGACCCCCTATCTGCGCGCCCATTGGCGGCGCGCCATGGCCGCCACCTTCTTCCTGCTGCTCTCCACCGGCGCGACGCTGGGCATGTCGGGCGCCATCCGCCTGGTGGTGGACCACCTGACCGATCCCGGGCTCGACCCGGCCACCGTCGACCGCCGGTTCCTGGTGGTGGGGGCGGTCGCCCTGACGCTCGCGTTCTCGACCGCCTTCCGCTTCTATTCGGTGACCAGCCTGGGCGAGCGGGTGATCGCCGACCTGCGCAAGCAGACCTACGGCCACATCCTCACCCTCGACCCGGCCTTCTTCCTGCAGACCCGCACGGGCGAGGTGCTGTCGCGGCTGACCACCGACATCTCGATCGTGGAAAGCCTGATCGCCACCTCGATCTCGGTGGCCCTACGGAATTTCCTGACCTTCGTCGGCGCCCTGATCCTGCTGGTGATCGTCAGTCCCAGCCTCACCGGAATGGTGCTGCTGATCTTCCCGTTCGTGATCGCGCCGCTGATACTGTTCGGACGGCGGGTGCGCCGGCTGACCGCCTCGGCCCAGGATCGGTTCGCCGAGGCCGTGGGCTCTGCCGGGGAAAGCCTGGACGCGCTGGAGACCGTGCAGGCCTTCGGGCGCGAACGGGCGGCCGCCGACGGCTTCGGCTCGGCCGTCGAGAACGCCTTCGGCGCCCAGATGCGGCGCATCACCATGCGCGCGATCATGACCGCGGCGGTGATCGTGCTGGTGTTCGGCGGGGTGGTGGTCGTCTTCTGGCTGGGCGTGCGCGCCGGCCTGCGCGGCGACATCAGCTGGGGCGCCCTCTTCCAGTTCGCCTTCCTGTCGGTGATGGCCGCCGGCTCGGTCGGCGCGCTGGGCGAGACCTGGGGCGACGTCCAGAAGGCCGCCGGGGCCATGGAGCGGGTGGGCGAGCTGCTCGACGCGCGCCCGGGCGTGGCCGCGCCGCCCAATCCGGTCGCCCTGCCGACGCCGCCGCGCGGCGAGCTGGCGTTCGAGAACGTGACCTTCGCCTATCCCGGACGGCCCGACCTGCCGGCGCTCCAGGACTTCTCGCTGGCGGTGCGGCCGGGCGAGCGGGTGGCGCTGGTGGGCCCGTCGGGCGGGGGCAAGAGCACGGTCTTCCGCCTGCTGCTGCGGTTCTACGATCCGCAAACGGGCCGGGTGAGCGTGGACGGCGTCGACGTGCGCGACGCCGATCCCGTCGAGGTGCGCGCGCGCATGGCGCTGGTCGCGCAGGACAGCCCGCTGTTCTCGGGCACCGCGGTCGAGAACGTGCGCTTCGGGCGCGCCGACGCGGGCGAGGCCGAGGTGCGCGCCGCAGTGCGCGCCGCCCAGGCCGAGGGCTTCCTCGCCGCCCTGCCGGAAGGGCTCTCGACCCAGGTGGGCGACCGCGCGCGCACGCTCTCGGGCGGCCAGCGCCAGCGGCTGGCCATCGCCCGCGCCCTGATCCGCCAGGCGCCGATCCTGCTGCTCGACGAGGCCACCAGCGCCCTCGACGCCGAGAACGAGCACCTCGTCCAGCGCGCCCTCGACGAGGCCATGAAGGGCCACACCACCCTGGTCATCGCCCACCGGCTGGCCACCGTGCTGAAGGCCGACCGCATCGTGGTGATGGACCAGGGCCGGGTCGTCGAGGAGGGAACCCACGCTGACCTGGTGGCCAGGAGCGGCCTCTACGCGCGGCTGGCGGCGCTCCAGTTCGAGGCGGCGTAGGCCTCCGCGGTGCGGCGGCGGAGTACGCGACCGGCAAGGCCGAAGCCCAGGATCATCGAAGCCCAGGTCGCAGGCTCGGGCACGGCGCCGACGGGACCGCCCGGGTCCGGCGACCCGCCCGATCCGGGCGCCTCGGCGAGCCTGCCGTCGGTCGCGCCGAAGTAGGCGCGGTAGTAGCCGCCGCCCACTCCGCTGCCGGCCCGCGTGATGTCGAGGTCGACCGTGGCGGCGTCCAAGTCGGCGAAGTCCAGCGAGGTCGGCAGGCTCGCGCCGAGGTCGCCGTCGTCGTCCAGCAGGTTGAACATCGCCATCGTCCCATAGGTGCCGGACCCCGCCCCCACCGCCCGGAAGAGCTCGATGCGCAGCAGGCTCGAGGGGATGTAGGTCAGCCGCGTGGTGAACCCGGAGAAGTCTGTCAGCGTCCCGACCTGGCCGGAGACCAACGTCAGACCGTAGTCCGGGTCGGACGCCTCGGTGTCGTAGGTGAAGTGGAAGCTGTAGTTCCCGGCCAAAGCGCCCTCGCGGAAGGCGAGCTGGTCGGGAAGATAGACGCTGGTGTTGCCGCCGATCTGCAGCGCGGGCGTCTGGCCCGCCGCGTGGGAGAAGGTCAGATCGACCACGGCGGCCTGTGCGCCGGCGCCAAGGCCGGCGGCGAGGGCGACGCCGCAAAGCAAGCGTTTCAGATACATGGCAAGGCCTCCACAAACTCGTAGAGGCCAAGCAAAGCAGAGGCGCCGCCGTGATCCGCCCCCCGATTGGGGGGCATCCGGCGCGGTCAGGCCCGGGTCGCGTCGTCCCGCGCGCGCACCGCGAGGGCCGGGAAGTCCGAGAAGAGGCCGTCGACGCCGGCGGCGAAGAGGGCGCGGTAGACCGCCTCCACCTGGCCGTGGTCGGCGGGGCTCTTCCCGCGCTGCAGCGCCTTGGGCAGGAAGATGTTTTCGGCGCGGACGGTCCAGGGATGCACCGCCATCCCCGCCGCGTGGGCGTCGGCCACCAGGCTGGTGGGCGGGCCCAAGTCGTCGCCGACCGTGGGGACCACCAGCGGCCATTCGGGACCCAGCCCCTCGGCGAAGGCGGCGATGGCCTTGACCCCGGCGGCCGAGGTCACGTCCACCGGCGCGGGCCCGCGCGACACCAGCATCACCCGGCGCGACCTGCCGCCCAGACGGGCGAAGGTCTTCAGGGGCTCCACCTCGAAGCACTGGACGAAGATCGGGGCTGCGGCGCTGTTGAGCCCGTTGGCCTTGATGGCGTCCAGCAGGCGGCCCTCGATCGGCAGGCCCAGCCCCGCGAAATAGGCCGGGTGCTTCATCTCGGGATAGGTCCCGATCGGGCGGCCCAGGCGCGCGCCCTCGGCCTTGGCCAGGTCGAACACCTCCTGCAGCGTCACGATCGGCTCCTGGCCGTCGAACTTGGCGCTGTTCGGGCGCAGCTGGGGCAGGCGTTCGCGGGCGCGCAGCGTCTTCAGCTCGGCGAGGGTGAAGTCCTCGGTGAACCAGCCGGTGACCTTCTCGCCGTCGACCACCTTGGTCGCCTTGCGGTCGGCGAACTCGGGATGGGCCGCCACGTCGGTGGTGCCGCCGATCTCGTTCTCGTGGCGGACGACCAGATGGCCGTCCTTGGTCAGCACGCAGTCGGGCTCGATGAAGTCGGCGCCCTCGGCGATCGCGAGCCTGTAGCCCATGATCGTGTGCTCGGGCCGTTCGCCGCTGGCGCCGCGGTGGGCGATGACGAGCGGCTTGGGCTTCGGCTGGGCGAGCACGGGCGTTGCGGCGAGAGCCAGGGCGGAAGCGGCGAGTCGGCGGCGCGTGATCATGCCGCCAGTTTAGCGCTTATTTTGCGGCAGTCAGACGACTGAGGATCTGCGGGTGCAGGTCGAGGTTGGCGGCGACCACCGAGCCCGCCTTCAGCACGTCGTCGCCCCCTTCGGCGTCGGTCACCTTGCCGCCGGCTTCGGAGACCAGCAGCAGGCCCGCCGCCAGGTCCCACGGCTTCAGGTCGCGCTCCCAGAACCCGTCGAAACGGCCCGCCGCCACCCAGGCCAGGTCGAGCGCGGCCGAGCCGAAGCGCCGCACGCCGGCCACCCGCTGGGTCATCTGGTGCAGCTCCTTGAGGAACTTCGCGTGCTGGCCGTGGCCCAGGAAGGGGATGCCGGTGGCCAGCACCGCCTCGTCCAGCTTCTGGCGCGCCGCCACCCGCAGGCGGTGGTCGTTTACGAAGCAGCCCTTGCCCTTCTCGGCCCAGAACAGCTCGTTGGTGATCGGATTGTAGGTGACCGCCGCGACGACGGCGCCCTCGCGCTCCAGCGCGATATTGATGGCGAAGTGCGGGATCGCGTGCAGGAAGTTGGTGGTGCCGTCCAGCGGGTCGACGATCCAGGTGTGGGTCTTGTCGGTGCCCTCGATGAGGCCGCGCTCCTCGCCCAGGAAGCTGTAGCCCGGGCGGGCCTTGGAGAGCGCCTCGAAGAGCACCTGCTCGGCCTTGAGGTCGGCGGCCGACACGAAGTCGGCGGGCGCCTTCTTGGCCACCTGCAGCTCGGCCAGTTCGCCGAAGTCGCGGTTCAGGCCGCGCGCGGCCTTGCGCGCGGCGTCGCTCATCACCTTCAGGAGGGCGGACTGGGTGCTCACGGTGTCAAAAGATCTCGGACGGAATAGAGGGCGCGATCCCTACTCGCCGGCTTGCCCCGATGCAAGGGATCGCCATCCTGGCGGCATGACCCGGAACGCTCCGATCCGCACCGCCGCCTGCGGCTGCGGTGATTTCCGCCTCACCCTCGAAGGCGAGCCGATACTGGTCTCGGCATGCTGCTGCACGCGCTGCCAGAGGCGCACCGGCAGCTTCTTCGGCGTGACCGCCTATTTCCGCCCGGACCAGCTGACCGCGCGCGCCGGACCCTCCGCCACGTTCCAGGCCCCGGGCGGGCAGACCACCCGCCACTTCTGCCCGCGCTGCGGGTCGAGCCTGATGTGGGGTTCTCCCGAGTGGCCCGACGTGATCGGCGTGGCGGGCGGCGCTTTCGCCGACCCCACCCTGCCCGGGCCGCACCGCGTGACCCACCACGCCACCGCCCACCCGTTCGTCCCGACGCCGGACGGCGTGCCGGTCTACGAGGACGCGCCGCCCGAGGTGGAATAGGGGCCGTCCTTCCCGATGCGTCCGTCATCCCAGGCCTTGTGCCTGGAATCCCTCCATCCACCGCACTGAGCCGACCGACAGCACTCCGGATCAAAAGCGCCCTCAATGCCGGCCGATAGAGGGACCCTCGCCACAAGGGCGAGGATGACGAGTTGGGGTGGGATCAGCCCCGCTCGGCGGCGCCGGCGGCGATCTCGGCGTTGAGGGCGGCCACGGCGGCGGCGGCCCCGTCGCCATGGCTCCAGACCCCGGCGGAAACCGCAACGAAGTCGGCGCCCGCCCGGGCGATCTCGCGGGCCGTGGCCACGGTGATGCCGCCGATGGCGACGCAGGGCGTCTCCATCGTCTCCTGCCAGATGGTCAGGATCTCGGGGTCGGCGCGGGTCTTGGCGTCCTTGGTCGCGGTCGGGAAGAAGGCGCCGAAGGCCACGTAGTCGGCCCCGGCCTCGGCGGCCTCCATGGCCAGGTGGCGGCTGTCGTGGCAGGTGACGCCGACGATCCGGTCCTTGCCCATCAGCCGGCGGGCCTCGGCGTAGGGCGCGTCGTCCTGGCCGATGTGGACGCCGTCGCAGCCCAGCTTCGCCGCCAGGTCGGGCCGGTCGTTGAGGATCACCGCCACGTCGCGGGCCGCGGCGATGGGCGAGAGCACGTCGACCGCCGCGGCGATCACCTCGTCGGGCGCATCCTTGAGGCGGATCTGCAGGGCGGCCACGTCGCCCGCGTCCAGCGCATGGCCCAGCACGTGGCCGAACGCGGCCAGGTCGTCCAGGCGCGGCGGGGTGATGAGGTAGAGGCGACAGATGGGAGAGGCCATGTCGCCCTGTCGCGCGCCGCTTGCGTCTCGTCAACGCGCCGCCGCGCCCAAGCGCGCCCAGTCGCGCCGCGACATCGCGACATATGCGAATGACTTGCAAAGTCGTTCGCAGAAAGCTACGTAAGATCATCACTCAGGAGCCGTCGTCCGCGCCCATGTACGTCTGCAACTGCAATGGCATCCGCGAGCGCGAAGTCCGGGCGGCCATCGCCTCCGGCGCCGAGCGTCCGGCGCAGATCTTCAAGGCCTGCGACGCGGCGCCCCAATGTGCGCGCTGCGTCTGCGACATGCGCAGGATGCTGGACGAGGAGCGCGAGGCGCTTCGCTACGCCGCCGAGTAGGCGTCCGGTCCCGGCGACCGCAAATCACTTGCAGACATAGACTTTGACACGCCCGGCGGTGGGCGTGAGGTTCGGGCCTGGGTTGCAGCGAGGGAGCACGACATGCAGGGCGACAAGGCGATCATCAAGCTCTTGAACGCGGTGCTCACCAACGAGCTGACGGCGGTCAATCAGTACTTCCTGCACGCGCGGATGTACGAGAACTGGGGCTTCGTCCGCCTGGGCAAGATCACCTACGAAGAGTCGATCGGCGAGATGAAGCACGCCGACATGCTCATCAAGCGCATCCTGTTCCTCGAAGGCCTGCCGAACCTGCAGGACCTGCACAAGCTGGGCCTCGGCGAGACGGTGGCCGAGGGCCTCACCGCCGACCTGGCGCTGGAAACCAAGGGCCGCAAGACCCTGGTCGAGGGCATCAAGCAGTGCGAGGCGGCCGCCGACTTCGTCTCGCGACAGCTCCTGCGCGACATCCTCACCGACACCGAGGAGCACATCGACTACCTCGAGACCCAGCTCAGCCTGGTGAAGAGCCTCGGCGAGCAGAACTACCTGCAAAGCGCCATGGGCGAGCTGCCGGAAGCCTGAGGCGCCTCAGCCGAACCAGCCCTGGCGGGCCAGCGGGATTTCGGCCACGCGGCGGATGACGTCGCCGGTGCGCCGCTCGACCTCCAGCGCCTCGATGTGGCCCGGGATGTCGAGGTCGCCGTTGTTGAGGCTGTCGGCGATCTTGCGCGCCTCGGCGTGGGTGGAGCATGTCGCGACCGTGATGTGCGGCAGGTAGGGTTGCTCTTCGCGGATCGCCGCCTCGATGTCGCCTCGGTGCAGGGCGTCGTGCAGGCGCAGGATGGCGGCGAACCCCTCGTCGGGGATCAGGAAGACGTGGAAGCGCCCCACGGTGCGTTCGGGCACGACCAGGGCCGAGCGCAGGCGGAAGCGGATGCGCGGGAAGTCGGCGGCGTTGGCGCGGATTTCCTCGGCGAAGGCCTTCGGGTCCATGTCGACGCCGGCGAAGACCAGGGTGAAGTAGGGCGGCCCCCGGTTGCCGGCGCGGCGCGAGCGGATGTCGACCAGCCAGGCGTGGTCGGCGTCTTCGAAGTGCGGCCGGGCGATGACTTCCAGTGATTCCATGCGCGCGCCTCGCTGCGCCGGGCCAGAATGCGCCGATTCGGCGACCTGTACTCAACCGATGCGCGCAGATGCCGCCGGGAGGCGGGCCCGCGGGTTGCCGCGGGCCGGACCGGGTCGGCTATAAGACCCCAGGTCAGCTTGGGCGGGGCAATGCACGCAGTCAGTCTCACGGCGTTCGACGCCGCCGGCATCCTCATCGTGCTGGTGGCCGTCCTGGGGTATGTGAACCACCGCTTCATCCGCATCCCGCAGGCGATCGCGCTCACCATGATGGGGGCGATCTCCTCGTTCGTGGTCATCGCCATCGACCGGCTCTTGCCGCAGAGCGACCTGGCGGGCGTGGTGACCGGGTTCATCGAGCAGGTCGACTTCGAGACCACCCTGATGGACGGCATGCTGTCGTTCCTGCTGTTCGCCGGCGCCCTGCACGTGAACCTCGACCAGGTGCGCCTGGGCCGCCAGCCGATCGCGGCCCTGTCGACGGTGGGCGTGATCCTCTCCACCGTGCTGATCGCGGCGGCCTTCAAGGCGATCAGCCTGCTGGTCGGCGCCGAGGCGCCCTTCATCTGGTGCCTGGTGTTCGGCGCCCTGATCAGCCCCACCGACCCCGTGGCCGTGCTGGGCATCCTCAAGGGGGCGAAGGTGCCGCCGACGCTGGAGGCCACGGTCGGCGGCGAGAGCCTGTTCAACGACGGCGTGGGCGTGGTGATCTTCACGATCCTGCTGGCCGCGGCGACCAGCGGCGAGCCCCTGACCCTGGGCCACGCGGCCGAGCTGTTCCTGGTCGAGGCCGGCGGCGGCGCGGCCCTGGGGCTGGCGGTGGGCTACATCGCCTTCCGCGCCATGCGCTCGATCGACAACTACAACGTCGAGGTGTTGCTCAGCCTGGCCGTGGTGATGGGCGGCTACGGCCTGGCCCACCAGCTCCACGTCAGCGGCCCGGTGGCGATGGCGGTGGCCGGCCTGCTGATCGGCAACCACGGCGTGGCGCTGGCCATGAGCGACACCACCCGGGACTATCTGCTGAAGTTCTGGTCGCTGATCGACGAGATCCTGAACGCGGTGCTGTTCCTGCTGATCGGGCTGGAAGGCGTGGCGCTGGCCGGCCGCTTCGACCTCCTGGGCGCGGGCCTGCTGGCGATCCCGATGATCCTGCTGGCGCGGCTGACGTCCGTCGCCGGCCTGCTGGTGTTCTGGCGCAAGCTGCTGCCGTTCAAGCTGTCGCTGCCGATCCTCACCTGGGGCGCGCTGCGCGGCGGAATCTCCATCGCGCTGGCGCTATCGCTGCCGGCCGGCCCCGTGAAGGACCTGATCGTGGCCACGACCTATGTGGTGGTGATGTTCTCGGTGGTGGCCCAGGGCGCCACCATGGGCCCGCTGGTGCAGAGGCTGACCGGCGTCCGGCCGCAGGGCGAACCGGACGCGACGGTGCATTGACCGGGGACGCCTACCCGTCGAGGCGCCCGACCAGTTCCAGCAGCAAGGCGGCCACCTCGCGCGGCGCGGTGGTCATGGCCAGATGGTGCATGCGTTCGCGGCGGACCGGCCAGCCCATGGCCTCGGCGCGATCGGCCGTCCCGGCGTAGGTGCGGCTGAGCTGGAGGTAGGCGCAGGGCCTTTCCGCCCAGGTCCCGTCGTCCGGCGCGACGGCTTCCAGGAAGGCGAACGGGACGCGCGGGATGTCCGCCACGAAGGCCGCCCGCGTCGCCGCGTCAGGGATCAGGTGCTCCAGGAAGCCGCCGGCGAACCATTGATCCCACGGCGCGAGCAGGCCGTCGGTGGTGAGGCGCCGCAGCTCGTCGGCGAACGCCTCAGGCGCCGTCGCGAGGTTGCTGCGGCCCGGATAGGGCAGGACGGCGTCGGCGAAGATGAAGCCCGCGAGGTCGGCCGAGGCCGCGGCGAGGGCTGGGGCGAAGCCGCCGGCGCCGCTGTGCAGGACCGCGATCCACGGCCGGCCATCGGCCTGGGCGCAGACGCGGTCGGCGACGCCCTCGTACCAGGCGGGACCGCAGACGCCGCCGTAACCGGCGACCAGGGCGTCGGGCAAGACGGCCGCCGTCGGCGCCCAGGACGAGCCGCCCACGAACGGACTGGGAATGAGAACCAGCCGGGCCATCACGCGGCCCTGACCTATTACTCGGCGGCGACCTTGGTCAGGCCGACCTTCGGGGCCAGCTCGCCGGCGGCGTAACGCTTGGCCATGGCCGACATCGGGATCGCCTTGATCTTGTCGGCGTGACCGGCCGTGCCGAACTCTTCGAAGCGCTGAACGCAGACCTTGCGCATGGCTTCCTTGGCGGGCTTCAGGTAGCCGCGCGGGTCGAACTCGCCGGGCTTCTCGACGAACACCTTCCGGATCGCCGCGGTGATGGCCATGCGGTTGTCGGTGTCGATGTTGATCTTGCGCACGCCGTGCTTGATGCCGCGCTGGATCTCTTCCACCGGCACGCCCCAGGTCTGGGGCATCTCGCCGCCGTACTTGTTGATCAGGTCCTGCAGGTCCTGCGGCACCGACGACGAGCCGTGCATCACCAGGTGGGTGTTGGGCAGGCGGCGGTGGATCTCCTCGATCACGTTCATCGCCAGGACGTCGCCGTCCGGCTTGCGCGTGAACTTATAGGCGCCGTGGCTGGTGCCCATGGCGATGGCCAGCGCGTCGACCTCGGTGGCCTTCACGAACTCGACCGCCTGGTCGGGATCGGTGAGGAGCTGGTCGTGGCCGAGCTTGCCCTCGAAGCCGTGGCCGTCTTCCTTCTCGCCCATGCCGGTCTCGAGACTGCCCAGCACGCCCAGCTCGCCCTCGACGCTGGCGCCGACCCAGTGGGCCATGTCGACGACGTTGCGGGTGACCTTGACGTTGTAGTCGTAGTCGGCGGGCGTCTTGCCGTCGGCCTTCAGCGAGCCGTCCATCATCACCGAGGTGAAGCCGTACTGGATCGCCGTGGCGCAGGTGGCCTCGTTGTTCCCGTGGTCCTGGTGCATGCAGATCGGGATGTCGGGATACATCTCGGCCATCGCGTCGATCAGGTGCTTCAGCACGATGTCGTTGGCGTAGCTGCGCGCGCCGCGCGAGGCCTGCATGATCACGGGCGAGTTGGTGGCCTCGGCGGCCTCCATGATCGCCAGCGCCTGCTCCATGTTGTTGATGTTGAACGCCGGCACGCCGTAGCCGTGCTCGGCGGCGTGGTCGAGAAGCTGTCGAAGCGTGATCCGAGCCATGTCAGGTCCCCACCTGTTTCCTACTGGGCCAGGGCGGCCACTCCGGGCAGCGCCTTGCCTTCCATCCATTCAAGAAACGCGCCGCCCGCCGTCGATACGAACGTGAAGTCCGCAGAGACGCCGGCCGCGTTCAGGGCCGCCACCGTATCACCGCCTCCGGCGACCGCCACGAGCTTCCCCGCCTTGGCGAGCTCGGCGGCGTGGCGGGCCGCGGCGACGGTGCCCTTGTCGAAGGGCGGCATCTCGAAAACGCCCAAGGGGCCGTTCCAGATCAACGTCTTGGAATTGTCCATGGCGCGGCACAGGCGTTCCACCGTCTCCGGCCCGGCGTCGAGGATGCGCTCGTCGTCGTCGATCGATCCCGAATCGCGCACCCGCGCCGGCGCGCCGGGGGCCATCTTCTCGGCCACCACCACGTCGAGCGGCAGGAAGAGCTTGCAGTTGTTCTGGCCCGCCAGGCGGATGATCTCGCGCGCGGTCTCGGCCAAGTCTTTCTCGCAGTAGGAGGCGCCGACATCATGGCCCTGGGCGTACAGGAATGTGTTGGCCATGCCGCCGCCGATGGCCAGCTTGTCCAGCTTGGTGACCAGGTGCTTCAGGAGGTCGAGCTTGGTGGAGACCTTCGAGCCGCCGACGATGCCGATCACCGGCCGCTCCGGATGGCCGAGCGCGCGGTTCAGCGCCGTCAGCTCCAGCCGCATCTGCTCGCCGGCGTAGGCGGGCATCAGGTGGGCAAGCCCCTCGGTGGAGGCATGCGCCCGGTGGGCGGCGGAGAAGGCGTCGTTGACGTAGAGGTCGCCGTTCTCGGCGAGCGCGCGGGCGAACTTCGGATCGTTCGCCTCCTCGCCCGGATAGAAGCGCACGTTCTCGAACAGCACCACGTCGCCGGGCGGCATCGCCGCCACGGCGGCGGCGGCGTCCTTGCCCACGCAGTCCTCGGCGAAGGCCACCGGATAGCCCAGCACCTTGGCCAGGGCCGGGACCACGGGCTTGAGGCTCATAGCCGGCACCCACTTGCCCTTGGGCCGGTCGAAGTGGGCCAGCAGGATCACCTTGGCCCCGCCGGCGCGCAGCTTCTCGATGGTGGGGACCGCGGCGCGCAGGCGCGTGTCGTCGGTGACGCGGCCGTCCTCCATGGGAACGTTGAAGTCCACCCGCACCAGGGCGCGCCGGCCCTGGAGATCGGCGTCGTCGAGGGTGCGGAATCGCATGGCGGCCTTCTTAGATCAGCGAGCCCATGAGGACGGCGGTGTCGCTCATCCGGGTCGAGAAGCCCCACTCGTTGTCGTACCAGCTGAGCACGCGGCCGAGGCCGCCGTCGATCACCTGGGTCTGCGGCAGGGCCACGGTGGACGAGGCCGGGTTGTGGTTGAAGTCCATGGAGACCAGCGGCTCCTTGGTCACCGCCAGCACGCCCTTCAGCGGGCCCGAGGCGGCGGCGGCTTCCATGGCCGCGTTGATGTCGGCGGCGGTCACCGACTTGCCGGGCACGAACTTCAGGTCGACCACCGAGACGTTCGGCGTCGGCACGCGGATGGAGGAGCCGTCCAGCTTGCCGGCCAGCGCCGGGATCACCAGGCCCAGGGCCTTGGCGGCGCCGGTCGAGGTGGGGATCATCGACATGGCCGCGGCGCGGGCGCGGTAGAGGTCCTTGTGCAGGGTGTCCAGCGTCGGCTGGTCGCCCGTGTAGGAGTGGATCGTGGTCATATAGCCGCGCTCGATGCCGCAGAGGTCCTGCAGCACCTTGGCCACCGGGGCCAGGCAGTTGGTGGTGCACGAGGCGTTGGAGATGACCAGGTCGTCCTTGGTCAGGGTGTCGTGGTTCACGCCGAAGACGATGGTCTTGTCGACGCCGTCGCCGGGGGCCGAGATGATCACCCGCTTGGCGCCGGCCTCGAGGTGGGCGCTGGCCTTGTCCTTCGAGGCGAAGATGCCGGTGCATTCGAGCGCGATGTCCACGCCCAGGTCCTTGTGCGGCAGCTTGGCCGGGTCGCGCTCGGCGGTGACCTTGATCTTGCCGTGGCCGGCGACCTCAATGAACTCGCCGGAGACCTTTACCTCGGCCGGGAAGCGGCCGTGCACGCTGTCGTAGCGCAGCAGGTGGGCGTTGGTCTCGACCGGGCCCAGGTCGTTGATCGCCACCACCTCGATGTCCTTGCGGCCATGTTCGACGATCGAGCGCAGGACCAGACGGCCGATACGGCCGAAACCATTGATGGCGACGCGGACCGTCATGTGGGGCAGCTCCTTCCAGGGGCGATCTGATTGTGGCCGGCGTTCTTCCGACCGCCGCGAGGGAAGTCAACCCCTTGCCCCCCGGAGTGAGCATGCGGCCGACCGTTCGACGCGCGCCTGCAAGAGCGGGGCCGTGAGGATTCGTCCCTCGCCGGGACGCGGGCCCAGCGGTAGGGAGAGCGCCATGCGACTGCTCGCCATCTCGGGAAGCCTGCGCGCGGCCTCGTCCAACACGCGCGTCATCGAGGCCCTCGCCCGCCTGGCGCCTGCCGGCGTGGCGGTGGAGGTCTACCGGGGCCTCGGCGAGCTGCCGCACTTCAATCCCGACCTTGAAGACAGCCTGCCCGCGACAGTCGCGGACCTGCGCCGCCGCGTGGGCGAGGCCGACGGCCTGGTGATCTGCAGTCCCGAATACGCACACGGCGTCGCCGGGACGATGAAGAACGCGCTGGACTGGCTGGTCCCCAGCCTGGAATTCCCCCAGACGCCCGTGGCGCTGATCAACGCCTCGCCCCGGGCGCGGCACGCCATCGCCCACATGCGCGAGACGCTGCTGACCATGTCGGCGCGGATCGTGGATGACGCCTGCGTGGAGATCGACCTGGGCGGACGCCCGTTGTCGGCCGAGGAAATCGCCGCCGACGGCCGGATCGGCCCCGACCTGAAGGCCGCCCTGGCGGCGTTCGCCGACGCGATCGCGGCGTTCGGGCCGCGCACCCTGGATTAGGAAGGGCCGCTCAGCCCGCGACCGGCTTCACCTTGCCCGCCGCCTCGCGCGCCCGCTCGCGCGCCTCGTCCACATCGGCGCCGCGGGCCAGGGCCACGCCCATGCGGCGGCGCGCGAAGCTCTCGGGCTTGCCGAACAGGCGCAGGTCGGCGCCGGGCACGGCCAGCGCCTTGGCCACGCCCTCGAAGGCTATGCCCCTGGCCTCAAGCCCGCCGTAGATCACCGCGCTGGCGCCCGGCTCGCGCTGGGTCACGTCGACGGGCAGGCCCAGGATGGCGCGGGCGTGCAGGGCGAACTCGCTCTGGTGCTGGGTGACCAGCGTCACCAGGCCGGTGTCGTGCGGCCGCGGGCTGACCTCGGAGAACCAGACCTCGTCGCCCTTCACGAACAGCTCGACGCCGAAAAGGCCGAGGCCGCCCAGCGCATCGGTCACCGCCTTGGCGATTTCCCGGGCGCGGGCGAGGGCCGCCGGGCTCATCGCCTGCGGTTGCCAGCTTTCCACATAGTCGCCCTTCACCTGGCGATGGCCGACCGGCGCACAGAAATTCGTCTCGACCTTGCCGTCGCGCAGCGAACGAACGGTCAGCTGGGTGATCTCGAAGTCGAAGTCCACGCGGCCCTCGACGATGACCCGGGCCTGCTCGACGCGGCCGGCCTCCATCGCATAGCGCCAGGCTGCGGCGATGCCGGCGGCGTCCTCGACGTAGGACTGGCCCTTGCCGGAACTGCTCATCACCGGCTTCACGAAACACGGCAGGCCGGTGACCTCGGCGATCGCCGTCGCCAGCTCGGCCTCGGTGGAGGCGAAGGCGTAGGCGCTGGTGGGCAGGCCCAGCTCCTCGGCGGCCAGCCGGCGGATGCCCTCGCGGTTCATGGTGAGCTGGGCGGCGCGAGCGGTGGGGATGACGGTGGCCAGGCCGTCGGCCTCGATGCGGGCCAGCTCGTCGGTGGCGATGGCCTCGATCTCGGGGACGATCAGGTGCGGCTTCTCGGCCTCGACCAGGGCCCGGAGCGCCGCGGCGTCGGTCATGGCGATCACATGGCTGCGGTGCGCCACCTGCATCGCGGGCGCGTTCGCATAGCGGTCGACGGCGACCACCTCGCAGCCCAGGCGCTGCAGCTCGATCACCACCTCCTTGCCGAGCTCGCCCGAGCCCAGCAGCATCACCCGGACGGCGGTGGGCGAAAGCGGCGTGCCGAGACGGCTCATCCTCTCCCTCCGCGAAGCGAGAGGAGAGGGAAAATCACAGCTTCGCCTTCGCCGCGGCGGCGACGGCCTCGGCGGTGATGCCGAAGTGTTTGTAGAGCGCCTTGTCGGGCGCGCTGGCGCCGAAGCCGGTCATGCCCACGAAGGCGCCGTCCTGGCCGATGAAGCGGTCCCAGCCCTGGCGGACGCCGGCCTCGACGGCCACGCGAACCTCGGTCTCGCCGATGACGGCGGCCTGGTAGTCGGCGGGCTGGTCCTCGAACAGCTCGAAGCAGGGGACGGAGACCACCCGCGCGCCGATCCCGTCGGCTTCCAGCAGGTCCTTGGCGGCGAGGGCGATCGGGATCTCGGTGCCAGTGGCGAAGATCGTCACCTGGGCGGGCAGGCCGGCGCCGGCGAGCTGGTAGGCTCCGCGCGCGCTCTGGTTCTCGCCCGCGTCGCCCCGGACGCCGGCGGTCTTCTGCCGCGACAGCGCCATCACCGAGGGCGTGGTCTTCGCCCCCAGCGCCAGCTTCCAGCACTCGGCCGTCTCCACCGCGTCGGCGGGACGGAAGACGTTGAGGTTGGGCATGGCGCGGAGCGCGGCCAGGTGCTCCACCGGCTGGTGGGTGGGCCCGTCTTCGCCGAGGCCGATGGAGTCGTGGGTGCCCACGTGGACCACCCGCACGCCCATCAGCGCCGCCAGCCGGATGGCCGGACGGCTGTAGTCGCTGAAGACCAGGAAGGTGCCGCCGTAGGGGATGACGCCGCCGTGCAGGGCCAGGCCGTTCATGGCCGCGGCCATGCCGAACTCGCGCACGCCGTAGTTCACGTAGCGGCCCGCGTAGTCGGGGCCGTCGAAGATCGGCGTGTTCTTGACGTAGGTGTTGTTGGAGCCGGTGAGGTCGGCCGAGCCGCCGAGCAGGTCGGGGATCTCGCCGAAGATCCTCTCCAGCACCGAGCCGGAGTGCTGGCGGGTGGCGGCGGCGGGCTTCTTCTCCGCGGCCTCGGCGATGAAGGCGTCCAGCGCCTCGAAGGCGTGGCGGGGCAGCTCGCCCGACATGGCGCGCTCGAACTCGGCCTTGTGCGGCGAAGCGGCGAGCTTGGCCTCCCAGGCCTTGCGGACCCGGCCGCCCCGGCGCCCGGCGCGCCGCCAGGCCTTGGCCACCTCGTCCGGCAGCTCGAACGGCGGCCAGGGCCAGCCCAGGGCCTCGCGCGTGGCGGCCACCTCGTCCTTGCCCAGGGCCTTGCCGTGGACGTCGTGGGTGCCGGCCATGTGCGGGGCGCCCATGCCGATGGTGGTGCGGCAGGCGATCAGGGTGGGCCGGTCCTGCTTGGTCGCCCAGGCCAGGGCGCGGCGGACGGCGGCAGGATCGTGGCCATCGACCCGGCGCGCAGCCCAGCCGGCGGCCTTGAAGCGGGCGATCTGGTCGGTGGCGTCCGAAATGGCCACGTCGCCGTCGATGGTGATGTGGTTGTCGTCCCAGAGCACGGTGAGCTTGGCCAGCTTCAGGCGGCCGGCGAGGCTGATCGCCTCGTGGCTGACGCCCTCCATCAGGCAGCCGTCGCCGGCCACCACCCAGGTGCGGTGGTCGACGAGGTCGTCGCCGAAGCGGGCGGCCAGCTTGCGCTCGGCCATGGCCATGCCGACGGCGGTGGCCAGCCCCTGGCCCAGCGGCCCGGTGGTGGTCTCAACGCCCGGCGTGTGGCCGTACTCCGGGTGGCCCGGGGTGTTGGAGCCCAGCTGGCGGAAGCCCCGGAGGCTGTCCATGGTCACGGCCTTGAAGCCGCTGAGGTGCAGCAGGCTATAGAGCAGCATCGAGCCGTGGCCCGCCGACAGCACGAAGCGATCGCGGTCGGCCCAGTCTGGACGGGCCGAGTCGTACTTCAGGAACTTCGTCCAGAGCACCGTGGCCACGTCGGCCATGCCCATGGGCATCCCGGGGTGTCCGCTGTTGGCCTTCTCGACGGCGTCCATCGAGAGCACGCGGATGGCGTCGGCCATGAGCTTGGGCGTGGCGGGCATCGGTCCTCGGTGGCTGCGAGTTCGGGAAATTGCGCGGCGGGTTGGCACGCGCGAGCGGCACGGTCAAGAAATCGCCTGCGGCACGATGGTGTCAGGCGGCCTCGCCTGACGCCTGAATCGTGCTTCGAACCTTGAGGGATAGAGCGCGTTTGCGGGCGAAGCCGCCCACACTTTCGCCATACGCGCTCTAGCGAATTCGCGAGATCGGGCGACGCAGTCTATAGAGTCGGGCGGGGCTTCGGAGGATGGCATGAACCCTGGGGACAGTGCTCTCGACGTGGCCGCCAAGCGGCTGGAGACGGCGCTGCATGTGCTGGAACAGCGGCTTTCCCGGCGGTTGAAGGAAGCCGGCGCAGAGGTCGGCGGCCTGTTCGACCAGGACCGCGCCAATCTCGCCGCCGAGCTGGATGCCGCCCGCGCCCGCGAGCGCGAGCTGGAGGAGGCCGGCGCTCAGGCCTCGGTCGCCCTCGGCCGCGCCATCCAGGAAATCCGCGCCGCCCTGAACGGCCAGGCGCCTGCGCAGGAGGGCTAGGCATGGCCCAGGTCAACGTCGAGGTGAACGGCCGCCCCTATGCCGTGGGGTGCGAGGACGGCCAGGAGGCGCACCTCCAGGAGCTGGCCCGGATGCTGGACCAGCAGGTCCGGCAGGTGTCGCAGGACCTGGGGCAGCTGGGCGACACGCGCCTGTTCCTGATGGGCGGGCTGCTGCTGGCCGACGAACTGATGGACGCCCGCAACCGGCTGGCCGCCCTGCAGGTCGAGGTGAACCGCCTCCAGGCCGATCGGGCCCGTATCGAGGCCAAGGCCGTCGCGGCCCTGGAAGGCGCGGCCGGCAAGATCGAGAAGCTGGCGGCCCAGGACGCCTGATCGAGCGGCTGGGACGAATGGGCGCCGAGAGCACGCGGGGCCTGCACGAGGTCTTGACCGGCCTGGGGTGAAGTCCGCCCATGGCCGAAAGCGATTCCTCCCGACCCGACACGGACGCCTGGACCTGGTGGCAGGCCCGCAGGCTTCCCTACAACCTCGTGCTCGCCGTCGCGGGGTGGATGGCCTACGGCCTGGCCATCGGCCAGAGCTATGCGTTTGGCCGGCCGATGTGGGAGTCGGCCTCGGACGCGCTCGGCATGACGCTCTTCCTGGGCACGGGTTTCCTGATCCTCATGGGCTTCGCCAACATCGCCTTCCTGCTGGGGCCGATGGTCGAAGCCTCGGTCCGGCCGGCGGACGCGGCCCTATACCGGCGCACCGCGCTGGCGCTCGGCACATGGGGCTCGTTCGCCGTGCCGTTCGCGTTTCCGCTGGCGAACCTGGCGCGGCTGATCGGCGGCGGCTGACCTAGCGCTTCCGCCCCATCCGCCGCACGAGGTCGCCGAGCGCCGGGATGAGCTCGCGCTGCTCCACGCGCCGGTAGACGTGGTCGGGCGGCAGGGCCTCGACGAGGCGGCGGTGGGCGGCGCCCAGGTTGTGGTAGGGCAGCCGCGGCATCAGGTGATGCAGGGCGTGGTAGCGCAGGCCCACGGGCGCCCAGAGGTAGGGCATCAAGGCCGGCGGCGGCACGTTCACGCTGTCGAGGAACTGGTCCAGCGGGGCCATGACCTCGCCGTCGTTCTCCCAGTAGTGGGCGACCGCCGTGCGGAGCTGGTTCAAGAGGGTCATCAGGGCGAAGATCGCCCCGGCGGTCGCCACCACGCGCCAGGGGACGATCCCGGCGAAGGCCAGGCCCGCGATCGTCCAGCACCACAGCCAGGCGCCGATCTCCTGGGCCAGCCAGGCGGGCGAATTGGCGCGGTCGAAGTCCTCGCGGGCGAAGCCGGGGTTGATGACCATCCCGGAGGCCCGCGCGACGGCGAAGCGGCGCACCGCCGGGATCACGAAGCCCAGCGGCGCCAGCACGCCGAAGCGCAGCACCACGCCCACGGGGGCCAGCAAGGCTATGCCCAGGAACACCGCCAGCTCGTGCGGCGGCCGGCGGGCCAGGGGGTGGTATTCCGGATCGCGCGGCGTGCCGTAGCGGTCCTTGGCGTGGTGCAGGATGTGGACGCCCTCGTACAGCAGCGACGGCGTCAGCCAGGGCACGCCGATCAGGACGTTCCAGGCGAAGTGGAAACCGGGGATGTCGTCGCGGCGCAGGTGGGTCAGCTCGTGGATGAAGCTGATGCCGCGATAGAGGGCCAGAACGCAGACGGCCCCGGCGGCGAGCGTCCAGGCCCACGAGGCGCTGGTCGCGGCCACCGCGAAGCTCAGCCAGGTCACCGAGGCGGTGACCGCCAGGTCCAGCCAGTAGATCCGCGGCTCGGGACGCGCGAGATCGCGGGCCAGGTCGTTGGCCTGGCGGGCGAGGGACGGCTGGAGCTCGAGGGTCGCGTTCACGCTTGGCGGTTCCGGAGGCGCACGACCGCAGACTTAGGCTTTCGCCGCCCCGGTTGGAAGCCGCCGCGGCGTCAGGACGCGTAGACCGCCTGCTCGAAGGCCTCGAAGGTCTTCAGCACGCCGGGATCGGCGAAGGGCAGGAACTGGGCGCAGAGCACCCCCGCCACGCCGCTCGCCGGATCGGCCCAGTAGTAGCAGTTGGCCAGGCCGCCCCAGGCGAGCGAACCGGCGCGCCGGCCGCCGGGGACGTCCTCGTCGTTGCGCAGGAAGCCCAGGGTCCACGACTTGGCGATCCCCGGCATGGGGCGGAAATCGCTGCTGAGCGGCGGGGCGGCGGTGGCCAGGTCGCCCGGGCGGCCGACGCGCGCCTGGGGCTGGCGCAGGCGTTCCAGGGTTTCCGGCGAGAGCACGCCCGCGCCGTCGCCGATCACCGCACGCAGGAACTTCAGGTAGTCGGCCGCCGTCGAGGTCAGCCCGCCGCCGCCGTGGAAGGCGGGCGGGGCCGGGAAGGCGTCGGCGGGCGCGAACGCGCCCTCGGCCGTGCGGTGGTGCATCCCGGCTCGCCGCACGGCCTGGTCCGGGCCCGGCGCGAAGGCGGTGTCGGACATCCCCAGCGGGTCCAGGATGGTGCGCGCGAGGTATGCGGCGAAGGGTTCGCCGGTCGCCGCCTCGATCAACCAGGCCGCGCCGTCGATACCGGTGCCGTACTGCCAGCCCTCCCCCGGCTCGAAGACGAGGGGCGCCGCCCCGGTGACCGCCAGGGAGAGGTCGCCGCCGACCGCGGCGAGGTGGCGGGCGAGGTCGGCGTTGAAGAAGTCGTAGGCCATGCCCGAGGTGTGGGCGAGCAGGGTGCGCAGGGTCACCGGCTTGCGCGCCGGGCGCAGGCGCGGCGCGCCGTCGGCGTCGAACCCTTCCAGGACCTGGGGCGCGGCAAGCGCCGGCACGAGCCCCCCGACGGGTTCGTCGAGGTCGAGCCTGCCCTGGGCGACGAGTTCGAGGGCGGCGGCCGAGGTGAGCGCCTTGGTGCACGAGGCGATCCAGAAGACGGTTCCGGCGTCCATGGGGGTCGGATCGGCGGCTCCGCGGACGCCGGCGGCGAACAGCTCGTCGGTCCCGTCGGGCCGCGCGACGGCCGCGGTCAGCCCCGGCGCGACGCCCTTGGCCACGGCCGCCTCGATCAGGTCCTGGATATTCTGTCGCGACATCGCCGGCCTCGCTTGAGCCGGCGCGTCCGGCTCACTACCTTACGCCCTCGGCGGGTCTTGCTGCGGCTCGCGTCGAAGGCAACCAAATTCCAGCGACCTTAATTCGCTCATCGGGAGCTGTCCCTGCCGGGGATCGTGGTCTTCGGCAACACGGCGCCCACCTGGTTAATCCAGGTCGAGGGAATTGACAGTCCTTCACGGCTCTCGCGGCGCCGCCACCCATCTGCGCTAAGGTCAGGTGTGGATTCGATCTCCGACAAGGCCACGCTGCGGCGAAGCCTGCGCGCCCTGCGCCGGCGGCTCGCCGCCGAACGCCCCGATGCGGGCGACCGGGCCGCCGCCGTCCTGGCGGCCGCCGCGCCCCCGCGGGCGAAGACCTATGCGCTCTACCATCCGGTGGGCTCGGAGCTGGATCCGACGCCGATCCGTCTGGACGGCGCGCGGCGGTCGCTGCCCGTGGCCCAGGCGCGCGACGGGGCCCTGGTGTTCCGGCTGCATGATCCCGGCGACCCCCTGGCGCCCGACGCCCTGGGCATCCCCTCGCCCATCGCCGAGGCCGCGGCCGTCCTGCCCGACATCGTCTTCGCGCCGGTGCTGGCCTTCGACCGGAAGGGCGGCCGTCTCGGCCAGGGCGGTGGCCACTACGACCGCACCATCGCCGCGCTCCGGGCGGAGAAGCCGGTGTTCGTGATCGGCGTGGCCTACGCCGGCCAGGAGCTGCCCGAGATCCCGATGGAGCCGCACGATCAGCGCCTCGACGCCATTCTGACCGAGACGGAGTACATTCAGGTCGGATAGAGGGATTTGATGCGTTTCGCTTTTTTCGGAGATGTGGTCGGCCGGTCGGGCCGCGAGGGACTGGCCGAACACCTGCCGGCGCTGCGCCGCCGGCTCGACCTGGAGTTCGTGATCGTCAACGCCGAGAACGCCGCGGCGGGCTTCGGGATCACGGAAGGCACCGCCAACGAGCTGTTCGACGCCGGGGCCGACTGCCTCACCCTGGGCAACCATTCGTGGGACCAGAAGGAGGCGCTGACCTACATCGTGCGCGAGCCGCGGCTGATCCGGCCGCTGAACTACCCCGCCTTCGCCGAGGCGCCCGGACGCGGCGCCCAGCTGTTCGACACGCCCGGCGGCAAGCGCATCCTGGTGGTCAACCTGCTGGGCCGGGTGTTCATGGACGCGCTGGACGACCCCTTCGCCGCCGTGGACCGCGAGCTGGAATCCTGTCCGCTGGGCGCGGTGGCCGACGCCGTCGTCGTGGACATGCACGCCGAAGCTACCTCGGAGAAGATGGCCATGGGCCACTTCTGCGACGGCCGCGCGAGCCTGGTGGTGGGCACCCACAGCCACGTCCCGACCGCCGACGCCCAGGTGCTGCCGGGCGGCACGGCCTACCAGACCGACGCCGGCGCCTGTTGCGACTACGACAGCGTGATCGGCAACCAGAAGGAGGAGCCGCTGCGGCGGTTCACCACCCGCATCTCGGGCGGCCGCTACAAGCCCGCCGAGGGGCCGGCCACGGTGTGCGGGGTGTTCGTGGAGACCGATCCGGCCACCGGCCTCGCGCGGCGGATCGAGCCCATCCGCATCGGCGGACGCCTCAAGCCGACCGTTCCCGAACCGGAGACGGCGAAGGCCTAGGGTTTGTGCTCAGAACCCGCTCGTCCCGGCGAAGGCCGGGACCCAGATGGAATATCTCCGACGTGGGTTCTGGAGACTCCGAGGTCGTCCAATCCGCCTCCGCGCCATGAGATCTGGATCCCGGCCTTCGCCGGGATGAGCGGACGTCATTGGCTTTGTGGCTCTCGAGCTGAGCGCCAGGCCTAGGCCGCGGCCTCCGCCTCGACCTCCAGGCCGGCGCGCGCGGCCAGCACGCCCACGATCGCGCGGATGAGCGAGGCCGGCTGCACCGGCTTGTGCTCCAGGGCGTCGAAGCCCAGCGTCTTGAGCCGCGCGGCCTCGCCCGCCATGGCGTCGGCGGTGAGCGCGATCACCGGAATGTCCGAGGCCCCCGCCTGGCCGGCGCGGATGCGGCCCACCGCCTCGACGCCGTCCATGTTGGGCATGTTCACATCCATGAGCACCACGTCGAAGACGCCGGCCCTGAGGCGTTCGAGGGCCTCGGCGCCGTCGGCGGCGGTCTCGATCGTCGCCCCGGCCGCCTCCAGCAGCGCGCGGGCGACCGCCTGGTTGATAGGATTGTCGTCGGCCACGAGCACGCGCAGGGCCGGCAGGTCGGTCGGTTCCTCGGCGTCGGCCAGGATCGCGTCGGCGGGCGGCAGCGGCAGCCACACGCGGAAGGTCGAGCCCCGGCCGGGAAGGCTCTCGACCCCGATCTCGCCGCCCATCATGTGGGCCAGCTTGCGGCAGATCGCGAGGCCGAGGCCCGTGCCGCCGTAGCGGCGGGCGGTGGACGCCTCGGCCTGGGCGTAGGGCCGGAACAGGCCGGCAAGCTGGGCCGGGCTCATCCCGATGCCCGTGTCGACGACCCGGATCTCGACCCCGCCGTCGCCATCGGCGCCCGGCGCGGCGCGCACGGCCAGCCGCACCGAGCCGGATTCGGTGAACTTCAGGGCGTTGGACACCAGGTTCATGACGATCTGGCGCACGCGCGTCTCGTCGCCGAGAACCAGGGCCGGCAGCTCCGGGTCGGGTTCACACACCAGGCTGAGCCGCTTGGCCGCGGCCGACTCCGCCCACAGTTCGACAGCCTGCTCGGCCAGGCCGCGCAGGTCGAAGGCGGCGACCTCCAGGTCCATCCGCCCGGCCTCGATCTTGGAGATGTCGAGCACGTCGTTGAGGATCGTCAGCAGCCCGTCGCCCGAACGCAGCATCGTCTCGACATAGCCCTGCTGGCGCGGATCGAGCGGGGTGCCCTGGAGCGCGCGGGCCATGCCCAGCACGCCGTTGAGCGGCGTGCGCAGCTCGTGGCTCATCATGGCGAGGAACGCCGACTTCGCGTCATTGGCGTTGACCGCCTCGCGCTCGGCCTGGGCCAGGGCCGCGGCGGTGCGCATATTGGCCCGGGCGCTGGCGGCCACATAGGCCAGCGGCATGGTCAGGCCGAGCAGCAGGATCACCAGATCGAGCCCCGCGAAGCCGCCGAAGAAGATCGGCAGGACGATCCAGAGGACGGCAGGGGGCACGCCAAGCACGGCGAGCGCCGCCGGAGAGCGGAAGGCGAAGGCCTGGGCGTGGACCAGCAGGCCGGCGATCACCGCCATGGCCGCCAGCCGGAAGGCCTGTTCGCCCCCGCTCCAGCAGAGCACCGCCAGCGAGGCCCAGGTCAGGACGTTGAAAACCATGGCGGCGAGGTAGAGGGCGCGGCGGCGGCGGCTCAGGGACTCGCCCTTCGCCAGCGGCCGCAGCGCCAGGCGGATGATCGCCTCGCCCAGGCCGTAGGCGGCGCCCCAGGCCGCCCCGAACGCCGGGCCGAAAACGAGCCAGATCAGCACCACCACGCCGGTGGCGATGGCGAGGCGCGCGCGCAGCGTCTGGCGCGCGGTGGCGCCCACCGCGTCCAGGCGCTCGTCCAACAGGCTCGCGGCCTTTGAAATCACGTCCCCAAAGTCCCTTCAGGATCCGGCCGCCAAGGTCCCCACTGCGACAGCCGGTCGCATCACAATGGCCGCAAATCGTGAACGGACCCTTGTTCGGCGTCGCCATCCCGCCGGGCGGGTCGAGGCGGTGGGCAGGCCCCAAATCCCGCGATAGGGTGACCCCCGGGACGGTCGAGGGAGGTGAGATGCTCGCCAGATTCGTGATTCGCGCGGCCTTCGCCGCTCTGGGCCTATGGGCCGCCTCGGCGATCGTGCCGGGCGTCCACGTGGACAGCACGCCCACACTGGTGCTGGCGGCGGTCCTGCTGGGGGTGGTCAACGCCTTCGTCCGGCCGGTCGTGTTCATCCTGACCCTGCCGATCACCCTCGTGACCCTGGGCCTGTTCCTGCTGGTGGTGAACGCCGCCATGATCGGACTGGTGGCCTGGCTGCTGCCCGGCTTTTCCGTCGCGGGCCTGCTCCCGGGCGTCCTGGCGGCCATCGTCACCGGGGTGGCGAGCTGGATCGGCGGCATGGTGATCCGCGACACCGAAGGCCGCTGACCCGCCGCGAGATGGCGCAGGCCTAGCCTGGCCGCCGCCTTCCCTGGCCCTGGGAATAGCTCACCACCTCATATTCGATCCCGTCCGGATCGAGGAAATAGAACCTGCGGCCGGGCTCATAGTCGCCATGGGAGAAGGGCGTGAGGCCAGCGGCGACGACACGCGCCTCGGCCGCGTCCAGGTCGTCCACTTCGACGCCGATATGGTTCAGGGGCCGCCCCTTGGCGAAGTCGTCGTCCATGTAGGTGACGCCGCGACCCGTGTAGAGGGCGATGTACTGGTCAGCCGATCCCACGTGGATCGAAAGGCCTCCGTCCCGCGCGGGCCCCTGCCAGCGGATCGGCCAACCGAACAACTCGGTCATGAGACGCGAGGTGCGTTGCGGGTCTCGGACTGTGACGTTGACGTGCTCGATGCGGGGGCTGGGCATTTCTCTTCGGGTCCTCGGCTTCGGCGCATGGGCGCCCTACTTGTTCGGCCTACAAGCTGAAGCTAACTTGAGGTCAAGGAACTAGTTGAGGGTCATGCTCGTGCCGCCGCCCGCCACTCTCTCCATCGGCGAACTGGCGCGGCGGGTCGGCCTGTCGGTATCGGCGGTCCGGTTCTACGAGTCCCGGGGGCTCGTGCGCGCGATCCGCAGCAGCGGCAATCAGCGTCGCTTCATGCGCTCCGACATCCGCCGTCTCTCGTTCGCCCTCATCGCTCAGCGCCTCGGGCTGACCCTGGCCGAGATCGAGTCCGAGCTGGCGATGCTCCCGATGGACAAGGCCCCGTCGGCGCAGGACTGGCTCGCGATCAGCCAGCGGATACGAGGGACCCTGGACGCGAAGATCGCCATGTTGGAGCGCACGCGAGATCTGCTGGACGGCTGCATCGGCTGCGGCTGTCTCTCGCTGGAGCGCTGCGCCCTCTACAATCCCGGCGATCGAGCGGCGCGGCGCGGGGCCGGCCCCCGCTACCTGCTGGGTGACCGCTGGACCGATACGACTTGAACCTCGCAAAGAAAAAGGGCGGAGCCTCGCGGCTCCGCCCTCGTTCGTCAGTGATCCTGGACGCGTGGACTTAGAAGTCCATGTCGCCCATGCCGCCGGGCATGCCGCCCGGAGGACCGCCGGCGCCGCCCTTCTTGGGGGCTTCGACGATCGCGGCTTCCGTCGTGATCAGCAGGCCGGCCACCGAGGCGGCGTCCTGCAGCGCGGTGCGAACCACCTTGGCCGGGTCGATGACGCCGGCCGACACGAGGTCGACGTACTCTTCCGTCTGGGCGTTGAAGCCGAAGGTGGCCGAGCCGTTCTCCAGCACCTTGCCCACCACGATCGAGCCTTCCACGCCGGCGTTCTCGGCGATCTGACGGATCGGGGCCTGCAGGGCGCGGCGCACGATGGCGACGCCGGCTTCCTGGTCGTCGTTGTCGCCCTTGAAGCCGTCCAGCACGCGGCTGGCCTTCAGCAGGGCGACGCCGCCGCCGGGAACGATGCCTTCTTCCACGGCCGCGCGGGTCGCGTTCAGGGCGTCGTCGACGCGGTCCTTCTTCTCCTTCACTTCCACTTCCGTGGCGCCGCCGACGCGGATCACCGCAACGCCACCGGCCAGCTTGGCCAGACGCTCTTGCAGCTTTTCCTTGTCGTAGTCGGAGGTGGTGTCCTCGATCTGCTTCTTGATCTGGGAGATGCGGCCTTCGATGCCGTCCTTCTCACCCGAGCCGTCCACGATCGTGGTGTCGTCCTTGGTGATGGTGACCTTCTTGGCCTTGCCCAGCATGTCGAGGGTGACGCTCTCGAGCTTGATGCCGAGGTCTTCGCTGATCAGCTGGCCGCCGGTGAGGATCGCGATGTCCTCCAGCATGGCCTTGCGGCGATCGCCGAAGCCCGGAGCCTTGACGGCCGCGACGCGCAGGCCGCCGCGCAGCTTGTTGACCACCAGGGTGGCCAGCGCTTCGCCTTCGACGTCCTCGGCGATGATCAGCAGCGGGCGGCCCGACTGGACCACCGCTTCCAGCACCGGCAGCAGGGGCTGCAGCGAGGAGAGCTTCTTTTCGAAGAGCAGGATCAGCGGCTCTTCGAGGTCGGCCTCCATCTTCTCCGCATTCGTGATGAAGTACGGGGAGAGGTAGCCGCGGTCGAACTGCATGCCTTCGACGACGTCGAGCTCGGTGTCGGCGGTCTTGGCTTCCTCGACCGTGATGACGCCTTCGTTGCCGACCTTTTCCATGGCCTTGGCGATCATGTCGCCGACTTCGGCGTCGCCGTTGGCCGAGATGGTGCCGACCTGGGCGATCTCGCTGTTGGCCGAGACCTTCTTCGAGGTCGACTTGATCTCCTCGACGACCTTGGCGACCGCCTTGTCGACGCCGCGCTTCAGGTCCATCGGGTTCATGCCGGCGGCCACCGACTTCAGGCCCTCGGTCACGATGGCCTGGACCAGGACCGTGGCGGTGGTGGTGCCGTCGCCGGCCTTGTCGTTGGTCTTGGAGGCGACCTCACGGATGAGCTGGGCGCCGAGGTTCTCGAACTTGTCGGCCAGTTCGATTTCCTTGGCCACCGACACGCCGTCCTTGGTCGAGCGCGGGGCGCCGAAGGACTTCTCGATGACCACGTTGCGGCCCTTGGGGCCGAGGGTGACCTTCACCGCATTGGCGAG
Organism: Phenylobacterium sp.; assembly: GCF_016124325.1. Lineage (GTDB taxonomy): Bacteria > Pseudomonadota > Alphaproteobacteria > Caulobacterales > Caulobacteraceae > Phenylobacterium. The sequence continues at coordinate 27,210 of NZ_WGNY01000011.1, forward strand.
GGTGTTGACGCCGCGGAGCATGCGGTCGCGCGCGTCCGAAGCGAAATAGACGTCTTTGGCAGCCATTTCTGACTCTCTTTCCTAGAAATTTCGTGGGGGAAGCGAGGCGCGCTTAGGAGACGACGCCCAGAATGTCGCTTTCCTTCATGATCAGGAGGTCCTGGCCGTCGAGCTTGACCTCGGTGCCGGACCACTTGCCGAACAGGATGCGGTCGCCGGCCTTGACGTCCAGCGGCTGGACCTTGCCGGAGTCGTCGCGGGCGCCGGGGCCGGTGGCGATCACTTCGCCTTCCTGCGGCTTTTCCTTCGCAGTGTCGGGGATGATGATCCCCCCCTTGGTCTTTTCTTCTTCCTCGACGCGCTTGACGAGGACGCGATCCCCGAGAGGACGAAACGCCATAGTGCTCTCTCTCCGTTCGAGACGGGTTGAATGTCGGTGACGGAAGGCACGCGGGACCAGCCTGTTAGCAGTCTCGGCCCATGAGTGCCAACGTCGAGGCGGGACGTAGGAAATGGGCCATCGGGAGTCAAGTGCGAGGCGATGGAACGCGTCCCGCGTCTTGGAATTCCCGCAAGGACCCCTACTCTTCCTGTCGCGGAATTAGGAGCGTGCCGATGGGTCTGCAAGCGCTGCTGGAGAGCATCGTCCGTCAGGGCGACCTGACGCTGAAGCTCCCGGGCGGCGGCGAGCTGAAGCTGGGCGACGGGACCGGACCGAAGCTGGTCGCGCGGATCACCAGCCCGCTCTGGGCCGCCCGCATCGCCGCCAAGCCCGGCCTCTATGTGGGCGAGGCCTACATGGACGGCGGCCTCGTGCTGGAGCAGGGGGCGATCGGCGAGTTCATCGACCTGATCGGCTCGAACGCCGAGAACCAGAAGAAGAAGCGCCGCAGCGGCTTCGAGCTGTGGCTGCGCGAGCGGCGCGCCGAGATGAACGCCCGGGCCGCGGCGCGCAAGAACGTGGCCCATCACTACGACCTCTCCGACGAGCTCTACCGCCGCTTCCTCGACGCCGACATGCAGTACAGCTGCGGCTACTTCGCCCGGCCCGACATGACGCTGGAGGAAGCCCAGCTCGCCAAGAAGCGCCACATCGCCGCCAAGCTGGGGATCGAGCCCGGCATGCGGGTGCTGGACATCGGCTGCGGCTGGGGCGGCCTGGCGATGACCATCGCCGAGGAGACCGGGGCGATCGTCGACGGCGTGACCCTTTCGACCGAACAGCTTGCCGTGGCCAAGGAGCGCGCCGAGGCGCGCGGCCTCTCCGGGCGGGCGCGGTTCTCGCTCACCGACTACCGCGACGTGACCGAGACCTACGACCGGATCGTCTCGGTGGGCATGTTCGAGCACGTGGGCCGGCCCAACTACCAGGCCTATTTCGACGGGGTCGCGCGGCTGCTGAACGACGACGGGGTGGCGCTGATCCACGCCATCGGCCGGCCGCGGCGGGGCGTCACCTCGAGCTGGGTGGCGAAATACATCTTCCCGGGCGGCTACAGCCCGGCGCTGTCGGAGATCATGCAGCCGATCGAGCGCGCGGGCCTGCTGGTGACCGACGTGGAGATCCTGCGCCTCCACTATGCCGAGACGATCAAGCACTGGCGCGAACGGTTCGAGGCCCACCGCGGCGAGATCGCCGAACTGTACGACGAACGCTTCTGCCGGATGTGGGAGTTCTACCTGGGCATCGCCGAGCAGAGCTTCCGCGCCCGGCGGCAGTTCAACTGGCAGGTCCAGCTCACCAAGAGCGTCTACGCCCTGCCCATCACCCGCGACTACATCGCCGAGGCCGAGCAGGCGATGGCTCGGCCCGCCTCGCAGGTGGCCTGAGCGGGCCAGCGCAAGAAGAGGGGCGGCCCTTCGGCCGCCCCAGGGATCGCGAGGTCGCGTCGCCGATCTACTTCTTGAGCATCTGGCGGATCTGGGCGGCGGTGGCGTTCACCGTGGCCTGGCCGTCCTCGACGGCCAGTCGCGTGGTGTCGACCGAGAAGGTGTCGGCGCCCATCTGGATGGTGGCCATCTGCTTGCCCGTGGCGTCGGCCTTGACGCCGGACACCGTGCCGATCTGAGCCCCGGTGCTGTCCTTCACGGTCATGCCCGTGGTGACGCTGGCGTCGGCGCCCGAGGCCGCGGCGCTGGGCGCGCCGGCCGCAGCCTTCGCGGGCGGCGTCGCGGCGGCCGCCGGCGGGCTCCCCGACGACTGGGCGAAGGCCGGTGCGGCGACGAGCGCGACGGCGGCCACGGCGGCGGAGGCGAGGAGTCTGTTCATGGACGTGTTCCCATCTGCGCCCCCGCGCCCGGCGACCCCAAGAACACACGGCCGTGAACGATTGTTCCCGTGGCCGACCTGGACGCTGGGGAACGTTGTGGCGGCCCGGCGCTCTCTGTAGGTTGGGCGACTTCCGGGGACGGCCCCGGCATGGGGGCGCACAGTCAAGATGGATCAGGTCGAGAAACGCAGCTTCACCGACGAGGAGGCGCTGACCTTCCACCGGCATCCGACGCCGGGGAAGATCGGCATCGCCGCGACCAAACCGATGGGCACCCAGCGCGACCTGAGCCTGGCCTATTCGCCGGGGGTGGCCGTGCCCGTGCTGGCCATCTCGAAGGACCCGGAGCTGGCCTACGACTACACGTCCAAGGGCAATCTGGTGGCGGTGATCTCCAACGGCACTGCGATCCTGGGCCTCGGCAACCTGGGCGCGCTAGCCTCGAAGCCGGTGATGGAAGGCAAGGGCGTGCTCTTCAAGCGCTTCGCCGACGTCGACGCCATCGACGTGGAGATGAGCTGCACCGACCCCGACGAGATCATCACCGTCGTCAAGAACATCGGCGTCACCTACGGCGGCATCAATCTGGAAGACATCCGCAGCCCCGACTGCTTCCGGATCGAGACCGAGCTGCAGGAGCTGCTCGACATCCCGGTCTTCCACGACGACCAGCACGGCACGGCGATCATCTGCGCCGCGGGCCTGATCAACGCCTGCGAGATCACCGGCCGCAAGCTGGAGGACGTGAAGGTCGTGCTGAACGGCCCGGGCGCCGCCGGCATCGCCACGCTTGGCCTGATCAAGGCCATGGGCGTGCGCCACGAGAACGTCATCGCCGTCGACCGCAAGGGCGTGCTCTACCGCGGCCGCCCCGAGGACATGAACCAGTGGAAGTCGGCCCACGCCATCGACACCGACAAGCGCACCCTGGCCGAGGCGCTGGAGGGCGCGGACGTCTTCATCGGCGTGTCGGCCAAGGGCGCCCTGACGCCCGACCTCGTGAAGACGATGAAGCCGCAGCCCATCATCTTCGCCATGGCCAACCCCGATCCGGAGATCACCCCGGAGGAGGTCTACAAGGTGCGGCCCGACGCCATCGTCGCCACCGGCCGCAGCGACTATCCGAACCAGGTCAACAACGTGCTGGCCTTCCCCTATCTGTTCCGCGGCGCGCTGGACGTGCGCGCCCGGCAGATCAACATGGAGATGAAGATCGCCTGCGCCCGCGCCCTGGCGCAGCTGGCCCGCGAGGACGTGCCGGACGAGGTGATCGCCGCCTACCACGGCGCCCAGCTGAAGTTCGGGCCCCAGTACATCATCCCGACGCCGTTCGATCCGCGCCTGCTGGCCTACGTGCCGCCGTTCATCGCCCAGGTGGCCATGGACACCGGCGTGGCGCGCAAGCCCATCGCCGACATGGACGCCTACCGCGCCTCTCTGGCCCAGCGGATGGACCCGACGGCCGCCTTCTCCCAGAAGCTGCAGGGCGCGGTGCTATCCGGCCCCCAACGGAAGATCGTCTTCGCCGAGGGCGAGGAGCTGAGCGTCATCCGCGCCGCCTACGCCTTCCAGGCCCAGGGCCTGGGCAAGGCGATCCTGGTCGGCCGCGAAGACCTGGTCTGCGAGAACATGCGCGCCGCCGGCCTCGACCCCGACGAAGCCAAGCTCGAGGTGCTGAACGCCCGGCTTTCGCCCTGGAACGACACCGCGGTGGACTACCTCTACAAGCGCCTCCAGCGCGAAGGCTACCTGCGCCGCGACTGTCAGCGGCTGATCAACCAGGACCGCAACACCTTCGCCGCGGCCATGGTCGCGCTGGGCCACGCCGACGGCATGGTGACCGGCGTGACCCGCAACTTCGACCAGGTGCTGGAGGAGGTGCTGAACGTGGTCGATCCCGCCCACGACGGCCGGGTCATCGGCATGAGCGTGGTCATGGCCAAGGGCCGCACCCTGTTCATCGCCGACACCAACGTCACCGAGTTCCCCGAGCCCGAGGAGCTGGTGGAGATCGCCATCGAGGCGGCCCGGGCCGTGCGGTCGCTGGGCTACGAGCCGCGGTTGGCGTTCATGAGCTACTCCACCTTCGGCAATCCGATCGGCGAGCGCTCCGAGCGGGTGCGCCGGGCGGTGGCGATGCTGGACGACATGGACGGCATCGACTTCGAGTACGAGGGCGAGATGCCGCCGGAGCTGGCCCTGGAGCCCGAGCGGCGCGGCGCCTATCCCTTCATGCGCCTGACCGGCCCGGCCAACGTGCTGATCATGCCGGCCATCCAGTCGGCGGCCATCTCGACCCAGCTCGTCAAGTCGCTGGGCGGCGCCGAGGTGATCGGCCCGATCCTGCTGGGCCTGGAAAAGCCCGTGCAGATCTGCCCGCTGGGCGCCTCGGTCTCGCGGATCCTGCAGATGGCCACCGTCGCGGCCTACGACCGCCCGCTGGTGGAGCTCGCCGAATGACGCGGGCGGCCTTCCCGCACGTCTAGGGGTCGCGCGCCGATACGGGGGGCGGGCGATCCGTCGTCCCCACCCCGGCGAAGGAGCGCGGCCCATGCCCGACCATGACACCGAACCCAGTCGACGCCCGATCCCGAACGGGGCCGCGGCGCCCTACGCCCTCGGCATAGACTTCGGCACCACCAACACCGTCATCTCGCTGGCGGGGCCGGACGGGCCGGCGCATCTGGTGAAGTTTCCCGCTCCGGAGGGCGAGCTGTTCGCCTTCCGCTCGTGCCTGTCGTTCCACGCCCCGGCCGAGCGTCCGCAGGATCGCCAGATCGCGGCGGGCCCGTGGGCCATCGAGGCCTATGTGGAGGACCCGGCCGAGACCCGGTTCATCCAGAGTTTCAAGAGCTTCGCCGGCCAGGAGAGCTTCACCGAGACCCAGGTCCTGGGCCGCCGCTATCGGTTCGAGGACCTGCTCTCGACGTTCCTGCTGAAGGTGCGCGACTACGCCGGCGACGACCTGGCCGAGATCCCGGAACGGGTGATCGTCGGCCGTCCGGTGACGTTCGTGGGCGCCTCGCCCAACGAACGGCTGGCGCTCTCCCGCTATGAGACCGCCTTCCACCGCATGGGCGTGAAGGAGGTGCTCTACGCCTACGAGCCGGTGGGCGCGGCGTTCTTCTTCGCCCGCGCGCTGGACCGCGACGCCACGGTGCTGGTGGGCGACTTCGGCGGCGGCACGTCGGACTTCTCGATCATCCGTTTCGAGCGGCATGCCGGGGAGGTCCGGGCTACGCCGCTGGGCCGGGCCGGCGTGGGCGTGGCCGGCGACGCCTTCGACTACCGGATCATCGACAACCTGGTCTCGCCCGAGCTGGGCAAGGGCTCGGACTACAAGACCTTCGGCAAGGTGCTGCCGATCCCCAACAAGTACTACGCCGCCTTCGCGCGCTGGGACCAGCTGGCCCTGATGCGCGCCAGCCGCGACATGCGCGAGATCCGCGCCCTGCTGCGCGAGGCCGTGGAGCCCGAGAAGATCGGCCGGCTCGTCGAGACCCTGGACGAGAACTACGGCTACCAGCTCTACCGCTCGGTCTCGCGGCTGAAGGAGGCGCTGTCGAGCGAGCCCGGGGCGCTGTTCGAGTTCCGCGCCGGCTCGATCGAGATCGTCCGGCCCGTGGCCCGCGAGGCCTTCGAGGGCTGGATCGCGCCCGAGCTGGCGCAGATCGAGGCGGCCGTCGACGCCGCGCTCGCCGACGCCAACCTGACGCCGGACGGCGTCGACCGCGTGTTCCTGACCGGCGGCTCGTCGCTGGTGCCGGCCGTGCGGGCCATCTTCCACCGCCGGTTCGACCCCGCCCGGATCGAGACCGGCGCGGAACTGGAGTCGATCGCCACGGGCCTTGCCCTGATGGCCCGCGAGCGCGACCTGTCCCACTGGACCATGCGCGCCTGAGGCGGCGGCTACGATCCTTTCTTCAGGGTCGGGCTCGCCAGGTCGAGCTGGTCGGACGGGATCACCTCCAGGCCCGGCAGCTTGTCCTTGAGCGTCGGGACGAAGGTCTTGGCGTCGCCCGCGATGATCACGCTCATCTGGTCCTGCGCCAGCATGTCCTTGGCGAAGGCCTGGGCCTGGGCGGCGGTGACGGCCTCCACCTTGTCGGTGAAATGGGCCACCTCCTCCAGCGGTACGTCGTGGAGGGCGTAGCTGCCCAGGATGTCGGCCAGTCCGGCCGAGGTGGCCAGATCGCGGCCGTAGCCGCCGACGAGGCTGGACTTGCGGGCCTTCAGTTCCTCGGCGCCGGCCGGCTCGGCGGCCAGCTTGGCGAGTTCGGCGTCCATCAGGTCGAGCACCTGGCGGGCGGACTCGTTCTTGGTCTGGGCCGCGGCGCGGAACGAACCCGTCGTCCGCGTGGCCGAGAGCCGCGCGCTGGCGCCGTACGAGAGGCCGCGCTTGATGCGGATCTCCTCGTTCAGGCGGGCGGAGTAGCCGCCGCCCAGCACCGCCGTGGCCACCACGCCGGGGTAGTAGCCGGGGTCGTTACGGGCGATCGCCGGCTTGACCACATTCACCGAGGCCTGGCCGGTGCCGGGGATGTCGATGGCCACCGCCCGCGGCTTGCCCTGGGGCGTGATCGCGGGCTGCGGCGCCAGCGGCGCGGCGGGCCTGGCCCAGCCGCCGAACGCCTGCTCGGCGAGGGCGAAGCCCTGGTCGGCGTCGATGTCGCCGGTCAGGACGAGGATGGCGTTGTCCGGCCGGAACAGCGCGGCGTGGAGGGCGGCGAGGTCCGCCGGCTTCATGCGCTGCAGCGAGTCGGGCGTGCCGTCGGCGGCGTGTCCGAACGGCGTGCCGCCGAACACCACGGGCGCGGCGGCGAAGCCGGCCACCTGGCCGGGCTGTTCGTAGGCCACGCGCAGGCCGTCCAGCGCCTGCTCGCGCTGGCGGTCGAGCTCTTCCGCGGCGAAGGCCGGGTTCTCGGCCACGTCGGCCATGATCGCCATCGCGGTCGTCAGCTTGTCGGGCATGACGTTGAGCGTCACCGACGACGACTCCAGCCCGCCGCCGGAACTCAGCGAGCCGCCCAGCGACTCGACCTGGCTGGCGATCTCCTGGGCCGAGCGGGTCTTGGTGCCCTCGGTCAGCATGTTCGCCATCATGCCCGCCGCGCCCGCGAGACCCTTCGGGTCGGCCCAGGCGCCGGCGCGCACCGACAGGCTGGCGGTGACCAGCGGCAGGTCGGACGAGCGGGCGACGATCACCCGAAGGCCGTTGGCCAGGGTCTTCTCCGCGGGCGTCGGCAGGACCGGCTTCACCGGCTCGCCCACCGGCGGGGGCGCCTGGCGCTCGGCCGGCGGCGCCAGGGTGAAGACCGGACCGGTGAAGCGGGCCACCGTCTTCGGCGGCGGGGGCGGCGCGGGCTCGGTCTCGCCCTTCGGCCGCTCGCTCTCGGGCCGGTAGTTGATGGTCACCCGGCGGTTCGGGTCGAGGTATGTCCGGGCCACCCGCAGGACGTCGGCGGCCGTCACGGCCTGGAGCTCGCCCAGTTCGGTGTTGACCGCATTGGGGTCCCCGTCGACGCGCAGGGCGTAGCCGATGGCGCTGGCGCGGCCCTCGATGGTCTCGCGCTCGCGCAGGGCGTCGGTGAGCAGTTCGTTCTTGGCCTCGGCCAGCTCGGCGTCGCTGGGGGGCGCCGCGCGCAGGCGGTCCACCTCGGCCAGCAGCGCCTTCTCGCCCTCGGCCACCGAGTGGCCGCTGGCCATGATGGCCCCCAGCAGGAACATGCCCGGATCGTGCGGCAGGTCGGCGTTGGAGAAGGCCTGGGCGGCGATCTGCTGGTCGTAGACGAGGCTGTTGTAGAGCCGCGACGACTTGCCGGCCGACAGGATCGCGTCCAGCACCTTCAGGGCCGGCGCGTCGGGGCTGGACGCCGCGGGGCCCTGGAAGCTGAGGACCACGGCCGGCAGCGGCACGTTGGGCCCATAGCCGTTGAAGACGCCCGCCTTGGTCCGCGGCGGCTCCTTCACGGTCACTTTCGGCAGCGGCTGGGCCGGGTTCTTCAGGCCGCCGAAATATTCGTCGACCCAGGCGTCGAGCTTCTGCGGATCGAAATTGCCCACGACGATCAGGGCGGCGTTGTCGGGCCGGTAGTAGGTCTGGTGGAACGCGCGGACGTCGTCGATCGTGGCCGCGTCCAGCTCGGCGATCGAGCCGATGCCGGGGCGCTTGTACGGATGGGCGCTATAGCTGGCCTCGGGCAGGTAGAGCGCCATCAGCCGGCCGTACGGCGAGGCCAGGACCCGCTGGCGCAGCTCCTCCTTCACCACGTCGCGCTCCGACTTGAAGTCCGCTTCGTCCACCACCAGCGTCCCCAGGCGGTCGGCCTCGGCCCAGAGCAGGCGCTGCAGGTGATTGGCCGGCACCACCTCGTAGTAGTCGGTGAAGTCGTCGGCCGTGCTGGCGTTGTTGAATCCGCCCACGTCCTCGGTCATGCGGTCGAACTGTTCGGCCGGCAGGTTCCGCGTGGCCTTGAACATCAGGTGCTCGAACAGGTGGGCGAAGCCCGACCGGCCCTGCGGGTCGTCCTTGGAGCCGACGCCGTACCAGACCTGCACCGAGACGTTCGGCGTCGAACGGTCGACCGAAGCGTAGACCTTCAGCCCGTTGGCGAGCGTCCGGGTGGTGAACTTGATCGGAGGGACGTCGGCCGCGGCGGCCGGCGTCGCGAGAACCGCGGGGGCCAGGACGGCGGTGGAAAGCGCCAGGGCGAGGCCGAGAGCGCGGGCGGTGCGGAACATGAAGAATCCCAGTCGGGTGAAAGGGTGGGGGAAATCCTTAGCACCCAACCGGGAGAGGGAAAGATTACGAGGGTTTAATCCTCAGGCCGCGGCCGCCTGCGGCTGGGCGCGGATGAAGCCGACCAAGGTCTCGAACGCCGCATAGGTCGGCACATAGGACGGACGCGCCTGCATCCGCGCGATCCAGGCCTCGATGTTCGGATAGGGCGAGAAGTCGAAGTCGGCGACCCGGCCCAGCAGGACGAACGACAGGCCCAGGTAGTCGGCGAGGGTGACCCGGTCGCCGCAGACGAAGGGCTGATCGGCCAGCATGTGCTGGTCCAGCACCTTGAGCCAGCGCGGCGAGTGTTCGAGCCCGTAGGCCATCAGACCCGCCGCCAGCTCGCGCGGCGCATCGTGCGGCACGCCCATGTTCGGGTAGCAGGTGAACAGGCAGAAGTACTCGTGGAACTGGGTGGCGAACCACATCAGCGCCTCGTCGACCTTCATCTGCGCCTTGAGGCTTTCGGGGTAGGCGGTGGAATGGGCGCGGATCGCCAGGTACTTCAGGATGGCGACGGACTCGCCGAGCCTGAAGTCGCCGTCCACCAGGAACGGGACGATGCCATTGGGATTGATGGCCAGGAATTCGGGGTCCTGATGGCCGCCGGCCAGCAGGTCGACCTTGACGATCTCCACGTCGAGGCCGGCCTCGGCGATGAACATCAGAACCGGGCGGGACGTGGTCGAGATCGGGTCGCAGTAAAGCTTCATCTTCAGTCGCCTTGATGTTTGGACGCGGGGAGATACGGCGCGGCGTGGTGGTCGGGCGATCAGCACTCTTGCAGGACAGCTCTGCATAACCGCAGAATGCGAGCATGTTCGATTGGAACGACCTCAAGGCCTTCCTGGCGGTGGCGCGCGGCGGCTCGACGCTCGCGGCCTCGCGGGCGCTTGGCGTCAACCAGACCACCGTGGCCCGCCGCATCGAGGGCCTCGAACAAGCGCTGGGCCTCAAGCTCTTCGAGCGCGGCCAGACCGGCAGCCGGCTGACCGAGGCGGGGACCGCGCTGATCGCCGACGCCGAGGCGGTGGAGCAGGCCGCGATCCGCTTCGCCAACCAGGCCGCCCAGCACCTGCGCGGCGTGGCCGGGGCGTTGCGGCTGACCACCAACGAACTGGTCGCCAGCTCGATGGTGATCCCCGCCCTGGTCGATTTCCGCAGGGCCCATCCGGACATCCAGGTCGACCTGCTGATCACCGACGCCACGCTCGACCTGCAGAACGGCGAGGCGGACCTGGCCATTCGCACCGCCCAGGCGCTCGAACCCTCCGACCTCGTGGCCCGCAAGATCTGCGACCACGACCTCGCGCTCTACTGCAGCCGCGACTACGCCGCGCGGCATGGCGTGCCGGCGTCGACCGACGATCTCAAGGATCACGACCTCATCGACCTGGCGCCCGAGCTGCGTGGCATGCCGGCCGCCACCTGGATGACCCGCCACTCCGGCGGCAAGGCGCCCGTGACCCGCTCCAACAGCATCGCGGGCATGGTCCACGCCGTGAAGGCCGGGCTGGGCATCGGGGCCCTGCCCTGCACCGTGGCCGACGCCGACCCCGATCTCCTCCGCTGCTCGGCCCCGATCGAGGAGGCCCGGGCCACCTCGTGGATCGTCACGCGCCGCGACCTCAAGGACACTCCGCGGGTCCGGGCCTTCATCGACTTCATGGCGCCGCAGCTGCAGCAGATCGTGCGCGGACGCGAGGAGCTCGGCCGCCAGCGGCAGGCCGAGGAGGCCGGGCGCGTGGTGCCGTTCCCCACCAAGACCGCGAGCTGACTAGAGCGCGTTAGGCGAAAGTGTGAGCGGTTTCGCCGCTCGAACGCGCTCGATGCTTTTGAATCTCGAGCACGATTCAGCGGGCAGGTGATTCCACCTGACCCCATCGTGCGCTAGATCGCGTCGCCCCAGGCCAGCCGCCGCGCGACGGCGTGGCCGGCCTTGTCGCGCCGGGCGACGAACCGGCGCTCCACGCCCTCGGCCCCGCAGAGCTTGAGCTCGATCCCCGGCTTGCCCACGCGGGGGCGGGCGAGCACGCGCCCCACCGCCGGCTCGCCGACCTGCGGTCGGGCGGCCAGCAGATAGGCGTACTTCTCGTCCTCGAACGGCGCCTCCGCCCCCTTGGCCAGGCGATGGTCGCGGCTGCGCGGCAGGCGGACGGAGAAGTGGCACCAGTCCGGCGGTTCGAGCGGACAGGCGCGCGCGTGGGGACACGGCGCCAGCAAGGCCGCGCCGGCGGCGGTCAGGCGATCCCGCGCCGCCATCAGCCGCGCCCAGCCGGCCGGCGTCCCCGGCTCCACCACGGCCAGCAGCCCGTCGCAGGCGGTCCACAGCGCGTCCACCACCGCGCCTTGGCCGGCCGGGGCGATCTCGGCCAGCGCGTAGCTGGCGACGACGAGGTCGGCGCGCGGAAAGCCGCCTGCGGTCAGGTCGCCGCGGATCGTCCGGGCCTGCAACTGGCCTTCGGCGAGGCGTTGGGCGAGGTCGAGGAACGGAAGGCTCGCGTCGAACCAGGCGATGTCGGCCAGCGAGGGCCAGGCGGCCGTGGCGGCCCAGCTCGCCCCGCCCGGCCCGCAGCCGGCGTCCAGCAGCGAGGCGGGCGCGAAGCCGGGCGCGCGGAGCCGGGCCTCGGCGAACACGGCGGCCGTGGCGGCGTAGGTGGCCGGAAGCCGGGCCAGGGCATAGGCGAGCGCGTCTTCGCGCGCCTTGATCGCCGAAGCCGAGGTGCCGCCGGCCCGATAGGCCGCGCTCGTCGCCGCCGCCCGCTCGGCCAGGCCCCGGCGCGAGGCGCCCGCCAACTCGCCCTGGATGGCGGCCTTCAGCGCCGGCGGCAGCTCGGACGTCACGCCAGGGCTGCGGCCCGCGCCTGGGCCAGCGCCTGGGCCACGGCGGCGTCGGTGACGTCGCTCACGTCGCCCGGCTCGCCCGTCTCGGCGATGCGCTGCAGCACCGGGCGGACCACGTCGCCGTCCCAGGCCTTGGGCAGGGCGGCGGCGAACTGGACCACGCGCGGCGTGGCCTGCGGCGACATCTCGCGGCGGATGAAGCCCTTGAGGTCGGCGCCCAGCACGTCGGTCGGCGTCTCGCCCGCCTCGAGCGTCACGAAGGCCCACAGGGCGAGGCCCTTGCCGGGCTCCTGGAACGGCACGACCGCGGCCTCGGCCACCGTCGGATGGCAGATCAGCGTGGCCTCGACGTCGTTCACCGACACCGTCGCGCCGCCGATGACCACGTCGTCGTCCGTGCGCCGGGCGGCGCGGTTCTTCACCAGGTCGTCGACCACCCCCGGATCGGCGAGCGTCGAGGTGTCGCCCAGGCTGCTCAGGTCGTCCTCGGCGATCTTGCGCAGGATGCGGCGCATGATCTTGCCCGACCGGGTCTTGGGCAGGCCGGGCGCGAACTGGATGAGGTCGGGCGCCGCGATCGGCCCGATCTCCTGGCGCACCCAGGCGCGAAGCTGGGTGCGCAGCGCGTCGGTGGGCTCCAGGCCCACCTTCAGCGTCACGTAGCAGTAGATGCCCTGGCCCTTGATCTCGTGCGGATAGCCCACCACCGCCGCCTCGGCGACGGCCTCGTGGGCCACCAGCGCGCTCTCGACTTCCGCCGTGCCCAGGCGGTGTCCCGAGACGTTGATCACGTCGTCCACCCGGCCGGTGATCCAGTAGTAGCCGTCGGCGTCGCGTCGAGCCCCATCGCCGGTGAAGTACTTGCCGGCGTAGGTGGAGAAATAGGTGTCGATGAAGCGCTGGTGGTCGCCGTAGACCGTGCGCATCTGGCCGGGCCAGCTGTCGGTGAGGCACAGGTTGCCGCTGGTGGCCCCCTCCAGCACCTTGCCGTCGGCGTCGACGAGCTGGGGTTTCACGCCGGGCAGCGGCTTGGCGCACGAGCCGGGCTTCTGGGCGTGGGCGCCGGGCAGGCCGGTCATCAGGCAGGCGCCCGTCTCGGTCTGCCACCAGGTGTCGATGATGGGCGAACGGCCTTCGCCCACCACGCGGTGGTACCAGAGCCAGGCCTCGGGATTGATCGGCTCGCCCACCGTGCCCAGCAGGCGGATCGACTTGCGCGACGTCCGCTTCACCCACTCGTCGCCCTCGCGCATCAGGGCCCGCAGCGCGGTGGGGGCGGTGTAGAAGATCTCGACCTTGTGCTTGTCGCAGACCTCCCAGAACCGGGAGTTGTTCGGGTAGTTCGGCACGCCCTCGAACATCAGGCTGGTCGCGCCGTTGGCCAGCGGGCCGTAGACCACATAGCTGTGGCCGGTCACCCAGCCCACGTCGGCGGTGCACCAGAAGATCTCGCCCGGCCGGTAGTCGAAGACGACCTCGTGGGTCCAGCTCGCCCAGGCGAGGTAGCCGGCGGTGGTGTGCAGCACGCCCTTCGGCTTCCCGGTCGAGCCCGAGGTGTAGAGGATGAACAGCGGATCCTCCGCGCCCATCGGCTCGGGGGCGCACTGGTCGGAGACCGCTTTCTTGAGATCGGAATAGAATTCGTCGCGGCCGGCCTTCATCGGCACGTCGGCGCGGGTTCGGCGCACGACGATCACGCTGGTGACGCCCGGGCACTGCTTGAGCGCCTCGTCGACGTTGTGCTTCAGCGGCACGGTCTTCCCGCCGCGCAGGCCCTCGTCGGCGGTGATGACGATCTTCGAGTCACAGTCCTGGATCCGGCCGGCCAGGCTGTCGGGCGAGAAGCCGCCGAACACCACCGAATGGATCGCCCCGATCCGCGAGCAGGCCAGCATCGAGGCCGCCGCCGCTGGGATCATCGGCAGGTAGATGGTGACCCGGTCGCCCTTCTGGACGCCCTTGGCCTTCAGCACATTGGCCCAGCGGCAGACCTCGGCGTGGAGCTGGCGATAGGTGAGCGCGTCGTACGATTCCCCGTCGTCGCTCTCCCAGATCAGCGCCACCTGGTCGCCGCGCTCGGCGAGGTGACGGTCCAGGCAGTTGGCCGAGACGTTGAGGACGCCGTCGGAATACCAGCGGATGTGGAAGTCGGCCTTGTCGAAGGAGACGTCCTTCACCTGGGTGAACGGGGTCATCCAGTCGAGCCGCTGGCCGATCTTGGTCCAGTAGGTCTCCGGGTCGGCCTCGACGGCCTTGACCGCGGCCTCGTAGGCCTCGGCGTTCATATGGGCCTTGGCGGCCCATTCCTCGGGAACCGGAAAGACTTGGCCGTCGGACACCTTCACCTCCCGTGGGGACTTTTCCGACGCAGTATCCGCTCAGGGCCCCTGGGCGCAACCGCCGCGCCCCGATTCGCGCGGCCACGCTTGCGGCGACTCACGCGCGCGGCGAGTTTCGCCGGATGCTCCGGAAATCCCTGACCATCGCCGCGATCGCCGCCAGCCTGGGAAGCTGCGGCGGCTCGGCGCGTCACGACGCGGCGGAAACGGCCGCCCGGCTGCTCTCGGCGGTGGTGCATGGCGATCGCACGGCGTTCGAGGCCGCCATCGATCGCGGCGCGGTGCGCGACGACGTGCGCCGCCAGGTGGCCCAGCTGGCCCAGGCCAGCGGCCTGGAGGTGGACGGCGGCCCCTCGGAATTCGCGCTCGACCGCATGATCGCCCCCGAGGCCATCAATGTGGTGGACGCCCGGTCGGGCCAGGCGGTGGACAAGGCGCCGACGCCGACGCAGGTCGCCCCGCAGATTCAGATGAACGGCGACGGCCGCGCCTGCCTGCGCGACGCGCCCCACGGCAAGACCTGCGCGCTCACCTTCGCCCGCAGCGACGAAGGCTGGCGGCTGGTGGGCATGAAGGCCATGGGCCTGACCATCGAGGTGGCCGAGGCCGGGGACTGATTTCCCTCCCCTTCATCGGGAGGGACAGGCCGCGAAGCGGCCAGGGTGGGGAAAGCGAGGGTCGAGGCTCCCCCACCCGTCGCTCGCCGAGGCCTCGCGCCACCCTCCCCATGAAGGGGAGGGAAAATCAGACCCTGAGCGGCATCAGGATGTAGCGGACGTCGGCGTCGCCGGGATCGAGCACCAGGGCCGGGTCGTTGGGGCCGCCGAAGCGCAGCTCGGCCGTCTCGCCCGAGATCTGGTCGGTGATGTCCAGCAGGTAGCGGGCGTTGAACGACAGCTCGAAGGCCTCGCCGTCGTAGTCGATCTCCAGCTCCTCGACCGCCTGGCCGGCCTCCATGTTGCGGACGGTCAGCACCACCTTGCCCGCGTCGATGGCCATGCGCACCGAACGGCTCTTCTCGGCCGAGATGGTGGCCACGCGGTCGACCGCCTGGGCGAACAGCTTGGCGTCGACCATCACGATGCGGGTGTTGTCCTTGGGGATCACCCGGACGTAGTCGGGGAAGTTGCCGTCGATGACCTTCGAGGTCAGGGCGGCGCCGCCCAGTTCCAGGCGCACCTTCTGGGGGCTGATCTGGAGGTCGACGCTTTCGCCGGCGTCGTCGAGCAGGCGGCGGATTTCGCCGATGGTCTTGCGGGGCACGATGACGCCGGGCGCGCCGGCGGCGCCCTCGGGCGCGTTCATCTCGGCCAGGGCCAGGCGCGAGCCGTCGGTCGCCACCGCGCGCAGGCGCGGCGCGCCGTCGACCATGATGGTGTGGAGGTAGAGGCCGTTCAGATAGTAGCGCGTCTCCTCGGCCGAGATCGCGAACCGGGTCTTGTCGATCAGCCGGATCAGGTCGTTCACGTCGACGCTCAGACTGCCCGAGAAGCCCTCGGTGGACATCACCGGGAAGTCGCCGGCCGGCAGCACCGGCAGGTTGAAGCGCGAGCGTCCGGCCGCCACGGTCAGGCGCGGGTCCTCGCCGGTGAACGACAGCGACACGTCGGCGCCCTCGGGCAGCTTGCGCACGATCTCGTAGAGGGTGTGGGCCGGCGCGGTGATCTGGCCGGGCTGGTCCACCTGGGCCATCGCCTCGTCGACGATTTCCAGGTCGAGGTCGGTGGCCGAGAACGTCAGCCGGTCGCGGTCGGCCGACAGCAGCACGTTCGAGAGGATCGGGATGGTGTTGCGGCGCTCCACAGCGCTCTGCACGTGGCCCAGCGCCTTCAGCAGCGCGGCGCGTTCGATCGTCAGCTTCATTCCGTGTCCCGACTCGCCAATCCTGCGGCCGACCCGCGAATCACCTGGGCCGGCTCGCACCCCGAGGGGAGGGGACTTGGGACATTAGCGATTTCGCAAGGCTAAGAAAGCCCGTGGCGGCCTCGCCCACAGCAAAACGCCCCACGGGAGACCGCGGGGCGTTTCGTCGGGCCGGGATGCGGCGCGATCAGGCGGCGACGGCTGCCGGGCGGCGGCGGCGCAGCGCCCCGCCAGCGCCGGCGAAGCCCAGGATCATCAGCGCCCAGGTCGCCGGCTCCGGGACGCCGCCTGGCGTCACCGAGGCTTCGTTGTTCAGGTGGACGGCGACGGTGAACGATCCGGGGTTGTCGTGATACCAGCCGGTCGGGCCGGTGAACGAATAGCCGTCGATCAGGCCGATGTAGAGCCGCGTCGCGTCGGGCGGCGCGATGAAGTTCAGCAGCGCGCCGTTCGGGTCGGCGAAGCCCGTGAGCCCGTCGCCGATGTAGAAGACCTGGTTCAGGAGCGGCGCGATCGAGGCCGGGTTGTTGGCGTCGAATGTCAGCGCCGCTGGCGGCGCGGACCCGAAGGGGTCGGTGTCGGTCGTGAAGACGCCGACGACGGGGATCTGGCCGTTGCCCGACAGCGACGACAGGCCGTTGGCGCCGGTGATGCTCATGGGGCCGGCCCCGCCGTCGGGCCCCTGGTTGGTCGCGCCGCCGCAGCAGCCGATCTCGCCGCGCGCCGTCACGTCGAACACGTTTCCGGCCCCGGCGGCGAACGTCACCAGGAAGGCCGGCGAGTCGACGCCCACGCCAGGATCGTCATGGCCGAAGATGTTGTAGATGCTGGTGTCGCCGGTGATGACGACGCCGGTGATCGAGCCGCCGGGCGCGATCGCGTCGGCCTGGGCGACGCCGCCCGCCGACAGGGCGGCCAGCAAGGCGACCGCCATTGTTTTCAATCTCATAGGAAAGCCCCAACCAACACTGGAGCCTTCAGCAAACCGCCGCGACGGCCTTGCGGTAAGGCGCAGCGGCGCGCATCGCGATGCACCGCCGCGCATCCGCGCCGTCGCCCTAGAGCCCGTCAGGGGGAAGTGGGCGCCGGTTCACCCGCCCGGACGGGCTCTACACTTTTGAAGATCGAGCCTTCTTGTCCCGATCAAGTGACTCCACTTGATCCGGGAAGGCTCTAGGTCAGGCGCGGGTGTCGACCGCGCCGCCGGACTCGCCGTCGTCGCCCGAGGCGTAGGCGCCCGCGCCGCCGGACGGCGGGGGGCCCGAGGCCCCGCCCTTGGCGGCCACGACCACCATCGCCGGACGCACCAGCCGGCCCAGCAGTTCGTAGCCCGGCTGCAGTACGTGGATGATCCCGCCCGGCGCCACGTCCTCGCCGGGCTGTTCCATCATCGCCTGGTGCTTGTGGGGGTCGAACTCCTCGCCCTTGGGCGGGTCGATCTTCTTCAGGCCGTTGTTCTCGAAGGCGCCCAGCAGCGCCTTGGCCGTCATCTCGACGCCCACGACGAAGTTCTTCACGCCCTCGTCCGCCTGGGCGGGCGCCGCGGCCAGCGCCCGGTCGAAGTTGTCGGCCACCCCCAGCAGGTCGCGGGCGAACTTGGTGATCGCATAGGCGCGCGCGTCGTTCATCTCGCGCTCGGCGCGGCGCTTGGTGTTCTCGGCCTCGGCGGCGTAGCGGAGCATCTGCTCCTTCAGAGCCTGCACCTCGGCCTGCAGAGCCTCGACTTCGGCGTCGACGGACGGGCCGTCGGCTTCCCAGTTGGCGGGCGTATCGTCTTCCGACATCGTTCTTCTTGGACCCTCAGACGTTCATCACCTGGCCGAGCACGCGGGCGGTGTAGTCCACCAGCGGGATGACCCGGGCGTAGTTCAGGCGCGTGGGCCCGATCACGCCGATCGCGCCCACCACCTTCTGCGCGCCCGTCATATAGGGCGCCGCGATGACGGCGGAACCCGAAAGCGAGAACAGCCGGGTTTCGGCGCCGATGAAAATGCGCACGCCCTCGCCGTCGCGGACGAGGTCGAGGAGCTGGATGAGCTGTTCCTTCTGCTCCAGGTCCTCGAACAGCGAGCGGACGCGTTCCAGGTCGTCGAGGGCGTCGCGATCCTCCAGCAGATTGGCCCGGCCGCGCACGATCAGGGCGCGGTCGCCGACCTCGCCGCCGCTCCAGGCCGCCAGCCCGTCCTCCACCAGCCGCGCGGCGCTGGCGTCCAGTTCCTGGCGGGCGCGTTCGAGCTCGGCCTGCAGGGCGGCCTTGGCCTCGGAGAGCGTCCGGCCGCGCAGCCGCGCGCCCAGGAAGTTGGAGGCCTCCTGCAGCGACGAGGGCGTCACGCCCAGCGGCAGGCGGATGATCCGGTTCTCCACCGTGCCGTCGTCGAACACCATGATCGCCAGGGTGCGGTCGCCCGAGAGCTGCACGAACTCCACGTGGGTGACGCCCGCGTCGCGCATCGGCGTGACCACCACCGCCGCCCCGCCCGCCAGGCCCGAGAGGATCGACGAGGCCTCGCTCAGCGCGTCCTCATAGTTGCGCCCATGCGCCAGCAGCCGCGCCTCGATCGCGCGGCGCTCGGCCTCGCCCACGTCGCCCACCTCCAGCAGCCCGTCGACGAACAGGCGCAGGCCCGCGTGCGTCGGCAGCCGGCCCGCGCTCACATGCGGGGCGCCGAGCAGGCCCAGCTGGGTCAGGTCCTGCATGGTGTTGCGGATCGAGGCGGGCGACAGCGAGACGCCGCCCTTCGACAGGGTGCGCGACCCCACCGGCTCGCCGGTCTCGAGGTAGCTCTCGACGATGCGGCGGAAGATTTCTCGCGCGCGGGCGTCCATGTCGGCCAGCGTCGGGCCGCGTTGGAACAGGGGAGGGGTCACGTTCGTCGGCAGCGGCGTCTTTGGTCCCATGGACGGACTGTCCACGATCTAGGATAAGCGCGGCCCTCGGCCGCGCAAGACGCCCGGCCCGCAACGATGAGACTTCGAGGCCCCATGCGACCTTCCGAACGCGCCCCCGACATCCTGCGGCCCATCAGCCTGGAGACGGGGGTCACGCGCTACGCCGAGGGATCGTGCCTGGCCGTGTTCGGCCATACGCGGGTCCTGGTGACGGCCAGTCTGGAGGAAGGCGTTCCCGGCTTCCTGCGCGGCAAGGGCCAGGGCTGGGTCACCGCCGAGTACGGCATGCTGCCGCGCGCCACCCACACCCGCGGACGGCGCGAGGCCGCCCAGGGCAAGCAGTCGGGCCGCACCCAGGAGATCCAGCGCCTGATCGGGCGCTCGCTGCGGGCGGTCACCGACCTGAAGGCGCTGGGCGAACGGCAGATCACCGTGGACTGCGACGTGCTGCAGGCCGACGGCGGCACGCGCACCGCCTCGATCACCGGCGCATGGGTGGCCCTGCGGCTGGCGACGAAGCACCTGCTGGACGAAGGCGTCATCGCGACCGACCCGATCCTCGACCAGGTGGCGGCGATCAGTTGCGGGATCTTCGACGGGACGCCGGTGCTCGACCTCGACTACGAGGAGGACTCCAACGCCGAGGCCGACGCCAACTTCGTGCTGACCGGGTCGGGCGACATCGTCGAGGTGCAGGCCACCGGCGAGAAGCGCGGTTTCAGCCAGGCCGAGTTCGACGCCCTGTTCGGGCTGGCCCGCAAGGGTATCGGCGAACTCTGCGACGTCCAGCGCGCGGCGGTGGGCGGATAAGCAAACGGCGCCGCCCGTCCCGGGTCGGCGCCGCCGGCGTCAGCGGGCCCGGGGGAGGACCGGGCGCAGGCGACGCTTGCTCAGAAGAAGACGTTGAAGCGCAGCGCCTGCGGCGGCAGGCGTTCGATCTCGCGCGCCAGGGGCGCGAAGAGAGCGTCGAGGAACTTCTCGATCATGGCGATCATGTCGGGCACTCCATTTGTGCAGTGCAATATTGCGCCGCATATAGGAGCGCCTCTCGGCGCGTGCAAGGATTTCTGCACTCGGTGAATAAATATGCGCTGCAATGCCGCATGCCGGATGCCGCAGCGCGGCATGCGGTCGGGGCGCCGCGTCAGCCCTCGTCGTCGAGGATCGCGTCGTCGGGGCCGGGTTCGTAGACCAGGAGGTCGCCGGGCTGGCAGTCGAGTTCGCGGCACAGGGCCGAGAGCGTCGAGAAGCGGACGGCGCGCGCCTTGCTGGTCTTCAGGATCGACAGGTTGGCGATGGTCACGCCGACGCGGTCGGCGAGTTCGGTGAGCGACATGCGCCGTTCGAGGAGCACGCGGTCCAGACTGACACGGATCGGCATTCGCAGGGGCCCCTAGATCGTCAGCTCGGCTTCGCGGCGCAGGCGCGCGCCTTCCCGGAACACCTCGGCGAGCACGAAGACCACGAGGACCGAGAACCAGGCCGTCAGGCTGAAGGTGGGCTCGACCTTGTTGACGCCGGTGATCAGCCAGGTGCTGACCCCCCAGAAGGCGTAGCGGCCCAGTTCGAGCCCCGCGAGCATCAGGCCGATGAGGCGCAGGCGCGCCACGTTGTCGGGATGGAACGGGTCGCCGGCCGTCAGCGTCGTGAAGATGCGGCGCAGCGAGCCCACGATGACCAGTATGCCCCCCAGGTAGAGGGCCGCGGCGAGCAGGCCGCTGGCGATCGAGGGTCCGTTCTTCAGAAGTTCGGAAAGGGCGCTGTTGCGGGCCTGTTCGCCGGCGTCCAGGTTCAGGCCGATATCGCCCAGAAGGTCGGGATTGAAGCCCAGCAGCAACGCCGCGAGCGTCAGCAGCGACGAGATGGCGACGCCGATCCACAGGGCCGCGAAGACCACGTCCAGGATGATCTTCAGGAAACTCGATACCGACCCCGGTCCCAAGGCGCGCATGGCGTCAGGCTCTCCCCAGTTCTCTATATCTCGTCGGGTTACGGATCCGCCGCGGCTTCGGGCCTTTCGGGCCTTGGGGCCGAGGCGGATCACATGTTCCCCAACATCCGTCCGGAGCCTAGAGGAAGGCGGCGCGGGCGGCGATGCTCAGGAACGGCGCGGCGGCCAGGACCAGCACGAAGGTCATGGCGGCTTGGTCGAGGTGCTTCATGGCGGAAGCGATCATTTTGGTCTCTCCAGTTCGTTTGCTGCAGTGCAGCGGGTTAAGGTCCGGAACACCCTGTTCCGATGACGACAATCGATAAGGCGGCATCGTTTTTCGATCAAATGAATATCGATTAACAATATTAAACTTTCGCAATGCAAAATCGCTGGCCGGCGCTAAGGTCGCCGCCCTGCGGCAGACGGAGGCGGCGTATGGCCCTCAAGCTCGAACCCGGCGCGCGGCTGGTGGTGGCCACTCACAACCCCGGCAAGGCGCGCGAGTTGGCCGAAATCCTCGATGGGCGGTTCGAGCTGGTCGCGGCGGGCGAGCTGGGCCTGCCCGAGCCCGAGGAGACCGAGCAGACCTTCTGCGGCAACGCCCTCCTGAAGGCGCGCGCGGCGGCCGAGGCGAGCGGCCTGATCGCGCTCGCCGACGATTCCGGCCTCTCGGTGGCGGCGCTGGACGGCGCGCCCGGGATCTATTCGGCCCGCTGGGCCGGGCCGGATCGCGACTTCGCCCTGGCGATGGCGAAGGTGGAGGCCCGGCTGGAGGAGGCTGGGGCCGATGATTTCTCGGCCTGGTTCACCTCGGCCCTCTGCGTGGCCTGGCCGGGCGGCCCGGCGGTGGTGGTGGAGGGCCGGGTGGACGGGACGCTCAGCTTCCCGCCCCGCGGCGACAAGGGCTTCGGCTACGACCCGATCTTCGTGCCGCAGGGCCACGCGCTCACCTTCGGCGAGATGGAGCCCGCCGCGAAGGACGGCATGAGCCACCGCGCCCGCGCCTTCGTGAAGCTGAAAGCCGCCCTGCTTTGACCGAAGCGCCCGCAGCCGCCGGCGTTCCGACCGGACCGCGGGCTGCGTCCAGCGAGGCTCGCGGGATCGATGGCTCGATCCCGCTGGGGGTCTACGTCCACTGGCCCTACTGCGCGCGCATCTGCCCCTACTGCGATTTCAACGTCTTCCGGGCGCGGGGGCGCGACGCCGAGGCGGCCGGCCTCGCCCGCGCCATCGTCGCCGACCTGGAGGCCCAGGCCGCGATCACCGGCCCGCGCGACGTGGTCTCGATCTTCTTCGGCGGCGGCACGCCCTCGCTGATGGATCCGGCCTGGGTCGCGGAAATCGTCGAAGCCGCGCGCCGGCTGTGGCGGCCGGTCGCCGATCTGGAAGTAAGCCTCGAGGCCAACCCGACCGACGCCGAGGCCGGCCGGTTCGAGGCCCTCGCCGCCGCCGGCGTGAACCGGCTGTCGCTGGGCCTGCAGTCGCTCGATGACGCGGCGCTGAAGCTCCTGGGCCGCAATCACGACGCCGCCGAGGCGATCCGCGCCGCGGGCGTGGCCGCCCGCACGTTTCCGCGCCTGTCGCTGGACCTGATCTATGCGCGCCCGGGACAGACGCCGTCCGCCTGGGGCGACGAACTGAGGGCCGCCGCCGACCTGGGCGCCGAGCACGTCTCGCCCTACCAGCTCACCATCGAACACGGCACCGCGTTCGACCGCGCGGTGCGGCGCGGAACCCTGGTCCCGCCCGGCGAGGACCTCGGCGCCGATCTCTACGACACCACCCAGGCGACTCTGGAGGCCCTCGGCTTCGAGGCCTACGAGGTGTCGAACCACGCCCGCGGCCCGGCCGCCCGTTCGCGACACAACCTCGTCTACTGGCGGGGGCTGGACTACGTGGGCGCCGGCCCCGGCGCGCACGGCCGGCTCACCACCGCGGCGGGCCGCGAGGCCACCCGCGCCGCCGACCGCCCGGCCGACTACATCGCCCGCGTCGCCGAGGCGGGGACGGGCTTCGCCGCGCGGGACGTGCTGTCGCCGGTCGAGGCGGCAGAGGAGCGGCTGCTGGGCGGGCTGCGCATCGGCGAGGGCGTGGCGTTCGGCGAGCTCGCCGCCCTCGGCCTCCACCCCGGCCATCCCGTCGTGCGCGGCCTCGTGGCGCTGGGTCTGTTGGCCGAGAACCCTGAACGCCTGATCGCGACGTCGGCCGGACGTCGCGTCCTCGACCGGCTGACCGCCGAACTCGCCGGCGTCTAAGGCGGCTTGCCTTTGGCGCGCTTAGCGGCGAACCCTCGCCCATGGCCCGCGCCTTTCCGCCCCCCGCCCTCGACGACGCGCCGCTCGCGAGCGGGCTCTATGTGGTGGCGACGCCCATCGGGAACCTGCGCGACATCACGCTCCGCGCCCTGGACGTGCTGGCCCAGGCCGACCTGGTGCTGGCCGAGGACACCCGGGTGGCCGGCAAGCTCCTCTCCGCGTTCGGCCTCTCGGCGAAGCTGGAGCGCTACGACGAGCACGGCGCGGAACGCGCACGCCCCCGGGCGCTGGCGGCGCTGGCCGGGGGCGCCCGCGTGGCGCTGGTCTCCGACGCGGGCACGCCCCTGGTTTCCGATCCCGGCTACCGGCTGGTGCGCGAGGCGGCCCAGGCGGGCCATCCGGTCTTCCCGATCCCCGGCGCTTCGGCCCTGCTCGCCGGCCTGAGCGTCGCCGGCCTGCCCACCGACCGGTTCCTGTTCGCGGGCTTCCCGCCGCCCAAGAGCGCCGCGCGGCGCGCCTTCCTGGAGGAGGTGGCGGGCGTGCGCGCCACCCTTGTCTTCTTCGAGGGCGGCTCCCGGCTGGCCGCCAGCCTGGCCGACATGGCCGCCGTCCTGGGCGACCGCGAGGCCGTGGTCTGCCGCGAGCTCACCAAGCTCTACGAGACCGTCGTGCGCGGCCGGCTGGCCGACCTCGCCGCCGATCCGCGGTTCGAGGCGCCCAAGGGCGAGATCGTCGTGCTGGTCGGACCGGGGCGCGAGACCGCCGCCACCGCCGCCGACGCGGACGCCGCCCTGGCCGAGGCGCTCGGAAGACTGAAGCCCGCCGACGCGGCCGCCGAGGTGGCCAAGGCCCTGGGCCTGCCGCGCCGCGACCTCTACCGTCGGGCCCTGGAGCTCAAGCGGTGAACGTGCGGGCGGCGCGCGGCGCCGCGGCGCGGCGCTCGGGCCGCCGCGGCGAGGCCTGGGCCGCGGCCTGGCTGATGGCGCGCGGCTATCGGATCCTCGGCTTCCGCCTGAAGACGCCCCAGGCCGAGATCGACCTGCTCGCCAAGCGCGGCCGGGTCCTCGCCGTGGTGGAGGTGAAACGGCGCGCCACCCTGGACGCCGCCCTGGGCGCCGTGAGCGCCGAGCAGCGCGAGCGTCTGCGCCGCGCCGGGGTCGCTCTGGCCTCGCGGCGCCCCGCCCTCGCGCGCCTGCAGGTGCGGCTCGATCTCCTGGCCCTCGCGCCCGGGCGTCTTCCTAGGCATATTCCCGACGCCTGGAAGGGCGGCTGACGGGACCCCCTTGGACAGATGGACCGCGAAGAGGCCGAAACCATCCTTGCCGCCGCCGGCGGCGTGGCCGACAGCGAATTCCCGCTGCTGGAGGCGGCGATCGCCTGCGCGATCCACGAGACGCCGGCTCGCGACCCGAAGCCCGTGCGCGAACTGGCCGACACCGCCGTCGCGCGCCTCGCCGAGCGGCTGAAGCACGAGAGCCCCGAGGAGGCCATCGCCGAGGCCATGGCGGGCGACCTCGGCCTCTCCGGCGACCTCTTCACCCTCGACGACCCCGACAACGCCGACGTCATCGCCATGGCCGCCCGGCGGCGCGGCCTGGCCGTCACCATCGGCGTCTTCTACCTGCACGCCGCGCGGCGCTGCGGCCTCACCCTCCAGGGCGTCGACTTTCCGGGCCACTTCCTCCTGCGGATCGAGACCCCGGAGGGCCCGCTCGCCCTCGATCCGTTCTCGGAGGGGCGCGTCGTCCTGCCGTCCGAGCTGACGCGGCGCGCCCTGCACACCGGCCTCACCCCCAACGTCGCCGACCGCCTGGACCGGCTGATGACGCCCGTCAGCGACCGGGCGGTGCTGCTGCGCCTGCAGAACATCGTCTTCGCCAGCGCCAGCGCCTCGGGCGACTACGCCCGCGCCGAGCGCGCGGCGCTGCGGCGCGCCCTGCTCGACCCGCTGGACCACCGCCCCTGGCTCGACGTGGCCGCCGCCCGCGAGGGCCAGGGCGCCCTGGCCGGCGCGCTGGAGGCCCTTCAACGGGCCACCGCGCTCGACGGCGGCGCGGCCCTGGCCGCCCGCGCCCAGCGCGAACGGGTGAGGCTGCGGCTGAATTGAGCGGGGCGACAGACGAAAGCGTCATCCTACGCCAGCCCGTCGCGGCGCCGGCGGCCGTGCTCAGCGTGATCGGCGTGGTTGCGCTGTTCGCCGCCATCTACGCGGCGCCTTGGTGGCTGATGGGTGTCTTCACCCCCGGACCACTGCTCATCCTCGGCTTCTGCGCCCTGGGCGCCATCGGCCCAGTTCGCGAGCTTCGCCGTCCCGGCGTGCTTGAACTGACGCCAGCCGGCCTCACGTTGCGACAGCACTCCGGAACCCAGTCCTGGCGCTGGCGCGACATTGGGCCTGTCCGGATCGAAAAGGGAGAGGACGGCGGTCAACTGGTCTTCACCGCCAACCGTGGCGTCGCGCTCGCACTGAGCACAGCCGGCACGGTGGAGCTGCCCCGGAATTGGGGCCTCCCGCTCGATGACGTCGTCGCGACCCTCAACGCTGCGCGGGACCGCTGGGGCCGCCAAGCTGAGCCGTAGGCGTTGCCGCACGCCCGTGCGCCGGGCAAGGTTCCCGGCGAATCGGAGGGGACGCTGCGGGCGGCATGGTCTTCAGCTCGATCATCTTCATCTTCTACTTTCTGCCGGTCTTCCTGCTTGGCTACTACCTGAGCGGCTGGCGGACCGGCGCGCTGCTGGCCGGCAGCGCGGTCTTCTACGCCTGGGGCGAAGGCGCCTATGTCTTCCTGCTGGGCGCGCTGATCGTGCTGAACTACGCCGGCTCCTGGATCGTGGCGCTGGCGCCCTCCGAACGTCGCCGGCGCGCGGCGCTGATCGGCCTGATCGTGCTCGACCTCGGCGTGCTGGGCTTCTTCAAGTACGCGGGCTTCGTCGCCCACAACCTCAACCTCGCGCTGCCCGGCGCGCCGTTGCCCGAGGTGAAGCTGGCCCTGCCGCTGGGGATCTCGTTCTTCACCTTCCAGCTCATCAGCTATGTGGCCGACGTCTACGCCCGCCGCGTCCCGGCCGAGCCCAGCCTCACGCGGTTCGCGGCCTACATCCTGATGTTCCCGCACCTGATCGCCGGGCCGATCGTGCGCTTCGTCAACATCCGCGAGGAGCTGCACGCCGACCGGCGCGAGACGGGCCGGCTGGGGCTGGGCCTGCAGTACTTCATCATCGGCCTCTGCCAGAAGGTGCTGATCGCAAACACCGTGGCCGTCCTGCCCGAGCACACCTTCTCGCTGGCGCCCGCCGCCCTCGACCCGGCCACCGCCTGGCTGGGCGCGATCGGCTACACGCTGCAGATCTACTTCGACTTCGGCGGCTACTCGAACATGGCCATCGGCCTGGCCTTCATGCTGGGCTTCACCTTCCCGAAGAACTTCGACTACCCCTACGTCTCGCGCTCGATCACCGAGTTCTGGCGGCGCTGGCACATCTCGCTGTCGTCGTGGTTCCGCGACTACGTCTACATCCCGCTGGGCGGCAACCGGGCGGGCCGGGCGAAGACGGTGCGCAACCTGCTGGTCGTCTTCCTGCTGACCGGCGTCTGGCACGGGGCGGCGTGGACGTTCGTGGTCTGGGGCCTCTATCACGGCGCCTTCCTGCTGCTGGAGCGGGCGGGCCTGCGCGCGGCGCTCGAGCGGGCGCCCGGCGCTGTCGGCCACGCCTACGCCCTGCTGGTGGTGATCGTGGGCTGGGTGCTGTTCCGCGCCGAGACCCTGCCCCAGGCGCTGGACTATCTGGAGGCGATGGCGCGGCTCGACCGGCTGGGGCCCCTGCCCCTCGACATGCGCCTGTTGCTCGACCGCGAGACCCTGGCGGCCCTGGCCTTCGGGGCGGTGTTCTCGGCGCCGGCCCTGCCCTGGCTGCTGGCCCGCCTCGGCGCG
The DNA here is from genome assembly GCF_016124325.1 of Phenylobacterium sp. Lineage (GTDB taxonomy): Bacteria > Pseudomonadota > Alphaproteobacteria > Caulobacterales > Caulobacteraceae > Phenylobacterium. The sequence goes on from NZ_WGNY01000011.1 coordinate 54,316, forward strand.
ACCAGGCTGCCGCCCGCCCACACGCTGGAGGCCCGGCTCGACACCCAGGGCGTCCGCGTGGTCTCGGCGCCCGTCCTGCTGGCCGGCTTCGTCCTCAGCATCGCCCTGCTGGCGGGCACGACGCTCAACCCCTTCCTCTATTTCCGCTTCTGATGGCCGGGTCCCTGCGCGCGCACTGGATGATCCTGATCGGCGGCGCGGCCGGGCTGGCCGGCGCCGCCTTCGTCGTTCCGACGTTGGTGACCGCCCCCGACCTGCAGGAGAACCGGTCCCTCGCCGATGCGCCGTCCCTGCCGCGCGATCCGGCCGACCTCGCCGCCTTCCGGCGCGGGACCGACGCCTGGATCGCCGACCGCTTCCCGCCCCGCGCGCTGCTGATCGGGGGCCTGAACCGGCTGCGGATGCTGGCGGGGATCAGCGGGTCGCGCCGCGTCCTCGTCGGTCGCGACGGCTGGCTGTTCTACGACGACGGCTCGCACCTCGGCGCGGCGCGCGGCGATCCCGCCCCGACCGACCCGGTGCTGACCGCCTGGCTCGACGGGCTCGCGGGCCGCACCGAGGCGCTCGCGGCGCAGGGCCGCGCCTACGTCGTCATCACCCCGCCCGTGAAGGAATCCGTCTATCCCGACCTCGCGCCGGGCTGGATGCGGCTGGACCCCAACCGCCCCGCCGTGACCCTCTCGCGCCTCGCCGAGGCCTCGGGCGCGGGCCGCGTGATCTATCCCTACGACGACATGGCGCGACAGGCGTCCTGGGGGCTTCTCGTCTTCAGCCCGCACGACACCCACTGGACGGGTTTGGGCGCCTGGTACGGATATGCGGCCCTCATGCGCGACCTGCACGCCCGGGGCCTGACCGACGGGCCGCGGCCGTTGGAGGCCTTCACCGAGGTTCGGCGCGGGGCGGAGAACAAGCCCCGCAACCTGGCCCTGATGCTGGGCGTGGCGAGCTTCGTCGACGTGGAATATCCCGAACTGGCCGACCCCGACGCCGAAGCGCGGATCAAGGTCACCTACCTGACCGACCGCCACGACTGGACGGCCCCGCGGGTGATCGACACGGGCGAGATCGGCAAGCCCACGCTGCTCCTGCTGATGGATTCCTACTCGAACGCCTTCATCCCGTTCCTCTACACCCACTTCAACCGCATCGTCCTGGCGCACAACCAGGACGGATACTGGCGCGAGGACCTGGTCGCCCGCTTCCAGCCGGACATCGTGGCGACCGAGGTGCTGGAGAGCGGCCTGCCGGGGATCATGGGCGGCTCGCCGGCGCCCTCGCCCGAGGCCGCCGCGCGCATTCGCCGGGTCGTGTTCGAGCGCGATCGCTACGCCGTGAAGGCCGGGCCGCCCCGTCGGCCGGGGCCGCCCCGCCGGCGCGAGGGCGGCGACGGCGACGACCGCATCGACGGCGACGACGGGCCCGACATGATCCACGCCCGAGCGGGCGACGACATCGTGCGCGGGCTGGGCGGCCCCGACATCCTGCGCGGCGGGCGCGGGAACGACGTGGTCGACGGCGGCGACGGCGACGACTGGGTCTCTGGCGGCCGCGGCGACGACACGGTCAGCGGCGGTCCGGGCCGCGACGTGTTCAACAGCTTCGAGGGCGCCGGCCTGGACCTGATCACCGACTATTCCGCCGCCGAGGGCGATCGTGTCGAGCTCGATCCCGGCACGGCCTATGAAGTGCGCCAGGAAGGTCCCGACACCGTCGTGGTCATGCGCGGCGCGCGCCTGGTGCTGAAGAACGTCAAGGCGGCCGACCTGCCGCGCGGCTGGATCCGAAACTGGTGACCTTTGCTGGCGCCCGGCCGCGCGACCCCCTATGTCGGTCGCGAGCCAGAGCCGGGGAAGCCGCATGTCACTGAAGGTCGCCGTCCAGATGGACCCCATCGAGGGGATCAACATCGAGGCCGACACCACCTTCCTGATGATGGAGCAGGCCCAGGCCCGCGGGCACACCCTGTTCGTCTATCTGACCGAATCCCTGGCCATGGAGGACGGCCGCGTCTTCGCCCGCGGCTGCGACGTGACGGTCCAGCGGGTGGCGGGCGACCACGCCAGCCTGGGGCCGATGCGGCAGGTGGACCTGTCGGAGTTCGACGTCGTCCTGATGCGCCAGGATCCGCCGTTCGACATGCGCTACATCGACGCCACCTTCTTCCTGGAGGCGATCCATCCGAAGACCCTGGTGGTGAACAATCCCGCCGAGGTTCGCAACGCCCCCGAAAAGCTGTTCGTCACCAAGTTCCCGCACCTCCAGCCGCCCACCCTGATCACCTGGGAGAAGGCGGCCATCCAGGACTTCCGCGCCCGGCACGGCGACATCGTGCTGAAGCCGCTGAACGGCAAGGGCGGATCGGGCGTCACCCGGCATCTGGCCGACGACCCCAACCTCGACACCCTCCTTGAGCTGCACGGCCAGATCGCCGACGAGCCGGTGATCGTGCAGAAGTTCCTGCCGTCGGTGACCAAGGGCGACAAGCGCATCCTGCTGGTGGACGGCCAACCCGTGGGCGCGATCAACCGCGTGCCCCGGAAGGGCCAGATCCGCTCCAACATGGCCGTCGGCGGCCAGGCCGAGCCCGTCGAGCTGTCGGCGCGCGACCGGGAGATCTGCGACGCCATCGGGCCCGAGCTGTCGCGTCGCGGCCTGCTGTTCGTGGGCATCGACGTGATCGGCGACTATCTCACCGAGATCAACGTGACCTCGCCCACCGGCGCCGTGGCCCTGAAGCGCTTCAGCGGGATCGACGCCGCCGAGGTGATGTGGGAGCGAATTGAAGTTCTACGGCGGCAGGCTTAGGTTGTGTCGGAAGAGACGTCTGGAAGTCACGGTATCGTCTCAGTTTCTCCGAAAGTTCATTATTTGTTCTTGATCTGAACACGCGCTTGTGTTCGGTTGTGGATAACTTTGACCGAACCACAAGGGGTTGAGGCTATGGCGGCGCGGGTTGTCACCCTGGCCTTCAGCGGCGTGGAGGCCGTACGCGTCGACGTCCAGGTCCAGTTCACCCAGGGAACCTTCGCCTTCATCCTCGTGGGCCTGGGCGACAAGGCCGTGGCCGAGAGCCGCGAGCGGGTGATGGCGGCCTTCACCGGCCTGGGCCTGGCGCTGCCCGGCCGCCGCATCGTGGCCAATCTCGCCCCCGCCGACCTGCCGAAGATGGGCAGCCACTACGACCTGCCGATCGCGCTGGCGGTGATGGCGGCCATGGGCGTGATCCCGCCCGACGCGCTGGAGGGCTGGGCGGCGGTCGGCGAACTGGCCCTGGACGGCCGCATCACCCCGGTGGCCGGGGCCCTGCCGGCCGCGGTGGCGGCCGGCGCCATGGGGCTGGGCCTGATCTGCCCCGAGGCCTGCGGGCCGGAAGCCGCCTGGGCGGGCGAGACCCAGGTGCTGGCCGCGCCCTCGCTGATCGCCCTGGTCAACCATTTCCGCGGAACCCAGATGCTGTCGCCGCCCAGGCCCGGGCCGATGCTGGACGGCGAGCGGGTCCCCGACCTGCGCGACGTGAAGGGCCAGGAAAACGCCAAGCGCGCGCTGGAGATCGCCGCGGCCGGCGGCCACAACCTGGCCTTCATCGGCCCGCCGGGCTCGGGCAAGTCGATGATGGCCCAGCGCCTGCCCGGCCTGCTGCCGCCGCTGACGCCCGAGGAACTGCTCGAGACCTCGATGGTCCATTCCATCGCCGGGCTGATCGCCAGGGGCCGGCTCACCCGCGCCCGGCCGTTCCGCAGCCCTCACCATTCGGCCAGCATGGCGGCGCTGACGGGCGGCGGGCTGAAGGCCAAGCCGGGCGAGGTCAGCCTGGCGCACAACGGCGTGCTGTTCCTCGACGAACTGCCGGAGTTCAGCGGCCAGGCCCTGGATTCGCTGCGCCAGCCGCTGGAGACGGGCGAGGTGGTGGTGGCGCGCGCCAACGCCCATGTCCGCTATCCCGCGCGGTTCCAGCTGGTGGCGGCCATGAACCCATGCCGGTGCGGCCACGGCGGTCCCGGCCGGGGCGCCTGCGGACGCGCGCCACGCTGCCAGACCGACTACCAGGGCCGCATCTCGGGGCCGCTGATGGACCGCATCGACCTGACGGTGGAAGTCCCGCCGGTGACGGCGGCCGACCTCGCCCTGCCGCCGCCGGCCGAGGGGACCGCCGAGGCGGCGGCCCGTGTCGCCGGGGCCCGCGCGGTCCAGGCCGAGCGCGCCGCGGAAGGCGGCCCCGGCGCGGCGCCGCTGAACGCCCAGGCCGAGGGCGACTGGCTGGAGACCATCTGCGCCCTGGACGAACCCGCCCGCGCCTTGCTGAGCCGCGCGGCGGAGGCCGGCGGCCTGTCGGCCCGCGGCTGGGCCCGCACGCTGCGGCTGGCGCGCACCATCGCCGATCTGGAGGGGGCGGACGCCGTGCGCCGCATCCACGTGGCCGAGGCGCTGGTCTACCGGCGCATCGCGCCGAACGCCGCATTGGGCTCGTCATCCGTCTCCGCGTAGCGCGGCGCGGTCCAGGCGCCGTAGCTAATCGTGAACAGGATCAGGTAGCTCCAGACGATGCCGGCGGTCAGATAGGCCCATCCGCTGACCCTGGGGTCGACCGCGTGGGCGACATGGGTGACGACGCAAAGCAGCTGAAAGCCGGCCACGGGCAGCGGCCAGAAGCGGCGCGTGCGCAGCGCGATCCACATGTAGAGGGCCAGCAGGGCGCTATCGAGCGCTAGGATGGCCCACTGGGTTTCCTGACTGCGCGACCGGAACACGACGAGCGTGAGCGCCCAGTTGGCCAGCAGACCGGCCGCGGCGAGGCGCTCTTCGTCGCGACCGCGCCAAACCGCGAGGCCGCAGGCCACCATCAGCGCTGTAGGCCAGACCCAGACAGGAAGTTGATACGCAGACACGATTGCGGCCCCCGGAGGCTCCGAGGGCCGCAATTTGGCAGAGGGTTCGCCGTGTTGGAACCTCTAGGAGGCGACGCGGAAGCGACGGCCGCTCATGCGCACGCGATCGACCTCCACGGCGGTGGGCGGCGGCTTTTCGCCCGAGTCGCCATCCATGCGCACCGCCCCCAGTCCGATCTGGCCCTGGACGACGCTGAGTTCCTTGTGGGTCTCGACGATGGCGCGGCGGGCTTCGGCGAGCGCCATGATCGCCTCGCTGGCGCGCTCCATGGCGTCCTGGCCGATCAGCGCCGAGGCGCCGGCCTGTCGGCGCAGCGAGGGCATGGCGCCCGTGAGAAGAGCGGTCTTGGAGATGGCCGCGTCGATCGCGGCTTCGGCTTCGAAGAGGGCTCCGGCGACCTGTTCGGCCGCCATGCGGCGTTCTTTGAGCATAGGGGGTCTCCATGCGCGCCGCGTGTCGCAGCGCGCCCAAGGTTTGGCATGACAGGGTTGCTTGGCCGTTCAGGCCTTTAGTAAATCCGCCGCCAGATCGCCGAGAGCGTGGAGGCCCGCCAGCATGCCCCCGAAAGCGAGGGCCGTGAGGATGGCGATGGCCACGATCGCGCCGAGTCGGGCGGGGGCGCTCAACTCATTTCGGCGCGTCCTGGATCGATCTCGCCCTTGAAGTTCTCGTCGAGGAGAACCCACGTCAGGCAGAGGATCTCGCGCAAGACCATCTCGCTCGGCTTGAACGGCGCCAGTTTCCGGGTGGCCGAAACCAGGTGCCGCGCCATGTCCGCCTGAGCTGGCGTGGCCGCCAGATCGACGAGCTGCCGCTCGAGCTGCGTCCAGGAGAAGCTGGGGATCAACTCCTCCCGACGCGGGGGCGCCGGCCAGCGAGCTTCGAATTCGTCGATTTCCCGACGCAGGCGCAATGCCCGGCCGATCATCGCTCTGTTCTCGAAATTCGGTTCCTGGCCCATCGGACGCTCCCTCGATTGCGAGAGCATCGAGCCCCAGTCCGGGGGGGTTGTCTGTCCTGATCGCATCCTGTCCTGACGCGGTCAGGACAGCCGGCCGATCGACCTGGCGCAGGAGCCGCGCCGCCTGGAAGCGATCGTCCACGCCCAGCTTGCGGCGCGCCCGATCGCAATAGGTGTCCACGGACGTCTTCGACATCCCCAGTTCGCGCGCAATCTGCTTGGAGCTGAGGTGCTGATCGACGAGGCGCAGGCAATCCCGTTCGCGCTGGGTCAATAGCTCGACGGCGTTCATCCAGGCCCTCAAAGCGGCGCAACTATCCAACCCTGGCAGTAAACGCCGCGTTTGGCGCGGCGTCTACTTTGGCGCGCGCTTTTCGGCTCCTCGCGTTGTTTTGTAGCGGGGCGCGGGCGCGCTTGACCGACCGTTAAGCCGTTCGGCCTAAGCCTTGCGCGCCATGCGGAGACCGTCACGACCTCTTTCAGAGCGCCGCCCGTCGCGCGCCCAGATCAGCGCCGAGCAGCTGGCGTCGCTCAGCCATGAATTCCGCACGCCCCTGAACGGCGTGCTGGGCATGGCCCGCCTGCTGGAGGGCACGCGGCTCACCGCCGAGCAGAAGGCCTACGTCGCCGCCCTGCGCGACAGCGGCCAGCACCTGCTCACCCTGGTCAACGACGTCCTCGACTTCGCGAAGCTGGGCGCGGGCCGCGTCGAGCTGCACCCGGCCCCCATGAACGTGGAGGACCTGCTGCGCGGCGTCGCCGAGCTGCTGTCGCCCAGGGCTCGGGAAAAGGGGCTGGAGATCGCCTGGGCCGCGCCGGCCGCGCCGGCGGCCATCCACGCCGACGAGGGGCGCCTGCGCCAGATCCTGCTCAATTTCGCCGGCAACGCCGTGAAGTTCACCAAGGCGGGCGGCGTCCTGATCACCGCCGACACGCCCGAGCCGGGCCGCCTGCGGTTCAGCGTGGTCGACAGCGGCCCGGGCGTCTCGTCCAGCGACCGGGACCGCATCTTCGAGGCCTTCGCCCAGGCCGACCAGACCCACGCCGATCTCGGCGGCTCGGGCCTGGGGCTCGCTATCGCCCGGCGGCTCGCCCGCGCCATGGGCGGCGACGTCGGCGTCGACGCGCCGGAAGGCGGCGGCGCCTGCTTCTGGTTCGAGGCGTCGTTCACGACCCTGCCCGTCGTCGTCGAGCGCGCGCTGGCCGGCCGATCGATCGGCGTGGCCTCGCCCAACCCGATGGTGCGCGAGGCCGCCCGGCGGCAGATCGAGGCCTGCGGCGGGGTGGCCAAGCTGGCCGAAACCCTGCCGGACGCGATCGCCCGCACGCGTCCCGGCGAGGTGATCCTGGTCGACGCCAGCCTCGCGGAGACGGCGGGGCGGCTGCGCCCGCCGCTGCAGCGCCCGGCGATCATCCTCCTGGCCCCCGACGAGCGCGGCCGCATCGCCGGCTACCGGCGCGCCGGCTTCTCGGGCTATCTGATCAAGCCGCTGCGCCGCGCGTCGCTGGCCGAGCGGGCGCTGATCGCCCTGGGCGCCGCGGGGCCCGCCGCGCCCGCGCCGGGCGAGGACGAACGCATCGCCACGGCCGCCGCGCCGGGCGCCCACATCCTGCTGGTCGAGGACAACCCGATCAACGCGCTGCTGGCCCGCGCGCTGCTGAGCCGCGAGGGCTGCGAGGTCGAGCACGCCACCGGCGGCGAGGAGGCGCTGGCGGCCGTCAAGGTGGGCAGCTTCGACCTGATCCTGATGGACATGCGGATGCCCGGGCTCTCCGGCGAGGAGACCGCGCGCCAGATGCGGGCCGCCGGGATCAAGACCCCGATCGTGGCCCTGACCGCCAACGCCTTCGAGGACGACCGGCACGCCTGCCTGGCCGCGGGCATGGACGACTTCCTGGTCAAGCCGCTGTCGCCCGACGCCCTGCGCGGGGCCCTGACGCGGTGGATCCGCACCGGCTGGACGAAGAAGGCGGCGCGCGCCAAGGTCGGCTGATCCTCGCCGGCAAGGCCTCCGAATGACCGACCAGACCGCGGCGGCCAAGCCCCGCAAACGCTCCGCCATGGACGTGGTGCGCGCGCTGCGCCAGCCCAAGGTGGCGGTCATGCTGGCGCTCGGCTTCGCCTCGGGCCTGCCGTTCCTGCTCACCCAGAACACCTTCGGCTACTGGCTGCGCGACGAGGGCACGAGCCTCAAGGTCATCGGCTTCATCTCCTGGGTGGGGCTGGCCTATGTGCTGAAGCCGTTCTGGTCGCCGGTGGTGGACCGGGTCGACGTGCCGCTGCTGGGCCGCCTGGGCCGGCGCCGCGGCTGGATGGTGCTGTCGCAGATCGCCGTGGCCGCGGGTCTCCTGGGCATGGTGGCCGCCGGCCCCGGCGCCGGCCTCACGGCGATGGGCGCCTTCGCCCTGGTGGTGGCCTTCGCCTCGGCCACCCAGGACATCGTCATCGACGCCTGGCGCATCGAGGCGGCGGCGACCTCCGAGGAGATCGGCCTGCTCTCGTCGGCCGCCCAGCTCGGCTATCGGGTCGCCCTGCTGGTGGCCGACGCAGCCATCATCGCCGCCGCCCAGCACTACGGCTGGCCGCTCTCCTACATCGCCATGGCCGCCCTGATGGGCCTGGGCGTGATCGCCAGCCTGTTCGCCTTCGAGCCGGCGCGGGCCGACGAGGTGATGCACGACCAGGCGCCGCTGTGGACCCCGCGCGGCTTCTTCGACGCCATCGTCGGGCCGTTCATCGACTTCTTCGGCAAGCACAAGGCGCTGGGGCTGCTGATGCTGGCCGCCATCGCCGCCTATCGCCTGCCCGACTTCCTGATGGGGCCGATGTACAACCCCTACTACCACGACCTGGGGATCTCGAAGGACGAGGTGGCCCTGGTCCGGGCGGCGACCGGCCTGCCCGGCGCCTTCATCGGGATCGGGGTCTCGGGCCTGTTCGCGGTGCGGTTCGGCCTGTTCCGCACGCTGATCACCGGGTCGGTCCTGCAGGGCCTGGGCACCGCCGCCTTCGCGATCCTGCCCGCGCACCACGACATCCCGACCTTCACCGCGGTCATGGCGCTCGACAACTTCGCCCAGGCCTTCGCCGGCGTCGCGTTGGTGGCCTACATGTCGAGCCTGACGGGCCTGGGCTACACCGCCACCCAGTACGCCCTGCTGTCGTCGACCTACGCCTTCCTGGGCAAGTTCCTGAAGGGCTTCTCGGGCGCGGTGGTGGACGGCCTGACCGCCGCTCACGGACTCCTGGGCGCCTATGCGATCGCCTTCATCGGCACGGGCCTCACCGCCGTGCCGCCCATCCTGCTCTTCATGCTGCTGGCGCGGCTCAGCCGCCCCAGGCCCGACGCCCCCAGCTAGCCTTCCAGGCAGATCACCTGGGCCACCTGCAGTTCGCGGCGCAGGTCGTCGGCGACGTAGAAGTAGTTCTGCGGCGTGATCGGTTCGCCCGCGGTGCTGGTTTCGTTGCGCCGGCCGTTGGCCTGCAGCGTCTTCGACACGATCTCGGGCGCGGTGGTGTAGATGCGGCCGCGGCGCGGGCTCTCGGCGATGGTCACGCCCAGCACCCGGCCCTGGGAGTCCAGCGCCGGGGCGCCGGACAGCCCGCCGAGCGTGCCCTGGAGCCCCTCGGTGCGGCCGGTCTCGGCCCAGACCAGCACCGGCTCGGTGCGCGCGCCGTGCCCGCGCACGACGAGGTTCTCGCGCCCCAGCAGCCGCGAACTGGCCTCGCCCGGCTCGCCCTGCGGGAAGCCCGGGTGGAACGCCCGCTGGCCGCGGCGCAGCGGCTCGGCGAGGGCCAGCGGCAGGGGCTGGGCCCCGCCTTCGGTGTAGAGCAGCGCCGCCTCGCCGCGCGGATCGATCCGCACGTTGACGGCCACGCCGGTGCCCGGGCCCACGACGATCGCGGCCTTGCGGCAGCCGTCGACCACGTGGCGCGCGGTCAGCCAGACGCCGGTCCGCGCGATGGAGAACGCCGTGCCGGCGGCCGGACCCGCCTTGGCCGGAACGTCGACCACGATGGAGGGATCGAACGGCGAAGCCGGGCCCAGCGCCTCGCCGAGGGGCTCGGCCCCCTTCGGCGGCGGGGGCGGCGCGTCCACATGCTCGTCGCGGCCGAGGGCGACGAACAGCAGCGCCACCACGATGGCGGCGTAGACGGCCCAGTCCGGGAGCCGGGGGAAACGCATCTCAGCGTTCCATCACCTCAGCTGCGAGCCGCGGCGATGATCAGCGCGGTGGCGATCTTGGCGCCGACCAGCAGCGCGGCCGCCGAAATCTCGCCCTCGACGATCCGCTTGGGCAGGCCCCGCAGCAGCATGTCGACGATGCGGAAGACCAGGAGCTGGACCACCACGGTCACCGCGCCCCACAGTCCGATCTCCACCAGGTTGGTCGAAGCCCTGAGCGACGCCGCCAGCGGGATCGCCAGCCCGATCAGCACGCCCGCCAGCGAGATCGCCGCCGCCGAATTGCCCTCGCGGATCAGGGCGATCTCCTTGTGCGGCGTGAGCAGCACATAGATCGCCGAGCCGGCGAGCAGGATGGCGAACGTCGCCACCGAATGGGCCAGGAAGACCGGAAAGCCCGCGGCGAAGGCCTGGACCTCAGGCGACGGCGTCGGCATGCGCACTCCCTCGAAGAGACGGCTGCACCGTTAGCATGGACAGGGCGGCGAGATCAGGCCTCGGCGGCCTTTCGCCGCGCGCTGGCCCGGAGCTTCTCGCTCTCGCTCTTGAGCTGACCGCAGGCGGCCAGGATGTCGCGGCCGCGCGGCGTGCGGATCGGCGAGGCGTAGCCCGCCCGGTTCAGGATCGCCGCGAACGCCTCGATGGTCGACCACGACGAGCACTCGTACTGACTGCCCGGCCAGGGATTGAACGGGATCAGGTTGATCTTGGCGGGGATGCCCGCCAGCAGCTTCACCAGGGCCCGGGCGTCGGCCGGACTGTCGTTGACGCCCTTCAGCATCACGTCCTCGAAGGTCACCCGCTTGGCGTTGGACAGGCCGGGGTAGGCGCGGATCGCGCCCATCAGCTCGGCGATCGGGTACTTGCGGTTCAGCGGGACCAGCTTCTCGCGCAGCTCGTCGTTGGTGGCGTGCAGCGAGATGGCCAGCATGGCCTGGGTCTTTTCGCCCAGCTCGGCAAGCTGGGGGACCACGCCCGAGGTCGAGACGGTGATGCGCCGCCGCGAAATGGCGATGCCCTCGTTGTCGGCGATGACGTCGATGGCGGCGGCCACGTTGTCGAGATTGTAGAGCGGCTCGCCCATGCCCATGAACACGATGTTCGAGAGCCGGCGGTCCTCCTTGGGGCTGGGCCATTCGCCCAGGTCGTCGCGGGCCACCTGCACCTGGGCCACGATCTCGGCCGCCGTCAGGTTGCGCACCAGCGGCTGGGTGCCGGTGTGGCAGAACGTGCAGTTCAGCGTGCAGCCCACCTGGGACGAGACGCACAGCGCCCCGGCGCGGCCGACGTCGGGGATGTAGACCGTTTCCACCTCGACGCCCGGCGCCATGCGGATCAGCCACTTGCGGGTGCCGTCCTTGGAGACCTGGCGCTCCACCACCTCGGGGCGGGCGAGGCTGAAGGCCCCGGCGAGCGCGGCGCGCGTCTCCTTGGCGACGTCGGTCATGGCGGCGAAGTCGGTGACGCCGTAGTGGTGGATCCAGCGCCAGAGCTGGCTGGCCCGCATCCGCGCCTTTTCCTTCGGCACGGCGCCCGCCTCGACCAGCGCGGCCGCCAGCTCTCCGCGGGAGAGCCCGGTGAGGTTGGTCGGCGCGGACGCCCCGGTATCGCGCGAAGGCGCGGGCGCGCGGCTGAGATCGAGGGTCACGCCCAAGCGGGAACATCCTTCTGGAGAGCGGCGAATATAGGTGACACCGAACCGGTCACCAAATCCCTGCTTTCAAACGCCCGTTCGGCCGGGGTAGGGTCCGCGCCCGACGCAAAAGACCAATGGGAGAAGGCGAACCATGAAGGCGCTGTTGAGCAAGGCCGTGGGCGGCCCCGACACCCTGGTGCTGGAGGACGTGCCCTCCCCCGTCGCCAAGCCGGGCTTCGCCGTGGTCGAGGTCAAGGCGGTGGGCGTCAACTTCCCCGACACCCTGATCATCGAGGACAAGTACCAGTTCAAGCCCGAGCGGCCGTTCGCCCCGGGCGGCGAGATCTCCGGCATCGTGAAATCGGTGGGCGAGGGCGTCACCAACGTGAAGCCGGGCGACCGGGTGCTGGGCAACACCGGCTGGGGCGGCATGGCCGAGGAGCTGGCGCTGGAAGCGGCGCGGCTGGTGAAGATCCCCGACGAGATGCCCTTCGACGACGCGGCCGCCTTCATCATGACCTACGGCACCAGCTGGCACGCCCTGAAGGACCGCGCCGATCTCCAGCCGGGCCAGTCTCTGCTGGTCCTGGGCGCCGCCGGCGGCGTGGGCCTTGCCGCGGTCGAACTGGGCAAGGCGATGGGCGCCAAGGTGATCGCCGCCGCCTCCAGCCAGGAGAAGGTCGATCTCTGCATCAGCCGCGGCGCCGCCTCGGGCGTGGTCTATCCGAAGGGCCCCTTCGACCGCGACGGCCAGAAGGCCCTGGCCGCGCTCTTCAAGGACGCCTGCGGGCCCAACGGCGCCGACGTGATCTACGACGCCATCGGCGACGCCTACGCCGAGCCGGCCCTGCGTTCGATCGCCTGGGAGGGCAAGTACCTCGTGGTGGGCTTCGCCGCCGGCGAGATCCCGAAGATTCCGCTGAACCTCGCCCTGCTGAAGGGCTGCGAGATCGTGGGCGTGTTCTGGGGCTCCTGGGTGGCCCGCAATCCCAAGAAGCACCAGGCCAGCGTGGCCGAGCTGATGCAGATGTACGTCGAGGGCAAGATCAAGCCGCACGTGTCCGAGCGTTTCCCGCTCTCCCGCGCGGCCGAGGCGATCAAGCACCTCGCCAGCCGCAAGGCCATGGGCAAGGTGGTCGTGACCGTCGACTGATCGCAGCTCTAGACGGCGAGGCGCAGCGTCGGCTCGCGCTTCGCCGGGGGCTCGGCTGCGATCTCCTCCTCGAGGCCCAGGAAGAAGTAGCCGACGTCGACGTCGAGCGCGCGCGCCAGCTTCCAGAGCACCGGCGCCGAAACCCGGCACGTGGCCGTCTCGTACTTCTGGACCTGCTGGAAGGTGACGCCGCACGCCTGGCCCAGGCCCTGCTGGGTCAGGCCCAGGAGCCGGCGGCGGCGGCGTATCCGCCGGCCGACCGTGGCCGCGATCAAGTCGTCCATGCCCAACACCCCCAACGCGAACGCCGAATATCGCGCTCTTTGAACCGGGTTATGCCGAAGAATAATTGTAGGAATGCGACATCGGCCGCTTTGACGTCGCGCAATCAGGCGTCCGGTCCCGTCGGCGGCTGAAGAACCTGCACCGGCGCGCCCAGCAGGGCTTTCCGTCGCTTCCACGCCTCGCCCATGAAGGGCTGCTCGCGCGCCAGATAGGCCCGCGGCGACTCGCCCATGTAGTAGCGGAACTCCCGGATGAAATGGGCCTGGTCGGCGAACTGGTCGTCGATCGATTTCGACCAGCCTCCGTCCGGAGACTCGCGCATCGTCGCGAGCGTCCGCAGCACTCTCTGCCGGCGCAGCAGGCGCTTGGGCGTGAGCCCGAAGTAGCGCCGGCAGAACCGTTCGAGCTGGCGGGGCGAGAGGCCCACGCGATCGGCCCAGCCGGCCACCGTCTGCACGGCCCCATCCTGAAGCGCGGCGTGGGCGGCGGCGACCGCGTCCGCGTCCGACCCGTCGCGCAGCAACGGCGGGAGCGCCCGGTCGAGCGCCGCCAGCATGGCCGGAACGTCGGGCGCGTGGCGAAGGTCGGCGCCGATGGCGTCGGCGGCCGGCCCCAGCACGTCGGCGAGCGGCCGCATCTGGTCGGCGAACCGGTGGGCCGGCGCGCGGGTGAACATCGGCCAGCCCTGCGGCATCAGCCCTACGCCCACCAGCAGGCCCTCCGAGCCCGTGACCCAGACCGCGCGCTCCAGCGCGCCGGTCACGCCGACCGCCGGAACCGGCGCCCAGTCCGCGCCGGGGAACCTGGCGGTCCACCCGCCCGAGAGCACGAAGCGGAAATTGGCCCATTCGGGAAAGATCTGGTCGGTGACGACCCCGGGTCCGGTGACCCGGACGAGATAATAGGTGGTGATCGCCTTGCGGAGCGGCGGCGCCGGCAGGTGGTAGGTCACGGAAGCCAGGGCCTGCTCGGCGGCGACGTCGGCCGGGATTCGAATATCGGTCACGGCGAGCTAAACGGCCACGGCCGCGCTGGGTTCATTCGGGAGATGACAGGCGCCCGGCCCCAGCCTAGTGATCGCCGATAACCAAGGAGAAGGCGCATGGGCGGACGTCTGGAAGGCAAGGTCGCGGTCATCACCGGCGGCGTGTCGGGGATCGGGCTGGGAACGGTCGAGCTGTTCGTCGCCGAAGGCGCCAGGGTCGTGGCCGCCGACATCCAGGACGAGAAGGGCGCCATGCTGGAGGCGCGCTTCCCGGACCAGGTTCGCTACGCCCATTGCGACGTCACCGTCGAGGCCGAGGTCGCCGCAGCGGTGAAGCAGGCGGCCGACGCGTTCGGCGGGCTCGACATCCTCTTCAACAACGCCGGCATCTCCGACGGCATGCGGGCGATCGCCGAGATCGACGCCGACACCTGGACCTGGATCTACAATGTGCTCGTGCGGGGCCCCGCGCTGGGCATGAAGCACGCCGTGCCGCTGATGGCGGCGCGCGGCGGCGGCGCGATCGTCAACACCGCCTCGATCGCGGGCCTGCAGGCCGGCTGGGGCCCCATCGCCTATTCCTCGGCCAAGGCCGCCGTGATCCACATGACCCGCGTGGCCGCCGCCCAGCTCGCGGAACAGCAGATTCGCGTCAACGCCATCTGCCCCGGCCTGATCGCCACCTCGATCTTCGGAGCCTCGCTGGGCCTGCCGCGCGCGGTGGCCGACCAGATGGCCGCCCAGGTCGCCGCCCACGCCGCCAAGGTGCAGCCGGTGCGCAAGGCGGGCGCGCCCGACGACATCGCCCAGGCCGCGCTCTACCTCGCCTCCGACGCTTCCGCCTTCGTCACCGGAACCCACCTTGTCGTGGACGGCGGAATCACGGTCGGCCCGCGGCATTCGTGGGACCAGAGCGGCCCCTCCCCCTTCGCCGAGATGTTCGGCGACGCCTTCGCCCCGCCCCAGCCGGCGCAATCGTGACGAGGGCGGCATGACCGCCGGCTCCGCCGCGACGGGGGGCATGTCGCCCAACCTGCGCGGCGCGCTCTGGATGCTGGCGTCGTCCATCACCTTCACGATGATGATGACGCTCATCAAGTTCCTGGGCGACGACTACCCGGCGACGCTGCAGACCTTCTACCGCCAGGCCGCGGGGCTGGTGGTCCTGGCGCCCGTCATCATCCGCCACCGCGGCGCGGCCTTCGCGACCACCCGGCCCGGCATCCTGATCTTCCGCGCCACCGCCGGGACGCTGGGGATGATCCTGTCGTTCTACGCCTTCCAGAAGATGCCCCTGGCCGACGCCAACGCGCTGTCGTTCACCCGCACCCTGTGGCTCGTGCCGCTGGCCGCCTTCATCGTGAAGGAGAAGGTGGGCGCCTGGCGGGCCGGCGCCGCCGTCGTGGGCTTCCTGGGCGTGCTGCTGATGATCCGGCCGGGCGCGGGCGGACACTTCGCCGTTGGCCTGCCGGCGCTGGCCATGCTGGCCTCGGCCTTCCTCTTCGCCTTCACGGTCACGGGCATGAAGGTGCTGACCCGCGACCACGCGCCCATGGTGATCCTGGTGTGGTCGGCGGTGCTGGGGCTGATCCTGTCGATCCCCGGGGCGCTCTTCACCTGGCGCGTGCCGACCCCGCGCGACTTCCTGCTGCTGTGCCTGATGGGCGCGATCGCGACCGCCAACCAGGCCTGCTACATCAAGGGCATGCAGTGGGGCGACGCCGCCGCCATGGCGCCGATCGACTACACCCGGCTGATCTTCACCGCCGCCGCCGGCTTCCTCCTGTTCCACGAGGTCCCGGGCGCCTGGACGCTCGCCGGCGCCGGGATCGTGGTGGCGGCCACGCTCTTCATCACGCTGCGCGAACAGGCGCTGGCGCGCTCGCAGAAGTTATCTACGACCCACGGGTAGCATAGCTATTGGATAGCTCTGGGTGAGACGTGCCTGGGGATGTACTGGGGATAACCCAGCAACTCGCGCTTGACTCCACCCCCTGACCATCCCACGGTGCCTCGCGCTTGACAGCGAGACCAAATCAGGATCGCGCCTTGAGGGCGCGATTCGCAGCACTATATGTTGGTCGCGGACCCTCTCGACCTCAAGATGTTGAGCGCCTTGGCCGTTAAGGTGCAACAAAGTATTGTGCAATACGTTGTCTGATTGTATATGCGCGCCCCTCGACCATAGGCGCCACACGCTGGGGTTGTGTGGACAAACTGTTGAAGACTGCACACCGGAACTAGGAGGAGGCATGAAGCTACAAGACCTTACCCGCTTCCTCTTTGGCCGCGAGTATTTTTCGTGGGCGAAGTATGAGATGGAGGTCGAGCAGCTGGCTCGTGATGCCGGCAGCCGCCCATGTCGCGGGAATACCTCCGCTCAAGACAAGCGGTTCGTAATGGCCGAACAGATCGAAAAAGAAGCTAGACTTCCGATTTGATGATCGCCACAAACGAGTGCTAGAAGCGAATGCAACGAGAGGCCTGCTGATGCAGGCCTCTTTTGTGTTAGGGGCTAGCTGCGTGTTTGACGAAGAATCTAAACAAATTCTCGCAAACTCCGTCGCCTTCTGGAACGGAACCGAGAAAGTCCTCAAGGAAGCCGAACAACTCCGCGGCGAGTTGGTCGTCCCCGCGGTTTCCGAACTAAGGTATGCGGGGCGCAAATTAGTCGATTTTACGCAATCTCGACTCGCCAACGAAGATATGGCCGAGTCGAAAAAGCATATTTACGACTACGAACAGTGCTGCATCCGCGCTCGACACGATGCCGTCGATTCGGCCGTCATGTACATGAAAATATACTATGTTCACATGGTGAAGACATTCGGCATTGATGCGATTGCAAGTTGCTATCGACATCACGCAGAACTTCGTAAAGCGATTTCTATTGTCGAAGAGCGCGTTCTTTTGTCTCGAGAAGACAGACAAAAGAGAGTCGACCTATATAGCGAAATAAATGACGGCACTCTTTCCGATTTGATAGGAAAATTTCAGGAACTCGTCGACTCAGAAGATGTGGTGGCCGGAATTCGACAAGCTAGAGATAGAGAGCACAAAATAGCTATTGCTGGGGTTGCCATTGGAATTGTCGGCGTCTTGGTCGCCATTGCTTTCGGCGTCGTCACTCTATTTTGATCTGGCTCGAAACTTTGTTGCGTCTCTTGACGGCTAGTCGGACCGCAACCGCTCCAGCGCCCGTTTCGCCGCCTCGCGATGGCGGGGCTTCAGGTTCTTGCCGAGGATGGCCAGCAGGGCGGTGAACACCGCCGCGTCGTCGGTGAAGCCCAGGCCGGCGATGAAGTCGGGGATCGCGTCGACCGGCATCACGAAATAGGCCAGCGCCGCCAGCATCATGCCCTTGGCGGCCAGCGGGGTCTCTTCGTCCTTGGCGCAGAACCAGACCGCCAGCGCCTCGCCCGCGAAGGGGACGCGCGCCGCCGTCTTGCGGATCTTGGGCCAGAAGCCGCGCTCCACGCGCTCCTCGTTGACGCGCATCACCGAGGGGACCAGCGCCTTTTCGGGCGCGATGGCCTCGCTGGGATCGAAGCTGACGTCGGGTGACGCTTTTTTGCCGGCGCTCATCGGTCTAAGGCTTCGCCGATTTTCTCACACCCCATCATATGGGAGCGAAACCTCCATGGAACTGAATTCAAACGTCGCGGCGGTCGTCACGGGCGGCGCCTCCGGTCTCGGCGAGGCGACGGTGCGCGCCCTGGCGGCCCAGGGCGTCAAGGTCGCCATCTTCGACATGAACGAACAGAAGGGCGAAGCGGTCGCCAAGGAAGTGGGCGGCGTCTTCTGCAAGTGCAACGTCACCTCCGAGGAGGACGTCGACGCGGCCTTCGCCAAGGCCCGCGCGGCCAACGGCCAGGAGCGCATCCTGGTGAACTGCGCCGGCACCGGCAACGCCATCAAGACCGCCAGCCGCGACAAGCAGACGGGCGAGACCCGCCACTTCCCGCTGGATGCGTTCAACTGGATCATCCAGATCAACCTGGTCGGCACCTTCCGCTGCATCGCCAAGTCGGCGAAGGGCATGCTGGACCTGGAGCCGATCGACGGCGAGCGCGGGACCATCGTCAACACCGCCAGCGTGGCGGCCGAGGACGGCCAGATGGGCCAGGCGGCCTATTCGGCCTCGAAGGGCGGCGTGGTCGGCATGACCCTGCCCATCGCCCGCGACCTGGCCGGCGACGGCATCCGGGTGAACACCATCCTGCCCGGCATCTTCAACACGCCGCTGATGAACGCCGCCCCGCCGCAGGTGAAGGAGGCGCTGGCCGCCTCGGTGCCGTTCCCGAAGCGCCTCGGCAACGCCGAGGACTACGCCTCGCTGGCCCTGCAGATGATCACCAACCCCTACTTCAACGGCGAGGACGTCCGCCTCGACGGCGCGATCCGGATGGCGCCGCGCTGATCATCTCAGCGTCCGCTGGAGGAAGGCGACCACCTCGGCGTTGAACCGCGCGTGGAAGCCGGCCCGGTCGAAGATCCCGTCCCCGCAGATCTGCGGGGCGGCCTGGGCCAGGGCCGGCGAGCACGGCGGCAGGAAGTCGAAGTGGTCGGCGCCTTCGACCACGCGGTAATCCGGCGGGGTCGGCAGCAGGCCGCGCACCGCCTCGGCGTAGAGGGGGTGGGGCAGGATGCGGTCGGCGCCGGCCCGCCAGAGCTGAACCGGGACCTTCACCTCGTCGAGGCCGTGCGGCGCGAAGGTGAAGCCCAGGGCGGGCGCCGCGATCACGGCGGCGCGAATGCGCGGATCGTAGCCGCCGGCGCTCATCGCGGTTGAAGGTTCGCCGCCCTTCAGCTGGCAATCGAAATAGGTGGGATGCTCGGCGCAGTGCGGGCCGATGAGGCCCAGGTCCGGCCGCCCGCCGATGGCCACCAGCGCCGTGAACCCCCCCGACGAGAAACCGAACATGCCGATCCGCCCCGCATCGATCCGGGCGTGATCGGGCCATTCGGCGGTCATGTAGTCGATCACCCTCACGATGGCCGGCGCACGTTCGCCGATGCGGAGCGCGCGGCTGTGGTCGTCGTAGGTGTCGCCCGTGTGCGAGGGAGCCGCGACCACGAAGCCGGCTTCGGCCAGGGCGTGGGCCGTGTCGTAGTGGTCGGCGAACGAGCCGCCCGTGCCGTGCGACATCACCACCAGCGGAAGCCCTTCGCCCCGGACCGGCGCGCCCGCCGCCACCGACTGGCGCGAGAGCAGCAGGGGCTGGACCGTCTCGGGCGCATCGGTGGGATACCAGACCCCCAGCGTCAGCGGCCGGTCGCCGGCCACAGGGACCGACAGCGTCGCGAACCCGACCGAGGCCGCTTGTGCGCCCCCGCAAACCGCCCACGCCGCCGCCATTGCCGCCACCAGCCGCATCGCCGCCCCACAAATGTAAGCGATACTAACATTGCGGCCGCATGTTAGCTGTGTCAACATCCGAATCATGGCGCGAAAGGGCTATCACCACGGCGACCTGCGGGCGGCGCTGATCCAGGCCGCCGCCGAGGCCGTGGAGCAGGGCGGGCCGGACGCGGTGTCGCTCCGCGACCTGGCCAAGACGCTGGGGGTCTCGACGGCGGCGCCCTACCGGCACTTCGCGGACCGGCGCGCGCTGCTGGCCGAGGTCGCCGCCCAGGGTTTCGAGCAGCTCGCCGAGGACTACGGCCGCGCCGCAGCCCGCAACCCCGATCCGAAGGTCGCGCTACGCGACACGGCGCGGGCCTACCTGGGGCTGGCGTTCCGGCGGCCCGGCCTGTTCCGGCTGATGTTCGACAGCGACCTCATGGGCCCCGACGCCCCGGCGAGCCTGACCGGCCCAGCCGCCCGGTCGTGGGAGGCGCTCCATGCCGCCGTGGCCGCCATAGACCCGCAGGCCGACGACGCCACCATCAAGCGGCGGACGATCACCGGCTGGTCCACCCTGCACGGCTTCATCGCCCTGGTCAGCGGCGGCCGCCTGAAGGGCTTCATGACCGAGCCGCTCACCGAGGCCGAGCTTGTCGAGGCGATCCTCGACAAGACCCTGATCGCGGACTGAGGGGGCGGTCAGCGCCGGCGGCGGCTGGTCCCGGTCAGGCCGCCCATCAGGCCGCGCATCAGCTCGCGGCCCACCTGGCTGGCCACGGTCCGCACCAGGGTCGAGGCGAAGGCCTCGGTCATGGTCTGGCGGCTGGAGGCGCGGGCCCGCGGAGCGGCGGCGCGCGGCGCGGGCCGGGGCGCCGGGGCCGGCGCGGGAGCCGGGGCAGGCTCGGCCTGGGCGGCCTTCTTCTGCAGCACCTCGAACGCGGATTCGCGGTCCAGCGCCTGGTCGTAGAGTCCGCGGACCGGGCTGGCCGCCATCACCTGGGCGCGCTCGGCGGGCAGCAGCGGCCCCATCCGCGAGGCCGGCGGACGCACCTTGGTCCTCTGGACCACCGTGGGCGCACCCTTCTCGTCCAGCACCGAGACCAGCGCCTCGCCCACGCCCAGCGCCTGGATCGTCTCGGCGGTGTCGAAGTCGGGGTTGGGCCGGAAGCTGTCGGCAGCGGCGCGCAGGCCGCGCTGCTCCACCGGCGTGTAGGCGCGCAGCGCGTGCTGGATGCGGTTGCCGAGCTGGCCCAGCACCGTGTCGGGGATGTCGGCGGGGTTCTGGGTGACGAAATAGACCCCGACGCCCTTGGAGCGGATCAGGCGCACCACCTGCTCCACCTTCTCCAGGAGCGCCTTGGGCGCGTCGCGGAACAAGAGGTGCGCCTCGTCGAAGAAGAAGGCCAGGCGCGGCTTGTCGGGATCACCCACCTCGGGCAGCTCCTCGAACAGCTCGCTCATCAGCCACAGCAGGAAGGTGGCGTAGAGGCGCGGGCTCGCGATCAGCTTGTCGGCCGCCAGGATGTTGACGTAGCCGCGCCCGGAGGGGTCGGTGCGCATGAGGTCCGACAGGGCCAGCGCCGGTTCGCCGAACAGGTTGGTCCCGCCCTGCGTCTCCAGCACCAGGAGCTTGCGCTGGATGGTGGCGATCGTCGCCGTCGAGATGTTGCCATAACGGGCGGAGAGCGCCTTGGCGTTGTCGGCCGCGTAGCTCAGCGCCGCCTGCAGGTCCTTCATGTCGAGCAGGAGCAGGCCTTCCTCGTCGGCGGCGCGGAAGACCACCGTCAGCACGCCCTCCTGCACGTCGTTCAGTTCGAGCATGCGCGCGAGCAGGAGCGGCCCCATCTCGGAGACCGTGGCCCGGATCGGATGGCCTTCCTGGCCGAACAGGTCCCAGAACACCACCGGCGCCGCGTCGG
The DNA here is from genome assembly GCF_016124325.1 of Phenylobacterium sp. Lineage (GTDB taxonomy): Bacteria > Pseudomonadota > Alphaproteobacteria > Caulobacterales > Caulobacteraceae > Phenylobacterium. The sequence continues at coordinate 75,679 of NZ_WGNY01000011.1, forward strand.
GGCGGAGCGTCAGGCCCATCGACGCCGCCCGCGCCGTCAGCTTCTCGTTCGGCGAGCCCGGCGCGGCGAGCCCCGAGAGGTCGCCCTTCACGTCGGCGGCGAAAACGGGGACGCCGGCGTCCGACAACCCCTGGGCCAGGATCTGCAAGGTGATGGTCTTGCCGGTGCCCGTCGCGCCCGCGACCAGCCCGTGCCGGTTGGCGCGGTTCAGCAGCAGCTCCTCGATCCGGCCGGAATAGCCGATCAGCACGCCCTCATCGCTCATGTCGCCAACCCCCTACGAACCACGAATCACACGAAAAGCACGAAAGCGGCCGCAAGCGAACGCCCTCCGCGCGCAAGGCGGTCTCCTTCCGTGTTTCCCACGCGCGATCAAGTCTGCGCGATAACCTGGGCCGCACCCGCCAGTTCATGCCGGGAAAACGCCGGGAAGCCGGCAAATCCGCTCCCAAATCGGCGCGAAGAGAGGTAGAGCACGCCCGATTTGACGGCGCGGCCCCGGAAGGAGCACGGTCGCCGCCGGGATTCTCGAAAGCCCGTATGCCCGCCACGCCCGCCGATCCGGTCTTGCGCAACGCCCTGGTGATCCTGGCGACCATCGCGGCCGGGGTCGTGCTCTACCTGCTGGCCGACATCCTCACGCCCCTGGCCCTGGCCATGTTCCTGGCGCTGATGATCGACGGCTTCGCCCGGGTGCTGCGGCTGCGCCTGCGCGCGCCGAAACGGGCCGCCATGCCGCTCGCCGTCGTGCTTTCGGTGGTGATCTTCGTCCTTGCGGCGGTCTTCGTCGCGGACAACGCCTCGACCTTCGCCGGCCAGCTGGTGGACTACGGCCCGCGGCTGAACGGCCTGATCGCCCGGTTGGCTTCGCTGGCCGGGCTGCAGGCCCCGCCGTCGGTGACCGACCTGATGCGACAGCTCAATCCGGCCAGCTACCTGGGCCAGGTCGCCCAGGGCCTGCAGACCTTCGTCTCCACCGCCGCCTTCGTGCTGGTCTATCTGGGTTTCATCCTGGCCTCGCGCCGCGGCTGGGAGCGCAAGGCCGTCGCCCTCTTCCCGCGGGGCGAGCGGCGGCAGGAGGCGACGGACGCCTTCCTGCGCATCCGCAACGGGGTCGAGCAGTACCTCTGGGTGCAGACGGTCACCGGCCTGATGATCGCCGCGGCCTCATGGGTCGCCATGGTCGCCGTGGGCCTCGACAACGCCCTCTTCTGGGCGATCCTGATCTTCATCGCCTCGTACATCCCGGTCGTCGGCGGCATCGTCGGCGTGGCCGCCCCGCCGGTCTTCGCCCTCGTCCAGTTCGAGACCCTCTGGCAGGCGATCGTCCTGACGATCGTCCTCCAGGCCGTGGGCATGTTCGTGGGCAACGTGGTCCAGCCGCGCATGCAGGGCCGCAGCCTCAATATGGACCCCATCGCGCTGCTGCTGGCGCTGGCGTTCTGGAGCGTGCTCTGGGGCCTGCCGGGCGCCTTCCTGTCCACGCCCCTGACGACCGTGATGATGGTCGTCCTGGCCCAGTTCGAAGGAACGCGCTGGGTCGCCGTGCTGCTTTCGGCCGACGGCGACCCCGGCCCCATGAAACCTCGCGCGCCCGAGGCTCCGGCCGCGTCCGATCCCCCCAAGCAACCGGCGCCGAAACGCCGCTCGAAATCTTGAGACCCGGGACTTACACTGTGACCTTCCCCTTCCTATCTACTGTTGGCTGGACGACGGATACGTCCGGCAGGTGCGCCCGTCCCCCAACCCCGCGGGCGCAGCGAGCACCCTGCGTTTCGCCGCTCCCCCACGGCGGAACCAAACGCCGCCGGACACTCTCCTCCGGCGGCGTCCTCGCGTCCGGCGCAGACCTCCCCCTGGAAACACCGGACGCGAGCCCGTGCTCGCGCCGGGGAGACGCATGCCGATGAGCCGCTCCCCCCGCCCCGCGTCGGGCCTGCTCAAGGCCCTGAAGGCTGAGCTCGCCGACGACGCCGCGCCCGAGGCCGTGAAGGCGTTCGCCGCCCAGGCCGCCGCCGACGCCCAGCCCGACGAGCTGCCGGAACTCTCCGCCGCCGACCTCGCGTACAACCTCGCCGACCTCTGGCGCTTCGCCCAGCGCCGCCGCGGGCGCGCGCCGCAGATGCGCATCGCCCCCGCCGTCGGGGCCGAGCTGGACCTGCTGGAGATCGTGCAGGACGACGCCCCGTTCCTCGTCGACAGCATCATGGGCGAGATCGCCGACCAGGGCCTGTCGGTGCGCGCGATGTTCCACCCGATCGTGCCGGTGCGGCGCGACCGCTCCGGCGTGCGCGGCGCCGCGGGGACCCCGCGGCGCGAGTCGATGATCGAGGTGCTGCTGGAGCCGATCGGGCCCGACCGCGAGCACGCCCTGATCGACGGGCTGAAGGCGACGCTCACCGACGTCCGCGCCGCGGTCGAGGATTTCCCCGAGATGCTGGCGCTGATGAGCCGCACGGTCGAGGAACTGGCCGCCTCGGGCAGGGCGCGGCAGGACGAGGTGGATTTCCTCAAGTGGCTGCGCGCCGAGCACTTCGTGTTCCTGGGCGCGCGCGTCTACGAATACCCCAAGCTTCCCAGCGGCGAGTACGCGCCCGAGGAGCCGCTCTACCAGGCCAAGGACGGCCTGGGCGTGCTGCGCGATCCGGCGCGCACCGTGCTGCGCCGCGTCAACGAGCCCGCCGTGCTGATGCGCCAGGTGAAGGACCGCATCATCCGCGATCCGGCGGTCACCATCGCCAAGTCGAACGTGAAGAGCCGCGTCCACCGCCGCGGCTACATGGATTACGTCGGCATCAAGCGCTACGCCGAGGACGGCCGGCCGAGCGGCGAGGTCCGCTTCGTGGGCCTGTTCACCGCCGAGGCCTACGACCAGCCGGCGGGCGTCGTGCCGCTGGTGCGCGAGAAGGTGGCGCGCGTGCTGGCCCGCGCCGGAGCCGCGCCCGGCAGCTACAGCGAGAAGCGCCTCAAGAACATCGTCGAGAACTATCCGCGCGACGAGCTCTTCCAGGCCGGCGAGGACGTCCTGCTCGAGCAGGCGCTGGGCATCCTGCACCTGTCGGACCGGCCGCGGCTCAAGCTGTTCGCCCGCGTCGACCCCTTCGACCGGTTCGCCTCGGTGATGCTGTTCGTGCCGCGCGAGCGCTACGATTCCGACCTGCGCCGGCGCGCTGGCGAAATGCTGGTGGCGGCCTACGGCGGCCGGCTCTCGGCCTACTACCCCAGCTTCAACGACACGCCGCTGGCGCGCGTCCACTACATCATCGGCTTCACGCCGGGCCATCACCTCACGCCCGACCTGCGCAAGGTCGAGGCCGAGATCGCCGAGGCCGCGCGCACCTGGGAAGATCGCTTCGAGACGGCCGTGCGGGCCAGCGGCGGCGATCCCGAGGAGGTGCCCGCCACCCTGGCGCGCTACCGCGACGCCTTCCCGGCCGGCTACCGCGACCGCTTCGATGCCGCCGAAGCGCTCGCCGACGTGGCCGAGCTCGAGGCCTATGACGAGAACCAGGCGATCCGCGTGCGCGCCTACCGCACCGCCGCCGACGGCCCGCTGCACTTCCGCTTCAAGCTCTACCGCCGCGACGACCCCGCGCCGCTGGCCGACGTGCTGCCCATCCTGGAGAGCATGGGCCTGAAGGCCATGGCCGAGGCCGGCTTCGAGATCAGGCCGGCGGGCGGCGCATCGGTCTGGGTGCACGACTTCGAGATCGAGGACCCGCGCGGCGCCAACCTGGTGTTCGACGAGTTGCGCGACGTCTTCGAGGACGCCGTGGTCGCGGTCTGGACGAGCGCCACAGAGAACGACGGCTTCAACCGCCTGGTCATGGAGCTCGCCATCCCCTGGCGCGACGCGGCCCTCGTGCGGGCGCTCGCACGCTACCGCCAGCAGTCGGGCCTCGACCCGTCGCAGCGGGTGCAGGAAGAGGCGCTGACCAACCATCCCGGCGTCGCGCGCCTGATCCTCGACCTGTTCCGCATCAAGTTCGACCCGGCGATCCGCGCCGACCTCGACGCCCGGCGCGAACAGGCCAAGGCGGTGCTGGCCGAGATCGTCGAGGCGCTGCAGCTCGTGGAGAGCCTGGACGACGACCGGGTGCTGCGCCGCCTGGCGCTGCTGGTCGGCGCGATCCAGCGGACCAACTTCTACCAGCGCGCCGCCGACGGGGCGGTGAAGCCCTACATCTCGTTCAAGGTGGCGAGCGACGAACTGGCCGACCTGCCGGCGCCCAGGCCCTACCGCGAGATCTTCGTCTCCTCGGTCCAGGTGGAGGGCGTCCACCTCCGCTTCGGGCCCGTCGCCCGCGGCGGCCTGCGCTGGAGCGACCGCCGCGACGACTTCCGCACCGAGGTGCTGGGGCTGGTGAAGGCCCAGCAGGTGAAGAACGCGGTGATCGTGCCCGTGGGCTCCAAGGGCGGCTTCTTCCCCAAGCAGCTGCCGCGCGGCGGGGCGCCCGACGCGGTCCGCGCCGAGGCGATCAGCGCCTACAAGACCTTCCTGTTCGGCCTGCTCGACCTCACCGACAACCTCGACGCCCAGGGCCATGTGGTCCCGCCGCGCGACGTGGTCGTCCACGACGGCGACGACCCCTATCTGGTCGTGGCGGCCGACAAGGGCACCGCCACCTTCTCCGACATCGCCAACGGCGTGGCCGAGTCGTACGGCTTCTGGCTGGGCGACGCCTTCGCCTCGGGCGGCTCGGCCGGCTACGACCACAAGGTCATGGGCATCACCGCGCGCGGCGCGTGGGAGGCGGTCAAGCGCCACTTCCGCGAGCTGGGCAAGGACATCCAGTCCGAGCCCTTCACCGTGGTGGGCTGCGGCGACATGTCGGGCGACGTGTTCGGCAACGGCATGCTGCTGTCGCGCCACATCCGCCTGCAGGCGGCCTTCGACCACCGTCACATCTTCCTGGATCCCGACCCCGATCCGGCGACCAGCTACGCCGAGCGCGAGCGGATGTTCGCCCTGCCCCGCTCGTCGTGGGACGACTACGACCGCAAGGCCATATCGAAGGGCGGCGGCGTGTTCCCGCGCAGCCAGAAGTCGATCCCGCTGACCGACCAGGTCCGCGCGTTCCTCGGGACGAGCGCCGAGGCGCTGTCGCCGCCCGAACTGATCAACCTGATCCTCAAGGCGCCGGCCGAACTGCTCTACCTCGGCGGCATCGGCACCTATGTGAAGGCCAGGTCCGAGAGCCACCTGGACGTGGGCGACAAGGCCAACGACGCCGTCCGCGTCAACGGGGCGGACCTCAGGGTCAAGGTGGTGGGCGAAGGCGCCAACCTGGGTCTGACCCAGGCGGGCCGCATCGAGTTCGCCGAGAAGGGCGGTCGGGCCGACACCGACGCCATCGACAATTCCGCGGGCGTCGACAGCTCCGACCACGAGGTCAACATCAAGATCGCGGCCGGTGCGCTGGAGCGGCAGGGCCAGCTCACCCGCAAGCGGCGCGACACCATCCTGCGCTCGATGACCGACGACGTGGCCGCCCACGTGCTGGCGCACAACTACGACCAGACCCTGGCGCTCTCGCTGCTGGAGATGGATTCGCCCGGCGAGATGGATCCGCACGCCCGCTTCATGGCCGAGCTGGAGCAGGCCGGCCGCCTGGACCGCGCCGTCGAAGGGCTGCCCGACGCCCTGGCGGTGTCGGAGCGCATCGCCGCCGGGCGGGGCCTCTGCCGGCCCGAGCTCGCCGTCTTGCTGGCCTACGGCAAGCTGGAGCTCAAGCGCGAGATCGTCGCGGCGCGCGCCTATGAGGATCCGTTCTTCGAGCAGCGCCTGGAGGCCTATTTCCCCAAGCCGATCCGCAAGTGGCAGGAGCCGATCCGCCGGCACCGGCTGCGGCCCGAGATCATCGCAACGGTCGTCGCCAACGATATCGTCAACCGCTGCGGCCCGAGTTTCCCCTCGCGGATCATGGCGGCGGCGGGCTGCGACGTGACGGCCCTGATCGCCGGGTACGAGGCCGCCAAGCAGGCGCTCGACTTCGAGAAGCTCTGGGAGGACGTCGAGGCGCTCGACCTGAAGATCCCGGCCGGCGCCCAGCTGGCGCTGTTCCGCCGCCTCGTGGCCGGCCTGCGCGGGGCGACGTTCTGGCTGGCCCGGCGCGCCGGCCGCGAGGGCCTCGACGTGGCGGCGCTGACCGCGCGCTATGGCCCCGGCTTCAAGAGCCTGCACCGCCTGATGCCCGACATCCTCTCGCCCGTGGAACGGATGGGCGTGGATCAGCGGATCCATCAGCTCGTCGAGGCCGGCGCCCCGGCCAAGGCCGCCGCCGCCGCCGCCGTCCTGGGGCCGCTGACCAACGTAGGCGACCTGGTGGACCTCGCCGAGGCCTCCAGCTGGCCGCTGCCGAACGTGGCGCGACTCTACTACGCCACCGGGGCGGCCTTCGCCTTCGACCGCCTGCGCGCGGCCGCGGGCGAGTTCCGGGCCGGCGACATCTTCGAGCGGACGGCCCTGCGCCGCCTGATCGAGGACCTGCTGGCCGAGCAGGCGGGCCTGACGCGCGCGATCATGGCCTTCGCCGGCAACGCCCAGGCCGGCGAGGACGACGACCACGCCGGCAGCGCGGTCAGCGCGTGGTCACAGCTGCGGCCCGAGCAGGCCCGCGCGGCGGTTCGGACCATCGAGGAGATCGAGACCGGCGGCGGCGCCTGGACCTTCGCCAAGCTGACCATCGCCAACGCCGCCCTGCGCGAGCTGGCGGCGGAGGCCGCCGCGACGGCGAAGCGCAAGCGCTGAAACGCTATTTCAAGGCCCGCTGGATGGCGTTCAGGTCGAGCTGAGCCACCGCGTCGCGGGCGATGGGCGTCAGGATCTTGTGTTCGTCCCGATGCGGCGCGCCGACGCCGATCGTGACGAGCTGGATCGCCGTCCTGGGCGCCTTGGGGTCGAAATAGCCGGGGTCGATGGTCACCATGTAGCGCGCCCCGCGATCGTCGCAGGGGGAGGACGCGCCCCGTCGGCGCTCGCCGCCGACGCAGGCCGGGGCGGCGCGCTCGCCAGGCGGGAGGGCGGCGAGTTCGGCCTGTTGGTCGGCCTGCGCCTTCCGCAGCACCGGCGCGGCGTTGGCGGCCAGCTGGGCCAGCGCCTCGGCCCGGTCGGCGATCTCGCGTTCCAGCAGCTCGGCTTTTGTAACGTACCGGTACGGCAGCTTGCCCGGCTTGGCGACCACGATGAGCTGGGTGACGCCCAGCCGCAGGACGGTGAAGCCGCCGCGCGGCGGCGCGCTGAGGTCCAGTTCCATGAAGGCTGGCCGCGTCTCGTCGCTGTCCATGTTGGCGAACAGCGCCGTCGGGTCGTTGAGGGTGAACTGGATCGCCGGCCCCTCGCCCACGCCGTTGTAGGCGCCGGCCGCGTCGGGCTTCGATCCGCCGGCCGGGTTGACCCCGAGCAGCACGATGTTGCCCCGCGCCGAGCTGGGGCCGCCCTGCAGGACCCCGCGCGCCGGGGGCTTGATGGAGAGGCTCCGGTTGATGCTGAAGCCGCGCGGCGCGGCGAGCGCGGGCGTGCGCAGCAACGGCGCGAACAGGATGCGGTCGGCCTCGGCCGCGAGGGCCGCCGTCTCGGCGCGCGTAAGACGGCCGTCGAACGCCAGGACCTTGGTCGGCGCGATCCGTCCCGGCAGGGCGGGCAGGGACGGGGCCTGGGCGTGCAGGGGCGCGGCGAGGGCGAGCAGGGCCCCGGCGAGGGCGAACGCGAGACGTTTCATGGCGTGCGGATATCTCCGCCGCGGCCGCATCGGCAAGGGTGTCGGCAAGGGCGCCGGCCGCGCGGCGGCCTAGTTTCCGAGCCGGAACGGAACCGTCCGCCGCTCATGCTGCGGCACGCTCAGGCGGCGGTCCACGGGCGGGAAGGCGCGCTGGGCGCAGTCGTCGCGCTCGCAGATGCGGCAGGAGACGCCGATCGGCGCGGCGGGGCCCTTGAGGTCGAGGCCCTCCGAATAGACCAGCTCGTGGGCATGCGCGATCTCGCAGCCGAAGCCGAGCACATAACGCCGGTCGGGGGCGAGGTACGATTCCGACCGCTTCACCACCGCCCGGGCCACGCAAAGGTAGCGCGCGCCGTCCGGCATGGCGGCCACCTGCACCAGGAAGCGGTCGGGCGAGGCCACCGCGTCGTGGACGTTCCAGAGCGGGCAGGCCCCGCCGAAGCGGGCGAAGCGGAAGCGCGTGGCGCTGTGGCGCTTGGTGATGTTGCCGGCGTAGTCGAGGCGCACGAAGTAGATCGGCACGCCGCGGTTGCCCGGCCGCTGCAACGTGGAAAGCCGGTGGCACACCTGTTCGAGGCTGGCGCCGAACTGCGCCGCCAGCTGCTCCACGTCGTGGCGCACCTCACGCGCGGCGTCGGCGAACAGGCGGTAGGGGGTGAGCAGGGCGCCGGCGGCGTAGTTGCCCAGGCCCACGCGGCAGACGTCCACCGCCTCGGCGCTCCGGAAGCGCGCCTCCTCCAGCTCGGTCTCGATCAGGTCGGAGAGGTTCGCCACGGCCACGTGGTAGGCCATCTGGAACGCCCGCGACGCCGCCGGCTGGCTGGCGTTGACCCAGAGTTCGTGGGTGGCCGGATCGTAGCGGCGCATCACGTCGCCCAGCGGCGCGTGGCGCACCGTCACGCCCAGGCGTTCGCGCAGGTACATCTCCAGCAGGGTTTCGGCCGCGGGCGAGGCCTCCAGGCCGATCTCCCGGGCCAGGTCCTCGGCCGCCCGGTCCAGGGCGTCGATGTAGTTGTCCTTGAAGTGGAAGAAGTCGCGGACCTCCTCGTAGGGCAGCAGCGAGCTGGCCGCCCCGGCCTCGTCGAGGGCGACCGCCTCCTCCGTCAGCTTCAGCCGCTCGGCGAGCTGGTGGTTCGCGCGGTGCAGGTCGAGGAAGCGGCGGGCCAAGGTCGGGGCCTGCAGCGCGACCTGGCGCAGTTCGCTCAAGGGGATCGGAGCCTCCAGCCCGCCGCTCTCCGCCGCCGCCTCGCGCAGGTCGGCGATCAGGCGCTGGTCGTCGTCGGCCTCGAACAGCTCGGCGGGCGCCTGGAAGGTCTCCATCAGCCCCGCGAGGACACGGTCGGTGACCGGCCGCTGGTTGGCCTCGATCTGCGAAAGATAGCTCACCGAGATGCCCAGCTTCCCGGCGCAGGTCTCCAGCCGCCAGCCCCGGCGGGCTCGCAGCGCCCGCACCTTCGGACCGACGAAAAGCTTGTAGCGCATTTCGCAATTTCACAAATCTGTGGAGCTCGGAAGCCAATTCTTCGCACGATGTCATTTGAGATGCGACGGAAAACGGGGCTTTCTCGCCGCCGCGCCTCACCGTGCGTGACCCTCCGGGATCGCAGCTCAACTTCGCTGTAGGTCCCGAGGCGGGCAGGGTTGGGGGCGTGCGAACTCGGCCCAACGGATCAGGATCATGACCGTCGAGAACATCCATCATCTGCCGCGGCTCGGCATGTCGGGCGCCATGCGCCTGTTCGGCCTGACCGCCCGTGCGCTCCGCTTCTACGAGGAAAAGGGGCTCATCGAAGCTCGCCGCGACCGGCTCAACGCCCGCTACTACGACGTCGCCGCCCGACGCCGGCTGGAGTGGATCGCCCGCCTGCGCAAGGCCGGCGTCTCGCTGCCCGACATCGAGGACGTGCTGGAAGCCGAGGACGACGGCGGCCGTGGCCGCGAATGCGCGGCGGCCAAGCTGGAACGCCGGCGCGAGGCGCTGAAGGCGGAGCTCGCCCAGCTCGAGGCGGCCATGGGCGAGGTGGCCGCGGCCCCCGCGCCTTCGGCGCCCCGCCGCCTGGGCGTCGGCGCCCAGGGCTGATCCCCGGGCGCCTACGCCGCGTCAGTGGCGGAAGACGCGGACGCCGGTGAACACCATCGCCACGCCCCGCTCGTCGGCGGCGGCGATCACCTCCTCGTCGCGGATCGAGCCGCCCGGCTGGATCACCGCCGTGCAGCCGGCGTCGGCGGCCTGGATCAGGCCGTCGGCGAACGGGAAGAACGCTTCCGAGGCGCAGGCCGAACCCTTCAGGTCCAGGCCGAAGTCGGCGGCGCGCAGGGCGGCGATGCGGGCGGAGTCCTTGCGGTTCATCTGGCCGGCCCCGACGCCCAGCGTCTGGCCCTCGCGGGCGTAGACGATGGCGTTCGACTTCACGTGCTTGGCCACGGTGAAGGCGAACAGCATGTCGCGGATCTCCGCGGCGGTGGGCGCGCGCTTGGTCACCACCTTCAGGTCGGCCGGCGTGAGCCGGGCGGTGTCGCGGCCCTGCAGCAGGAACCCGCCCGAGACCGAGCGGAAGGTCTCGCCCGCCGCCAGCGGGTCGGGCAGGCCGCCCGTGGTGAGCAGGCGGATGTTCTTCTTCTTGCGGAACAGGGCGACGGCGTCCTCGTCGGCTTCGGGGGCGATCACCACCTCGGTGAGGATCTCCAGCACCTTGGCCGCGGTCGCCGCGTCGAGCCGGCCGTTCAGGGCGACGATGCCGCCGAACGCGCTGGTCGGGTCGCAGGCCAGGGCCCGCTCGTAGGCCTCCAGCAGGCTCGCGCCGGTAGCCACGCCGCACGGGTTGGCGTGCTTGATGATGGCGCAGGCCGGGCCGTCGGCCGGGTCGAACTCGGCCACCAGCTCGAAGGCCGCGTCGGTGTCGTTGATGTTGTTGTAGCTGAGCTCCTTACCCTGGAGCTGGGTCGCGGTGGCCACCCCGATGCGCGGGTTGGCGAACCGGTAGAAGGCGGCGGCCTGGTGGGGATTCTCGCCGTAGCGCATGGTCTGCACCAGCTCGCCCGCGATGGCCTTGCGCTTGGGCGCGGCCTCGCCCAGGGCGCCCGCGAACCAGGTGGAGATCGCCGCGTCGTAGGCCGCCGTCCGGCCGTAGGCCCGCGCCGCCAGCCGCTTGCGCAGCGAAAGCGAGGTCGCGCCGCCATCGGCCAGTTCGGCCAGCACCTCCTCCATGTCGGCCGCCTCGGTGCAGACCGCCACATAGCCGTGGTTCTTCGCCGCCGAGCGGATCATCGCCGGGCCGCCGATGTCGATGTTCTCGACGCAGGTCTCGTAGTCGCCGCCCGCCGCCACCGTGGCCTCGAACGGATAGAGGTTCACATAGACCAGATCGATCGCGCCGATCCCGTGGGCGTCCATCGCCGCCTTGTGCTCGGGCGCGTCGCGCACGCCCAGCAGGCCGCCGTGGACGATGGGGTGAAGCGTCTTGACCCGGCCATCCATCATCTCAGGGAAGCCGGTGAGGTCGGATATGTCCTTCACGGGCAGGCCCGCGTCGGCGATGGCCTTGCGGGTGCCGCCGGTGGAGACCAGCTCGACGCCCAGGTCGGCCAGCTTGCGGGCGGCCTCGATCAGGCCGGTCTTGTCCGAAACCGAGATCAGCGCGCGGCGGACCACGACCTTGTCGGGGGCGGGGGGGAAATCGGGAGCGGCGGGCACGGCATTCTCCTCTGAAGGTTCGAGAGAAATGCCCAGGCGAGCGGCGGATATGGTCTCCGCGCTCCCCGGTGGTCGCCCACCTCAAATCGCCAGTCACGCGGGATGGCGCGGACTTAGGCCCCTACGCGGCCGGCGTCAACGCGGGCGGCCGCGTGCGACAGCTTCCAGCGCACGCGCGCGCCAGAGTCGGCGCGCCGCTGCCCGTGCAGCACGAGCTGGAGCCCCGGCCGGCCCGGACGCGCGGCGCCTTCCACCTCGATGTCGAGGCTGTCGTTGCGCAGCACCCAGCCGCCCGGATCGCCCTCGGGCCGCAGCAGCACGCTGCGGCGGTCCTGCGAGACCAGCGCCTGGACGCCGGGATGCAGCTGGAAGCGCAGCGCGTAGGGCACGAAATGCCGCCCGTCCGGTCCCTGAACGCGCGCTGTCGGCGTCAGGCGGTCCTCGCCGCGCAGCTCGTTCTCGTGGATGTCCACATAGAGGCGGCGCTGGTGGAGCAGGCCGTAGCGGGCGAGCCAGCCGCGATGGGCCAGGTCGAGCCACATGGCGCCCGGCGCCTCGTGCCGCAGCGCCTCCACCACCGGCCGGCCGTCGACGAGCCGCGGGCCCAGGGCGCGGCCGGCGAAGCCGTCCAGCACCCGGCCGAACGGCCGCTCGCCCACCTGGATCGTCGAGCCGCCGGCGATGGACCGGCCCCAGCCGGCGTCGATCAGCCGCCGTCCGCCGGCTATTACCGCGATCGTCAGCGGCTGGGCGCAGGCCGCGGTCGACCACGGACCCGGCGCCGGCGTTCCGGCGTCGGCTACGAGCTGCAGGTCGCGTGCGTCGAGCCGGTGATAGCCGCCGAGCTCCAGCGGCGCGGGGCGGTCGCCCGCCTCGTCCTGGGCCCGGGCGGCGGCCACCGTCACCGCATCCCCTGGCTCCCCGCCCTGGAAGGCGGCGAGCGCGCCGTCGGCCTGGGTGAAGAAGCGCACCGCCCCGGCCAGCCGGTCGATCGCCCGATGCACGGCGTCGGGGGCGGCCAGCCCGCGCTGGATCATCGCCTCGTCCAGCGTCTGCAGGTCGAACAGCAGCGAGAGCGCCAGGTCCGGCCGGCGCGTCGCGTGCCCGCCGTCGGCCAGCACCGTGACCGGCAGCGCCCGCGAGAGCGCCGCCAGCGCCTTGTCCAGCAGCTTGCGCCCCGGCGGCCCCCGCAGCGCCGCGCCAGCCACCGCCGCGCAGGCGGCCCGCTCGGCCGCCGTCTCGATTCCCCCGGCGCCCAGCAGGTCGCGCGCCTGGCGGGCGAGGAGGGCGGCGATCCCCGCGGTCTCGGCCTCGGACGCGCGCGCCGCCAGGGTTGCTCCGGCGCAGGCCAGGTTGAACACCCGGCGCGCCATCACCTCCGGCGCCCAGGAGAACGCGTTCCAGCGCCCGAACACGCGCCGCCAGTCCAGCGTCAGGCGCAGCGCCTCGGACGCGCCCTCGGGCCCCTCGGCGATCAGGTCGGGCAGCCAGTCGAAACGGTGCAGCGCCACGGCGAAGGGGCGGCTGGGGCTGGCCCGGTCCCAGGGGTCGCCGCGCAGGCCCACCGCCAGGGTCTGCCCGGCGAGGACGAAGGCGCCGTTCAGGATGCGGCGGCCGATCTCGGGGTCGCTCGGCCGGAAATCCCGCGGCTGCACGCCGAAGCCGTCGGGGCGCGGCCGGCCCGCCGCCCAGCGATGCGGTTCGGACGCCCTCCACTCTTCCGACAGCGCGCGCCCGGCCGCCGCGACCAGGGCCGGCGCGAGCCGGGCTCCGGGAAGGCTGAAGTCGGGGCCGGCCATCCCGGACCCTTCAGCCGCGCAAGGCGGCGATGTTGGCGGCGTAACGCTCCGCCCCGCCGCGGAAGACGGCGGTTCCGGCCACCAGGGCCGTAGCCCCGGCGGCGACACAAAGCCTGGCGGTCTCGGGCGTGACCCCGCCGTCCACCTCCAGCGGAATGTCGCGGCCCGTCTCGTCGATCATCGCCCGCAGGCGCTCGATCTTCTTCAGCTGCGAATGCATGAACGTCTGGCCGCCGAAGCCCGGATTGATCGACATGACCAGGATCAGGTCGACCTCGTCCATCATCCACTGGATCACCGAGGGATCGGTGGAGGGGTTGAAGACCACCCCGGCCTTGGCCCCCAGCTCGCGGATGCGCTTGAGCGTCCGGTTCAGGTGCGGCCCGGCCTCGGGGTGGACGCTGATATAGTCGGCCCCGGCGGCGCGGAACGCCTCCAGGTAGGGATCGACCGGCGCGATCATCAGGTGCACGTCGAAGGGGATCTTCACCAGCGGCCGCAGCGCCTTGGCCACGTCGGGCCCGATGGTGATGTTGGGCACGAAATGGCCGTCCATCACGTCGATGTGCAGCCAGTCGGCGCCGGCCGCCTCGACCGCGCGCGCCTCCTCGCCGAGACGCGCGAAGTCCGCCGCCAGGATCGAGGGCGCGATGATGGGCGCAGGCGTTGCCATGACCTCCGCTTAGCGTGATGCGGGCGGCTCGGCCAGCGGTGGTCTAGAGCCTCGCCCGATCAGATCGAAGCGATCTGATCGGGACGACGAGGCTCGCCCCTTTTGCCTGGAGCGCAATCTTCTCGCCGAACCGGTTTCCACTTCGGCGGATTGCGCTCTAGGCGTGACGGCGAAGACGGGCCACGTAGAAGCCGTCGGTCCCGCCGGGCATGTGGTGCGGCAGGATCCGCAGGGTTCCGTCGGGCCGCAGGCTGGCCTCCGGCGCGCCGCCCTCGCCGGGGCCGATCGGGTCGAGCGCGAAGCCCGGCCGGCGCTGGAGGAAGGCGGCGACCTGGCCCTCCCCCTCCTCGGGCTCCAGCGAGCAGACGCAGTAGACCATCCGCCCGCCCGGCTTCACCCGGCCGGCGGCGCTGTCGAGCAGCCGGGCCTGCACGGCGGCCAGCTTGGGGATGTCGGCGGGCGAGGCGGCCCAGAGCACGTCGGGGTGGCGGCGGAAGGTGCCGGTGGCCGAGCAGGGCGCGTCCAGCAGCACGGCGTCGAACGTCCGCCTGTCGCCCCAGGCCGCCGCGTCGGCCGCCACGGTCTCGGCCGAGAGCCCGGTGCGGGCAAGGTTCTCGCGCACCCGCTTGAGGCGGGCCTCCGAGCGGTCGACCGCCGTCACCGAGGCGCCGGCCGCGGCGAGCTGCAGGGTCTTGCCCCCGGGGGCCGCGCAGAGATCCAGCGCGGTATGGCCGGGTCCGACCGCCAGCAGCCGGGCCGGAACGGCGGCCGAGGCGTCCTGCACCCACCAGCGCCCCTCCGCGAAGCCCGGCCAGCCCGTCACCTCGCCCTTCAGGCCCACGCGCAGCGTCCCGCCCGGCAATATTTCGGCCTCCAGCGCGGCGGCGAGGTCGCCGGCTTCGCCCTTCGGCGTCACGTCGGTGGCCGGCTCGGCGGCGATCAGGCCCGCGATGGCCTGGGCCTCGGCCTCGCCGTAGGCGGCCCGCCAGCGGGCGAACAGCCAGACGGGCGCCATGGACACGGGGTCGTCGAGGTCCGGCGGCTCGCGCGACAGGCCGCGCAGGACCGCGTTGACCAGCCCCTTGAACGCGCCGCCCCCCTTCTGCGCCGCGGCGAGGTCCACCGTCGCGCCGACCGCCGCGTGCGGCGCCACCTTCAGCACCAGCAACTGCGCCGCGCCCAGGCGCAGCACGTTGACGATCCGCTCGGGCGGCGGCTTCTTCAGCCGCGCCTGCAAGGCCGCGTCGATCGGGCCCAGCCGGCGCAGGGTGGCCATGGCCAGCGCCCGGGCGAAGGCGCGGTCGCGCGGTTCCAGCCGGGCCATCGACGGATGCGACAGCCCCTCGTCGAGGCCGCCCCGGCGCGCGAGGGCGGCGGTCAGGACCTCGAGGGCGGCGGCGCGCGCGGGCAGGCCGCGGATGTCGTTCGGTTCGGCGTGGGTCACGGCGGGTGGGCCTGCCCGCTTGGAGGCGCGGGCGCAAGGGCTTAGATCATGGTCATGGACGAGACACCGCCCAACGCCGCGCCCGGAAAGGCGCTGAGCCCCGCCGCCCGCCGGGCGCTGGAGGAGGCCGAGGCGCGCCGCCGCGAGGCCGAGGCGATGCCCCCCGAGGACGGCGGGCCAAAGGGGCCCGAGCCCACCCGCTTCGGCGACTGGGAGCGGAAGGGCCTGGCGGTCGACTTCTAGGGCGCGTTACGCGATCTCGGCGGCGATTCGCCGCGCGGCTTCGGCCGGATCGTTGGCCGCGGTGATCGGCCGGCCGACGACGATGTGGCTGGCGCCCGAGGTCAGGGCGTCGCGCGGCGTGGCGGCGCGGGCCTGATCGTTCTTGGCCGACCAGTCGGGGCGCACGCCCGGCGTCACCACCAGGAAGCCCGGCCCGCCCAGACGGCGCGCCAGCTCGGCCTCGTGCGGGCTGGCCACCACCCCGTCGCAGCCGGCGGCGATCGCCTGGTGGATGCGGCGCTCGACCAGGGCGCGGGCGGTCTCGTGGTAGCCCACCTCGACGAGGTCGTCGTCCGACAGGCTGGTCAGCACCGTCACCGCCAGGATCTTCAGGCTGGACGCGCCGCGCCCGCGCACCGCCGAAGCCATCACCTGCGGCTCGCCATGGACCGTGAGGAAGTCGCCGCCCGACTGGGCCAGCACGGCGGCGGCGCGCTGCACCGTGGTGCCGATGTCGTGCAGCTTCCAGTCGAGGAACACCTGCTTGCCGGCCGCCTTCAGCTCGCGCGCCAGGATCATGCCCTCGCCGCCCGCGAACAGCTCCAGGCCCACCTTGTAGAAGCTCACCGTCTCGCCCAGGGCCTCGACCATCGCCCGGGCCTCGCCGGCCGACGGCAGGTCGAGCGCCACGATCAGGCGCGGATCGGCCTTCACGGCCTGGCTTTGCGGAGGTTGCGCGAGCGTCGCGGCGGCCATGGCTTGGCTCCGGAAAATTCAGGCGGGTGTGGTCCGCCGTCATCGATTTGGGCTAAGCACCCTGCATGAGCCAGGCCGAGTTCGCGGTCAACTTCTTCGTCGCCCTGTTCGCCCTGATCGACCCGATCGGGAACGTCCCGCTGTTCGCGGCGGCGACCGCCGGCGCGAAATCGCGCGATCGCGCCTTGATCGCGCTCTACATCTCGCTGTTCGTCTTCGGCTTCCTGACCCTGTTCTACTTCTCCGGCCTCTCGCTGCTGGAGTTCTTCGGCATCTCGCTGGCGGCGTTCCGCATCGCCGGCGGGGTGATCCTGTTCCTGCTGGGGCTGGAGATGGCCCGCGACGACTTTACGGCCACCTTCACCGAGGCGGCCGACGCGCCGGTGGGCGACGGGCGCAACTTCGCCCGGCGCCGGTTCGAGCGGATGATCGTGCCCTTCGCCATGCCGCTGCTGATCGGCCCCGGCGCGATCTCCACCGTGGTGATCTACGCCAGCCAGGCGCGGACCTTCGGCCTGCAGGGCGCGGCCATCGGCGTCGCCGCGATCGGGGCCGTCGCCCTGGCCACCCTGCTCTCGTTCCTCGCCACCCCGGCGCTGACCAAGATCCTGGGCCGCATCGGCCTGACCATCGTGGTGCGGGTGCTGGGCCTGATCCTCTGCGCGCTCGCGGTCCAGTTCATCCTGGCGGGCCTGGCCGAGAGCACCCAGGGCTTCATCCAGCCCGAGGTGGCCAACCCGTGCCGCTCAGCCCGGTCCCTTGCCCCTCGCGGGCCGGGGCCTAGTCTTCCCACGCATGATCGGAGAGGTGGCCGATGGACGGGTCCTGCCATTGCGGCGCGGTGCGCTGGCGCTTCGAGGGCGCCCCGGAGTCGGCGACGTCCTGCAACTGCAGCATCTGCCGGCGGCATGGGACGCTGTGGGCCTACGGCTTCGAGGGCGAGGCCTTCGCCGTCGAGGGCGACACGGCGGCCTACGCCTGGGGCCGCAAGCAGCTGGCGTTTCACTTCTGCGCCCGGTGCGCGTGCGTGGTCGCCTGGCTCGCCACGAGCCGCGGCCAGGACGGGCGCCTCTACGGTGCGGTGAACCTGCGCCTCGCCGAGGCGCCGGAGGCGGTCGCCGCCGTTCCCGTCGTCCGCCACGACACCGTCACCATGAGCGACCTGCCGCGCGACGGGCGATGCGTCGCCGACGTCTGGGCCTGAGCCGCGAGCGGGCGGGCCGCGGCTAGAGCTTCCGGAAGCGCCCGCCCTGCGAGGCGGCCAGCGCCAGGGCCCAGTCGTCGGGGATCGCCTTGGCCAGGGCGGCGATGGCCTTGTTGGGCGCGCCGGGCACGCAGACCGCGCGGTTGGCCTCCACCGCCCGGTATCCGGCCTCGGCCACCGCTTCGGCCCCCTGCCACAGCCACGAGGGCGTCGCCGCGCGCACGAGGTCGCGGGTGCCGTTGACGTCGTGGAACTCGGAATAGGTGAAACCGGGGCACAGCGCGGTGACGTGAACGCCCGCCCCCGCCGCCTCCAGGTGCAGGCTCTGGGAGAACTTCACCAGGAACGCCTTCGACGCGGCATATAGCGTGTGGCCCGCCGCCGGCGGCGCGAGCCCCGCCAGCGAAGCCACGTTGACGATGCGCCCGAACCGCCGCTCGGTCATGCCGCCCAGCACCCGGTGCGCCAGCTCGCTGGGCGCGGTCACCATCACCTGGATGAAGGCCGCGTGCTCGGCCCACGGCGTCGCGCCATAGGTTCCCGCGAGGCCGTAGCCGGCGTTGTTGACCAGGGCGTCGACGTGGCGGCCCTGGGCGGCGATGTGGTCAGCGATGCGGCCGGGCGCCTTGGGGTCGGCCAGGTCGGCGGCGAGGGTCAGCGCCTCCACCCCGTGGGCCGCGCGGATTTCCTCGGCCAGCGCCTCCAGGCGGTCGGCCCGCCGCGCCGTCAGCGCCAGGTCGTAGCCGTGGCGCGCGAAGGTCCGGGCGAAGGCCGCGCCGATCCCCGCCGACGCGCCGGTCACCAGCGCCAGCCTGCGCTCCATCGTCGCTCCCCCTCACGAGACCGCCCGTAGCGTACGGCGTGGCCGGGGCCATTCAAGGCCTGGCGCGGAGCCCCGGCAGGCGTGTGGAACTCGCCTGCGGCGGGCGGCGCGATTGAACAGCGTCCAGATTGGGTGTATTCGCGCCCGCCGCGACGGCATGAACCGCCAGGATGCGCCAAGCGAAGGCGGCCGCCCGAGTCGCGGCTTGACGCATCCCGATAATTTGTTGAGCGCTACCCTTCCGCGTCGGGGCCGGAAGCGGGCAGACGATGGGGCCCCTGGGGGTCTCTGGAGACTTTGAATGGCTGATACGGCCGTCGACGCCAACAAGGCGTCGGAAGACGCATCCCATTCCGGCCACAAGGAAGGATTCTGGGCGCTCGCGCTCGGGTCCGTCGGCGTGGTCTTCGGCGATATTGGGACCAGCCCGCTCTACGCCATGCGCGAAGCGCTGGGCCACAGCCGGGGCGGCGGTGGCGGCGAGATGGCCGTGCTCGGCATCGTCTCGCTCATCACCTGGGCGCTCATCCTCATCGTGACGGTCAAATACGTCGTGTTCCTGATGAGGGCCGACAACAAGGGCGAGGGCGGCACCCTGGCGCTGATGGCGCTGGCCCAGCGGGTCAGCCCTGGCGGCCGCTCGGGCGCGATCTTCCTCCTGGGCGTCATCGGCGCGGCGCTGTTCTACGGCGACGGCATCATCACCCCGGCGGTGTCGGTGCTGGGCTCCATGGAGGGCATGAAGGAGATCCCGCACGTAGGGCCGCAGCTCGCGCCCTTCGTGCTGCCCGCCGCGGCGGCGATCCTGGTGGCGCTCTTCCTGGTGCAGTCGCGGGGAACGGCCAGCGTCGCCAAGCTGTTCGGCCCGATCACGGCGCTCTGGTTCCTGACGCTCGCGGGCCTGGGCCTCTATCACATCGCCGACGACCTCTCGATCTTCCGGGCGCTCTCGCCGCACTACGGCGTCGTCTTCCTCATCAAGAACGGCTTCCTGGGCTTCATCATCCTGGGCAGCGTGTTCCTGGCCGTCACCGGGGCCGAGGCGCTCTACGCCGACATGGGCCACTTCGGGAAGAAGCCGATCCGGGCCGCCTGGGTCGGGCTGATCCTGCCGTCGCTGCTGCTGAACTACCTGGGCCAGGGCGCCCTGGTGCTGTCGCACCCCGGCGCGCGCGACAACCCGTTCTTCCAGATGATCCCGGAGATCGCCTACTGGCCGGTGTGGCTGCTCTCGATCGCCGCCACCATCATCGCCAGCCAGGCGGTTATCACCGGCGCCTTCTCCATGACCCAGCAGGCCGTGCTGCTGGGCCTGTTCCCGCGGATCGACATCCGCCGGACGTCCGAGACCCAGGCCGGCCAGATCTTCGTGCCCTCGATCAACACCATGCTGATGGTGGGCGTGCTGCTGCTGCTCTTCACCTTCCAGACGTCGTCGAACCTGGCCTCGGCCTACGGCATCGCCGTCACCGGCTCGATGTTCGTCGACACCCTGCTGTTCTTCGTGATCATCCGCTACATGTGGAAGCGGCCGCTGTGGCAGGCCATCGGGGCGTGCGCCTTCTTCGGCGCCATTGACCTGGTGTTCATCACCTCGAACCTCTTGAAGTTCTTCCACGGCGCCTGGCTGCCGCTGGCGCTGGGCGCGGGCCTGATCACCGTCATGCTCACCTGGACGCGCGGCGCCCAGATCCTGTCGGACAAGACCCGGCGCGATTCCGTGCCCCTGACCGAGCTGGCCGACATCCTGAAGGCCCGCGGGCCGCACCGCGCGCCCGGCACCGCGATCTTCCTGACGTCCGACCCAGACACCGCCCCCGTCGCCCTGATGCACAACCTCAAGCACAACAAGGTGCTGCACGAGAAGAACATCATCCTGACGGTGCTGACGGCCGAGACGCCCCGTGTCCGCGACGACGACCGGATCAAGATCGAGCCCGTCAACGACGACTTCAAGAAGGTCATCATCAGCTACGGCTTCATGGAGACGCCCAACGTGCCCAAGGCGCTGGGGCTCTGCCGCAAGCAGGGGCTGAAGTTCGACATCATGGCCACCAGCTTCTTCCTGGGCAGGCGCTCGGTGGTGCCCTCGGCCCAGTCGGGCATGCCCCTGTGGCAGGACAAGATCTTCATCTTCCTGATGAAGAACGCCGCCAACCCCACCGACTTCTACAAGATCCCGCCGGGCCGCGTGGTCGAGATGGGCGCCCAGGTCACGGTGTAGGGGCAGGCTCCTGCGCCCCGCTCCGGAGACTAGGCTTGATACGCGGGGCCTTTGGTCCTTAAAGGCGCGCGACCTCCGCATTCTCTCTCCGAAAGCGCACGCCCGTCATGGCCGACACGCCCGTCAAGAAAGTCGTCCTCGCCTATTCCGGCGGGCTCGACAGCTCCACCATCGTCAAGTGGCTCCAGACCGAGCTGGGCGCCGAGGTGGCGACCTTCACGGCCGACCTGGGCCAGGGCGAGGAGATCGCCCCGGCGCGCGAGAAGGCGATCATGCTGGGCGTGAAACCCGAGTACGCCTTCGTCGAAGACGTGCGCGAGGAGTTCGTCCGCGACTACGTCTTCCCGATGTTCCGGGCCAACACGGTCTACGAGGGCCAGTACCTGCTGGGCACCTCGATCGCGCGGCCGCTGATCGCCAAGAAGCAGATCGAGATCGCCCGGAAGATCGGCGCCGACGCGGTGGCCCATGGGGCCACCGGCAAGGGCAACGACCAGGTGCGCTTCGAGATCGCCTACTATGCGCTCGAGCCCGACATCCGCGTTGTCGCGCCCTGGCGCGAGTGGGACTTCAAGAGCCGCGAAGCCCTGCTCGACTTCGCCGAGAAGCACCAGATCCCGATCACCAAGGACAAGCGCAACGAGGCGCCCTTCAGCGTCGACGCGAACCTCTTGCACTCCTCGTCCGAGGGGAAGGTGCTCGAGGATCCGGGCGTCGAGGCCCCCGAGTACGTGCACATGCGCACGATCAGCCCCGAGGCCGCGCCCGACAAGCCCACCGTCATCACCATCGACTTCGAGAAGGGCGACCCGGTCGCCATCGACGGCCAGAAGCTGTCGCCGGCCGCCCTGCTGACCAAGCTGAACCAGCTGGGCCACGACAACGGGATCGGCCGCCTCGACCTGGTGGAGAACCGCTACGTCGGCATGAAGTCGCGCGGCGTCTACGAGACACCCGGCGGCACGATCCTGCTGCACGCCCACCGGGGCATGGAATCCATCACCCTCGACCGCGGGGCCATGCACCTGAAGGACGAGCTGATGCCGAAGTACGCCTCGCTCATCTACAACGGCTTCTGGTTCGCCCCCGAGCGCGAGATGCTGCAGGCGGCCATCGACCTCAGCCAGCAGAAGGTTTCGGGCCAGGTCCGCGTGAAGCTCTACAAGGGCAACGTCACCGTCATCGGCCGCACCAGCCCCTATTCGCTCTACGACCAGGAGCTGGTCACCTTCGAAGAGGGCAAGGTCGCCTACGACCACCGCGACGCGGCGGGCTTCATCAAGCTCAACGCCCTGCGCCTGCGGGTGGCGGCCAAGCGCGACAAGCTGGGCTAACCGGGCGGTTCCCCGACGCGGCGGCCCGTGCCAAGGTCGCCGCAACGGCGACGCCTGTTCGCCGACAATCCGGGGAGCCCCATGCAGACCCACGCCCTTGTCGCGATCGTCACCCTGCTCGCGCTGCTGACCTATTTCTGGATGGGCCTGCAGGTCGCCCGCGCCCGCTCGAAATGCGGGATCCAGGCGCCTGCCATGACCGGCGACCCGGTGCTCGAGCGCACCATCCGCGCCCACTACAACACCCTGGAATGGCTGCCGCTCTTCCTGGTCCCGCTGTGGCTGTTCGCCATCTACTGGAACGACATGGTCGCCGCGGCCGTTGGCGTCGTGTGGATCATCGGCCGCATCGTCTACCAGCGCGGCTACGTGGCCGAGCCCGGCAAGCGCGAACTGGGATTCATGATCCAGTCGCTCGCGGTCGCCGTCCTGCTGTTCGGGGCGCTGGGCCGGCTGATCTACGTAGCGGTCGTCGCCGGCCCGTGACTTGATGCAGCGCAATCACAATTGCGGCGTAGTGTCGTGTACTGTGCTTCGCGAGGGGCGCATGAGTTCGAGGACTGACGATGTCCAAGCATAGGTTAGGCGTTGTGGCCGCCCTGGTCCTTGCGGCCGGGCTTTCCGCTTGCGCCACCCCTACTCCCTATCAGCCCAACGTCCACGGCGGGATGAGTTCCGGCGGGTTCTCCGAGGTGCGGCTGGAACCGAACCGGTTCCGCGTCACCTTCACGGGCAACAGCCTGACGTCGCGCGAGACGGTCGAGGGCTATCTGCTCTACCGGGCCGCCGAGTTGACCGTGCAGAACGGCTATGACTGGTTCACGGTGGTCGAGCGCGACACCGACAAGAAGAGCCGGACCTACGTCGAGCAGGATCCCTTCTACCGTCCCTGGTACGGCGGCTACGGCTTCTGGCGGCCCTACTGGCGCTACTACGGCCCCAGCTACGGCTGGCGCAGCTGGGATCCCTTCTGGGGCGACCCCTTCTGGGCCGACCGGGTGGACGTGCGCACCGTCGACCGCTTCGAGGCGACCGCCGAGATCCTGATGTCGCACGGCGCCAAGCCGCAGGACGACCCCAAGGCGTTCGACGCCCGCGCGGTGATGGACAACTTGCGCCCGCGGATCCGCTATCCCGAGCCTAAGAACTAGGGTCCGGCCTCGATCAACGGCTTGAAGGCGTTTCAGGGCGTCGTGGCCCGGCTTGTCCGGGCCACCCGTGAAGACGGATATCGGCGCGTCGAGACGCCGATCTAGGCCGCGGCCGAGGCGCCCGGCGGCTCCGCGGCGGCGGCGATCGCCTCGTAGAGCCGCTGGGCCTCGATCGGCTTGGCGACGTGGCCGTCGAATCCGGCGGCGAGATATTCGGCGACCTGGTGCTGCATGGCGTTGGCGGTGAGCGCCAGGATCGGCGTGCGCGGCCGGCCCGACGCGGCCTCGGCGGCGCGGATGGCCTGGGTGGCCGCCACGCCGTCCAGCACCGGCATCTGCACGTCCATCAGCACCAGGTCGTAGGCGCCCTCGCGCCAGGCCTCCAGCGCCGCGGCGCCGTCGCCGACCACGTCGGGGGCGACCCCGATCTGCTCCAGCAGGGCGCGCAGCACCAGCTGGTTCACGGCGTTGTCCTCGGCGGCCAGGACGCGCAGCGCGGAGCCGTCCCATTCCGACGGGACGGCCTCGGCCGCCGCCGGGTCGGCCGACGCCCCGAGCCGGGGCAGCGGCAGGCAGACCACGAAGCGGCTCCCCGCCCCCAGTTCGCTTTCGGCGGCGACCGAACCGCCCATCAGCTCGGCCAGCTCGCGGCAGATGGAGAGGCCGAGGCCCGAACCGCCGTAGCGGCGGGTGGTGGAGGTGTCGGCCTGCTGGAAGGCGTTGAACAGCCGGTCGAGGTCGGCCGGCGCGATGCCCGGTCCGGTGTCGGCGACCACGAACTCCAGCGCCTCGTCGCGGCGCGAGACGAGGAGCGAGACGGTTCCGGCCTCGGTGAACTTCACGGCGTTGGAGAGCAGGTTGAACAGGATCTGGCGCACCCGGGTCGGATCGCCCAGGTAGTCGCCGGCCGCGGCCGCGTTCATCTCCAGCCGGAAGGCCAGGCCCTTGGCGGCGGCCTGCGGACCGAAGGTCTCCTGGGCGCCGCGCACCGCGGCTTCGAGATCGAAGGCGATGGTCTCCAGTTCCAGCCGGCCGGCCTCGACCTTCGACAGG
The DNA here is from genome assembly GCF_016124325.1 of Phenylobacterium sp. Classification (GTDB taxonomy): domain Bacteria; phylum Pseudomonadota; class Alphaproteobacteria; order Caulobacterales; family Caulobacteraceae; genus Phenylobacterium. The sequence goes on from NZ_WGNY01000011.1 coordinate 99,777, forward strand.
TCGAGCACGTCGTTCAGGATCGTCAGCAGGCTCTGGCCCGACTGGCGGATCACCTCCAGGCTGCGGCGGTGGTCGGGGCGCATGCCGGCGTCGGCCGCCAGGGCCTGGGCCATGCCCAGCACCCCGTTCAGCGGCGTGCGGATCTCGTGGCTCATCCGCGCCAGGAACTCGCTCTTGGCGCGGCTGGCCGCCTCGCGGGCCGCCTCGGCCTCCAGAAGCTCCAGCGACTTGCCCAGGCTGACCCACATGCACAGCAGGCTGTGCAGCACCACGGCGGCCATCGCCAGGCACACGATGGCCTGCTCGGCCCCGTGGAAGTGCGGCGCCGCCACCGGCACGATCGCCGGCAGGATCACCGACGGCAGCGTCGGCAGCGCCGCGCCCGGCGAGTGGGCGTGGTGGGCCTGGATGTAGAGCAGGTGGCCGGCGAAGAAGGCCGCCGCGGCCAGGCTGCAGGCCGGCGTCGCCCCGCTCCAGAGGATCACGCCCGCCAGGCTCCAGGTGGGCACCGCCAGGGCGTAGGCCGTCACGCAGGCCCAGGTCGCCGCCTCCGAACCGTTGCGCGCCACCGCGCGCGTGGTCAGCAGCATGGCCGTCTCGGCCACCAGGGCGGCCGCGGCCCACAGCATCGCGGGAAGCCATCCGACGCCCAGTCCGACGAAGGAGGCGACGAAGGCGCACAGCACCAGCCGGACCGGCGCGTAGGCGTAGACGCCTGCGGCGACGTTGCGGAATCGCTCGTCGAAAAGTCGTCCGAACACTGACGGCCCCCCTAGCGCGTCAACTCCCTAGCTTCGCAAGGCATGCCGAACAGCGGGTTAACGGCCGTTACGGGCGCCGACACCTCCGATTGGGGGGTGCGCCGGGCCGCGATGCGTCCAGGCTTGCCTGCGTCGCGAATAAACATCGCGGGCGTCCGGCCGCGTCGCGCTTTAGAGTGGCCGGCGTTCGATCGCCGCGATGCGGCGATGATCGGGTTTTTGGGGTAACGTGTTCGCGTGATGGTGAGGACAGGCGGCATGAGCGGGTCGTCGCGGCGTCTGAGGGGCCGCTGGGGCGCAGTGGTCGTGGCGGTGGTGATCAACGCCGCGGCGGTTCCGTCGGCGTGGGCCGCCGGCCGCGTTGCCCTGATCGTGGGCGTCTCGAACTACGAGAAGGTCCCCAAGCTCGCCAACCCGGCCAAGGACGCCAAGCTGGTGCAGCAGACGCTGCAGAAGCTGGGCTTCAAGGTGACCATGCTGGCCGATCCCGACCGGCTGCAGCTTCTGGAGACTATCGGCAACTTCGAGGCCGAGGCGCAGGACGCCGACGCCGCCGTCGTCTACTACGCCGGCCACGGGGCGATGATCGACGGGGTCAACTACCTCCTGCCGAAGGACGCGCTGGCCTCCAACAAGACCGCCCTGCTCGGCACCGCCATCGAGGCGTCCAAGCTGGGGGAATCCCTGACCGGCGCCCACAAGGTGCGACTGGTGATCCTCGACGCCTGCCGCAACAACCCCGTCGCCTCGCGCAGCCTGGGCGGCAACACCCGCGGCCTCGTGCGCGAGACCGGCCCGGCCAGCACCCAGGTCGTCACCCTGATGGCCGCCGGCCCGGGGGAGGTCGCCCAGGACGGGACCAGCGGCAACAGCCCGTTCGCGACGGCCCTGACCGAGGGCATGACCCGGCCGGGCATGACCGTCGGCGAGCTGCCGTCCTTCGTCCAGGCCGAGGCGGCCCGGATCACCGAGAACGAGCAGACGCCCGACCTGCAGGGCATCTGGCCCGACGTCCATTGGACCTTCGATCCCAACGGCCCGCCCAAGACCCAGGTCGCCGGCGCGGATTCCGCCGCGACGGTCGCCAAGATCAAGTGGGAGAAGGACCAGGCCTTCTGGCAGACGATCAAGGACTCCGACGATCCGGCCGACTTCCAGGCCTACATCGACGCCCAGGACAAGGGCGAGATCACAGGCTCGTTCCGCAAGCTGGCCCAGAACCGCATCCGCGCGATCGGGAAGCTGCCCCCCGGGTCGTTCCAGGTGGCGACGCGCTCGGCCGCCCCGGAGCAGGAGCTGGTGATCGCCGCGCGGGAGGCCTTCGTCGGCGGCGACTACCGCGCCGCCCTCGGCGACTGGACCACCGCCGCCAACGCCGGCAACGGCGCGGCCATGTACAACCTCGGCGTCATGTCGCTCACCGGCAAGGGCGCGGCGAAGGACGTCGGCGCCGCCGCGCGATGGTTCAAGGCCTCGGCCGAGGCGGGCCACTCGGGCGGCATGGTCAACTGGGCGCTCTGCGAGCTGAACGGCTTCGGCGTGGCCAAGAACGAGCGCGAAGGGTTCGGCTGGCTGCAGAAGGCCGCCGACCAGGGCTCGCCGACCGCCATGGGCATGCTGGCCGAGGCCTACCTGCGCGGCCGCGGCGTCCCCGTCGACCCGCGCCAGGGCGCGGCGTGGCTGCAGAAGGCGGTGGACGCCGGCGACGGCCCGTCGATCGCCCAGCTCGGCGATCTCTACGACCGCGGCGAGGGCGTGGCGCGCAATCCGAACCGGGCGTTCGACCTCTACGAGCGGGCCGCCATCTCCGGCGACACCGACGCGATGGTGCGCCTGGGCTACGCCTATGAGGACGGCGAGGTCGTGCGCAAGGACGACGTCCAGGCCGCCACCTGGTACCAGCGCGCCGCCGAGGCCGGGAACAGCGAGGGCATGTCCAGCCTGGCCGTCATGCTGGAGAACGGCGCCGGCATTCAGCGGGACTACGCCCGCGCGGCCGACTACTACCGCCTCGCCGCCAACGCCGGCGACGCCCGCGGCTATCTGGGCCTCGGCAGCCTGACGGCCCGCGGGGCCGGAGTGCGGGCCAATCCGGCCGAGGCCGTGCGGCTCTTCCAGGCCGCCGCCGACCGGGGCAGCGCCCTGGCCATGCGGAACCTGGCGATCATGTACGAAACCGGACAGGGCGTGCGCGCCGACCGCAAGAAGGCGGTAGACTGGTATCGCAAGGCGGCCGAGGCCGGCGATGAAGGCGCGCGCGACGAACTTCAGCGGCTGGGGGCGCGCTAACAGCGACTAAGGGGGTTCAGATGCAACTATTCGCCGCCAGGAGGCTGCGCGCCACGGTCAGCGCTGTGGCGCTGCTCGGCTTTGCGCTCCAGCCGGTGATCGCCGAGAGCAAGAGCCGCAAGGACGAGGTGCTCGACGCCTGCTCTGCGCAGCGCGCGCCGCTCGTGAAGCTCGACGACGAATACAGCGAACTCAAGCGCTCCAAGATGAGCGCCGCGATCGGCGAGGGGCTGAAGACCGGCGCCACCGTGATCGCCATGGGGGTGATGAAGGGCGGGTTCGGCCGCGGCGGCGGCCTGGGCGGCTTCGGCGGCGGGGGCGGCGGTTTCGGCGGCGGCCTTGGCGGCGTCCTGGGCGCCGTCGGCGGGCTGGCGGCCCAGAGCGCGGTCCAGCAGTCGGCCGGCGGCGGCGCGGCGCCCAGCCCGGCCGGCGCGTTCTTCGGCCCGGACATGCTCTCCGGCGCCCTCGGCCTGAACGTGCCGGGGATCAGCGGGGTGAGCGGCGGCGACAACATGAAGGCCTACGCCGCCCTGGCGGTGCTGGTGGCCATCGTCGCCACCGCCGACGCCTACGCCAAGCTCAAGGCCCAGGAGGCCGACGGCGACCTGCGCAAGGCCTCCTACAACATCGACCAGGACGCGGCCCGCCAGCTCTCGGTGGCGGAGGAGATCTCCAGCAGCGGCAGCGCCCTGGTGGATTGCCGCTCGCAGCAGCTCAACGACATCAACACCCGCCTCGCCAGCGCCAGCAACGACAAGGACCGCAAGGCGATCAAGCGCGAACGGACCGAGTTCGTGGGCGCCCTGAAGAAGGACATCGACCTCTCCGGCGAGGTGGTCGACCAGCACGCCACCATGGCCAAGACCTTCACCCAGGGCCGCGCCATGACCGACGGCTCGTCCGAGGCTGCGGTGCTGGGCGGCCAGACGCCCGCCTACGCCGACGCCGCCGACACCACCAAGCTCGCCATGCCGGCCGCCGAGAGCCAGGGCCAGGTGCAGCAGGCGTCCTACGCGCCGCCGTCGCCGCCGCCCGATCTGGTGACCAAGCGCTCGGCCGCCGTCCGCGCCGCCCCGGTGGCCTCGGCGGCCGCCATGATGACCCTGCCGGCGGGCCGCCAGGTGACGCCCAAGTCCGACAAGGCCGTGGGCGGCTGGTGGGAAGTGGATATCGACGGCAAGACCGGCTACGTCCGCGCCGCCGACCTGAACCCGGGCAAGGGCGCGGCCGCCGGGGGCGCCAAGGCCACGCCGGCCGTCGCGGGCCCCTCCAACATCCGCGCCTACAACAAGACGGTCATCGCCGCGCGGTCGAACGGCAAGGACCGGCTGTCGAGCCTGATGACCGACATCCAGACCAGCCTGCGCAAGGAAAGCGTCTTCTACGCGCTGCTCGAGCGCGTCGGCCTGGCCTAGGGCGCGGCCTGCCGGGCCTGGATCAGGCCCGGCGGGGCGTCCTGGCGTCCCGTCGTCGGTTGGAATGTCTGGAAATTGGAGCGGGCGATGAGATTCGAACTCACGACCCCAACCTTGGCAAGGTTGTGCTCTACCCCTGAGCTACGCCCGCGCTCCGTAGGGGGATTTGCGGCCCCCAAATGCGAGAGGCGGCCTTATGGCAGACGGCCTTTAGCATTGCAAGCGGTCGGATGACGCGGGCGGCTATCTGAATTTCGGGGCCTTCAGACGGCGCTTGTTGACGTGGCCCTGGGGGTTGGGCGTGGCCGCCTCTTCCGGGAATTCGCCCTTGAAATAATAGCGCTGCCAGGCCTCCTTGGTGGCCTCGGGATCGCCGCGGAAGATCCTCTGGTTGAACTCGCTGCGGTGCTTCTCCCAGACGTCGTACTGGTGGCGCAGCTCGGGGTCGGAATCCATCCGGCGGATCACCGGCTGGATCTCGTGAAGCGTCTTGTCCTGCAGCAGGGTGACGAAGCAGAAGGGCTCGCCCTTCTCGAAGCGCACCTTGCCCGGCCGCGTGAACAGCCAGTTCATCGTGAAGGGGAAGGGCAGCCAGTCGGTCTCGACCACGCCCGCCAGCGGCTGGATGCCGTCCTTCACATGGTTGGGCGGCCCCATGACCCACATCGACCAGCCCGGCGGCGTGCGGAAGAGATAGCCCGAGTGGAAGGTCAGCACCCCGTGGCTGAAGTGGCTGGTCGCCAGCTTGTGGAAGTCGGGGTTCGGGGTGTCCGCGCGCAGGGTGATGTCCTGCTGGTGCGTGCCGCCGTTCCACTCGGCGGTGAAGGCCATGGGGCACAGCAGCTCCCAGCCGGAGGAGTTGGCCATGGAGAGCGGCAGGCAGCGATAGGGATGGCGCGCGGCGAAACGGTCCATCCAGGCGCGCTGCGGCCGGCCGGGCACGATCTCGGGCGGGCGCTCGGTGGTGGGAAAGCACTCCAGTTCCATGGATCTCGCTCGCTGAGGGCCGACGTCAGACCCTTAAGCCGCGGTCCGCGTTCTCGTCCAGACATGGAAAAGCCCCGGCCCGCCGGAGCGGACCGGGGCGATCCTCATCGCTACAGGGGTTGCAGCCGATACGGTCAGACGAGCAGGCGCCGGCGCGAGCGGAGCATGGCCCCCGCACCGCCGAAGCCCATGATCATCAGCGCCCAGGTGCCCGGTTCGGGAACCACGCCGGCCAGGCCGTCGAACTCGAACGCGTTCTGGCTGGACTCGAAGGTGATCGACGAGACCTGCGCGCCGCCGAAATCGTAGTACACGCGATAGCCGACCGAGCGGTCGCCGTTGCCGGCGGGCGTGCCGCCCCAGATGTCGGCGCCTTGGAACACCTCGGAGCCGCCGCCCACGAGATTGAAGGTCACTTTGTTGTAGCTGTCGGGCGAGCCCATGTAGAAGCTGAAGGCCCTCAGGGAGTTGCCGCCCAGGATCGTGTAGGTGGCGCTCGTGTTGCCCTGCACCGAAGCATAGTTGGTGGGGTCGACGTCGATGCCGCCCTGCTGGACGCCGCTGCCCGGATAGGGCGGCGAGGCCGTCGTCGTCGCGTTCGGAAGCTCGAACTCCGACGGATATTCGATGATGTTGCCGACGTAGCTCGTCCAGGCGTTGTCGATGCCGTCGAAGTCGTCCAGCATGACCATGCCGTGAGCGCCGAGCGTCGTGCCGTAGAGGTCGTTCGCGACCGTGTCGGACACGGTGATGACCGCATTCGCCGACGAAGCGAAGCCGGTCAGCGCCAAGGCGGTCGCTCCGGCCAACAGAATTTTCCGCATCTCAAATTCCCGTTTCGTCCCGCGCCCCGCGGGCATCTGCAATTTTTACAATACGTTAAAAAACATCGTCATGGGACTCGACTCTCCCTGCGGGGGTAACTGGCGAGTTTCATGCAATATTTCAACGCGTTGACTTTCGGCGAGACTCCTTGTTGCGCTCGCCGGCCGCGTCCCTCATGAGGGGGTGATGCACACCCGCGAAGACCTTCTCGCCTTCCTGGCCGCCCAGGGCGTCGAGGCGACCACCTACGACCACCCCGCCGTGTTCACGGTGGGCGAAAGCGGCGCGATCAAGCAGGACATACCCGGCGCCCACACCAAGAACCTGTTCCTGAAGGACGCCAAGGGCCAGCTCTGGCTGGTGTCGGCCGAGGGCCACGCGGCCATCGACCTGAAGCGCCTGCATCATGTGATCGGCTCGGCGCGCCTGTCGTTCGGCAGCCCCGAACTGATGGTCGAGACCCTGGGCGTGACGCCGGGCTCGGTGACCGCCTTCGGCCTGATCAACGACACCGCCCACCGCGTCCGCTTCGTGCTGGACCGCACCCTGGCCGAGGCCGAGCGGGTCAATTTCCACCCCCTGACCAACACCGCGACCACCACCGTCACCCGCGCGGGCTTCCGGCGCTTTCTCGACGCCGTCGGCGTGACGCCGATCGTGGTGGATTTCGTCGCGATGACAGTGCTGGAGTAAGCCGCGCGTTGAAGCTGGCCACAGTTGCGACCATCTTTGGCGCGAGACGTTGACCCACACCGAAGCGAGGACTTTTCGGGCATGACCCTGATCGGCGAAACCCAAGGCGCGACGCCGCCGGCCGATGTCGTCAAGGACGGCTCCGACGCCAGTTTCGCCGCCGACGTCATCGAGGCGTCCCACACGACGCCGGTGATCGTGGACTTCTGGGCCACCTGGTGCGGCCCGTGCCGCCAGCTGGGCCCGGCGCTGGAAAAGGCCGTGGCCGCCGCCAAGGGCGCCGTGAAGCTGGTGAAGATCGATATCGACAAGAACCCGGCCTATGCGGGCCAGCTGCGGGTCCAGTCGATCCCGGCCGTCTTCGCCTTCGTAGGCGGGCAGCCGGTGGACGGCTTCATGGGCGCCCTGCCCGAGAGCCAGGTGAAAGCGTTCGTCGACCGGCTGGCCAAGGAGGGCGGCGCCTCGCCCATCGACCAGCTGCTGGAGATGGCCAAGGACTCGGTCGAACTGGGCGACATGGGCGGCGCGGCCCAGGCCTACGCCCAGGTGCTGCAGATGGAGCCGGGCAACGCCAAGGCGATCGGCGGGCTGGCGCGGCTCTACCAGCAGGCCGGCGACTTGGAGCGCGCGGCCGAGGTGCTCGACATGGCGCCGCCCGACGCCAAGGACCCGGCCATCGACGGCGTGCGCGCCGCGCTCGCCCTGGCCGCCGAGGCGCCGTCCGAGACCGCCGCCTTCGAGCAGCGCCTCGCCGCCGATCCCGCCGACCACGAGGCGCGGCTGGAACTGGCCAAGGCCCTCGCGGGTTCCGGCCGGATGATGGAAGCCGTCGACCAGCTCATCGAAAGCATCCGCCTCGACCGGTCCTGGAACGACGAGGCGGCGCGCAAACAACTCCTGACCATTTTCGAGGCCGCGGGCCCGATGTCGGATGTGGCCAAGCAGGGCCGCCGCAAGCTGTCGTCGATCCTTTTCAGCTGAGGGCCGCCATGGGGCCGTACCGCCAGCTCACCGACCTGCCGCAGCTCATTCCGGTCTTCCCGCTGGATGGGGCCCTGCTGCTGCCCGGCGGCGAGCTGCCGCTGCAGATCTTCGAGCCGCGCTATCTCAACATGGTCGACGACGCCATGGCCGGCGACCGCGTGATCGGCATGGTCCAGACCCGGGGCGGCGAACCGGCGCGGCCCAACCTGTCGCCCGTGGGCTGCCTCGGCCGGATCACCAGCTACGCCGAGACCTCGGACGGCCGCTACCTGATCACGCTCACGGGCCTGTGCCGCTTCGAGACCGGCGAGGAGCTCGACCTGCGGATGCCCTACCGCCAGGTGCGGGCCAGCTACGGCCGCTTCGCCGACGACCTGGCGCGCGACGAACTGGCCGAGGTCAGCGAGGCGGCGCGGTCGCGCTTCGCGAACGCCCTGAAGCGCTACCTCAACCGCCGCGAACTGGACATCGACTGGGACACGGCGAAGGCCGCCCCGCTGGAGGCGCTGGTCAACAGCCTCTGCATGGGCCTGCCGTTCGATCCCTCCGAGAAGCAGGCCTTCATCGAGGCGCCCGACCTCGTGGGCCGCTTCGAGATCCTGACCACCCTGCTCGAGATCGACGCGACCGATCCGGATGACGAGCGGCCCCACCTGCAGTAGACCGGCCCCATGAGCGAGCCCACGCTGTCCGTCGACGTCGATCCGCGCCTGCTGGAGATCCTGGTGTGCCCCGTCACGCGCGGCCCGCTGGAATACGACCGCGCCAAGGGCGAGCTGGTGAGCCGCGGCGCGCGGCTGGCCTATCCGATCCGCGACGGCGTGCCGATCATGCTGCCGGAAGAGGCCCGCGAACTGGGCGAAGGCGAGTAGGCGCTAGGGTCTGTATTCTATGCCGCTCGTCCCGGCGAAGGCCGGGACCCAGATGGCAGGCTTCCTGGATGGGTTCTGGCGGCTTTGAGGTCGTCCAGGCCGCCTCAGCGTTTCGAGATCTGGATCCCGGCCTTCGCCGGGATGAGCGGACGACACTGAGTTGGCTGGTCGCAGCCTGAATCCGGCCCCTACAGCGCCTCGCCGCGCAGCAGCCGCGGCAGGTCGCCCACCGCGCCGCCGGCCTCGTGCATGAAGAAGCGCCGCGCCGGACCGATCCGGTTGACCGCGGCCATGCCGGCGCCGCGGGCCAGCCGCAGCAGCGGGTTGTCGTTGGAGAACAGGCGGACGAAGGCGTCCATGCCGGCCGAGAGCGTGACGGTGTCGAACCGCCGCCACGCCGCATAGCGCTCCAGCACCGCCTCCGAGCCGGGGTCCTCGCCCAGCCGGACGGCCTCGACCAGCACCTCGGCCAGGGCCGCGGCGCCCTTCAGGCCCAGGTTCAGCCCCTGCCCCGCGATCGGGTGGACGCCGTGGGCGGCGTCGCCCAGCAGGGCCGCCCGCGGGGCGCAGAACCGCTCGGCGAGCTGCAGGCTGAGCGGATAGGCGAACACCGGGCCTTCCACCGAGATGGCGCCCAGGAACTCGCCGAAGCGCCGCTCCAGGTGCGCCTGGAACACCTCGGGCCGCGCGGCCTTCAGCGCCGCGCCGCGCGCGTCGCTCTCGGTCCAGACCAGGCTGGCGCGGTTGTCGGTCAGCGGCAGGATGGCGAACGGCCCCGACGGCAGGAAATATTCGTGGGCCACGCCCTCGTGCGGCCGCTCCAGGCGCACGGTGGCCACCACGCCGGTCTGGCGGTAGCCCCAGCCGACCGTCCCGATGCCGGCCGCCTCGCGGATCACCGAGCCGCGGCCCTCGGCGCCCACCGCCACCGGCGCCTCCAGCACCCGGCCGTCGGCCAGGGTCACCCGCGCCGCGCGGGCGTCGAAGGCGGCCGAGGCCACGCGCGCCGGGGCCAGCACCTCGATCCCGGCCTCGGCGACGGCGGCGGCCAGGGCGGCGCGGACGTGGCGGTTCTCCAGCAGGTAGCCCAGCGGCTCGCCCTCGGAGCGGTCGGCGATCTCGGCCGACTCGAAACGCAGGAAGAACGGCAGGGTCGATCCGGCCGCCGCGCCCGGCGTGGTGGCGTCGGTCACCAGGATCTGCTCGATCCGCTGGGCGTGCGGCTCCAGCGCTTCGGCGAGGCCCAGGGCCCGCCACTGGCGGAAGGCGGCGTAGGCGATGGCCCAGGCGCGGCCGTCGAAGGTCGGCGCCAGCTGGGCGTCGAACGCCACGGGGTCGATCAGCACCGGCTCCAGGCCCGCCCGCTTCAGGGAAAGGGCCAGGGTCGCGCCCGCCACGCCGGCGCCGGCGATGATCACGTCGTAGGCAGTTCCCATGGCCGCGATAGGCCACGAAGCCGCCGCCGCGTCCAGCGCCGGAAAGTAACGCTGTCTCCTAACAGGGTCTTAAAGCCGCCGGCTCAGGGCCTTGGGCCATGCGCCGGCGCACCCGATCGACGAAACGGCTCCTGGTTGCGGCCGGCCTCTCCGGCGCCCTGATGGCGGCGGCGGTGCTGGTGGGCGTCGACGCGCTCGACACGGGGCAGGCCGCCGCGCCGCTGGGCTGGATCGCCGCCGCCGACGCGCCGGGCGCCTACTGGGCCTATCTGGGCGCGCTCGCCCTGGCGGGCCTCGCCGCCACGGCGGTCTTCGCCGCCGCCGTCTGGATGCTGGTCTTCGAACTGACGCTGGATCGCGGCGCCGACGCCCATCTGCCGTCGCGGCTGCGGGCCCGGCCGCGGGGCCCGGTCAGGCCTCGCCGGCCTCGTCCTCCGAGAAGCCCATGATGTGGAAGCCGGCGTCGATGTGGACCACCTCGCCGGTGGTCGAACGGCCGAGGTCCGACAGCAGCCACAGCGCCGCCCCCGCGACGCCCTCCATCGAGGTGTCCTCCTTCATCGCCGAGAACGAGCGGCCCTTGCCCAGCAGGGCGCGGCCCCCGGAGATGCCGGCCAGCGACAGGGTCTTCATGGCGCCCGGCGACAGCGCGTTGACGCGAACGCCCTGCGGGCCCAGGTCGCGCGCCGCGTAGCGCACCGACGCCTCCAGCGCCGCCTTGGCCACGCCCATGGTGTTGTAGTTCGGGATCGCCCGCTCCGAGCCCATGTAGGTGAGCGTCAGGATCGAGCCGCCGGCCTCGGGCATCATCGCCGCGGCGCGCCGCGCGCAGTCGACGAAGCTGAACGCCGAGATGTTCATCGCCCGCAGGAAGCCCTCGCGGGTGGTGTTCTCCACGAAGCTGCCCTTCAGCTCGTCCTTGTTGGCGAAGGCGATGGCGTGGACGAAGAAGTCGATGGTCCCGAAGGCGTCCTTCACCGTCGCGAAGGCGGCGTCCATCGCCGCGTCGTCGGTCACGTCCACGGGCGCGAGGGTCTTCACCCCGATGCTCTCGGCCAACGGCTGCACGCGACGCTCCATGCCCGGCAGGTGCAGGAAGGCCATCTCCGCCCCCTGGGCGGCCAGCTGGCTGGCGATGCCCCAGGCGATGGACTGGTGGTTGGCGACCCCGGTGACGACGCCCTTCTTGCCCTTCATCAGGCTTCCGGTCGGCATCTGATACTCGTCGGCCACGTGGCGGTTCTCCCTCGTTTGCCCGCGTTGTGGACGGCGGCGGGCCGAAGGGCAAGCTATCGCCTTCGGCTTCAAATCGCCCTTCTCGGCCGCTATCGCTGCGTCGGCGCGCCGGATCGGCGGCGTCCAGGCGCCATGTCGGAGCCCATGATCGATCTGCCTCCTCTTCCGCGGCCGCAGCCGGTTCGCCTGCTGGCGGCGCTCCGTCGCCGGCTGCGGTCGAGTGAGCTATGGCTGGTGGCGCTGGCCGTGGCGGTGGGCGCGGCGGCGGGGCTGCTTGCCGAGTTCCAGGCGGGCCTCGCTCACGGGATGCAGCGATTTCTCTACGGCCTGAGCGCGGACGCCCGCCTGAGCGCTCAGGCGCGGATCGCGCCGGCCGCGCTGCTCTGGCTGCCGGTCGGGGGCCTGCTGCTGGGCGCTGTCAGCTGGCTCGCGGCCCGTCGGCGTCGCGCGGCCCTGGTCGACGTCGTCGAGGCCAACGCCCTGCACGGCGGCGTGCTCGGGGTCGTCGACAGCCTCATCGTGTGCGGCCAGACCCTGATCTCGAACGGCTTCGGCGCGTCGGTCGGCCTCGAAGCGGCCTACGCCCAGGCCGGCGGCGCGACGGCTTCGGTCGTGGGGCAGCGCCTGCGGCTGCGGCGGCACGACCTGCGGATCATGCTGGGCGCCGGGGCGGGCGCCGCGATCGCCGCGGCCTTCGGCGCGCCGCTGACCGGCGCCTTCTACGCGTTCGAGATCGTGATCGGCTCCTACACGCCCTCGGCCATCGCGCCCGTCGCCGCCGCCTGCCTGGCCGCCGTGCTCACGGCCAAGGCGGTCGGCGGCGCATCCTACAGGATCGACATCCACCCGACCCACGCGCCGGACCTCACCGGCTATCTGCTGTTCGCCGGCCTGGGCCTCGTCTGCGCCCTGGTCGGCATCGCCATCGTCCTGCTCGTCGGCCGCATGGAGCGCGCCGTGCGCGCCTCGCCCATTCCACCCACCCTGCGACCGGCCGTCGGCGGCGCTCTTCTGGCCGGCGTCGCCCTGCTGTCGCCGCAGGCCCTCTCCGCGGGGCACGGCGCCCTGCACGTCGATCTCCTGATCGGCCTGCCCTTGGCGCTCCTCGCCCTGATCTTCGCCCTGAAGACGGCCGGGTCGGTGATCTCCCTGGGCTTCGGGTTCCGGGGCGGCCTCTTCTTCGCCTCGCTGTTCCTGGGCTCCCTGGTCGGCCAGATCTACGCCGGCGCGGTGGACCTCGCCTTCGCGGGCGTGAAGCTCTCCCCCGAGAACGCGGCCCTGGTGGGCATGGGCGCCCTGGGCGTCGCCGTCGTGGGCGGGCCGCTGACGATGTCGTTCCTCGTCCTGGAATCGACGCGGGACTTCGGCGTCGCCGCGGCGACCCTGGCGGCGGCGCTGATCGCCAGCACCGTCGTGCGCGAGCGGTTCGGCTACTCGTTCTCCACGTGGCGGCTCCATCTGCGGGGCGAGACCATCCGCAGCGCGCGCGACGTCGGCTGGATGCGCACCCTGACGGCCGAGCGGATGATGCGGCGCGACGTGCAGCGGCTCCCGGACGACGCCACGGTCGCCGATTTCCGCCGCCGCATCCCGCTGGGGTCGACGTCGCGGGTCATCCTCGAGGACGCCGCGGGTCGCTACGCCGGTCTCGTGATCACCGCCCAGGCCTACGCCGAAGGCCTCGACCCCGAGGCGCCCGTCGCGTCGGTGGCGATCAGTCAGGACCTCGCCCTTTCGCCGGACATGGACGTCGCGGCCGTGATGCGCACGTTCGAGGCCACCGAAACCGAGGAACTGCCGGTCATCGACGCCGACCGGCGCGTGCTCGGCCTCCTGGCCGAGGCGTACGCGACGCGGCGCTATGCCCACGAACTCGAGCGCCGCCACCTGGAGCTTTTCGGCGAAGCGCGATCTTAAGGACCCTGGCGGCCGGCCTACCCGGCGCGGCGCGCCAGCACCTCGGCGGGATCGCCGCCCAGGGCCCGGACGCGCGCCTCCCACCGCTCCAGGGCGTCTTCATAGTAGTCGAAGATGCACGGGCAGCAGCCGCGGCCGCAGCACTCCCACGCCTCGGGCTTGTCGGGCGGGCGCGGGTAGTCCGCGGTCACACCCGCGCCATCACCAGGCAACCGTTGGTCCCGCCGAAGCCAAACGAATTGCTCATCACCGTCTCGATCGGCTTGTCGATGCGCTCGCGCACGATCGGCAGGTCGGCGAAGGCCGGGTCGAGGTTCTCGATGTGGGCGCTCTCGGCGACGAAGCCGTTGTTCAGCATCAGGAGCGAGTAGATCGCCTCCTGCGCCCCCGCCGCGCCCAGGCTGTGGCCAGTCAGCGACTTGGTGGACGAGATCAGCGGGGCCTTGGCGCCGAACACCTCGCGCACGGCCTCCATCTCCTTCACGTCGCCCACGGGCGTGCCGGTGCCGTGCGGATTGAGGTAGTCGATGGTGCGGCCGTCGGCGTTGGCCAGCCGCATGCAGCGCGCCGCGCCCTCGCCCGAGGGGGCCACCATGTCGAAGCCGTCGGAGTTGGCCGCATAGCCTACGATCTCGCCATAGATCTTGGCGCCGCGCGCCTTGGCCCGCTCGTAGTCCTCCAGCACCACGATCCCGGCGCCGCCGGCGATCACGAAGCCGTCACGGTCGGCGTCGTAGGCGCGGCTGGCCGTCTCGGGCCGGTCGTTGAACTTGCTGCTCATGGCGCCCATGGCGTCGAACAGCACCGACAGCGTCCAGTCCAGCTCCTCGGTCCCGCCGGCGAACACCACGTCCTGCTTGCCCATCAGGATCTGTTCGTAGGCCACGCCGATGCAGTGGGTGGAGGTGGCGCAGGCCGAACTGATCGAGAAGTTCAGCCCGCGGATCTTGAACCAGGTCGACAGCGTGGCCGACGGCCCCGAGCTCATCGCCTTGGGCACCGCGAAGGGGCCGACGCGCTTGGGGCCGCGCTCCTTGGCCGTGTGGGCCGCCTCGACGATGGCCCGTGTCGACGGGCCGCCCGCGCCCACGATCAGACCGGTGCGCTCGTGGCTGACCTCGTCCTCGCCAAGGCCGGAGTCGGCGATCGCCTGCTCCATGGCGATGTGGGAGAAGCCCGTGCCCTGGGCCAGGAACCGCGCGGCGCGGCGGTCCACCATCGCCTCCCAGTCGATGCGCGGCGGCGCATGCACCTGGCAGCGGAAGCCCAGCTCGGCGTACTCGGGCGCCGCCGTGACGCCGGACTTCGCTTCACGCAGCGAGGCCAGCACTTCGTTGGTGTTGTTGCCGATGGATGAGACGATCCCCATCCCGGTGACGACGACGCGGCGCATGATTCCTTCCCGAACGCGCGGCGCTTACGGCCGCTGGTATAGACCGACGCGAAGGTCGGTCGCCGTATAGATGGGCTTTCCGTCCGCTTCCAGAACCCCGTCGCCGATGCCCATGACCAGGCGACGGTTGATCACCCGCTTCATCTGAACCTTGTAGGTGACCAGCTTTACGTCAGGTGTCACTTCGCCGGCGAACTTCACTTCACCGCACCCGAGGGCCCGGCCGCGGCCCTTGCCGCCGATCCAGCCCAGGTAGAAGCCGACGAGCTGCCACAGGGCGTCCAGGCCCAGGCTGCCCGGCATCACGGGGTCGCCGATGAAGTGGCAATCGAAGAACCAGAGGCCCGGATGAATGTCGAACTCGGCCTCGATATAGCCCTTGCCGTGCTCGCCGCCCTCGTCGGTGATCTTGGTCATGCGGTCGAACAGCAGCATGGGCGGCGCGGGAAGCTGGGCGTTGCCCGGCCCGAACATCTCGCCCCGCGCGCAGGACATCAGCTCCTCGAAGTCGTAGTGATCCTTGGCCTTTACGGCGGTCATGAGCATTTCCGATCCAGTGCGGCGGACGGCCTACCACAGCCCGTCATGACGCCTCAACGGCATTGCGGCGCCTCGGCGGTGCCCCAGAGCGCGCCTTCGCGCACCCATCCGGCGACGCCGTCGGCCTTCACCTTGCACCATCCCTTCTCGCAGCGCACCAGCGAGGCCATGGCGCGAGCGCCCAGGAAGGCGGCCGGTTCCGACCCCGCCTTGGGCCGATGCGAGAGGGCCTGGGGCCGGGCGCCCATGTTGATCACGTTGCGCCGTCCGTCGGTCGTCCGCTTGTGCACCCAGGCGATGCGGCCCTCCGGATCGCAGATCCGCCGCCACTCGCTGGTCTCGGCCACCACCTGCAGCGGCAGGCCCCGCACCTTGTAGACGTAGAGCAGGCGATGGTCGTTGCCCGGCCCGGCGCGGGCGTTCACCGTGCCGAACTTCAGGGTGACGTAGCGCGGCACGGGATAGCCCGAGGGCGTCGTCCGGTCGGCCGCAAAGGCGCCCGCGCCCGCCGCCAGGACGACGGCCGCGCCGCCCGCCGCCGCCAACTGCCGAAAATCCAACTTCACGCCTCGCCCTGATCCTCGCCTTGGCCGTACGAGGGGCCTTTGCTAAGGGTTCCGCAATTCAACGCGCGCCCGAGGCGGCGCAGGAAACATCCCTTTCTCCCGTAGGCGCATGCCCACTCGCAAGCCGAAAGTCATCGTGACGCGCAAGCTGCCGGATCCGGTCGAGACCCGGATGCGCGAGCTGTTCGACACCGAACTCAACGTCGCCGACGAGCCGTTCACCCGAAAGGGGCTGATCGAGGCGGTCGGGCGCTGCGACGTGCTGGCCTCCACGATCACCGACAAGATCGACGCCAGCCTGATCGAGAAGGCGGGGGACCAGCTCAAGCTGATCGCCAACTTTGGCGCCGGCGTCGATCACATCGACGTGGCCGCCGCCAACGCCAAGGGCGTCATCGTCACCAACACGCCGGGCGTGCTCACCGACGACACCGCCGACCTGACCATGACGCTGATGATGGCCACGCTGCGGCGGGTGATCGAGGGCGCCAACGCGGTCCAGGCCGGCCAGTTCACCGGCTGGGCGCCCACCTGGATGCTGGGCCGGCGCATCACCGGCAAGCGGCTGGGGATCATCGGCATGGGCCGCATCGGCTCGGCGGTCGCCCGCCGCGCCCGGGCCTTCGGCCTGCAGATCCACTACCACAACCGCAAGCCCGTCAGCCCGCGCGTGTCCGACGAGCTGGAGGCCACCTACTGGGACAGCCTCGACCAGATGCTGGCCCGCATGGACATCATCTCGGTGCACTCGCCGCACACCCCGGCCACCTACCACCTGCTTTCGGCGCGCCGGCTCAAGCTGCTGCAGCCGCACGCGGTGGTGATCAACACCGCCCGCGGCGAGATCATCGACGAGCAGGCCCTGGCCGAGCTCCTGGAAGGCGGCGCCATCGCCGGCGCGGGCCTCGACGTGTTCGAGCACGAGCCCCGGATCAATCCCAAGCTGCTCAAGCTGCCCAACGCCGTCCTGCTGCCGCACATGGCCTCGGCCACGGTCGAGGGCCGGGTCGAGATGGGCGAGAAGGTGATCATCAACATCAAGACCTGGATGGACGGCCACCGCCCGCCCGACCGCGTCCTGCCGCAGATGCTCTGAGGGCCTTCCCGGATCAGGTGGGATCACCTGATCCGGACGAGAAGGCTCGATCTTCAAGATTGTAGAGCCCGTCCGGGCGGGTGAACCGGTATCCACTTCACCCTGACGGGCTCTGAGCGCTTCAGGCCGCCGCTTCCGCCCCTGACTCGGGCCCGCCGCGGCGGTCGGCCAGCCGCAGCAGCAGCGGATTGAGCGCGATCGAGAGGATCGCGGCGGCCACCACCAGGCTCTGGGTGGCGTGGCTCATGGCCTTCAGCGAGACGCCCAGCCCCGCCAGCACGAACGAGAATTCGCCGATCTGCGGCAGGCTGGCGGCCAGCAGGCTGGCGTTGGGCCGGTCCACCCGCGCGATGCGCGCGACGATCAGGGCGGCCAGGGCGCCCGAGGCCAGCACGATCGCCACCACGCCGGCCAGGGCCAGGGGCTGGCGCAGCAGGATGCGCGGGTCGAACAGCATCCCCACCGACACGAAGAACAGCACGGCGAAGGCGTCGCGCAGCGGCAGCGAGCGCTCGGCCGCCGCATGCCCAAGGGACGAGCCGTTCAGCACCAGCCCCGCCACGAAGGCGCCGAGCGCGAACGAGGCCCCGAACAGCGCGTAGGCGATCCAGGCGATGCCCAGCGCGATCGCCAGGACGCCCAGGGTGAACAGCTCGCGCGAGCGGGTGTGGGCGATGCGCACCAGCAGCCACGGCAGGGCGCGGCCGCCCACCACCAGCATCAGCCCCACGAAGCCCGCCACCTTCAGCAACTGCCAGCCGACATCGCGGGCCAGCGCGGCGGGCTCGGTCTGGCCGGTCAGGAACAGCGGCAGCAGGACCAGCGCAACCACCACGATCAGGTCCTGGACCACCAGCCAGCCGATCGCGATGCGGCCGGCCTCGCTCTTCATCGCCTTGCGCTCCTCCAGGGTGCGCAGCACCACGACCGTCGAGGCCACCGAAAGGCACAGGCCCAGCAGCAGGCCCTCGACGCCCGGCAGGCCCAGGGCCACGGCCAGGCCCCATCCCAGCGCCGTCGCCAGGCCCATCTGGATGAGCGCCCCCGGCGCGGCCACCTTGCGCACGCTGAGCAGGTCCTGCGGCGAGAAATGCAGGCCGACCCCGAACATCAGCAGGATCACGCCCACCTCGGCGAGCTGGGCCGCGATCCCGCCGTCGGCCACCCAGCCCGGCGTGAACGGGCCGACCACCACGCCCGCCATCAGGTACCCCACCAGGGGCGACAGCCGCAGCCGCCGCGCGGCCATGCCGAAGGCGAACGCCAGCACGAAGCCGGCCACGAGCGTGAGAATCAGCGAGTCGCCGTGCGGCATCGAAACTCCGGAGGTGCGAGGGAAGACGGTGGTGCGGCCTTCGCCGCCGAAGCGCAACCCCCGCCCCGCCGCAACGCCAGCCTAGGCGACGACGCGCGCCAGGCAGAAGCCGTCCCAGCCCTTCGATCCCACCGTCTGCACGGCGCAGGCCTCGACGCGCGGCTCGGCGGCGATCGCTTCGAACATCCGCCGCGTCCCCTGGATCGCCGCATCGGCGCTGTCGCCCGACGCGATCCCGCCGTTCCGGACCACATTGTCGATCACGATGACGCCGCCCGGCCGGGTCAGCTTCAGCGCCCAGTCGAAATAGCCCGGGTTCGACGGCTTGTCGGCGTCGATGAAGACGAAGTCGAACGGCCCCTCGACATCCGGCAGCAGGTCCAGCGCGCGGCCCACCCGCACCTCGCACAGGCCGCCGACGCCGGCCCGGTCCAGGTTCTTCCGCGCCACCTCGGCGTGGCCCGGATCGTACTCCAGGCTGAGCAGCCGCCCGTCGGCCGGCAGGGCGCGGGCGAGCCAGATGGTCGAATAGCCGCCCAGCGTGCCGATCTCGAGGATCCGCCGCGCCCCGGCCATCTGCGCCAGCAGCATCAGCAGCTTGCCCTGGTTGGGCGCCACATTGATCGCCGGCAGGCCCGCCGCCTCGCTGGCCGCCAGCGCCGCCTCCAGCACGGGATCGGGCGGCTGCAGGGCCGCCACCAGATAGTCGTCGACCTGCGACCAGGCCTGGGCGTTCGTCATTCGGAGCCTCCGCACACCGGGCATTCGGGATCGCCCGCCACCCGCACCGTCCGCGTCTCGCCGGCCAGGGCGTCGTAGATCAGCAGCCGGCCCGCCAGGGCCTCGCCCGCGCCGGTCAGCAGCTTGATCGCCTCCAGCGCCATCATCGAGCCGATCACCCCGGCCAGCGCTCCGATCACGCCGACGGCCGTGCAGGTCTCGGCCTCGGGCGGGATCTCCGGCACCAGGCAGCGGTAGCAGGGCTTGCGGCCGAACACGCCCACCTGGCCGGTCCACCGCCCGATCGCGCCCGAGACCAGCGGCTTACCGTGGGCCACGCAGGCGGCGTTGACGCAGAAGCGCACGCCGAAGTCGTCGGTGCCGTCCAGCACCAGGTCGACGCCCTCCACCAGCGCGCCGGCCGTGGAGTCGTCGAAGGCGCCGTTGAAGGCCGTCACCGCCACATTGGGATTGAGCGCCGTCAGGCGCGCCGCGGCGGCCTCGGCCTTGGGCCGCCCCACATCGTCCTCGGTGTAGATCACCTGGCGCTGCAGGTTGGAGCGGTCGACCACATCCGGATCGGCCAGGATCAGCGACCCCACGCCCGCCGCGGCGAGGTAGAGCGAAACCGGCGCGCCCAGGCCGCCCGCGCCCACCACCAGGACCCGCGCGGCCTTCAGCTTCTGCTGGCCCGGTCCGCCCACTTCCCGCAGCACCAGATGGCGGGCGTAGCGTTCGATCTCTTCGTCGGTGAAGGACATTCGTTCGCCTCAGGCGCTTGACCGCCGCGGCCCGGCTGCTCACATCGCGCCGATGTCGAATACCTCAGCGTTTCCCGATTGGCACGGGACCACGATCCTCGCCGTGCGCAAGGCCGGCAAGACCGTGGTGGCCGGCGATGGTCAGGTGTCCATGGGCCAGACGGTCGTCAAGGGCACGGCGAAGAAGGTGCGCACCCTCGCGGGCGGCCGGGTGATCGCGGGCTTCGCCGGCTCGACCGCCGACGCCTTCACCCTCATCGAGCGGCTGGAAGCCAAGCTGGAGCAGTACCCCGAGCAGCTGGCCCGCGCCTGTGTCGACCTCGCCAAGGACTGGCGCACCGACCGCTACCTGCGCCGGCTGGAGGCCATGCTGATCGTGGCCGACAGGACCAGCATCTTCACGGTCACCGGCGTCGGCGACGTGCTGGAGCCCGAGCACGGGGTGGCCGCCATCGGCTCGGGCGGCAACTACGCCCTGGCCGCGGCCCGCGCCCTGATCGACACCGATCTCGACGCCGAGGCCGTGGCCCGCAAGGCCATGGCGATCGCCGCCGACATCTGCGTCTACACGAACGGCGAGCTGACGGTGGAGATGCTCTGAGCGCCGGCCCTCCCTTCGGCCCTACCTTCGGCCGTCATCCCGGCCGGAGCGCGCAGAGCCGCGGGCCAGCCGCTCAGACTGCGAAGCCGCATTCCCGAAACGTCGAGGGCGCGGCGGCTGGGTCCCGGATCTTCGGGCGGCGCGCGCCCTGCGTCCGGGATGACGGAGGGGGTCGACCGTCAGCAGCGCCATATTGACCGCCTACAGGAATGATCGCGATTTGCGGTACGCTTGGCCGCAATTGCGCGACCAATGTTAGATCGCGCCATCGCCCTCCCAACGCCGCCACGCCACACATGACTCCGTCCCGCATCCTCGCCGCCGCCGCGCTGCTGGCGGCCTCCCCCGCCCTCGGCGCCCCGGTCGATCCCGCGCCTGTCGTCGCCGCCGAGCGCGCCTTCGCCGCCGACGGGCTGGAACTGGGGATCCAGGCCAGCTTCCTGAAGCACTCGGCCGACGAGGCCATCGTGCTGGCGCCCGAGCCGGTGCTGGCCCACGCCGTCTATGGAAAGCCCCGGCCCAAGGGCAAGCCGCTGGTCTGGTGGCCGCTGTGGGCCGGCGTCGCGAAATCGGGCGACCTGGGCTTCACCACCGGCCCCTACACCTACGACGGCAAGGCGGGCGGCTATTACTTCACC
Source organism: Phenylobacterium sp. (assembly GCF_016124325.1). GTDB lineage: Bacteria > Pseudomonadota > Alphaproteobacteria > Caulobacterales > Caulobacteraceae > Phenylobacterium. The sequence goes on from NZ_WGNY01000011.1 coordinate 120,822, forward strand.
ATCTGGGCCCGCCAGCCTGACGGCGCGTGGAAGTGGCTGTTCGACGGCGGCCCGCCCAGCGACACGACCGGCGCCGCGCCACAGGGGTCTGACGTCGCCTACGCCCGCCCCGCGGCCAGGGCGGCCGGCTCGGCGGCCAAGGCCATGACCGAGGTCACAGCCGCCGAGACCGCGCTGCGCGACGCCGCCGCCCAGGACCTGAAGGCGGCCTATCTCGCCGTGGTGGCCGACGACGGCCGCATCGTCGGCTCCGAAGCGGCGCCGCCCACCAGCCGCGCGGACATCGAGGCCGAACTCGCCCGCCGTCCGGCCAAGGCGTCGTTCTCGCCCCTGGGCGGGCGGGCGTCCAAGGCCGGCGACTTCGTCTGGACCTACGGCCTGGTCCAGTGGACCGGCGCGGACGGGGCCGATCAGCGGGCCCACTACGTGCGGGTCTGGCGCGACGACAAGCCGGGCTGGCGGCTGCTGTTCGACGAGATCCTGCCCGCTCCGCCGCTGAAAACCCCGCCCGTGAAGCCGGAGACGTCGTCAGGCGGCGGCTGACCGATTATCTAGCGCGGTATGACCGAGTTTTCCCCCCGCGAGATCGTCTCCGAACTGGACCGCTACATCGTCGGCCACGCCGAGGCCAAACGCGCCGTGGCCGTGGCGCTTCGCAACCGCTGGCGCCGCCGCCGCGTGCCGGAAGAGCTGCGCGACGAGGTGACGCCCAAGAACATCCTGATGATCGGCCCCACCGGGGTCGGCAAGACCGAGATTTCCCGCCGTCTGGCCAGGCTGGCCCAGGCGCCGTTCCTGAAGGTGGAGGCCACCAAGTTCACCGAGGTGGGCTACGTCGGCCGCGACGTCGACCAGATCGTCCGCGACCTCGTGGAGAGCGCCATCGCCATGGTGCGGGAAAAGCGCCGCGCCGGCGTGCGCGCCCGCGCCGAGGCCGCCGCCGAGGAACGCATCCTGGACGCCCTCACCGGCCCCGGCTCCACCGCCGCCCGCGAGAGCTTCCGCAAGAAGCTGCGGGCCGGCGAGCTGGACGACAAGGAGGTGGAGCTGCAACTGGCCGAGACCGCCTCGCCGTTTCCGATGATGGACCTGCCCGGCCAGCCCGGCGCCTCCATGGGCGTGCTGAACCTGGGCGACATGTTCGGCAAGGCCTTCGGCGGCCGCACCAAGACCCACAAGACCACCGTCCGCGGCGCCTGGGCCCCGCTGATCGCCGAGGAGAGCGACAAGCTGGTCGACCAGGACGCCCTGACCCAGGAGGCCCTGGAGCTGGCCGAGAACCAGGGCATCGTCTTCCTCGACGAGATCGACAAGGTCGCCAGCCGCTCCGAGCGCGCAGGCGCCGACGTCAGCCGCGAGGGGGTGCAGCGCGACCTGCTGCCCCTGATCGAGGGCACGACCGTGTCGACGAAGTACGGCCCGGTGAAGACCGACCACATCCTGTTCATCGCCTCGGGCGCCTTCCACGTGGCCAAGCCGTCCGACCTGCTCCCCGAGCTCCAGGGCCGCCTGCCGATCCGCGTGGAACTGAAGCCGCTGTCCCGCGAGGACATGCGCCGCATCCTCACCGAGCCTGAGGCCAACCTGATCCGCCAGCACCAGGCGCTGATGGAGACCGAGGGCGTGACGCTCGACTTCACCGAGGACGCCATCGACGCCCTGGCCGACGCTGCCGTGGCCGTGAACGGCGCGGTGGAGAACATCGGCGCGCGCCGGCTGCAGACCGTTCTGGAGAAGGTGATGGAGGAGATCAGCTTCACCGCCGCCGACCGCACCGGCGAGACCGTGAAGATCGACGCGGCCTATGTGAACGACCGCATCGGCGAACTGGCCCGCAACGCCGACCTCAGCAAGTTCATCCTGTGATGCGCCGGGCGATCCTTCCAGCCGTGCTGGCCGCGCTCTGCGCCGCGCCGGCCATGGCCGGCGACGACATCCGCTTCACCGCGGCCCCGGGTGATCCGGCCGCGGCTTCGGTCGAGGCGATGGTCCCCGCCGCCAAGGCGCGGATCGAGGGCTTTTTCGGCCAGCCGTTCGGCGAGCCGCTGCACGTGACCCTGGCTTCGGACCGGGCCGCCTTCAACGCCGCCTTTCCCGCCGCCTGGGGCATGAGCCAGACCGAATGCTGGATGGTGGGCGTCGGCGTGGCCGACTTCCTCGTGCTGCTGTCGCCCGCCGACTGGGCGAAGGAGGCCTGCGAGCACGACGCCGCCGACCCGGTCGAGGCCCGCGAGATCCTGACCCACGAGCTGGTCCACATGTACCACGGCCAGCACAACCCCACGCGCGACTTCACCGGCGCGGACGACATCGGCTGGTTCGTCGAGGGCCTGGCCGTGCTGGCGTCGGGCCAGCTCGATGCGAAGCGGCAGGCCGAGGCCGCCCAGGCGATCCGCGACGGCGCGGCGCCGAAGTCGCTGGCGACGGCCTGGTCGGGGCCGCACCGCTACGCCGTGGCCGGCTCGCTCGTTCAGTACGTGGACGAGACCTACGGCCGGGCGACCGTCGTGGCGCTGCTGCCGGCCGTGACCCAGGCCGATGTCCTCGGTAAGCTGGGCGTGACCGAGCCCGAACTGCTGGACCGCTGGAAGGCCTGGGCCCTGAAACGCGCGGGCTAGCGCGCGGCCTGAGGCCCCCTACCCGCCCCGCTTCGCCCGCCAGAGGGCGTCCTCCAGGGCGCGGGCGAACTCGCCGCGTTCGCGCGGGCTGAGGGCGGCGGCCACGAAGGTGCGGCGGCCCGAGAGCGACAGCACCAGCCCGGTCACCCGGTCGTCCTCGTCGCGTTCGGTGGCCACCCGGGTGAAGGCCGTCGGGCTTTCCCAGACCAAGCGCACGCGGCCCCGCGCCTCGTGGGTGACGCGCACCTCGTAGGCGCTGACCTGCACCCGCTCCACCGCCCGCGCGGCGCGGAAGCTGGCCAGGAAGGCGAAGGTGACCGCCAGCACGGCGGCGGCCAGGAACACCGGGACCAGGGTCGCCCCCTGGCTCACGAAGATCAGCGCGCTGGCCAGGTTGATCACCGTGATCACCGAGATCAGCACCACGAACCCGCGGTCCGACAGCGAGCGGTTCTGCTTGATCTCGGCGTCCATGAACAGCGGCTCGCTCATGGGGGGCGACGATAGGCCCGCCGCATGGCGCCGGGAAGGCCGCGCGAAGGCCACAGCGGTGAAACTGGCTCTCCAGCCGGCGGGCCGCCGCCCTCACATGCGCCTTGCCTGAAAGCTAGCCGGAGATGCGGACATGAAGATCGCCTTCGTCGCCTTCGAGGGGTTCACCGACGTGGACCTCTTCATGCCCTGGGACCTGTTCTTCCGGGTCAAGGAGCCGACCTACGCCGCCTATCAGGGCGAGTGGGACGTGCGCATCTGCGCCGACACCGCCTCGATCGGCTCGTACTCCGGCGTCCGCATCGACCGCCACGCGCCCCTGGAGTGGGCGAACGAGGCCGACGCGGTGTTCATCGTCAGCGGCCCCGGCTGCCGGTCCAAGATCAAGGACCCGGCGTTCCTCTCGGCGCTCAGGCTCGACCCGGCGCGGCAGCGGATCGCGGCCATCGATTCCGGCGTGTTGATCCTGGCCGCCCTCGGCCTGCTGGACGGGCTCTCCGCAACCACCTATCCCAGCGTTTTCGGCGAGCTGGAAGCGATGGGCGTGGCCACCGAGCGCAAGCCGATGGTGGTCCACGGCAATCTCGCCACCGGCGGCGGCTGCCTGGCCACCCAGGATCTGGCCGCCTGGATCGTCGAGGGCCTGATCGGCGCCGAGGTGGCGCGGTCGATCGTGGATTCGGTGGCGAAAGTGGAGTGACGAGACGATGAGCGAGACCTGGGCCGCGGGCCGCATCGCGCTGGTGACCGGCGCCACCTCGGGCTTCGGCGAGGCCTTCGCCCGGCGGGTTCTGGCCGGCGGCGGCCGGGTGATCGCCACCGGCCGCCGGGCCGAGCGGCTCGACGCCCTGGCGGCCGAGCTTTCGACCGATCGGCTGCTGACCCGCGTGCTCGACGTCCGCGACCAGGCCTCGATCGACGCCCTGCTCTCGGGCCTGCCGGCGGCCTTCGCCGACATCGACGTGCTCTACAACAACGCCGGCCTCGCCCTGGGCCTGGCCAAGGCGCACCAGACCGACCTGGCCGACTGGGAGACCATGATCGAGACCAACGTCATGGGCCTGGCCCGCGTCACCCGCGCCGTCCTGCCCGGCATGGTCGCGCGCGACCGCGGCGACGTGATGAACATCTCCTCGGTGGCCGCCACCTACCCCTATCCGGGCGGCAATGTGTACGGCGCCACCAAGGCCTTCGTGCGCCAGTTCTCGCTGAACCTGCGCGCCGACCTGATCGGGTCCAAGGTGCGGGTCACCTCCATCGAGCCCGGCATGGCCGAGACCGAGTTCTCGGTGGTCCGCTTCGGCGGCGACGCGGCGGCGGCCTCCAACGTCTACAAGGGCGTCCACGCCATGAGCGCCGACGACGTGGCCCTGGTCTGCGAGAGCGTCCTGAAGCTGCCGGCCCACATCAACGTCAACACCCTGGAGATCATGCCGGTGCAGCAGGCCTTCGGCCCGTTCGCCGTCGATCGGGGCGCTTAGAGGAAGTGCGTCATCCCAGGCCTTGTGCCTGGGATCCCTCTGACAGCTCCCTTTGCGATGACCGTTCCGCGCCGACCGTGCGGCCGATGGAGGGATCCTCGCCACAAGGGCGAGGATGACGGCTCAGGGGTCGGAATTCCAGGATGACACCGAGGGTCGAACCGCGAGAACGTCCGCGCCATGGCCAAGCCCGCGAAGTCCAAGCCGAAGACGCGCCTCTCGCCCGCGGAGAAGGCGCGGATCGCCGAGCTGTTCGACCGCTTCGAGGCCCATGAGTCCGACCCGCGGACCGAGCTTTCGTACGACAGCCCCTACACCCTGGTGGTCGCCGTGGCGCTCTCGGCCCAGGCCACCGACGTCTCTGTCAACAAGGCCACCGACAGGCTCTTCAAGGTCGCCGACACGCCGCAGGCGATGCTGGCGCTGGGCGAGGAGGGCCTGAAGCCCTTCATCTCCTCGATCGGCCTCTACAACTCCAAGGCCAAGAACGTGATCGCCCTGTCGCGCATCCTGATCGAGCAGTACGGCGGCGAGGTGCCGCTGGAGCGCGCGAAGCTCCAGGCCCTGCCCGGCGTCGGCCGCAAGACCGCCTCGGTGGTGCTCAACGAGCTGCGCGTCGAGCCCGCCATCGCCGTCGACACCCACGTCTTCCGCGTCTCCCACCGCCTGGGCCTGTCGAAGGGCAAGACCCCCGACCAGGTCGAGGCCGACCTGATGGCCATCGTGCCCGCGCCCTACCAGACCCGCGCCCACCACTGGCTGATCCTGCACGGCCGCTACGTCTGCGTGGCGCGGCGGCCCAAATGCGCGGACTGCGAGGTCGCCGACCTCTGCCCGTCGCGCCATCTGTTCGTGCCCTAATCCAGGATCGCGTGCGGCACGAAGCGGGAGAGGTTCCGGGTGACCCGGCTCCGGTCCTCCCGGATGCCGATTCCCGCGGGCTCGTCGCCCACGATCCAGGCCCCGATCACCGGGTAGTTCCCGTCCAGCCGCGGCAGGGTGTGGAGCGCCTGGCGCACATGGCCGCCCTCGCCATAGCCCTGGTCCAGCACCTTCGCCCGGCGCCCGCGCGCCACCAGCTCGATGTTCGCGCCCTCGCGGCTGAACAGCGGTTTCCGCACATACGAATTGCCCAGCTCCGCAGAGCGCGGATCGTCCTCGAAGAAGGCCGGCAGCAGGTTGGGGTGGCCCGCGTGGCGGTCCCACAGCAGCGGCAGCATCCCCTTGTTGGACAGCGCCGCCTTCCACGCCGGCTCCAGGAACCGGGTCTTCGAGCCCTTCACCGCGGCGGCGTAGTCCTCGCGGAACATCTCCTCCCACGGATACAGCTTGAACAGCGCGTGGATCAGGTAGTTGTCCTGGTCGACGAAGCGGCCGTCGGCGTCGAGGCCGATGTCGCCCACCGGCACGAACTTCGGCTCGATCCCGGCCTGGCCGGCGATATCCTCCAGGTAGCGGACGGTCTGGCGATCCTCCACCGACTCCGCGTCGCTGGTGAAGTGCACGAACCCGCCCGCCGGGAAGATCGCCCGGAACCGCGCCTCCAGCTTCTCGTGCAGGCTGTTGAACTGGTCGGCGTCGGCCGGCAGCGCGCCGGCGGCGATCATGTCCTCCAGCCAGACCCACTGGAACGCGCCCGACTCGTAGATGCTGGTCGGCGTGTCGGCGTTGTACTCGAACAGCTTGGCCGGCCCCTCGCCGTCGTAGGCGAAGTCGAAGCGGCCGTAGAGGCTCGGGTCGCGCCGCGCCCAGCTTTCGGCCACGTCGTCGCGCGAGCCCTCGGGGATCGCGAGGCGCGCCATCAGGGCCTCGCTCTTCACCACCTCGTCCACGAGGTCGAGGCACATGGCGTGCAGCTCGCGCGCCGGCTCCTCGAGGTCGTCCTCGATCTCCTTCAGGGTGAAGGCGTAGTAGGCCCGCTCGTCCCAGTAGCGCTCGCCGTCGAGATGTCGCCAGGTGAAGCCCAGCGCCTCGGCCTTCTCGTCCCAACCGGGCCGCTCGGCCGTCTTGATGCGTTTCATCCTACCTCCCCCTTCGCGAAGCGATGGCGGGAGGGGGACCGCCCGCCGAGGCCGGCGCATGCCGGCTGGAGAGCGGGGGGTGGAGGGGGCAGGCCGCTCCAGCTGAATGTTGTCTCTTCATGTCCGTACGCCGTGCGTGGGGCTTTCCCCCTCCACCGCCGGCTCTTCGGCCGGCGGTCCCCCTCCCGCCGCGTTCCGCGGGGGAGGTAGGTCGGCTCTTCAGCCCTTCTTCTCGACCGGCTGGTGCTCCAGCTTGAGGTCGGGGGCCGCCAGCTTCATCGGCTCGCCCTCCGGCGCCCTCAGGCGCGCCAGGACGTCGTCGGCCGACTCGACGCCGGGCAGGATGCCGGCGGCCTGCAGCTTGGCGTCGAGGTCGGCGCCCGTGCGGCGGTCCTCCAGCTCCTGGGCGGCCTTGTAGCGCTCCTCCTGGACCGCCTGGCGCTCCTTGATGCGCTTGAGGCTGTCGGCGGCCGAGCCGAGGGCCGCCTGGGCCCCCGCGCCGCGCGAGGCGACGGCGGCCTGCGCCCGCTGGACGCTGTCGTTGACCTTCACCATGTCGATCTCGCGCCGCAGGTTCTCGATCTTCTGCTGCGTGGCGGCGATGGTCTGGTGCAGCTTCTCCTCGGCGACCTTCATCTCGCCCAGCTGCGGGGTCTTCTGGCCGACGTCGCGTTCCAGCTCGGCGATCCGCTGGGCGACCTCGCGCGCCAGCGCCTCGTCGCCCTTGCCCAGCGCCGCGCGCGCCGAGCCCTCGTAGCGGCGGGACTGGTCGCTGAGGCCCTGGATCTCCTTCTCCAGCATGCGCCGGCGCGCCACCAGGGCGGCCAGGTCGTCGCGGGCCTTGTTGAGGGCGTTGTCGGCGTCGCGGATTTCCTGGTCGAGGATGCGCAGCGCGTTGGCGTCCACCACCGCCGCGCCGGCGTCGTGCGCGCCGCCGCGCAGGAGGGTGATCAGCTTTCCGAAGATCGACATGTGAGGATCCTTGTTGGGCGTCAGGCGGCCGAGGCGAAGTCGTCGCGCAGGTCGGAGGCCGCGCGGATGGCGTTCTCGGCCAGCATCCGCAGTTCGATGATCACGGTCTGCAGCGTGGTCTTGCACGACAGTTCGCCGAACAGCTCGTAGTAGTCGCGGCCGGCCACGGTGGTGATGCCGAAGTTCGACAGCGGCACCAGCTTCTGCGCCTTCAGCAGGAAGACGTTGAAGCCGGCCTGGTCCTTCTGTTCGTCGACCGGCCACAGGAGCGCGGACACGACGATTTGTTCGGCCCCGGCCGAAAGGAACACCGGCAGGTCGCCGAATTCATGCATGGTGATCTGCAGGACGGGGTCGGCGCCCTCGACGACCCGCGCCGTCAGTTCGCCCTCGCGCAAGAGCTTCGTTTCGCTCAGCGCGTCCGCCAAACTCTTCACCGACCAATCGGTGTCGATGACATGGTCCATCTGCAACGATCCTCGCGGAGGGTCAGGATTTCTCGACAGCGCCGGTCCGCGGCTCGACGCCGTGATGATCGCACGCGCGGCGGCCTGGATATCGGCCTTGGCCGCAGGGGGGACCCAGAGTTCCAGCTTCACGAGTCCCAGCCGTTGGCGCTCCTCGCGCCATAGCCGGGTCCGCTCCGCGGGGCTCAGGCCCGCCACCTTGTCCTTTGGCCGCCTCATGCGTTCATGGTATGAATACGCGTATATTTGACATCGATCAAGAACCGATTATGCTCCCCGATCGAAAAGGGCTGATGACGTGATCTTCCGGGGACTGTTCGGCGGACGACGCGACGCGGCGGATGAGCAGATCATTCCCGTGGTGCGCAACGTCACCATCGGGCGCACCGTGCGTCTCGACCCGCTGGCGTGGCGCCGGCTGGGGGAGGGCGCGCTGTTCCGGCTCGACACCGATGTCCTGGAGATCGTGGCCCAGGGCCGCATCAACCTGGGCGCCGACGGCTTCGTCCACCGCTTCTACACTGACGACGACCTGATGCTGCAGATGGTCAGCCCCGACGCGATGGGGCAGGGGGCCAACGACTTCACCCTCTTCGGCCCCTGGTCGTCCGCCTATCCGCCCGACGCGGCGGCGAAGCGGCGCTGGAGCGATCGCCTGCGGGCGCGCACCTTCGAGGACGAGGGCCTGCCGGCCTACCGCCGTTTCTGGTTCGGCGACGCCGACGAGCGGCAGGACCCGGTCAGCTTCTGGGAGACGGTCTGGGACGACCGCTCGGGTCTGGCCTTCCGCAAAATCTACCAGACCTGCATGCTCTTCGCCCGCGACCTGCCGGGCGAGGGACGCGAACTGCTGCTCGCGCTCGAGATGGAGCCCGAGAACGGCGACCTCACCCACGAGGTCATGGTCGGTATTCCGCTGAACGTGGGGGAGTTCGAGGCCTGAGGACCCGAACCTCGGGCGCCCGGCCCCTTTGAAGGAAGGACAAGGATGATCTTCGACCCGTACGCCTTCGCCGCCGGCGCGATCAACTTCGGCTTCGCGTTCCTGGCCGCGGGCGGCTTCACCCTGCTCTTCAAGGCGGTCTACCAGGCCATCACCCCGCACAACGAGGGCGCCCTGATCCGCGCCGGCAACACGGCCGCGGCCGTGGCGCTCGGCGGGGCGCTCATCGGCTATGTGATCCCCCTGGCCTCGGCGCTGGCCCAGACCCATTCGCTGCCGGAATTCGTCGCCTGGGCCGCCCTGGCCGGGGTGATCCAGATCGCCGCCTTCTGGGGCGTACGCCGCATCGTGCTGCCCGACGTCTCGGCCCGGATCGAGAAGGGCGAGATGTCGGCGGCGCTCTATCTCCTGTCCATATCCCTGGCGGTGGGCATACTGAACGCCGCCTGCATGACGGCCTAAGACCGATGAAACGCACCAAGAAGCTCGCGCTCGGGACCGCCATGGCGGCGGGCGGCCTGTCGCTCGTGGCCTGCGGCGACAGCGGCTACGACAACGTCCGCATCGAACATCCCGGAAAGTCGGTCGACGCCTACGCCTACCAGTCGCTGCAGGAATGCCTCGACCGCAACGAGGTGCCGGACGAGGCGTGCAGGAAGGCCGAGACCGAGGCGCAGGCCGACGAGGACAAGGCGCCCAAGTACGACCAGCAGGCCTCCTGCGAGGACGTCTACGGCCCCGGCCAGTGCGTGCCGCGGCAGTACGCCAATGGCCACGGCTCGTTCTGGGGCCCGCTGATCACCGGCTTCGTGGTCGGGCGCATGTTCGACGGCGGCTGGGGCGGACGCGGCCTCTACCGCGACTGGCGCGACGGCGGCTACTACACCAGCTCCGGCGGCCGGGTCTGGACCGACTACTCCTCGGGCCGCACCCGGGTGACCCAGCGCGGCTTCGAGCCGCCGGTGGCCGGCGCGCCGCCCAAGCAGATGAGCCGCGCCTCGGTCATCTCCCGCGGGGGCTTCGGCGGCCGGATGAGCAGCCGCAGCTACGGCGGGAGCCACTGGGGCGGGTAGGTTGTTGAGGCATCGAGCTCACATGGCCTTTGCTGGCGCCCGATCACATCTGGCGGCGCCGTGACCTGGCTCGCCTTCGCCGCATTCAGTGCGTTCGCGATCTGCTGCGTTGCTCAGTTTTGGCTCGTTGAGCGCGTGGCCTCGATGCTGAAGGCGCGCCATCCGGCGATCCATCGCCGAGTCTACGGCTGGCGCATGGGTCAGCGCCTGTACTGGTTTGCGCTTTTCCGTCGTGACCGCAGCCTTGGGGACCCTGAACTCTCGTGCCGAACAAAGGACCTTCAGCGCTTGGCTCTCCTCGCGCTCGGCGCGTTGGCCGCCTTTGTCGTGTTTGCGAGCCGTGCCGGCCTTTGAGAGAGCACCCCTACGGTCGCATCAGTTCCTGCGACCACATCCCGAAAGCTGGTGCTCCAGCAGGCTAGATGGGGTGGCCGTTGGCGGTTTCCTTCGGCAAAACGGGGTGACAATTGAGGCCCTTTCCCTGTAATCCCCGCGCCCTACGCTCGAGCGCGATCCGCAAAAGTGGAGGCCGGTTTTGCGATCAGATCGCGCTCAAACTTTAAGAATGGGGCCTTATTGTTCCGCGCAGATGGCGACATCTGAGCAAGCAAGGCTCTAGGGGACAAAGCCCAACAATGCCCGAACTCTACGACGTCGCCGCGATCGGCAACGCCATCGTCGACGTGATCGCGCCCTGCAGCGACGCCTTTCTCGCCGAGAACGGCCTGACCAAGGGCGCCATGATGCTGGTCGACCCGCAGGCCAGCGCCACCCTCTATTCCCGCATGGCCCAGGCGGTGGAGGCCTCGGGCGGCTCGGCGGCCAACACCATCGCGGGCCTGGCCAGCTTCGGCGGCAAGGGCGCCTTCATGGGCAAGGTGGCCGACGACCAGCTGGGCAAGGTGTTCGCCCACGACATGCGCGCCATCGGCGCCCGCTTCGAGAACCAGCCCCTGGTGGGCGGGCCGGCCACGGCCGTGTCGATGATCAACGTCACCCCCGACGCCCAGCGCACCATGTGCACCTTCCTGGGCGCCTCGGTGGAGTTCACCGACGCCGACGTCGACGCCGCCACGGTGGAGGCGGCCAAGATCGTCTACCTCGAGGGCTATCTGTTCGACGCCGAGGCGGCCAGGCGGGCCTTCGCCAAGGCCGCGGCCCTGGCCCACGGCGCCGGGCGGATGATCGCGCTGACGCTGTCCGACAGCTTCGTCGTGGAACGCCACCGCGCGGCGCTCAAGGGCTTCATCGAAGGCCAGGTCGACCTCCTGTTCGCCAACGAGGCCGAGCTGACCTCGCTGTTCGAGACCGACGACTTCGACGCCGCGCTCGAGGCGCTGCGCCCGCACGTTAAGATCGCCGCGGTGACCCGCAGCGAGAAGGGCTCGGTGATCCTCGACCACGGCGAGCGGCTGACCGTCGCCGCCGAAGGGGTGGAGAAAGTCGTGGACACGACCGGCGCGGGCGACCAATACGCGGCCGGATTCATGTTCGGCCTGTCCCGGGGGCGTCCGCTGCAGGTCTGTGGCAAGCTCGCCTCGCTGGCGGCGGCCGAGGTGATCTCGCACTACGGCCCGCGTCCGCAGGTGAGCCTGAAGGCGCTGGCCGAGTCCAAGGGGTACTGACCGATGAGCCGCAAGGCCGAAGTCGTCCGCAACACCAAGGAGACCCAGATCCGCGTGGCCGTGGACCTGGACGGGACCGGCGTGTCCAAGGTCTCCACCGGGATCGGCTTCTTCGACCACATGCTCGACAGCTTCGCCCGCCACGGCGGCATCGACCTGGAGGTCGAGACCAAGGGCGACCTGCACATCGACATGCACCACACCGTCGAGGACACCGGCATCGTGCTGGGCCAGGCGGTCAAGGAGGCGCTGGACGGCTTCAAGGGCGTCCGCCGCTTCGGCCACGCCTACATCCCGATGGACGAGACGCTCAGCCGCTGCGCCATCGACCTGTCGAACCGGCCCTACCTGATCTGGCGGGTCGAGTTCCGCACGCCGAAGGTGGGCGACATGGACACCGAGCTGTTCAAGGAGTTCCACCACGCGTTCGCCATGAACGCGGGCGCCTGCGTGCACCTGGAATGCCTGTACGGCGCCAACTCCCACCACATCGCCGAGAGCGGGTTCAAGGCCCTGGCCCGGGCCCTGCGAACGGCCGTGGAGCTCGATCCAAAGACCCACGGACACGCCCCCTCCACCAAGGGCGTGCTGTAGGGAGCGCCAGCCAGGAAAAGTGGAAACCGGTTTTCCATCCGGCTGCGCGACAAGAAAGGAATCCGGATCCCCATGCAGCGTGTCGCCCTGATCGACTATGGGTCGGGCAACCTGCGCTCGGCCGAGAAAGCCCTGATCCGCGCCGCGGACGGCCGCGCGGAGATCGTCGTGACCCACGACCCCGCCGTCGTGGCCGCCGCCGACCGGGTGGTGCTGCCGGGCGTCGGCGCCTTCGCCGCCTGCATGTCGGCCCTGGCCGCGCGCGACGGCGTGATCGAGGCCATGACCGAGGCCGCCCAGGGCCGCGGCGTTCCGTTCCTCGGCATCTGCGTGGGCATGCAGCTCCTGGCTAGCCGCGGCCTGGAATTCGGCGCCACGGAGGGCCTGGGCTGGATCCCCGGCGACGTGAAGATCATCCACCCCCGCGGCGGCCCGCACCTGAAGGTGCCGCACATGGGCTGGAACACGCTGGAGGCGGTGTCCGACCTGCCGATGCTGGCCGGGCCCAAGGCCGGGGCGCCGGTCTATTTCACACATTCTTTCGCCATGTATCCGCAAGACACCGCCCACGTGGCGGCCTATGTGGACCACGGCGGGCGCTTCCCCGCCGCCGTCGCGCGCGGCAATCTGGCCGGGGTGCAGTTCCACCCCGAAAAATCGCAAGCCGTGGGGCTGAAGCTCCTGGCGGACTTCCTGGAGTGGCGTCCTTGATCCTCTACCCCGCCATCGACCTGAAAGACGGCCAGTGCGTGCGCGTGCTTCACGGCGACCTGTCGACCGCCACGGTCTTCAACAACGACCCCGGCGCCCAGGCGCGCGCCTTCGTCGAGGCCGGCTTCCACTGGATCCACGTGGTCGACCTGAACGGCGCCGTCTCGGGCAAGGCCGTCAACGCCGGCGCCGTCGAGGCGATCCTGGCCGCGGTCTCCGCCCCGGTGCAGCTCGGCGGCGGCATCCGCACGCTGAAGGACGTGGAGCGCTGGATCGAGGCGGGCGTCAGCCGGGTGATCCTCGGCACGGTGGCGGTGAAGCAGCCCGACATCGTGCTGAAAGCCGCCCAGCTCTATCCCGAGCAGATCGCCGTCAGCGTCGACGTCCGCGCCGGCAAGGTGGCCGTCGACGGCTGGACCGCCGACACCGATCTCGACGCCGTGACGGTGGCGCGGCGCTTCGAGGACGCCGGCGTCGCCGCCCTGATCGTCACCGACATCGACCGCGACGGCACCGTGATGGGCTTCAACGTCGAGGTGTTCGGCGCCATGGCCGACGCCGTGAAGATCCCGGTCATCGCCGCCGGCGGCCTGGCTTCGGTGGCCGACATCGAGCGCCTGAAGAAGCGCAAGGGCGCGCCGATCGCCGGCGCCGTCCTGGGCCGCGCCCTCTACAACGGCGCCATCGACCCGGCCGAGGCCCTGGGCGTGGCCGCGTGATCCGCCGATGCTGAAGACCCGCGTCATCCCCTGCCTGGACGTCAAGGACGGCCGGGTGGTGAAGGGCGTGCAGTTCGTCGCCCTGCGCGACGCCGGCGATCCCGTCGAGCAGGCCCGCGCCTACGACGCCGCCGGCGCCGACGAGCTGATGTTCCTCGACATCACCGCCAGCCACGAGAACCGCGGCATCATCTTCGACGTGGTGGCCCGCACGGCCGACGTCTGCTTCATGCCGCTCAGCGTCGGCGGCGGCATCCGCAACGTCGAGACCGGCCGCAAGTTGCTGCTGGCCGGCGCCGACAAGATCAGCCTCAACACCGCCGTGGTCGAGAACCGCGACCTCGTCAGCGCCTGCGCCGACGCCTTCGGCAGCCAGGCGGTCGTCGTGGCCATCGACGCCAAGAAGACCGGCGACCGCTGGCACGTCTTCACCTACGGCGGGCGCAACGACACCGGCCTCGACGCCGTCGACTACGCCCGCGAGGTGGTCGCGAAGGGGGCCGGCGAGATCCTGCTCACCTCCATGGACCGCGACGGCGCCAAGATCGGCTACGACCTGGAGCTTACCCGCGCCGTCAGCACCGCCGTCGGCGTGCCCGTGATCGCCTCGGGCGGCGCCGGGACCGTCCAGCACCTGATCGATGCGGTGAACGCCGGCGCCGACGCCGTGCTGGCCGCCTCGATCTTCCACTTCGGCGAGATCGGCATCGGCGAGGCCAAGGCCGCCATGGCCGCCGCCGGCGTCCCCGTGCGCCTGACCGAGGAGGTCCCCGCATGAACAGCCGCTTCGCCGAGGTCGTCGAACGCCTGGCCGCCACCATCGAGGCCCGCCGCGACGGCGATACGTCCACCTCCTACACCGCCCAGCTGCTGAGCGACCTGGAGCGGGCCTCGAAGAAGTTCGGGGAAGAGGCCGTCGAGGCCGTCATCGCCGCCGCCCGCGGCGACCGCGAGGGCCTGATCGCCGAGAGCGCCGACCTCGTCTACCACTGGCTGGTGGTGCTGGCCGCCAGCGGCGTCTCGCTCGACGAGGTGGCCGAGCGCCTGGCGGCCCGCGAGGGGACCAGCGGCCTGGCCGAGAAGGCCGCCCGGAAGAAGAGCTAGTCCCGCGGCTTGCGCTTCAACGCCACATAGAGCGCCCCTTCGCCGCCGTGGCGGCGGTGGGCCTCGGAAATCCCGGCGACGATGTGGGCCAGGTGCGGCGCGGCCAGCCACTCCGGCGTGTGCCGCCGCAGCACCCCGTCGCCCTGCACGCCCTTGCCGGTGATGACCAGCACCGCCCGCCAGCCCTCGTCGAACGCCCGCTTGAGGAAGGCTTCCAGCACGGCGCGGGCGCGATCCTGGGTCAGGCCGTGCAGGTCGAGCCGGGCGCCGATCTCCTCCCGCTCCTTGACGATCCGGTGGCGACGGTTGGGCTCGATGCGGTCCTTTCCCTCCCCCTTGTGGGGAGGGTGGGCGGGGCGCAGCCCCGCTCGGGTGGGGGGCGGCGCGGGCGGCTTCCCCACCCCGCTCGCTTCGCGAGTCGGCCCTCCCCATGAAGGGGAGGGAACATCGGAGCTTGGCGCCTTGCGGCCGGGCAGGGGGTGCACCGTGCCGGTGACCAGCGACCAGAGCCGCGCCTCCTCGGGCTTCAGCGGCCGCTTCATCGCGGGACCAGCCGCCAGAGCCGCAGCGTATGGCGCACGCGGCCGGCCTCCGCGCCCGCCGCCGGGCCCTCGCCCATGTAGAGGTCGGCCCGCACCGCGCCCTTGATCGCCCCGCCCACGTCGAGCGCGGTCACCAGGCGCTGGTAGGTGGGGAAGGCGCCCGCCAGGATCGGGGCCTCGCCGTCGATCCACAACAGCTCGCCGAAGGGATGGAACGCCGGGTCGACCGCCGCCGCCCGTCCGCCGGGCAGGGGGACGTTGGCGGCGCCCACCGGCGGGCGGCCGTCGTCGGGGGCCAGCCGGAAGAAGGCGAAGCGCGGGTTCAGCCGCATGATCGCGTCGGCCTCGGGCCCGCGATGCGCCGCCAGCCAGGCCCGGATCGAGTCCGCCGAGATGTTGTCGGCCGCCAGCAGCCCCTTGTCGCGCATGGGATTGGCGATCCCGGCGAAGGGCCGGCCGTTGTTGGCGGCGTAGAGCGCCTTCATCCGGCTCCCGTCGGCGAACACCAGCACGCCCGAGCCCTGCACCTGCAGGAAGAACAGGTCCTCGGGCCGCATCCAGGCCAGCGGCGCCGTCGCCGGCCGCGCCTCGATCTCCGCCCGGTCGGGGTAGGGCCGGGTCGCACCGTCCGGGCCGGTCTGGATCACCGTCCCGTCGGGCTGGACCGCGAGGTCGGCCGGCTTGGCCCGCACCGGGGCGCTGAACTCGGCGTCGGGCTTGCGCCGCGCGGGATAGATCGGGGCGAAATAGGCGGTCAGCACGCCTTCGCCGGCGAAGCGCTCGGCCTGGAAGAAGCGCTCGAAGAACGCCCGCCCGTCGCCCGGGGCCACGTCCTCCGGCAGGCGCGCCCGGAAGCAGAGCGAGGCCAGCATCGGCTCCCTGGCGATCCCGCAGGTGGCGCGATAGGCGGCGAAGGCCGCGTCATGGTCCTCGGCCGCCCAGCCGGGCAGGTCGGAGAGCTCGACGCGCGGAGGCGGCTCGGGCGGGGGTTGCGGGGCTGGCGACGGAGCCGGCGCGGGCCCGGGAAGCGGCGGCAGGCCGGGCGGAACCGGGCCGTGTTCGTAGGGGGTCGTGCAGGCCGCCAAGCTCAAGGCCGCAAGGCTCAAGGCCGCAGGGACGAGGCCGGCCCTCGCCGCGAAGGCGCCCCCCTGTCGCACGGTCGTGTCAGGCCTCGGCGGCGTCCACGTGGACGAGCGTCCAGTTGGGATCGCGGCTCTTCAGCCGGCGCTCGAAGGTCCACAGCTCGGCGGTGCGCCGGTCGTCGACGCCCTCGCCCTCGGGGCCCTTGGTGCGGCTGCGGAATTCGGCCAGGAAGCGCACGGTCACGCGGGCCAGGTCGCCCGAGACCACGTCGGCCTTCTCCAGGTCGGCCCGCGGCGCGTGGAAGAACTCGACGGTTTCGGTCCGGCCCTCGGCCTGGCGCTGGTCGATCACCCCCTCGAAGCTCTCCATCACCGACGGCGCGAGCAGGTTGCGGAGCGTCTCCTTGTCGCCGTCGGCGAAGGCCTTGACGATCATCTCGTAGGCGCCCTTCGCCCCGGCGAGGAACCGGTTCATGTCGAAGTTCGGGTCCTTGGCCTTCACCGCGGCCAGGCCGGTGAGCTGCACGCCGTCCTCGGCCGTGTCGACCACGCGATCGGGCGCGCGCACCCGGGCCGGCGCCGCTTCGGCGGCGGGCCTCTGCTCTTCCGGCTGGCGGCCGACCCTGCGGCCCAGCACCGAATAGAGCTGGTACAGGACGATGGCGGCGAGACCGGCGAGGATGATCAGTTCGAGGGTTTGCAACGAAGGTCTTTCGGACACGGACGGCGCGGACCCAGGGCCCACGATCTTACATATATAGCCCCTTGCGAGGCCCGCGTCAGGGGCGGCGTTGCATCGCAGGGGGCCGCATGATAGCCGCTCGCCCCGAAAGGCGCGATCCTCGCGGCCCATTTTAGAGAACATCCGTCACGCCATGACCGACACAGACGCCGGCGCAGCCGCGCCGGAAGGGCAGGGCGCCGAGCCCGGCATCCGCATCCTGGCCCAGTTCATCCGCGACCTGTCGTTCGAGAATCCGCGCGCGCCCGACGCCCTGCGCCCCGGCCAGGACCAGCCCCAGATCGACCTCAACGTCGAGATGAACGCCCGCGGCCGCGAGGACGGCCTGTTCGAGGTGGACCTGAAGCTCTCGGCCCGCGCCGCGCGCACCGACGGCCCGCTGTTCATGGTCGAGCTGCTGTACGGCGGCGTGTTCCAGATCACCGGCGTGCCGGCCGAGGAGATGGAGCCGGTGCTGCTGATCGAGTGCCCGCGCTTCCTGTTCCCGTTCGCGCGGCGGATCATCGCCGAGGTCAGCTCGGAAGGCGGCTTCCCGCCCTTCCTGATCGATCCGATCGATTTCGGCGGCGTCTACGCCGCCCGCAAGGCCCAGGGCGAACCCCAGATCGGCCACGCGTAGAGCGTTTCCCTCCCCTTCATGGGGAGGGACAGACCGCGAAGCGGTCAGGGTGGGGAAAGTAAGGGGCAGGGGCGCGGACGTGGACGCCTGGCCCACGGATCCCCACCCGGCCGTCGCTTCGCTCCGGCCACCCTCCCCATGAAGGGGAGGGGAAGACTACAGCCCGAACCGGCTCCAGAGGTCTTCGCTCTTCACCGTTTCGCGGATGAAGGCGGCGTGGACCTCGCGCTCGGCCTCGGTCGAGCGCGGAGCCAGGGGCCGGGACCTGGCGCCATAGGCCGCCCGTGCGGTGATCGCCGCGGCCTCGCCCAGCGCGCCGCCGCCCAGCGCCAGGCTGCGCTCGCGGCCGCCCTTCAGCTCCAGATAGACCGCCGCCAGCAGCTTGGCGTCGATCAGGGCCCCGTGCTTCTCGCGTTCGCTCAGCGAGATCTTGAAGCGCTTGCAGAGCGCATCCAGCGAGTTGTGCATCCCCGGGAAGCGCTGCTTGGCCAGCGCCAGGGTGTCGATCCAGCGATGTTCGGGGATCTCGACCCGGTTGCAGTTGGCGAGCTCCCAGTTGAGGAAGCCCCGGTCGAAGCCGGCGTTGTGGGCGATCAGCCGCGCCTCGCCGACGAACTCGAGGAAGGCGTCGGCCACCTCGGGCTCCTCGAACTTCGGCTTGCCCCGCAGGAAGGCGCTCGACAGCCCGTGGACCTTCTCCGCCTCGGCCGGCATGTCGCGGCAGGGGTCGATATAGACGTGGAAGCTGCGCCCGGTGGGCACGAAGTCCTCGATCTCCAGGCAGGCCAGCTCCACCAGCCGGTCGCCGGTCCTGGGATCGAAGCCGGTGGTCTCGGTGTCGAGGACGATCTCGCGGGCCATGCCCTTGTCATGCCGTGGTGCGCGCATCTTGTGAACCCGGCGCGTCACGGATGTCGGGGTGGAGGGGCGGAAGCGCCATGATCTCGGAGTAGAGATCGGCCCAGTAGGGGTTCTCCGCTTCGATCAGGCGCATCTTCCAAGTGCGGCGCCAGCGTTTGAGCCGCTTCTCGAACCGGATCGCTTCATGCACGTCGCTGAAGTCGCGAAAATAGACCAGGCGATCGAGGCCATAGGTCTTTGTGAAACCTGCGATTTCGCCCGCCCTGTGCTCGGCGATCCGACGCTCCAGCGAGTTCGTGACGCCGACGTAGAGGGTCCCGTACCGGCCGTTGGTCAGGATGTAGACCCAGTAGAACCGATTCAACTCCTCCCCCTCGGCTGTCATCATCCCCAACGCCTGTCATCCCGGTTTTGGCGAAGCCAAAGACCGGGACCCCACGGCGCGAATGTTGCCAATATGTTCACTTCGGGGCCGCACTGCAAACCCATCGAAGCCAGCGCTACGGGGTCCCGGTCTTCGCCTGCGGCGAAACCGGGATGACACCGGGGGAGCTAGCGCTTCCGCAGGGCGGCGATGATCGCGGTCACCTGGTCGCGGGCGGGTTCCAGGCCGCGGCCGGTGTCGACCACATAGTGGGCGCGGACGCGCTTTTCGGCGTCGGCCATCTGCTGGGCGAGGATGGCGTCCAGCCGCTCGGGCGTCATGCCGGGCCGCGCCAGCACCCGCTCGCGCTGCATCTCGGCCGGGGCCGAGACCACCACCACCGCGTCGACGTTGGCGTCGCCGCCGGTTTCGAACAGCAGCGGGATGTCCAGCACCACCATGTCGGCGCCGGCCTCCTCGGCGGCCTTGAAGAAACCCACCCGGTCGCGGCCCACCAGCGGGTGGACGATGGCGTTGAGGCGCTTCAGCTCCTCGGGCTGGCCCAGCACCGCCTGGCGCAGGGCTTCGCGGTCGACCTTGCCGTCCTTCACCACCCCGGGGAACGCCTCGCCGACCGGGCCCACCGCCGCGCCGCCGGTGTCGTAGAGGTCATGGACGGCGGCGTCGGCGTCATAGACCGGCACGCCCGCGTCGCGGAACATCGCCGCCGTCGTCGACTTGCCCATGCCGATCGAGCCGGTGAGACCGATCACCTTCATGCCGTCTTTTCCCCCAGGGCCTTGAGCGCCAGTCCGCGCACATCCACGCCGGCCGGCGGCGAGACGCCGAAGAAGGCCTCGAACGACGGAACGGCCTGGCCGATCAGCATCTCCAGCCCATCGACGGTCGGGCGGCCCAGGGCCCGCGCGGCCTTGAGCAACCCCGTCGCCAGCGGCTTGTAGACCATGTCCATCACCACACAGGCCTCCGGCGTCGCCGCCAGCGGGATGTCGAAGCCGTCCGCCCCGTCGAGGCCGCCCGAGGTGGCGTTGATGACGGCCGTCGCCTCGCCGAAGGCGTCCGCGGCCCGCGACCAAGGCAGGGCGCGCGCCTTCGGCCCCAGCATTCCGACCAGGGTCTCGGCCTTCGCCAGGGTCCGGTTCACAACCCGCACTTCCGGCGCGCCCGCCGCGATGAGCGCCGCCACCGCGCCGCGCGCCGCGCCGCCGGCGCCCAGCACCGCCACGGGCCCGGCCGCCACGTCCCATTGCGGCGCCTGGGCCCGGAACGCCCGCAGCAGGCCCACGCCGTCGGTGTTGTCGGCGACGATCCGGCCGTCGGGCTCGAACACCAGGACGTTGGCCGCGCCCGCCGCCTGCGCCGCCTCGCTGGGCTGGCTGGAGATCGCCAGGGCGGCTTCCTTGAAGGGCAGGGTGACGTTCAGGCCGCGGATCGCCCCGCCCCGGAAGCCTTCCACCAGGCGCTCGAACCCCCGGTCGTCGGGCGCGAAGGGCACATAGACCCCGTCGACCCCGGCGGCCTCCAGCCAGGCGTTGTGGATCTGCGGCGACAGCGAATGGGCGATGGGCCGGCCCACGACGCCGGCGACGATGGCGCAGCCACTGATCATGCCGCCAGCTCCCCATGCCGCCGCAGCAGGTCCAGCAGCCCCAGCAGCGGCAGGCCCAGGATCGCGAAATAGTCGCCCTCGATCTTCGAGAACAGCTGCGCGCCCGGCCCCTCCAGGCGGTAGCAGCCTACCGAGCCCAGCGCCGCCTCGTCCTCGGTCTTCAGATAGTCCTCGAGGAAGGCGTCGGAGAAGTCGCGCATGGTCAGCGTCGCGGTCACGACCTCGCGCCAGATCGGCGCGCCATCCTTCGCCACCACGACCGCCGAGTGCAGCTTGTGGGTCTTGCCGCGCAGCAGCTTGAGCCGCGCCCAGGCGGTATAGAGGTCGGGCGCCTTGTCGTAGAGCTTGCCGTCCAGGTCCAGCGTCTGGTCGGCGCCGATCACCAAGCCCTCGCGCTTGCGCGACACCCGGATCGCCTTCAGCTCGGCCAGGGCGTCGGCGATGTCGCGCGGCCCCGCGCCCTCCGCCAGCAGGCCGGTCTTCACCGCCTCCTCGTCGACGCCGGCGACCACGGCCTCGTGGTCCACGCCCGCGCCGGTCAGCACCGCGCGCCGGGCCGCGCTTCTCGAAGCCAGGATCACGCTCACCCCAGGACCTCGACCTGGCCGTGGCCCTTGTGCAGCAGGTTCAGCACCGCCGCGGCGGTTTCCTCCACCGAGCGGCGGGTCACGTCGATGGTGGCCCAGCCGTGGCGCTCGTAGAGCCGCCGCGCCGCGATGATCTCGTCGCGCACCGCTTCCTGGTCGGTGTAGCTGGTGTCGCGGGTCTCCTTCAGGCTGAGCAGGCGGTTGCGGCGGATCTGGATCAGCCGGTCGGGCGAGATCAGCAGGCCCACGATCAGGGCGTTCTGAAGCTGGAACAGCTTGTCGGGCAGGGGCCGGCCCGGCACCAGCGGCACGTTGGCCGCGCGCACGCCCCGGTGGGCGAGGTAGATGCAGGTGGGGGTCTTCGACGTCCGCGACACGCCCAGCAGCACCACGTCGGCCTGGTCGAGGTCCTGGCCGCCCTGGCCGTCGTCGTGGCCGATGGCGTAGTTCAGGGCGTCCATGCGGTTGAAGTAGTCGTTGTCCAGGCGCAGGTGCGCGCCGACCCGCGAGGTGGTGGCCGCGCCAAGGTAGCGCTGCATGGCGCTCACCAGCGGGTCCAGCGCCGGCAGGCACGGCATCTCCATCCGCCGGCAGCCTTCCTCCAGCGCCGTGCGCAGGGTCTCGTCCACGATGGTGTGCAGGACGATGCCCGGCGACTCCTCGATGTCGGCCAGGGCGCGGTCGAGCTGCCGCTGCGAGCGGACGAGGGCGTAGATGTGTTCGATGGGCAGGACGTTCTCGAACCGCGCGCACACCGCCCGCGCCATGGCGTTCAGGGTCTCGCCGGTGGAGTCCGACACCAGGTGGACGTGGAAGTAGGTGGCGAGCCTGGGCGTCGGGGAGTTGGGCAAGGGCGTACCGCGAAAAAGATCTGGGGATGGATCCTGTGACTCTTCTCTTAGCGAAGCTGAACGCCGTTGGGGATAGAGCGTGTCGCTCCGGCCTCGCGGGCGGGCTCCGGTGGAACGGGG
Organism: Phenylobacterium sp.; assembly: GCF_016124325.1. GTDB lineage: Bacteria > Pseudomonadota > Alphaproteobacteria > Caulobacterales > Caulobacteraceae > Phenylobacterium. The sequence continues at coordinate 143,040 of NZ_WGNY01000011.1, forward strand.
GGACGGATCGCCACGTTAAGGCTTGGTTAACCCCCAGGTCGCGGCCTGCGGGACAAATGGATGGCGCGGGCTCGACAGGATGTCGATGACCTGGACGGCGCCCGCCTTGGCGCCCCAGGTTCTTAACGATTCCTTAATGGCCAAAGGGCGCTTGGCCGGCGCTCCCCGCATTCCACAGGGCTGTGCGTCGATCTCGGGCGGCTGGGCGCCGGCTGGGGACGGCGCGGGGATTGTCAAAGGATCGTCAAGATTTCCCCACTGCCGACAGGCCCTGATCCTTCTTCTCCAACCCATTTTCAAAATATCTAGGAAGGAAGAAGGGCAGGCGGTCGGGACACGCCCTTGAGCCGTGCGTTCCGGCGGGCTTTAAGTCGGGGTCATGAGCTCGACCGAGACCACTCCCAAGCTGCTCCGCGCCCTGGCCGGCGAGACGTTCGAGCGTCCGCCCGTGTGGTTCATGCGCCAGGCCGGCCGCTGGCTGCCCGAGTACCACGAACTGCGCGCGCGGGCCGGCGACTTCGTCAGCCTGGCGATGAACCCGGAGATGGCCGCCGAGGTCACCCTGCAGCCCATGCGGCGCTGTCCGTTCGACGCGGCCATCGTGTTCGCCGACATCCTCCTGATCCCCATGGCGCTGGGCCAGGACCTGTGGTTCGAGGCCGGGGAAGGGCCGCGCTTGGGTCCGTTGCCGTCGATCGAGGCCCTTCGCGACGCCGTGGAAGGCTCCACCGCCAAGCTGGCCAACATCGGCGAGACGCTCTCGCGGGTCCGCGCCGAGCTCGAGCCCGAACGCGCCCTGATCGGGTTCGCCGGCGCGCCCTGGACAGTGGCCACCTACATGCTGGAGGGCCGCGGCTCCCAGCGCGAGGCCGCCCGCACCTACGCCTACCAGCACCCGGAGGCGCTGGACGCCCTGCTCGGCGTGCTGGTCGATGCGACGGCGCGCTATCTGGTCATGCAGGCCAGGGCCGGCGCCCAGGCGCTGAAGCTGTTCGAGAGCTGGGCGGAGAACCTCGCCGAGGACGTGTTCGAACGCATCGTGGTCGGCCCGCACACGCGGATCGTCGAGCAGGTCCGCGCCGCCGGCGTCGATGCGCCCTTTATCGGTTTCCCGCGCGGCGCCGGGGCGCTGGTGGAAAACTACGCCGCCGAGGTTCCGGTCCAGGCCGTGGCCCTCGACACCCAGGCCAGCGCGGCGATGGGCCGGCGCATCCAGGCGGGCGGCAAGACCATCCAGGGTGCGCTCGACAACCTGCTGCTGCGGGCCGGCGGCCCGGCCCTGGACGCCCGCGTCGACGCCCTCCTCGCCCAGTGGGCCGACGGGCCCTACATCTTCAACCTCGGCCACGGGGTGATGCCCGACACGCCCATCGAGCACATCGTCCGGGTGGTGGAGCGGGTGACCGGCAAGCCGGCCAAGGCGATGGCCGCCGCGTGAAACGCGCCGTCGTCCTCTTCAACCTGGGCGGGCCCGACAGCCTGGCGGCCGTGCGGCCGTTCCTGTTCAACCTGTTCCGCGACCCGGCGATCATCGGCGCGCCGGCCTTCGTGCGCTATCCGCTGGCCGCCTTCATCTCGCGCACCCGCGAGAAGCTGGCCCAGGAGAACTACGCCCTGATGGGCGGCCGCTCGCCGCTCCTGGAGGAGACCGAGGCCCAGCGCGCCGCCCTCGAAGCCGAACTGCGCCGCCGCGATCCGGCCGCGGAGACCCGCGTCTTCATCTCGATGCGCTACTGGAAGCCCTTCGCCGACACCACGGCGCGCGAGGTGGCCGACTTCGCGCCCGACGAGGTGGTGCTGCTGCCGCTCTACCCGCAGTTCTCCACCACCACGACGGCCTCGTCGCTGAAGGACTGGCGGCGCGCCTACAAGGGGCCGGGCGCGACCCGGGCGGTGGGCTGCTATCCCACGGCCGACGGCCTGGCCGATGCCGTGGCCAGCGAGATCCGCAAGGTCTGGGACGCCGCGAGCCGGCCGCAGAACGTCCGCGTGCTGTTCTCGGCCCACGGCCTGCCGCAGAAGGTGGTGGACGAGGGCGATCCCTACCACGCCCAGGTCGAGGCCACGGCCGCGGCGGTGGCGGCGCGCCTGCCCGAGCTTTCCGACTGGCGGGTCTGTTTCCAGAGCCGGGTCGGCCCGCTGAAGTGGCTGGAGCCCTCCACCGACACCGAGATCCGCCGCGCCGCCCACGACGGCAAGGGCGTGCTGGTCTCGCCGATAGCCTTCGTCTCCGAGCATGTGGAGACCCTGGTCGAGCTCGACCACGAATACGCCAAGCTGGCCGGCGAGCTGGGCGTGGCGCCCTACCTGCGCGCCCGCACCCCCGGCGTCGCGCCGGCGTTCATCGCGGCCCTGGCCGACGCCGTCGAGAGCGCCGAAGCGGGCGTCGCGCCGTTCGGGCCTTGGCTGTGCCCCGCGGCGCATGGCAAGTGCGCGTGTCGGGAGGCCGCATAAGAATGACCTGGCCCAATTTCCTCAGCTACGACCTGCTGCGCGGGCTGCACATCATCGCGGTGATCGCCTGGATGAGCGGGATGATGTACCTGCCCCGGCTCTTCGCCTACCACACCGAGACCGCCCCGCCCGGCAGCGAGTTCGACGCCCACTTCAAGGTGTGGGAGATGAAGCTGCTGCGCATCATCATCAACCCGGCGATGGGCCTGACCTGGCTCCTCGGGATCACCCTGATCCTCTGGCACGTCTATGCGGCGAAGGAGGGCTGGGCGTTCCTGGCCCAGCCGTGGATGGCCACCAAGCTGGCGGCGGTGATCTTCCTCTCGGGCTGGCACGGGTTCCTCTCGGCGTCGCGCCGCCGCCTCGCCGCCGGCGAACGGCCGCGCTCGGCGAAGTTCTGGCGCGCCACCAACGAGATCCCCTTCCTGGTCGCCATCGTCGCGGTCCTGGCCGTCACCCTTCAATTCGGCGCGCGCTGACCTATCTGAGGGACGAGGCGGCGCCCTTGACCGGGCGCGGCGGATGTGGTTCCGCTGGCCCTACGCGTCGGACTCCGGCGCGCCCCGCCTCTTTTCCGGCGACGCGCGGTCTCACCGCCGGCCGGCTCCCAGACGAAGTTCAAATCCGGCGCCCGAAGGCGCCCTCAGAGTAACCCCCGCACCCGGACTCCGTCCGGGGACGCGCGAATTCCAAAGTGGAATCAATGCAAGACGACCAAACCGAGATCGAAGCGCCCGAGACCGAGACGCTCGAATCCACCGAATCCCAGGCCGCCGTCGAAGAGCAGGCCGAGTCCGACGAGCCCTCCGAGGCCGCCAAGGCGATCGCCGCCATGGGGCTCACCCGCATGAGCCTGCAGGAGCTGAAGGACAAGTCGCCGGCCGACCTGCTGGCCTTCGCCGAACAGCTCGAGGTCGAATCCGCGAACTCCATGCGCAAGCAGGACATGATGTTCGCGATCCTCAAGACGCTGGCCGAGGAAGGCGTCGAGATCGAGGGTTCGGGCACCCTGGAAGTGGTGCAGGACGGCTTCGGCTTCCTGCGCAGCCCCGAGGCCAACTACCTGCCCGGCCCCGACGACATCTACGTCAGCCCCTCGCAGATCCGGAAATTCGGCCTGCGCACCGGCGACACGGTGGTGGGCGCCGTCCGGGCCCCGCGCGAGGGCGAGCGCTACTTCGCCCTGGTGAAGGTCGACCAGATCAATTTCGAGCCGCCGGAGAACGTCCGGCACAAGGTGTTGTTCGACAACCTGACCCCGCTCTATCCCGACCAGCGCCTGCGCATGGAGATCGACGATCCCACGCTGAAGGACCGCTCGGGCCGGGTCATCGACATCGTCGCCCCGCTGGGCAAGGGCCAGCGCTGCCTGATCACCGCCCCGCCGCGGGTCGGCAAGACGGTGATGCTGCAGAACATCGCCAAGTCGATCGAGAACAACCACCCCGAGTGCTACCTGATCGTGCTGCTGATCGACGAGCGGCCCGAGGAAGTCACCGACATGCAGCGCACGGTGAAGGGCGAGGTGATCTCCTCCACCTTCGACGAGCCGGCGACGCGGCACGTCCAGGTCGCCGAGATGGTGATCGAGAAGGCCAAGCGCCTGGTCGAGCACAAGCGCGACGTGGTGATCCTGCTCGACTCGGTCACCCGCCTCGGCCGCGCCTACAACACCGTGGTTCCGTCCTCGGGCAAGGTGCTGACCGGCGGCGTCGACGCCAACGCGCTCCAACGGCCCAAGCGCTTCTTCGGCGCCGCGCGGAACATCGAGGAGGGCGGCTCGCTCACCATCATCGCCACCGCCCTGATCGATACCGGCAGCCGGATGGACGAAGTCATCTTCGAAGAGTTCAAGGGCACGGGTAACTCGGAAATCGTCCTCGACCGCAAGGTCGCCGACAAGCGCATCTATCCGGCGATCGACGTGCTGAAGTCCGGCACCCGCAAGGACGAGCTCATCACGCCCAAGGACGATTTGCAGAAGACCTACATCCTGCGGCGCATCCTCTCGCCCATGGGCGCGCAGGACGCGATCGAGTTCCTGCTCGACAAGCTGCGGCAGTCGAAGAACAACGCCGACTTCTTCCAGTCGATGAACACCTAGGGCAGACGCACTCCCGTCATGTCATCCCGGTTTCGGCCATGGGCCGAAGACCGGGACCCCTCGGCGTCGGCGACGGACATTTTCCTCGGAGGCCGATGACGACGGTCGGACGCGCGGGAAGCCCTGCGTCGCGTTCCGCCAAGCCGGGATGACATCCCTAATCGGTCCAAAAAACCTCAATAAAAACAACGGCCATTTGTTAAAATTGCCGCTGTCGCGAAATGGCGACGGTTGCTCGGGCACGGATACCGCTCCGTGCGCGCCAGAGCGCCTTGGCGGGTTCCCCTTTTCGGACCGTGCCGGCTTCTAAGGCTCGATGCGGCCGGCCGCCTGGTCGTGGCCGTTCTGGTGCAGGGTCACCGACGTCGCACGCCCGTCGGCGCCGCGCGCGAAGCTGAGCTGGGCGTCCACCACCTTGTAGAAGAACTCGTCGCGGCTCTCCGGGTAGATCTCGTAGGCGGCCTGTCCGGACAGCTCGGCGAACAGGCGGCCGTCCCGAAGCGTGACAGTCAGCACCGCCGCGCCCGTCGCGAACCGGTAGCGGCCCGCCAGCCCGGCCAGCTGATCGGCCGGAAGGGTGATGGCCCGGCGCGCCGGCCCGGGCGGCTTCAGCACGGCGAGCGGCCGGCCGGTCAGCAGGTGGAAGCCGATGTCGTCGGCGCCGATCAGGTTGCTCAGGTTCGCCAGCACGACCACGCCGACCTTCGCCTTCGGGTCGAAACCGAAGAACGTCCGGAACCCGCCGGTCCCGCCGTTGTGCCACACGATCTCGCCCGCGGGGGTCTTCAGGATGTGCCAGGCCAGGGCGACGTCCATCATGGGGCTGGCGCTCCGGCGGACGGCCAGCTGGGCGTCCATGGCCGGCTTCAGGGGCGACGGGGCGAAGCCGAGTTCGGCGGCGAGGAAGACGAGCAGGTCGTCCGCCGTGGACCGCAGCGCGCCCGCGCCGGCGAGGGTGGGCAGGTCCCAGGCGGGCGTCGGTTGGTGATCCTCGGTATGGCCGGTGGCCATACGGGCTTTCTGGTCGGGGGTCAGGGTGATGGCCGTGTCGGTCATGCCGAGCGGCCCGGTGATGCGGCGCCGCACGAGCGTCTCGTAGTCGGTCCCGGCGCGGCGGGCGAGCACGTGGCCCAGCAGGCCCATGCCGACGTTGGAGTACTCGTACTTGGAACCGATGTCGCGGGTCAGGACATAGCCGCCGAGGAAGGGATAGAGCTGGTCGACGGTGTAGTCCGCGAACGGGTTCAGGGGGTCCTTCGGGGCGAAATTGGTCGGCATCCGCGGCAGGCCCGAGGTCTGGGTCGCCAGGTCGACCAGGGTGATCTGCCGGCCGTCCCGCTCGGGTACGTGGACGCCATCGGGCAGGTACTTGGCCGCCGGATCGTCCAGCTTCACCTCGCCCCGGCGCGCCATGTCGGCGAGCAGAAGGCCGGTGAAGACCTTGGTCATCGAGCCGATTTCGAACAGGGTGTCGCCGCCCAGCGGCCGTGGATCGTCCTTGGCGAGGGCGCCGTGGGTGATGATCCGCCGCCCGGCGGCGTCGATCACCCCCACCACGAGGCCGACGCCCTGCTTCTGGACGTCGATCCGGTCGGCCAGGATCTTGGCGATGGCTGCGTCGTCGGGAACGCGCCACGCGGGCGTGTCGGCGCGCGACGGGCTGGCCGCACCCGCGAGTATGGCGAGCAGGCCCGGCGTCACGGCTCGGCGGGTGATGTCCATGGCGCGTCTCCTCCAGCCGGGAAGATAGTCGCACGGCGGCCGGCCGTCTTACGCCGTGTGACGGCGTTTCACGTGAAACGCCAACCCCGCCCGTCCGGCGCTGCGCGCCGTCCACCCTCCCCACGAGGGGGAGGGCGACTCGCCAAAGGCGAGCGGGGTGGGGGCGCTACGGGATCAGCAGGCTCGCGCCCACCGTGGCCCGGCTCTCCAACGCTTCGTGGGCCTTGCGCGCCTCGGCCAGCCGGAAGGTCTGGCCGATCTCGATCTTCACCTTCCCCGACGCGATCATCTCGAACAGCGCCGCGGCCGAGGCGTCCAGTTCCTCGGTCGTGGAAGCGTAGTCGAACAGCGTCGGGCGGGTGAACACCAGCGAGCCGCCGCGCATCAGGCGCAGGGGGTCGACCGGCGGGACCGGGCCGGAGGCGTTGCCGAAGCTCACGAACCAGCCACGGCGGGCGAGGCTGCCCAGGGTGCCCTCGAAGGTGTCCTTGCCCACGGAGTCGTAGGCGACCGGCACGCCCTTGCCGCCGGTGATCCGCTTCACCTCGGCGGCCACGTCCTGGTCGCGGTAGAGGATCACGTGGTCGGCGCCCAGCCCGCGCACGAGCTCGGCCTTCTCCTCGGAGCCGACCGTGGCGATGACCTCGGCGCCGATGGCCTTGAGCCACTGCACCATGATCTGGCCGACACCGCCCGCGGCGGCGTGGACCAGCACCGTCTCGCCCGCCTTCACGGGATAGAGCCGGCGGATGAAGGCCTCGACCGTCAGCCCCTTCAGCAGGGCCGCGGCCGCCACGCGGGCGTCGATGCCGGGCGGCGGCTTCACGACCCGGTCGGCGGCCACCACCACATATTCGGCGTACGAACCCATGACCCCGCCGGCGTAGGCGCCGAGATCGCCGACCTTGAAGCGGGTCACGCCATCGCCGACCGCCTCGACCACGCCCGCGCCTTCGCCCCCCAGGCCGGAGGGCAGTTTCACGGGATAGAGGCCGCCGCGCTGGTAGGTCTCGATGAAGTTGACGCCGATCGCCTGGTTGCGGATCAGCACCTGGCCGGGGCCGGGCTTGGGGGTCTCGACCTCGACGAGCTGGAGAACCTCGGGCCCGCCGGTCTGTTCGAACTGGATCGCGCGCATCAGCCGATGGTCCGCTTGAAGAAGGCCAGGGAGCGCTCGCCGGCCAGTCTCGCATCGGCCGCGTCATAGTGCTCGCCGCCGTGGCGGGCGAAGGCGTGGTCGCGGCCGGGATAGGTGTGGAGCTCCACCTGGGTGTGGTGCTGCAGGGCCTGGCGGATCATCGCCTGGGCCTCCTTGGGCACGAACTGGTCCTCCTCGGCCACGTGGATGAGGAGCGGGTGCGAGAGCTTCTCGGCCTCGCCGAGCCGGTTCTCGATGCCCACGCCATAGTAGGCCACGGCCGCGTCCGCATCGGTGCGGGTGGCGGTCAGGTAGGCGAGCAGCCCGCCGAGGCAGAAGCCGACGGCGCCGACCTTGCCGTCGCACTGGGCGTCGGCGCGGGCGGCCTTGATGGTGGCCTGGATGTCCTTGACGCCCTGGTCCACGTCGAAGGCGTTGAACAGCTCGAAGGCCTTCTTCCATTCGGCTTCCGACTGGTCGGTGATGTCGATGTCGGGCTCGATCCGCCAGAAGAGGTCGGGACAGATGGCGAGATAGCCCTGGCCCGCCAGGCCGTCGGTGATGTCGCGCATCACCTTGTTCACGCCGAAGATCTCCTGGATCACCACCACGGCGGGCGCCTTGGCCGCCGCCGGCCGCGCCACGTAGGCGGAGAAGGCCCCCTCGGGGGTGGAGATACTGATACGCTCGCCCATGTCGCGTCCTCGCCTGCTGCCTTGTGCGCCGTCCGAGGCTACTAGCGCGCAATGCGCCGGAGGGGGACTCGGTTCGGCCATCGAATTGCGGGTGGTCCTAAGGGTCTAGCGCAAACCCCCGGCTCACGGCCATATGGTGGGCGAGATTGGAAGAGGCCAGACGTCATGAAGATGACCATCGAGGTGGATTGCAGCCCGGAAGAAGCTCGGCGGTTCCTCGGTCTGCCGGATGTCAGCGCGCTGAACGATCATCTCGTCGCCGAGATGAGCAAACGGATCGACGCCAACATTTCGATGCTGAATCCCGAGGAGTTCATGAAGAACTGGATGACCCTGGGCGCGGGCGCCCAGGAGCAGTTCCGCAGGTTCATGGAAGCCGCCACCACCCGCAAATGAGCGACACCATCTATGCGCCCGCCACGGCTGCGGGCCGGGCGGCGGTCGCGGTGGTGCGGATCTCGGGCCCGCGGACGCGCGAGGCCCTCGACCTTCTGGCCGGCGGCGTGCCGCCAGCCCGGCGCGCGACGCTGCGGGCGCTGACCGATGCGATGGGCGAGCCCATCGACGAGGCGCTGATCCTCTTCTTCCAGGGACCGGCCAGCTACACCGGCGAGGACATGGCCGAGCTGCAGGTCCACGGCGGGACGGCGGTGATGGCGGCGATGATCGAGGCCCTGGGCGAAATGGGTCTGCGGCTGGCCGAACCGGGGGAGTTCACCCGCCGTGCGTTCGAGCGCGGCAAGCTCGACCTCGCCCAGGCCGAGGCCGTGGCCGACCTCGTGGACGCCGAGACCGAGGCGCAGCGGCGCCAGGCCATCGAACAGCTCGGCGGCCGCCTGTCCGACGCCCAGGCCCGCTGGGGCGAGGCGCTCACCGAGGCCTTGGCCATGCTGGAGGCGGCGGTCGACTTTCCCGACGAGGAGGTGCCCCACGACGTGGCGGCGCGGGCGCGGCCGGTGCTGGAGGCGCTGGTGGCCGAGCTGGAGACGGCGGCGGCCGACGCTGAGCGGGGCGAGCGCATCCGCGAGGGCTATCGGATCGCCCTGATCGGCGCGCCCAATGCCGGCAAGAGCACCTTGCTGAACGCCCTGGCGCGGCGCGAGGCGGCGATCGTGACCGCCACGCCCGGCACCACGCGGGACATCATCGAGGTCCCCATGGTCCTGGCCGGCTACAAGGCGGTGGTGGCCGACACGGCGGGGCTGCGGGAGACGGGCGACGAGATCGAAGCGGAGGGCGTGCGCCGCGCGCGGGCCTGGGCGGCTGGGGCCGACCTGCGCCTGTGGCTGGTGGACGGCTCCAGCGGCGAAATCCCCACCCTGCCCATGGAGCTGAGGCCGGACGACCTGTGCCTGATCACCAAGCGCGACCTGCCGGGCGGCGGCGCCGGCGGCTGGGCGGCGGGGCAGGCGAGGCGGCTCGGGTTGGGGAGCGCGGAGATCACCGCCAAGGGGCCGGGCGACCTCGACTGGCTGCAATCCACCCTGGAGGAGCGGGTTATCGACGCCCTGGCGGGGGCGGAGCCGCCCGCGGCGACACGGATCCGGCATCAGGAGCTGCTGACCGAGGCGGCCGACCGGCTGCGCCACGCGCTCTTGCAGGACGAGCACCTCGAGCTGGCCGCGGAGGACGTGCGGCTGGCGGCCCGGGCGCTTCACCGGATCACCGGGCGGATCGACCCGGAGCAGGTTCTGGGCCGGATCTTCTCCACCTTCTGCATCGGCAAGTGAGGCCGATGTTTCACGTGAAACACTGAGCGGGGCCCGGCCGCGCCCGGGCTGCATCGCCGCAGCGGCCTTGTTTCACGTGAAACATCGGCCGCCTTGGACTATATGGGCGGCTCCATGGCCCGGCCCGAAAACACCAGCCCGCAAGGCGATTGGGATGTGATCGTCATCGGCGGCGGACACGCCGGCTGCGAGGCCGCCGCCGCCGCCGCGCGTTTCGGCGCGCGCACCCTGCTGCTGACGCACAAGGTCGAGACCATCGGCGAGATGAGCTGCAACCCGGCCATCGGCGGGCTCGGCAAGGGCCACCTCGTCCGCGAGATCGATGCGCTCGACGGGGTGATGGGCCGGCTGGCCGATGTCGCCGGCATCCAGTTCCGCATGCTCAACCGTTCGCGGGGCGCCGCCGTCCGCGGTCCGCGAACCCAGATCGACCGGAAACGCTACCGCGAGGCCATGCAGGCCGAGCTGGCGGCGACGCCCGGCCTGGAGATCCGGGCCGAGGCGGTCGAGGACCTGATCGTCGAGGGCGGCCGCGTCGCCGGCGTCGTGGGCGCGACCGGCGAGGCCTATCGCGCCGGGCGCGTGGTGCTCACCACGGGCACCTTCCTGAAGGGCGTGATCCACCAGGGCGAGCTGCGCATCCCGGCGGGCAGGGTGGGCGACGCCCCGGCGATCGGGCTTTCCGACCGGCTCTATGCGCTGGGCCTGGCCATGGGGCGGCTCAAGACCGGCACGCCGGCCCGGCTCGACGGGCGCACCATCGCCTGGGACCGCCTGGAGATGCAGGCGGCCGACGACGAGCCGATCCCGTTCTCGTTCCTCACCGAGGCGATCGTAACGCCGCAGATCCAGTGCGGGATCACCTACACCACCGAGGAGACCCATCGGATCATCGCCGAGCGACTGGGCGAGAGCGCCGTCTATGGCGGCCGGGTCTCCGGGCGGGGCCCGCGCTACTGCCCCTCCATCGAGGACAAGGTGGTGCGGTTCCGCGACAAGACCAGCCACCAGATCTTCCTCGAGCCCGAGGGCCTCGACGACGACACGGTCTATCCGAACGGGATCTCGACCTCGGTCTCGGCCGAGACCCAGGACCTGTTCCTGCGGACCATCCCGGGCCTGGAGCAGGTGGTCGTGAAGCGCCACGGCTATGCGATCGAATACGACTATGTCGATCCGCGCGAGCTGTTCCCGACCCTGGAGGCCAAGCGCCTGCCGGGCCTTTACCTCGCCGGCCAGATCAACGGCACCACGGGCTACGAGGAGGCGGGGGCCCAGGGCCTCGTCGCCGGCCTCAACGCCGCGCGGGCGGCCTCGGGCGCCGCCCCGGCCCAGTTCGCCCGCGACGAGGGCTACATCGGCGTGCTGATCGACGACCTCGTGACCCGGGGCGTCACCGAGCCCTATCGGATGTTCACCAGCAGGGCCGAGTTCCGCCTGACGCTGCGGGCCGACAACGCCGACCAGCGGCTGACCGGCCGGGGGATCGAGCTCGGCGTCGTGGGCTCGGATCGCGCGCGGGCGTTTCACGTGAAACAGGCCGCCCTGGCCGACGCCCGGGCCCAGGCCCGCGCGCTCACCCTCACGCCCGCCGAGGCCGCCCGGGCCGGCCTGCCGGTCAAGGCCGACGGCCAGCGCCGCGACCTCGTCCAGCTGCTGGCCTATCCCACCATCGGCTTCGACGACCTGGCCCGGGTCTGGCCCCACATCCAGGAATGGCCGGGCGCCGTGCGCGAGCAGATCGAGATCGACGCGGCCTATCACGGCTACCTCGACCGCCAGGCGGCCGACGCCGAGGCCTTCCGCCGCGACGAGGACCTGCGCCTGTCGCCCGACCTTGACTACTCCGCCATCGGCGGCCTCTCGAACGAGGTGCGCGAAAAGCTCTCCGCCGTGCGCCCGCTGACCCTGGGCCAGGCGGCCCGCATCGAAGGCGTCACCCCCGGCGCGCTCACGGCCCTGCTCGCCCATGTCCGTCGCCGCGCAGCCTGAGGCCCCGGTGTCCGACGCCGCGTCGTTCGCGGCCGTCAGCGGGGCCACGCCGGCGCAGGTCGCCGACCTCGACCGGTTCCGCGTCATGCTGGCCGACTGGAATGAGCGAATGAACCTCGTGGGCCCGGCCACGCTGCCCGACTTCTGGAACCGCCACGCCTGGGACTCGGCTCAGCTCCTGAAGCTCGCGCCCGACGCTCTCACCTGGGCCGACCTCGGCGCCGGCGCGGGCCTTCCCGGCCTGGTGTTGGCGATCCTGGGCAAGGGCCGGCCTGGCTTTCACGTCCACCTCGTCGAGAGCATGGCCAAGCGCTGCCGGTTCCTGTCGGAAGCGGTCGCGGCCCTCGACTTGCCGGCCACGGTCCACAACGCGCGTGCGGAAAACCTCGCTCTGTCTGTGGACATCGTCACCGCGCGGGCTTGCGCGCCGCTGGCTCGCCTGCTGGGGTATGCCCGGCCCTACCTCAAGGCGGGGGCGACGGGCTTGTTCCTCAAGGGGCAAGATGTAGGGGCTGAGCTTCAGGACGCGTCAAAATCCTGGGATTTTGAAGCCGATACTGTACCCTCGGCGAGTGACGAAAGGGGCCGGATCGTGCGCGTGAGGAAGCTTCGTCGTGCCCGGTAGGACTGATCCGGGCCTACGCATCCTGGTGGTGGCGAACCAGAAGGGCGGGGTGGGCAAGACCACCACCGCGATCAATCTGGGCACGGCCCTGGCCGCGGTAGGCGAAAACGTCCTGTTGATCGACTCCGACCCGCAGGGCAACGCCTCCACCGGCCTGGGGATCGGCCGGGCGCAGCGTAAGACCACCCTCTACGATGTGCTGATGGGCGAGCGGGAGGTCCTGGACGCGGTGGTGAAGACCTCCGTGCCCGGCCTCGAAGTGGTGCCGTCGGATCCCGACCTCTCGGGCGTGGAGCTGGAGCTGGGGCAGGAGGCGCGCCGTTCGTTCCGTCTGCGCGACGCGCTCGCGCCGCTGAAGGCCGGCCGGGGCTACACCTATGTGCTGATCGACTGCCCGCCGTCGCTGAACCTGCTGACGGTCAACGCCATGGCGGCCGCCGACGCCGTGCTGGTGCCGTTGCAGTGCGAGTTCTTCGCACTCGAAGGCCTGTCACAGCTCATGCGCACCATCGATCTCGTGCGGGCCAGCCTGAACCCGGGCCTGGAGCTGCAGGGCGTGGTGCTGACCATGTACGACCGGCGCAATTCGCTGTCGTCGCAGGTGGCGCACGACGTGCGCAGCCACTTCGGTGAAACGGTCTACCAGACGGTGATCCCACGGAACGTTCGGGTGTCGGAGGCGCCGTCGTTCGGCAAACCGGCGCTGGTCTATGATCTGCGCTGCGCCGGCAGCCAGGCCTATTTGAAGCTGGCGCGCGAAGTGGTGCTGCGTGAGCGCAAGCGCCGCGCCGAGCGCCTGGAGTTGAGCTGATGGCGGAGAACAGGACCCGCGGGCTGGGCCGCGGACTTTCGGCCCTGCTGGGCGAGGTCGAGGACATCGCTCACGCCGTGCCGCCCGACGAGGGCGTGCGCGATATCCCGATCGAGCTGGTCCACGGCAACCCCGGACAGCCGCGCCGCATCTTCGGCGAGGCCGAGCTGGCCGAGCTGGAGGCTTCGATCCGGGAGTCGGGTGTTCTGCAGCCGATCCTGGTCCGGCCGTCGGCGCGGTCCGAAGGCGAGTTCGAGATCGTCGCGGGCGAGCGGCGCTGGCGCGCGGCCCAAAGGGCGGGCCTGGCCTCGGTGCCGGCCCTGGTGCGGCCGCTCAGCGACCTCGAGGCGTTCAAGATCGCAATCGTCGAGAACGTCCAGCGCGCCGACCTGAATCCCATCGAAGAGGCGCGCGCCTATGTGACGCTGATGGGGCAGGCCGAACAGACCCAGGAAGAGGTGGCCGCCCTCGTCGGCAAGTCGCGCAGCCACGTGGCCAACACCATGCGCCTGGCGCAGCTGCCCGAGGACGTGCAGGAGCATCTGCTGGCCGGCCGACTGACCGCCGGACACGGCCGCGCGCTGCTTTCCGCCGAAAACCCTCGTCAGCTTGCCGAACTTGCCGTCACAAAGCAGCTGTCGGTCCGCGAAGTGGAGGGGCTCGCGCGTCAGAACGTTACCGCGCCGAAAAAGGCCTCCGGCCCGCGCAAGGCGAAGGACGCGGACACCGCCGCCTTGGAAGCCGACCTCGAGGAAGCGCTGGGCATGGGCGTCGACATCGCCGACCGTGGCGGCGCGGGCGAGATCAAGATCAGGTACGCCAGCCTCGAACAGCTCGACGAGATCTGCCGCCGCCTGACGCGCCGCTAGCGACCCTTCCTGGCCCGCGCGGCCGCCACGACCTCGTTGACGGCGTCGATGACCGCCTGGGGCTTCTCGGCCCAGATGTAGTGACCGGCGTCCACGTGGCGGTTCTCGCCGCGCGTCGAGAGCGCGGCGGCCTCGTCGTGCATGGCGCTCCAGACCTTGGCCGCCGCTTCGCGCTCCTCCGGCGAGCTGCCGAGCGCCCGGGCCGTGCCGTCGGCCGTGAGCACGATCAGCGGCAGGTCGCCCAGCGGGCGGGCCGCCGTATCGATCTGATCGGAGTCGGCGCCGGGCATGGACTCCACCTCCGACATCAGGTTGGCGAGGCGCGCGGGATCGGTCCGCCACGCCGCCAGGGTCGCGCGCCACGGCTCGGGCAGGTTGGACGGCGGCGCGGGGAAGCAGGCCGCGTACGCCGCGCCGTCCTCGGGTTTCAGCTCGCCCGCCACCAGCTGGTCCACGCACTTGCGCCGGCCGGCCATGCGCGCCGCGTCCCGGGCGGTGGAGGCGGGCGCGACGGCGGCGAACCGGTCCTGCTGGTGCGGATTGGAGGGATCGACCATGACGACGCCGGCCACCTCCTTGCGATGGCGCGAGGCGTAGAGGCGCACGTCCAGGCCCGCCATGGAGTGGCCGACCAGCACGAACGGACCCTTCAATCCAGCCGCCTTCAGCATGGCGCGCTCGTCGGCGACGATCGCGGCGGTGGTGCGGGGCAGGGGCCCGGGATCGCTCCATTCGTTGCCGGGCCGGTCGAAGGCGCAGACCTTGGTGGTCTCGGCCAGGGTGGGATGGATCTGGGCCCAGACGCTGGCGCCCGAGCCGTAGCCGGCGTCCAGCACCACCACGGGCGAGCCCTCGCCGAGGCAAAGCAGGTTCATCTTCCGCCCGTCGGGCAGAGTGACCAGCTTCGCTGGCTGGCGGTAGGTCTCCGGCGGCAAGGGCGGCGCGGCCAGCGCGGACGAGGCGGCCAGCACGGCCGCGATGAAGACTTTCGGGATCATGGCGTCCCTCCCCGAAGGGAGCCTAGAGCCTTCCCGGATCAGGTGGAATCACCTGATCCGGACGAGAAGGCTCCATATTCAGGAGTTCAGAGCCCGTCCGGGCGGGTGAACCGGCATCCACTTCACCCTGACCGGCTCTGGCGCTCTGGCCGGTCAGAGTCCCAGGCGCCGCGCGCGGCTGGCGACGGTCAGCGCCAGCCGTTCGGCGATGAGGCGGTCGGGCGACCCGGCCGTCTTGCAGGCGCGGTCGGCCGCCAGCACCTCGGGCTGGATGCGGTCGAGTTCGTCGAGGTTCCAGGCCCGCGCCTGGCGCAGGAACTCGCGTTCCTGCTTCCAGAACACGCCGGAGGCTTTGGCCGCCTCCTGCAGGCCCGCGCCGTTGGCGGCCAAGGTCAGGGCCTTGCGCAGGCGCCCAAGATGGACGCCCACGGCGCGAACCGCCGCGGGGCCGCTCTCGCCCTCCTGGGCCGCGCGGCGCAGGCCGGCCTGCGCCTCGGCGATCCGCCCGCCGAAGGCGTCGGCCGCCGCGTCGAGCAGCGAGGCCTCGGGCTCCACGCCCAGGAACGGCTCCAGATCCGCGGGCGTTGCCGTCATGCTGCTGCCCGGGCCGAGATAGAGCGCCAGCCGCTCGATCTCCTGGCGCGCGACGCCGCGTTCCCTGGGCAGCCGGGCCACGAACATGGCCAGGGCCTCGGCGTTCAGCGCCACCTGGTCCTGGGCCAGGGTCTCGCGCACCAGCCGGGCCACGTCTCCGGGCTCGTCCTCGTAGCAGGGGATGGCCGCCGCCCCGGCCGCCTTCTCGGCCGCCTTCCTCAGCGCCGAGTCCCGGCCGAGGTTGCCGGCTTCGATCACGCACGCGGCGTCCGGATTGAGCTCGCCGGCGGCGTGGCGGGTCAGGGCTTCCGCCACCGCCTTGTCCACAGCCGCCTTGCCGTCGGCAAGCCGCACGCGCACCAGGCGCCGGCCGCCCATCAGCGACTGGGCGGCGAGTTCGGCCTCGAGGCGGGCGCCGTCGTCGGCGAGGTCGGCCTCGCTGATCAGCGCCACGTCGAAGGGATCGTCGGGATCGCGAACCAGCTTCGCGGCCAGCTGCCGGGCGCGGTCTCGCACCACGCCCAGGTCGCGGCCATAGATCAGGACGGCGCGGATGGCCGGATCGGGCTTCGCGAGGAAACGCTCGATGTCGGGCCGCCGGCTGAGGATCATCCTCGCGCCCCTCCTGGGGCTACTTCTGCGCCTTGGCCGTGTGGCCGCCGTTGGCGAGCCAGACGGCGAGCTCCAGCTCGATGCGCCGGGCGGCCTCCTCGGCGGCGCGGTCCTGCGCGTCCTGCTGGGCCGAGATCGAGGCGTAGGGCTGGTCGGCGGAGTCGTAGGTGAGTTCGACGCGCACCTGGCCGGACTTGGCGACGGCGCCCGAGGGCAGGGCCTTCAGCGTGTAGCCGGTGGTCAGCACGTATTCGTAGCGGGTGGCCACGTTGTCGACCCGCACGCCGCGCGGATAGCGGGCCTCGGCGATGGTCAGGGCCATCTCGTAGGCGGGCGCAGCGCCGTGATCCTTCACGAAGGCGTCGTCGAGGTGCTGGCGCAGCAGGTAGCCGGTGCGGCCCGCCGGGGCGTCGACCTGGATCGCCGCGAGGTTCTTCACCACCGCGTCCTGGGCGTACAGAGGCTGGAAGCCCGCGCAGCCGGACAGCGCCATGGCGGCGACCGCGGCCAGCGGGGCGAGGGCGAGAACGCGCATCGGCCTCATGCCGCCACGATGTTGACGATGCGATCCTTCACCACGATCACCTTGCGGATTGTCAGGCCCTCAAGGCGCCGTGCGATCTCGGGATCGTCAAGCACGATCTTCTCCACATCGGCCGGTTCGGCCCCGGCCGGCGCGGTGATCTCGCCGCGCCGCTTGCCGTTGACCTGCACGGGCAGCACCTTGACGGCGTCTTCGGTCAGGGCCGGGTCGAAGCCGGGCCATTCGGCCTCGACGACCATACCCCTCCCGCCGATGCGGGCCCAGCACTCCTCGGCCAGATGCGGCGTGAACGGCGCGATCAGGCGGGCGAAGGCCAGCAGGGCCTCCTGGCGGGCCGCCAGCAGTGCGGGCGATGCGCCCTTGGCGGGATTGGCCTTCAGCAGGTTCAGGAACTCGTAGAGGCGCGCGATGCCGGAATTGAACCGGAAGGTGTCGATCGCCTCGGTCACCTGCTTCACCAGCTTGTGCGTCGCCCGGCGCAGCTCGGGCTCGGGCTCTGCCGCCCCGACCTCCGCCGGCTGGCTGTCGAACTCGTCCCAGACGCGGTTGACGAAGCGCCAGGCGCCCTGGACCCCGCCGCTCGTCCACTGGACGTCGCGCTCGGGCGGGCTGTCGGACATCACGAACAGGCGGGCGGCGTCCACGCCATAGACGTCGAAGATCTCCTCGGGCGCCACGGTGTTGCGCTTGGACTTCGACATCTTCTCGGAATCGCCGATCGTCACCGGCTCGCCGTTCGCGCCCAGGGTCGCGCGGCGGGTATTGCCCACCACCTCGATCTCGACTTCCTTCGGCTCGACCCACTCGCCGTTCTGCCGCCGGTAGGTCTCATGGGTGACCATGCCCTGGGTGAACAAGCCGGCGAAGGGCTCGCGCACCGACAGCTGGCCGTCGTCGGCCAGGGCCTTGGTGACGAAACGGGCGTAGAGCAGGTGCAGCACCGCATGCTCGATGCCGCCGATGTACTGGTCGACGGGCAGCCAGTAGTCGGCCGCCGCCTTGTCGATGGGCTCCTCGGCGTGCGGATTGGCGAAGCGCGCGAAGTACCAGGAGCTGTCGACGAAGGTGTCCAGCGTGTCGGTCTCGCGCGTGGCGGGCCCGCCGCAGGTGGGGCAGGTCGTGTGCTTCCAGGTCGGGTGCCGATCCAGAGCATTGCCGGCCTTGGAGAACTCGATGTCATCCGGGTGGGCGACCGGCAGGGCCGACTTGGGCAACGGAACCACGCCGCACTTTTCGCAATGCACGACGGGGATCGGGCAGCCCCACGCGCGCTGGCGCGAAACGCCCCAGTCGCGCAGGCGGAACACCGTCGCGCCGTCGCCATCGCCCTGGGCCTCGATCCGCGCGATGGCGGCGGCCTTTGCGGCCTCGACGTCCATGCCGTCCAGGAAGTCCGAGTTGAAGATCGCGCCCGGACCCACGTAGGCCTCGTCGCCCACCTCGAAGCTCGCCGCGTCCTCGCCGGCCGGCAGGACGACGGGCTTCACGGGCAGGCCGTACTTGCGGGCGAAGTCCAGGTCGCGCTGGTCGTGCGCCGGGCAGGCGAAGATCGCGCCCGTGCCGTAGTCCATCAGGATGAAGTTGGCGATCCAGACCGGCAGCTCCCAGTTCGGATCGAACGGGTGCTTCACCTTCAGGCCGGTGTCGTAGCCGATCTTCTCGGCGGTCTCGATCTCGGCCTCGGTCGCCGCGCCCTTGCGGCATTCGGCGATGAAGGCCGCGGCCTTGGGGTCCTTCGCCGCGACGGCTTCGGCCAGCGGGTGGTCGGCGGCCACGCCCACGAAGCTGGCGCCGAACAGGGTGTCGGGGCGGGTGGTGTAGACCTCCAGGCCCTCGGCCGGGCCCTCGCCGGCGAAATGGAACCGGAACTTCAGGCCCTTGGAGCGCCCGATCCAGTTCTCCTGCATGACCCGCACCTTCTCGGGCCAGCGGTCCAGGGTCGCCAGGTCGTCGGTCAGCTGGTCGGCGTAGTCGGTGATGCGCATCGCCCACTGGTTCAGCTTGCGCTTCTCGACCACCGCGCCCGAACGCCAGCCGCGGCCGTCGACCACCTGCTCGTTGGCCAGCACGGTCTGGTCGACCGGGTCCCAGTTGACGACGCTTTCCTTGCGGTAGACCAGGCCGCGTTCGTACAGGTCCAGGAACCAGGCCTGCTGCTTGCCGTAGTATTCGACGTCGCAGGTGGCGAACTCGCGCGACCAGTCGATGCTGAGGCCCAGTTCCTTCAGCTCGGCCCGCATCCGGGCGATGTTCTCGTAGGTCCAGGCCTTGGGATCGACGCCGCGTTCCATGGCGGCGTTCTCGGCCGGCAGGCCGAAGGCGTCCCAGCCCATGGGGTGCAGCACCGAGAAGCCGCGGGCGCGCTTGAAGCGCGCGATGACATCGCCCAGCGAATAGTTGCGCACATGGCCCATGTGCAGGCGTCCCGACGGGTACGGGAACATCTCCAGCACGTAGTACTTGGGCCTGGCGGGATCGGCGACCGCGCGGAAGGAGTCGGCGTCGGCCCAGGCCTGACGCCACTTCGGCTCGGTTTCCTTCGGATTGTAACGTGCCATGACGGCGGCCTTTGACGGGGGTTGGACTTCCGGTCAACGGCCTTTCATGCCGGGCGCGTCGACAGTCGAACGGGTCGCGGGGCTCAGCCCCGGATGTTCGAAAGTCGAAGCTGGCGGGCGCGCGTCAGGATCGAATTCTCGATGTCGGTCTCGGTCTGCGAGGCCGTCGGCGCATCCACCCAATTGCCGGAGGCGTCGCGGTTCTGCTTGAAGACGGCCACGTTCAGGCCGTCCGCGCGCAGCCGCGCATCCAGGATGTAGACGGTGCACTTGAAGCGCTCGTCGGGCTTTTCGGGGTTGGCGTACCAGTCGGTGACGATCACGCCGCCGTAGGGGTCCGCCGACTGCAGCGGCATGAAGGCCAGGGTGTCGAGGGCCGCGCGCCACAGATAGCCGTTGACGCCGATCGCCGCGGCGTTGTCGCCCGGGGCGCGCACCTTGTTCTTGCCGGTGAAGGGCAGGCTGCCGCAGGCGCCGACCGAGATCAGGCTGACCGCCGCCGTCGCCATCAGCAGGCCACGCATCCGATTACCGCGCACAAACGGCATATGCATCCGTCTCCAATGAATTCCGCAGCGTCGAGCGCCACGGCGCCGCCCCGCGCCGGCGCCCTCTATAACAATGCGATGATTGGCGCCAAACAGGAATCGCGTGGCAGCGCCGCCACAGGCGCCTGCCATCTTGCTGTATGGCGGCCCGTGGAAGGCGAGTCCTGTTGACCGCAAATCACCACCGACTTTAATCGGCTGGCAATCGCGAGGCCGTGCTATCTGGTCGGGTCGCGATTGGTGACCGTTGGGGCTATATAGAGACCGATGTCCAAGGTCCGCACGTGCGTAATGATCGTCGTGGCCGCGCTGGCAAGCGCGGCGGCGAACGGCGCGTGGGCGGCCGACAAGGGCAAGACGGTCGACTTCACGGTCCGCTCCGAGCCCGCCACGGCGGCGCCCGACGCCGGCCGGCTGTTCCGCTGGGACGCCAGCAAGGGCCGCTTCGGCATCACGGTGAACCTGCAGCAGCCCTCCGAACGGCCCTCGACGCTCAACGACGTCCAGGCTGGGGCCTTCTTCCGGATCACGCCGTCGCTTCGGGTCGGCGGCTCGGTGGCCCTGGGCGACCAGGAGTTGACGCCGCGGGCCAATGCGGCGCGACCGGCCGACGCCCCCAAGGTCCGCCTCGAGACGAATTTCAAGTTCTAGCCGGCCAGGCCATCCACGGCCGCCAGTCCGATCAGGCCCGCGTCGAGCAGACGGCGGGCCGTTTTGTTGTCGATGCCTCCGAGCGCATAGACGGGCCGTCCGCACGCACGCGCCAGGGCCGCCAGCCGAACCGGCCCCAGCGCCGGCCCCGCCGAGGCGCTGCGCGACGGAAAGGCCACCGAAACCACCACGGCGTCGCCCGAGGCGCGCCGGGCGGCCGACAGGGAATGGGCGGCGCTGGTCACGATCCAGCCGGGACGAGACCGCTTGAGCGCCCGCGCGCGCCAGGCCTGGGCCTCAGGCAGGTGCGCGCCGTCGGCGCCGATGCGGGCGGCCAGCGCCGCGTCGCGTCCGATCAGCAGCTTGAGGCCGCGGGCTTGCGCGATCGCCAGCAGCGCCCGGGCCTGGCGCTCGGCGTCGGGCGCGCCGAAGTGGCGATAGACGACGGCCGAGCCCCGGGGCAGGCGCCGCGCCACGGCGGCGGGATCCGGGGTCCGCTTGGGATCGGTGAAGAACAGCAGGGGCGGCAAAGTCCCGCGAAGCGGTTTCCACCGGGGCCGCCGGCGCGCTAGGAGACGGGCCGTCCTCTGCAAGGTCCAGAACCCGGAAATGGCCGAACTCCCCGACGCCGCTGCCTACGCCGATGTGGTGGCCCGGATCGCCCGCGCCGCGCAAGCCGCCGGTCGCGATCCGGCCGATGTGACCCTGGTCGCCGTCTCCAAGCAGCAGCCCTGGGAGGCGGTCGCGCCGGTCCTGGCCGCCGGCCAGCGGGTGTTCGGCGAGAACCGGGTGCAGGAGGCGATGGCCCGCTGGGCCGAGCGGCGCGGCGAGATCGAGCTGCGCCTGATCGGACCGCTGCAGACCAACAAGGCGCGCGAGGCGGTGGCCTTCTTCGACGTGATCGAAACCCTCGACCGCGAGAAGCTGGCCCGCGTGCTGGCCGACGAGGCCCAGAAGCAGGGTCGGACGCCGCGGCTCTACATCCAGGTGAACACGGGCGAGGAGCCGCAGAAGGCGGGCGTGGTCCCGCCCGAGGCCGACGCCTTCATCGCCGCCTGCCGGGCGACGTACGGCCTCGAGCCGGAGGGCCTGATGTGCATTCCGCCCGAGGCTGAGCCGCCGGGCCCGCACTTCGCCCTGCTGGCGAAGATCGCCGCGCGCAATGGCCTGGCGAAGCTCTCGATGGGCATGAGCGGCGACTTCGAGACGGCCATCCGCTTCGGCGCCACCAGCGTGCGCGTGGGCTCGGCGGTGTTCGGGGCGCGGACGCCTAGAGCCTGATCTCGACCGCGTCGCCCGGCCGGACCTGGTCGAGCAGGTCCTCCAGATCCTCGCGGGTCACGGCCACGCAGCCGGCGGTGGGCGCGTAGTCGGGCCGGGCGATGTGCAGGAAGATCGCCGAGCCCAGGCCCGGGACGACCGGGTCGTCGTTGTGCCCCAGCACCACGACGATGTCGTAGCCGGCGTCCTCCCGCCACAGATGCTCGGCGCTGGCGGGATAGGGCAGCTTCACGTGGCGATTGTAGGCGGGGTCGGCCGGGTCGTCGCACCAGCCGTCGTCCTCGGCCAGGCAATGGACGCGGATCTCCGTGGCCGGCGGCGGCCCGCGGTCGGGTCGGTACCAGACCTCGCGGATCGGCCAGACGCCGGCCGGCGTCGCCCCGTCGCCCTCGCGCTTTTTCGCGGCCGGCACGACCCCGGCGGGGCCCAGCGCGCAGCGGACCTTGCGGTCGCCCAGGTCCAGCTGGCCATCGGCGGTGACGATGAAGATCACGGTCGTCTCGATTCCCTTTGGCGCGACGCGGCCAGATAGTGTTTCTTGCCGCTTATGGCTCAGCGCAAGACCCTCCTTATCGTCGACGACGACCAGGACCTTCGCGGGGCGGTGGCCGAGCAGCTCGAGGCCGAGAGCTTCCAGACCCTTGAGGCGGCGACGGCGGGCGAGGGCGTCCGCATGGCGCGCGACCGGAAGCCCGACCTGATCCTGCTCGACGTCGACCTGCCCGACATGGACGGCCGCGAGGCCTGCCGGCGCCTGCGCGAGGACGGGGTGATGACGCCGGTCATCATGCTGACCGCCGCAGCGGGCGACGACGACACGGTCCAGGGGCTGGACGCCGGCGCCAACGACTATGTGACCAAGCCCTACAAGTTCGCGGTGCTGCTGGCCCGCATCCGCGCCCAGCTGCGCGACTACGAACATTCCGAGGGCGCGGTCTTCCGCCTGGGCGCTTACGAGTTCAGGCCGGCCGCCAAGGTGCTGGTGGACGAGCGGGGCAAGAAGATCCGCCTGACGGAGAAGGAAACCAACATCCTGAAGTACCTCTACCGCGCCGGCGAGAAGGCCGTGTCGCGCGAGGAGCTGCTGGCCGAGGTGTGGGGCTACAACGCCGGCGTCACCACCCACACGCTGGAGACCCACGTCTACCGCCTGCGCCAGAAGATCGAGCCCGATCCGGCCAATGCGCGGCTGCTGCTGACCGAGGCGGGCGGCTACAAGTTGGCGCCTTAGCCTTCCTTTCCCGTCGAGCGGGAAAGGGGGACCATCCGCCGAGCGAAGCGGAGAGTGGATGGTGGAAAGGGCAAGCGGCAGGCCGCAGCACATGGGGCCTTCCCTCTCCACCATCGGCTCTACGGCCTCTGGCCTCGGCCGACGGTCCCCCTCTCCCACGTCGTGGGAAAGGAAGGTTAGAGCACCAAATCCGCGCTCACAGGGGCGTGGTCGCTGGGCCGCTCCCATTCGCGCACGTCATCGTGCACCCGGCTGGCCGCCGCGCCCAGGCGGAAGGCGGCGTCGCGCAGGCCGGGGCTGACCAGGATGTGGTCCAGCCGCAGGCCGCGGTTGGAGGCGCGGAAGTCGGCGGCGCGATAGCTCCACCACGAGAACATCTTCTGTGGGTCGGGCGTGGCCTCGCGCGGCAGGTCGATCAGCTGGCCGGCCGCCTTCATCGCATAGAAGGCCTCCACCTCGACCGGCGTGTGGCTGACCACCTTGGACATGTACTTGTGATTCCAGACGTCGCCCTCGCTGGGCGCGACGTTCAGGTCGCCCACGATCGCCAGCGCCGCCTTGGGATCGCGCCGCCCGAGCTCGGCCGTCAGCTTCTCGTAGAAGTCCAGCTTGTGGTCGAACTTCGGATTTTCTTCGCGGTCGGGGATGTCGCCGCCGGCGGGAATGTAGAAGTTCTGGATCTCGACCCCGGCCACCTTCACGCCCACGCAGCGCGCGTGCCCCTCGCGGCAGACGTCGAGCGGGGCGGGGTCCTCGATCGGCAGGCGCGAGGCGATCGCCACCCCGTGCCAGCCCTTCTGGCCGGCGATCTTCAGGTGCGGCAGCCCCATCTCCTCGAAGGCGGCGCGAGGGAACTCGCCCTCGCGGCACTTGATCTCCTGCATGCACAGGACGTCGGGCGCCTGTTCGGCGACGAAGCGCGCGGCCTGCTCGGCGCGCAGGCGGACGGAGTTGACGTTCCAGGTGCAGATCCGAAGGCGCATCGGGGCTTCTTAAGCGCTTGCGGCGCGAAAGAAAGCCCGGGCGCCTCGCAGCGCCCGGGCTGTGTCAGTTGTCTCTCATGCCGCGGCCGGGAGGGGATAGGTTCCGGCACGGATTTCGTCCGAACGACCGGCGTCCGAACGACGTAGTGACAATATCGCCACACCGAAGCAGTTTGTCAAAGGACTTTCGCGGCAAAGCTTGCGTGTGTCAGTTTTATCACACCTTGCCTCGCCCCACGTTCTTCGGGCGGGGGTCCTCCAGAACGAACAGCTTCTTGGCGAGGCCGCGTGCAGGTTGCAGGTCGATGAGTTGCACGCGCGTGGGCCGCCCCTGGGCGTCGGTCACCGTCCAACCCTCCAGCGCCAGCGGCGCATCGTGGAAGGTGAGGGTGATCTCGCCGGCCGTCTCCTTCTTGCCGTCGCGCGCGGTGATCGAGAAGCCGTTCGCCATCCGCTGGACGCGCGCGATGGCGACGCCCTTGTCGAGACGGATCGTCTTCGCCAGGAAGAGCGACAGCGGCGTCGCGCCCAGCGGGTAGCGGTCGAAGGTCTTCAGCCGCGTGTCCTGCACCGAAACGATGTCGCCGTCCGAGACGACCAGCAGGCCCGACGGCGGATCGTAGTCGAACCGCGCCTTGCCCGGCCGCTTCAGATAGACCGCGCCGGTGGTGGCGCGGCCGCGGGCGTCGGTCTGGACGAACTTGGCCTTGGCCTCGGTCAGGCCTTCGAGATAGGCGACGGCGCGGTCGACCAGGGCCTGGTCGGCAGGGGCGAGCCCGGCCGCCGCCGCGGGCCGCGCCAACGTCGCGGCCAGGGGCGCGGCGAGGGCGGCGAGCGCGAGGGATCGGCGGGTTACGGTCATTCGGCAGGGCTCCTTCAAGTTCGGGCTAGCGCGCCAAGGCGGCGGCAATGGGGCCTGCCCTGAACGCATCAGCCGCCGGCGAGGTCCCCGATCACGGCGCGCACGATGTCGGGGCGTTCCATCGGAAGGAAGTGCGTCGTGCCGGGAACGGTCTCGACGGTGAGCTGCGGATTGGCCGCCAGCTCCTCCAGATTGTCGTCGATCCGGGCGGTCGAGCCTGTCTCGGCGCGCAGCATGCGGACGGGGCGACGGATGGCGCGGATCGCAGCCCAGGCGTCGTAGCCGTGGATCCGGAAATTGGAAGCTTCCCAGGCCGGGGCGCAGGACAATGTCACCTGCCCATCGGCGGTGTCGCGGAAGCCGCCCTCCACGTAGTCGGCGAGCTGTTCGGGGCTCCAAGAGCGGAAGGCGCCGCGGCCCGTGTAGGCCGCGGCCGCGGCGGCCTTGTCGGGGAAGACGGCGCGTCGCCGGTCCGCGCCCTGCGCCAGGGGATTGTCGCCCGACTGCTCGCGGGCGGCCCGGGCGTGGTCGAAGAGCACGGGGTCGAACAGGGCCAGCGCCTTGACCCGCGCCGGCTCGACGGCGGCGGCCAGCAGGCAGGTGGTAGCGCCCATGGAGTGCCCGGCGAGGACCACGGGCCCCTCCGTCTCCGCCGCCAGCAGGGCGAGCAGGTCGTCCCGGTACTGGTTCCAGCCGCCATGATCCTCCACCACGGCGGGAAGGGTCGAACCGCCGTGGCCGCGCAGGTCCAGCGCCAGCACCCGCAGGCGCGGGGCCAGCGGCGCCAGGATGGTGCGGTAGGTGCGCGCGTTGAAGCCGTTGGCGTGGGAGAAGACCACGTCGACCGGCCGGTCCGGCGGCCCGAAGTCGAGCACGGCCATCGCCCCGCCGCGGGCGGGCAGTTCGATCCGCCGCGCGCGCGGCTCGTACGTCGTCAGCGAATTCATGCCTCCTCCCTAGCCCGATGACCCGGGGGCAGAGAAGGGCTCACGCCGTCGCGGCGGGCGCGGGGCGGCGGATGGCCAGGGCGGCGAGGCCCGCCACCACCGCCAGCAGGCCGGCGATGACGAAGCTCTCCAGATAGCGACCCTGCAGCTCGCGCAGCACGCCGGCCCCGAACGCGGCGCTGGCCGCGCCCATCTGATGGCCCAGCGCCACCCAGCCGAAGACAATGGGCCCGTTGCGCTCGCCAAAGGTCGCATTGGCGATCCCGACCGTCGGCGGCACCGTGGCCAGCCAGTCGAGGCCGTAGAACACCGCGAAGACCGACAGGCTCACGAGGTCGAAGTCCAGGAATGGCAGGGCCACGAGCGCCAGGCCCCGGAGGCCGTAGTAGACGAACAGCAGCTTGCGCGGGTCGTAGCGGTCGGTCAGCCAGCCTGAGGCGGTGGTGCCCACCATGTCGCACGCGCCCATGGCCGCCAACAGCGCGCCCGCCTGGACCAGCGCCAGGCCGCGGTCCCCGCAGAACGAGATCAGGTGGGTGCCGACGAGGCCGTTGGTGGTGAAGCCGCAGACGAAGAAGGTGGCGAACAGCAGCCAGAAGGTCGAGGTGCGGGCCGCGTCGCGCAGCACGCAGAACGCCAGCCGGATGGCCGCCAGCGGATGCGCCGGCGGCGGCGCGGCCTCGACGACGTCGGCCCCGTACGCCGGTTGGCCGATGTCGGACGGCCGCTCGGGCATCAGCAGCAGCACCAGCGGGACCAGCGCGCCGGCCGCCAGCGACACCGCGATGGCCACGGGCCGCCAGCCGCCTCTTTCGGCGAGGGCGGCCATGGCCGGCAGGAAGACGAGCGAACCGGTGGCCGTCGAGGCGCTGAGCAGGCCCATGACCAGTCCGCGCCGGGCGACGAACCAGCGATTGACCACCGTCGCGCCCATCGAAAGGGCGACGGCGCCCGAGCCCAACCCCGACAGGACGCCCCAGGTGGCGACGTACTGCCAGGGCTCGCGCATCCCGAGGCTCAGCGCCGTGGAACCGCTCATCAGGACCAGCCCGGCCACCAGCGTGCGCCTCAGGCCCAGGGTCTGCATCAGGGCGGCGGCGAAAGGCCCCACGAGGCCGTAGAGCAGAATCCCGACGGCGGCCCCGGCCGACAGCCAGCCCCGGTCCCATCCGAAGGCCGAGTGCAGCGGGCTCAGCAGCACGCCGGGCGCCGAGCGCAGACCGGCCGCCGCCAGCAGGGCGAGGAAGGTGACCGCCGCGACGACCCAGGCGTAGCCCTGGCCAAACGGACGCTTCGAGGCTATCGTCATGTGACAGACCGGTACGTTTCCAAATTGGTCCGCCACCAATCGTACCGATCGGTAACGAGGTCAACGCGAGAAGATGTCCGCCGCCAAGCCAGAAAACCTGAAGGCCGCCGACCGCATCCTGGCCACCGCGCAGGAGCTGTTCTACCGCGAAGGGGCGCGGGCGATCGGCGTCGACGAGATCGTCCAGCGGGCCGGCGCCACCAAGCCCAGTCTCTACCGGGCGTTCGGCTCCAAGGACCAGCTCATCGCGGCCTATCTGGAAGGCGAGCGGGCGCGGTCGATGGCCTATTTCGACGAGGCCGCCGCGGAGCATCCGGGCGACGCCCGCGCCCAGCTGCTGGCTTATTTCGACGCCCTGGGCCGCCGCGCGTCGCGCGACGGCTATCGCGGCTGCGGCCTCAGCAATGCGGCGGTGGAATACCCCGACCCGAAGCACCCCGGCCACAAGGTGGCCCTGGCGCACAAGACCGAGGTCCGCGAGCGGTTGCGCGACCTGGCCCGCGCCCTTGGGGCGCGCAAGCCGAAGAAGCTGGCCGACAGCCTGCTGCTGTTGATCGAGGGGGTCTATGTCACCGGCCAGGTCTTCGGCGGCGACGGGCCGGCCAAGGCGGTGCGCGGCGCGGCCGCGGCGCTCATCGACGCCCACCGGGCGGAGCCGGCCGGCGACGAGCCGGAGGCCTGAGCCGCGGGCTCAGGTCTCGAGTTCGGCCCCGGAGAGGTCGCAGCCGGCGACGCGCGCGCCGTCCATCTCGGCGTCGAGGAAACGGGCGCGCACGGCATGCGCGCCCCGCAGGTCGGCCCCGCGCAGCGAGGCGCGCGAGAAGTCGGTGCGCACGAAGCGGGCGTCGCCGATGGCCAGCGGCCCCATCTTCGCGCCGCGCAGGTCGGCGCGGGCGAGCTGGGCGTCGATGAACCGGGCCCCCCGCAGGTCGGCCTCGCGCAGGTTGGCGCCGCGGAAGTCGCAGCCGGAGAGGTCCGCGCCCTGGAGCTGGACGCCCTCGAGGTCCATGCCGAAGAAGATCGAGCGCGGCGCCACGAGGCCCGAGAGCCGCCGGCGCTTCAGGCTTCGCATGGGCCGGAAGTCGACCTGGTTCATCTTCATCACCGCGCCGCTGCGGCCGTTGGTGTCGCAATAGGCTTCGTGCTCGGAGAGCACCTCGCTCAGCGACTTGTCGTCGATGTAGAAGATCGGCGGCGGCGCGCGCAGCACGTCGGTCAGGTCGGCGTCGTCCAGCCGCGCCTGGGCCAGGTTCACGCCGTTGAGCACCGCGCGCTTCATGGAGGCGCCCGACAGGTCCGCGCCGCCCAGGTCCGCCCCGGTCAGGTCGGCGCCGTCGAGCACGGCGCGCATCAGCTTCGCGCCCGTCAGCACGGCCCCCGCCAGGTTGGCGTCGGTGAAGTCGCTGGTCATGGCGACGGCGCCGCTCATCTGGGCGCCCGCGAGGTTCGCGCCCGCCAGGACGGCGTAGTTGAGTTCGCCCGGACGGTGCTCGTGGCGCAGGATCCGGAAACCGTCCAGCTTGTCCTGGAGGGCGATGCGCCCCTCGCGAAGGTCGCAGCCCGCCAGCTCGGCCCCCGCCAGGTTCGCGCCCCGCATGCAGGCGCCGCGCAGGTCGGCCCGTTTGAGGTTCACGTGCCGCATGTCGGCTTCGCGCAGGTCCGCGCCGAACAGGATCGCCCGCGACAGGTTCGACCGGGCGAGCGTGGAGCCCGACAGCTTGGCCCCGGTCAGGTCGGCGTCGCGCAGGTCGACGCCTTCGAGCGAGCAGTTCGCCAGGTCGGCGTAGGTCAGGTTGAGCCGCCGCCCGCCGGCGCGGCCAGCGAGGTAACGCTGGTGGGCGTCGAGCGCTTCCCGGAGGGTCTGGGCGTCGACCGCCAGATGGTGCTGTTGCGGCAATGATGACATGGCGGACTTCGCGTTCACCATGCCGTGCGGCCTTTAAGGATGAGTTGCACGACAGCCTTAAGGCTTCGTGATTTCAACCCAGGCGAGCGCCCTGCAACCGAAGCGCGACGCTAGTCGGTGGGCGGAGCCGGCGGCGTGCTGTCGCCGCGGGTGGCGGCGGCGATCAGGGCGGCGATGCGGTCGGTGGAGTCGGCGGCCTGCGACAGGACGCTCATCGGGCCCTGGCCGGGCCGCACCGCGCTGGCCACCTGGGTGGCGGCCGACTGGGCCACCGCGATGGCGCCGTTCTGGAGGGCCGAGAGCCCGGAGGCGGCCATGATCCGCGCCGAAGCGTCGGGATAAATGAAGCCGTGGGTGGCGTAGGTGGAGCCGCCGAGGTCGTGGTTCGGATCGTACCAGACCTTGACCTCGCTCCAGTCGCCTGCGGGCGACACGTCGATGACGGTGACGTCCTTCTCGATCTTGCCGCGCGAGCCGTCGATCGGCGACCAGTTGGCGTGGGTGATCTGTACGACCCGGTCGGTGAGCACCTGGGTCACCACCGCCACATGGCCCAGCCGCATGCGCTGGGTGGGCTTGAAGCAGAGCACCGCGCCGGCCTTGGGCAGGAAGCCGGTCTCGTAGCGGCCCGAGGCCTGGCGCCACCACGTCCAGGCGTCGCCGAAGATCTGGATGCCCGAGATCAGCCGGGCGAAGGGCACGCACTGCCAGTAGGTTTCGGCGGTCGCGCCGGCCGGCGCGAAAGCCAACACGGCCATGGCGGCCAGGGATCCCAGAAGGGTCCGCGTCCGTTTCGGCATGTTGTGGGTCACTCCCCGACGTTCCCGGGCAAAGGGGTAGCGTTATCCGCGTTGAGTGAAAAGAGGGTTTACGCGCGGCGGCGCCGTGTCGCGCGCCGCTTATCCACAGGACGTCTCAGGCATGGCGAGGCGGAAAAGTGGCGAGCCAAGGTCGAAGTTTGTAAT
The DNA here is from genome assembly GCF_016124325.1 of Phenylobacterium sp. Classification (GTDB taxonomy): domain Bacteria; phylum Pseudomonadota; class Alphaproteobacteria; order Caulobacterales; family Caulobacteraceae; genus Phenylobacterium. The sequence continues at coordinate 173,169 of NZ_WGNY01000011.1, forward strand.
AAACTTGACGAAACGTCTGTTTGAAAGAGCCTCTAGGGAAAAGATTCCCACACGTTCCCGTATTTGAGCTGAAGAGAGGCCCGTCGGAAACCATGCTTTAACGAGTTGTAGTCTTTCCGAACCCCCGCATCACGCCTCTGCAACAACCCGAAACAAGACCTCGCGCCGAGAGTCGCCCGGCGTGCCGAGTTTCGCGCCTGAGGAGAATTTTCGATTCACAGGACTTCGCAGCCGGGGCGCCGGCGCCTGAAAAAGCGGCGCCGATTCCGAATGGCGGGTGACCGGAAACCCGCTAGATAGCGGTGGGGGCGTAATCGGAGACCCGCATGGATATCGCCGCGCTCGCGACGGATCCGGCCGCCTGGGCCGCGCTCGTGACCCTTATCGTGATGGAGGTGGTGCTCGGCATCGACAACCTCGTCTTCATCTCGATCCTGTCGAACAAGCTGCCCGCGCATCAGCGGAGCCAGGCGCGGCGGATCGGCATCTCGCTGGCGCTGATCATGCGGTTGGCGCTGCTCTCGACCCTGGCCTTCATCGTGGGCCTCACCCAGCCGGTGTTCGAGCTGCCTTGGCAGGGTCCGGCGGGCGAACACGGCGAGCCGCTCTTCGAGCTCGCCTTCTCCTGGCGCGACCTGATCCTGATCGCCGGCGGCCTGTTCCTGGTCTGGAAGGCTACGACCGAAATCCACGAGAAGGTCGACCCCGTCGAGACCGAGGGCGTCATGGACACCAAGAAGAAGGTGGTCGGAAACCTCGGCTCGGCGATCGTCCAGATCCTGTTGCTGGACCTCGTGTTCTCGATCGACTCGATCCTGACGGCGGTGGGCATGACCGAGCACCTGGCGATCATGATCACGGCCGTGGTCGTGGCCGTGGGCGTCATGATGCTGGCGGCCGACCCGCTCGCCGAGTTCATCAACAAGAACCCGACGGTGGTGATGCTGGCGCTGGGCTTCCTGCTGATGATCGGCGCGGTGCTGATCGCCGACGGCTTCGGCGTCCACGTGCCCAAGGGCTACATCTACGCCGCCATGGCGTTCTCGGCCGGGGTCGAGACCCTCAACATGCTGGCGCGGCGCAAGCGGCCGTCCGTCGAGGACAAGATCCTCCACTAGCCGGAACTAGAGGAAGCTGTAGGGGTCGATGTCGATGGTCACGCGGATCGCGCCGCGCGGCCGCACCCGGGCGCGCCAGGCCGCCATATAGGCCGAGAGGTCCACCGTGCGCTCGGCGCGCACCAGGAAGCGCTTGCGCCGCCGGCCGCGCACCAGGCCCAGCGGCGCGTCGGCCGGCCCGTAGACCTCGACGCCCGGCGTGTTCGGCGCGGCCTCGGCCATCTCGCGGACGAAGGCGTCGAGGCTCGCCGCGTCCGGGCCGGAGACGATCACCGCGGCCAGCCGGCCGAACGGCGGCAGGCCGGCCAACTCCCGCTCGGCCATCTCGGCGGCGACGAAGGCGTCGCGGTCCTGGGCCTTCAGGGCCTGCATCACGGCATGGTCGGGGGCGTAGGTCTGCAGCAGGGCCCGGCCCGGCCGTTCGTGGCGGCCAGCGCGGCCGGTGGCCTGGGCCAGCAGTTGATAGGTGCGCTCGGCGGCCCGCAGGTCGCCGCCACGCAGCCCGAGGTCGGCGTCCACCACGCCCACGAGGGTGAGGTTGGGGAAGTTGTGGCCCTTGGCCGCCGCCTGGGTGGCCACCAGGATGTCGATCTCGCCCGCCGCCATGGCCGCCACCAGCCGCCGCGCCTCGCGGGCGTCGGGCACGGTGTCGGAGGAGAAGACGGCGATGCGGGCGTCGGGGAACAGCGCGCGGGCCTCCTCCTCCACCCGCTCCACGCCCGGGCCGATCGAGACCAGGCTGTCCTTCGCGCCGCAGTGGGGGCAGGCGGCGGGCCGGGGCATGGAGAAGCCGGTGAGGTGGCAAACCAGCCGGCCGGTGTAGCGGTGCTCGACCAGCCAGGAGTCGGTGTCGGGCGCGGTCATCCGCTCGCCGCAGGCCTTGCAGAGCACCAGCGGCGCATAGCCCCGGCGGTTGAGGAACAGCAGCACCTGTTCGCCGCGGCCGAGGGTCTCCGCCATGGCCTGGATCAGCGGCCTCGAGAGCCAGCGGCCGGCCTCGGGCGGCGTCTCGCGCAGGTCGACCAGCTCGATCTGCGGCAACTCGGCGGCGCCGTGCCGGCCGGCCAGCCGCAGCCAGCGGTAGCGGCCCGTCTCGGCGTTGCGCAGGGTCTCCAGCGATGGCGTGGCGGAGGCCAGGACCACCAGGGCGTCTTCGATCTTGCCGCGCGCCACGGCCAGGTCGCGGGCGTGGTAGACGAAGCCGTCCTCCTGCTTGAACGAGCTGTCGTGCTCCTCGTCGACGACGATCAGCGCCAGCTTGCGGAAGGGCAGGAAGAGCGCCGAGCGCGCGCCCACGACGATGCGGCAGTCGCCGGAGGCGACGCCCTCCCAAACCCGCCGCCGCCCCGGCGGGGCCACGTCGGAGTGCCATTCCCCGGGATCGGCGCCGAAGCGGGCCGCTACGCGGGCGATCACGGCCTGGGTGAGCGCGATCTCGGGCAGGAGAATGAGCACCTGGGCGGCCGGGTCGGCGGCCAGCGCCTCGGCGGCGGCTTCCAGATAGACCTCGGTCTTGCCCGACCCGGTCACCCCGTCGAGCAGGGCGACGCTGTAGCCGCCCTCGCGGACCATGCCCTTCAAGGCTTCGGCCGCCGCATTCTGGCTCGGATTGAGCGCGGCGCCGGGCCGGGCCGGATCGGGCGGGGCGAAGCCTGTGTCCGGGACGACCATCTCCACGCCGAGCACGCCTTCGTCCACGAGGCCCTTCACCACGCTCGCCGAGACGCCGGCGGCGCGGGCGAGGTCGGCCGGCGCCATCGCGCCCGCCGCCGCCGCGGTCAGCACGCGCTCGCGGGCCGGGGTGGCGCGGGCCGGCCGCGCGCCCGTGGCGCGGACCAAGCGTTGGGGTCTGGGCTTCGGCGCGCGCGCCCCGCGCAGCGCGATCGCCAGCGGTTGGCCCGGGGCGTCGACGGCGTAGCGGGCGGCCCATTCCACGAAGGCGAGGACGCCGGGCGGCAGGCGCGGATCGTCCAGTCGCTCGGCGACTGGCTTCAGCGGGCGGTTGCCGCCCGTGGCGTCGCGCAGGCCCGTGACCACCCCGCGCATCAGCCTAGGGCCCAGCGGCACGGCCACTTGATCGCCGGGTTCCAGGCCCATGCCTTCCGGCTCGGCGTAGTCGAACGCCTCGGGCAGCGGCATGGGAATCAGGACGGAGGCGATGCGGCTCATGTTTGCGCTTCTGGCCTTCGCAGCTACAAGGCCCGCGAACAAGCCCCGGGATTTCCACGTATGCAGCTCTTCCTCGACACCACCGACACCGCCGTCCTCAAGGACCTTGCCGCCACGGGCCTCGTGGACGGAGTCACCACCAATCCATCGCTGATCGCCAAGTCCGGACGCGGCATGCTGGAGGTGATCGCCGAAATCTGCGGCATCGTCGACGGCCCGGTCAGCGCCGAAGTGGCGGCGATGGACACCGCCGGCATGCTGGCCGAAGGCCGCAAGCTGGCCGGCGTCGCGTCCAATGTGGTGGTGAAGGTTCCGCTGACCCGCGAGGGCCTGATCGCCACCGCCGAGTTCGCCGCCGAGGGCATCCAGACCAACGTGACCCTGTGCTTTTCCGCCGCCCAGGCCCTGCTCGCGGCCAAGGCGGGCGCAAGTTACATCAGCCCCTTCATCGGCCGCCTCGACGATCACGGCGCCGAGGGGATGGACCTGATCAACGAGATCCGCGCCATATACGACAACTACGGCTACGATACCGAGATCCTGGCGGCGTCGATCCGCACGCCGGGCCACGTGAAGGAAGCCGCCCTAGCCGGCGCCGACTGCGCGACCATTCCGCCTGACGTCTTCCAGGCGCTTTTCAAGCATCCGTTAACCGAACGCGGGCTCCAACAGTTCATGGCCGACTGGGCCAAGACGGGTCAGTCGATTCTGTAGGAGCGTGCGGACATGGACGGGTCGCAGGGGGATATGTTCGAGGCCGCCCCGCTGGAGCCCGCCGCCGTCCGCCGGTTCCTGGCCGACAACCCCGACTTCCTGCGCAACGACGAGGGCCTGCTGGCAGAGCTGGGCCTGAAGGTCCGCGCCGACAATGTGGTGGAGTTCGCGCCCGCCGCCATGGCCCGCGTCCACGCCGCCCACCAGCGCGAGGCCGAGCAGCGCCAGATGCTGGAGACCACGGCGCGCGCCAACTTCGCCGCCCAGGCCCAGACGCACGGCGCCGTCGTCGATCTGCTGGACGCGCGGAACAACTCCGACCTCGCCCGCCGGGTCGACGAACTGGCGCGCACGCGCTTCGGGTTGGCCGCCGGGGTGATCGCGCTGGAATGCGAGGGTCTGCCCCCGGCGGGCTGGAAGGCCCTCGTCGAAGGCCAGGTCGACCTCATCCTGGGCGGGCCGCAGCGCATGGCGCGGATGGGCCAGGTCCCGACCGCCCTGGGCCTCTTCGGCCCGGACGCCGGATCGGTCGCCTCGATGGCGATGGTGCGCATGGCGATCTGGGAGCCTTCGCGCCAGGGGATCCTCGCCTTCGGCTCGGCTGATCCGGAGGGCTTCACCCCCGACATGGGCAGCGAGCTGGTCGCCTTCCTCGCCCGGGTCACCGAGCGGACGGCCGAGCGATGGCCGCTGCTCTGAGCGCCGAACAGGCGCGCGCCGCCTGGCTGGAGCACCTGGCGCACGAGCGCCGCGCCTCGCCGCGCACGCTGGAGGCCTACGGCTTCGCCACGGCCCGCTACATCGCCTTCCTGAGCGGGCATCGCGGCGAGACGATCACCGTGAAGGGCCTGACCGAGGTCACCGCCGGCGAGGTCCGCGCCTGGCTGGCGCACCTGCGCTCGGGCGACCGGCCGCTGTCGCCGCGTTCGCTTAGCCAGGCTCTGTCGGCGATCCGCACCTTCCACCGCTTCCTGGACCGGCGGCTGGATGCGCCCAACCCCGCCATCGCCCTCGTCCGCGGGCCGCGCGTGAAGCCGGGCGCGCCACGGCCGATCAGCGAGGACCAGGCCAGCGGCCTGCTGGCCGAACCCGGCCTGGTCCCCGACCGCGAGGACTGGGAGGCGGCTCGCGACCAGGCCGTCCTGACCTTGCTCTACGGCTGCGGCCTGCGGATCTCCGAGGCCCTGTCGCTGAAGCGGTCCGACGCCCCGCTGCCCGACCAGCTGCGCATCACCGGCAAGGGCGGCAAGACGCGGATGGTGCCGGTGCTCCCGGCGGTGCGTGCGGCGGTGGAGGCCTATCTGGCCGAGACGCCCTTCGCGCCGGCGCCCCACGAGCCGCTGTTCCGGGCCAAGCGGGGCGGCCCCCTGAGCCCCCGCCACGTGCAGGCGACCGTCCAGCAGCTGCGGGGGCGGCTGGGACTCCCCGCCAGCGCGACGCCGCACGCGCTGCGCCACTCGTTCGCGACGCACCTGCTGGGCGCGGGGGCCGATCTGCGCTCGATCCAGGAACTGCTGGGCCACGCCTCGCTGTCGACGACCCAGCGCTATGCGGAGGTCGACGCCGCCGCCCTGCTCAGCGCCTATTCGGCGGCCCACCCACGCGCCTAGAGCCTTCCCGGATCAGGTGGGATCACCTGATCCGGGAAGGCTCCATCTTCAAGCATATGGAGCCCGTCCGGGCGGGTGAACCGGTATCCACTTCACCCTGACGGGCTCTGAAGGCCGGCCCTCGCGGGCCGGCCTTCGCTGCAGTCGTGGTTTCGCGATCAGGTGCGGGTGATCGAGAGCCCGCCGTCCACGAGGTGGGCCGTGCCGCTGACGAACGAGGAGTCGTCGGAGGCCAGGTAGAGCGCCGAGCGCGCCAGTTCGTCGGGCCGGCCGACCCGCTTCAGGGCGTGCAGGCCGGTGATGAAGGCCTGGGACTCGGCCGTGCTGTTGACGTCCCGGTACATGTCGGTGTCGACGCCGCCCGGCAGGATCGCGTTGACCCGCACCCCTTGGGCGCCGAACTCGGACGCTAGGGTCTGGGTCAGGCCGATCAGCCCCGCCTTGCTGGCGGCGTAGCCGGCCATGCCGGGGAAGCTCGCGGTGTGGCCCACGAAGGTGGAGGTGAAGATCACCGAGCCGCCGCCGTTCTTCAGCATCTGGGCGATCTGGTGCTTGGCGCCCAGGAACGAGCCCACGAGATTGACCTGCACCGCCTGGGAGAAGCCCGCTTCGCTCACCTCGGTGGAGGGGCCGGTCTCGCCGGTGACGCCGGCGTTGTTGAACGCCACGTCAAGCCGGCCGAAGCGCTCCACCGCCAACGCGACGAGGCCCTTGGCGTAGTCCTCCGACTGCACGTCGCCGGCCAGGGCCGCGGCCTCGCCGCCCGCGGCCGCGATCTCGGCGACCAACGCGTCCAACTCGGCCTGGCGGCGCGCGCCGATCACCACCTTGGCGCCCTCGCGGGCGAACAGCAGCGCCGCGGCGCGGCCGATGCCCGAGCTCGCGCCGGTGACGATGGCGACCTTGTTCTGCAGACGACCCGACATTCTGAAATCTCCTTCGGTTTGCCGCGGGCGCCCGTCGCGTCCGCCATGACCGGGAAGATGATCCTCAGAATTCCTGGGATCGATGGCCTCGACCTGCTAGGTTCATTGCGTATTCCTGAATGGTGGGGCGATGGATCGGCTGCGCGCCTACGAGATGTTCGCGGCGGTGGCCGGGAAGGGCAGCTTCGTCCGGGCCGCCGAGAGCCTCGACACCTCGCCGGCCAACGTCACCCGCTATGTGCAGGAGCTGGAGGCGCACCTCGGCGCGCGGCTTCTCAATCGCACGTCCCGCCGCCTTTCGCTGACCGAGGCCGGCCAGGCCCTGCACGAACGGGTGCGCGCGATCCTCGACGAGGTCTCGGAGGCCGAGGCCCTGGCGTCGTCGTCGACGCTTTCACCCCGCGGACGGCTTCGGATCAACGCGCCGCTCAGCTTCGGCTACCGCCGGCTGTCCGACCTGTGGCCGCAGTTCCTGGCCCGCTATCCGGAAATCGAGCTGGAGGTCGACCTGATCGACCGGGTCGTCGACCTGGTGGAGGAGGGCTACGACCTCGCCATCCGCATCTCGCGCCGCGGGTCCCAGGCGCTTGTCGGCCGCCGGCTGGCGACGTCGCGCAACGTCGTCTGCGCCGCGCCCGACTACATCGAGCGCCATGGCCTGCCGCGGACGCCGCAGGACCTCGCCCGTCATGCCTGCATCGTCTACTCGCTCGCCGCCGAGTCCGACGTCTGGAACCTGGAGGACGACGCCGGCGCCGCGCACGCCGTAAAGGTCCGCGCGGTTATGCGCTCGAACAACGGCGACACCTGCCGGGCCGCGGCGGTCGCGGGCTTGGGCGTGACCTGGCAGCCGACCTTCCTCGTGGGCGACGACCTCCGCGAGGGCCGGCTGGTCCCGGTCCTGCCGGGCTTCCGGATGATCGAGATCGACGTGCTGGCGGTCTATCCCAGCCGGCGGCACCTGTCGGCCAAGGTGCGGGTGATGGTGGATTTCCTTGCCGAGGCGTTCCACGGCGCGCCGCCCTGGGAGGCGTAGGCGACCCTGCGCCGCGTGGCTGGGGCCTCAAGCCGTCTGCGTGTCGGCGACCTTGCCGTCCCTGGTGAGGTAGCAGGGCCGGCCCTTTCGATCGAGCGGCCGCATTGGCACGCGGCTGCCGGTGACGAAGATCTTCTCCGGCCGGGACGGTTCCTCGGGGTCGGCCACGAGATAGGGCGCCGGCCGGCAGCGAACCGATGACACGGGGGCGTCGGCCTGGGTGAACGGCGCCGCGATGGCGGTGGCGGCGAAGGCGGCGATGAGGCTCATTTCCGGGCGCTCGGCGCGCCGGGCGACGTTCCGACGAGGCAAGCCTCGGCGGGCGGCAGGTCGATCAACGCCCGCGCCCGCGCGTTGGCCCGGTCCTGCTCGCGGAACAGCAGCGCCGGCTCGAAGCCGGTCTGGATCCGCGCGGCGGCCCTGCAGCGGGACGGCGCGCGCACGAACCCCGGACGCGCTTCGTCGAGATAGAGCTGCGCGATGGGCGGCGGCGCTTCGGCCGTCGCGGAAAGGAGATCGGCGGGCGAGGTGTTCGCCATGGCGGCGACGGCAAGCAATGCGAGCATGGCGGCCTCCCTTCCCCTTGGAGAGTGGAGGCTGCCACCGCGGCGTGCGGCCGCCAAATTAAGGATCGGTCAGGAAGGCGACGTCCCGGCCCCGACAGGCGCCTAGGCCGGGCCCAGGTCGCGAATGAAGCGCAGCCAGGCGACGCCGCCATCCTCGCCGGCTTCCACGCAGCGGAAGCCCTCGCGGACGTAGAAGGCCTGGGCCCTGCGGTTGGCCGTCTGGCACTTCAGCGAGATCGGCCCGTCGACGGTCTCGGCGACGTGGTCCAGCAGCGCCTTGCCGATGCCGCGGCCCCGCTCGGCCACATAGAGCGAATGCAGGAAGTTCTGCGGCGCGAAGAGCGCGGCGAGCCCCACGATCCGGCCCCCATCCAGCGCCACATAGACCTCCTCCTCGGCGGCGGCGCGCAGGAAGTCGGACTCGCGGTGCCGTTCGGGGGCGAGCCAGGTGAAGGTGTCACGCAGCACGCGCACATAGAGCCGTGCGCACTCGGCCAGCTCCTCCGGGCGGACCCGCCGGACGGTCAGGCCCGAGATCAGGCCTGCATCGTCCAACCTTCGACTCCCATGGCCGCCTGCCGCAGCGCCTCGGAGCGCGTCGGATGCGGGTGGCAGGTGCGGGCCACGTCCTCGCTCGCGGCGCGGAACGCCATGGCCACACAGTATTCGCCGATCATCTCCGAGACGCTGGGCCCGATCATGTGGACGCCCAGCACCTCGTCGGTGGCCGCATCGGCCAGCACCTTCACGAAGCCCTCGGTCTCGTGGTTGATCTTGGCGCGGCTGTTGGCGGTGAAGGGGAACTTGCCGGCCTTGTAGGCGCGGCCGGCCTCCTTCAGCTGCTCCTCGGTCTGGCCCACCCAGGCCACCTCGGGTGACGTGTAGACCACGCTCGGCACGAGGTTGTAGTCCACGTGGCCGTACTTGCCGGCGATCATCTCGATACAGGCGACGCCGTCTTCCTCGGCCTTGTGCGCCAGCATGGGGCCCAGGATCACGTCGCCGATCGCCCAGACGCCCTCGGCCGACGTGCGGAAGTGGTCGGTCGGGATGAAGCCGCGCTTGTCGGCCGCGATTCCGACGCTCTCCAGGCCCAGGTGTTCCGTAAACGGCCGCCGGCCGATCGCCACCAGCACGTAGTCGGCCTCCAGCGTCTCGGCCGCCCCGCCGGCGACGGGCTCGTAGGTCAGGTCGACGCCCTTCTTGGACGCCTTGGCGCCGGTGACCTTCATGCCCAGGCGGAACTCCATGCCTTGCTTGGCGAGCGACCGCTGGAAGGTCTTGGCGGTCTCGGCGTCCATGCCGGGGGTGATGCGGTCGAGGAACTCGACGACCGTGACCTTGGCGCCCAGCCGGCGCCAGACCGAACCCAGCTCCAGCCCGATGATGCCGGCGCCGATCACGACCAGGTGGCCGGGAACCTCGGGCAGCTCCAGCGCGCCGGTGGAATCGACGATCCGCTTCTGGTCCACCGTCACGCCCGGCAGGGGCGTGGGCTCGGAACCGGTGGCGATGACGATGTTCTTCGCGGCCAGGGTGGTGACGGCGCCGTCCGCGGTGGTCACCTCGACCTTGCCGGGGCCGGCGATCTTCCCGGCGCCCTTGATCCAGTCGACCTTGTTCTTCTTGAACAGGAACTCGATGCCCTTGGTCAGCTGGCCGACGGAATCGGCCTTCTGCTTCATCATCTGGGGCAGGTTGAGCTTGGGCGCGACCTCGATGCCCAGGGTCGCGAACTCGCCGCCCGCGGCCGCGAACAGCTCGGAGGCGTGCAGCAGCGCCTTCGAGGGCATGCAGCCGACGTTCAGGCAGGTGCCGCCCAGCGTGCCGCGCATCTCCACGCAGGCCGCCTTCAGGCCCAGCTGGCCGGCCCGGATCGCGGCGTTGTAGCCGCCGGGACCGCCGCCGATGATGACGACGTCGTAGGTGGGAGTGTCAGCCATGGTGCGCCCAAAGTCCTAAGGTGGGGGCGCAAACTAGGCCGGGGAAGCCCAAGGTCAACAGGGCTCGCCGCGGACGCGCCCCGTGCGGTCTCGCGCGCCCGCCGATGATCGCTTTGAGGGCGGTTCTAGAAGAGGTCGACGTCGCCCGAAACCGCTTGCGCGGCCAGGACCGGCGCCGGTCCGCCGAGGCCGGCGGCCATGCGTTCGGCCAGGGCGCCCAGGGTGATCTCCGACAGGGCGCTCCGCACCGTCGCCTTGGACTCCCCGGGCACTTCACGGCTCAGGTTGCGGGCGAAGGTCGCCAGGCTCGTCAGATGCTGGGCCAGCAGATCCACGCCGTGCAGGCTGTGGGTCAGCCGATTGCGTTCGGCCTCGGGCAGCTGGTCCATGACCTCGCCCACGATACGGTCCATGGTGATGCTGTGGGCGGCCGCGAGCTCGATCTCGGCGGCCAGCACCTCGAGCGTCGTCGCCACCAACGCCACTTCCCCATGTTCACCCATCGACGTGGCCATACGGTCCTCCTGCCCGAAGGAGCGTTTTGGCAGGCCCCTGCCTAATGGACGGTGAATTCTGGGAAACTGCGTTCGCCGCCAACGCCTTGCACGGTGCGGCGCAAGATCGCAGGGGCCCCGGCTCAGACGTCGAGCAGAAGCCGTTGCGGGTCCTCGATGGCTTCCTTGACGTGGACGAGGAAGGTCACCGCGCCCTGGCCATCGACGATGCGGTGGTCGTAGCTGAGGGCCAGGTACATCATCGGGCGCGCCACGATCTGGCCGCCGACCACCATCGGCCGCTCCTGGATCTTGTGCATCCCCAGGATGCCCGACTGCGGCGCGTTGAGGATCGGGGTCGACATCAGCGACCCGTAGACCCCGCCGTTCGAGATGGTGAAGGTGCCGCCCTGCAGGTCTTCGAGCGCGAGCTGGCCGTCGCGCGCCTTGCGGCCGAGCGCGCCGATCGTCTTCTCGATCTCGGCCAGACTCATGGCGTCGGCGTCGCGCACCACCGGGGTGACCAGGCCACGCTCGGTGCCGACCGCGACCGAGATGTCGTAGTGGTTCTTGTAGATGAGATCGGCGCCGTCGATCTCGGCGTTGACCTCCGGCACCTGCTTCAGGGCGTGGATGCAGGCGCGCACGAAGAAGCCCATGAAGCCCAGCTTCACGCCGTGCTTCTTCTCGAAGACGTCCTTGTACTGGTTGCGCAGCGCCATCACGGCCGACATGTCCACCTCGTTGAAGGTGGTCAGCATGGCCGCGGCGTTCTGGGCCTCCTTCAGCCGCCGCGCGATGGTCTGGCGAAGGCGGGTCATGCGCACGCGCTCTTCGCGCTCGTGCACTTCGCGCGGCGCGGAGGGGGTCGGCGCGGGCGCCGGCGCCTTGGCGCGGGCCTCCAGGGCCGCGAGGGCGTCGCCCTTGGTCACGCGGCCGTCCTTGCCGGTGCCCGAGATGGAGGCGGGGTCGAGGTTGTTTTCGGCGGCGATCCGTTGGGCCGAAGGGGCGAGCACGGGCTCGGCCGCCGGTTTGGCGGCGGGCGCCGGTTTGGGCGCCTCGGCCTTCGGCGCGGGCTTGGCTTCGGCCTTGCCGGCGCCGTTGCCCTTGGCGGGGGCGGGCGCCGCCGCGCCTTCGCTGATCTTGCCCAGCAAAGCGCCGGGCTCGACCGTCGCGCCTTCCTCGGCGGCGATCTCGGCCAGCACGCCGTCGGCGGGCGCGGCCACTTCCAGGCTCACCTTGTCGGTCTCGAGCTCCACGAGGATCTCGTCCTTGCGCACCGCGTCGCCGGCCTTCTTGGCCCAGCGGGCGACGGTCGCCTCGGTAACGGATTCGCCCAGCGCCGGGGTCATGATGTCGGCCATTTGGGGGTCGGGCTCCTTGGGGGGTCTCAGGACACAAACAGAGTTTTGAAGGGGTGGGCTAGGCGAACGCCTCGTTGAGGAACGCCTCGAGCTCCTTGAGGTGGCGGCTCATCAGGCCGGCGGCGGTGGAGGCCGAGGCCGGCCGGCCCACATAGCGGGCGCGCTTGGCCTTGATGTCCATCCGTTCCAGCGTGAGTTCCAGCCAGGGGTCGACGAACTGCCAGCCGCCCATGTTCTTGGGCTCCTCCTGGCACCAGACCAGCTCGGCGTTCCGGAACCGCTTCAGCTCGTTGGTGAGCGACTTCAGCGGCCACGGATAGAACTGCTCCAGGCGCAGGATGTAGATGTCGTCGCGGCCGGTCCGCGCGCGCTCCTCGATCAGGTCGAAGTAGACCTTGCCCGAGCAGGCGACGACGCGGGTGATCTTGTCGTCGGGCTTCAGCGTGATCCCGCCGACGTCGCAGCCGGCTTCGGCGCCGTCGATCATCACACGGTGGAAGCCCGTGCCCTCCGACATGTCGGCCAGGTTCGAGACCGCCCGCTTGTGGCGCAGCAGGCTCTTGGGCGACATCACGATCAGCGGCTTGCGGAATTCGCGCAGCAGCTGGCGGCGCAGGACGTGGAAGTAGTTGGCCGGGGTGGTGACGTTCACCACCTGCATGTTGTCCTCGGCGCAGAGCTGCAGATAGCGCTCGAGGCGCGCCGAGGAGTGCTCGGGGCCCTGGCCCTCGTAGCCGTGCGGCAGGAGCATGACCAGGCCGCTCATCCGCAGCCACTTGCGCTCGCCCGAGCTGATGAACTGGTCGACCACCACCTGGGCGCCGTTGGCGAAGTCGCCGAACTGGCCCTCCCAGAGGGTCAGGGTGTCGGGGTCGGTGAGCGAGAAGCCGTACTCGAAGCCCAGCACCGCCTCTTCCGAAAGCGCCGAGTCCAGGACCTCGAAGTGGGCCTGGTTGGGCGAGAGGTTGCGGAGCGGGAAATAGGTTTCCTCGGTCTTCTGGTCGACGATCCCGGAGTGGCGCTGGCTGAAGGTGCCGCGCACGCTGTCCTGGCCCGACAGGCGGACCGGATAGCCCTGGTCCAGCAGCGTCGCGAAGGCCAGGTGCTCGCCCGTGGCCCAGTCGATGCCTTCGCCGGCCTCGATCGCCTCGCGGCGGCCCTGGATGACGCGTTCCACCGTCCGGTGGGCGTTCACGCTCTCCGGGATCGCGGTCATCTTCCGGCCGAGGTCGAGGAGCTTCTGCTTCGGAACGCCGGTGGCGTAGCGCTCGTCGCCCGTCGCCAGCTTCACGCTCTTCCACTTGCCGTCCAGCCAGTCGGCCTTGTTGGCGTGATAGGCCTTGCCGCCTTCGAACTCGTCGTCGAGGAACTTGTCGAACTCGGCGATCCAGCCGTCGACGTCGTCCTGGGTGCAGACGCCCTCGCCGATCAGGCGCTGGGCGTAGAGGTCGCGCACCGACGGGTGGCCCTTGATCTTCGCGTACATCAGGGGCTGGGTCATCGTCGGGTCGTCGCCCTCGTTGTGACCGAACCGGCGGTAGCAGAACATGTCGATGACGATGTCCTTGCCGAACAGCTGGCGGTACTCGGTCCCCACCTTGGCGGCGAAGGTCACGGCTTCGGGATCGTCGCCGTTGACGTGGAAGATCGGCGTCTCGACCATCATCGCCACGTCGGTCGGATAGGGCGACGAGCGCGAGTTCTTGGGGCTGGTGGTGAAGCCGATCTGGTTGTTGACGACGAAGTGCATCGTCCCGCCGACGGCGTAGCCGCGCAGTCCCGACAGCGCGAAGCACTCGGCCACCACGCCCTGGCCGGCGAAGGCGGCGTCGCCGTGCAGCAGCAGCGGCAGGACGTGGCCACGCCCAGCGGTCGGATCCTCGCGCAGGGTGAAGGCCTGCTTGGCGCGGGCCTTTCCGATCACCACCGGGTTGACGATCTCCAGGTGGCTCGGGTTGGCGGTCAGCGACAGGTGAACCGAGTTGCCGTCGAACGTGCGGTCAGAGCTGGCGCCCAGATGGTATTTCACGTCGCCCGAGCCCTGGATGTCCGACGGCGTCGCCGAACCCCCCTGAAACTCGTGGAAGATCACGTGGTAGGGCTTGCCCATCACGGCGGCCAGCACGTTCAGGCGGCCCCGGTGGGGCATGCCGACGACGATGTCCTTCACCCCCATCGCGCCGCCGCGCTTGATGATCTGCTCCAGCGCCGGGACCATCGCCTCGCCGCCGTCCAGGCCGAAGCGCTTGGTGCCGGGGAAGCGGCGGTGGAGGAAGCCCTCGAAGCCCTGGGTCTCGATCAGCTTCTTCAGGATGGCGATCTTGCCTTCCTTGGTGAAGACGATCTCCTTGTCGCGGCCTTCGATGCGTTCCTGCAGCCATGCCTTCTCCCGGGGATCGGAGATGTGCATGTACTGGATGCCGATGTTGCCGCAGTAGGTGCGGCGCAGGATCTCCAGGATCTCGGTGATCGTCGCGGTCTCGAGCCCCAGGACGTAGTCGAGGAAGATCGGCCGCTCGTAGTCGGCCTCCGAGAAGCCGTAGGAGGCCGGGTCGAGTTCCGAAGCGTCGCCGGGCGTGGCCGCCAGGCCGAGCGGATCGAGGTTGGCCTTGAGGTGGCCGCGCATCCGGTAGGCCCGGATCATCATGATGGCGCGCAGCGAATCCAGGGTGGCGGCGCGGACCTCGTCGACCGAGGCCTGCGGCTTGCGCGCCTCGATGGTCTTGCCGACCTTGGCCTCGACCGCGGGCCACAGCCCGTCGATGGCCGAGAGCCATTCCGGCCGCGCGGCCGGGGTCTGGGGCTTGGTCCATGCCGGCTTGCCGGCGGCGCGCCTGACGTCGTCGGCGCGGTCGGCGAGCGAGGCGAAGAACGCCTGCCACGACGGCTCGACCGAGCCCGGGTTCGCCGCCCATTTTGCGTAGAGATCCTCCACGAACGCGGCGTTGCCGCCGTAGAGGAAAGAGGTCTCGGCCAGGATGTCGTTGATCAGGCCTGCGTCGTCCGCCATGTCCTTCGCCTTCCGGGATCAGCCCCGCGGACTTCTGGTGAAGGAGCCGAGCGCGGGCCGCCCTTGAGTCTTTCGTCTCTCACTCAGGCGTTCTTCAGAACCTCGACCAGGGTCGTTCCGAGGGCCGCCGGAGACGGTGACACGCGGATGCCCGCGGCCTCCATCGCGGCGATCTTGTCCTCGGCGCCCCCCTTGCCGCCGGAAATGATCGCGCCCGCGTGACCCATGCGCCGACCAGGCGGCGCGGTGCGTCCCGCGATGAAGCCCACCATGGGCTTCTTCTTTGGTGAATTCTTGATGAATTCGGCCGCATCTTCTTCGGCCGAACCGCCGATTTCGCCGATCATGATGATCGACTCGGTCGCATCGTCGTCCAGGAACATCCGCAGCACGTCGATGAACTCCGTGCCTTTCACCGGGTCGCCCCCGATGCCCACGGCCGTGGTCTGGCCAAGTCCCACCTGTGAGGTCTGGAACACCGCCTCATAGGTAAGCGTCCCGGAGCGGGAGACAACGCCCACCGAGCCCTGCTTGAAGATGTTTCCCGGCATGATGCCGATTTTGCAGGCGCCCGGCGTCAGAACGCCCGGGCAATTGGGCCCGATGAGGCGCGACTTCGAGCCGGAGAGCGCGCGCTTCACCTGGATCATGTCGGCCACCGGGATGCCCTCGGTGATGCAGACGATCAGCGGGACCTCGGCGTCGATGGCTTCCAGGATCGAGTCCGCGGCGAACGGCGGCGGCACGTAGATCACGCTGGCGTCGGCGCCGGTTTCCTTCACCGCCTGGCCGACCGTGTCGAACACCGGCAGGTCGAGGTGCTTGGTCCCGCCTTTGCCGGGGGTGACGCCGCCGACCATCTTCGTCCCGTAGGCGATGGCCTGCTCGGTGTGGAAGGTCCCCTGGCTGCCGGTGATGCCCTGGCAGATGACGCGGGTTTCTTTGCCGATGAGGATGGACATGTCTTACGCGGCTCCCCGCACGGCCTTGACGATCTTCTCGGCGCCGTCCGAGAGGTCGTTCGCGGCGATGACGTTCAGGCCGCTCTCGTTGATGATCTTCTTGCCGAGCTCGGCGTTGGTGCCTTCCAGCCGCACCACCAGCGGCACCTTCAGGCCC
>NZ_WGNY01000044.1 GCF_016124325.1 Phenylobacterium sp.
CCCTCCCCTCCGCCCCCCCCAGCCGTTCCCCCCTCGTAAAAACCTGCCCCGACGCCTCGCAAGCCCTGGACCCTATACCTAGGGCAGCAAGCCCATGCCTCCCCACCGAGGAACTCGGCCGCGCGAGCCGCCGCGCCAGCGCGCACCGCGGTGGCGCGCCGCGCCGCACCCTCACGCGCCCCGCCCCGCTCCGCTCCTCTGCAAACCCCTCGCCGCCGGAACGGCAACGGCGCCGCCGCGTGCGCGCCGCGCTTCCGCCGAAAAAGGCGCGCTCAGCCTAACCCCAACCCTTTCCTCTTCCCCCCCCCCCCCCCGCGCCCCGGTTCAGGCCATATCCTTGAGCTTCTCGACGGCCAGCTTGATCGCGGCCTTCTGGTCGTCGGCCACCTCGACCAGCGGCGCGCGCGGATAGATCGGCGCCCCGCCGAGCTGCAGGCTCAGCCCGTACTTCATCGCCGCGGGCGGCCCGCCCAGGCCCCGCACCGCCCGCTGGGCGTCGCGCAGCCGCGCCAGCGCCGGCTTGTAGTCCTGCTTGGCGTGGTAGGCGGCGAACACGTCGGCGCAGAGCTTCGTGAACACGTTGCCGTCGGCCAGGATCGCGCCCATGCCGTTGTCCAGCGCCCGCTCCAGGTTGCTGTTGGTGCCGGTCCGCATGTTGAGCTGCGGGAAGCTCTGCACGAACGCCGCGTAGCCCTCGGCGTTGCCGCTGGAGTCCTTGATCCCGGCCAGGTTCGGATACTGGCTGAGGCTCTTCAGCAGCTCGATCGAGATCGGCGCCTCGCTGGTCCCGGGGATATGGTAGAGGTTGATCGGGATCCGCACCTGGTCGAACAGCGCCGAATAGTAGCGCGTCAGCCCCTCGGTGGGCGGGTTGTTGAAGTAGAACGGCGGGATCACCAGCAGGCCGTCGGCGCCGTGGTCCTCGGCGTGCCGCGCCAGTTCCAGGGTCTCCGGGAAGTTCGACGTGCCCGGCCCGATGATGACGTTCAGGCCGTTCTTGTTCTTCAGCGCCGTCTCGGCGATCAGCTTGCGCTCGGCGACCGAGAACGAGGGGAACTCCCCGCTCGTGCCCAGCACCACCACCCCATCGGCGCCGTTGTGCTTCTGCCAGGCCAGGATGTCCCGGAACGCCCCCGCATCGAACTTCCCCGCCTTGTCGCAGGGCGTGATGGTGGCGGTCCAGAACAGCGTCTTGGTCGGGCTTCCGAGATCGGGGGCGGCCTTCGCCAGGCCCGGCCCCGCCAGCGCGGCTGCGGCCGTGGCCATGCCGGCCAGGCCCAGCGCATCCCTGCGCGTCGCGTCCATGTTTCCTCCCAGCCGGTCTGACGCCGGTCTCGGACAGAATTGCCGAATGCCGTACCGTGGCAACGAAAAACCGGCGCGGCGCCGGCCTTTGTCGTCGGCGTCAAAAAACCGACCAGCCCATCCGCGCCGCCAGCCGCTCCAGCGCCAGGGTCCCCACCTGCGAGTTGCCGACCGCGTTGAGCCCGGGCGACCACACCGCCACCGCCGCGCGTCCCGGCGCGATCAGCAGGATGCCGCCGCCCACGCCGCTCTTGCCCGGCAGCCCCACCTTGAAGGCGAAGTCGCCCGAGGCGTCGTAGTGGCCGCAGGTCAGCATGATGGCGTTGATCCGCCGCGCGTGCTCGGCCGAGACCACCTGTTCGCCGCTGATCGGGTCCTTCCCGCCGTTGGCCAGGAACAGCCCGGCCCGCGCCAGCTGGCGGCAGGTGATCCGAAGCGAGCACTGGTTGAAGTAGGTGGTCAGCACGTCGTCCACCGGGCCGTGGATGTTGCCGAACCCTTTCATGAAGTTGGCCAGGGCGAAGTTGCGGTAGCCGGTTTCCGCCTCGGAGGCGGCGACCTCCTTGTCCACGTCGATCGCGTCGGTCTCCGACAGCCGGCGCAGGGTGTCGCGGATGTCGGCGATCGCGACCTCGGGCGTGCGGCCGGCCAGCACGGCGTCGGTCACCACGATGGCGCCGGCGTTGATGAAGGGGTTGCGCGGCACCCCCTGCTCGGCCTCGAGCTGGACGATGGAGTTGAACCGCGATCCCGAGGGCTCGCGGCCCACCCGCGCCCACAGGCCCTCGCCCAAGCGCTCCAGCGCCAGCGTCAGGGTGAACACCTTCGAGATGCTCTGGATCGAGAACGGGACCCAGGCGTCGCCCGTCTCCACCGCCTCGCCGTCGCAGGTGATCGCCGCCAGGCCGAACCGGTTGGCGTCCACCCGCGCCAGGGCCGGGATGTAGTCGGCCACCTGGCCCTCGCCGCGGTGCGCCTGCATCTCGCGGCCCACGGCCGCCACGGCGTCGGCGAGGCTTTCGCTTGCGGACATGATCGGCCCCCGACGCCCCGCCGCCGGCGCAACCACGCGCCGCGTGACCGGTGCGCGCAGTCGTGCCTATGCTGCCGCCCCGGTCAAGATCGCCTTGCCGCCAACCCAGGGACTTCAGGAGCGCCGGTGGCCGACGACATCCCCGTCCAGGCGCGGTCCCAGGGGCCGGATCCGGGCGCCGAGCAGCGCCTGGACCGCTGGCTCGCCGGCTACCGCGCCCTGCCCGGCGCCGCCGACGAACTGTTCGGCCCCGATGGCCGCCCCCGCGATTGCTGGACGGCCTTCCTGCGCGAGCTGGCGGCCTATGGCGAGGGCGAGTCCTGGGCGCGGTTCGGCATGGCGGCGCGCCACATCCGCGATTCCGGCGCCTCCTACCGCATCTACGGCGAGGAGACCGAGCGCAGCTGGCCGCTCGATCCCCTGCCCCTGATCCTGGGCCGCGACGAGTGGGACGAGATCGCCGCCGGCGTCGCCCAGCGCGCCAACCTCATCGAGGCCGTCCTGCGCGACGTCTACGGCGAGGGCCGCCTCGCCGCCGAGGGCGTCCTGCCCGCCGCCGCCATCACCGGCAGCCCGGACTTCGTGCGTCCGATGCGCGACGTGCCGCCGCCGGGCGGCCGCTACATGACCCTCTACGCCGCCGACCTCGGCCGCGGCCCGGACGGGCGCTGGTGGGTGCTGGGCGACCGCACCCAGGCCCCGTCCGGCGCCGGCTACGCGCTGGAAAACCGCCTGGTGGTCAGCCGCGCCTTCCCCAACCTCTACAACGGCCTCAACATCCACCGCCTGGCGCCGTTCTTCGACGCCCTGCGGCGCGGGCTCTCGGCCGCGGCCGACCGAACCGATCCGCGCATCTGCCTGCTGACGCCGGGCCCCTACAGCCAGACCTATTTCGAACAGGCCCACCTCGCCCGCTACCTCGGCTTCCTGCTGGTCGAGGGCGACGACCTCGTGGCCCGCGAGGGCAAGGTCTACGTGCGCACCATCGCCGGCCTGAAGCGGGCCGACGTGATCCTGCGCCGCGTCGACGCCGACTTCCTCGATCCCCTGGAGTTGAACGCCGCCTCCCAGCTGGGCGTGCCCGGCATGCTGGAGGCCATCCGCGCCGGCGGCGTCACCGTGCTCAACATGCCGGGCGCCGGCGTCGCCGAGTCCCGCGCGCTGCTGGGCTTCCTGCCCTCGCTCTGCCAGCGCCTGCTGGGTGAGGACCTCAAGCTCCCCAACATCGCCACCTGGTGGTGCGGCCAGCCGCGCGAGCAGGCGCTGGTCGAGGGCGCGCTCGACGAGATGGTGGTGGCGCCGGCCTTCAACGGCGGCGCCGGCGGCGGGCTGCTCGCCGGGCCCCGCCTGTTCGCCGACCTGTCCCCCGACGAGCAGGCCCTGCTGCGCGCGCGCATGGCCGAGCGCCCCGGCGACTTCGTGGGCCAGGAGGTCGTGCGCCTGTCGACCATGCCGGTGCTGCGCGACGGCGCCCTGGAGCCCGCGCCCTTCACCCTGCGGGTCTTCGTCGCCGCCACCCCCGATGGCCTGCGGGTCATGCCCGGCGGCTTCTGCCGCACCCTCGACCGCGCCGACGTGCGGGCCATCTCCATGGGCGAGGGTGCGCGCACCACCGACGTCTGGGTGATGGACGACAAGCCCGTCGAACGGATGAGCCTGATCGCCAGCGGCGACGAGGTGCGCGTGCGCCGCATCCTGGGCCACCTGCCCAGCCGCGCGGCCGACAACCTCTTCTGGCTGGGCCGCTACCTGGAGCGCACCGAGGCCACCCTGCGGCTGGTCCGCGCCCTCTGCTCCAGCCTGATGGACTCCGAGTCCTCCCTGCACGGCCGCGGCGAGACCTTCGACGTCCTGCACCGCCTGCTCGTGGAATGGGGCGCCCTGTCGGCGCCGGCCAAGGGCCCCCGCGCGCTCGACGCGGCCCGCGACAGCCTGCACGACGCCGCCGCCTTCGGCTCGGTGATCCACCTCGCCCGCGCCGCCAAGCGCACCGCCTCGGGCATGCGCGAACGCCTCTCGGCCGACTTCTGGGGCCTGCTGGTCGAACTGGAGGCCGGTCTCACCGACGGCGCGGCCGAACTCTCCTCCGAGGCCGAGGCCCTGCAGCAGACCGAGGCGGCGCTGCGCCATCTGGCCGCCCTCTCCGGCCTCGCCCAGGAGAACATGAACCGCGTGGCAGGCTGGCGTTTCCTCGACATGGGCCGCCGCCTCGAACGGGCGGTCAACACCTGCCAGCTCGCCCGCATGCTGGCCCACGACGACGCCACCATCGACGACCTCGACCTGCTGCTCGACCTCAACGACAGCCAGATCACCTACCGCGCCCGCTACCTCGTGGGCCTGGCGCTCACCGCCGTGCGCGACCTCGTCATGCTCGACCCGTTCAACACCCGCTCGGTGGCCTTCCAGGTCGAGGCGCTGAAGGACCACCTCGCCGTCCTGCCCACCCTGCAGGAGGACGGCATCCCCGAGCCGCCGTCGCGCGTCCTGCTGCCCCTGGCCGCCGAGCTGGAGACCGAGGACGCCGCCGGCCTCGGCGCCGACAAGGTGCTGGCCTGGGAGGAGGCCCTGACGCGCGCCTCCAACGCCATCGCCGACCGCTTCTTCCTCCAGGGCGCCAACGCCGTCCCGACGGTCAAGCTCGTGGGTCTGGCGTGATCTACGACCTGCGCCACCGCACCACCTACAACTACCAGGACGAGGTCTCCTTCGCCCGCTGCGTCCTGCGCCTGACGCCCCGGGACTCCGCCACCCAGACCGTCCTGGAATCCTCTCTGACCGTCACGCCCGAGCCCTCGGCGCGCCGCGAACGCACCGGCCCCTTCGGCGCGCGCATCGTGACCGTCCGGGTCGACACGCCGCATCGCGAGCTGGTCATCGAGGCCCGCGCGCGCATCGACGTCCACGTCCCGCCGCCGCCCGACTTCGGCGCCAGCCTGCCCTGGGAGGCCGTCCGCGCCGCCGCCCTGATGACCCGCGACATCGGCCCCGAGGGCGCGGCCTCGTTCCTGTTCCCCACCCCGCGCACGCCGATCACCCCCCAGATCACCGACTACGCGCGGCAGAGCTTCCCGCCGGGCCGGCCGATCCTGGCCGCCGTCGCCGAGCTCAACGCCCGCATCCACGCCGACTTCCGCTACGACCCCGGCGCCACCGAGGTCTCCACCCCCGTGGCCCAGGCCTTCGCGGCCCGCCATGGGGTCTGCCAGGACTTCACCCAGATCATGATCGTGGGCCTGCGCGGCCTGGGCCTGCCGGCCGCCTACGTCAGCGGCTACCTGCGCACCATTCCGCCGCCGGGCCAGCCGCGGCTGGAGGGCGCCGACGCCACCCACGCCTGGGTCTCGGTCTGGTGCGGTGAGGCGACGGGCTGGGTGGGCTTCGACCCCACCAACGCCATCCTCGCCGACAACGACCACATCGCGCTGGCCGTGGGCCGCGACTACGCCGACGTCGCCCCCATCGACGGCGTCATCCTGGCCTCCGGCGCCCAGACCCTGAAGGTCGAGGTCGACGTCATCCCGCAGGAAGAACCCCCTCTCCCCCACGCGAAGCGAGAGGGGAGAGGGTAGGGAGAGGGGCGGCTACCCGCCGATCCGCCGCGCGATGTCCGGCATCACCTCGTCCAGCAGCGCCGCGCAGGCCCGATAGCCTTCCATCCCGTGTTCGTAGGGGTCGGGAACCCCGCCCCGGTCCGCATTGGCCACCAGCACCGTCGCCGGGCCCGATCCCAGTATGGCGCGAACCTGCCCGGCCTCCTCGTGGCCCACGCAGACGATCCATCGGTACTGGCCGAGGTCCAGGTCCCCGATCCAGCGACTGACATGGCCGCTCAGGTCGATGCCGCGCTCCTGCAGGCACGCGACCGAACGGTGATTGGCCGGCCGGCCCGCCAGCCCCGCCTGCACGCCGGCGCTTTCGACCTGGAAGCCCGCGCCCAACCGCTGCTGCAGCAGCGCCTGCATCATCGGGCTGCGGCTGATGTTGCCGACACAGACGCAGAGGACCTTCTCCATCCCCGGATCAAACCGCGCCGGCGCGAGGCGTCAACGTAGAGGATGGGTCGGAAAGGGGAGGTTCTGGGAACCCGCACCAGGCCAGTTGCGGGCTTTGGTAGCCCTGCGCAAACTGAACGCCATGGATGACCTGCGCACAAAGCTCATCGACACAACCGACCAGCGGAAGGCTGGCGCAGCGATGACGTTCTTCGAGGCGCGCATGAATGATGGTGCGACCCTTGCCGCCTTGGTCGAGATCGCGCTCGAGGGCGAGGATGCGGGCGATGCGCCCTGGGCGGCGGCGAATATCATCGCAGAATATCCCGCGACTCTCCTGAAACGCCACGAGGCCGAACTGCGCCTCATCGCAGCGGAGCAATGGGACTATCTGAACCGACCGGCGAAAGCCGCTCTAGCGAAGATTGACGCCAACTGACTGGCCGCCCGCGCCGACTTAGTGAGTCAATGTAGGTGAGAGGTCATCGCCTCGCTGGGCCGAGGCGGGCCTTGGACTTCACTCAGTCGACCGCCGCGAGTGACACCGACATCTCCAATGCCACCCTTGAATAGCGACACCTGGAGTTCCGGGCGGCTTCCGGCTTTAACTCGTCGAGGGCGTAGACAATGCTTGTGGCGAACCCGGGCCGAAAGAGCCGCCTGTCCTTAGGATTGTTCACATAGATCCCGAGCGACCGCACCGAGTCATCGTCGGCCCGAATCTCCACAGTGTTTGTCGGTCCCGCGTCGTCCTGGCCTGCTCGGTAGGCATGGATGATGACGCCGCTGACAAACTCCAGGGGCATCCTTCCATCGTTGATGCTCCTCCACCACTGCTCAGACCCGAACAGGCCCAGCGTACCCGCTAGTCCCATCTGAGGCTTGGAGCTGTTCCGCGTGAGGGCTTGCGCAAGAGCGACCTGCTCAGGATCGCCCTCCAGCTGCTTCGACAGCTCGAAGACCGTTCTCATCGGGCCGTATCTGGGATCTGGGTTTGGAAGCATGGTACCGCCCACGACGCCCCCCTACCCCACCAGCTCTTCGGCGAACTCGCCGCGCATGCAGTGGTTCGAGCTCATCGACGCGGCATAGCCGCCGGCGTTCAGCAGGGCGACGATATCCCCCTCGGCCATAGGCGGCATGGGGTGGTCGGCCGCCCAGACGTCGAGCGCCTCGTTGATGTTGCCGGCGACCGTCACCGGCGCCCATCGGCCCGCGTCCCAGTCGCGCGGCGCGCAGGCCACCGGCTCGCACGGCAGGCCGTAGTAGGCGGGCTCGGGCGCCAGGTTGAAGCCGCCGTCCACGCTCACGAAGGTCACGTCGCGCTTCACCTCGACGTCGGTGACCTGCAGCGCCAGCAGGCCCGCGTCCTTGACCACATAGTCCCCGGGCTCGACCGCCACGGTCACGTCGCGCCCCGCGAAGCGCCGCTTCAGCACGGCGGCCCAGCGCGCCAGGTCCAGGGCTGCGTCCGCCGGCCGGTGCGGCAGGCCCAGGCCGCCGCCCACGTTCACGGTCCGCACGTCGGGCAGGTCGTCGAGGAATGCGAGCCCCGCCGCGATCGCCGCCTCCCAGTCGCCGAGCTGGCCGTCGAGATAGCCGCAGCCCACGTGGAAGTGCAGCGAGGTGATGGAAAGCCCGTGGGCCCGCGCCGTGGCCAGCGCCTCGCCGAACTGCGCGCGATAGACGCCGAACTTGGTGGCCGCCTGGCCGGCATAGGTCAGCTTGTCGCTGTCGCCATAGCCCACGCCCCGCTCGGGGTTCACCCGCACGCCGATGGCCCGGCCCGGCGTGCGCTCGCCGATCCGCCGGATCATGCCGACGGAGTCGCAGTTGATGGTCAGCTCCGGGTGCGCCAGCAGCCTGTCGAGGTCGCGGTTGGCCACCGCCGTGCCCGTGAAGCTCACGTCGCGCGCGGCGAAGCCGCAGGCCAGCGCCCGCTCCAGCTCGGCCGGCGAGCAGACGTCGATCCCGTTCAGTCCCCACCACGCCATCGCCTCCAGCAGGGGGACGAAGCGGTTGGCCTTCATCGCGTAGTAGAGCCGCGTCGGCCGGCCGGTCTGGCCAAGGGCGCCCGTCAGCCGCGCGAGGTTCGCCCGCACCCGCGCGGCGCTGTAGAGGAACAAGGGCCCGTCCGCCGCCTGCGCCCGCGCCGCCACGTCCACGCCCGCCAGATGCAGCCGCCCATCCTGGAAATCGAGATCGTCTCGCGCCCACCAGAACCCCGGCTGAGGCGCCGGCGCGGGCCGGGCGCTCACGAGCCTTCGCCCCACGAGGCTTCCCCCAGGGCCAGCCACTCGCGTCCCTCGGCGTTCACCGGCTCGGCCCGGCCGGTGATCCAGCGGCGGCAGTGCGGCGCGCCGCAGTGGCAGGCGAATTGGCGGTAGAGCCGGTCCTCGGTCGCGGCGTAGTCAATGGTCAAGAGGCCGCCCGCGCGGACGTCCTCCAGCGCCACCAGTTCGAACGTCGCCATGTCCAGCCGGCAGTTCGGCGCGCAGCTGTGCAGCAGGAAGCCGATGAAGCGGGTGTTGGAGATGTGCGCGTCCGGCCCGACCTGCAGCGTGTGCAGCAGCAGCTCCGGCCCGATGTCGCCGGTGAAGCGGTGGATCACCTCGCCGGCCCGCCGCGCGACGAGGGTCTCGACGCCCAACCCACGCTCGGGGTTGGCGTGGCAGACGCGTAATCCCTCTTCGCGGTCTTCGAGAGGCTGGGCTGCGGGATCGTCGTGGCGCAGCTCGCTACCGGCCGACATGTTCAGGGTCCTGTTCTGGAGGGCTTCGAGGCTTGTCCATAGGTCTTTACGAACCACAAACGGTTTCGGCCGTCCGCGCGCTCGTAGCGCACGCTGTCCATCAGTTCGCGCACGAGATGGATCCCCAGCCCGCCGATGGCGCGATCCTCCACGGAAAGCGCGGTGTCGGGCGCCGGCGCGTCGATCGGGTTGAAGGCCAATCCGTCGTCCACGATCTCCATCGCCACCTCGCCCGGGCCGACGCGGACGTCGATCTCCACGCGAGGGGGTGATTCGGCGTCGCCGCCGTGGTTCAGGATGTTGCTGATCACCTCGTCGGCCGCGACCATGACCGCCGACACCGCCGCCTGCGGCGCGCCACGGTCCGCGAGGTGCGATTCGAGCGCATCGAGCGCCGCGGGGAAGTCGCTCCGGGCGTTGAGCGTGCGGGAAAAATCCGAATCCATCTCGCCGGAGCCCCGGGGCTGCGCCGCCACCCGACGCCGGAGCTTAATCGAGTGGAACGATATCACAATCGCCCCGATACTGGCCCCGGTTCGGGCCGACGGAGAAGGCGAGCGATGCAGATCACCGAGGAGACGCGGGACGGCGCCGTCGTGGTTTCGGCGTCGGGCCGGCTCGACAGCAACACCGCCGCCGCGCTCGAGGCGGTCCTGCCCGCCCGCGTCGAGGCCAACGCCGCCACCGTCCTCAGCCTCGCCGACGTGCCCTACGTCAGCTCCGCCGGCCTGCGCGTGCTGCTCATCGGGGCCAAGGCCGCCCGCGCCAAGGGCCACAGGCTGGTCCTGGCCGGACTCTCCGATTCGGTCCGCGAGGTCTTCGACGTCAGCGGCTTCACGGCCATCTTCGCGATCGAGCCCGACGTGGAGTCAGCCCTCGCCAGCCTCGGCTGAGCCCACAACCGCCACCGCGCCGTCGGCGCCCAGCAGCGCGTCGAGGTCCTCCGCGATCTCGGCCGGCCTGAGCCCGCCCGCCCGCGCGCCATAGGCCTGCGCGCGGCCCACGGCGTCCTCGTCCAGCAGCGCCAGCACCCCCGCGGCCGGAGCCGTTCCGTCGGCCCATGCTCGCCACGCCAGCCGCCGGACGGCGAACGCCCGCCGCCCGCGCGCGATCCAGCCCTCGACGTCGGAGTCTGGCGGACCGGCCTCGAAATAGCGGCGGGCGGCCAGGGCCCCGGCCAGCGCCCGCGCCGGCGTCACCCCCTCGCATTCGCCCAGCGCCACCAGTCCGGCCGCGGCCCGGTCGCAAAGGGCGTAGAAGGCGCCCGGCCCGGGTTCCCCCAGGATGCGCACGGCCACCCGCGCGCCGCCGGCCTCGGCGTCCAGGGGCGGGAACGCCTCGTCGCGCCAGGCGCGCGCGGCGGCGGCCTCGCCGCGGCGGCGGTCCCTGAGCGCCAGTTCGCGCCGTCCCCGCGCCTGCCGGGCCTCGACGCTCACCCGCATCAGCCGCACCGCCTCGGCTAGGTCCTGGGTCTCGCGGATGGCGAGGTCCTGCGGGTCGTCGGCGGCGCCGTCGCGGATCGCCGCGATCATCGCGCTGTCGCGGGCCAGCTCGCGGGTGATGCGGCGCGCGACCAGTCCGGCCAGCACCAGGCCCAGGAGGCCCGCGCCCGCCACCAGCGCCGCCACCAGCAGCCCTACCTGGGTCACCTGGGCCGCCAGCGGTTCGGCGTCGATCAGCGCCACGGCGTAGCGGCCGTCCGCGGCCGGCGCCACGGCGGGCGCCACGCGCCGGCCGTCGGCCGTCAGGCGCACCGGCAGGGCTGCCGCCGTCGTCGGCGGATCGAACCGTCCCGGCGGCGCCTCCGGCCCCGCGCCCGCGATGCGCCGCGCCCGGCCGTCGGCCCCTACCAGGTAGATCGCCTCCAGCCCCTCGATCTTGCCGACCGCCTTGCGCAGGGCCGCGTCGCGGCGCGGATCGGCCAGCGCCGCGGCGAGGTCGTCGTTCCCGGCGGCGAAGGCCGCGACCGTCACCGCGGCGGCCAGCGCCTGGTTCTCCAGCCCGTGCGCCGCCTCGCTCTTCTCCCAGGCGTAGAGCAGCGCCCCGTTCACCCCCGCCAGCAGCAGGAACAGGGGCACGATCATCATCAGGAAGATGCGGCGCACGCTCATGGACGGGCGAACTCCCTGAGGCCCACCACGAACTCGGGGCATTCGCGCGCGATGGTGAACACATGCGGCTTGGCGATCACCAGCGCGCCCAGCCCCTCCGGTCCCGCGGCGATGTCGGCGGGCGTCGCCAGCCCGAACAGCAGGCCTGGGGCGTCGAACACCGTGGGCGCCGCGGCGCCGGCGGCCAGCGCGCCGCCCTCCACCGTCACGAACAGCGTCTCCGCCACCGTCCCGGCCGCCGCGACCACCCGGCCGGGCTCGAAGTCGCGCCGCCGGGCGTGGCGCGCGATCAGCAGCAGCTCGGCGTCCTCCAGCCGGTCGAAGGGCGCCACGGCGCGCAGGGCGAACAGGCGACGGACAGTCTCGGCGCCGATCATGCCCCCGCCTCCCAGGCCGCGGCGGCGTCCGCCGATCCCGAGGCCCGCTCGGCGCGCCCGGATTTGCGGTCGACCGCCAGCACCGCACCGTGCTCGGCCAGCGCCAGGCCGCGCCAGCCGGCCGTGAGCTCGGGATCGGCCGCGAACCGCGCCGCGAGATCGACCATAGCCGCCCGCTCCAGCGCCGCCTCGGGACCGGCGTGCGGCGGCGGCGCCCAGATCACCCGCCTCGCCCCGTCGTCGGCCAGCGCCACCTCGCCCTCGCCGTCCAGCGCCGCGGCCAGGGTCTCGTGGTTGCGCGCCCGGTCGTGGGCCAGCGTCTCGGTCCAGGCGGCGCGCATCGAGCCCGTCAGGTGGGCCGCCAGGTCCGCCAGCGCCTCGCGCAGCCGCGCCACCTCGCGCGGCGCCTTCAGCGCCGTGGGCGGAGCGCGGTCGCCCACGGCGATCCGCAGGGCGTCGCCCTTCAGTCCCTCGATCGGCTGGGCCACCCAGCGCACGATCCAGATCGTCATGAGGGCGCTGGCCAGCAGCGAGGCCGCTCCGATCATGGCGCTGACGAACAGGGCGTTCTGCGTCGCCACCTGGATCACCGAGATGTTCACGTCGGCGCCCGCCGTGGCCGTGATCGCCCCGTCCGCGCCGCGCATCGGCGCCGCCGCCGTCTTCAAGAGGCCCCACTGCTCCTGGAACTCGATCGGCGAGATGTAGATCGTGCCGTCGGTCTGCGCGCGCCTCAGCCCGGTCCGGGTCGCCGCCGGCAGCTCGTCGGCCGCGCCGATGGACGAGTGCTCCTCCCCCTCGGTGCCGTCCAGCACGTAGAAGACGTCCTTCGGTCCGCCCAGCACCTGCGAATAGAGGTAGGTCAGTCCCAGCTCGCGCCGGATCCGCCGCAGCGGCTCGACGTTGCGCCGGTACTGCGGCGTCGCCTCCAGCGCCTCGGGATCGGCGTCGGGCTTCACCGCCTGCGCGATCAGCCAGTCGTGGTCGGCCGGGTCGATCAGGGCGCCGGTCAGCGCGCTCGTCGTCACCAGCTTGCGCGAGAAGCCGTCCAGGATCGTGTCGTAGAGCCGGCTGTAGACCAGGGCGCCCAGCGCGATGGCGATCACCACGATGGCCGGCGTGAAGGTCCGCCAGAGCAGCGTCTGTATCGGGATCCCCTCACGCATAGGCGCGCGTGTCCGTGGCCTTGAGCAGCGTCAGGGCGAGGTCGGGATAGCGCGCCGCGGCTTCGTCGATGTCGGGACCGGCCAGGCACAGCGTCCGGCCCTTTACCGCAAGCTCGATGGCCCGCCGCCCGGCCTCGGGGCGCACGCGTTCGGCAAGCGTGGTCAGCGCGTCGATCGAGGCGGCGGCGAACTCGGGCCGCGCGCGCAGCTCCGCCACCACGTCCACCAGCGTCACGGCGGCCTCGCCGTCCAGGTCCAGCAGCGCCGCGACGCTCTCGCGCGCCGAGGCTGGCAGGTCGCGCGCGAGCGCCGGCCGCAACGCCGCGGCGAGGCCGGCCGGCGGCGTCCGCTCGGCCAGCGCCTGGGCCGCGGCCGCGACCTCGAAGCCGCGCCCGGAGGCCAGCGCCTCCTCCAGCAGCGGGATCAGGTCGACCGCGCCGCCCGCCGCGCCCGCCCGGCCCGCGCGCCGGTTGATCAACGGGTCCAGCCGCCGCCAGGTGGCGTGGGGCAGGCCGCTGGCGATGGCCTCCACCGCATTGCCCCGCACCTTGGGGTTGGCCGAGTGCAGCGAGACGATCAGCAGGTCGAAGTCAGGCAGGAAGCCGCCGATGGCCAGCAGCTCCAGCACGAAGTCCACCGCCTCGCCGATCCGCCCCCGGTAGGCGTGGGCCAGCAGCTCCAGCGCGGGCGAGCCTTCCGCCTGGGCCTCGAACATCCGGGCGGTGGCCAGCCGTCGGGCGGTGGCGTCCAGCTCCTCGCTCACCAGCCGGTCCAGCTGCGACAGGAACTGCGCGTACGACAGATCGGCCAGCGCCCGGGCGGCGATCGAGCGGGCCCGGTACGACGCCTGGCTGTTGGCGAGCGCCTGCGCCAGCCGCGGGATGGCGGGCTCGCCCAGCCCCGCCAGCATCGCCTCGGTGGCGCGCAGCTCGCGCGGGCTGAGCTGGGCCGCCGCCGCCAGCACCTGCGGGATCGCATCCACGTCGCCGATCACGCCCAGCAGCGACAGGGCGACCGCCCGGCTCTCGCGGTCCATCGCCGGCAGGCCCGCCACCAGCGGCGGCACGAGGCCGATGTCCCCGCGCCCGGCCACGCTGACCAGCGCCTGCAGCGCGGCCCGGCGCGCCGCGGGCGAAGGGTCCTCCAGCTTGGCCGCGAAGGCCTCGGTGGCGGGCGAGAGTTCGGCGTCGGGGTCGGCCGGACGCGCCGCCAGCGGCGGCCGGGCGTGCAGCAGGGCCCGCGCCGCCGCCGCCACGCCCGAGTCGGCCTCCTGGGTCTTCTGGCGCAGCAGCTCGCTCGCCGCCGGATCGAACGCCGGCGCCGCCACCGAGCGATCGGCGAAGTTCAGCCAGCCGCGGCGCATGTTGTCGGCCATGGCGCCCGGGTAGAAGTGCCGCAGCGCCGTCGCCAGGGCGATCAGCGCGGCGCCCAGCAGCACGCCCACGCCCGACAGCTCCCGCAGGTCCATGTGCCTGGCGAAGAGCAGCAGGAAGCCGCCGGCCAGCAGGCTGGCCATCGGCTCGCACAGCCCCTCCACGATCGTGCGGAACGGCCGCTTCACCGCCGAGGGCGCGGCGTTGAACAGCAGGTTCTGGTTGTTGTACTCGATCGAGGTGAGCACGCCGTGATAGGCGAAGAACGCCGCCAGCGCCGCCGCCGTCCCGCCCACCAGGAAGAAGTAGCCGAAGGCCGCGAAGTAGGTCAGCGGCAGGATCAGGGCCACGTTGCGCACCCCGATCCGCGTCACCAGCCGGTTGAAGACGAACAGGCAGACCAGAAGGTTGAAGACGCTGGCCGCGGCGTAGAGCCGGCCGAACAGGCTCGCCAGCTCGGCCTCGCTGCGCCCCTTCTGCAGCACGGTGGCGTACTGGAACTCCGCCAGGTTGGTCAGCAGCAGGGTGACGAACAGCATCGCCGCCAGCATCAGGGCGTAGCGCGAGGTGCGGAACGTCCGCGCCACCAGCGCCAGCTGCTTCAGCACCCCGCCTTCGTCGTCGTCCAGGTCGGCGTCCGAATCGGCGATCCGCCGCCACCGCCGGCGCAGCACGATCGCCATCGGCGCCGTCGCCACCGCCACGCCCGCCCAGACCAGCAGGAAGGCCCGCGTCGGGATCGTCTCGGAGAACACGCTGACCACCCCGGCGCCCAGGCTCATCCCCAGGGCGCAGAAGGCCGAGAACAGCGGGAACAGCCGCTTGGCGTCCTGGATGTCGAAATAGGCGTCGGTGAAGTTCCAGAACAGCGAGTAGAGCGCGATGTACCAGACCGCCAGGTACAGCTTCAGCGCGTAGTAGAAGAGGTGGTCCATCGCCGGCGGCAGACCCGCCGACAGCAGGGCCCAGCCCGCCACGCCGCCCAGGGCCAGCAGCCCCAGGGTCACGTCCACCACCCGGTCCATCGAGAAGCGGACCAGCAGGAACGAGAACGCCGCGGTGTAGATCAGCATCACCGGCGGGGTGAGCACGAAGATGACCGGCAGCTTGTCCGAGCCCACGTGGGCCAGGAACGCCGCGTCCCCGGCCGCGAAACCCACGCCAAGGCCGGCCTGCAGCAGCAGGCCGAAGAGGCCGAACTGGACGAGCTTGGGCCACTCGCCGGCTTCGACCCGCAAGATCCGGTTCAACAGGATCTGCCCGCCCTCCCCTGCAATCTTCTGGTGTAGGCCCCTCATGCCGGGAAAGACCGACGGCCACGTTAACGCGGGTCACATCCCTTTCGATAGACTAGGTTGGAATCCCGGACGGAGGCAGGCGCCCGCGCGCGATGGACGACGTTGGAGAAGACTTCGCCGCGCGGCCCCGCCGCTTCGGCCTCAAGCTTCAGCTCCTGCTGCTGCTCTTCGTGCTGAGCCTGACGTCGGCCGTCGCCTATTCGGCGGTGCTCTACAACATCGACCGGCACGACATCATTTCCGGCATCGACGGGCGGCTGCGCACCGCCGCCGAGGCCGTCCGCGAGATCGTGCCCGACGGCTATCATCGCCGCATCCAAGACGCCGACTCGATCCCGCCGGAGGAATTCGCCGCGCTCCAGGACCGCCTCTCGCGCTTCGCCGAGCGGGCCGACCTCGTCTACGTCTACACCTACATGCGCTTCGGGAACGAGATCCGCACGGCCTCCACCAGCGCCACCCCGCGCGAGGTCGCCGAGCACAGCGAAACGCCGTTCTTCGCCCTCTACGACACCGCCCCGGACCGCCTGCGCCGCTCGTTCGACGACCACAAGGTCCGCTTCGACGAATACGAGGACTCGTTCGGCCGCTTCCGCTCGATCTACGTCCCCGCCCGCGCCAAGGACGGGCGCACCTATGTCCTGGGCGCCGACATCGCCCTGGGCGTCGTGCAGGACAAGCTGGTCCAGGCGCTGAAGACCTCCATCGCGGTGGGGGCGGCCATGTTCGCGCTGTCCATGGCGCTGGGCTGGCTGCTGGTCGACCGCATCGTCCAGCCGCTCACCCGGCTCACCACCTTCACCCGCAACATGGGCCAGCGGAACTTCCAGCCTGACGAGACCGAGACCGCCGCCATGCGCGCCATCAGCCGCAAGCGCGCCGACGAGGTGGGCAGCCTCGCCGAGGCCATGTCGGCCATGATCGCGCGGCTCCAGCGCTATCTCGTGGAGATGGAGGCCGCCACCGCGGCGCGCGAGCGGGTGGAAGGCGAACTGTCGGCCGCCCGCGACATCCAGGTGGGCCTGCTCCCGCGCGAGTTCCCGCCCTTCCCGGGCCGGGGCGAGATCGACGTCTTCGCCATGCTGGAATCGGCCCGCGAGGTCGGCGGCGACCTCTACGACTACCACCTGATCGACCGGAACCGGCTGTTCTTCGTGGTCGGCGACGTGTCGGGCAAGGGCGTGCCGGCCGCCCTGTTCATGGCCATGACCACCACCCTCTTCAAGGCGCACGCCGGGTCGTCCGTCACCACCGGCGAGATCATGGCCCGGGTGAACCTGGAGCTTACCCGAGACAACGCCGCCGAGATGTTCGTCACCGCCATCTGCGGCGTGCTCGACCTGCGCACCGGCGAGGTCGAATACAGCGACGGCGGCCACGAGGCGCCCTTCGTCCGCCGCGCCGGCGGCGCCATCGAGCGCCTGCCGAAGCAGCGCGGCATGGCGCTGGGCGTCTTCGACGACGCGGCCTTCGAGACCGCCCGCTTCCAGCTCGCGCCCGGCGACGCGCTGGTCCTGTTCACCGACGGCGTGTCGGAAGCCACCAACGCCGAGGACGCCCTCTTCACCAACCAGCGCATCGAGGCCGCCCTCGCCGCCGCCGAGGCCGAGGCCTCGGCCCAGGCCATCGCCCAGGGCCTGGCCGCCGACGTCCGCGTCTTCGTGGGCGCCGTCCCCCAGTCGGACGACATCGCCATCCTCGTGGTCAGGTACGAGGGAGCCTGACCCCGCTCATCCCGGCGGAGGGGGAGGCAGCTACCCCAGCTTCACCGGCGGCCGGTCCCGGCCGTGCATCTTGCGCAGGTAGAGGCGCATGGTCTCGATCTCGGCCTTCAGGGTCTCCGGCGGCGTCGGCTGGGCCTTCACGGCGGCGGCGATCAGCGGGTCCTGCTCCACCTCCCACGGCAGGAAGTCGAACGCCGCCTCGGCGTCGTGCATCCAGATGATCGGATAGGGCCGGCCGAACATCACCCCCTTCAGCGGCTCGCGCCCCATCAGGTACAGCGCGCAGCGCCCGGCGTTCTCCGCCGCCAGCACCAGCTCCAGAATGTCCAGCGACAGCGCCATGCTGGCCGGCCGCGAGAACTTCGAGACCCGGAAGCCCAGGTCGATGTCGGGCCCGATGTAGTCGAGGTGCGCCCCGTCGCCGTTCGACAGCTCCGGCACCTCGATCTCGATGTTGGGCCCGGCGAAGTCGGCCAGCCACGCCGTCGCCTTGAGCCGCAGCGGCAGGGCCTCGAAATGGCGGTCCTCATAGGCCTTCATCGTCCGCAGGAGCGCCACCAGGATCGCGGTCAGCTCCTCGGCGCTGGCGGGCTCGGCGGTGAAGATCACCTCGTCGCCCATCACCTTCCACACCGCGATGGCCGGGTTGGCGTCGGGGTCGTCCAGGAACTCCAGCCCCACCCGCCCGGCGAACATCAGCGGGAAGTTGGCGAAGAAGGTCTGGAAGATGTCGAGCCAGCCGCCCGAGCCCTGGCCCGTGAACCGCGCCTTGAACTCGGTCGAGCCCGCCATGTCGACGGACAGGAATAGTCGAAGCATGGCCGCCCAATCCCCTGCTGGCCATGTCGGCTATACAGGAGCCCACCGGCCCCAGCCACCCGCGCGCGACGCGCGTCGTCCGATCAGCCGCCGGTCGCGCCGGCCTCGATCGTCCCGTGGATGGTCTGGCCGTTCGGCAACGGCTTCGCCGGGCTGACCATCACCCGCTGGGCGTCGAAGTACAGGCAGTTGCCCGGATAGAGCGTCGCGCGATAGCCGCCCCAGGCGACGGTGACCGGCACGTCCTCGACGGCGCGCTGATCGACGCCGGCGTTGCGGGGCAGGCAGAGCCGGACGTCGCGCGGGCTCGAATAGCGCACGACCTCGCGGGCGTCCTCGGTGTTGAGATAGAATTCGCCGGGGTCGGCCAGACGCTGGCCATAGCGGACCACCGGGTCGGTCACCTGGGCGGCGGCGGTTCCGGCCAGGCCTGCGGCGGCGGCCGTGGCGAACAGGGTTGAGACGATCCGTCCCCTCATGGGCGGCTCCCTTTGCAGCTTTCGTTCGGAATGGCTGTGGAAGACGCTCGCCGCCGCCTGGTTGCATCGCCGCCCATGGCGAGGCGTTCAAATCCTGGTGTGATCCGTCCGGCCGTCGACGCAGGTCGACTGTCGCAAAACCGCGCCCTCCACTTCACAGGCGCGTCACGGACTCAGGTCATACGCCACCCTGCCCGGACAAGAGACACAAGAAGACATTGGGCTGCACTGAACAACGCGTCGCCTGAGCGTCGGCGATAACGCCAGCCACGGGCCCGCATGTCCTGGAGCGGCGTGAGATGTACTTGGAACCTGTTGCCCAGCCTCCCGCGATTGCCGCACCCGCTGATGGCGGCGCCGGCGCCGCCCCCGTCCTGAAGGCCTCGATCCCCTCGGGCCCGCTGCAGACGGCCGAGATCAGCGTCCTCACCTACAACGTCAAGGGCCTGCCCTGGCCCATCGCCTTCGGCCGCGGCAAGGCGCTGAAGCGGATCGGCCGCGAGCTGGCCGAGATGCGCCGCGAGGGCCGCCAGCCCGACGTCGTCCTGCTGCAGGAGGGCTTCCGGGGCGAGATCGCCGACCTCGTCCGCGAGAGCGGCTACCGCTACTGGGCCCAGGGCCCGGACCGCTTCGACGCCGCCGCCCCCGCCGAGGGGCCCGGCGCCCCGCCCGGCCTGGGCGCGCCCAAGTTCACCGGCAGCGGCCTGCACATCCTCTCCGACGCGCCCATCCTCGACGTCGAGGCCATCGCCTACCGCAGCTGCGCCGGCATCGACTGCATGGCCAACAAGGGCGCGATGATGGCCCGCGTCGCCGCCGCCGGCCTGCCGGTGGCCCTCGACGTCGTCAACACGCACATGAACGCCCGCCACGCCTCGCGCGCGCCGCCCGCCGAGGCCCGCGAGGCCCACAACGAGCAGACCCGCGAGCTGATCGCCTTCATCGAGGCCAACCGCCGCGACGGCGCGCCCATGCTGGTGGGCGGCGACTTCAACGTGAAGAACGCCCCCGAGCGCTACTACTTCGATGCCCTGAAGCGCCCCTACACCGTGGTCAGCGAGTTCTGCAGCCGCGACGGCTCGGGCTGCGGGGCGGGGGCGGCCGACGCGGTCGCCGAGCCCTGGCTGCGCTCGCAGGACCTGCAGGCCTTCGCCCCCGGCGGCGTGCGCGTGCGCCCGGTCGAGGTCGAGACCCTGTTCGACGCCCGCGGCAAGCGCCTCTCCGATCACGAGGGCTACCTCGTCCGCTACCGCCTGAGCTGGTCGGCCGCCACCCTCGCCGCCGCCCGCCTGGCCCCCGGCGTCGAGGTGACGCCCAAGCTCGGCAAGTCCCTCGGCTTCAAGGTCTCCTGGACGCGGTGATTCGCCGGTTAGCCCCGCCGCCCGTCTAGGCGTCGCAGGACCTGACCGCGTGGGCCACGTGGAACGAGCCCGAGTGCGAGAGCACGATCCAGTCGCCGGTGTGGGCGATCACCAGGCCGTCGGGGGTGCGCACCTGGATGGCGCTGGCCTCGGCCACGGCGCGCGCGTCCTCGCCCAGCCACTGCCAGAGCACGGCCCAGTTCTTCCGGTCGTTCGCCGGCGGCACCCGCAGGGCGGCGCCGTGGTCGAAGGGTGGGTGAAGCTGGTAGACGTGCATGGTCTTCGCAAACTCGTCGGACGGAACCGCCGCAGTTGCGCGGTGCTTCGGTCACCAAGACCTTAACCGCGCCCTGCAATCGGAAGGCGCGTCGGTTGCAGCGGATCGCCTTGCGGCTGAAAAAGCTTTGCAATTCCAAAACAAGGTTCTTTATTCGACAACCGGTACTTGCGGGGTCGGACGGGGACACCCGCGCAAAGGAGGTTTGTTATGGCGGAGGTGTCGACCAAGGCGCCTGATCCGATGGACATCGCGTTGGGGGCCGCGGTGCGTATTCGGCGACGGACGATCGGGATGTCGCAGGAGGCGCTGGCCGAACAGTGCGGGGTCAGTTTCCAGCAGATTCAGAAGTACGAAAACGGCGCCAACCGCATCTCGTTCTCGCGTCTGGTCCAGATTTCGCGCGCCCTGCGCTGCCGCGTGACCGACCTGATGGACGTCTTCGACGGGGCCGACAAGGAAACCGCCGAGGATCTCGACCTGCTCACCCGCATGCGCACGCCGGGCGCGCTGGAGCTGCTCTCGGCCTACGAACGGCTGCCGCCCGACGTGCGGCTCTCGCTGGTCAATCTGGTGCGCACCTTGACCGCCCAGCAGCAGCCGGCGGCCTCGAAGCAGACCGTCCCGGCCTGACCGCGCCTCAGTCGGCGGCCAGGGCCTTGTCGATCAGGGCCTTGGCCTCGGGGCCCGACCAGTCGGCCTCGCCCGCCACGCGCGCGACCTCCAGGCCGTCGCGGCCGTAGATCACCGTGGTCGGCGCGCCGGCCGCGCCGATCTTGAACGGCAGCTTCATCTCCCGGTCGTGGTAGAAGTCGAGCGGCCCGTTCTGGGCGATGAACAGCCGCGCGTTGGCCGCCGCCTCGGGCGTGTCGATGCTGATCGGCACCACCGCCACCGGCTTGCCCTTGAACTCCGCCGCCAGCTTGGCCAGCGTCGGCATCTCGATCTTGCAGGGCGCGCACCAGGTGGCCCAGACGTTCATCACCACCACCTTGCCCTTCAGGTCGGCGATCTTCATCGCCTTGCCGCTGGCGTCGTAGAACACGTAGTCCGGCGGCGGCGTCGGGGCCTTGGGCGTGACGAGCTTGGCGGCGAAGTCGCTCTTGGGCGCGGCGGCGGCCTCTTCGGTATGCACCACGGGCGCCGGCTTGGTGGAAGCCTGGACGATGATGTAGAGAACCGCCGCGACGCCGGCCAAGGCGGCGCACACGAGCGCCCAGGCCAGAACGTTGCGCCGGGGCTTCACGGACGCCTGCGGACCTTCACTCATATGACCGACGACTCCTCTGATCCGCCCGCCTCGGCCGCACCTGCGGGCCAGGCCATGTGGGGCGGCCGTTTCTCGGGGAAGCCGGCCGAACTGATGCAGGCGATCAACGTCTCCATCGGCTTCGACAAGCGGCTTGCGGCGCAGGACCTGGCCGGGTCGCGGGCGCACGCGGCGATGTTGCGCACTGTCGGCGTGATTTCAAGCGAGGACGAGGCCGCCATCCAGGACGGTCTGTCGCGGATCGAGGCCGAGATCGCCGCCGGGACCTTCCCGTTCCGTGACGAGTTCGAGGATATCCACATGAACGTGGAGGCCCGGCTGCGCGAGCTGATCGGGCCCGCCGCCGGCCGCCTGCACACCGCCCGCTCGCGCAACGACCAGGTGGCGCTCGACTTCCGCCTGTGGGTGCGTGACGCCTGCGACCGCACCGTGGGCCAGCTCCAGGCGCTCCAGCGCGCGCTGGTCGCCCAGGCCGAGGCCCACGCCGACGCGGTCATGCCGGGCTTCACCCACCTCCAGCCCGCCCAGCCGGTCACCTTCGGCCACCACATGATGGCCTATGTGGAGATGTTCGGCCGCGATGCCGCCCGCTTCGCCGACGCCCGGGCGCGGATGAACGAGAGCCCGCTGGGCGCCGCCGCCCTGGCCGGCTCGCCCTTCCCGATCGACCGCCACATGACGGCCAAGGCGCTGGGCTTCGACCGCCCCACCGCCAACTCGCTCGACAGCGTCGCCGACCGCGACTTCGCGCTCGAGGCCCTGGCCGCCGCCGCCATCTGCGGCGCCCACCTCTCGCGCCTGGCCGAAGAGATCGTGATCTGGATGACGCCGCAGTTCGGCTTCGTGAAGCTCTCCGACGCCTTCACCACCGGCTCGTCGATCATGCCGCAGAAGAAAAACCCCGACGCGGCCGAACTCATCCGCGCCAAGGTCGGCCGCCTGCTGGGGTCGTTCACCCAGCTCACGGTGGTCATGAAGGGCCTGCCGCTGACCTATTCGAAGGACATGCAGGAGGACAAGGTCCCCACCTTCGAGGCCTTCGACGCCCTGGAGCTCTCCCTGCTGGCCATGGCCGGCATGGTCGCCGACATGCGGCCCAATGCCGAAGCCATGAAGGCCGCCGCCGGCGCCGGCTTCTCCACCGCCACCGACCTCGCCGACTGGCTGGTGCGCGAGCTGGGGATCCCCTTCCGCGACGCCCACCACGTCACCGGCGCGGCCGTGAAGCGCGCCGAGGAACTGGGCGTCGACCTGCC
Organism: Phenylobacterium sp.; assembly: GCF_016124325.1. Classification (GTDB taxonomy): domain Bacteria; phylum Pseudomonadota; class Alphaproteobacteria; order Caulobacterales; family Caulobacteraceae; genus Phenylobacterium. The sequence continues at coordinate 22,597 of NZ_WGNY01000044.1, forward strand.
CGGCCTTCCCCTCGCCGAGCTGAAGGCCCTGGACAACCGCATCACCGACGCCATCTTCGGCGTGCTCACGCCGCAGGCCTCCGCCGCCAGCCGCCGGAGCTATGGCGGCGCGGCCCCCGAGCAGGTCCGCGCCCAGATCGCGCGTTGGAAGGAGATCCTGGCATGAGCCGTCGCGTCCGCAGCCAACGCCGAGGCCTTGCCGCTTCCACGCCGTCATCCTCGCCCTTGTGGCGAGGATCCCTCGATCGGCCGCACGGCCGGTTCGAGACCGGCGCGCGCCGTGCGGCTTCGAGAGGGATCCCAGGCACAAGGCCTGGGATGACGGATGAAACCTTCCCCGCCTTGCGGCGCCTGGCTGTCCTCGGCGCGGCCTTCGCCGCCGCCGCCGCCCTTTCCGGCTGCGGCAAGGTGGGCCAGCTCGAACGCCCCGGCCCGATGTTCGGCCACGCGCCCGCGCCGACCGACGCCGACGCCCCGCCGCCGCCCGATCCCAACCGGCCGGTGAAGACGGTCGACCCGCGCGACCGCTCCGACGACGCCGCGCCCACCCTCACGGCGCCCGACCAGCCGCAATGAACCACTTCGAGCTGCGGGGCGGCGAGCTCCACTGCGAGGGCGTTTCCCTGCGCGCCATCGCCGAGGCCGTCGGCACGCCCGTCTACGTCTATTCCACCGCCACGCTCGAGCGGCACTACACCGTCCTGCGCGACGCCCTGGCCGCCGCCGGCCTCAAGGCCCCGCTGATCGCCTATGCGGTCAAGGCCAACTCCAACGTGGCCGTCCTGCGCACCCTGGGCGACCTGGGCGCCGGCGCCGACACCGTCTCCGAGGGCGAGATCCGCCGCGCGCTGGCCGCCGGCATCCCGCCGCAGCGCATCGTCTTCTCCGGCGTCGGCAAGACCGAGGCCGAGATCGCCTTCGCCGTCGATACGGGCGTGGCCGAGATCAACGTGGAGTCCGAGCCCGAGCTGCACGTCGTCAGCCGTATCGCCCACGCCCGCGGCAAGCGCGCCGACATCGCCATCCGGGTGAACCCCGACATCGCCGCCGGCGGCCACGCCAAGATCTCCACCGGCAAGTCCGACAACAAGTTCGGCGTCAGCTTCTCGGAAGCCGAGCGCCTCTACGCCAACGCCGCCAACATGGCCGGCGTGCGCCCCGTGGGCGTCGCCTGCCACATCGGCAGCCAGATCGTCGACCTGGCCCCCATGGAGGCCGCCTTCGCCAAGATGCGCGGCCTGGTCGAGCGCATCCGCGCCGAGGGCCTGCCCCTCCAGCGCCTCGACCTCGGCGGCGGCCTGGGCGCGCCCTATTTCGACCAGCCCGAGCCCCCCTCGCCCGCCGACTACGCCGCCATGATCGCCCGCGCCATGGCCGGCCTCGACATCGAGCTGGCCTTCGAGCCCGGCCGCATGATCGCCGCCAACGCCGGCGTCCTGCTGGCCCGCGTCATCCACGTGCACCAGCGCCCCGAGGGCCGCCGCTTCCTGGTGCTCGACGCGGCCATGAACGACCTCATGCGCCCGGCCATGTACGACGCCTTCCACGACATCCGCCCGGTCGTCCCACGCCCCGCCGACGGCGCCGGGTCAGACAAGCCCTACGACGTGGTCGGCCCCATCTGCGAGACCGGCGACACCTTCACCCGCGACCGCGCCCTGCCGCCGCTCGGCCCCGGCGACCTCGTCGCCTTCATGACCGCCGGCGCCTACGGCGCCGCCATGGCCAGCGAGTACAACTCCCGCCCCCTCGTCCCCGAGGTGCTGGTCAAGGGCGACCGGTGGGCCGTCGTCCGCCCCAGGCCCACCTACGAGGAAATGCTGGCGCGGGAAGCCGCCCCGCCCTGGCAGCAATAGCCGCCACCCCCTCTCCCCCCGCGAAGCGGAGAGGGAGAGGCCGGGAGAGGGGCGCCGCCGGGCGTGGCGCGCCGCCGTGTGGTTGGCTAGGCTCCGATCGTCAGGGAAGGATCGTCCATGAACAGGCTCCGCAGCGCGGCGCTCGCCGTCGTCATCGCCGTCGGCGCATGCGGCGCCGCCGTGGCGCAGGCGCCCGGCCCGCCGCCCGCCGACCCCGGCCCGCCGCTCAGCGGCTATCCGCGAAACGCGCTTCGGCCGCCCACGCCCGCGGAACTGAAGACGGCGACCTATGTCCGCGACGTCATCTACGGCCACCGCGACGGCATGGCGCTCACCTACGACGTCTTCAAGCCGGTGAAGAACGCCAACGGCGCGCTCGTGGTCAACATGGTGTCCGCCGGCTGGCGGTCGTCATGGGCCCCGCCGGAAGAGCGCCAGGCCCGCTATCAGGCCCTGATCGACAAGGGCTTCACCGTGGTCGCGCTCTACCATTCCTCGGCGCCGCGCTTCCAGGTGCCCGACGCGGTCGCCGACGTGCGGCTCGGGATGCGCCACATCAAGCTGCACGCCGCCGACTACGGCGCCGATCCCGCGCGCATCGGCGTGTGGGGCGCGAGCGCCGGCGGCCATCTGGCCCTCGTCGCCGGCATGATGGCCGACGACGGCGACCCCGCCGCCGCCAACCCCCTGGAGCGCCTGGGCAACCGCGTCGCGGCCGTCGTCGCCTACTTCCCGCCCACCGACCTGGCCATCCTGCTGCGGGGCCTCCCCAAGGCCGGCCCCATCGCCTTCGACGACAAGCTGATGGCCTCGGTCTCGCCCATCCACAGCGTCGACGCCAGCGATCCGCCGACCCTGATACTGCACGGCGACGCCGACCGGGGCGTGCCGCCCGCGCAGAGCGAGGCCATGCACGCGGCCCTCGACAGCGCCGGGGTCGAAAACCGGCTGACGATGTTCCCGGGGGCCGACCACGACTTCTATGTCAAAGGCGACCCGGCCAGGACCGACGCCTACGCCACCCAGGCCATGGCCGCGATGGTCGCCTGGTTCGAAAGCCACGTCGGCAAGTCGTCCGCCAGCGCCCGTTCCGAGGACTGAGGCGGGCCAGCAAGACGAGCACCAGGACACCCGGGGCGGCCGTCGCTCGCGCGGCGCCCGACCGCGGCGATCGAGGCGCCGCCGGCCCAGGTGATCCGCGGCGATGGTCGTGGCGGCCCCTTGTCCCTCAGGCGGCCGGCTGGAGCAGGCCGTTCACGCGTTCGAACAGGTCGCTCGACAGGAACGGCTTGGTGATGATCTGCAGGCCGCGCGCCGCCGCATCCTTCACGGAGTCGCTGTGGCCTGTGGCGAGCAGGATCGGCAGGTCCGGGAACTTCTTCCGCAGGGCCTCGGCGAGCTCGATGCCGTTCATGCCGCCCGGCATGACGATGTCGGACAGCACGAGGTCGACCATCTCGCCGCCGTCGAGCAACGCCATCGCGTCGGCCGCGCGATGGGTCTGGACCACCACGAAGCCGTGGTGCTGCAGCATGTTGGCGGCGACCTCGGCCACCTCGACGTCGTCGTCCACGACGAGGATCCGCCCCAACGCGGGTCGGCCGCTCCGCGGAGCGGCCGACCCTACCGGTCGCGCCAGCGGGGTTGCCTGGGCGGCCGGAAGAAAGATGCGGATCGTGGTGCCTTCGCCGGGCATGCTCTCGATGTCGATGGCGCCGCCGGCCTGATGGGCGAAGCCGTGGACCTGGCTCAGTCCCAGGCCGCCGCCGGCGCCGGCCTCCTTGGTGGTGAAGAAGGGATCGAACACCCGCGGCAGGACGTCGGGCGCGATGCCCACGCCGGTGTCGGCGAGCTCGATCATCACGAAGCGGCCGGTCAGATCGTATTCGCCGTCCAGGTTCTGGTTGGCGGCCCGGAGCGTGAGCTTGCCGCCCTCGGGCATGGCGTCGCGGGCGTTGAACGCCAGGTTCAGCACCGCGAGCTCCAGCTCGGAGATGTCGACGAAGATCGACCACAGGTCTTCCGGCACCTCGGCCTCGACCGTGACGTCGCTGCGCAGGACGCCGGCGAACAGGGCGCCGATGTCGGCCAGCCGGCCGGAGGGCTCGACGAGCTCGGGGCGGATCATCTGCTTGCGGGCGAAGCTCAGCAGCTGGCGGGTCAGGCCGGCGCCGCGCTCGGACGCCTGCAGCGCGATGGTGAGGCGGCGGCGGCTGCGCTCGTCGGTGACGCCCTGCAGCGCCATCTCGACGCTGCCCATGACGATGGTGAGCAGGTTGTTGAAGTGGTGGGCGACGCCGGCGGCGAGGCGGCCGGTGGCCTGAAGCTTCTGGGTCTGTTGCAGCGCCTGCTGGGCGCGCTGGCGCTCGGCGACCTCGGCGGTGAGCCGATCGTTGGCCTCGACGAGTTCGCGGGTGCGCTCGGCGATCCGGGCCTCGAGGGTGGCGTTGGCCTTGCGCAGGGCCGCGGCCGCGGCGGCGCGCGAGCGATTGACCTCCTCCTGCATCCGGTCGCGTTCCTGCCGCTCGCGGCGCTCGGACAGGGCGCGGGTCACCGCCGGGCCGAGGCGCTTCATGCGGTCCTTCAGGAGAAAGTCGGTCGCGCCCTGCCGCAGGCACTCGACGGCCTCCTCATCGGCGAGCGATCCCGTCACCACGATGAAGGGGGCGTCGAGACCGCGGCGCTGCACCTCGCCCAGGGCGGCGAGCGCGTCGTAGCCCGGCAGGGAGTGGTCGGCCAGCACGAGGTCGAAGGGGAAGACGGCGCTCGCCTTGCCCTGCAGCAACTTGACGAATTCGGCGCCGGTCTTGGCGACGCGGCATTCGAAGGCGAAGCCCGCCTGCTCGAGCTCATCGATCAACAGGCGCGCGTCGGTCTCCTCGTCCTCGAGGATCAGGATCTTGAGCTTCTCGGTCACGACGCCTCCTTGGATTCGCCGGTTCGCTGGACCACCACCATCTGGGCGATGCGTCGGACGATCTCGGTGAACGCCTCGGCGTCGACCGGCTTGACGAGATAGGTGGTCGCGCCGAGCCCGTAGCTCTCGACGATGTCGGCGTCGCGAAACGACGAGGTCAGCACCACGACCGGCACCGTCTGCAGCCGCGCGTGCCCGCGGATGCGGCGCAGGATCTCCAGGCCGTCGAGCTTCGGCAGCTTGAGGTCCAGCAGGATCATGCGCGGATCGGCCCCGCGCGGCCGCCCGCCGTAGGCGCCGCAGCAGAACAGATAGTCCAAGGCCTCATCGCCATCCCGCACGACGTCGATGCGGTCGGTCAGGCCATGGTCGGCGAATTCCCGCAGGACCAATTCGAGGTCTTCCGCATTGTCTTCGACGATGAGCACGTCGGCCGGCGAACTGGCGTTCATGGGGTCGCCTCCCTGGTCGACATCATGCTCGTTGCGCTGGACGGGCCGCCGGCGCTGTCCGGCGCCAGCGTGAAGAAGAAGCGCGCGCCGCGGCCGACCTTGCCCTCGCCCCAGATGCGCCCGCCGTGGCGATGGACGGCGCGCTGGGCGATCGCCAGGCCGACGCCCGAGCCCTGGAATTCACCCGGCGGATGGAGGCGCTGGAAGATGCCGAACAGCTTGTTGGCGAAGCGCATGTTGAAGCCGACGCCGTTGTCGCGGACGAAGTAGACCGGCGGGTTCGACTTGCCGGTCACCGCGCCCACCTCGATGCGGGCCACGGGCTTGCTTCGCGAATATTTGAACGCGTTCTCGACGAGGTTCTGGAGGATCAGGCGCACGAGGGCCGCGTCGCCGTTGGCCGGCGGCAGGGGCCCGATCGTGATCTCGACCTTCGTCTCCGGCTCCTGCGGTCGCAGTTCGCCCACCACGTCGCGGGCCAGGGCGGCCATGTCGATCTGCGTCGTGCGCAGGGTCTGGCTTCCGATCTGGGAGAGCGCCAGCAGGTCGTCGATCAACTGGCCCATCCGCCGGGCCGAGGCGCGCACCACGCTCACGCAGTGATGGGCGTCGTCCGAAAGCTGGTCGCCGTGATCCCGTTGGAGGATGCGCGAGAAGCCGTCGATGGCCCGCAGCGGCGAACGCAGATCGTGGGAGACCGTGTAGGAGAAGGCCTCGAGCTCGTGGTTGGCCGCCTCCAACTGGGCGGTGCGGGCGTGGACCCGCGCCTCCAGCTCGCGATTGAGCGTGCGGCTGCGCGCCTCGGCGATCTTCACGTCGGTGACGTCGCGGATGACGCCCAGCAGGGCGGTCGGCGCGCCGTCATCGAAGACCACGTCGGCGTCGTGCAGCGCCACGCGGCGCGCGCCGTCGTCGCGGACGAATTCGAACTCGAGCGGCGGAGGGCGACGGCCCCGGCGGGCGGCGTCACTGTTGGCGTCGATCCGCTCGCGGGTCTCATCCGACACCGCCTGGGTCCAGTAGCGGTTCCAGGTCTCGGGGCCGACAGGCGCGAGCCCGAAGATGCGATAGAACTGCGGCGTGCCGGTCAGCAGGCCCGTCTGCAGGTCCTTCACGTAGCTGCCGACCTCGGCGATCCGCTGGGCCGAGGCGAAGTGCGTCTCGCTGAGGCGCAGGCGCTGTTCGCTGGCGCGCAGCGCGTCCTCCATCCGTCGCCGCTCGGTGACGTCGCGCAGGGCGGCGAGACACGCCTCCTCGCCGCGCCATTCGATCTGCACCACGCGCATCTCGCAGACGTGCTCGGCGCCGCGACGCAGGGTGGTGATCTCGACGGCGTCGCCATCCTTGACCGAGAACCCGAGGCGTTCGTCGACGAAGTCCCCGCGGCGGCGGTCGAACAGGTCGAGGGCGGCCTCGTTGACGTATCGGACGACGCCTTCGCCGTTCACCACCAGGATCGCGTCCGGCGTGGTGTCGAGCACCTTCTCGAGCTGGGCGTGTTGCTGGACCAGGCGTCGGCGTTCGACCAGATGGAAAAGGCTGCGGGCGAAAATCTCGCTGAAGAGTTCGTCGCCCTCGACGACCTCCTCGGCGCCGGCGCCGAGCGCGGCGCCCCGCAGCGCGTCGTCCGGCCGGTCCAGCACGATGACGACCGGGCGGTCGCCCGCGGCGGCCTTGAGCCGTCGGAACGCCAGGCGCGGTTCGGCGTCGGGAAGCTCGGCCTGGGCGATCACCACGTCCGCGCTGGCGTCGGCGAGGGCCTTCTCGGCCTCGGCGACGGTCTGCGCGTGGGCCGGCGCGCCGCCGCCGTCGCGGCCCGGCGCGGGGAGGCGTGCGAGCAAGGTCGAGGCGAACGCCGGCGCCCCGACGATGAGGACGTGGTGCTTGTCCATCTTGTCAGATCGCGGCTGGGGGTTCGGCCTCGAAGAGCGACCGGAGGCGTCCGCGCTCGTCGTCGAAGGTGTAGGTGGGCGTCCCGGTCAGGATGCCGTGGACGCCGCGGAACGGGGCCAGCACGTGCAGGCCGCGACCATCGATCTGATACTCGCGGATGTCCTTATCGTGGAACGTGCCGCGCATCTTGAGCACGGTGAGGCCCCGCCGCATCTCGCCCTGCAACTCGACGTAGCGCAGCAGGATGATCGTGTCGGTGATCGTCGAGATGTGGGTCTCGGTGATCGACTCGCCGCCGGTCAGGAACGACGTCGTGTTGGTGAACAGGCCGGTGATCTCGAGATGCTTGATCGTGCTGGTGAGCGCGATCACGAACTCGCGGAACGATTTCTGCGTCGAGACGCGCTCGAAGGCCGACATGCTGTCGATCGCCACCCGGTCCGGCTGGAAGTCGTGGATGTCGCGCTTCATCTGGAGCAGGTGGTCCTCCAGTCCCATCACCTCGGGGTAGCGGCAGACGATCCTCAGCAGGCCGTCGCGCTCGGCCTGTTCGAAGTCCACGCCCCAGGACGCCGCGTTGCGGGTGAGCTGTTCGTGGCTTTCCTCGGCCGCGAAGAGCAGGGCGCGCTCGCCCGCCTCGATCGCCGCCTTGACGTACTGGGAGACCATCAGGGTCTTGCCGGTGCCCGTGGCGCCGCTGACCAGGATGATGGAGTCGCGGTACATGCCGCCCGAGCACATCTTGTCGAGTTCGGCGACGCCGGACGACACCCGGATCTCGGATGACTTCTGCTTCAGCTCGATGGCCGAGAGCGGGATGATGGTGACGCCGTCTTCCGCGTCGATGGTGAAGGGGTATTCGCCCTTGTGGTGGGTCGCCCCTCGGAACTTCAGGATCTCCAGCGTGCGGCGGCGCTTCTCGGCCTCGAGCCGGTTGCGGAGCACGATCACGTTGTCGGCGACGAACTCCTCGACGCCCCAGCGGCCGAGACCGCTGTCCTCGTCCGTCCGTTCCATGGTCACCAGCGTCGTCACGCCCAGCTTGCGCAGGCCGGCGGTGATGCGATGGAGTTCGCGCCGGATGATGTTGGGGTCGGTGAGCTGCGGAAACAGCGCCCCGATCGCATCGAGGATGACGCGCTTGGCGCCCACCTTGCGGATTCCGTTCTCGATCCGGGCGAGCAGGGCCGACAGGTCGTAGGCGCCCGCCGTCATCACTTCGGTCCCCGGATCGGGCGTGGCGTCCACCACCGCGATCTGATTGCCGCGGACCATGCTCTCGAGGTCCCAGCCGAACGACCGCACGTTCTGCATCAGGTCGACCGGGGCTTCCTCGAAGGTGACGAAGCAGCCGTGCTCGCCGTACTGGCGCACCCCGGCCATGAGGAACTGCAAGGCCATCACGGTCTTGCCGCTGCCGGCCGTGCCGGAAAGCAGGGTGCTGCGCTCCTTCGGCAGGCCGCCGTTGGCGATCTGGTCGAAGCCCACGATTCCGGTGGGGAGTTTTTCGAGCTCGCGCGGACTTTCGATGCTCATGAGGCTTCTCTCTGGTTCAATCGCTCGATATCGAGGCCAAGCAGGACCTTCTGCCGGTCGCTGAGATCGCCGATGATCTTGCGGACGGGCTCGGGGAGCCGTTTGACGAGGGTCGGCGTGGCGAGGATCTTCTCGCTTTCCGCCATCTCCGGATCCTCGAGGACGTCGATGACCTCGATTTCGTAGAGATTAGGCAGTTCCGTCTCACAGATGGTTCGAAGATTATCGATCGCTCTATGAGATTGAGGCGTTGACCCGGTTATGTAGAGCCGCAGCTTGAACTTTGTCATCTGTGGGCACCTTCTGCAAATCGCCTCTGGCGCCCAACCCTGTAATATTCCACGAGCAATCCCATCATCTGTAAAGCCAGCAATCGGCTCTCAAAAACGATGATGCGAGACTGGCTCTCCCCTCCAAGTTCATTGGCGCGTTCCAGCGCCATCAGGTGCACGTCCAGAAGGTCGCGCGGTCCGGCGTTTGCGTCTCCCAGACGCGTGGCGACATGCTCCATCTGCGTGCGCGGCGGGTTCAACTGCGTCACGTGACCACCCAGGTAGGGCGCGATCAGATCGAAATAGGCGGCGACGATCCCGTTGAAGATCTCGGGGTGCTGGAGCGACATCGGTCCCGAGCCGGCGAGGACCGCGGTGACGGATGTGTGCTGGGTCGCCGAGGAAAGTTCCCGGTAGGCGTCGAGGGCGTCCTTGAGTTCGCGCAGCTGGGTCTCGCGTACCCGCGTGATCGCATAGCCGATGGCGCGCAGCAGGTTGCGCGAGCGCACATCGTCCTTCTCGAGATAGTCCTGGGCGCCGGCGTCCATGCAGGCTTGGCCGAGCCGATCGTCGCCCACACCCGTGAGGACCACGATGGGGGCGCCGCCGGCGGCCTCGTGGACCGCGCGCACGCTGTCCAGGCCGGTGCAGTCGGGCAGGTTGAGGTCGAGCAGGACGACGTCCACGGGCTCGGCCTTCAGGATCGCCACGGCTTCGGAGAGCCGCCCGGCGTGTTCGACTCGATAGAGGTCGCTGTCGGCCTCGTTCAGCAGGGTGCGAACCGTCTCGGCGTCGGCCGGATTGTCTTCGACGAGGAGCAGGACCCGCGCGGCGATGGAGGGCCTGTTCATGCCGGCCGCTCCCGCGAGCCGGTGCGTGACGGCCTGTGGACAGCGCCGCCGCCGCGGGATGCGGTCATCGGCCGGGCTGGAAAGGTCGCATAAACCATGTTCGCCAGGATGCGCCCTATCCTAGCGGGCGAGCAGTCGGCGCGTTTCGGTTGTAGGTAGGAGTTTTGCTGTCGGGAAGACCACTCAGCGGCGCGTAACAACGATATCGACAAGTTGGTCCATGTCGGAGCTCTTGCTGAGGAAATGGTCGGCGCCCTCTGCCAGGCAGCGGTCCCGCAGGCCCCTCTCCGAATGGGCCGTCAGGATGATGATGAGGCAGGCCTCGTCCCGGGCGCGGATGCGCTGCAGGACTTCCAGGCCGGTGAGGCCGGGCATGTCGAAATCCAGGACGACCGTGTCGGGGCGCTCCGCCTCGTAGAGCTCGACGGCCTCGAGCCCGTCCCGGGCGGGGCCCACGACGGAGATGTGCTCCTGCTCGTTCAGAAGCTCGGCGACACGGCGCGCGATCTCGCGGTTGTCGTCCGCGACGAGAATCCGGCGATCTTTTTGCCCCTGCTTCTGCATGGTGACAGTTTGACGCGGTCTACCCAAAATGGGTGTCGGCGCGTTTCCGAATCCGTGTCGGAAAATCCCCGACAGCGGCGATCAGTCGACGAGACCGTTCTGCAGCGCGTAGCGCGTGATCTCGACGTGGTTGATCAGGCCGGTCTTCTCCCGAATGCGCCCGAGATAGGTGGCCACGGTCTTGTCGCTGATACCCAGGTCCCCGGCGATCTCCTTCACCGCCCGGCCGCGCGCGACGGCGCGGAAGACATCTAGCTCGCGCTCCGACAGCCGCTCGTGGAGCAGCGCGGGGCCGTCTCCCCGGAGGCTCTTGGCGATCTCCACCGCCGTCTCGCTGTGGAGATAGGTTCCCCCGCGCGCCACCTTGCGTATGGCCTCGATCAGCTCGTCGCCGGGCAGATGCTTGTGCGCCAGGCCGTTCGCGCCAGCGCTCATCGACTGCATCACATACTCGAGCTCGGTCGCGGCGGTGAGCACCAGGATCGGCACCGACGCATCCGACGCGCGGATCTGGCGGATCGAGTCGAGGATGCTGCCGCCGGGCATGATGATGTCGAGCAGGATCAGGTCCCAGGTCTGCTGGCTCAGCCTTTCGGTCAGCGACGGCACATCCTCCGCCTCGGTGACCTCGGCCTCGCCGACCGCCTCGCGCAGGAGCTCGCGGATCCCCCGGCGGGTGACTTCATGGTCTTCGGCAATCAGCACTCGCTTCATTTGGCGCCCGGCTCCGCCAGCGGGATGCGCACGGTCACGCAGGTTCCCGCTCCCCTTTCCGCTTCGATCACGATGTCTCCCCCGAGTTCCGCCGCCCGCTCGCGCATGCCCAGGAGCCCCAGGGCCACAGGACCGTCCGCTTCGGCCGCGAAGCCGACGCCGTCGTCGCGGGCGACGAGGACGCAGGTCGTCGGGCCGATCTGGAGGTCGATGTCGAGCCGCTTGGCCTGAGCGTGCCGCGCGACGTTGGTCAGGATCTCCTGGAAGATCCGGAACGCCGCTGTGGCCACCGGCGCGGGCGCGACGGCCTCTTCCCGCACCAGGAACGCGACGTCGACGCCGCTGCGCGTCTCGAAGCGCCGCGCCTCGTCCCGGAGCGCCGCGGCGAGGCCCAGCGCATCCAGGGCGCTCGGCCGCAGTTCGGTCGCGATCCGCTGGACGGTCGCGATGGTGCTGTCCACGAGGCCCATGGTCTCCGACAGGCGGGCCTCGACCTCGGCCGGGGTGACATCGGCTCCCAGATGGCGCCCCACCCAGCCCAGGTCCATCTTCACACCGGTCAGCAACTGACCCAGTCCATCGTGCACCTCGCGCGAGATGCGGATGCGCTCCTCTTCCCGCACGGCGTTCAGACGGGCGGCGAGGGCGCGCATCTGGCGGTCGCGAAGCAGCAGGTCCTCGTTGCGGCGTCTCAGCTCGTCTTCCTGGCGACGCTTGTCCGTCACGTCGCGGAGGATGGCGGCCAGGCCGATCGTTTCGCCGTCGGCCCGCCTGAGCGCGCGGGTGGATGACGACAGCACGACCGGGCTTCCGTCCTTGCGCAGGCGGACCACGTCGCCGAGCGACGCGTCGGGGTCGTCGGCGAGCGCCTCGGTCATCCGCCTGGTCTGGTCGGTCCGTTGCGCCTCGTCCGGCGCGCGGATCACGTCGTGGAACCGCCGGCCGACCGCCTCGTCCGCCGTGAAGCCGAAGATCCGTTCCGCCCCGGCGTTCCAGCTCTCGATCACGCCCTCGGCCGAGAAGCTGACGATCGCGTCGCGCGAGGTCGCCACGATGGTGGCCAGCCGCGCCTGCAGGTCGTCGGCGCGGCGCGTGGCCTGGCTCTCCTGCTCGCGGGCGATCGCATAGGCGACGGCCCGGCGCAGGGTTTCGATCGTGGCGTCCGACTTGCCGATGTAGTCCTGCGCGCCCACCGCCAGGCAGTCGAGGGCGGCCCTCTCGTCGTCCAGGCCGGTCAGCACGACCACCGGCACCTCGGCGCGGGCGCTGCGCAGCGCCGCGACCCCGGCGGGGCCCGTGGTGTCGGGAAGCCCCAGATCCAGCAGGACGGCGTCGAAACGCTCTCGGTCGATGGCGGTCAGGGCGTCGGCCAGGGTGCCCGCCGTCGCGACCTGGTTCTTCCGGCCCAGCGGGTCCTCGAGCAACTCGCGCATGAACTCCACATCGCTCGGGTTGTCCTCCACGAGCAGCAGCGATCGCGGCTGTCCGAACGTCGTCGTCATGGCAGCTTCACGACCGTGAACCAGAAGTTCTCGACCGAGCTGACGATGGACTGGAACGCGTCGAAGCCCACCGGCTTGGTCACGTAGCAGTTGGCGCCCAGGTCGTAGCTGCGAACGATGTCCATCTCGGCGTCGGACGAGGTCAGGACGACCACCGGCAGCCGCCTCAGATCGGGGTGGCCTTTCAGCGTCTGCAGGACCTGGCGGCCGTCCATGCGGGGCAGGTTGAGGTCGAGCAGAACGAGGTCGGGCAGATCTGCCGGCGCCGCGAGCGCTCGCTCCGTCAGCAGGTTCACGGCCTCGACGCCATCCTTGGCCACCTCGATCGCAACATGCATCTTGCCGGCCTCCAGCGTCTCGCGCGTGAGGAAGGCGTCGGCCTCGTTGTCCTCCACCAGGAGCACGCGGATGGGGGCGGTCATGCGTCAACCTCCGGAACAGCCCTGAGCGTAAAGATGAATGTGGCGCCGGATCCGGGCTCGGACTCGACCCGTATCGCGCCGCCGTGCCGTTCGACGATCTGCTTGCTGATGGCCAGGCCGATGCCGCTGCCCTCATAGATCCCGCGCTCGTGCAACCGCTGGAACATCTGGAAGATGCGCTCGGCGAAGCGGGGGTCGATCCCGATCCCGTTGTCGGCGACGCGGAACTCCCAGAACCCACCCGCGCGCGTGGCCGTGATCGTGATGCGGGGCGGCGCCTCGCCGCGGAACTTCAGCGCGTTTCCGATCAGGTTCTGGAAGAGCTGGCCGAGCTGCACCTCGTCGGCCAGCACCTCGGGAAGCCCCTTGTGCTCCACAACGGCCTCGGTCTCGCGGACCTTCGCGCCGAGGGAGCGGACCACGGCGTCGATGACAGCCCCGGAGGACGTGGGGACGAGAGGCTTGCCCTGCGATCCCACGCGCGAATAGGCCAGGAGGTCGGCGACCAACCTCTGCATGCGGTGCGCGCCTTCCGAGGCGAACGCGAGGTACTTGTCGGCCTTCTCGTCGAGCTGGCCCTTGTAGCGCTTGGCCAGAAGGTCGGTGAAGTTCGCCACCATCCGCAGCGGCTCCTGCAGATCGTGCGAGGCCACATAGGCGAACTGCTCGAGGCTGGCGTTGCTGCGGCGAAGCTCGTCCTGGCGCCGCTTCGCTTCGGTGATGTCCCGCGAGATCGAGGACGCGCCGATCACCCGGCCGTGCGAGTCGACCAGCGGCGAAAGCGTCACCGAGACGTCGATCTCGCGGCCGTTCCGGAGACGGCGCACGGTCTCGAACGACTGCACCTTCTCGCCCTGTGCGACGCGCCGAAGCAGGTCCTGTTCCTCGTTCGCGAGCCGCTTCGGTATCACCGCGCTCATGGTGCGGCCGATCATCTGCTTGGCGGCGAAGCCGAACAACGCCTCGGCGGCGCTGTTCCAGCTCGTCACGACGCCGTCGAGCGTCTTGCCGACGATGGCGTCCTGCGACGACTCCACGATCGCCACGAGGCGGCTCTGCAGCATCTCCGCCGCCCGGCGCTCGCTGACGTCGATCACCGCAGCCAGGGTGAACGATCCTTCCGGCGTCTCGATGGGGCTGAGACCGATCTCGACCGGAACCTCCTGGCCGTCCTTGCGCAACCCGAAAAGCTCGCGGCCGCCGCCCATGGCCCGGGCTTCGGGCCGCGCGAAGAAGCCCTCGAGATGCCGAGGATGCTGGCTCCGCGCCGATTCCGGCGTGAGGGTCTCGATCTTCCGGCCCAGCAACTCGCCATGGGCGTATCCGAACAGATCGTCGGCCCGAGCGTTGGAAAGCTGGATCAGGCCCTGGCGATCGACCATCAGCATCGCCGTTGGCGCGCCATCGATCACTTGCCGCAGCCGCTTCTCGTCGCGCTCCAGGGCCGCGTTGCGTTCGCGGATGGTCGCGTGCATCCGCTCCAGGGTGTCGGCCAGCACGCCGGCCTCGCCGGTGCGGCGGCTGGGAAGCCTGAGGTCGCCGGAATCGGCGAAGTGGCGGGCGGCCTCGGTGATCTCCACGATCGGGCGGCTGACGCCGCGGGCCAGGAAGATCGCCAGGGCCGCGCCGATGAGGACGGCGGCGACCGCCGCCACCAGGATCGCCCACCTGGCGTTTCGGGCCGCCGCCGCGCCGCCGGAGGGCGTCATGGTGATCACGAACACCCGGGTCGCGCCGCCGAGCAGGGCTGGGGCGGCCGCGGCGACCGTGCGCATTCCGCCCGGCGTCTCGATCTCTCTCGCCGTCTGGGCGCCGGTGGTGAGAACATCGGCGAGGCCGGGGAAGTCCTCGGCCAGCCCCTTCGCGGCTCCGAATTCGTGCGCGAAGGCGCGCGCCGGGTCCGGGTGGACGAGATAGCGGCCCTGCGGGTCGACCACATACACCGCGGCGGCGCCGCTGAGACGCTGGAGGCGCTTCAGCGATTCACGCATGTCGACGTTGATGATCACCATGCCGACCGGCCGGTCGCTCGCGGCGAACACCGGGACGCCGGCGCGCAGGACCGGCATGTGGGGAACCTGGACCTTGCCGTGCTCGCGGTTGAGCTCGATGGACGAGACGTAGACCTCGCCGGGCGCGCGGTTCAGCGTCTCGGTGACGTACGGGCGGTCGCCCTTGGACTGCAGGCCGGCCTCGGGAACCACATTCGGGGGGGCGTCGGGCTCGTTCCGGTCCACCCGCACCACTTCGCGGCCGCCACGCGCCCGGCCGATCAGTCGCAACTGCACGTAGGACGGCTTCGCCGCCATCTCGGCTTGGAACACGCGCAGGGTCTCCGCCAGCGCCGCGGGCGGCGGCGGCCGGCCGGCCTGCGAAGCGGCCAGCACCGCCTCGACCGGGGCGGCAAGGGCGACGGCCTCGACGTCCTGGCGGACGCCGCGGACCTCGCCGCTGAGATCCGACGCGATGCGTGCGGTCGAGGCTTCCTGCGCCTGGAGTTCGCTCTGGTAGAGCGTCGAGCGGATGCTGAAATCGACGACGATCGCCAGGACGATCGCCGTGAACAGGGCGGCCGCGACGGCGGCGAGCGTGAAGCGGCGGGCGATCGTCACGCCACCCATCCCGACCGCCTGGCGGCGACTCCAGCGGTCATGCGTCCAAGTCTGTCCCGCAGATCATACGGCGGCGACTCTCCCCCCTACTCGGATTCAACCTATAGGGCATACTCCGAGCGAT
This sequence comes from Phenylobacterium sp., assembly GCF_016124325.1. Taxonomy (GTDB): domain Bacteria; phylum Pseudomonadota; class Alphaproteobacteria; order Caulobacterales; family Caulobacteraceae; genus Phenylobacterium. The sequence goes on from NZ_WGNY01000044.1 coordinate 38,312, forward strand.
TATCTCTAAAATTGCGACTCGATAGCTTCAGGTTTTCGAAGGCTCTCCTAATGCTATGAAAATATTCCACATTCTCCGCCGTCGACTTAAGGGTCGTATACCCCTCCGGTTGCGCGTCGCCAGGCTTCAATTGACCCAGTACGTCACATTTCCGCGACGAAGGCGATGCGCGCAATCGACAGTTCGTCGTTTGCGGGATTGAGGCTGACTCATGGTTGCAGATCGGCGTCGAGCGTGGCCGCGGCGGCCCCGCTCACCGGCATTCGAATGAAGAATTCCGAGCCGGCTCCGGGCTCGGACTCGCACCAGATCGCCCCGCCCTGGGCCGCCAGCGCCTTGCGCGCGAGGGTCAGGCCCAGCCCGGTCCCCGGATACTTGCCCCGGGGGTGCAGCCTCACGAGCGGGCGGAAGATCTCGGCGTGGTAGTCGGCGGGAATGCCGATGCCGTTGTCCTCCACCTTGATCACGCAGGTCTCGCTGTTGGGCGCGTAGGTGACCATGACGATCGGCGTCGGGCTTTCGTTGTACTTGAGGCCGTTGACGATGAGATTCTGGAGCACCTGGCTCATCAAGGCGGCGTTGCCGCGGACCACCGGCGCCGGGCCGGCGATCAGCCGGCCGCCGCATTCCTCGAGATAGGCGACCAACTCGCGCCGCACCTCGTCGAGGACCGCGTTCAGATCGACATCCTCGATCTCCGGCGTGCGGCCCAGGAGCGTGTATCGGCCCATCATGTCGACCAAGGTGGCGAGGCGGCGCGCCGCGCCGTCCAGATGCGTCAGATGCTGGTCGACGCCGACGGTGCGGCCTTCCTGAAACGCCTCGCCGATCAGGTCGGTGAAGGTGCGGATCTGGCGGATCGGCTGGCGGAAGTCGTGCGCCAGCGCATGGGCGAAGTTCTCCAGCTCGCGCCGCTGCTCGTCGATGATCTGCGCCTGTTCGGCTGACCGCGTCGCCCGCAGAACGGTCTGCCTGAGCAGGTCGGGCGTGGTCCGCGACTTCGGCAGATAGTCGCTGATCCCGCTGCCCACGGCGCGCGCCGCCAGCATCTCGTCGCCTGCGCCGGTGGTCAGGATCACCGGGAGATAAGGCAGGGCGGCGTGGATCTGCAGGCCGCAGGTCAGTCCGTCCAGGTGGGGCATGTTGTAGTCCACGAACACGCAGTCGAAGGCGCGCGCCTGGCAGGCTTCGACTGCACCACGCGGATCGGCCGAGGCGACGACCTCGGCGTCTTCGAACGCGTCGGTCAGCATGAAGCCCATCAGGTCATGCTCGGCCGGATCGTCGTCGAGGAGAAGGAACGTCGGCAAGGTCAGCTCTCCCCCGAGCGCTGCGCCAGGCGAATTTCGACGCAGGCGCCTTGCGCCTGGGGCAGGATGCGGACGTCGCCGCCCAGGCGCCGGACGACGCGGCGCGCCACGGCCAGGCCGGCCCCGACGCCATCTGTTTCGCGGTCGAGCTGGTGGAACATCTGGAAGACCCGCTCCTCCTGGCCGGCATCGACGCCGACGCCGCGGTCGGAGATGCGCAGCGACCAGCCGTCGCTTGCGCGGCCGCGGCGGATCTCGATGTCCGGGGCCTCGCCGGGCCGGGCGAACTTCAGGGCGTTGTCCAGGATCCGGCGCAAGGCCTCGACGAAGAGAACGGGGTCGGTGACCACGGGGCCCAGCTCGGCCACGGTCAGCCGGGCGCCAAAGCCGCGGAATTGCGCGTCGAGCTGCAGGCGGGCCGCCTCCACCAGCGTGGCGCAGTCGCAGGTCTCCGTGAGAAGCGGCCGGCGCTGAAGGCGCGAGCAGGCGCGCAGCTCGTCCAGCATGGCCTCGCCGCGGGTCGAGGCCGCGTCGATCCGCGCGATGAGCTCGCGCTGGCGCGCCGTGGCCGTCTCCGCGAGGTCGCGGCCGAGCAGCCCCGAGAACGCCTGCATGTGTCGGAACACGGCGGCGAGGTCGTGCGAGACGATGTAGCTGAAGTCGGCGAGCTCGGCTTCGAGCGCCGCCTTCTCGTCCTCGTCATGTGGCGCCAGCTCGCTCATTCGCGCTTCCACCCACTGGATCGTCGCCGATCGATCTGGAGCCGGGGTCGCCCGGCGCGTGGCAGGTTGAGGTCCGGCGGTTGAAGAACCTGTACCGTGCGCGCCGGTGCGACAATTTGATCGCCGTTCGGTGAGGGGCAGGTTGTCGCAGGCGCCGCTGCAGGCGAGGACGCCTTAACCATGGACGCGAGAAGCTGCAGCCTCCAACAAGCCCCGGAGGCGGTGTCATGGGTTGGGCGTCGCATACGCAAATCATCGGTCCGGCCGATCTTGCCGACGAGCTCGCGCCGTCGCCGCGAAGGGCGCGCGCCCGGACGACGGAGACGCCCTGGACGCTCTCCGTGCTCACGGTCGACGACGACGACGCCGACGCGTCGCTGATCACCGAGGCGCTGCGGCGCAACGAACGGGTCCGCCACACCTGCTCCGCCAGCGAGCCCGACCGCGCCCTGGACGATCTGGTCCACGGCCAACTTCGGCCCGACCTGATCCTGCTCGACATCCAGATGCCCCGCGTCGACGGTTTCACCTTCCTCCGCGCGCTGCGGGAGGTGCCCTGGATGGCGCGCACCCCGGTCGTCTTCCTGACCACCTCCGGGTACGAGCGCGACGTGAAACGCGCCGGCCAGACCGACGCGGCGGGCTATATCGTCAAGCCCGACACGTTCAGGGAGATGCGCGAGCGCATCGACGATGTCATCGACCGCTTTGTGCTGGAGAGTTAGGTCACGGCCGGGCCGGCCCTAGCCCTTCCCGCCGGCCCCGCCCCTTGACATTTCCCTCGGCTTGTGTTCTCTTTTTGTTCTCATGGGCGCACGAGAGCAGATGGCCGGGCGGCATGCCGCGGCGCTGGGGCGGTTGGCCGAGCTGGCGCTGGAGCTGGCGGGCGACCTGCAGGCCGCGGCCCTGGCCGCCGAGGACGCCTCGGACAAGGCCGCCCTGGCCGGCGCCTTCCACCGCATCGCGCGCACGGCGCGCCAGTCGATCGCGCTGGAGGCCCGGCTGGCCCGCGACGCCGAGCGCGGCCGGTTCGAGGCCTGGGAGCGGGGCGAGACCGCCCGCAAGGCCGAGGTCGAGACGCGGCGCACGCGCGTGCGCCTGGCGGTCGAGCGGCTGATCTGGACCGAGCACGAGCCCGACGAGGCCGAGGTGCTGGCCGCCGAGTTCGCCGACCGGCTGGAAGAGGACGCCCTGGCCGAGTCCTTCCTGGACGAGCCGCTGGAGGCCCAGGTGACGCGCCTGTCGGCCGAACTCGGCCTCACCCGCGCCGGGGCGGTGCCCTACCTGCCGCGGGCCCTGCGCCCGCCCCTGCCCGAGGCGCCGCCGTGGATCCGCCCGATCGGCCTGGCCGATCCGCCGCCCACGCCCCCCAAGCCCACCTACCGCTTCGCCGACACCTCCTGACGGCGGGGGAAGGCCTCTGGGTGTTCAGTCTAGAGGTCGAGGTGCATGAACTGGTTGAAGGCGCTGGCCACATAGTCGCCGAACGCGCCGCCCGGGACGAAGCCGCGGCGGCGATAGAGCGCCAGCGCCGGCTCGAAGGCCTCGCCGCTGCCGGTCTCCAGGCTGACCCGCCGGATACCGCGCGCCTTCGCCTGCCCCAGGATGTGCTCCAGGATCGCCGCGCCCACGCCCTGGCGCAGGTGGTCGGGATGGGTGCGCATCGACTTCAGCTCGGCCGTTCCGTCGCCCAGCGCCTTCAGCGCGCCGACGCCGGCGATCGACCCGCCGCGCCAGGCGCTCCACACCGTCACCCCCGGCGCCTGGAGCCCGGAGAGGTCGAGGGCGAACACGTGGCCGGGCGGCGAATTGGCGTGCATGCCCGCCAGGTGCAGGGCCAGCAGCCCCCGCACCGCCTCGCCGGACAGGTCGTCTTCACGCACCTCGATCCCGTTCACCTGTTTCCCCCCGAGCCGCTCGTCCCGGCGAAGGCCGGGACCCAGATCGCCGCTCGCCGAGGCGGGCCGGACCGGCTCCGAGCTCATCGCGTCCACCTCTGCATATTTCCATCTGGATCCCGGCGTTCGCCGGGATAAGCGGAGCGAAATCCTAGTCCATCGCCCCGACGTGCGGCAGGCCGCGCATCTTGCCGGCCACGTCCATGCCGTAGCCCACGAGGAAGCGGGCCGGCGCCTCCCAGGCCACGAAGTCGGGCTCGATGGCGCGCTGGGTGGGCCAGGGCTTGCGGGCGAAGACCGCGGTCATCACCTCGCCGGCGCCGGAGTCGCGCACCAGGCGGTAGGCCTCCGACAGCGACAGGCCGGTGTCGAAGACGTCGTCCACCACCAGCGCCTTGCGGCCGGAGATCGGGCGCTGGAGGTCGGCGCGCACCTCGCAGCGGCCCGACGACTTGCGCTCGTCCTTGTAGGAGGCCAGCCACAGGGCGTCGAAGCCCACCATCCGGCCGCGGCGGGCGAGCGCGCGGGTGAGGTCGGCGGCGAACCACAGCCCGCCGGTCAGCAGGCAGACCACCACCGTCTCGTCGTCGATGCGCGGGGCGATCCGCTCGGCGAGCGCGTCGACGCGGCTGGCCACCTCGGCCTCGGAGATCAGGACGGCGGGTTCGGTCTCACTCATGGGGCGCGGCGTGGCTTTCAAGGGCGTCGGGCGAGCCGGCCGGCACGGGCTGGGCCTCGGCGGGTTCGGCGGCGGGATGGTCCGGAGCGGCGTGGTCGGGGGCGGCGTGGTCGGACGCCGTGGGCTTGGGCGCGGCGTGGCCCGCCTCGACGGCGTGGGCGGCGACGGTCTGCTTGGCGCCGGCCTCGAAGCCGATCTCCAGCTCGCGCGCGGTCGACGGCGGGTCGGGCAGGCTGACGGCGAAGTAGCGGCGGGCGCCGCCGGGCGCCACCTTCGGGTCGAGCGGATCGACCACCTTGGTGAAGACCGTCTTGCCGTTGCGGTCCAGCAGGCTGATGCGGATGGCCGGGACCTCGGCGGCCGCCTCGCGGGTGTTGCGCACCGCGCCGGTCACCGACAGCACCGGCCGGCCCGCCTCGAAGGTCGGCGTCGACTTCACGCCCTCGATGACGAGGCCCAGGTCGCTGACCGGCAGGCCAATGGCGGCGAACACGCCCGCCGCGCCGGGAACCGCCATCGCCACCTGCTCGCGCAGGGCGATGGCCGCGCCCAGGCCGACGATGGCCGCCGCGCCGACCGCCGCGCCCACGATGAGGCCGGTGCGGCGCGGCTTGGGCGGGGGCGCCGGCCGCGGCGGCTTCACCGGCGCGACGACCTCGACGTCCTCGGCGGCCGCCGGCTCGGTCGGCGGTCCCTCGACGACGATCTCGTCGTCGGCCTCGCTCGGTTCGAGCTCCCGCTCGACCTCGCCGTCGGGCATGGCGCGCCACCGCGCCCCGCAGGACGAGCATCGCACCATCCGCCCGCTCGCCGGCACGCGTGCGTCGTCGACGAAATAGCTGGTGGCGCACTCTGGACAGGTCAGTATCATGTCGCGCGAATCGGACGCTCCAGCACCCTCATGTCGAGGTCGCCGATTTCGGCCCACATGTCCAGAAACGCCGCCAACGCCGCCGATGAGACATCGGCCGACGAAATCCTCCGTTTCTCGGGAGTCTCGATGCGGTACGGCCGCGGTCCCGAGGTGCTCAGCGACATCTCGCTCAGCCTGCCGCGCGGTTCGTTCCACTTCGTCACCGGCTCGTCGGGCGCGGGCAAGAGCTCGCTGCTCAAGCTGATCTACCTGGCGGCGCGGCCGTCGTCGGGCGGCGTGCGGCTGTTCGGCCAGGACGTGACCTCGATGCCGGCCAGCGACCTGCCGCACATCCGCCGCCGCATCGGCGTGGTGTTCCAGGATCTCCTGCTGCTCGACCATCTCTCGGCGTTCGACAACACCGCCCTGCCCCTGCGCATCGCCGGCCACAAGGCCTCGGAATATCGCAACGACGTGGCCGAGCTCCTGGCCTGGGTGGGCCTGGGCGGCCGCATGCAGGCGCTGCCGCCCACCCTGGCGGGCGGCGAGAAGCAGCGGCTGGCCATCGCCCGCGCCGTGGTCAACCGGCCCGAGATCCTGCTGGCCGACGAGCCCACCGGCAACGTCGACCACGACATGTCGATGCGCATCTACCGCCTGTTCGTCGAGCTGAACCGGCTGGGCACGACGGTGATCATCGCCACCCACGACCAGGACCTCGTCGCCCGCTCGGGCCGCCCGGTGCTGCACCTCGACAAGGGCCGGCTGAAGCCGGTCGCGCCCAAGGCGCCGGCGGCATGAGCGAGAGCTTCGATCCCGCCCGCTGGCGGCCGGCGCCCTTCCTGCCGCAGGACGACGCCCGCGACCCGGCGCTGCTGTTCGTGGTGGCGGTGCTCTGCTTCCTGGCCTGCCTGGCGGCCCTGGGCGCCCTGGCCGGCGACCGCGCCGCCCACGGCTGGTCGGGCCAGCTGCTGGGCGAGGCCACCGTCATCGTCCGCCCCCGCGGCGGCGAGACGCCCGACGCCGCCGCCGCCCGCGCGGCCGAGGCCCTGGCCGCCGTGCCCGGCGTCAGCGAGGCCCGCGCCCTCGAACGCGAGAAGGCCTACGACCTCATCCGTCCCTGGCTGGGCGACGTCAGCGACCTGGAGGACCTGCCGGTGCCGCGGCTGGTCTCGGTCAGCCTCGACGCGAAGGCGCCCGCCACCGCCGCCCAGCTCGACAAGGCGCTGAAGGGCCAGGGCCTGGACGCCGTGGTCGACGACCACACCCGCTGGATCAAGGACATCCGTCGCGCCGCTGACGTGGTCCGGGCCACCGCCGCGGTGGTGTTCCTGCTGGTCGCCGCGGCGGCCGGGGCGGTGGTCGCCTTCGCCACCCGGGCCGGGCTGGCGGCGCGCCGCGACGTCGTGGAGGTGCTGCATCTCACCGGCGCCGAGGACGGCCAGATCGCCGGCCTCTTCGAGCTGCGCTTCGCCCGGATCGCCGCCGTCGCGGGCGGCATCGGAGCCCTGGGCGCGGCCGGGCTGGGCGCGCTCCTGCGGCTCATCGGCGGCGGCCAGGGCGTCACGCCGGCCCTGCCGGTCGCGTGGCTGGACCTGCTGGTCGTCCTGCCCTGCCCGCTGCTGGCCGCGCTGGTGGCGGCGGTCGCCGCGCGCCTCACCGCCCGGCGGCTGATAAAAGGGCTCTGATGAAGTCGGTCGCCGCCTTCCTGGTGCTGGCGCTGATCTGGTTCTGCGGGCTCCTGGCCTTCGCGGGCCGGGTCCAGCACTCCACCCCCGCGCCGCAGCCCGAGCGGGCCGACGGGATCGTGGCCCTGACCGGCGCCAACTCCAACCAGCGCCTCGCCGCGGCCATGGGCCTGCTGGAGGACGGCTACGGCAAGCGCGTCCTGGTTTCGGGCGTCAACCGCAAGGCCAGCCGCGAGGACGTGCGCAACGTCTCGCGCGCCGTGCGCCGGCTCTACGACTGCTGCGTCGACCTGGGCTTCACCGCCGCCGACACCGTCGGCAACGCCCGCGAGACCGCCGACTGGGCGCAGGCGATGCGCTATCGCCGCCTGATCGTGGTGACCGCCGACTACCACATGCCGCGCGCCATGCTGGAGCTGAAGGCCGTCCTGCGCGGGACGGACGTGGAGTTGCAGACCTTCCCGGTCCGCACCCAGGCGCTCCAGGCCCGCGACTGGTGGCGCAAGCCCGCCGCGGCCCGGTTGATGGTCGTGGAATATTCCAAGTATCTGGCGATCCTCGGCCGCGACGCGGTTCTGGGGCTCGGTCCCCGGGAGGCCCCGGCGGCGCAGAAGAAGGACGGTCCGTGACCACGCTCCGCTCGCTCGTCTTCCTGCTGGCTTTCTCGATCTGGTCGGCCGGGCTGGCGATCCTCTGCACGCCGATCCTGCTGGGGCCGTCGAACTGGACCCTGGCCCTGTTCCACTTCTGGGGCCGCGGCATCGTGGTGCTGCTGCGCATCGCCGGCATCCGCGTGGAGATCCGCGGCCGCGAGCATATCCCGCAGGGCGCCGCCCTGGTGGCCGCCAAGCACCTGTGCATGTTCGACGTCTTCGCCCAGTTCACCTGGCTTCCGGGCTCGGTGTTCGTGATGAAGAAGGAGCTGAACCTGATCCCCTGGTTCGGCTGGTACGCGGCCAAGGTGGGCACCATCGACATCGACCGCGGCGGCCATTCGTCGGCGCTGAAGGCCATGGTGCGCCGGGCCAAGGCGCTGTTCGCCAGGGGCCGCCAGGTGGTGATCTTCCCTGAGGGCCATCGCGGCGTGCCCGGTCAGGCCGGCGATTACAAGCCGGGGGTGGCGGCGCTCTACCGCGAGCTGGAGGTGCCCGTGTATCCCGTGGCCACCAACTCCGGCGTCCACTGGTCGGCGAAGGGCATCAGCCTGAAGCCCGGGACCATCGTCTACGAATACCTGGAGCCGATCCCGCCGGGCCTGAAGCGCGCCGAGTTCATGCGCCTGTTGCAGGAACGCATCGAGACGGCGTCGAACGCGCTGCTAAAGACCTAGCCCGCCAACTCCCGCGCCTCGACCATCACCAGCAAGCGCTCCATGGCCGCGTCGCGCACCCCCATCTCGCGCAGGTGCTCCACGAGGTCGCGCAGGTAGTCGATGTTGGGCCCCGACAGGCCCCGCGCGCCGGCGATCAGCTCGGCCTGCCGCTCCAGGCTGAGCGCGCCCGCCCACTGGGCGTGCATGACGTCGGAGAGGAAGCACAGCGTCTCCACCCGGCGACCGTCGTCCAGGCGCACGTTGCGGCGCGCCTCGATGTAGGTCTCGGTCGGCTGCTCGCGCTCCATGAGGTAGGCGTAGACCTCTGGCCAATCGGCCTCGGCCACACGATAGGCGGCGCCACGGCAGGCCCCGCCGGGCGCGAGGCCCAGCACCAGGCCGGGCCGCTCGTAGGTGCCGCGATGATGGACCGAATAGATGCAGAAGGCGCGGCGGCGACCGTGTAGGGTGGCGCCCCTTCGCTCGGCGAACGGAAAGCCCGGACGCCACATCAGCGACCCGTAGCCGAACACCCAACGCTCCGACGCCATACCGCCCTGTCCCGACACGCGTGATCCGAATGTCTGTGCCCGATCCCTCCCCGCGCCGCAAACCCAGCCGGCTGGTCCCCATCCTGGTGCTGGCCGTGCTCGCCATCATCGTCGCCGGCTGGAGCGCGACATGGCTGTGGATGCGCGGCCAGCTTGAGACCCGGCTCGACGCCGGCGTCTCGGCCCTCCGGCGCGCCGGCTACGAGGTCTCGTGGCGCGAGCGGGAGATCGGCGGCTATCCCTTCCGGCTGGACGTGACCCTGACCGAGGCGGCGGTCCGGGATCGGTCGGGTTGGGCGCTGGAGACGCCGCGCCTCGAGGCCGAGGCCCAGGCCTATGCGCCTATCGTCTGGGTGCTGGTCGCGCCCGACGGGCTGAGCTTCGTGCGGCCCCGCGGCGGCCCTGTGCGGGTCACCGGCCAGTCGCTACGCGCAAGCCTGAGCCACTTCGACAACACCCCGCCCAACATCTCCGTCGAGCTGATCGAGCCGGTGTTCAAGCCGGCCGCCGGCGCCGAGCCCTTCGGCCTGGCCTCGGCCAAGCAGGTCGAGTTCCACCTGCGCCAGGCGCCGGCCGAGGTGGGCGACGAGGGCGGCCTGTGGGTCTCGGTCAAGGAGGGCAAGGCCCAGTTGCCGGGCCTGCTGGGCCGGATCGCGGGCGATAAGCCGGTCTCGCTTGAATGGGACGCCCGGCTTTCCAAGATCAGCGCCTTCCACGGCGCGACTTGGGCCGAGGCCGTACGGCGCTGGATCGCGGCCGGCGGGCGGATCAACGTGAAGCGCGCGGGCCTGACCGCCGGCGACGCCCTCATCGGCGCCGAGGCGGGAAGCCTGAGCGTCGGCTCCGACGGCCGCCTGCGCGGGTCGCTGGAGGTGTCGCTGCGCCAGGCCCCCCGGGCGCTCTCGGCCATGAGCGCCACCGGCGCGGTCAGCGAGACCCAGGCGGCGGCGGCGAAGGCCGTCGTGGAGGCCCGCGCCGGTTCAGGCGACGTCGCCCGGGCCAACCTCGACTTCCAGGCCGGGCAGACCACTCTGGGCCCCGTGGCCCTGGCGCCCGCGCCGAAGGTGTACGAACCGCGCTAACCGGCCCATGGTGAAGCCATGGCCTCGTTCTACGACCGACACATCCTGCCCCGCCTCCTCAAGTGCGCCTGCTCGGCGCCGGGGATCACCGAACAGCGCGCCAAGGTCGTGCCCAACGCCGAGGGCCGGGTGCTGGAACTGGGCATCGGCATGGGCCTGAACCTGGCGTTCTACGACGCCTCCAAGGTCGAGAGCGTCACGGGCGTCGATCCCACGCCTGAGCTGCGCGCCATCGCCGAAGCGGCGCCGCGCGACCCCGGGCTGTCGGTGAAGGTGGAGGACGGGACCGCCGAGGCCCTGCCCTTCGACGACAAGAGCTTCGACTGCGTGGTCTGCACCTTCACGCTCTGCTCGGTGCACACGCCGGCCCAGGCGCTCGCCGAGGCCCGCCGGGTGCTGAAGCCGGGCGGCCGGTTCCTCTATTGCGAGCACGGTCTTTCGCCCGACGCCGGCGTCGCCAAATGGCAGCGGCGCATCGAGCCGATCTGGAAGCGGTTGGCCGGCGGCTGTCACCTGACCCGCCCGGTGACCTCGTCCATCGAGGCCGCGGGCTTCAAGGTGGCCGGCGCCGAGCGCATGTACATGCCCAAGGCCCCGCGCATCGCCGGCTGGATGGAGTGGGGCGCGGCGACGACCTAGGCGTCGGGACTCAATTCGAGGACAGCAAGCTCAACTACATCCGCTCATCCCGGCGAAGGCCGGGATCCAGATCTCGAAACGCGGACGCGGATTGGACGGCCTCCGAGCCCCCAGAACCCGCTTCGGAGCCCGCCATCTGGGTCCCGGCCTTCGCCGGGACGAGCGGGACTGAAGACAGACCTAGGCGTTCACCGGCAGGGCGAAGGCCCGGAAGCGGCTGGGCAGGCGCAGCGCGGCGCGGGTTGCGTCGCGCACGGTGTCGAACCGCTGGGCGCGGTCCGAAAGGTCCGTCCAGTCCACCCGCGCGCCGGGCGCCAGGTACTCCAGCCCGTCGAGCTTGCTGCGGGCCACGACAACGGAAGACGCCATGGGGCTCTCTCCACCGAACGGTGTTCCGATCTGGACCACCTAACGTGTTACGCAACAACTCCCGTGCCAGACGCATCCGGTTCGCCCGAGAGGGGTGTTCGCGCCGATCGGCCGATCAAGCCCGCGTGAACGCCGCGGGCGAGGTTGGCGCAGGGTCAGGCCACGCCCGTGCTACAGCCCCGGCGAACGGCCGCCGTCGCGGGCCGCAGGAACGTTCCGGGAGGACCTCATGAAACTCGACAGCTCCGTCTCCGCCATCGTCACCGGGGGCGCCTCAGGCCTGGGCAAGGCCACGGTGAAGGCGCTGCGCGACCTGGGCGTGAAGGTGGCCATCTTCGACTTCAACGCCGAGACGGGCGAGGCCGCGGCCAAGGAACTGGGCGCCACGTTCTGCCAGGTGAACGTGATGGACGAGGCCTCGGTCGACGCCGGCTTCGAGAAGGCCCGCGCCGCCAACGGCCAGGAGCGCATCCTGGTCAACTGCGCCGGCGGCGGGCGCGGCGGCAAGACCGTCGGCAAGAACAAGGAGACCGGCGAGGTCGTGCCGTTCAAGGTCTCCGACTTCTCCTATGTGCTGGAGCTGAACACCGTCGGCACCTTCCGCTGCATCGTGAAGAGCGCGGCGGGCATGATCGCCAACCTCGAGCCCGACGAGACCGGCGACCGCGGCGCCATCGTCAACACCGGCTCGGTGGCCGCCGAGGAGGGCCAGATCGGCCAGGTGGCCTATTCGGCCGCCAAGGCGGCGATCAAGGGCATGACCCTGGTCATCGCCCGCGACCTGTCGGGCGACGGCATCCGCATCAACACCATCCTGCCGGGGATCATGGACACGCCGATGCTGGGCGGGCTGAAGACCCGCGCGCCGCAGGTCTACGCCGGCCTCGCCGCCTCGGTCACCTTCCCCAAGCGCCTGGGCAACGCCGAGGAATACGCCGATCTGGCCGTCACCATGATCCGCAACGGCTACCTCAACGGCGAGACTGTCCGCCTCGACGGCGCGATCCGGATGGCGCCGCGGTAGGTCCGTCATCCCGGACACAGGGCGCGCAGCGCCCGAAGATCCGGGATCCAGCCGCACAACGGCGACGCTGCGTTGCATCGGCTTCGAGGTTTGAGCTGCCGGGTCCCGGCTCTGCGCGCCCGTCCGGGCGCTCCGGCCGGGATGACGGACGGCCTACGCCTCCGCTGCCTCGGGCTGGGACTTTTCCAGCGCCCGCTTGTAGGCGTCGCGGCCCATGGTGCGGGCGAGGTAGGCGTGTTCGGCCTCGCCCAGGCTCGCCACCTCGTGCTGGCGGCCCAGTTCCAGGGCGTAGGCCACCGAGATGTCGGCGGCCGTGAACCGGTCGCCGGCCATGTAGGGCGCCTGCTCGAGCTGGCGCCTCACCAGCCGGAGCCGCTTCTCGGCCGCCGCCTTCGCCCAGGCGGCGCCCCAGTTGTCGCGCTCGGCCTCCGGCGCGAGGAAGCGGCTGACGATCGGCGTCATCATCAAGGCGGCGAGGCCCGCTTCGCCCAGGTGAAGGAACTGCTGGTACGCTGGGAAGGCGGGGTCGTCGGGCGCCGGCGCCATCGGCGTCGGCCCGTAGCGGGCCATCAGGTACTCCATGATGGCGATCGACTCGACCATGGTGACGTCACCGTCCCGCAACACCGGGATGTAGGTGGCGGGATTGGCCGCCACGAACTCCGCGTCGACTTCGTCGGACAGCATGTCCACCTGCCGCACGCGATAGTCGAGGCCCATCTCCTCCATCAGCCAGACAACGCGCAGCGAGCGCGAGGTCTGGCCGCCGAACACGGTGATCATGCGGTCTCCTCCCGGGACAGCGGAACGTCTACTGCGCCGGCTGCAGGGCGTCGGCGAACATCGGGCTCGACTTGAAGATCTCGATCTCCTCCTCGGTCATCTCGGCGGGCACGTCGGCGAAGAGCGGGGTGGAGAGATAGCGTTCGCCGGTGTCCGGCAGCATGGCCACGATGGTCGAGCCCTTCGGCGCCTCCTGGGCCACCTTCAGCGCGCCGGCGAAGGTGGCGCCGGCGGTGATGCCCACGAAGATCCCCTCCTTCTGGGCCAGGTCCTGGCTGGCCTTCAGGGCCTCGGGGCCGGCGATCTGGACCAGCTTGTCGATCAGGCCGCCCGACACCGCCTCGCCCGCGATCTTGGGGATGAAGTCGGGCGTCCAGCCCTGCATCGGGTGGGGCGCCCAGGCCGGGTGGCCGGCGGCGGGCGAACCGTCGGGGCGGCGCTCCTGCGGCTGGCCGCTTTCCATCAGGGTCGCGCCGACCGGCTCGCAGACCACGATCTTGGTGTCGGGCCGTTCCTGGCGCAGGACGCGCGCCACGCCGGTCAGCGTGCCGCCGGTGCCGTAACCGGTGACCCAGTAGTCGAACCGCTCGCCCTTGAAGTCGGCCACCAGCTCGCGCGCGGTGGTGCGCGAATGCATGTCGGGATTGGCCTCGTTCTCGAACTGCCGGCTGAGGAACCAGCCGTGGGTCTCGGCCAGCTCCTTGGCCTTGTCGACCATGCCGGTGCCGCGCAGGGCCGCCGGCGTCGTCACCACCTTGGCGCCCAGGAAGCGCATCAGGCGGCGGCGCTCGATGCTGAAGCTCTCGGCCATGGTGACCACGAGCGGGTAGCCCTTGACCGCACAGACCATGGCCAGGCCGATGCCGGTGTTGCCGCTGGTGGCTTCGATGACCGTCTGGCCGGGCTTCAGCGCGCCGCTCTTCTCGGCCGCCTCGATCACGCCCAGCGCCAGGCGGTCCTTCACCGAGCCCAGCGGATTGAAGGCCTCGACCTTCACGTAGAGGTTCACGTGATCGGGCGCGAGTTTGTTGATGCGCACCAGGGGCGTGTTCCCGACGGTGTCCAGGATGCTGTCGTATTTCGCCATCGCACGGCCTCCGCTCGCACCGCCGGATCGCGGCGGGCGATGGGCGCGCTCCGGGGCCGACCTGTCAACCGGCGTTCTCGCGTCTGGCGGCGATGTGAGGAGAATTCGACGGCCGGACCCGAGCGCCGCTCGGCCCGCCGCGCGAGGAAACCGTGGTAGCTGGGGGCGGGCTCGAACCGCCGACCTGTGGGTTATGAATCCACCGCTCTAACCAGCTGAGCTACCCAGCCACGGTCGCGCGCCCCGAGGAGCCCTCGGAGCGCGAGGCGCGCCTTATAAGGTCAGGCGGGCCACGCTTCAAGCGCTTGGGCGAAGCGTCGCATGCGGCTACGTTGAGTCCCGCGATGAGCGTCCTGCACCTCCTGGGAACGGCCGGCGAAGGCGGCGCGGAGACCTACTTCGTCGACCTCGTGGCGGCGCTGGCGCGCGCCGACGTGGCCCAGGCCGCCGCGATCCGCGCGAATCCGGTTCGCGAGGCCCGCCTGAAGGCCGCCGGAATCCCCACCAAGGTGCTGCGGTTCGGCGGGCCGCTCGACATCCTCACCCGCCCGGCCGCCGCCGGCTTCGCCACGCTTCACAAGGCCAGGGTGCTGCTCGCCTGGATGAACCGGGCCGCCCGCCACAGCCCGCGCGGGCCCTGGGCGCGGATCGGCCGCCTCGGCGGCTACTACAACCTCAAATACTACAAGGGCTTCGACCATCTGGTGGCCAACACCGAGGACATCGCCGAGTGGGTGGTGGGCCAGGGCTGGCCGGCGGGACGCGTCACCTGCATCCCCAACTTCGCCGCCGCCCCGGCCGACGCCGCGCCGGTGGACCGCGCCAGCCTCGACACGCCGGCCGACGTTCCCCTGCTGCTCTCCATGGGCCGCCTGCACGAGAACAAGGCCCACGACGTCACGCTGCAGGCGCTGGCCCGTACGCCCGGCGCCTGGCTGTGGATCGCCGGCGTCGGCCCGCTGGAAGCCCAGCTCAAGAGCCTGGCCGAGGCGCTGGGCGTGGCCTCCCGCGTACGTTTCCTGGGCTGGCGCACCGACCCTTCGGCCCTCTACCGCACCGCCGACGTCTGCGTGTTCCCCTCGCGCTACGAACCCCTGGGCAATGTGGTGATCCAGGCCTGGGCCCATGGCCTGCCGATCGTGGCCGCCGAAAGCCAGGGGCCCAAGGCGCTGATCCGCGACGGCGCCGATGGCCTGCTCGCGCCGGTCGACGACGTGGACGCCCTGACCACGGCCATCGGCCGGCTGCTCGCCGACGCCCGGCTGCGGGCCCGGCTCGCCAAGGCCGGCGCCCAACGCGTCGAGGCCGAATTCTCGGAGGCGGCCGTCGTCGCCCAGTGGCGGGCTCTCTTCGCCGACTACGGGGCCGGCTGATGTGCGCCATCGCCGGCCAGCTCGGTGGGACCGACGCGCCCGCCCAGGCGATGATCCGCGCACTGACCCACCGCGGGCCCGACGGGGTGCGGCTGGAGTCGGCGGCCGGCGCGGCCCTGGCGCACGCGCGCCTTTCCATCATCGACCTGGAGGGCGGCTGGCAGCCGCTTCACGCCGCCGGCGGCGTGGTGGTCGGCAACGGCGAGATCTACAACTACCTGGAGCTGGCGCGCGACCACGGGCTTGAGGAGGCGCTGGCCACCGGCTCCGACTTCGAGCCGCTCCTTCACCTCTACGCGCGCGAGGGCGAGGCGGCGTTCGACCGGCTGCGCGGGATGTACGCGTTCTGCCTGATCGGCCCCGACGGGCGCAGCTGGCTGGCCCGCGACCCCTTCGGCATCAAGCCGCTCTACATCATGGAGCACGCCGGCGGCCTGGCCTTCGCCTCCGAGCCGCGGGCCTTCTTCGCCGCCGGCCTGATGCAGCGGGTCCTCGACGACACGGCCGCGCGCGAACTGGTCGCCCTGAACTACGTCGTCGGCGAACGCACGCCGTTCCGGGGCCTGCGCCGGCTGGTCCCCGGCGAGATCGTCGAGGTGCGCGACGGCCGCATCGTCAGCGGAAAGCGGCGTTCCGCCCTCCCGCTCCTCCCTCGCAAGGGCGGGGGAGGTGGCGTCCCGGACCAGGCCCGGGGCGACGGAGGGGGCGCGGGCGTGGAAGCCCCCTCCACCGCTTCGCGGTCCCCCTCCCCCGCTCTGGCGGGGGAGGAGCGCCACCTCCTCGACCGTCTCGATGCGGTGCTGGAGGACAGCGTGCGCGTGCACCAGCGCTCGGACGTGCCCTATGGGCTGTTCCTGTCGGGCGGGATCGATTCGGCGGCCATCGCCACCCTGATGGCGCGCCTCAACGAACGCCCCGTCACCGCCTTCACCTGCGGATTCAACGCACCCAAGTCTGAAATGGGGGGCGCGGCGGACGAACGCGCTCAGGCCGAGGCGGTGGCCCGCGCGCTGAACCTCGACTGGCGCGAGACCAGCTTCGGGGAAGAGGACTTCTGGCGGATCCTGCCGCAGGTCGCCTGGGCGCTGGACGATCCCACCGCCGACTACGCGACCCTGCCCACCTACAAGCTGGCCGAGGCGGCCAAGGGGACCCTGACCGTCGTGCTCACCGGCGAAGGCGGCGACGAGCTGTTCGCCGGCTACGGCCGCTATCGCCGCGCGCTGCGGCCCCGTTGGCTGGGCGGCCGCCCGGCCGAGCCGCGCGCGGCCGATCCCGCCGTCCTCGCCCGCTGGCGCGACGCCGCCCGCCCGCCGCCCGGGCTGTCGCCGCTGCAGGCCGCGCAATGGGCCGACGTCGCCACCTGGCTGCCCGCTGACCTGCTGCTGAAGCTCGACCGCTGCCTGATGGCCCATGGCCTGGAGGGCCGCACGCCGTTCCTGGACCGCGAGGTGGCCGCCTTCGCCTGGGCCCTGCCCGACCGCTGCAAGGTGCGCGGCGGCTATGGCAAGTGGCTGCTGCGCAAGTGGCTGGAGCGCGCCTGCCCCGCCGCCCGGCCGTGGGCGAAGAAGCAGGGCTTCACCGTGCCCGTCGAGGCCTGGATCGCGCCGCGGGCCGCCGACATCGCCGCCCGCATCGGCAAGGTCGAGGCGGTCGCCCAGCTGTTCCCTGACGCCGCCGCGCGCATGACGGCGGGTCCGGCCGGCGCCAGATGGCCCTTGCTCTTCTTCGCGGTGTGGTCGCTGATCCACCTGGAAGGCGCCCAGCCGGGCGAGGCGGTCGCCGCCGTGGCCGGGCAGGCTTGAGGGGGTTTGCGATGATCCGATGGATGCTGGCCGGCGCGCTGTCGATGGCCATGAGCGCCGTGGCCCAGGCCGCCCCACCCGCGGCGATCTTCACCGACCCGCCCGTCGATGCGGCCCATCCCGCGCGGATGGAGGTGCTGCACATCCCG
Organism: Phenylobacterium sp.; assembly: GCF_016124325.1. Lineage (GTDB taxonomy): Bacteria > Pseudomonadota > Alphaproteobacteria > Caulobacterales > Caulobacteraceae > Phenylobacterium. The sequence continues at coordinate 55,636 of NZ_WGNY01000044.1, forward strand.
ACCGGCGGCGTGGAGGTGAACGCCATCGCCTATGTGCCCGCCGGCGCCGGGCCCCACCCCACGGTCGTGCTGTTCCACGGCCTGCCCGGCAACGAGAAGAACCTCGATCTCGCCCAGGCCATGCGCCGCGCCGGCTGGACGGTGGTGGCGCCCAACTACCGCGGCTCGTGGGGCAGCCCGGGGACCTTCAGCTTCAAGGGCAACCTCGACGACGCCCGCGCGGTGCTGGCCTACGTCCGCGATCCCGCCAACGCCGCCCGGCTGCAGATCGACGCGAAGAAGCTGGTCCTCGTGGGCCACTCGATGGGCGGCTGGGTCACCTCCCAGACCGCCGCGGCCGACGCCGACGTGGCCGGCGCGGTGCTGATCTCGGCCGCCGACGTGGGCCGCATCGCCGCCGCGCCCGAGGCGATGCGGATCGACCTGGCGAAGAACAACATGGAAGCGCTGGCCGGCGTCACGCCCCAGAGCATGGCCGCGGAGATGGCCACCCTTGGCGGGCACGGATTCGCCGACGCCGCGCCGGGGCTGGCGAAGCACCCGCTGCTGGTGCTGACCGCCGACGACGGGCTGGCCCCCGGCGCCGAGGCCCTGGTGCTCGACGTGAAGCGCCGGGGCGGCAAGGTCCGCGTCGTCCACGTGGCCACCGACCACGGCTGGAACACCGCCCGCATCCGGCTGGAGAGCGAAGTGCTGGCCTGGCTGGCCGGCTTGCCCTAGGCGGCTAGGTTGGCGACCTGATCAAACGACCCTCGCCGTCATCGCCCGGCTTGTCCGGGCGACCCATGAACATAGACAGCGGCCGGCTTGGCGGCGGCGGCGCGGCGTCCCGGCCTGCATGCTCGGCGTTTATGGGTGGCCCGGACAAGCCGGGCCATGACGACCTGTAATGCTCTCAAGCTATTGATCGGGCTTTCAGCCTAGGCGCCCAGCCGCACCGCCACCTCTTCCCCGATCGCCAGCGACGAGGTCAGCCCGGGACTTTCGATGCCGAACAGCGCCATCAGGCCGGGCAGGCCGTGGACCGCCTCGCCGTGGAGCTGGAAGTCGGGCTGCGGCTGGCCCGGTCCGTGCAGCTTGGGCCGCACGCCGGCGTAATCGGGGCTGAGCGCCCCGTCCGGCAGGCCCGGCCAGAACTTGCGGATGTAGCGATAAAACTCGCCCGCCGCGGCGGGATCGACCGTGTAGTCGGGCTCGTCCACGAAATGCAGGTCGGGGCCGAACACCCCCTGCCCGCCCAGGTCGCGCCGGTAGTGGGTGCCCAGGGCGCCGTGGATCGGCGGCGGATAGATCAGGCGGGCGAAGGGCGCCTTACCCGACAGCCGGAAGTACATGCCCTTGCCGAAATAGGCCTTGGGGATCTTGTCGGCCGGGAACCCCTCGATCTCGGCCGCCACAGCCTGGGCCGAGAGGCCCGGCGCGGTCACCAGCAGCCGGCAGGTCAGGGTCGTGGGCTCGGCCCCGCCGGCGCGGACCTCGAACCCGCCGCCGTCCAGCGGCGTCGCCCCCTCGAACGGCGTCGACAGCACCACGGCCCCGCCCGCGGCCTCGATCTCGCCCTGCAGGGCCAGCATGTAGGCGTGGCTCTCGAACACCCCGCTCTGCGGCGAGATCAGCGCGCCCTCGCAGGAAAGCTCGGGCTCCAGCGCCAGCGCCTGGGCCTCGGTCAGCCTGGCCATGCCCTCGACGTCGTTGGTCCGCGCCTGCTCCAGGATCGCGTCCAGCCGCTCCAGCCCCGCCGCGTCGGTCGCCACGACCAGCTTGCCGCAGCGGTCGTAGTCCACGTGATGGGCGTCGCAGAAGGCGTACAGCATCCGCCGACCCTGCACGCACAGCCGCGCCTTCAGCGAACCGGTCGGATAGTAGAGCCCGCCGTGGATCACCTCGGAATTGCGCGAGGAGACCCCCTGGCCGATCGCGGCCTCCCGCTCCAGCACCGCCACGGTCAGGCCGCGCCGGGCCAGCGCATAGCCGCAGGCCAGGCCCACGGCGCCCGCCCCCACGACCACGGCGTCGAAATCGAACTCGGCCATCGCCCCCGGCCTACAGTTCGGCGCGCCCGATGGGAAGCGCCAAGCCCGATCGGCTGCTAAGCTGGCGGCCGACACCGGATCGGAGTTTCGGAATGACGGCGAGGGACCACAACGGCAACGCGCTTTCGGGCGCCTCGCAGGCGGCGGCCGATCGTTTCCAGGCCGCGCTCTCGGCTCACCACTGCCTCGCCGGCGATCCGATGGGTGACCTGAAGGCCGCCCTGGCCGACAGCCCCGGCTTCACCATGGCCCACGCCATGATGGCCTACCTCTGCCTCATGGGATCTGACGCCCCCACCCGGGCCCGGGGCGAGAAGTCCCTGGCCAAGGCCAAGGCCCTGCCCGCCGACGCCCGCGAGCAAGGCCACCTCGCCGCCCTCGACCGCATCGCCGCCGGGGAATACCGCGCCGCCGGCCGCGCCCTGGAGGACGTCACCCTCGACCATCCGCGCGACGTGCTGGCGCTGCAGGTCGGCCAGTCCATGGACTTCATGATCGGCGACGCGCGCATGCTGCGCGACCGCATCGGCCGGGCCCTGCCCGCCTGGAGCGAGGGCATGGCCGACCTCCACGCCATCCTCGGCATGCACGCTTTCGGCCTGGAGGAGACGGCGCTCTACGCCGAGGCCGAGGCCGCCGGCCGCCGCGCGATCGAACTGGAGCCACGCAACGGTTGGGCCCAGCACGCCGTGGCCCACGTGCTGGAGATGCAGGATCGCCGCCGCGACGGGATCGCCTGGATGCGCGCCAACCCCGACGCCTGGAGCCAGGGCAGCTACTTCGCCATCCACAACTGGTGGCACACGGCCCTCTTCCACCTGGGCCTCGGCGAGATCGACGAGGTGCTGGCCCTCTACGACGGGCCGATCTACGGCGAGCCTTCGACCATGGCGTTCGACATGGACGACGCCGCCGCCCTGCTCTGGCGGCTGAAGCTGATGGACGTCGACCTGGGCGGGCGCTGGGACACCCTGGCCGATGTCTACGAGAGCCAGCCTCACGGCCGCTTCGCCTTCGACGACGCCCACGCGATGATGGCCTTCATGGGCGCCGGCCGCGAGGCGACCGCCCGCGCGCTCCTTTCCGACATGGCCGCCGCCGCCGAAGCCGAGGGCGAGAACGCCCGGATCATGCGCGAGGTGGGCCTGCCGGTGGCGCGCGCCATCCACGCCTATGGCCTCGGCGACCACGCCCGCGCCGTCGAGCTGTTGCGCGACGTGCGCAACGGCGCCGCCCGTTTCGGCGGCAGCCACGCCCAGCGCGACGTGCTGGACCTGACCCTGATCGCCGCCGCCCGACGGGCCGGCGAGACTAGCCTGGAGCGCGCCCTGCTGGCCGAGCGCGCCGCCGCGATCCCCCGCGCCGAACCCAGCCCCAGCCTCGCCGCCTGACGCCCCGAGGCTTGGGGCCAAACCCGCTCGTCCCGGCGAAGGCCGGGACCCAGATGGAGGGCCTTGGACGTGGCCTCACGAGGCTCTGTGGTCTTCCGATCCGCCTCCGCGCTCTGGGATCTGGATCCCGGCCTTCGCCGGGATGAGCGGACGGATTGCATCGCGCTGCCGGGTCGCGACCTGAAGCTCCCGGAGGAAAAACTTCGATTTTCCCTGACCCGTGGCGCGCGCCGACGGCGCCTTACCTCCTGAGACGACCGACAGTCCGCCGGTCGACGCGTGCCGGGACTCCCATGGCCCCGGAGCAAAGGAGGGTTGGGGTGAACGGTTTCAAGATGGCGCTCGGCGCCTGCGCGGCCATGCTGGTCGCAGGACCGGCTGCGGCCGGCACGGTCGAACTCAGCGACTACTATTTCGTCCGACCCTACGTGGACGCGGGCGGCACGACGCTGGACGGGATCCAGGAGAACGGGGCGACCTCGGACTCGCGCAACATCGGCAGCGACTACCAGTCCAATGTCGATCTCGCGACCGGCACGATCCGGATCTATCAGAACACCACCGGCCCGAACGCCAGCGGCCAGGCCCTCGGGGTGTTTGGCGACACGCTCAACTTCACGGGCGGCGACGGCTCGCTCGTCGACTTCGCCTTCGATTTCGACGGGATCATCAACGCCCCGGCCTGGGACGGAAACGCCAGTTCGTACCTGCAGTACGGCGTCTCCGCGACGCTCTACGTGTTCGATGCGTCCTCCGAGGCGACCTACGACAACTACACCTCGATCGGCGGCGCGCTGATCTCCCAGTCGGGCTTCTTCAACTTCGCGAAGCCCACGACCGCCGCGATCGACGAATATTTCGCGCGCAGCCTGTCCGGCAGCGTCGCCGTCACGGGCGACCAGAGCTTCAAGGTGTTCGCCAGCCTCGGCACCTTCGTGTCGATCAGCAATCAGCCCGCCACGGTCACGATGGACTTCCTGCACACCGGCGCGATCGGCGTGCAGGCGCCCTCTGGCGTCGACTACAGCTCGGCCTCGGGCGTGTTCCTGACCGACACCGGCGCCGTGCCCGAGCCGGCCACCTGGGCGGTCATGATCCTGGGCTTCGGTCTCGCGGGCGGGACGCTGCGCCGCCGACGCGCTATCGTCGCCTGACGCGCTCTAGGCGCCGCCGCCGCATCTCCCTAGCCTCCCCGGCAAAACGGGGAGGAGACCATGCGTATCGTTGCAGGGATCGCGCTGGCGGCGGCGCTCGCTTCCGCAGGCGGGGCGGCGGCCCAGACCGCGCTCAAGCCGGGCACGCCCTCCGTGCTGGTCTGGACGCCCCAGCAGCAGAGCGACGGCTACCGCGCGATGGAGACGATCTATCGCGTCAACACCATCCATCGCGGCGAGACGGTCCACGCCCTGCCCAGGGCCGACCGCCAGATTGACCCCACCTTCGAGGTGGGCGGCAAGTCCTACACGGTGGACAGCTTCATGGCCGCCAACCGGATGTCGGGCGTTCTGGTGATCAAGGACGGCCGGATCGTCCTCGAACGCTACGCGATGGGCCGCAAGCCGGACGACCGCTGGACCTCGTTCTCGGTCGCCAAGTCGGTCACCTCCACCCTGGTGGGCGCCGCCATCGCCGACGGCAAGATCGCCGGTGTGAACGCCCCGGTCGTCGACTACATCCCCGAGCTGAAGGGCTCCGGCTACGACGGCGTCACCGTGCGCCAGCTCCTGATGATGAGCTCGGGCGTGAAGTGGAACGAGGACTACGCCGATCCCAAGTCCGACGTCGCCCAGGCCGGGACCGCGATCCTGGAGCCCGGCGTCAATCCGATGGTGAGCTACATGCGCAAGCTCCCCCGGGCGCACGAACCGGGGACGATCTTCCACTACAACACCGGCGAGACCGACCTCGTCGGCGTGCTGGTCTCCAACGCCGTCGGCATGAGCCTGTCCGACTACGCTTCGGAGAAGATCTGGAAGCCCTACGGCATGGAGCGCGACGCCGTCTGGATGACCGACCTGGCCGGCCACGAGCGCGGCGGCTGCTGCATCTCCATGACGCTGCGCGACTATGGCCGCGTGGGCCAGTTCATCCTCGACGGCGGCGTGGCGGGCGGCAAGCGCATCCTGCCCGAGGGCTGGACCGCCGAGGCCACGAGCAAGCAGATCGACAACGGGTCCGGCGGCTACGGCTATTTCTGGTGGATGGTTCCGGGCGGCTACCAGGCCGCCGGCATCTTCGGCCAGTCGATCACTACCTATCCCAAGGATCGCGTGATCGTCGTCACCAACGCCGCCTGGCCCCAGGCCGACGCCGACGCCGCATGGATCGCGCTCGGCGCCTTCGACGAGGCGATGCGGGCGGCCGCGACGGGCGGCTGAACCGGTATCCACTTCACCCTGACGGGCTCTAGGCGGCGCTGCGCCAGCGGAAGCGTTCGAGCGGCAATTCCTGGATCGGGTGGCGCTCGTCCGCCAGCCGGACCCAGCGGCCCTCGACGGCCAGCACGCGATAGATCGGCATGCCGCCGGCCTCGGTGGAAACGAAGTCGCCCACCTCCACCGGCCGCTCGGCGGAGGGGTCCAGCAGGGTCCATTCCAGGTGATGCGGGGCGCTCTCGGCGTTCATGGCGAACCTCGTCTTCCGCCCGCATGGCGGATCGAGGGCGAGAATGCGTCAATCCGGCTGAGAAGCGGCTGAGGCGCGCGTTCAGGCGGGGTTCACGCGCCCCGCGCCGCCAGCGCCCGCCGCAGGTCCGGCGTCGCCGCCAGCAGCGTCTGCGTATAGGGATGCCGTGGCGAGGCGAAGACCTGGGCCGTCTCGCCCTCCTCCACGATCCGGCCGGCCTGCATCACCAGCACCCGATGGCAGACGGCGCGCACCACGCCGAGGTCGTGGGTCACGAACAGATAGGCCACGCCCAGCTCGCGCGACAGGTCGGCGAGGAGCGCCAGGATCTGCGCGCGCACCGTCACGTCCAGGGCCGAAACCGCCTCGTCCAGCACCACCAGCCGCGGCTCGGTGATCAGCGCCCGGGCGATGGCGATGCGCTGCCGCTGGCCGCCGGAGAACTGATGAGGATAGCGGTCGATGGCGTCGGCCGGCAGGCCCACCTTCTCCAGCACCGCCGCCACGCGCCCACGCCGCGCCGCGCCGGTCGGCGGGTCGTCCAGCAGGTGCAGCGGTTCGGCCACCAGATCGGCCACCCGCCAGCGCGGATCGAAACTGCCGTAGGGGTCCTGGAACACCGCCTGGACCTGGCGGCGCAGCCGGCGCGCATCGCCGCGCGACGGCGGCGAGAAGGGCCGGCCGTCCAAGCTCACCGCCCCGCCCTGCAGCGCCTCCAACCCGAGGACGGCGCGCAGCAGCGTCGACTTGCCCGAGCCGGACTCGCCCACCAGCCCGACGGTTTCCCCCGGCCGCACGGCCAGGCTCACCCCGTCCACCGCCCGGAACGGCTCGGCGCGCCGCCAGGGCGCCGAGCGGCGCGGCGCATAGGTGCGTAGCACGTCCGTCGCCTCGACCACGGGCGCGCCATCCGCCGGCGCCGGGGCGGGCGCGGTCTCGGCCAGCACGGCGTCCTTGGCCAGGCGCTGGGCATAGGGATGGGTCAGGGCGCCCAGCGCCGCGACCGGCCCCTGCTCGACGATCTCGCCGGCCCGCATGATCGCCACCCGGTCGACGGTCTCGGCCACCACCGCCAGGTCGTGGGTGATCAGGATCAGGCCGCAGCCGTCCTCGCGCGCAAGGCCTTTCAGCAGCTCCAGGATCTGCGCCTGGGTGGTGACGTCGAGCGCGGTCGTGGGCTCGTCGGCGATCAGCACCTTGGGCTTCAGGGCCGTGGCGATGGCGATCGCCACCCGCTGGCGCTGGCCGCCCGACAGCTCGTGCGGATAGCGGCTCAGGGGGAAGCGGTCGGGCGGCAGGCCCGCCCGCGCCAGCGCCGCGGCGGCGGCCTCGCGGGCGGCCGCCCGTCCCAGGCCCCGGTGGATGCGCAGCGTCTCGGCCACCTGGTCGCCGATAGTCATCAGCGGGTCGAGCGCGGTCATCGGCTCCTGGAAGACCATGCCCACCTGGGCGCCCCGCACCGCGCGCATCTGCGGCTCCGACAGGCTGGTCAGGTCCTGGCCGTCCAGCTCGATCCGCCCCGACACCACCGCGCCGGGCGGCAGCAGGCACAGCACCGACAGCCCGGTCATCGACTTGCCCGAGCCCGACTCGCCCACCAGCCCCACGATCTCGCCGGCCGCCAGGTCGAGGGAGACGCCTTTCAGCACCTCGGCGCCGCCGATGCCGAGCGTGAGGTCGCGGATGGAGAGCAGGCTCATCTCAGCGCCTCCGGTCCAGCCGCGGGTCGAGCAGGTCGCGCAGGCCGTCGCCCAGCAGGTTGAGCCCCAGCACGCTCACCACGATCGCCAGGCCGGGGAAGATCGCCAGCCAGGGCGCGAAGCCGATCATGGTTTGGGCGTCGTTCAGCATGCGCCCCCACGACGGCGTCGGCGGCTGGGCGCCCAGGCCCACGTACGAGAGCGCCGCCTCGGCCAGCACGCCCATGGAGAACTGGATGGCCCCCTGCACGATCAACAGGCTGGCGATGTTGGGCAGGATGTGCTGCGCCGAGATCAGCCCCGGCCCCTTGCCCGCCACCCGCGCCGCCAGCACGTAGTCGCGGCTCCACAGCGACAGGGCCGCCCCGCGCGCCACCCGGGCGAAGACCGGGATGTTGAAGACGCCGATGGCGATGATGGCGTTGATCGCGCCCGGCCCGGCCACCGCCGTGATCATGATCGCCAACAGCAGCGACGGGAAGGCGAAGACGAGGTCGGCGCCGCGCATGATCGCCTCGTCGGCCAGGCCGCGCCGGGCGGCCGCCAGCAGGCCCAGCGGCGTGCCCAGCAGCAGGCCGACGCCCGCGGCCACCACCGCCACCGCCAGCGAGTTGCGCGCGCCCACCAGGATCATCGAGGCCACGTCGCGGCCGAAGTGGTCGGTGCCCAGCCAATGCGCGGCCGAGGGCGGCTGCAGCCTGTGGGCCACGTCGAGCACGGCGGTCGGATACGGCGTCCAGACGTAGGAGCCCAGCGCCGCCAGCACGAAGAGGCCGGTGATCGTCCCGCCCAGCACCAGCGCCGGGGTCGCGCGCCGCGAGGCCGCCGGGGAGGAGGAAGCCGCCACGCTCATGCCGACCGCCCGCGGATGCGCGGGTCGACCGCGGCGTAGCCCAGCTCGACCAGGAAGGTGACGCTGACCACCGCGAACACCAGCAGCACGACCACGCCCTGCACGACGATCAGGTCGCGCTGGGTGATGGCCTGGAAGACGAGCCGGCCCAGGCCGGGCAGGAAGAACACGTTCTCCACGATCACCGCCCCGGCCAGCAGGAACGAGAACTGCAGCCCCACGATGGTCAGGGTGGGCACCAGCGCGTTGCGCAGCGCGTGGCGGTAGACCACCTGCCCGTCGCTCAGCCCCGCCGCGCGGGCGGTGCGGACATAGTCCTCGCCCAGGGTGTCGATCAGGGCCGAGCGCAGCACCCGCGCCAGGATCGCCGCCTGCGGCAGGGCCAGCGCCACGACGGGCAGGATCAGCGCCTTCAGCGCCGGCCACACGCCCGCCTGCCAGCCCGGGAAGCCGCCGGCCGGCAGCAGCCGCGCGCCCACCGCAAACACCAGCACCAGCAGCATGGCGAACCAGAAGTTGGGCAGCGCCATGAACACCTGCGCCAGGCCCATGGAGACCGCGTCGGCCGCGCTCCCGCGGCGTCGCCCGGCGAACACGCCCACCGGCAGGGCCACCGCCACCGCCAGCAGCAGCGACAGAACCGCCAGCGGCAGCGAAACGGCGATCCGCTCGCCGATGAGCTGGGCCACGGGGACGCGGTAGGTGTAGCTGACCCCGAAGTCGCCGTGCGCCAGCCCCGCGATCCAGCGCAGGTAGCGTTCGGCCAGCGGCTGATCGAGCCCCATCTGCCCGCGCAGCGCCGCCAGCGCCTCGGGGTTGGCGTTCAGCCCCATCATGTAGGCCGCCGGATCACCCGGCAGCACCTGGATCAGGGCGAAGACGATCACGCTGGCCGCCAGGAAGGTGAGCGCCAGCGCCAGGAGCCGCCCGGCCACGTAGCGCGGCCCCAGCTTGACCAGCGCCAGGCCCACCACCGCCGCCGCGGCCAGCGCCGCCCACAGCCCGCCGCGCCCGCCGCCGGCCGCCTGCCCGCCCCCCGCCGCCGAGGCGCCCGCGCCGCCGCGGCCGTCGTCGAACCAGGCCTCGGTGACCACGTTCGACTGCACCGGCCGGTCGCGCCACAGGCCATGGAGGTGAGCGTCCCACACGCCGAGCTGCGGGAACTCGAACAGGAAGACGTTCACCGAGTCCTCGGCGATCTTCCGCTGGATGGCCTTGAGCAGCGTCGAGCGCGTGGCCGGGTCGGTGGCCAGGTTGAGCTGCGCCAGCAGGTCGTCGAAGGCGGCGCTGCGATAGCCGAAATAGTAGTCCCGCCCGTAGATGTCGTAGTCCATCGGCTCCGTGTGCGAGACGATGGTCATGTCGAAGTTCTTGTTCTTCAGCACCTGGTCCAGCCACTGGGACCACTCCAGGTTCTCGATGGTCACCTTCACGCCCGCCTGGGCCAGCTGGGCGGCGATGATCTCGCCCGAGCGGCGCGCGTAGCTGGGCGGCGGCAGCTTCAGGGTCGCCGAGAAACCGTTCGGGTAGCCGGCTTCGGCCAGCAGCGCCTTCGCACGCGCCACGTCATGCGGATAGAGGCCGGTCAGGTCGACGTAGTCGGGATCGGTCGGCGGGAAGTGGCTGCCGATCGGCTGGCCGTAGCCGAACATGGCGCCCTGCAGCACCGCCTTGCGGTCGACCGCGTAGGCCAGCGCCCGGCGGACCTTCAAGTCGTTGAACGGCGGCTTGGCGTTGTTCAGCGCCAGGATCGTCTCGCCCTCGGTCGAGCCCACCACCACCTTGAACCGCGGGTCGCGCTTGAACTCGGCCAGGTTCTCCGGCGCCGGGAAGTTGGGATAGGCGTCGATGGCCCCCGACTTCAGCGCCGCATAGGCCGCCGTCGGGTCGGCGATGAAGCGGAACACCACCTTGGCCAGCCGGGGCTTCGGACCCCAGTAGCCGGCCCAGCGCTCCAGCGTGATCGAATCCCCCCGTCGCCAGTCGGCGAACCGGAACGGGCCGGTGCCGACCGGGTGCGCGGCCTCGTCGGCGACCGACTTGGGCGAGACCATCACCGCGTCGCCCCAGCCCAGCACGTGGATCAGCGAACTGGACGCATGGCTCAGCACCAGCCGCACGGTCAGGGGATCGACCACCTCCACCTGCGCGATGGGGGCGAAATAGTCCTTCTGGGCGTTGGCGCTGTCGGGCGCCCGGGCGCGGTCCAGAGAGAACTTCACCACCGAGGCGTCGAAGGGCGAGCCGTCCTGGAAGCGCACGCCCGCGCGCAGGTGGAAGAGATAGATCCGCCCGTCCGGCGAGACCTCCCACGACTCCGCCAGCGCCGGCTCCACCCGGCCCGTGGGCTCGATCCGCACCAGCCCCTCGAAGACGTTGCCGTAGACCACCTCGTCGATGGCGGCCGCCGCCCCGGCCGTGGGGTCGAGGTTGGGCGGCTCCAGCGGCATGGCCAGCCGCAGCACGTCGCGCGCCTGGGCCGCGCCCGCCCCCGCGAGCGCGAAGGCCAGGGCGAACGCGGACACCAGGGCGATCAGCGCCAGGAAGCCGGGAAGGCCGCTCCGTCGCGCCACGTGGGGGTCAGGCCTGCCGCGTCAGCAGCGCGTAGGCCGACAGCGCCATCACCTTGGCCGAGCTCACCATGTCGTCGATGCCGACGTACTCGTCGGGCTGGTGGGCGAGATCGAGGATGCCGGGGCCGTAGGCGATGCAGTCGCGCAGGCGGCCGATCCGGTCGATGTGCTTCTGGTCGTAGGTGCCCGGCGAGCAGACGATCTGGGCGGGCTTGTCCAGCACCTGCTCCACCGCCTCGCAGGTGAAACGCACCACCGGCCGGTCGGGCTCGGTCATCGACGGGCGCACCTCGAACAGGTCGCGGATCTTGTAGCGGAAGCCGGGCCGCGTCTGGGCCAGGCCGTCGAGCAGGTTGTGGATGCCCGCCTTCACCTCCTCGAGGTCCTCCTCGATCAGCAGGCGGCGGTCCAGCACGATGCGGCAGCTGTCGGCCACCACGGGCGCGGGCAGGCCCGTGCCGGTCACGTCCGGCTGGCCGCCGTGGAGCGAGTTGATGTTGAGCGTCGGCGTGCGCGCGCCCTCCGGGACGACGGGCATCGCCGTGTCCAGATTGCCGAGCTGCGGATAGATGCGCCGCTCCAGCTCGTCGATGAACGCGCCCATGTGGCGGATGGCGTTGTCGCCCAGGAACGGCATCGAACCGTGGGCGATGCGGCCCTCGGTGGTGATCTCGCTCCACCAGACCCCGCGGTGGCCGATGCAGACCCGGTCCACGTTCAGCGGCTCGGGGATGATCACGTGGTCCACGCGCGGCTTTGAGAACCAGCCCCGCTCGGCCAGCCAGGCCACGCCGCCGTAGCCGCCGCTCTCCTCGTCGGCCGTGCCGGAGATCTCCAGCGCCCCCGGCAGCGGGACGCCGGAATCGATCAGCGCCTCCACCGCGATCACCGAGGCCGCCAGCCCGCCCTTCATGTCGCAGGCGCCGCGGCCGTAGACCCGGCCGTCCTTCACCACGCCTTCGAACGGCGGCACGGTCCAGCCGTCGCCGGCCTCCACCACGTCGATGTGGCTGTTGAAATGCACGCAGGGGCCCGGCGAGGCGCCCTCCCAGCGGGCGATGACGTTGATGCGCGGGTGCTCGTCGGTGTCGCCCGGCGAGCCCTCGGCGCGGACGTACTCCACCGCGAAGCCGCGCTTCCTCAGGCGCTCGCCGAGATATTCCGCGCAGGGCCGGTAGGCGTCGCCCGGCGGATTGACCGTCGGAAACCGGATCAGGTCGCGGGTGAGCGCGACGAGCTCGTCGGCCCGGCCCTCGATCGCCGAGAGCAGGGCGTCCTCGCGGGGATGGGCGGCGGGCTTCGCCGCGGCGCTGGTAACAGGGCTCATCGGAACACCACTCGCATCTCGTCTTCGCGCGCCGGTCAGGCGACCTCGGCCAGCACGCCCTTCAGCATCTCCACCGCCTGCTCGATGTGCGAGGGCTCGGAGATGAACGCCGGCGACAGCGCCAGGATGTCGCCGGTCACCCGCACCAGAACGCCCTTGTCGAAGCAGGCGTCGAACGCCTCGGTCCCGCGCGCGCCGGGCTCGCCGGGCCGCGGCTCCAGCTCGATCCCGGCCATCAGGCCCAGGTTGCGCACGTCGATCACGTGCCGCGCGCCCTTCAGGCTGTGGACCGCCTCCTCGAACATCGGCGCCAGCGACGCGGCCCGGTCGAACAGGCCTTCGTCGCGGTAGAGGTCCAGCGTCGCCAGGCCGGCCGCGCAGGCCAGCGGGTGGCCCGAATAGGTGTAGCCGTGGAACAGCTCGATCCCGGGCTCGGAAGCTTCGTCGACGATGGTCTGATAGATCTTGCTGCGCACGCCAACCGCGCCCATCGGCACGGCGGCGTTGGTCAGCCCCTTGGCCATGGTGACCAGATCGGGCTGCACGCCGAAGTGGGCCGCGGCGAACGGCGAGCCCAGGCGCCCGAAGCCGGTGATCACCTCGTCGAAGATCAGCAGGATGTCGTGCTTGTCGCAGATTTCGCGCAGGCGCTTGAGGTAGCCCACCGGCGGCGGCAGCACACCGGTCGAGCCCGCGATCGGCTCGACGATCACCGCGGCGATGGTCGAGGCGTCGTGCAGGGTGACGATCCGCTCCAGCTCGTCGGCCAGTTCGGCGCCGTGCTGCGGCAGGCCGCGCGAGAAGGCGTTCTTCGCCAGGTTGTGGGTGTGCGGCATGTGGTCGACGCCGGTCAGCAGGCTGCCGAAGTACATGCGGTTCTTGACGATCCCGCCCACCGAGATACCGCCGAAGCCCACCCCGTGGTAGCCGCGTTCGCGGCCGATCAGCCGGGTCTTGGTCCCCTTGCCGCGGGTGCGGTGATAGGCCAGCGCGATCTTCAGGGCGGTGTCCACCGACTCCGAGCCGGAGTTGGTGAAGAATACGTGGTCCAGGTCGCCGGGCATCAGGTCGGCGACCCGCGAGGCCAGCTCGAAGGCCTTGGGATGGCTGACGTTGAAAGCCGTGGCGTAGCCCATGGTGGCCGCCTGTCGCTGGATGGCCTCGACGATGGGCTTGCGGTTGTGGCCGGCGCTGACGCACCAGAGCCCCGAGGTGGCGTCCAGGATCTGCCGGCCCTCGGGCGTCCAGTAGTGCACGCCGTCGGCGCGCTCCAGCAGCTTGGGCCGCGCCTTGAACCGGCGGTTCGGCGTGAACGGGACCCAGTAGGCCTCGAGCGAGTTGGGCAGGGTGGTCACGTGCTGGTTCATGCCGGCTCCTTCGCAGCGGACGCCTCGACCGATTTCAGAAAGGCCGCCACATCCGACGCCGACCTGTCGGGGACGTCCAGTTGCGGCAGGTGGCCCGCGTCGGGGTAGGTGATGAGCTTGGCGCCCGGAATGGCGGCGGCGAACTTCCGGCCGGCCTCGGGCTGGATGATCACGTCCTGGTCGCCGTGCAGCACCAGCGTGGGCGCGGCGATCTTGGACAGCACCGCCTCGGTCGCCACGCTGTGCTCGCCCGGCCGCATGCCCATCAGGATGTCGCGGTGGCCCGGCGCGCGCTGCACCTCCACCCAGCGGTCCACGAACCCGGGCGTGATCAGATCCTTGTGGACCACGTCGGCCTTCAGCGCCGGCCCCGTGATCGGGCGGGTCTCGAAGTGCTTGAGATAGAAGATGCCAGTGGGCGATTGCAGGATGCGGAAAGCCAGCGGCGGCTTGGTCAGGGTCGAGGCCGGCCAGCCGGCGGCGTCCACCAGCACCAGGGCCGAAACCCGCGCCGGATAGCGGCTGGCCACCTGCCAGGCGACCCCGCCGCCCATGGAGTTGCCCACGATGGCGAAGGGCGGAAGGCCGAGCTTGCCGGCCAGCGCGTCCACCTCGTCGGCGAAGGCGTCGGCGCTGGGCGCGTAGCCGGCCGGCGCGCGGGTCAGCCCATGGCCCGGCAGGTCGATGGTGATGACGTGGAAGTCGGGCGAGAGCCGCTCGATCCACGGCTCCCACGTCAGGAACGAGTCGCCGTAGCCGTGCACCAGCATCACCACCGGCTTCGCGGGGTCGCCGTCGTCGCGATAGTGCATGTGAACGCCGCTGGGCAGGTCGATGAACTTCGAGGTCGGCCGGGCGTATTTCGCCTCCAGCTTGGCGTAGGGGATGTCGGCCCGCCACAGCGCCACGCCGGCCACGATGATCAGCAGGATGATCACCCCCAGCGTCACGCCCAGGACCGCCGCCAATCTCGCCACCTGCGATTTCGCCTCCGAGACGGCGCTCGTTCCCCCGGCGCCCGAACGGCGAGTATAGCCCGCCCGGCGCCGCGCCCAACGGGGTTAAACGCTCAATCGGTTGAGCGCTTGGACGGCGACAACCGCGCCGCCAGCGCCGCATAGGCCCGGGCCTGGTAGGCGTCGGCGCCGGGCCTGGCGAACACCGTCCCGGCCGCCGCCAGCGACTGGCGCGCCGCGGCCAGGTCGCCGCGCGCGAACGCGATCTGGGCCTCGGCGAGGTCGAGGTTGGCGCCCCAGCCGGCGTCGGCGGCGAGCTGGGTCACCGCCTCGCGGTCGATGCCCTTCAGCCGCGCCGCGGCCTCGTCGAACCGGCCCTCCTCGATCAGGCAGGCGCCCCAGGCGTAGTCGATGCCCCCTTGCAGTCCGCTGTCGGGGAAAACCTTGCGGGCGATGTCGTGCGCCCCGGCCAGGTCGCGCAGCGCTTCGGCCCGGCGCCCGGACCGGCACCGGGCGGTCGCCCCGTCGGTCAGCGACGCCAGGCTGAAGAACGACGCCGGCCCCTGCTTACGCACCGCGATGGCGTGGACGCGGTCGGTGTCGGCGATGGCGTCGTCCCACCGCTCCAGGCTGGCCTCGGACTGCGCGCGCGTGGCCAGCAGCTGCAGCGTCATCTCGTGCTCGGGGCCGAACACCGCCAGCATCTGCGGATAGAGCGCCGTGGCCTCCTTCACCGCTTCGGCGTGGCGGCCCTCGACCATCAGCGCCTGCACCACGTTCATTCGCACCATCAGCACGTCGGGGGCGTCTGGGCCCTCCAGCGCCGCATAGCCCTTGGCCAGCGCGCGGAACTGGGCCTCGGCCGCCGCGCCCTCGCCCAGGCGGATATGGGTGAAGGCCACCCGCTGGCGGAAGGTGAGCCGCGAGCCGGGATCGAACAGGTCGGGGTGGGCCTCGGCCCCGTCGGCGGCGACCCGGAACTCCGCGGCAGCTGTCTTCACGTCGTTGCCGATCAGGGCGAGCATGCCCTTCGCCGAGGCGAACCAGACCGCCAGGTCCGGCGGCGGGGGCTTCATCGCCGCGATGGCCGGTGCCTGGGCCGCCACCAGGGCGCGGGCGCGCTCCAGCGCACCGGGGCCGTAGGAGCGGGCCTCCATCATCGCCTGCTGCAGCCGCACGATCCGCGCGCCCGGCGAGTTCGGGCCCTCGGCCGCGATCCAGGCCTTGGCCGCGCGGTCGTACTCGGTGCGCGCGTCGGGCCAGTCGCTGCGGCGGTCGACGGCGCGGGCGATGGTCTGGTGGAGCTGGGCGGCGACCTTCGGGTCGTGGGCGAAGCGCCGGTCGATCTGGGCGGCCGCCTGCTTGATGGCCGCCAGCAGCGACTCGTCGGGCCGGCCGCTGTGGAACGGGCTGGAGCGGGCCAGCAGGTCGTTGGCCAGGAAGGCGTTGATGTTCTGGGCCACCTCCGCCTGGTGGCGGGCCTCGTCCCGGTCGCGCCGGGCCCCGACGTAGAGCGCGCCCGACACCGCCACCCCGGCGGCCAGGGCGAAGCCGGCCAGCGCCACCCAGGGCCGGCGCGCGCGGACGGCGACCAGCTCGTGCTCCAGCGCGGCCTTGCGCTCCGCCTCGGCGATCTGGCGCGCCCGGGCCTCGCGGCGCGCGTCCAGGGTCTGGAGCCGCTGGGCCAGTTCGGCGGCGCTGGCCAGGCGGTCCTCGGGATTGCCGGCGGCGGCCGCGGCGATGTCCTCGCGCAGCAGCGGATCGTCGACCTCCCGCTCCCAGTCGGCCGACAGCGGGCGGGTGAAGTCGCCCACGACGAGCTGGTAGAGGATCACCCCCAGGGCGAACACGTCGCCCCCCACGCCGGCGGGCGCCCCGGCGTGGAGCTCGGGCGCCAGGTAGTGGGCCGTGCCGCCCAGGCTCGCGCCCGGCCCGCCCGCGCCCTCGAAGCCGGCGTTGGTGATGGCCAGGGCGGCCAGCCGCTCGGGCTCGGTCAGGTCGGCGCTGCCGAAGTCGACCACCGCCGCGCGCCAGCCGCCCTCGGCGGCAGGGGCGACCACGATGTTGGCCGGCTTCAGGTCGCGATGCAGCACGCCCAGGGCGTGGGCCGCCGCCACCGTGCCGCACACCTGCACGGCGAGATCGAGCCGCAAGGCCAGGGGCTGGGCCGCCAGCCCGCCCTCCCCCTCGGCCCAGGCCGGCAGGTCGAGCCCGCGATAGACCGTCTCCAGGAAGAACGGCGCGGTCTCGAAATTCCACTCCAGAACCTGCGCCAGGTCGGGCCGCTCGCCCAGGCTCGCCTGCATCAGGCGCGAGAGCGTGGCCTCGCGCTTGAGGTGACGCAGGGAGGCCGGATCGTAGGCGAACTTGAAGACCCGCTGCTCGGCGGTCTTGGCGTGGTGGCCCACCCAGACCTCGTTGGCGCGCGAGATCCCGAGCGGCCGCTCCAGGCGCCATTGCGGCCGGCCGGGCACGGCCTGCCCCGCCCGCAGCGTCCCGGTCAGCGGCGGCGCGCCCTCGGCATGGGCCGTCTCCACCGGCGCCGTCAGGCGGTAGCCCACCTTGGGAACCGTCGCGATCAGCGTCTGGTCGTCGTCGCGAAGGGCCTTGCGCAGCTTGGAGATGGCGGTGGTCAGCGAGCCCTCGACCACCGTCGTGGCGGGCCAGACGGCGTCCATCAGCTCGTCCTTGGTCAGCGCCTCGCCCGCGCGCCGCAGGAACTCCAGCAGCAGCTCCAGCGGCTTGATCTCCAGGTCGACCGGCTGGCCGTCCACCGTCAGCCGCCACTGGCTCTCGTCGAACTCGCAACCGGCGAAGCGCCAGATCCGGCGCCCGCCCGAGCGCCCGCTCCGAAGGACCCTGCGACTTACGCTCAACGCCCGCACCTTCCGCCACCACCGGGCGCGCGCGGCAGAAGGGCCGTCGCCGATTTCGGGACCCTCGTCCCGCCGCGCCGGGAACGGATCGATATTGGCGGCCGAGCGCCGCCTTGTCGACGCATCAGGCCCCCCTGCCGCCCCGGCGACTGCATCCTTTAGAATTCCTTGAGGCGCGCGTGAGGACGCCGCCGCCGTCCGCCAGCCACCCTGCCGCGGCTGGAGACCCCGTCTCCGGCGAACTTCGAGTTCGGATCAGGCGCCGGAACGGCGCGCAAGTGGGGATCGCGTAATGAGTATGGCCAAGCTTTCCGTCGCCGCGTTGCTCGCGTCGGCCTTCCTGCCGTCGCTGGCGCACGCCGAGATCACCTATTTCAGCAGCGCCCAGGCCCTGGTTCAGTCGGCCTCCGAGGGGTGCCTGACCGAGGACTGCGTGAAGCAGCCTCAGTACTACGAGCAGAACTTCGATCCCGCCGGCGGCCAGGTCAGCGCCAGTCGGACCTACACCTACGACGTCGGCACGGCGACCGCGAACGCGACCGCCGATCTCTCCACCGGGACCATGAAGGCCTATGCCGATGTCGAGGCCACCCAGGCTCTCGGCTCCAGCACGCTCTCGGCCCAGGCCCGGGTCGACATCGGCGACAGTTTCCGCGCGGTGTCGGGGAACAGCCCCTTCACCTGGACCTCCGAAGACGAGGCGTCGTTCACGTTCGACGTCTCGGGCGTCGTCGATTTCCTGGGCGCATCCAGCAATTCCGCGATCGCCCTGACGATCCTGGCGCCCGGCACGCTGGACGCCTACGCGCGCTGGGTCGGCGGGGACAACTCCGCCTACTACGAGTGGTACCCGACCGAGATCGCCGACTTCACCTACCAACTCGGCCCGGGCACGACGAACTATCCCTGGGTGGACGCCACGGCGACCTCGTATCCGACCAGCTTCACGGCGAGCTTCAATCCCGGCGGCGATTTCGACTGGGTGATGACGCTCAACCTCGACCCGTACCTCGGATACCCGGCCGGCGCAGGCGCGCACGGCCTCGACGATTTCAGCCACACGGTGCTCGCGTCGTACCAAGGCCCGCAAGGTGCGACGACGCTGTCGGCTTCGGGGCTGTTTCCCGGAACGGTGGCGCTCGACGCCGCCCCCGGGGGCGTCCCGGAGCCGGCGAGCTGGACCCTGATGCTGCTGGGCTTCGGCGGGCTGGGCGCGATGCTGCGCCGCGCCCGTCGCGACGACGGCGATCCGGCGGCCGCCACCCCTGTGCGGGCAGCCTGAGACTCGTCAGGGGCGGGGGCGCCACGCGTCTCCGCCCCACGACCGGGCTCCTACCCCAGGGCGGCGAGCACCGCGTCGGTCATTTCCGCCGTCGAGACCGCGGTCTCGCCCGGCCCGGCGATGTCGGCGGTCCGGACCCCGGCGGCGAGCGCGCTGCGCACCGCCGCTTCCAGGCGGTCGGCCGCCGCCGGCGCATCCATCGACCAGCGCAGGCACATGGCGAACGACAGGATGGTGGCCAGCGGATTGGCCAGCCCCTTGCCGGCGATGTCGGGGGCCGAGCCGTGCACCGGTTCATACAGCGCCTTGCGGCGGCCCTGCGCGTCCGACGCGCCCAGCGAGGCCGAGGGCAGCAGGCCCAGCGAGCCGGTCAGCATCGCCGCGGCGTCCGAGAGGATGTCGCCGAACAGGTTGTCGGTGACGATCACGTCGAACTGCTTGGGCCGGCGCATGATCTGCATGGCGCAGTTGTCGGCGTACATGTGGGTGAGTTCGACGTCGGGATAGTCGGCGCCGACCCGCGTGGCGATGCCGCGCCAGAAGCCGCCGGTCTGCATGACATTGGCCTTGTCGACCGAGCAGACCCGCCTGTTCCGCCCGCGGGCGATCTCGAAGGCCGCACGCACCACCCGCTCCACCTCCACGGAGGTGTAGGCCTGGGTGTCATAGGCGCGCGTGACACCGTTCCCCAGATCCTCGACGCCGCGGGGCTCGCCGAAATAGACGCCGGCCGTCAACTCGCGGATCACCAGGAGGTCGAGCCCCTCCACCAGCTCGCGCTTCAGGCTCGAAGCGTCAGCGAGCTCGGGATAGCAGATCGCCGGGCGCAGGTTGGCGAACAGGTCCAGTTCCTTGCGCAGGCGCAGGAGGCCGGACTCGGGGCGAAGGGCGATCGGCTGGTCGTCCCACTTGGCGCCCCCCACCGCGCCGAACAGCACCGCGTCCGACTTCAGCGCCCGGGCCACCGTCTCGTCGGTGACCGGAACGCCGTGGGCGTCGATGGCCGCGCCGCCCACCAGGGCCTCGCTCAGGTGGACCGGCCGCCCCATGCCGCCGCTGAGCGCGCTGACCACGCGCAGGGTCTGTTCGATGACTTCGGGGCCGATGCCGTCGCCCGGCAGCACCAGCAGGCGAAACGGCTCAGATGCAGCGGCCACCGTCGACCTCCATGGCCACGCCGGTGATCATCGCGGCGTCGTCCGAGCAGAGGAACGCCGCCGCCGCGCCCATGTCGGCCGGGGTGGAGAAGCGGCCGAGCGGGATGGAGGCCAGGAACTTCGCCCGGATCTCGGGCGTGTCCTCGCCCATGAAGGTGGCCAGCAGCGGCGTCTCGCCCGCCACCGGATTGATCGCGTTCACGCGCACGCCGAACGGCGCCAGCTCCACCGCCATCGCCCGCGTCGCGGTGATCATCCAGCCCTTGGAGGCGTTGTACCAGGTGAGGTTCGGCCGCGGGCTGACGCCGCCCGTCGAGGCCACGTTCAGGATCGCCCCGCGGCCCGCCGCCTTCATCGCCGGCACGAGATGGCGGGCGGTCAGGTAGACCGACTTCACGTTCACGGCCCAGATGCGGTCGAAGTCGGCTTCGGAGAGCACGTCCAGCGGCTGGGGCGTGTGGCCCACGCCGGCGTTGTTGACCAGGATCTCCACCGGCCCCAGGGCCGCGGCCACGTCGGCGGCCATCCGCGCCACGTCGGCGTCGCTGGAGACGTCGGCCTCCACGGCGATGGTCGCGGCGCCCAGCTCGGCGGCCAGCGCCGAGGCGGCGGCGAGGTTGCGGTCCACGATCGCGACGCGGGCCCCCTCATCCACGTACCGCCGCACGATCCCCTCGCCGAACCCCTGGGCCCCGCCCGTGACGATCGCCGTCCTGTCCTTCAGCCGCATGCCCTCACCCATGATGCGCCGCCACCGTCTTCAGCACCGAGAAGCCGTACAGCGCCTCGAAGCCCTTCTCGCGGCCGTGCCCCGAGCGGCCGACCCCGCCGAACGGCAGCTCCACGCCCCCGCCCGCGCCGTAGTTGTTGAGGAACACCTGCCCCGCCCTCAGCCGCCGCGCCAGGCGGAACAGGCGGTCGCCGTCACGGGTCCAGGCCCCGGCCACCAGGCCGTAGGGCGTGCCGTTGGCGATCGCCACGGCCTCGTCCTCGTCGTCGAAGGGGATGACCACCTGCACCGGGCCGAAGATCTCCTCCTGCGCCAGCCGGTGGTCGGGCTTCACGCCGCCGAACACCGCCGCGGGCAGGTAATGGCCGCCGGCCGGCGCGTCGGCCGCCACCTGGCCCTGGCCGACCAGGGTGAGCTCGCGCCGCGCGGTCTCCAGATAGCCCTCGATCATCGCCTTCTGGCGGGCGGTGATGATCGGCCCCAGGTCCATGTCGGCCATCGCCGGTCCGCTCGTCAGGCCCGAGAAGCGCTCGGCCAGCCGGCCGCACAGCTCGTCGTGGATCCGGCGCTGCACCAGGATGCGCGAGCCGGCCGAGCAGGTCTGGCCCGCGTTCTGGATCGCCGCGTTCACCAGGAACGGCAGCGCCCGGTCGAGGTCGGCGTCGTCGAACACCAGCTGGGGCGACTTGCCGCCCAGTTCCAGGGTGACGGGCACGGCGTTCTTCGCCGCCGCCGCCTGGATCATCGCGCCCACGACGGTGGAGCCGGTGAAGGAGACGTGGTCGATCCCCGGGTGCCCGGCCAGCGCCGCCCCGGCGTCGGCCCCCAAGCCCGGAACCACGTTCAGCGCGCCCGCCGGCAGGCCGGCCTCCTCGGCGATGCGGGCGAAGGCCAGGGCGGTCAGCGAGGCCTGTTCGGCGGGCTTCAGCACCGCGGCGTTGCCCATGGCCAGCGCCGCCGTCACCGAGCGGCCGATGATCTGCATCGGATAGTTCCACGGGATGATGTGGCCCGTGACCCCGTGCGGCTCGCGCAGGGTGTAGACGGTGTAGCCCGGCAGGTAGGGGATGGTTTCCCCGTGCAGCTTGTCGGCGGCCCCGCCGTAGAACTCCAGGTAGCGGGCCAGCGCGACCACGTCGGCGCGGGCCTGGCGCAACGGCTTGCCCACGTCGCGGGCCTCCAGCTCGGCCAGCCGGTCGGCCTGCGCCAGCACGGCCTGGCCGATCTTCGCCAGCACCCGGCCCCGCTCGGCGGCCGACAGCGCGCCCCAGGCGTCGGACAGCGCGCCGCGCGCGGCGGCGACCGCCTCGTCGACCTCTGCCGCGCCGCCGCAGGCCAGCTCGCCTACGGTCTCGCCGGTGGAGGGATCCTCGATGGGCAGGGTCTGCGGGCCCTCCCGCCAGCGGCCGTCGATCAGGACGCCTCGACGCGCAAACTCCAGATCCAAGGGGCCGCCTCCTTACAACGCGCGACCTGATTGGGTCGCGCGCCGGGCGGTTTCAAGCGCAAACTGGGTTCGGCGATCCAAGCTAGCTGAGCTTGGACGTCGAACCGGCGGGTTCGCCCTCCTGCGAGAGGTCGGCGGCGGCGGCCAGCTTGCGCAGGGTCTCGGCGTGGCTGGCGCGGGTGATGCCATAGCCGAACAGCAGCAGCGCCGCCGTTCCGTAGAGCATGAGCTGGGTCGGCGCGTAGACCATCCCCAGGTGCCGGATGACGTCGGGCGGCACCGATCCGGGCTTGGCGCCGGGCGGGAAGCCGATGGCGCTGATGATCAGGCCCGAAGTGAAGATGCCCAAGCCGGTGACCGACTTGTTGGCGAAGAAGATGGCCGCGAAGAACAGCCCCTCCTGGCGACGCCCGGTCTTCAGCTCGGCGTCCTCCACCACGTCGGCGATCATCGAGGAGAACAGGATGTTCGCGATCACCCCGATGCCCGTGTAGAAGATGTTGGTCACGAAGATCGTCGGGAACAGCAGCGGCGAGCCGTTCTCCGGGAACGCGCCCAGCAGGCGAAGCGCGATCGGCCCGACCCCGAACAGGATGCCGGTGGGGATGAGCAGCTGGGCCACCGGCCGCTTGTCGAAACGCTGGGCGATGCGCGGCGCCAGCAGGAACGCCAGCACCGCCGCCGTCAGGCTGGAGAAGGCGAAGGCCGCGATCTGGTCGGGGCTGAACTGCCAGAAGTAGGTCGAGAAATAGAGGTTGATGGCGAAGCCCAGCCCGATGCCCGCATAGAGGAAGAACGCCGACAGCAGGATCATCACGAAGTGGCGGTTGCGCAGGGTGCCGAACATCTCCCGCGCCAGCCGGTCGATGGTGATCCGCTCCTGCGGCGGGGAACGCAGGTAGGGGATCTGGCGGTGCGTGCCCACCGCCGTCACCAGGATCGCCCCCAGCATGATCAGCCCCGAGACGATGCCGTAGCGGCCGTAGCCGTCGGCGTTGAGCTGGCCCACGGCGTGGGTGGCGTCGGGGCGCAGGAACACCTTGGTGGCCAGGTAGTAGGTGGCCAGGCCGCCAGCCCAGCCGAACAGGTAGCGATACGAGAGCAGGCGCGTCCGCTCGTCGTATTCGCTGGTCAGCTCCGCGGCCAGGGCCGCCGAGGGCACCTCGTAGCAGCTGATGAAGCTGCGGATCAGCACGGCCACGACGATCAGGTAGGCGACCTGCCCGCTCTCGGGCCAGCCGGTCGGCGGATGCCAGATCAGCATGTACGAGAGCGCGACGGGGATCGCCGCGGCGTACATCCACGGGTGCCGCCGGCCCCATTTCGAACGGGTGTTGTCGGAGAGCTGGCCGATGATCGGGTCGATGAAGGCGTCCAGGACCAGGGCGATCATGATCGCTAGGCCGACCGCGCTGGCCGGCACGCCCACCACCTGGGCGTAGAAGAAGGCGAGGAAGAACGAAAAGCCGTTGTCCTTCACCCCGAACGCCACCGAGCCGAAGCCGTAGAACAGGCGGGTGGAGGCGCTGAGCCGGCGCGCGGCGGCCGGCGCGGGGGATGGGGTCGACAAGGGGAACTCCTCCGATGCGCGGCGTCTTCGGCCGTCGGCGCGTGACGCTGGCCGAGCCGCCAGCCCCCGTCAACCCAACGATTTGAGCATCGGGTATGCCCCGAAGCTTCAGCCCACCGGCCGGGAGACGAGGCCCTCGAACAGCGGTCGCACGAAGTGGTCGGCCGCGGCCTCGGCGGCCAGGCCGGGCGTCCAGTAGTGCAGGTCGGCTGCGGCGTTGACCGCCCCGGTGATCATCTGGGCGGCGATGTTCACGTCCACCGGCCGCACCGAGCCGTCGGCGATCCCGTCGCAGAGCAGCGAGGCGAAGCGATAGGAGATGCGGTTGAAGCGCTCCAGCAGGCCCAGGCGGATCGGCTCGGGCACGGTGGTGAGCGCCGAGGTTCGCAGCAGCGGCGCCTCCCCCTGGATCTGGTGCGCCGCCAATGCGGTGACCGCCGCCGACAGCACGTCGAGCCCCGAGCCGCCCGCCGCCTCGGCCGCCCGGATCGCCCGCCACATGATCTCGAACGTGCGCTCGAAGCAGGCCACCACCAGTTCGTCCTTGGTGTCATTGTGGTGGTAGAAGGCGCCCTTGCTCACATGCAGCCGGGCCGAGATCCGCTCGACCGACGCGCCGTGGTAGCCCTCCTCGTTGATGAGCTGGGTGGCCGCCCGCAGGAATTGCTCAGGCGAGGCGCTGGCGTCGGGCGGCGAAGGCGCGGCCAGCGAGAGAGCCGGCGGCGGCCGCCACGAACGGCCCGGCGTCACCAGGCCGTCGTTCAGGATCGACGCCATCCGCTCGGCGGTGCGCGGATAGTCGGCCGGCTCGGCCTGATGGCGCCAGGCGGCGATCCACAGCACCTGGGCCAGCAGCATGTGCGCCCGGGCGTTGCGGTGCAGCCGCGGCAGGGCGTCGGGGCCCGGCAGGAGGCTGCGAAAACCGCGGAACACGTCGACATAGGCGGCGTTCACGGCCTCGCGATTCAGCGCCCGCACATCGTTGAACACCGGGAACGGGTCGGCCTCGCCGCGGGCCACCAGCCGCGCCCGCTCGAAGAACGCGGCGATGAAGTCGGCGATCCGGGCCTGCGGCGTCGCCTGGCGCGCGCTGGCGGACAGCATCGCGTCATAGGCTTCCAGCCCCTTCAGGAAGGCGGCGGCGGCCAGCTCCTCCTTGTTGCGGAAGTAGTAGATGACGCCCGTGGGCACGAGGTCGAGGCGGGCGGCCACGTCGCCCAGGGTCATGCCGCGCACGCCCTTGCGGTTCATCTCCTCCACGGCCGACCTGACGATCGCGTTCCGCTTGGCCTCGAACCGGCGGGTCGGCCCCCGCCGCTTCAATGGCCCGGCCGGACCGGGCTCGTCTCCAAGCGTCACCGTCATACGATTGTTTTATCGGGAATCGTCGAGCGCCACCACCACGCCCGAACCGTGCTGGCGTGGCCGCTCCCGCATGCCTGGAGGCCTTCCCGCTCGCGATGCCTCATCGTGAGCGGACGAGAAGGCCTCCAAACTCAAGGAGGCGAGCACGTTGATCCCAGTTGGCTTGCTTCAAGCCAACTGGGACGTGCTCTAGTGTTCCCGAGTTTCGAAAAGCGGGAGGCGTCGGATGCTGCTCCAGGGCTTGAAGGTGGTGGAGATGGCCACCTGGGTCGCCGGGCCCAGTTGCGCGGCGGTCATGGCCGACTGGGGCGCCGAGGTGATCAAGGTGGAGAGCCCGATCGGCGACGCCACCCGCATCTTCGCCCCCGACACCGCTGAGAGCCCGGGCAATCCGATCTTCACCAACGAGAACCGCGGCAAGAAGGGCGTGGTGCTCGACATCTCCAAGCCCGGCGGCCTCCACGCCCTGAAGGTCCTGCTCAAGGACGCCGACATCTTCGTCACCAACGTCCGGCCGGGCTCGCTGAAGCGCCTGGGCCTCGACTACGACAGCCTGAAGGACGAGTTCCCGCGGCTGATCTACGCCGCCGTCACCGGCTTCGGCCTCGTCGGCCCGGAGGCCGACAAGCCGGCCTTCGACATCACCGCCTTCTGGACCGCCAGCGGCGTCGCCCGCGCCATGATCCCCACCGACCAGGAGCCCTTCCCCTCCCGCCCCGGCTTCGGCGATCACGTCACCGCGCTCGCCACCCTGTCGGCCACGCTGGCGGCGCTGCACGAGCGCCACGCGACCGGCCATGGCCGCCTCGTCGAAGGCAGCCTGGTGCGCGCCGGCGCCTATGCGATCTCCTGGGACCTGTCGATGCAGCTCCGCTACGGCCAGGTTGTCACCGCCCAGCCGCGCCACGACCGGCCCAACGGCATCTCCGGCTTCTTCCAGACCGGCGACGGACGCTGGCTCTGCATCCTGCCGCGCGCCGTCGACTGCTTCACCAACGTCATGATCGCCATCGACCGGCCCGAGGTGCTGGCCGATCCGCGGTTCACGCCGCCGATCGTCGACATGGAGGTCACCCGCGAGGTGCGCGCCATGTGCGACGAGGCCTTCGCCCGGATGACCCTGGAGGAGGCGGGCGAGAAGCTCACCAGCCTCGACGTGGCCTGGGCGCCGCTGGCCACCCTGGAGGAGACCGCCGCCTCCCAGTGGGCGCAGGACGCCGGCTGCTTCTTCGAGGTCGAGGACGGCTGGGGCGGGCGCTTCCGCGCCACCGCCTCCCCCGCCCGCTTCCCGGAGGGCGAGCCGCCCGTGGGCGCGGCCGCCCCCAAGCTGGGCCAGCACACCCGCGAGGTGCTGGAGGCCGCCGGCCTCACGCCCGACGAGATCGACGCCGTCGTCTGACGCCTTCCCCGGAAAGAGAAGGGCCGCGCAGTCGCCCGCGCGGCCCTGAAGTACGAGGAAGGAGAACGCCCTGAGAGGGCCTCACCACTTTGGCCCGCTCCCAAGTGGCGTCCATCGCATGGCCGCGGACGGCAGGATCATTCCGCCGTCCGCCCAGGATCGCGGCAGAAACGCCCCCGTGTGCTCGATTACATGGCAAGAGCCGCCCCCGCAGGGGCTCAGCGCGTGCCGTACATCCGGTCCCCGGCGTCGCCCAGGCCCGGCAGGATGTAGCCGTGATCGTTCAGCTTTTCGTCGACTGCCGCGGTCCAGACATGCACGTCCGGATGGTGGCCGCGGAACTTGGACAGCCCTTCGGGCGAGGCCAGCAGGCAGGCCATGCGGATCTCCCGCGCCCCGGCCTCCATCAGCCGGTCGACAGCGGCGATGGCGGTATTGCCCGTGGCCAGCATCGGATCGATCACCACCACCAGGCGCTCCCCGATATCGGCAGGCGCCTTGAAATAATACTCCACGCACTCCAGCGTCGCCGGGTCGCGGTAGAGGCCGACGTGGGCGACGCGGCCGGCCGGGACCAGGTCGAGCATGCCGTCCAGCATGCCCATGCCCGAACGCAGCACCGGGGCGAACACCAGCTTCTTGCCGGCGAGCTGCGGCGCCCGCATCGGCGTCAGCGGCGTCTCGATGTCGATCTCTTCCAGCGGCAGGTCGCGCGTGACCTCGTAACAGATCAGCGAGGCGATCTCCTTGAGCAGCTGGCGGAACCCCTTGGTCGAGGTGTCCTTCTTCCGCATGAGGGTCAGCTTGTGCTTCACCAGCGGATGATCGACGACCGTGACGCCCTGCATGGACCTTCTCCTCAAAACACCGTGCCGTCGCTGACGACGGCGATGGGCGGGCCGCCGTCCGCCCGCAACTGCTTCGCGATGCGCCGCCCCGCGGCCCAGGTGCCGCCCTCCAGCACCCGCGCCAGCGGGAACGCCTCGGCGCTCACGCCCAGCCGATCTCGCACCAGCGGCGCGGTGCGGTCCAGCAGCGCCACGGTCAGCGCCCGCCAGCCGACGACCAGCGACCCCTCCACCGGATGCGCGCGGCCGGCGTCGGCGGGGTCCTTCAGCGCCAGCACGCCGGTATCCACGAACAGCCCGCCGTTGCGGTATTCGGCCAGGCCGGTCAGGCCGTCGATGTCAGTCACCTCGATCCCGGCCCACTGCAGGGGCTCGATCAGCGAATAGGCCATCCACTGGCTGAGCTTGTGCAGCGGGACGAAGCCCTCGACCGCCGGATGGCACCAGCAATCCCCCAGCGGCAGGCCGCCCAGGCTGAGCCGCCCCGGCCAGATCGGCCCCAGCCGGTCGAGCAACACTTCGAGGATCGCGGGCACCGGCAGCCGGCCGCCTTGGGCGCGCGCCGCCATCTCGTCGAACAGGGCGGCGGGCCGGCCGATCGCCTCGCCCACCCGCCGCAGCAGGGCCGCGCGGCCCTCCACGCCCACCAGGGGGTTGTCGTCCGAAACCTGGAACGCCGCCGCCACTGAGGCGGCGTCCACCGCCCTGAGGTCTTCCAGCCCGCCCGCCTCCCAGAAGCGCAGCGAGGCCACGCCCAGCCCCTCCGAACGCGACAGCTCCGCGCCCGTGGCCGCGTCGCGGTAGCGCCAGGCCATGCCCGCGCCGGCGTCCAGCAGCACCGAGGGGATCACGAGGTCGAACGCGGCGCGGCCCAGCTCCATCGGATCGGCGGGCCTGTCCGCCTCGGCCCACAGGTCGCGGCCCGCCGCCGTGAAGTGCCGCCAGCGGGCGTGGAAGGGCACGTCCAGGCTCGGATAGTTGGTCCGCACCGTCTCGGCGGTCAGGTCGGCGGCGACGGGCAGGCGCGCAAGGTCGACCCGCCATTCGGCCAGGCCGCCCGCCTCGGCGATGGCGAACAGCTCGTGCGCCCGTTCCCGCACGGCGGCGGCGGAGAGGAGCGAACGGGCGAGTTGGGTGTCTGACTGCAAAGATGACTCCGTCATCCCCGGCCCTGTGCCGGGGATCCCTGCTTCCACATTAGCAATGGTCCCCCCGTCCGGCGCTTCTCCCCTCCCCCTTGCGGGGAGGGGCCGGGGGTGGGGGTGCGAGCTGGGCTGGCGGAGGAAGCCATGAACCTAGCCTGCCAAATCCGACGCGGACACCCCCACCCCAAACCCCTCCCCGCAAGGGGGAGGGGCTTCCTGGGCGAGGCTCGGCCGGCCCACCTTGGGTGTCCATCCGGCCTCAGAATTCCTTGAGGTCCCGGCCGACCACCTGCGCGAGGGCCTCCTCGGAGGGGGCGCCCTCGGGCGTGTAGTAGCCGGCGGCCTTCTTGGCCTCCATCTCCACGCTGGCGTCGGGCGGCACCAGCTCGGCCGGGATCGGCACGCGCTCGCCGATCTCGATCCCGCCGGCGACCATGGCGTCGTACTTCATGTTCGACATCGAGACGAACCGGTCGATCCGCCGGATGCCCAGCCAGTGGATCACGTCGGGCATCAGCTGCTGGAACCGCGCGTCCTGCACCCCGGCCACGCACTCGGTGCGCTCGAAATAGGTCGAGGCCTGGTCCCCGCCCGGCTGGCGCTTCCGCGCATTGTAGACGAGGAACTTGGTCACCTCGCCCAGCGCGCGGCCTTCCTTGCGGTTGTAGACGATCAGCCCCGTGCCGCCGGCCTGGGCCTGGCGCGTGGCCTCCTCGATCCCGTGGGTCAGATAGGGCCGGCAGGTGCAGATGTCCGAGCCGAACACGTCCGACCCGTTGCACTCGTCGTGCACCCGGCAGGTCAGCGGGACGCGGGTGTCGCCGATCTTCGCCGGGTCGCCGAAGATGTAGAGCGTGATCCCCCCGATCGGCGGCAGGAACACCTTCATGTCGGGCCGCGTCACCAGCTCGGGATACATCCCGCCGGTCTGTTCGAAGAGCGTGCGGCGCAGGGTCTGCTCGTCCACGCCGAAGCGCTCCGCCACGCCGGGCAGGTACCAGACCGGGTCCACGGCGGCCTTGGTCACGGCGATGTCGCCGCTCTCGAACAGCACCTTGCCGTCGGGCGTCAGGCGCCCGGCGCGGATGGCCTCGGCGATCTCGGGCAGGGTCAGGCGGGCCTTGGTCACGGCGATGGTCGGGCGGATGTCGACGCCCTCGGCGATCTCGGGGGCGAAATCCTCGGCGATCCGCGCGCCCCAGGGATCGAGCGAGACGATCTTGCCCGCCTCGTTCCACTGCGCGTGCGGGCCCACGGCCACGACGGGATGGGTGTTGACCAGCTCGGGGCGGACCATCGGGTCCATGGCGCCCGAGGCCACGGCCAGGGCGCGGTAGACGGAATAGGCGCCGCCGTGGGCGCCGATGGCGTTGCGGTCGGGACCGGAGTTGGTGGTGGCGATCACGGGGCCGCGTTCGCGGGCGCTGGGCGCGTCCCATTGGATCGGAAAACGGCTGGCCGCGCCCGCGCCGGGGTGCGACGTCAGCCGGATATGGGATGTCCTGTTGCCGGACATGGTTCGAGCAGACCTCCAGAATCGGAAAGGCCCTGTCGCCGGGTTCGCCGGCTCAGGGCCTTTGAGAGACGAGAGTGATCCCAAGCCGCTGACTTGGCAAGAATCTCCTCAAATATGCCGGCAACGCCAAGCCGGCCCAACAAGAGGCTCGTCACCCGCTGAACTGCTAGATTAGGCCAACGATCTGCCAAACGCGGCATCAGAGATATCGACGAGGTCACCGCAGCGACTTGGAACTTGATTGGCGCAGCGGCCATCCAGTCAGCCTCATGCGCCAAGAGGCAACTCCGCGACTGGTTTCACTCAGCCGCCTCGATAACTTGTGGTTGCGCCGGACACGGGTGCGCCACAAGGTGACGTGACATCGGTTTCGAAAGGCGTGTGAGGTATGCCAAACGTCTTCATCTCACATTCCTCAAAGGACAAGCCGTTCGTACGCCGATTGGCGGCGGGGCTCCTGTCCGAAGGGATGCCGGTCTGGCTCGATTCCTGGGAAATGGAGTACGGAGCTTCGCTCACCGACAGCATCTACGACGGGATCGAGGGAAGCAGCTTCGTGATCCTGGTGATCTCAAGCGATGCCGTTGATTCCGGTTGGGTCAATCGTGAACTCAACGCCGCACTCGCCAAGGAAGACCAGACCAATAGAAGGTTCGTCATTCCCATCAAAATCGACGGCGTCCCTGCGCCCCTTAAGATCGCTGATCGCCTGTATGCAGATTTTTCGGGGGGTGCATTTTCCGAGCCGCTCTCCCGCCTAGTCCAAGTCCTAGACCGGCAAGGCTGCCGCGCGTTGGCGCCTTTGCCTGAGCGCGAATTCTTGAGTTTGTCTTTCAGCCAGGAGGTGCATCTGGACAAGACCGCCTTAGACCGCGCGCTATTCTTCATCAGAGAACGACATCCCAATTTTGTTCCCGACGCTAAGCAGATCGTCGTAGTAGACGACCAAGATTACGAATCATTGAAATCCAAACTCTTCAACAACATTGACAGACTACCATCACTACCAAGCTATACTCCAGCTTTGGAGGAACAACTAAAATACGCCCGGGATCGCATTGCACGAATGGAGACCATGCTTCGCCATGGAGTATCCGAATTATTGAAGAACAAGTGCGATAACGAAGCCATATATTGGTTTTGCAAAATTATAAGGGCGCGTTCCGTATATCTTCTATGGAGCCATCAACTCAGCGAAGATTCAGATAATATTTCCTATGGAAAAATATGGCAGTCTTCCGAATTGAACTCGGGATCTTCAGCGAAAGAATTCTTTGGAGACGATGTGGAATCTGTAGATATATGGGTCACCGGCGGCGATCAATCCGACTATTTCCATCTATGGATTGGACGTCGCGAATGCGCCGACCTGTGCCCGGACGGAGGCGTCTACTTTGGACCTCAACCATACTCCGCGGTTTGCAGTAGCTCGGCGAGCGGAAAGTACATTTATCCTCAAATGATGCTGGCCCATTTGACAAATCCGCGGGCGGGTCGATCTCCCATCTGGAACCTAGGTCGCGCAACGATCGGCATCAGTTGACGCCAGTTGGACAAGAGCGAATCGCTACACTCGGCGAGAATTGGAGCTTGAATTTCGCGGAAGCGCCCGTGCCTGCCTTCCGCACATCTCAAGGTCACTTGATACAAATCCCGCGGCATCGCCAGCTGTTCACCGAACTTAATTTGCGCGCCAAGCGCGCACCATTGCGCCAAACGCCAATGCTTAATTTGCGGGCATGGCGCGTTGACCATGCCTCCGGCGGCGCGCTTAGCTGGACAGCTTACGCCACCACCTCAGGGTGAGCCGGTGATTCAAGGGCCTGCCTCCTTGCCCGACCTTCCGGCGCTCCAGCGCGCGCGCGGCGCCGGCCGCATCGCGGTGGCGCACGCCGACGGCCGCACGCGCCTTTCCCGCCTCTACCAGGACGGCTGCGGCAAGATCCGCCTGCCGCGCGACGCCCGCGCCGAGGGCCTGGAGGCGGTGCTGATCAACACCTCCGGCGGGGTGACCGGCGGCGACGCCCTGAGCTGGCGCGCCGAGGCCGGCGACGGGGCGCGCCTCACCCTCACCACCCAGGCCTGCGAGAAGGTCTACCGCGCCCGCGACGGCGAGGCCGTGATCGAGACGACGCTGAGCGTCGGCGTGGGCGCGCGGATCGACTGGCTGCCGCAGGAGACCATCCTGTTCGACGGCGGGCGGCTCAGGCGCCGGCTCCAGGCCGACCTCGCCCCCGGCGCGCGCCTGCTGGCGGTCGAGGCGGCGATCCTGGGCCGCGCGGCCATGGGCGAGACGGTGCGCGCCGGCGCCCTGGCCGACCGCTGGCGCATCCGCCGCGAGGGCCGCCTCGTGTTCGCCGACGACCTGCGCCTGGACGGCGCCATCGCCGAGACGGGCGCCGAACGCCCGGTGCTGGCCGGCGCCCAGGCCTTCGCCTCGATCCTGCTGGTGGACGACGAGGCCGGCCGCTTCCTCGCCCCGCTCCGCGCCGCGCTCGGCCCGGCGGGGGGCGCCAGCGCCTTCGACGGCAAGCTCTTCGCCCGCCTGACCGCGCCCGACGGCTTTTCCCTGCGCCAGGCCCTGCTGCCGGCGCTGGAGGCCCTGCGCGGCGGCGCGCCCCTGCCGCGGGTCTGGAGGACCTAGATTGAACCTGACCCCCAGAGAAAAGGACAAGCTGCTGGTCGCCATGGCCGCCGAGGTGGCGCGCAAGCGGCTGGCCCGCGGCGTGAAGCTGAACCACCCCGAAGCCGTGGCCCTGATCACCGACTTCGTGGTCGAGGGGGCCCGCGACGGCCGCCCCGTCGCCGAGTTGATGGAGGCCGGCGCCCACGTCATCCGCCGCGACCAGGTGATGGAGGGGATCGCCGAGATGATCCACGACGTCCAGGTCGAGGCCACCTTTCCCGACGGCACCAAGCTGGTGACCGTCCACCATCCGATCCGCTGAGGAGATGAAGATGTCCGACGAAGAAGGCCTGCGGCGCGCCCTCCCCTCCCCCTTGCGGGGAGGGGCCGGGGGTGGGGGTGAGCCTGCTGGGTTCGCCGCTGACACCCCCACTCCCAACCCTCTCCCCGCAAGGGGGAGAGGGTTGGGAGTGGGGGTTCCGTTCCTGCTCGCCCCCGCCGCCGCCCTCGCTCACGAGGGCCATCACGAGCAGATGAGCGCCGCCCAGGCCCTGGCGCACCTCGTGACCCAGCCCGACCACCTGCTGGCCCTGGGCGGCCTGGCGATGGTCGCCGCCGCCCTGACCTGGCGGCTGGCCCGGCGCCCCGTCGAGGTCCGCGTCCGCCGACGGACGCGCCGATGATCCCGGGAGAAGTCATCCCCGCCGACGGCGAGATCGAGCTGAACGCCGGCGCCCCGGTCACGACGCTGCGCGTGGCCAACACCGGCGACCGGCCGATCCAGGTGGGCAGCCACTACCACTTCTTCGAGACCAACCCGGCGCTGCGCTTCGACCGCGCCGCCGCGCGCGGCCTGCGGCTCGACATCGCCGCCGGGACCGCCGTCCGCTTCGAGCCGGGCCAGGAGCGCGAGGTCGCACTCGTGCCGCTGGCCGGCGGGCGCGCGGTCTACGGCTTCCGGCAGGACGTGATGGGCAAGCTCTGATGGACGACCGCTGATGGCCCGCATCTCCCGCGCCGCCTATGCCGACATGTTCGGCCCAACGGTCGGAGACCGCGTGCGGCTGGCCGACACCGGGCTGTTTGTCGAGGTCGAGCGCGACTTCACCACCTATGGCGAGGAGGTTAAATTCGGCGGCGGCAAGGTGATCCGCGACGGCATGGGCCAGAGCCAGGCCACCCGCGCCTCGGGCGCCGTCGACACCGTCATCACCAACGCCCTGATCGTCGACCACTGGGGGATCGTGAAGGCCGACGTGGGCCTGCGCGACGGCCGCATCGTCGGCATCGGCAAGGCCGGCAATCCCGACACCCAGCCCGGCGTCACCATCGTCATCGGCCCGGGGACGGAGGCCATCGCCGGCGAGGGCAAGATCCTCACCGCCGGGGCGATGGACGCCCACATCCACTTCATCTGCCCCCAGCAGATCGAGGAGGCCCTGATGAGCGGGGTCACCTGCATGCTGGGCGGCGGGACCGGCCCTGCCACCGGCACCAACGCCACCACCTGCACGCCGGGCGCCTTCCACCTCCAGCGGATGATCGAGGCGGCCGAGGCCTTCCCCATGAACCTGGCCTTCGCCGGCAAGGGCAACGCCAGCCTGCCCGAGGCCCTGGTGGAGCAGGTCGCCGCCGGCGCCTGCGCGCTCAAGCTGCACGAGGACTGGGGCACCACGCCGGCCGCCATCGACTGCTGCCTGTCGGTCTGCGACGACCACGACGTCCAGGCGATGATCCACACCGACACGCTGAACGAAAGCGGCTTCGTCGAGGACACCATCGCCGCCTTCAAGGGCCGCACGATCCACGCCTTCCACACCGAGGGCGCCGGCGGCGGCCACGCGCCCGACATCCTGAAGGTGGCGGGGCTGGCCAACGTCATCCCCTCGTCCACCAACCCGACCCGGCCCTACACGGTGAACACCCTGGCCGAGCATCTCGACATGCTGATGGTGTGCCACCACCTCGACCCGTCGATCCCCGAGGACGTGGCCTTCGCCGAGAGCCGCATCCGCAAGGAGACCATCGCCGCCGAGGACATCCTGCACGACCTGGGCGCGCTCTCGATC
>NZ_WGNY01000012.1 GCF_016124325.1 Phenylobacterium sp.
GCGCCGCATCTTTCTTTGTCCTAGGAGAACAATCATGCGCGTCTACTACGACCGCGACGCCGACATTTCCCGCATCCTGGACAAGAAGATCGCGGTCGTAGGCTATGGCAGCCAGGGCCGCGCGCACGCGCTCAACCTCACCGACTCCGGCGTGAAGAACGTGGCCGTGGCGCTGCGCCCCGGCTCGGCGACCGCCAAGAAGGTCGAGGCCGACGGCCTGAAAGTGATGAGCGTCGCCGACGCGGCCAAGTGGGCCGACCTGATCATGGTGCTGGCGCCCGACGAACTGCAGCGCGACATCTACAAGGCCGACATCGAGGCCAACATCAAGGACGGCGCGGCGCTGCTGTTCGCCCACGGCCTGAACGTCCACTTCGGCCTGATCGAGCCCAAGGCCAGCGTCGACGTGCTGATGGTCGCGCCCAAGGGCCCCGGCCACACGGTGCGCGGCGAATACCAGAAGGGCGGCGGCGTGCCGTGCCTGATCGCGGTCCACCAGGACGCCACCGGCGGCGCCATGGACCTGGGCCTCGCCTACGCCTCGGCGATCGGCGGCGGCCGTTCGGGGATCATCGAGACCAACTTCCGCGAGGAATGCGAGACCGACCTGTTCGGCGAGCAGGCGGTGCTGTGCGGCGGCCTCGTCGAGCTGATCCGCGCGGGCTTCGAAACCCTGGTGGAAGCCGGCTACGCGCCGGAGATGGCCTACTTCGAGTGCCTGCACGAGGTGAAGCTGATCGTGGACCTGATCTACGAAGGCGGCATCGCCAACATGAACTACTCGGTGTCGAACACCGCCGAGTACGGCGAGTACGTCTCGGGCCCGCGGGTGGTGACGCCCGAAACCAAGGCCGAGATGAAGAAGATCCTCGACGACATCCAGTCGGGCCGCTTCGTGCGCGACTGGATGCTGGAGAACGCCGCCGGCCAGGCCAGCTTCAAGGCCACGCGCCGCCGCAACGCCGAGCATCCGATCGAGGACGTGGGCGAGCGTCTGCGCGCCATGATGCCGTGGATCACCAAGAACAAGCTGGTCGACACCGCGCGGAACTGACCGCGCTGACGGCGAGACGAAGCCGACGGGCCCGGAGCGATCCGGGCCCGTTTTTCGTGCGCCCGTGTTCCGTGATAGGCTCCTCACAATCTCCGGGTTGTGTTCGGCGTAACGCCACGAGCCCGACGCCTGTGGCGGCACGACAGGTCACATCCCGGCCAAAGGTCAGGGAGGACCTTGTATGGCCAACCAAAATCACGTCGAAAACCCTGCGGAGTACCTGGCTGAAAGAGCGGCCTGGGCGTGGCAGGACCTGAGGCGGTTCGTCGTTCCGCATCCCGAACGCCACGCCGGCAAGGCCGTGCCCGAGGTGCGGCGGATCGGCCTCGCCGACCTGCGCGACGCCCTCGCCAAGGGGGTCGCCGACATGGCCGCCCTGCGCGACGACGTCCTCTTCATCGCGATCATCTATCCGGTCGCGGGTCTCGCCCTGGCGCGCGCGGCCTCCAGCTACGACCTGCTGCCGATGCTGTTCCCGCTGGCCTCGGGCTTCGCGATCCTGGGCCCGGTGGCGGCCACCGGCCTCTATGAGATGAGCCGGCTGCGCGAGAAGGGCCAGCACGTCAGCTGGGTGGACGCTTTCGGCGCTTTCCGTTCGCCGGCCATCGGCTCGATCCTCGCGCTGGGGCTGATCCTGCTGGCCCTGTTCGGTCTCTGGCTGGGCGCGGCCTATCAGATCGGCCTGGCGACCTTGGGGCCGCAGGCCGCGCCGACGTTGCGCGCCTTCACCCACGACGTTTTCTGGTCGGACGCCAGCCCCGCGCTGATCGCGGGCGGGATCGGGGTCGGCTTCGTGTTCGCGGCGATTGCGTTCGTGCTGGGCGTGGTCTCCGCCCCGCTGCTGCTCGATCGCGACCTGGGCCTGAGGATCGCGCTCGCCACCTCCATCAAGGTGGTTCGGACCAATTTCGTGACCATGGTGGCGTGGGGCCTGATCGTGGCCGGCGCGCTCGCCCTGGGCTCGCTGCCGGCGCTGGTCGGCCTGATCTTCGTGGTCCCGATCCTGGGCCACGCGACCTGGCACCTGTACCGCAAGGCGGTGGTCTGACCCGACCCTCGGCGGGCGGCCGCTGGCCGCCCGCCGGCCTGCCGACGAATCTTGCCACGACCGCCTTGACGCGACGTCGTGCGATCCGTATTTAACAACATGGCTAATTAAGGAATTGGTTAAATGCAGCTGGCGCCCGACCCGCTGAGCGTCACCCTCTCGGCCCTGGCCGATCCGACTCGCCGGGCGATCCTGGCTCGGCTGTCGCAGGGCGAAGCCACGGTGGGCGAACTGGCGGCGCCGTTCGACATCAGCCTGCCGGCGGTCTCCCGTCATCTGAAGGTGCTTGAAGGCGCCGGCCTGATCACGCGAGGACGCGAGGCCCAATGGCGACCTTGTCGCCTGGAGGCCGAACCGCTGAAGGCGGTCGCCGGTTGGGTGGAGCACTACCGCCGCTTCTGGGAAGGCAGCTTCGACCAGATGGAGGCCTATCTGGCCGAACTCCAGAAAGGGAATCCCGATGGACGCAAGAACTGACGCGCCCAAGCCGGCGCACGGCGCCTCGCTGCCGGACGACGAACTGTTCATCGTCCGCGCGTTCTCCGCCCCGGTCCCGCTGGTCTTCCGCATGTGGGAGGACCCCGAACACCGCGCGCGCTGGTGGGCGCCGAAGGCCTTCACCTGCACGCACTTGAAGCAGGACTTCCGCATCGGGGGCGCCTGGCGCGCCTGCATCGTCTCGCCCGAGACCGGCGAAAGTTGGCAGGGCGGCGTCTTCCGCGAGATCGAGCGGGACCGCCGGATCGTCTTCACCTTCGCCTGGGACGGCGGACCCTCGGCCGGCGTCGAAACCCTGGTCACCGTCACCTTCGCCGAGCGCAACGGCATGACGGTCCAGACCTTCCACCAGACCCCCTTCCTCAACGTCGAACGGCGCGACGCCCACGTCGTGGGCTGGAGCCAGCTCATCGATCGCGAACAGGCCTACGCCGAGACCCTCGCCCAAGGAGCGACCTCATGATCACCATCACCGCCTTCCAATGGGTGCCACCGTTCGCACGCGGCCAGGTGCGCGACCTGCGCATCCGCTGGGCCCTGGAGGAGGCCGGCATCCCCTACCAGACGAAGCTCCTGGCGATCGGGGACGGCGACGCGCCCGACTATCGCGCGATCCAGCCCTGGGGCCAGGTGCCGGCGATGGAGGAGGACGGCGAGTGGCTGTTCGAGAGCGGCGCGATCCTGCTGCGCATCGCCGAGCGCTCGGAGGTTCTTTGCCCGAAGGACGATCGCGGCCGTGCGCGGATGATCCAGTGGGTGTTCGCGGCGCTCAACTCTGTCGAGCCACACGTGCAGGCCCTCGCCTCGATCGACCTCTTCTACAAGGACGAGGACTGGGCCAAGGCGCGGCGGTCGGGCGCCGAGGCGTTCGCGCGCATGAAGCTGGCCTCGCTGGCCCGCCGCCTGAAGGGCCGCGACTACCTCGAAGACGGGTTCACGGCCGGCGACCTGATGATGGCGACGGTGCTCCGCATTCCGGAGAACACCGACCTAGTGACGGGCGACCCGGTGCTGGGCCCCTATCTGGAACGGTGCACGGCGCGGCCCGCCTTCAAGCGCGCTCTGGACGCGCAGTTCGCCGACTTCACGGCCGAACCGCCGCCGCAGTTCGCGACGGCGTGAGCTAGAGGCCTTCCCCCATCACGATGAGGCGTGGTGAGGGGATCAGAAGGCCTCCAAATCGAAAGACGCGAGCACGTTGATCCCGGCTGGCTTGAGTCAAGCCAGCCGGGACGTGCTCTAGCCGTCAGGGTCGCCGCGCTTCTGCTTCATCCAGGCGCGGGCGGCCTTGTGGCGGCTGATCCAGAGCTTGCGGTTCTCCTGGGCGGCGCGGGGATCCTCGCGCCGCCGCTCGTAGGCGAGTTCGGCCTGAAGCTTCTCGTAGGCGCGCAGCCGCGCTTCCGGCAGTTCGCCCGTCTCGACGGCCGCGCGGATCGCACAGCCGGGTTCGGTGGTGTGGCGGCAGTCGGAGAAGCGGCAGCGGGCGGCCAGCGCCTCGACGTCCTCGAACGTCGCCGAGACCCCGGTGTCGGCGTCGAACAGGCCCAGTTCTCGCATGCCGGGGGTGTCGAGGATCAGTCCGCCGCCCGGCAGCAGCACCAGCTCGCGATGGGTGGTGGTGTGGCGTCCGCGCGCGTCGTCCTCGCGGATCTCGGCCGTCGCCATCCGCTCGTGGCCGAGCAAGGCGTTGACGAGCGTGGACTTGCCCGCGCCCGACGAGCCCAGCAGCACCGCGGTGCGGCCCGGGCCGAGATAGGGCGCCAGCGCCTCGAGGCCTTCGCCGGTCTTCGACGAGATCGCCAGGACGGGCGTCCCGAAGGCGATGGCCTCCACCTCGGCCACGACGATCCCCACCTCCTCGGCGAGATCGGCCTTGGTCAGCACGATCACCGGCTGGGCGCCGCTCTCATAGGCCGTCGCCATGTAGCGTTCGAGCCGCCGCAGATTGAGATCGGCGTTCATCGAGGCGACCAGCAGGGCCACGTCGACGTTGGCCGCAACCACCTGCGCTCCGCCGCGGGGCCCCGAGGCCCAGCGGACGAACGCCGAGCGGCGCGGCAGCACGGCCTGGACGAGGGCCGTGGTCTCGCCCGGTCTGGGCTCCACCGCCACCCAATCGCCGGCGCAGGGCCGGTCCACCTCGGCGGAAGTCTTCAGCAGCGTGCCGGAGGCGCGTGCATCGATCTCGCCCGCGTCGGTGACGAGGCGATAGCCGCCGCGTTGCTGGACGATGATGCGGCCCGGAACGAGGCCCTGGGCGGCGAAGGGCGCGAATTGGTCCTGGAGTTCGGGACTCCAGCCATAGGAGGTCAGCACTGGGGATGTCCTTGGTGTCGAGAGCCTGACGGGCGTCGACCGCGAGTCATCCCCTTCAGATCGGGGAAAAGTGGCTGTCAGCCAGCCGGCGCGGCGACGCAGCGAAGGGCTGCGTGGGCAATGGGCGACATGCGTTCCTCCTCCTCTGCCTGAAAACGCCTCACCGGAATGCGGCGGACCTTGGCGGGCGGCCCGTCGTCCGTCAAGAAGGCGCATGGCTGACGTGACCGTGACCGACAATGTCGAAGCGCGACGCTTCGAGGTTTCCCTGGCGGGCGACACCGCCTTCGCCGAATACCGCCTGCGACCGGGCGTGATCGTGTTGCCGCACACGGTCGTTCCGCCGGCGTTCGAGGGAAAGGGCGTGGCCAGCGCGCTGGCCCGTCATGCCTTCGGATATGCGCGCGAGAAGGGCCTGAAGGTGATCCCGACCTGCCCGTTCATGGCCGCCTGGATCAAGAAGCACGCCGACGAGCAGGATCTCGTCGACGACAGCTGCCGGGCCACCCTGGGCATCGGCTAGGCCCAGCCCAGGCTGGCCTCGCCGCGCAGGATCGCCTCGGCTTCCGGGGTGTGCTTGGCGCCGTCGCGGCCGTGCAGGACGAGCGGCGGCAGCAGCCGCAGCGGCGCCTTGCCGGTCTTCACCGCGCGCACCAGCACGCGTTTGGCCGGAGCGTCGGCGAAGGGATGGATCGGGCGCACCTGGATCGAGCCGGCTTTGATCGCCATGAGGTCCAGGAGGTCGGCGAGCCGGTCGGCCCGGTGGATCACGGTGACGGTCCCGCCCTCGCGCACGGCCTTGTTGAGAAAGCCGGTCCAGGCCGACAGCCCCTCGTCGGCCAGCCAGGCGCCGCGCCGCTCGGGCGCCGGGCCTCGCAGCGCGCCGGGATCGTCGAAGAAGGGCGGGTTGGCCATGGCCGCGTCGAAGGGCGCAAGGCCCAGGTCGGTGAAGCGCCGGGTGACGTCGCCCGTCAGCGCGGTCACCCGGTCGGCCAGCCCATTGGCGGCGATGTTCTCCTGTGCGAGGGCCAGGGCCTCCGGGTCGCGCTCCAGGCCGGTGAACGCCGCCCCCGCCCGCCGCGCGGCGGCGGCCAGCAAGGCCGCGCCGACGCCGCAGCCGGCTTCCAGCACGCGCTCGCCGGGGTCGGCGTCGCAGGCGGCGGCCAGCAGGGCCGCATCGACCCCCGCCCGATAGCCCCGCCGCGGCTGGCGCAGCGAAAGCCGACCGCCCAGCAGCCGATCTTCGGTGACGACGTCCATCCGGCGAGACCCTGATGTGGTAAACGCATAGCGCGTTCGGCGCTGCTCGCTTGACCGTGCCCTATCGCGTCACCATTGTCCCGGAAAACGGCGGCCGGTGGGGCCCGGACGCCTTGATCGAAACAGGATTTCTCCGTCGTGGACGCCGCCCAGGCCATCGCCGCTCCGCCATCCCTGGACCTGCTGCTTGAACTGGCCGGTCCGGACATGCGCGCCGTCGACGGCTTGATCCGCGCGCACATGGACAGTCCGGTGCCGGTGATCCCGGCGCTCGCCGACCACCTGATCGCCGGCTCGGCCAAGCGCCTCAGGCCCCTGCTCACCATCGCCGCGGCGCGGCTGGCGGGCGCGCGCGACGACGCCTGCCTGAAGCTGGCCGCGGCGGTCGAGTTCATCCACACCGCCACCCTGCTGCATGACGACGTGGTCGATTCCTCGCAGCTGCGCCGTGGCCGCGTGGCCGCCCACCTCATCTGGGGCGCCCCGGCCAGCGTGCTGGTGGGCGACTTTCTGTTCGCGCGCGCGTTCGAACTGATGGTGGGCGCGGGCTCGATGCCGGCGCTGGAGATCCTGGCGCGCGCCAGCCGGGTGATTTCCGAGGGCGAGGTGCTGCAGCTCACCCGCAGCCACGACCTGGACCTGTCGCAGGACCTCTACATCGACATCATCAAGGCCAAGACCGCCGAACTGTTCGCCGCCGCCGCCGAGGCCGGGGCGGTCTCGGCCGGCGCCTCGCCCGAGCGCTGCAAGGCGCTGCGCCAGTTCGGCCAGGATCTGGGCCTGGCGTTCCAGCTCATTGACGACGCGCTCGACTACTCGGGCGACGCGCGGACGCTGGGCAAGAACCCCGGCGACGACTTCCGCGAAGGCAAGGTGACCCTGCCGCTGCTCCTGGCCATGCGCCGCACCAGCGGCTCGGAGCGCGACTTCTGGGTGCGCACCATCGACCGGCGCGAGCAGGCCGACGGCGATCTCGAACACGCCTGCGAGCTGATGCGAGACACCCGCGCCCTGGACGACACCCTGGCGCTGGCCGGCCGCTACGCCGAAAGCGCCAAGGCGGCCATCGCCGACTATGGGAGCAACGCCTGGCGGCCGGCCCTGCAGGACCTGGCCGACTTCGCGGTGATGCGCCGGGCTTAGAAGCCTGTGAAGACGCGCTCCAGGGAGCGGCGGAGTTCGTCTTCATAGGCGCCGAGGCTGCCTTCACGGCTGTGAAGCGCCTTGCGATCGATGCCCGCGAGTTCCGGAATGGAAACGACGTAGGACGCGTCGCGAAACGCGACCTTCACGCTGGCGTCGGAGTAGGCGGATATCCCATCGTCGATGAGTAGCGGCGCGACGATCACCGTCGGAACGCCCTCAAAGAAGTGAGACTGGAGCAGGACGACATAGGGAATCTGGGCGCGCGATCGGGACGACGGATTCCGGTAGACGTCGAACTGAAGCACCTACCAGGTCCGCAAGTCTTCGCCGAAGACGCCGAACTTTTCGATGCGATCTCTATGAGATTGAATTGCCTCGGCGTTTTCTTCGGCCCACTTGTGAGCCTTCTCTTCCTGGGAAAGGCCCTTGAATCGGTGCAGCCGCGCGAGTTCGGCGCGCACCGTCGACTCGGCCAGGGCGTCGATCTTCAGGCCCGCAGCTTGAGCCTCGTTCAGGAGATCGGCGTCGATCTCGATCTTCAGTTCGGCCTTGCCCATGGAATAGAGGATAGGCGCGTTCGGCGAGATCGTCAGCCCGGGCC
This sequence comes from Phenylobacterium sp., assembly GCF_016124325.1. Lineage (GTDB taxonomy): Bacteria > Pseudomonadota > Alphaproteobacteria > Caulobacterales > Caulobacteraceae > Phenylobacterium. Next base: position 7,924 of record NZ_WGNY01000012.1, read on the forward strand.
GATCATCTTCTCCGGCCGGACGTATTCGTCGAATTCCTCGTTGGTGAGGTAGCCGCCGCCGACGGCCTCTTCGCGGAGCGTGGTGCCGTTCTTGTGCGCCGCCTTGGCGATCTTGGCGCAGTTGTCGTAGCCGATCTTGGTGTTGAGCGCGGTCACCAGCATCAGAGAGCGCTCCAGCGCCGCCTTGATGTTGTCCTCGCGCGCCTCGATGCCCACCACGCAGTTGTCGGTGAACGAGATCGAGGCGTCGGCCATCAGGCGGCACGACTGCAGGAAGTTGTAGGCCATCACCGGGTTGAAGACGTTCAGCTCGAAGTGGCCCGAAGCGCCGGCGAAGGTCATGGCCGCCTGGTTCCCGAAGATCTGGGCGCAGACCATGGTCATGGCCTCGCACTGGGTCGGGTTGACCTTGCCCGGCATGATCGACGAGCCGGGCTCGTTCTCCGGCAGGGACAGCTCGCCCAGGCCCGAGCGCGGGCCCGAGCCCAGGAAGCGGATGTCGTTGGCGATCTTGAAGAGCGAGGCGGCGACGGTGTTGATCGCCCCGTGGCTGAACACCATCGCGTCGTGGGCGGCCAGGGCCTCGAACTTGTTGGGGGCCGTGACGAACGGCAGGCCGGTGATCGCGGCGATCTTCTGGGCCACCAGCTCGGCGAAGCCGACCGGCGCGTTCAGGCCGGTGCCGACGGCGGTGCCGCCCTGGGCCAGTTCGTAGAGGCCGTACAGCGTTTCCTTGATGCGCCGCACGCCGTTGGCGACCTGCTGGCGATAGCCGCCGAACTCCTGGCCCAGTGTCAGCGGCGTGGCGTCCTGGGTGTGGGTGCGGCCGATCTTGATGATGTGGGCGAACGCCTGCTCCTTGACCTTCAGGGCGGCGTGCAGGTGCTCCAGCGCCGGCATCAGCTCCTTGGCCACCTGCTCGGCGGCGGCGATGTGCATGGCCGTCGGATAGGTGTCGTTCGACGACTGGCTCATGTTGACGTGGTCGTTCGGGTGGACGGGCTTCTTCGAGCCCATCTGGCCGCCCATCATCTCGATCGCCCGGTTCGAGATCACCTCGTTGGCGTTCATGTTGGACTGGGTGCCGGAGCCCGTCTGCCAGACCACCAGCGGGAAGTGGTCGTCCAGCTTGCCGTCGATCACTTCCTGGGCGGCGGCGATGATGTGCTTGCCGATCTCCGGGTCGAGGCGGCCGAGCTCCATATTGGCCTCGGCGGCGGCGCGCTTGACGATTCCCAGGGCGCGGACGACGGACTTGGGCTGCTTCTCCCAGCCGATCTTGAAATTGCCGATGGAGCGCTGCGACTGGGCGCCCCAGTAGCGGTCGGCCGCCACCTCGATCGGGCCAAAGGTGTCGGTCTCGGTGCGCGTCGCGGTCATCGGGGTCCCCCAGTGATTGGCCGCCCACCGTTTAATCCCGCCGCGCGAGACTGCAAGCCGCCGGACCGCTAAGGGTGTCGACGATGACGGACGCCTGGACCCAGCACGGCAAGGTGCGCGCCCGCGAGGCGGAGGGCCTCCTGGAGGTGAGCGTCGATGGGCTCACCACCCAGGCCAAGTACTACAAGCCCCTGATCTACGAGTTCTTCCGCAAGGCGTGGCGCGGCTCGCGGCCGACCTGGGGCGAGTTCTCGGTGGAGATCGGGATGGAATACGTGGGCGATCCGCCCTGGCTCGATCTCGACAACCTGGCCAAGGCGATCCTCGATGCGATCAAGGGCTACGCCTTCCACGACGATTCCCAGGTGGCGCGCCTGCTCGTCGAGCGGCGGCCAGGAGAACGTGAGCGGATAACGGTGCGCGTGACGCGGATGGGATAGGGCCCAAACGCAAGCCGGCCGCATCCCCCTGGTCGGGATGCGGCCGGCTGCTTGCGCGATTGCGTCGGGGGAAAGACCCCTCAGCGGTACTGCTGCAGGCGCGTCGTTCGCAGGCCCGGCATGCCGTGCCGCTCGATCGAGCGTTGCCAGGACAGGAACTCGTCGCTGGTCAGCTGGTACCGTTCCAGGGCTTCCTCGAGCGTGATCAGGCCGCCGCGCACGGCCGCCACGACCTCCGCCTTGCGGCGGATCACCCAGCGCCCCGTGTTCGGCGGCGGCAGGTCGGCCTTGGTCAGCGGCGCGCCAGTGGGGCCGATGATGTACGCCTCGCCGCGGCTGTTCACGCGCGTTTGTTGTTGTTGCAACATGGGCTTTCTACCGCCTCACCATCACTGTTGGCTTGGCAGCATATCGAGGGGCCCCTAACAGGCGCTGAATCGCTTTAGTAAAGAAACGCCTAACCATGCGCTCCTCCATGTACCATTTTAATACAAGTCAATGTATTAACGGACATTGCGCGTGAGATAATTCCACGACTAACGCTTGATGTTGATGAGTTCTTCCAACATCTGATCAGCTGTCGTGATGATCTTGGAAGAAGCAGAGTAGGCTTTCTGTGTTTGGATCAGGCCCGTGAATTCAGACGACAGGTCGACCGTCGAAGCTTCGAGGCTCGACGGCGAGATCTTCCCGGCCCCGCCGACCCCGGCTTCCTTGATGACGTAGTTGCCCGCGTCGAGCGTCGGCCGGTAGGCGTTGCCGCTCACCTGCGCCAGGCCGTCGGGATTGGGGAAGGTGGCGATGCCCACCTTGGCGATCGTGCGGATCTGGCTGTTGTCGTAGACGGCCGAGACGATCCCGGATTCGTCCACGTTGATCGCCACGATGTTGCCGGGCCCCGCGCCGTCGGTGCCGATCGCGTTCACCGTCGAGGTCGAGGCGTACTGGGTGAGCTTGTTCAGATCGAGGTCGATGGTCTGGGCGGCGAGGCCCAGGCCCGCGGCCCACATCGGCGCGGCGCCGGTCGAGGAGTCGATCGTCAGCTGCGGCGTGGCGCCGGGCGCCCCGAACAGGTCGGTGTTGGCCAGGTCGATCGAGCCGTCCTGATTGAAGGTGACCAGGCCCTTGGCGAGCTGACCGGGCTCGAAGCCCGCCGCGGCGGTGACGTCGCTGGCCGGCTCCGCGTAGATTTCCGCGTGCCACTCGTTGGGGTTGCCCGAGCTCTTGAGGAACGCCATCGTCAGCTTCCGCGAGCCGCCGGTGGAGTCGACCACGTTCATCTCGATGGTGAAGTCGGGCTTGGTGCCCGTGGCCACACCGGCCGCGTAGTCGGCCATCGAGTTGGTCGAAGCCGGGTTGTAGGCCCCCTCGACGCTCGAGACGACCGTGCCCTTGTCGAGGTTGGCGCTGATCGAGACGTTCTGGGTCGGGGCGACGGCCGCGCCCAGGTTCTTGACGTTGATCGCCGTCATCTTGCTGAGGTCAGACGGGTTGATGTCGAACGACCCGTCGGACTGCACCGGCCAGCCCTGGAGGTAGAGCTTGGAGTCGTTCACCAGATAGCCGTCGGCGTCGACGCTGAACGAGCCCTGGCGGGTGAACGCGCGCGCGTCGGAGGCCGTAAGGCCCGCGCCCTTGTCGGTGACGATGAAGAAGCCATCGCCCGAGATGGCCAGGTCGGTCGCCGAGCCCGACGACTGGATCAGGCCCTGGGTGCTCACGAACTGGCGGGTGATGCCCTGGACGCCGCCGGCCGAGTACTTGCCCTTCACGGCCTGGGCCGTGACGACATTGGCGAAGTTCACCTGGTTGCGCTTGTAGGCGACGGTGTTGACGTTGGCGATGTTGTCCGAGATCGCCGCCAGCGCGGAGGAGTTGGCCACCAACCCCGAAACGCCGGAGAGCAGGGCTGAATTGATGCTCATGACTTAGGTCCGTTCTTTTTCGCTGTGCGGATCCGCATGCTGCGGAAGCCGGCCTCTTCAGGCCGCCGCGTCGGACGACGTTTGGTCGTCTTTGTTGTTATTGGTGGAGCCGGAGCCGGTCGACGTGTCGTTCGACGCGACCGCGTCCGGCTGGCGGATGAGGGTGATGGTCTCCCAGGGGATCTGGGCGCCGTTGATGGTGACGTAGGTGCCGCCGTCGATCTGCTGAACGCCGGTGACGATCCCCTGGACCACCACGCCGGAGTTGACGGCCGTGCCTTCGCTGTCCTTGGCGGTGACCTTGAGGGTGTAGACGCCGTCGGCCAGCTTCGTGCCCGCGTCGCTCTTGCCATCCCAGGTGAGCGTGTGCTCACCCGCGCCGTTGTCGGTGGGCGCGATCGAGCGGACGACATTGCCCTTGGAGTCGAGGATCTGGAGCTTCACGTCCGAGGCGGCGCGGTCGAGCTTGTAGACCCACTCGGCCTTGCCGTTCGACAGCCCGGCGTCGGCGTCCGCGGCGCGGACCTCCTTGCCGATCAGACTGACGGCGGTGGAGACGCCGGTTCCGGTGTTGGACACCAGCTGCTTGAGCAGGTCGTTGGTGAGCAGCTGCTGCTCCACCCCGGTCATCTGGACGATCTGCTGCGTGAACTGGTTCGAATCCAGCGGCGACAGCGGATCCTGGTTCTTGAGCTGTGTGGTGAGCAGCGACAGGAAGGTGTCGAAGTTCTCGGCCAGCCGGGCGCGGCCGAGCGCGCCGGTGTCGGTCGTGGTCGTGGCGGAGGAGACAGCGTCGGTCATCGGGGTCAGATCCTGAGATCGAGGCCAGCCGACACGCCGCGCCTCAGGCGCAGCGGGGCGGAGGCGTCGGCTTCGCCCGCGGCGTCCAGCGCCGCGCGGAAGGCCTGTCCGCGGAAGGCGCTGCTGAAGTCCGGCGTCTGATCCTGCCAGGCCTGCCCCTGCTGGCGGCCATCGCTGGCCACGTCGAAGGACAGTCCGCCCGAAAGGTCGAAGCCGGCCTGCTCCAGCGTGCGCTGAAGTTCGGCCGAGCGGGCCTTCAGCTCGGCCGCGGCGTGCGGGTTGTCGCAGGTCAGCGCCGCGGTGATCTTGCCCTGGGCGCCGATCTCGAGACGGACGTCGACCTTGCCGAGCCCGGCCGGCGTCAGTTCCAGGTCGAAGCGCGTCGAGCGGGCGTCGAGCTTCTTGACGATCTGGGCGGCGAGGGCGGCCACGGTCTCGGGCGAGCCGCGAACGGCCTGGGCCGCATGGCCAGAGGCCGCGGCGGGCGCCTGGGTCGCGGCGCGGGTCTCGGCGGCGAAGCTGGTGTCGGACGAGGCGCCGGAGTCCTTGGTGGTCGCTCCCGGCTCGACGTCCTTGAGGCTGGTCTCGTCCTTGGGCGCATCGGCCGTGGCGGCGGCCGGCCGCGCGGCGGCTTCGGCGGCGCGCGCATGCACGGGCCGGTCGACGGCCTCGGTGATCCTGAGGTCGGCGGGAACGTCGTCCTTGGCCGCCTTGGCGCGTTCGGCCTTCGTCGGACGGTCGGCCTGGCCCTTGGGCGCGGCCTCGGCGGCCTGCGGCGCCTCGAAGGCGGCGGCGACCTCCGGAGGAACCGCGGCGTCCGCGACGGCGGACGCGTCGGCGGCTGGGGCCGGCGTGGCCTGGGCGGCCTCCGGCGCAGGCGCAGGCGCAGGCGTGGGCTTGGCCTCGGCGCGGGCTTCGGCGTTCTGCAACGCGGGCGCGGCCGGTTGGCCCGCCGGCTTGTCGTGGCCCCACGCCGGCGGCGTCGCGCCGGCGGCCGACTTGGCGGCGGGCGCCGATTTGTCCGCAGGCACGGAGCCCGCGCCCGCGGCCGTCGCGGGCTCGGCGGCGCCGACGTCGTCGGCCACGGTCGCGTCTTCGGCGGCGGGCGCCGTCTGGGCGGCGCGCCATGCCGAACCGGGCGCGCCCCGGACCTTGCTGGGCGGGAGCGCTGGCGTGTCGGCGTCGGCGGCCGGGCCGTCCTTCGTCGGTGTGCTCACGGCGGTCGTGGCCGTCGTCGGAGCGCCGGCCAGGCTCACCGCCAGGGCGGCGGCCGCATCCGTGGCCGCGCCGTCGGAGGCTTCGGCGCCGGCGTTGGCGTCGTCGGAAGTCCCGTCACCCGCCGGGCCGGCCTTGGCGTCGTCCTTGGCCTTGGCCACCGCGGCGTTGGCGCCCTTGCCGCCGGCGCCCTGCGCGGCGGCGGCGACCGCCGTTCCGGGCGCATTCGCCGACGCGCCGGGCGCGCCTTGCGGGAAAAGGGCGGCGAGCAGGGCCTCGAAGCCGGCCAAGGCGCCACCAGCCGCGCCAGCCGCACCGGTCGAGTTGGCGGCGCCCGTGGCGTGGGCGGCCGCGCCAGGCGGAGTCGAAGAGGCGGTGTTGAGTGCGGACGCGGTCATTCGGGCGGAAGCTTCAGCTTCGATCTTGAGGGAAGCGCGTCCTGCGCCGGGCTCATTCGCCGCTACAGGAAGCAACCACCGCGCCAGTTGGGTAAACTATTGTTTTTCATCATAAGTTGGACAAATCGGGAGTCGCCGTCGAAGGCGTTGGGGCGGAAATTGCCGAGCCATCGGCGTCCCGATGGGGCGTTCCCTGCCGCCCTCCCGGACGGCGACGGCCCGGCCGCCGACCGCCCGGCGGCGGCTGACTTCGATGTGTCGCGTGAGCGCCGCGGGCGCCGGCGCCGCGAGCCATTCTAGAGCCATGCCCGACTCTGGCGCCGGTCTTGCGCCTGGATTCGTGAGCACTCGGGGCCTCGGAAAGGGCCATGTTGAAACTATTGAAGAAATTCCGGCAGGACGCGCGAGCGTTCACTATGGCCCCGGCAGAATCCGCCGGGTCGACCGACACCCTTTGCCGGGCGGAGCCTTAACAGATGTCTTTGGGCGTCACTCTCCAGACCGCGGCCTCCGGGCTGCAGGCGGCCCAGGCCTCGCTTCGCGCGGTCTCGGACAACATCGCCAACGTCAACACGCCCGGATACGTCCGCAAGGCCGTCAACCAGTCGCAGCAGGTGGTCGACGGCGTCGGCCTCGGCGTCCGCATCGACGGCATCAAGCGGATCACTGACCAGTATCTGCAGATGGCCTCGCTGACGGCGGCCTCGGATTCCAGCCGCTGGTCGGCCGTTTCGCAGTACCTCGACAACGCCCAGAGCCTGTTCGGCGACCCGTCGGCGGGCGGCTTCTTCTTCAATCGCCTGGACGACGTCTTCAGCGCGTTCGGCGCGGTGGCCAACGACCCGTCCTCGACCCTGCTGCGCGGCCAGGCGCTGTCGACCGTCCAGGACTTCCTGACCGAGGCCGACCGGATCAACACCCAGATCGTCTCCCTGGGCGACACCGTCGAGACCCAGGCGATCGCCGACGTCGATCGCGCCAACAGCCTGCTGGAACAGATCAGCCAGCTGAACGTCGACATCAAGCGCTCGAGCCTCGTGGGCGCCGACACCTCGGGTTCGCAGAACATCCAGAGCCAGCTGCTCGACGAACTGTCCGGCCTGATGAACGTGCGCGTCTCCGAGCGCCAGGGCGGCGGTGTCGACCTGCGCTCCGTTGAGGGCGTCCTGCTGGCGGGCGATCAGCCGGCCAAGCTCGTCTACAACTCCAGCAGTTCCACGCCCGCCTACATCACCGCCCAGCCCTATGGCAGCAACACCGCCCAGCCGATCCAGCTGACGAGCGGGGACCTGCGGGGCCTGATGGATCTGCGCGACGTCGAGCTGCCCAAGCTTTACGACCAGCTTGGCGAGTTCGTGAGCCGCTCGGCCGACCAGCTCAACGCCGCGCACAACGCCTCGGCCGCCTATCCGCCGCCGACGACCATGACCGGGCGCGACACCGGCCTCGACCTGCCGACGGCGGTGAGCGGCTTCACCGGCAAGACCACCATCGCCATCGTCGATCAGAGCGGCCTGATGCAGCAGACCGTCGCCATCGACTTCGACGCCGGCACCATGTCGGTGAACGGCGCCGCGGGCACGGCGTTCACCGACGCGACCTTCCTGGCCGACCTCAACACCGCCCTGGGCGCGGGCGGCTCGGCGACCTTCTCCAACGGGGTGCTTTCGCTGAGCGCGGCGGGCGGGAACGGCCTGGCCATCGACGAGGGAACCTCGCAGAAGACGGGGCGCGGCTTCTCGGCCTTCTTCGGGCTCAACGACCTGATCAAGACGACCGGGTTCACCAACTATGCGACGGGCCTGCAGCCCACCGATCCGCACGGCTTCACGGCTGGCGGCCAGATCAGCCTGAGGCTCTCGTCCGCCGACGGCCGGCCGCTGCGCGACGTGACGGTGGCCGTCCCGGCGGCGGCGACGATGACCGACCTGCTAAACGCCCTGAACAACAGTTCGACGGGCGTGGGGCTGTACGGCTCGTTCGGCCTGGACTCCAACGGCGTGCTCAGCTTCACCGGCAGCGCGCCGAACAACGCCCAGCTCTCGGTCGTCAGCGACAACACCGCGCGGGGCGTGGGCGGCCCCTCGATCAGTCAGCTTTTCGGCCTGGGCAGCGCCGAGCGGTCGAGCCGCGCCGGCCGCTTCCAGGTCAACCCCACCCTCGACGGCGACCCCACCAAGCTGTCCGTCGCCAAGCTCGACGTCACCGCGGCCATCGGTCAGGTCGCGGTCCGGCCGGGCGACGGCCTGGGCGCGCTCGGGCTCTCGACATCAGGCGAGACGCCGATCCTGTTCCAGGCGGCCGGCACGCTGGGCCAGGTCACCATGTCGCTGACCCGCTACGCATCGGAGTTCGGCGGCTCGATCGGACGGACCGCGGAAGCGGCCGACAACCGCAAGGCCAGCGCCGAGGCGGTGTCCAATGAAGCCAACAACCGCCGCCAGGCCGTCGAGGGGGTCAACCTCGACGAGGAACTGGTCAATCTCACCACCTATCAACAGGCCTTCTCCGCGTCCGCGCGGATGATCCAGGCCGCCAGCGATCTCTTTGATCAGCTGCTGAAGATCGTCTGAGGCGCCACGCATGGTCACCCGGGTCACCACCACTGGAAACTACTCGGCCGTCCTGGCCAACCTTCTGGCCGCCCAGCAGAAGCAGATGGATGCCGGCGACAAGGTCTCGACCGGCAAGAACGGTCAGAACCTCAAGGACTACGCGCAGAAGTCCGAGCTGCTGACCGCCATGCGTTCGGTGCAGACGCGTCTGGTCGGCTATTCGGATCAGAACTCGCTGCTGTCCGACAAGCTTTCGACGCAGGACACCGCCCTGAGCCGGGTCGCCGACGCCGCGGGCTCGGTCCGTCAGATCATGGCCGACGCCCTCGCATCGGGCCGGGTCGACACGCTCGTCGAAGACATCCAGGCCCAGCTCAGCAACGCGGTGGAGGCCCTGAACGCCCGCTATGGCGGCAAGTACCTGTTCGCCGGCGGCCAGGTCGACACCCAGCCGGTGAACGTCAGCGCCCTGTCCGACCTCACCGCGCCGCCCGCGATCGTCGCCAATCTCTTCGCGAACGACACCTTCAAGGTGACGGCCAAGCCGGACGACGCCACCACCATCACCACCGGCATGCTGGCGAGCGACATCGGGACCGACCTGCTGACCGCGTTCCAGGCGTTCCAGACCTTCAACGAAGGGGTCGACGGACCGTTCACCGGCGCCATGACCGACAATCAGCGCACGTTCCTGGAGAGCCAGCTCTCCACCTGGGACCAGACGCGGTCGGATCTGACGATCAAGGTGGCCTACAACGGCACCAACCAGAAGCGCCTGGAGACCATCGCCACCGACCTGGAAGGCCGGCAGAACACCCTGACCGGGATGATCGCCGACATCACCGACGCCGACATGGCCGGCGCCGCAGCCCAGCTTCAGCAGTCGCAGCTCGCCGTTCAGGCGGCCGCCTACGTCTTCCAGTCGCTCCAGTCCTCGTCGCTGATCAACCTGCTGAAATAGCCGTCGAGGCTCGAAAAGCGCAGGCCCAGCCGCTACATAGGCGGCGATGAACGCCCCTGTGATCACCTCGGAGCGCCTCAGCGACGGCCTGGTCGAGGCCGCGCGCGACGCCGTGCGCCTGCCGGCCGGGACCCGGATCGTGGCCGCCATGTCGGGCGGGGTGGATTCCACCGTCACCGCCGCCCTGCTGGCGCGGGCGGGCTATGACGTCGTGGGCGTGACGCTGCAGCTCTACGACCACGGCGCGGCGATCCAGAAGAAGGGCGCCTGCTGCGCCGGCCAGGACATCCACGACGCGCGGACCGCCGCCGACGCCATCGGCATCCCGCACTACGTCCTCGACTACGAGAGCCGCTTCCGCGACCAGGTGGTGGAGGACTTCGCCGACGCCTACCTGCGCGGCGAAACTCCGGTGCCGTGCATCCGCTGCAACCAGACGGTCAAGTTCCGAGACCTGCTGGACGTGGCGCGCGATCTGGGCGCGGGCGCCATGGCCACCGGCCACTACATCCGCCGCGAGGAAGGGTCCGGCGGACCCGAGCTGCACCGGGCCGTCGATCCGGCCCGTGACCAGTCCTACTTCCTCTTCGCGACGACCCGCGAGCAGCTCGCCTACCTGCGCTTCCCGCTGGGCGGCCTGCCGAAGCCGGCGGTGCGCGCCGCGGCGGCCGAACTCGGCCTGGCGGTGGCCGACAAGCCCGACAGCCAGGACATCTGCTTCGTGCCGGAGGGCCGCTACACCACGGTGATCGACCGGCTGCGCCCGCACGGCGCGGAGCCCGGCGACATCGTGCACATGGACGGCCGCGTCCTGGGCCGCCACGAGGGCGTGACCCGCTACACCATCGGCCAGCGGCGCGGCCTGAACGTGGCCGTGGGCGATCCACTGTTCGTGGTCAGGATCGACGCCGACAGCCGCCGTGTGATCGTCGGCCCGCGCGAGGCGCTGCTGACGCGCGCGCTGACGCTGAAGGAGACCAACTGGCTCGGCGAGGACGCTTCGATCGAGGCGGCCTGCGCGGCCGGGCGGCCCGTGCTGGCCCGCGTGCGCTCGACCCGCGAGCCGGTGGCCGGCCGCCTGGCCATGGTGGATGGCGCGCCCGGGGTGACCTTCGACACGGCCGAGGAAGGCGTCGCGCCGGGGCAGGCCTGCGCGCTCTACGCGCCGGAAACCCCTAGCCGGGTGCTGGGCGGCGGGTTCATCATGGGCGCGGTCCGCCTTCCTCTCCCGCTCTCGGCGGGAGAGGGGGACCGCGCGCCGAAGCCGGCCGGGGCCGGCTGAAGAGCGAGTGGTGGAGAGGGAAGGCGGCGTCTCTCGCGCCTTTTCGGTCGACCAAAACGTCGTGTCGGCCGCTCGCCCTTTCCACCAGCCGCTCTACCCCCGGCCCGAGGCCGGGGTCGGCGGCCGGTCCCCCTTTCCCGCGGCGCGGGAAAGGAAGATGCTGCCGACGTGAACGCGCGCCAATTGGTCGACATCGCCATCGACGAGGATCCGAGGGCGCCCTGCCTCTGGGTCCCGTCCGGCCTGTTCCCGGAGCTCTGCGCCGCCCTCCGTCAACGGCCGAACGTCGTCGGGGCGGTGATCTACCGCAACAAGACCATCCGCGACGGCGGCCCCTGGTGCGACATCACCACGAGGCTTCCGTAGCGGACCCTGGATTTCAGTGCGCGATGAATTAGGTTGAGACCATGACCCAGACCTCCGATCCCGTCGTCATCGCCGCCTATGCCCGCACGCCCATGGGCGGCTTCCAGGGCGCATTGTCCGCCGCCAAGGCCACCGACCTGGGCGCCGCCGCCGTCAGAGCCGCCGTCGAGCGCTCGGGCGCGCCGGGCGAGGCCGTGGAGCAGATCTTCATGGGCTGTGTGCTGCCCGCGGGCCTGGGCCAGGCGCCGGCCCGCCAGGCGGCGCTGGGCGCGGGCCTGCCGAAGTCGGTCGAGGCCACGACCGTCAACAAGATGTGCGGTTCGGGCATGCAGGCCGCGATCCTGGCGCATGACGCCCTGGCGGCCGGCTCGGTCGACGTCATCGTCGCCGGCGGCATGGAGAGCATGACGGGCGCGCCCTACCTGATGACCAAGCACCGCGGCGGCGCGCGGATCGGCCACGACACCATGTTCGACCACATGTACCTCGATGGCCTCGAGGACGCCTACGAGCCCGGTCGCCTGATGGGCAGCTTCGCCGAGGAGACCGCCCGCCAGTACCAGTTCACCCGCGAGGCCATGGACGAATACGCGATCGGGTCGCTGAAGCGGGCGCGGGAGGCCACCGAGTCCGGCGCCTTCGCCAAGGAGATCGTCGCGGTCGAGGTCAAGGACCGCAAGGGAACGGTCACCGTCGACAAGGACGAGCAGCCGCTGAAGGCCGATCCGGCCAAGATCCCGACGTTGAAGCCCGCCTTCGCCAAGGACGGCGCGATCACGGCGGCGAACTCGAGCTCGATCAGCGACGGCGCCGCGGCTCTGGTGATGACCCGTGAGAGCGTCGCCCGGAAGCTCGGCATGAAGGTGGTGGCCCGCATCGCCGGCCACGCCGCCCACGCCCACGAGCCCGGCCTGTTCACCACCGCGCCGGTGCCGGCGATGCAGAAGGCGCTGAAGCGCGCCGGCTGGAGCGTGAACGAGGTGGACCTGTTCGAGGTCAACGAGGCCTTCGCCGTCGTGGCCATGATCGCCGAGCGCGAGCTGGGGATCGACCGGGCCAGGCTGAACGTCAACGGCGGCGCCTGCGCCCTGGGCCACCCGATCGGCGCCTCGGGCGCGCGCATCCTGGCCACCCTGCTGGCGGCGCTCGAAGCGCGCGGCGGCAAGAAGGGCGTCGCCTCGCTCTGCATCGGCGGCGGCGAGGCGACGGCGATGGCGGTGGAACTGGCCTAGAGCTCGTCAGGGTGAAGTGGCGTCCGGTTCACCCGCCCGGACGAGCTCCAATCTCTCGAAGATCGAGCCTTCTGGTCCGGATCAAGCGAGGCGCTTGATCCGGGAAGGCTCTAGAGGGTCTTGGCCAGCGCTTCCATCTGCTCGGCGCAGACGCCCCAGCCGTCGTGGAAGCCCATCTGTTCGTGCTGCTTGCGCTTGTCGACCGTGGGGTGGCCGCAGCGGGCGACGTAGAGCGTCTGGCCGTCGCCGTGCGGCTCGAAGGTGAGCACGGCGGTCATCATGCCGCCGTCCTCGGTCGGGACCCAGCCCTCGGTGTAGGCGTCGGTGAACACCAGCTTCCGGTTCGCGACGACCTCAAGGTAGACGCCGCGGTTCGGCATCACCTCGCCGTTCGGGCCGTGCATGACGGTGTTGGCCGCACCGCCGGGCCGCAGGTCCATCTTCTCCACCTCGGCGCGCCAGGGCTTGGGGCAGAACCACTCCGGATAGCGCTCCGGCGTGGTCCAGCAGCGGAAGACCTGCGCCGGCGTGGCGTCGATGATGCGCGCGAGCACCAGCTCACGGTCGTGGCTGGGGGCGATGTCGACCGGGGTGGCCATGGTGTTGCTCCTCGGGGGAAGGGGATTGGTGTTCCTATCGCCCCGAGGACGCGCCGGGCGCGCCGGGTCCGACAGCGGCGCGGAAAAAAAGGCCTACTGGCCGCCGGCGCCCTTCCGCATCGCCGAGGGATTGAACTTCATGCCGTTCACGGCCACGTCGCCCGGCTTCATGTCGGCCGGGCAGGGGCCTTCCCAGGTGGCCTGCATCTCGGTGTGGTGGGTCCCGTTCGCCTGCGGCATGGAAGACCCCTCCATCGTGGAGTCGATCTTGACCGTGTAGTTCGAGCTGAAGTCGCCGGTCGCGGTTCCCTTCGAACTGATCTTGCCGCCGCCGCCCGGCATGTCGCACACGCTCTCGAAGGCCCAGCCGCCCATCATGGGCGTGACCTTGTGCTGCGAGCACATCTCGTCGCCCTGCTGCTGGCCCCAGGCGGCCATCTCGGCGTCCTCGGCGGCGTCGACGCAGGTCTTGATCGTCTGGGCGCGGCCCATCGCCGTGGTGCTGATGGACCACAGGCCCGACTTGCGCTTGGGCGCGGTGGCTGCGGTCATCGGCGCCGACGCCGTCGCGGGCTTGGCCTCGCCCGTCGCGGCCGCTTCGCCCGAGCTTGCCGCGCCGCCGCTCTTCTGGCACGCCCCTAGGGCCAGGAGGCTCACGCCGAGTCCCGCGCCCAAAACAAACATGCGCCGCATCTTGAACCCTCCGGATGTGGTGTGTGTTGAACCATAGGCCGGGAAATTCGGGAGTGGCGAGCGGGTTCGCATCGCAAGGGAGTTTCAGCATGCGCGGCGAGATGCGCGACACCGGCGAACGGTTCGAGATGGATGAGCAGGGACTGACGTCCTACGCCGACTATCATCGGGCCGATGGCCGGCTTTTCATCGACTATGTGTTCAGCCCCGTGCCGTTGCGCGGCACGGGCGCGTCGGGCCGCCTGATGGAGGCGATCGCCGCCGAGGCGCGTCGGGCGGGCGTCAAGGTCACGCCGATCTGCGGCTACGCCGCCGCCTGGCTCAAGCGCAGCGACGAGTTCCGCGACCTGGTGGCGTAGAGCGCGTCAGGCGAAAGTGTGAGCGGTTTCGCCGCTCGCACGCGCTCCAAGCTTTGGATTCTCGAGCACGATTCAGCGGTCAGGCGATTCCACCTGACCCCATCGTGCTCTAGCGCCTCGGGGCCGGCCGAAATCCCCGTCGGCCGGCGGTCCCGCGGCATGGGCGTCCCATTGTCGGACGCTCAGGCTTGCGCGTCAGTTGCGCGCGGAGATGGCTTCGAGCGTCTGGACGCGCGAGCCCAGGTCTTCGGCGAGCTGGCGGGCGAGTTCCCGCACGCCCGGCGCATAGGCTTCGCCGCCGACCGAGATTTCCGCCGCCAGGGTTTCCAGGTCGGCCATCGCCGAGGCGAAGGTGGCCACATGGTCCTTGGCGAGTTGCTTGGCCTCCGCCTGCAGGCGGCGCACGCGCTCGGCCACGGTTTCGGTCTTCTGCGGGACGATCTTCAGGTCGTTGTCGGCGACGACGGCAAGAGTGGGAGACATCCTTTTGTACCTCAATTCCAGTACCCAAGGTCATTACGGCCCGCGATCCCCGTTGGATCGCTGTAAGGCCTCCCTGGGCGCTCAAAAACGCGAGTCCTGAGACAGCACAGGTGGACTGACGCCCGCATGAACGGCGCCAGCAGCTTTCAGATGGGGTTTTCCGGTCACACGCTGTAGTCGCGAAACCGCATAGGTGTGCTGCGGAATTGGAATGGGTGGGGCCGGGCGCTATTCCCCGCCGGCCTCGGCGAGGTCCACCCGCCGGCCGCCGGCGTCGCTCAGCCGGTAGGCCGTCCCGGACGTCACGCGGTAGTAGGGCCGTTTCGAGCGCTCGCAGACGATCCGCACGTCGCGGCGCGGGTCGAATTCGTCGGACCAGGTCACGCCCGGCCGGATCTTCAGCATGACGTGGGTCTTGCCGTCGACCACCACGGCGCAGTCGACGATGCGGCCGGCCTCGTTCTCCAGCGAGAGCGTCTGCTTCTCGGGCGCGCCGGCCAGAGCCGGAACGGCCACGCTGAGAGCGAGCGCCAGGCTGGGGACGAAAGCGGACTTCGGCACGGCATGCTCTCCAGATCGGCGCCCGCCACCCTCGGCGCCTCGCCTGGCGGCGTCAAGCGGGTGGGAACCCCGGCCCTCGACCGTGAGTTGCTCGGGCGACGGATTCACAGCAGAAGGTCGTGAGACGATCTGATGAAGCTCGCGTGACGATCCAAGCGGGCGCGGCTGGAGGGCTGTGGGGTTGCATCATGTGCTGCACGACCGGCTGGCCGGCCGGGAGCACAATTCGTTCTACGATCGCCTGCCGCCCGGGCGGGTCGAGACGCGCTACCTGATCGCCACGGCGGGCCGCGCCGGCAGCACGCTGCTCTGCTCGCGGATCGGCGAATACGGGGTGCTGGGCTTTCCCGACGAGTTCCTGAACGAGGCCTTCGTCGAACGCCTCGACCTCGTCTTCCCGCAGCCCAACCTCGACGATTTCGAGGCCTATGTGTCGGCCAGGTTCGTCTCGCCCAACGGGGTGTTCGGCCTGAAGTCCGACTGGTGGCGCTTCGACGCGGCGCGGCGGCACGACCTGTGCCGTTCGTTCTACGAGCCGCTGGACCTCGTGGTCTATCTCTGGCGCGACGACTTCGTCGCCCAGGCGGTGTCGTACACCCTCGCCGTCGAGACCCAGCAGTGGCACGCCCGCGACGCGGTCGACGGCGATCTCGAGACGGCGCAGCGCGAGGTCCCCTACGACGGGGACAAGGTGGAGACCGCCGCGCGCAACATCCTGAACCAGGAGCACATGTGGTCCCGGTTCCTGGCCGGGTGCGACGCCCCGGTGATCCGGCTCAGCTACGAGGCCCTGACCGCCGATCCCGACGAGGCGGTGGCGCGGATCGGCGAGACCCTGGGCGTGGACCTGCCGCCTCGGGAGGCCGCGCCGCGGATGCGGAAGGGCCGCTCGGGCGTCGGCCGCGAATGGCGCGAGCGCTTCGCCGCCGAACGCGGCGAGTTCATCCGCTTCTGGAACGAACACCGCGGGACGATGACCGCGAGCGCTTAGGACGAGGTCCGCCGCGGGCCGCGCATTCGGCGTGGTTCAGAAGGCCGGTAGCTCAACCGCCCCCGCCTGATCGGCCACACTCAGCGCGAACCGCATCAGGCATGAGTCGACGACCGCAGACGGTAGGCGCCGCGCCCGAGGAACTCGATGAAGCCGTTGTCCCGCAGCACTTGAAGCTGCTGTCTGATCTTGGGGCGCACGTTGCGATTTGCCGGGTAGAGCTTCTGGAGCGTCTGTTCGGACGCATAGACCTCATCGAGCGTGAACTCGGTTCGCCTCAGCGCCTCGACGACCTTCATGACGGCAAGCAGCCATCCGCGAGCGTCCAGTGACGTATCCCGCAGGAATCTAGTGGCTTGCCATTGCAGGCGAACTTCCTCTCTCGGGACCCATAGGCGGTTGCGGAGCAAGGCGACGCGGCCAGACGGCGGTACGTTTGAGATATTGATGTTGCATCCGATCCATCCCGCGCGGCGCGCGGTCGGCGCCAAAGGCTTCCGCGGTTCGATTAGATCGAGAACAAAGTAGTAGTTTGGGATGACAATGATGTCGGTCGCTTCCCGCGCGACGCCATCGTAGCTGAGCAACATCAGATGAGGGTTGTTCTTCGCGACGAGCCGTTGGCGCATTGCGGAGTAGGCGCCATCGGTGACGCGAGGACCGAAGCGTCCTCTCTTGCTCTTCAATTCGTATTCGTCGAAGCATGCCGGACAACGCAGATCGCCGACGGGGTTGTTATTCGGCAAGCGGTCAAGCGTGGGGGAGCCGCAGTTGGGGCAACCGACATGCTGGGCCCAGGCTTCGGTGGACACGCGAGCAATCTGAGACGGGCTCTCGAAGTGCGCCGGCGCTTCCTCAAGGCCCAGCGGCCGCCCAAGTTCGTCGTCTTCGCCTTGCACCTACGCATCCGCCAACCAAGTGGTCCGAACACGACGAGGTTCACGCCGAACCTGTCGCCGAAGAAGCCTGGCTCAGGCGCAGCTAGAAATCACGAACTTCAGTTTCCTCGATTTCGAAGCCGTTTTCGTCGAGGGCGATGAAGATGCGCGCTTCGAACTCGCAGGAACCGTCAGGCTTCCAGTCAATGTCGGCGTCGCGCTGTGCCGCGATTTCGGCGGCTTCCTTGGGGTGGCTTGCCGACACGAGCGCGACATAGTCGACATAGGCGTCAACCCGCCGCTTTACGGTGTATGTCGGCATTGCCTCTCTCCGCGCTTGGACGTCGCGATTTACAGATCCGAATCAAAGAGATGGCAACAGGCCAAGGAAGTTGGCCTTCTTAGGAGCTTCGCTTGAAGCGCAGCGGTTAGGGAGCCGCCACCTCGCCCTCCTAAGGCCCTTTCCGCCGCCGGCCGCGCATCTTGCGCATCTCCTGGGCCTTCTCCGCGCGGGCTTCGGCGCGGATCTCCTTCACCGCGCCCCTGTCGCCGCCCTCGTCGCCGGTCGAGAGCGCGTCGGCGGCGAACTCCAGGTCGAGCAGCTTCAGGCGCTTGATCTCGTCCCGCATACGGGCCGCTTCCTCGAATTCGAGATTTGCGGCGGCCTCGCGCATGCGGGCCTCTAGGTCCTTGAGCGTGGTCTTGAAGTTGTCGCCGATGAAGGCCTTGCCCTCCTGGGCGACGCCGGCGCTGACCGTGACGTGGTCGCTCTCGTAGGGGCTGGCCAGGATGTCCTTGATCTGGCTCTTCACGCTCTCCGGCGTGATGCCGTGTTCGAGGTTGTAGGCCTCCTGCTTCTCGCGGCGGCGCTTCGTCTCCGCCATGGCCCGCTCCATCGAGCCCGTGACGCTGTCGGCGTAGAGGATCACGCGGCCGTCCACGTTGCGCGCCGCGCGGCCGATGGTCTGGATCAGCGAGGTCTCCGAGCGCAGGAAGCCCTCCTTGTCGGCGTCGAGGATGGCGACCAGGCCGCACTCGGGGATGTCGAGCCCCTCGCGCAGCAGGTTGATGCCCACGAGGATGTCGAAGGCGCCCAGCCGCAGGTCGCGGATGATCTCGATGCGCTCCAGGGTGTCGACGTCGGAGTGCATGTAGCGCACGCGCAGGCCCTGCTCGTGCATGTACTCGGTCAGGTCCTCGGCCATCTTCTTGGTGAGGACGGTGATCAGGCTGCGGTAGCCCTTGGCCGCCGTCTGGCGCACCTGGTCGATGACGTCGTCCACCTGGGAGAAGCCGTCCTTGGCGACCGGCTTCACCTCCACCGGCGGGTCGATCAGGCCGGTGGGGCGGATCACCTGCTCGGCGAAGACGCCGCCGGTGCGCTCCATCTCCCAGGGGCCGGGCGTGGCCGAGACGAACACGCTGTCCGGCCGCATGGCGTCCCACTCCTCGAACTTGAGCGGGCGGTTGTCGATGCAGGAGGGCAGGCGGAAGCCGTATTCGGCCAGGGTGAACTTGCGCCGATAGTCGCCGCGGTACATGCCGCCGATCTGCGGCACCGTCTGGTGGCTCTCGTCGACGAACAGCAGGGCGTTGTCGGGGATGTATTCGAAGAAGGTGGGCGGCGGCTCGCCCGGCCGCCGGCCGGTGAGGTAGCGGCTGTAGTTCTCGATGCCGGCGCAGGAGCCGGTGGCCTCGATCATCTCGATGTCGAAGGTGGTGCGCTGCTCCAGCCGCTGGGCCTCCAGCAGCTTGCCGTTGGCGACCAGCCAGTCGAGGCGCTCCTTCAGCTCCGCCTTGATCTGGTTGATGGCCTGGCGGAGCGTCGGGCGGGGCGTGACGTAGTGGCTGTTAGCGTAGACCTTCACGCCGGCCAGGTCGGTGGTCTTCTTGCCGGTCAGCGGGTCGAACTCGGTGATCGTCTCGATCTCGTCGCCGAACAGGCCGATGCGCCAGGCGCGATCCTCGTAGTGGGCCGGGAAGATCTCGATGGTGTCGCCGCGCCGCCGGAAGGTCCCGCGCTCGAAGGCCTGGTCGTTGCGCTTGTACTGGAGGGCCACCAGGTCCCCCATCAGCTTCTTCTCGTCGATCCGGTCGCCGGGCTTCAGCTGGAAGGTCATGGCCGAGTAGGTCTCGACCGAGCCGATGCCGTAGATGCAGGAGACCGAGGCCACGACGATGACGTCGTCGCGCTCCAGGATCGCGCGGGTGGCCGAGTGGCGCATCCGGTCGATCTGCTCGTTTATCGAGGAGTCCTTCTCGATGTAGGTGTCGGTCCGGGGCACGTAGGCCTCGGGCTGGTAGTAGTCGTAGTAGCTGACGAAGAACTCGACCGCGTTCTCCGGGAAGAAGCTCTTGAACTCGCTGTAGAGCTGGGCCGCCAGCGTCTTGTTCGGGGCCAGGATCAGGGCCGGACGCTGGGTCTCCTCGATGATCTTGGCCATGGTGAAGGTCTTGCCCGACCCGGTGACGCCCAGCAGCACCTGGTCGCGTTCGCCGGCCTCGGCGCCGGCGGCGAGCTCGGCGATCGCCGTGGGCTGGTCGCCCGCCGGCTGGTAGGCGGAGGCGAGCTTGAACTTGCGCCCGCCCTCGGATTTCTCGGGCCGGACGGGCCGATGCGGCGTCCACAGCATCGGCATGGTGTTTTCGTCGTAGTCGAAGGCGGCCGACATGTCGGACACGCCGCCGGAGGAGGCGGGAGGCATGGCGTTCAAGGTAGGCGCTCCGCGATCTTGCCGCTACATCCTCGCAGGCCCCTGCTGACAGGGGGATGGCAGCATGGGGCCCGCCGTCAGGCGGAGCGTCGGCGTCGGCGCTTGGGAGGCGGCTCGGTAAGCGGGCGCGTCCGTTCGACCAGTTCGTGGCGGAACGCCTCGGCGTGGGTGATCAGGGCGAGGTGGCCCGCGCCCTCGAAGACGACCAGGTCGCAGGCCGGCGCCTTGAGCCTGGGCGCGATCTCCGTCACCAGGGCCGTCGGCGTCTGCAGGTCGAGGTCGCCTTGCAGGATGATCATCGGGACGTCGAAGGCGACGCCGCGGTCGGCCAGCTTCCAGCCCATCAGCTCGTCCCACAGCTGGCCGATGCTGAAGCGGGCGCCGCGCATGAAATCGACCAGGTCCGCCAGGCGGGCGTCCGGCGCCATGACCAGCGTGAGCGGCAGCTTCGAGAAGACCTCGCGCTCGGCCTTCGGCATGGTCGAGATCAGCGCCTTGCGCTGCCGCGCGAGGCTCTTGAGGTCTGGATAGGGCGGCGGCGGGACCGCTTCCAGGCGGCGTGCGCCGCGCTCGTCGCCCTTGGCCCGCAGGCGCATGAGGGTTTCGGCGTAGGAGATGTCCTCGCCGCGGGCCATGTCGACGACCTGGCCTGCGCCGACGTAGGCCGCGAAGAGGTCGGGCCGGCGGCGGATCATCTCCACGCCCAGCAGGCTGCCCCAGGAGATTCCGAGCAGGACGATGGGGCGGCCGAACCGGGCCTTGAGGTCCTCGGCCAGGGCCAGGCCGTCGGCGGTCATCGTGGCGATGCTCAGCGGGCCGGTCCGCTTGGCGCCGTGGCGGCCGAACGTGCGGCCCGCGCCGCGCTGGTCCCAGTTGACGACGATGAAGTCGCGGTCCCAGTCGTGGAACGCCTGGTGGGCGAGCTGGGTCATGGAGGTGCCCGGCCCGCCATGCAGGACCAGCAGGACCGGCTTTTCCAGGTCGCGGCCGCGGAAGGTCACCCACTGCTCGAGGCCATTGAGCGGGAGCCAGATCTTCTCGTCGATCCCTTCGGGCAGATAGGCCGCGGCCCGCGCCATGCGCTGCGCGACCGCGCGCAGGCCCAGCGCCGCCGCCAACAGTCCGGCCCCGGCGGCAAGTCCCTTGATGAGGCCTCGTCCCGCCACGCGCCGCCTACCTCCGTTCGTTCAGCCAGTCGCGGACGGTGACGTCCACGAGCTCCTGGGCGTCATGTTGCACGAAGTGGCCGGCCTTGGGGACCATCAGGATCGTCGTGTCGCCGTCGACGTAGTCCCAGGTCCCGGAATGGCCGGCCGCATTCAGCGCGGTGTCCTTCATTCCGTGGATGACGAGGACGGGGGCCTTCACGCGCTGGGGCGTCTGGGCGGCGGCGACCGGCGCCTGCACGTCGGCGCCCGTGCCGCGCGGGTAGTTGGCGCGGTAGTAGTTCATCATGGCGGCGAAGTCCGAACGCTTGAAGGCCTCGACGTAGCCCGGCTTCGCGGCGGGGTCCCTGACCCAGCCGGCCAGGCCCTCGGCCGTCAGCATCTTCTCCGAGCCTTCCTTCTGGAAGTTGCGGGCGTAGTTCGAGCCCTCCTGCTGGGCCTTGTTGGTGGCGAGCTCCCGGGCCATGCCGGCCGGGTGGGGCACGCTCATGATCACCAGCTTGTCGACCATGTCGGGCAGGTTGAACGCCACCTGCCAAGCGATGGCGGCGCCCCAGTCGTGGCCGATGACGATGGCCTTCTTCTGGCCCTCGGCGGCGACCACCGCGGCCACGTCGCCGACCAGGTTGGGCATGGCGTAGGCGGCGACGCCCTGCGGCTTGTCGGAGAGGTTGTAGCCGCGCAGGTCGAGGGCGGCGGTGCGGTAGCCGGCCTTGTTCAGCTCGGCCATCAGAGGCTTCCAGGTGGCCCAGTAGTCGGGAAAGCCGTGGATCATCACGACCAGCGGGCCTTCGCCCTCCACGACGTAGTGGATCTTCACCCCGTTGTTGGTCGCGTATTTGTCCGTTGGAGCCGCGTTCGCCGCCGAAGCCACGGCGAAGGCCGCCGCCAGAGCCATCACCCACCGCAACATCCCGACCTCCCGCTTTAATTTACGACGTATCTAGCACGGGCGGCGGCGGGGCGCGAAGGGTGTGGATACTGTGCGATAGACACTGTTTGTCACACAGTGTATGACGCACAGCACGATGCCGACAGACGCCGATATCCTCGAGACCCTTCGCCAGGAGCTGCGGCGCGGCTCCCTGATCCTGGCGGTGCTCGGCCAGCTCCGCGCCGAGCACTACGGCTACACCCTCCGCAAGGCGCTGGGCGAGGCAGGGGTCGAGATCGAGGAGGGCGCGCTCTATCCGATGCTGCGCCGCCTTGAGGCCCAGGGCCTGCTGGCCAGCGAGTGGCGCGAGGAAGCGCGGCGCAGGAAGCGCTTCTACCGGCTCTCGGACGAGGGCCGCGCGGTGCTGGACCGACTGGTCGAGGAGTGGACCCGTCTCAACGCCTCGGTCGACGCCATCCTGAGGACGAAACCATGACCGATTTGATCGACCGCTACCTCGCCGCCGTCGCCCGCGACCTGCCCGAGGCCCAGCGCGCCGACATCACCGCCGAGTTGCGGGACGAAATCATGTCCGAGATCGAGGCCCGCGAGGACGAACTCGGCCGTCCGCTGAGCCGCTCGGAGCTGGAAGCCGACCTCGTCGCCTTCGGCCACCCGCTGGTGGTCGCCGGGCGCTACCGCCGGACCCGGTATCTGATCGGGCCGGAGGTGTTCCCGTTCTGGTGGGCCGGGCTGCGCGCGGCGTTGTCGGTGGTGGCCGCGCTACATGTGGCGCTGATCATCCTCGTGATCGTCGGTGGCGAGGCGACCGCACAGGTCGTCGATGGCGCGGCGCCGTCGCTGATTTCCACGCTGATCTTCACCTTCGGCGGGGTCACGCTTGTCTGTGCGGGCATCGAGCGGTGGGGCAAGCCGCGGTTCCTGGCCCGATGGAAGCCGGCGAACCTGCCGCCCGCGCAGGGCAAGACCCGGTCCCGTTTTGAGATCCTGGTCGAGATCATGATGGGCTTTGGCGTCCTGCTCTGGTGGACGGGCGTGATCCACTTCCGCAACGTAATGCCGGTTGTGGAGTTGCGCGTGGATCTCGCGCCGGTCTGGCGCGTCTGGTTCTGGCCGATCGCCGCCTACTTCACGGGCGAACTGGCTATGAACCTGCATTCACTGCTGCGGCCGGGCCGAGTGCGTCTGAATCGCATCCTCATGCTCATGCGGAACCTCGTCGGCGCAGCGATCCTCGTCGCCGTGCTGCGCGACGGGCACATCGTGGTCGTGAGCTCGCCGTACATTCCGCCGGACGTGCTGACGCAGGTGCAAGCCAACTTCGATCGCGGCTTCCGCGTCGGCCTCGTCGCGACGATCCTGATCTTCCTGTGGCTGTCGGTCGTCCAAGTCTGGCGGCTGCGACAGCTCCCGAAGGGATCCGACTAGAACGTGTGCGCCGCGGTGGCCGTGAGCATGACGACCCCGGCCAGGGTGGCGATAGCGATGATCAGATGGCGCATCCTGCGCTCCCGTTCCTCTATCGATCCATACGCAGCAAATCCGGCGCCAGATGCCGCGCGGGGAATCAGCTTCGGGGCTTGTCCACCGTCTTGCTGACCGCCGTGCCGACCGCCGCGCCCGCCGCTGCGCCGACCGGGCCGCCGACGACCGCCCCGGTGATCGCGCCCGTGGACGCCCGCTGTTCGACATTGTGCCCGCAGGCGGCGAGCGAAAGAGACGCCGCAGAGGCGGCGGTCAGGGCAAGGATTCGTGCGAGGCGCATGCGTGTTCTCCCAGGGCTTCGGCTAGAGAACAGGTCAGCTCGCGCAAGGTTCCGGCAGAAACGCCGTCCGGGCCTCAAGGTAAATCGACGTGGTTTCAGAATAGTTCGGCGTTACCAACGGTTGCGGGCCAGACGCTTTGAGGTGGCCAAGAAAACGCCAGAGTTGTCAGGACGCTACGTCGTAAACGCGATCTGCCCCGGTCCGAGGCCGGTGATCGGCGTTAATGCTGCGGCGCAAAAAAGTCTTGCCAGAACGTTTCCGGCCATTCATACACCGCCCCGATTTTCCGGCGCTCGACCCCCAACGGATCTCGGGTCTTGCGTGCCGGCGGGCGCTGCCAGCAAGGGCGGGGGCGACCGCGGCGACGGATGAGCGGGGGGCCGCGTAGCCCTCGTCGTTGAGGACCGTTCCGTTTTGATGTCTGTATCCAAGGTGCGAGCCGAATGGCCCGCGCTGATGTGCGCCGCTTTGATCGGCTCCGGCGTTGGCCTGGGCCTGGGCGCTTCCTATCTCGCCGCGGGCATGGCCCGTCACGCCGCGGACCATGCGCGTGGCCAGCAGATGGCCGACGCCGCCGCGGGCGGCTACGCGAGCGCGTTCCTGAACGACCAGGGCCGCGGCCTGCGCGCCGGCCATGATCTCTACGGCCTGCGTCCGGGTTCGGATGCGGAGACGGTCGCCGAGCGCTTCGCCCAGGGCCGCGGCGCGGCCAAGGCCAAGCGCCAGTCCGAGCTCCAGTGCCTCACCGCCGCCGTCTACTACGAAGCGCGAGGCGAAGGCCCGCGCGGCCAGGCGGCCGTGGCGCAGGTGGTGATGAACCGCGTGAAGCATCCCGCCTTCCCGGCGACGATCTGCGGCGTGGTCTTCCAGGGCGCCGGCCATCGCGGCTGCCAGTTCAGCTTCGCCTGCGACGGCTCGATGGGGCGCACGCGCGAGGCCGCCGCGTGGGACCGCGCCCGGCGCGTGGCCGCCCGCGCGCTCGCGGGCGCTGTGATGGGCGACGTCGGTTCGGCCACGCACTTCCACACCACGGCCGTGGCGCCGTCCTGGGGGCCGCAGATGCTGCGGGTGGCCACCGTCGGCGTGCACGTCTTCTACAGGTTCGGGCCGCACCGCGCGCGCCTGCAGGCGGCGCCGGAGCCGATCATCCAGAAGGCCGTGCTGACCGCGGCGCCGGTGGGCCAGATCGCCGACCTGCGCGTGACGCCGCGGATCGAGCTGGCGATCGCCTCGACGCTGCAGCCGGTGTCGGGCGGCGAGGCCGCGGCCAAGACGCCCGCCGCGACCCCGAAGGCTGGGGCTCAACCGGCCGGCGGCGAGGCCGTCGCGCCGAAAGCGAAGCCCGATGCGACGGCCGCCAAGGCCAGGCTCGTTCCCGCCGTTCAGTCCTCCGCGCCCGCGGCCGCCAAGGCGACCGAAGCGCTGCAGGTCAAAACGCCTCAGCCTGCTGCTGGAGTTGTTTCCGCACAAATGTCGGCGCAAGCCGGCTGAGCCATCCCACCTGGCGGGCCCGCCCGCCGACGAAGTGGTGCAGGCCCTTGCCGTGGACCGCCCTCCAGATCGCGTCGGAGACCATCTCGACGGGATAGACGGTGGTCTTCTGTTCGCGCAGGGAGACGCGCAGGTCCTCGTTGCTGGACAGCCGCGCCTTGTCGAGCAGGGGCGTGTCGATGAACCACGGCAGCACACAGCGCACGCCGACGCCGACGCGGGCGAACTCGCCCTCCAGCGCCTCCGACAGGCCGCGCACGGCGAACTTGGTGGCCGCGTAGACGCCCATCCGCGGCGGGGCGATCACGCCGGCCACCGAAGCGACGTTGACGACCAGGGCGCCCGGCGTCGCGGCCAGCAGGTCGAACGCCGCCTGGCAGCCGTTGATCACGCCCTTCAGGTTGACGTCCACCTGCAGGTCGACGTCGGCGGCCGCCTGCTGTTCCAGATAGCCGCCCTTGGCGACGCCGGCGTTGTTCACGAGCACGTCGAGGCGACCGTCCGTAAGCTTCGCGAACGCCGCCAGGTCCCGCTTCCAGCCTCCGCGGTCGCGCACGTCGAGCCGGAAGGTCGCGCCATTGTCGGCGCCCACCGCCTCCAGGGCCGCGGCGAGCCCCTTCGAGTCGATGTCGGCCAGGCCCACGAACCAGCCGCCGGCCGCGAAGCGCCGGGCGGTGGCCAGGCCGATCCCGCTGGCCGCCCCGGTGATGAAAATGGCGCGGCGACCGTCCGCGCGCATGTTCCCGCTTGCCGCCATGCTGAGTCCCTCTGAAGCTCCACGCTAAACTGCATCCGCCTCAGGAAGGCAAACGGGATGTCCGACGACCGCCGCGAGCACCTGGCCCAGGAACTGCTCAACTGCGCCTATGAGAAGCTGACGCCTATCCAGCGCAGCGTCATCGACCTGATCGACAACGAGAAGCCGAGCGTGGTCAATCCGCGGCTGAAGGTGGACGATCGGACGTTCGGTCAGCGCCTGGCCGACTCGGTGGCGGCGGTCGGCGGCTCGTGGGCCTTCATCATCGGCTTCGGCGTGGCGCTGGCGATCTGGATGGCCTGGAACGTCCTGGGCAGGTCGACGCACCTGGCCTTCGACCCCTATCCGTTCATCTTCCTCAACCTCATGCTGTCGATGCTGGCCGCGATCCAGGCCCCCGTCATCATGATGAGCCAGAACCGCGCGGCCCAACGCGATCGCGAGGCGGCCGAGCACGACTACGTGGTCAACCTGCGGGCCGAACTGGAGATCATGCACCTGCACGACAAGCTGGACGCCCTGCGCGACCAGCAGATCGTCGACCTGCTCGAACGCCAGGCCGAGGCGATCCGGCTGCTGAAGGAACGGCTCCTGCCGCGAGGCGCGGAGTAGGGCGGGCGCCAGCCAGGACCCAGCCAACCCTCGTCATTCCGGACGAAGCGCTCGTGAGAGCGCGTAGATCCGGGATCCAGCCGCACGGCTTCGAAGCCTCGTCATCGCAGCGTCGAGCGAGGAGATGCTGGGTCCCGGATCTTCAGGCGCTGCGCGCCTTCGTCCGGGATGACGTGTTGGGAGCTCGAACCTAGCTCCGGGCGGCGCGCCTTAGGGCCTGGGGCGGCTGGCCGAAGGCGCGCAGGAAGGCGCGCCGCATCCGTTCCGGATCGCCGAAGCCGACCTCTTCGGCCACGCGGTCGATCGGCGCCTGGCCGGTCTCCACAGCTGTCCGGGCCGCCTCCAGGCGTAGGCGCTCGACGGCCTTGGCGGGGGTGGCGCCGGTCTCGGCGACGAAGGCGCGGGCGAAGTTGCGCGGGCTCATGGCGACCTGACCGGCCAGGCGCTCGACGGTGAGCGGCTCGGCGAGATGCGCGCGTATCCAGTCCATCAGGTCCGCGAAACGGCCGTTGCGGCCGCCCAGTTCGATGAGCGCCGAGAACTGCGACTGGCCGCCGGGACGGCGCTGGTGCACGACGAGCTGCTGGGCGACCCGGCGAGCGACCGCCGCGCCAAGGTCCTCCTCCACCAGCGCCAGCGCCAGGTCGATGCCGGCGGTGATGCCGGCCGAGGTCCAGACTTCGCCGTCGCGGATGAAGATGCGGTCGGCCTCCAGCTTCACCTTCGGGTAGCGGCGCGTGAAGTCGTCCGTGCGGCTCCAGTGCGTGGTCGCGCGGCGCCCGTCCAGCAGCCCCGCCTCGGCCAGCAGATAGGCGCCGGAGCAGACGCTGGTCGGGCGCCGGATCGCCGTGCGACGCAGCCAGGCGACGATCTCGCGCAGCTCGGCCAGGGCGCGCGTGCCGTCGCCGCCCGAGATCATGACCGTGTCGAACGGCCCGTCGCACAACGGCTCGGCGGCGAAGCAGACGCCCGAGGAGCTGCGGACCAGCCCGCCGCCCGGCGCCAGGACGCAGAGGTCGTAGCTGCCCGGACGGTAGCGTTCGGCGATCTCGAAGGCGGCGATGGGCCCGGCGGCGTCCAGCAGCTGGAACCCGGGGAAGATCACCAGGGCGAGGCGGCGGGTCATGGCGGAAAATGCGGGAAGTCTGTCATTTCAGCCAGACGATGCCGTGGCTAGGCTTCCTCCGTCAACCGAGGAGGCTCGCCCATGTCCCGCCTGCAGATCGTCATCGCCCTCTATCCGGGCGTCACCCATCTCGACTTCACCGGCCCGCACCAGGTGCTGGTGCGCACGCCCGACGCCGATCTGGTCACCGCGTCGATGGGCGGACAGGATATCGAGGCCGAGGGCCTGGTCTTCTCCGGCCTCGCCGACTTGGCGAAGCTCGAACGCTGCGACGTGCTGCTCATCCCCGGCGG
Organism: Phenylobacterium sp.; assembly: GCF_016124325.1. GTDB lineage: Bacteria > Pseudomonadota > Alphaproteobacteria > Caulobacterales > Caulobacteraceae > Phenylobacterium. The sequence continues at coordinate 35,863 of NZ_WGNY01000012.1, forward strand.
CTTCGGCACGACCGACGCCATGCTCGACGAGGCGTTCATGGCCGAGATCCGACGTCTCGGCGCGGGGGCGAAGTACCTGACCTCGGTCTGCACCGGGTCGCTGATCCTGGGGGCGGCGGGTTTCCTGAAGGGCAAGCGCGCCGCTTGCCACTGGGCCTGGCGCAGCCTGCTGGAGCCGCTCGGCGCCAAGGTGAGCGAAGAGCGGGTCTGTCGCGACGGCAATGTCATCACGGGCGGCGGCGTGACGGCCGGCATCGACTTCGCCTTCGTGCTGCTCGAGGAGCTGACGGGCCGCGACTACGCCGAGGCGATGCAGCTCGGGCTGGAGTATGCGCCGGCGCCGCCGTTCAACGCGGGCCGTCCCGAACTGGCGCGGCCCGAGGTGCTGGCCTTGGTGCAGGCGCGGATGGCGGACGCCATGCGCGCCAGGGCCGACGCCGCCGGCGAGGCCGCCGGCCGCCTCGAGACAGCCTAGCGCGGGGGCTTCGGCTTCCCGGCGTAGGCGATCATCTGGATCTCGACGACGCCTTCGTCGACCAGCAGGCCCGTCGTGCCGACCGCCGTCCAGGCGGGGTGGGGCGGGGGCATGAATTCGTCCTTCACGGCGCTGAAAGCGGCGAACTGCTCGTCGCGCGAGCCGTCGAAGCCCGGGCCGTTCCAGACGTGGAAGGTGTTGACCATCGTCACGTCGGCGAAGGTCAGGCCCTCGGCCTTCAGCGTCGCTTCGATCGACTGGAACGCGCGCCGGACATAGCCCTTGAACGCTTCGGGGCCGCGGTCGGCCTGGCCTCGCGGACCGGCGATCACGCCCGAGATGAAGAGGAAATCGCCCGCCCGGCGGGCGGGCGCGTACTTGACCTGGTCGTAGGCGCGCTGCGCCCCGGCGGAGGGGATCACCACCTCGCCGCCGGGCGCCGGGATCTGGCGGGGATACGAGTCGGTCGGCTGGGCCATGGCGGGGCTCGCGAGGAACAGGAAAGCAAGGAGGGCGCGTCTGATCATACGGCCATCTAGGCGCATCCGCCCAGCGCGCCCAATGCAATGTATTCATGATGGCCGGCGCGCCAGGGTCGTCGGCGGGCCATGAGACGCGTCGCGATCGTCAGCGGACCGCCGGGGGCAGGAAAGCCGGCCGTGGCGCGGTGGTTCACGTTCCCGACGCGCTAGTCGCCGACGGCGTCGAGGCCGATGTCGAGGACGCGGACCGAGTGGGTCAGAGCGCCCACGCTGATCACGTCCACCCCGGTCTCGGCGATGGCGCGCACGCCCTCCAGGCTGATGCCGCCGGAGGCCTCCAGCAGGACCCGGCCGTCGGCGGTCGCCACGGCCTCGCGCAGGTCCTCGAGGCTGAAGTTGTCGAGCATGATCACGTCGGGATCGTGCGCCAGGGCCTCCTGGAGCTGGACGAGGCTGTCCACCTCGACCTCCACCTTCACCAGATGGCCGGCGGCGGCCTTGGCGCGGCGGATGGCCTCGCCCACCGAGCCGCAGGCGGCGACGTGGTTGTCCTTGATCAGGATCGCGTCATCCAGGCCGAAGCGGTGGTTGACCCCGCCGCCGCAGCGCACCGCGTACTTCTCCAGCGCCCGCAGTCCGGGCGTGGTCTTGCGGGTGTCGGTAATCCGGGCGTGCGTGCCGCCGACGGCGTCGACGTAGTCCTGGGTCAGGGTCGCGATGCCGCAGAGCCGTCCCAGCAGGTTGAGGGCGGTCCGCTCGGCCGTGAGGATCGCCCGGGCGTTGCCGCTGACGCGGGCGAGGGTGGTCGCGGCGGGCACCGCCTGGCCGTCCTCCGTCAGCGCGTCGAACGTCGCGGTCGGATCGAGTTCGGCGAGGGTCAGGCGAATGCAGGCGAGGCCGGCGACCACCCCGCCCCGGCGGGTCGCGAAGTCGGCGGTCAGCCTGGCGTCGGCGGGGACGCAGGCGCTCGCGGTGATGTCGCCGGCGCGCCCGAGGTCCTCGGCCAGGGCGGTGCGGATCACCTGCGTGAAGAAGATGTCGGGAAGCGGTTCGATCATTCGGCGGCGTACCTGAGGTCCTGACGGTCGATGTCGCCGAGGGTGGCGAACGTGCGCCGCGGTTGCTGAGAATCCGTAAAGTCGGTTCGGAAGTGCGCGCCGCGGCTCTCGCGGCGGGCCAGGGCGCCGGCGGCGATGAAGCGGGCGGCGATCAGCGGCGCGCTGCGCCCGTGGGCGGCCTCCAAGGCGCCGATCAGGTCGAGGAGGCGCGTCAGGCCCTGGGCGTCGCGCATCACCCCGGCGTCACGGCTCATCGCCTCGCGCAGCGTCTTGAGTGCGGGGGCCGGCAGTTCGCCCGCCGTCACGGCCGCGAGGGGGCCGGCTTGCGCCGCCTCGGCCGCGGCGGCCCGGCCGGCGCGTGCGCCGAAGACCGCCGCCTCCAGCAGCGAGTTCGAGGCCAGGCGGTTCGCGCCATGGACGCCCGTCGAGGCGCACTCGCCCGCCGCGTAGAGGCCCGGCAGAGAGGTCCGGCCCTCGGCGTCGGTGGCGATCCCGCCCATGTGATAGTGGCAGGCCGGGGCCACGGGGATGGGTTGGACCCGAGGATCGATCCCGCCGCCCATGCAGGCGGCGAACACGCCGGGGAATTCGTCGGGGAAATGCGCGCCGACCGCCTCGCGGGCGTCGAGGAAGGCGCCGCGGCCCGCCTCGCGTTCGGTGTGGAGCGCGCGGGCCACCACGTCGCGCGGCGCGAGCTCGGCCGCCGGGTGGTAGCGCGCCATGAACCGCTCGCCGCGGCTGTTGATCAGCACCGCGCCTTCGCCGCGCAGCGCTTCCGTCGCGAGCGGCGCCGGGTCGCGGCCGATGTCGATGGCCGTGGGGTGGAACTGGACGAATTCGGCGTCGGCGATCACCGCGCCGGCGAGGGCGGCCAGGCCGAGGCCTTCGCCCTTGAGCTCGGGTGGGGTGGTGGTGACGGCGTAGAGCCCGCCCACGCCGCCGGTGGCGAGCACGACCGCCCGGGCTTCGATCTCGACGATCTGGCCGTCGATCCGCGCCGCCACGCCGCCGATCCGTCCGTCGTCGGCCCGCAGCAGGCCGACGAGCCGCGCGCCCGTCCGGACCTGGATGTGGGGCGCGGCCAGCGCCGCGACGCTCACCGCCTGCATGATTTCGCGCCCGGCCTGGTCGCCCTTCACACGGGCGACGCGAGCCCGGGAGTGGGCGGCTTCCAGGCTCTGGGCGAAGGCGCCGTCGGCGGCCCGGTCGAACGGCGCGCCCAGCGCCGCCAGGCGGCGGACGGCTTCGGGGCCTTCCTCGGCCAGCATGCGCGCGACCTCGGGCGCGACGAGGCCCGCGCCGGCCGTCACCGTGTCGGCGGCGTGCAGCGCGGGCGTGTCGTCCGCGCCCAGCGCCGCGGCCACGCCGCCCTGCGCCCAGGCCGAGGAGCAGCCCTGGTTCAGGGGCGTCTCGGTGAGCACCAGCGCCTTGGCCGGGGCGGCGGCCAGGGCCGCGCTCAGGCCGGCGAGGCCGGCGCCGACGACCAGGACGCCGTCATGACGGATGCGCTCAGCCATGGGCGGCCTCGTAATAGATGTCGGTGCGGCGGGTGCGCGTCTCCAGGTCGAACGGCCCGTGCACCTCCCAGTGGACGCCGGTCAGGCCGCGCCCGAGGCGCGCCGCGCCGGCCTTGGCCGCATCGTGCGCGCGGCCGCGTTCCGAATAGGCGCCCAGATGCGTCACCTGGACGGCCTCGCCGCCGGGCGTCCGCCAGGGCGCGACGGCGCCGATCCGGGGGAAGGGGCGCGACACGCCCACCCCGATCCTCAGGTCCAGCACGCCGTCGGCCTCGCCTTCGCAGAGGACGACGTCGCCCCAGTAGGGCCCGCAGTCGCCCGCCCGCAGCGCCGAATGCACGGCGTCGAGCGCGCCGAACACGACCTGCGGCAGTTGCTCGGGCGTGACCCGCGCGGAAACCGCCGCCATGTCGCGGGCCGCCACCGTCGTCAGGACCGGGGCGTAGTCCACCTCAGATCAGCTCCACGTCCACGTGGTGGCGGGCCTTGACCAGGTCGTAGCGCGCGGGCTTCGCCGGCGGCGGCAGGTCGATCATCCGCTGGACGGCCAGGCGGGCGCGTTCGGCGATGGCCGGATCGACGATGACTTCGTAGCGATCCTCGACCAGGGCCTCGTAGATGTTCTCCAGGGTGATGCGCTTCATGTGCGGGCACAGGTTGCAGGGCCGCACGAACTCGGTGTCGACCGCATCGGCCGCGACGTTGTCGGCCATCGAGCACTCGGTGATCAGCACCACGCGCCGGGGCTTCCGCTTGAGCACATAGTCGTTCATGGCCGCCGTCGAGCCGGCGAAGTCCGACACCTCCAGCACCTCGGCGGGGCACTCCGGATGCGCCAGCACCTCGGCGTCGGGCCAGGCCGCCTTGATCTCCAGGATGTCGGCGGCGGTGAAGCGCTCGTGCACCTCGCAGCGGCCCTTCCAGGCGATGATGCCGACCTCGGTCTGGCGCGCGACGTTGCGGGCCAGGAACTCGTCGGGGATCAGGATCACCCGGTCGACGCCCCACATCCGCGCGGCTTCCTCGACCACCTGCACGGCGTTGGCGCTGGTGCAGCAGATGTCGGTCTCGGCCTTCACGTCGGCGGTGGTGTTCACGTAGGTGACGACCGGCAGGCCGGGGTAGCGCTGCTTGATCAGCCGCACGTCGGCGCCGGTGATCGAGCTGGCCAGGCTGCAGCCGGCGCGCAGGTCCGGGATCAGCACGCGCTTTTCGGGGCTGAGGATCTTGGACGTCTCGGCCATGAAGTGGACGCCGGCCTGCACGATCACCGCGGCGTCCGAGCGCGCGGCCTCCTTGGCCAGGCCCAGGCTGTCGCCGACGTAGTCGCCCACGCCGTGGAAGATCTCCGGCGTCATGTAGTTGTGGGCCAGGATGACCGCGTTCCTTTCCCGCTTCAGCCGGTTGATCTCGGCGATCAGCGGGGCCTGGAGGCGCCACTCCATGGGCGTGACGTGCCGCTTCACCTTCTCCCAGGCCGGCTGGGTGAGGGCCTCGACCTCGGGGGTGAACGCGAACTGGAAGCCGTCGGCCATGGAGTCCTCCTTATGCTCAAAGTGAGCATTTCTCTGGCCTTTAAAAACGCGCCAAGGCGTCGAGGCCCGGGCGCCGCATGCTTATGCTCACTTGGAGCAAAACCAGCTTGACACACATATAGGCCTGACGCGGCGGTACGCAAGCGCCAATTTCCGGCGAAAGTCAGACTGGCGGCAGAACCCCGGCGATGACGTGGGCCAGCTGGTCCGCGCCGTAGGGCTTGCGCAGCAGCGGCCAGGGCGCCCCTTCCGCGGCGCTCAGCGTCTCGCCGGTGTAGCCGGACGACAGGATGACCGGCAGGTCCGGACGGAGGCTCACCGCCTCGCGGGCGAGGTCCACGCCCGACCGGTCGCCCGGCATGATAAGGTCGGTGAGCAGGAGATCGACCTCCGCCCCCGTCCGGAGGATCGCCAGCGCATCGGACGCGCCCCCGACCGGCCGCACGCTGTGGCCGAGTTCCTCCAGCATGGCCTGCGCCAGCTCGGCGACCTGGGGATCGTCCTCGACCAGCAGGACCCGAAGGGCCGGGCCCGCCGCCGGGCTCGGCTCGACCGGATGCGCGATCGGCGTGGCCTCGACCAGCGGCAGGTAGACGGAGAAGCACGATCCTTCGCCGGGCGCGCTCTCGACCGTGATGCTCCCGCCGCTCTGCCGGGCGAAGCCGTAGACCTGCGACAGGCCCAGGCCCGTGCCGCGTCCCTGCGGCTTGGTCGTGAAGAAAGGCTCGAACGCCCGCGCGACGGTCGCGGCGTCCATGCCGGAGCCGTTGTCGCGGACCGACACGCAGGCGTAGTCGCCGGGCTCCAGGCCCTCGATCTGGCGGGCGCCCACCTGCCGGCGCGACGTCATGATCTGCACGGCGCCGCCGACCGAGACCGCATCGCGCGCGTTGACGACCAGGTTCATGATCGCGGCCTCGAGTTGGCCGGCGTCGAGGTTGGCCACCGCGCCGCGGGCGTCCGGCGCGATGGTCAGGGTCACGGTCTCGTCGGTGGCGCGGCGGAGCAGGGGCTCCATGCCGTTCAGGAGCCGGTCGATCTCGACCGGTTCGGGCTTCAGGGCCTGCCGGCGCGAGAACGCCAGCAGTTGCTGGGTCAGCCGCTCGGCGCGCCGCGCGGCGCCGGCCGCCGCCTCGATCATCCGGTCGCGGCGGACCGCGTCGCCGGGATGGCGCTGCATGAGGTCGAGGGCGCCGATGATGACGGTGAGCAGGTTGTTGAAGTCGTGGGCGACGCCGCCGGTGAGCTGCCCCATCGCGTCCAGCTTCTGGGCCCGGCGCAGGGCGGCCTCGGCCTCGTCGCGCTCGCTGAGCGCGGCTTCGACGCGCTCGGCGAGCAGGTCGTTGATGCGTTTGAGGTCGTCCTCGGCGCGCTTGGCGTCGGTGACGTCGAACCCGACGCCCACGAAGCCCGCGAAGCCGCCGTCGGGGCCCCATCTCGGCTGCGACACGGACCTGACCCACCGATAGTCGCCGTCGCGCCGGCGGTAGCGCGCCTCGAGGGTGAAGAGGGTCCGGGAGCTCTCGCCGGCCACCTGCTCCTGGAGCACGCGCGCGACGTCGTCCGGGTGGAGCACCTTGCGCCAGTCGAAGTCGATCGCGGCCTGGTAGTTCACGCCGAGGAAGTCGACGTAGGCCCGGTTGGCGAACTCGCGGCGGCCGTCGGTCTGCGTCACCCACATCAGGATCGGGGCGCTGTCGGCCAGGGCGCGGAACCGCGTCTCGGTGATTTCGATGGACTGGCGGGCCGCCGCCCGCGCGGCGTTGGCCTCGTCGAGCTGCAGGAGCGCTTCGCGCAGACTCGCGCAGACGACGACCGTCAGCGCCGCCGACAGCGCGAACATGATCAGCACCTCGGAGACGGAAAGGTCCGCCGAGACGCGCGGCGTATTCAGCAGACCGACGCCGAGCGCGACGGCGAGGGTCGCCCAGCCCCAGCGCGGGCCCGCGTAGAGAGTCGTCACGATGAGGGCTGGGAAGGTCGTGGCCGAGAGGCCGGGCGCGTATTCGAAGCCGATGAGCAGGCCGCGGACGGCCATGGAGGCCAGGAGCGAACCCGTCGCGATCAGCAAGGCCGTCAGGAATGGGGGCGAGCGCCGCGGAATCATCCGCAACGGCCACAACGATGGCTTCAACGACGCCATACCGTGCCATCCCCCCTTGGGACCCGGCCAGCATGAGGGGTAAGGGGAGCCCACGCAACCTTGCCGCGGAGACCGGTCCCGGGACCCGCCCGCGCGCTCTCCGGCCAATTCCTGCCCGATACGAGTCCAAATCCCGTCGGTTTGCGACTATATGCGGCGCGCTGCGCCGCAGGAGACCTTGGTTCTGAACGGATCTTTCCAACGCTGGTTCCGCCCGAGATGGGCGAAGGCCGGGGCCGTCGTGGCCCTTGCCGTGCTGGCGGCCGGCCCGGCGTGTGCGCCGTCCGGCGGCGGGCTGGCGCGCGAGACGATCCGGTTGGCCGCGCGTGACCTCACCGACGCCAGCCTGCGGCGGCTGGCGGCCGGCATGGACCCGGCGATGCGGGCGCTGGCGCTGCGCCACGATCCGGGGCTGCGGCGCGTGGACTTCTGGTCGCGGCCCACGGGATGGGGCCGGCTCGACATCGACAAGACCCCGAGCCTCGGCTTCGGTGCGGACGACGCGGCCACCGCCGAGGCGCTGAACGCCCTGCGCCCGGTGTCCGACCTGCCGATCCGCCCCATGCGGCCGTTCGTGCTGCACGCCTCCGGCGAGGACCGCGCCCGCGCCGTCGAGTGCCTGACCCAGGCCGTCTACTACGAGGCCGCCCGTGAGCCGGAGGTGGGGCAGGAGGCGGTGGCCCAGGTGGTGCTGAACCGCATGCGCCACCCGGCCTATCCGAAGTCGATCTGCGGCGTGGTCTACCAGGGCGCGGCCCGGGCGACGGGCTGCCAGTTCACCTTCACCTGCGACGGCTCGCTGGCGCGGGCCCCGCAAGCGGCGCTGTGGCGGCGGGCCCGCCAGGTGGCCGAGCGCGCGCTCGATGGCCACGTCGACCGGCAGGTGGGATCGGCCACGCACTATCACGCCGACTACGTCGCGCCGTACTGGGCGCCGACGCTGGTCAAGATGGCCCAGGTGGGCCAGCACATCTTCTACCGCTGGACGGGTCCCTGGGGCGAACCGGCCGCCTTCACCGGCCGCTACGCCGGCCGCGAGGCCGAGCTGACGCCGGCGATCCTGGGCGGCGTGGACGCCCGCACCCAGGGCCTGCTCGCGCCCGAGGACCAGCAGATCCCGGCCCGGCGCACCATCACCCTGGCGGTCGCGGGTGAGGTGCGGACCTACGAGGTCGCCGATCCCACCGCCGCGGACGGCGTGCGGACGCGGGTGGCCGGGGCGCTCACGCCGTCGCGCCGCCAGCCGACGGCGGACGAGATTCGCCGGATCAACGCCAGCCTGGCGGATGTGGAGCGTTCGCTGGACGCCCCGGCCGCGGGGGCTCCGGCGCCCACGGTCCAGGCCGCGCCCGGCGACTGACCTCAGCCCGAGAAGGCGTCGGGGTAGGCGACGCTGAGCGGCGCGTCGAACGCGCCCGGCTCCAGTGCGATCGCCATGAACGCCGGGCTGCCGGAATAGGGCGCGCGCACCTGGCCCGCCGTCTCCGCCGAGAAGCCGAAGCGCGGATAGTAGGCTTCGTGGCCCAGCACCAGCACGCCGTGGGCGCCGAACTCCTTGGCGTTCTCCAGGCCGGCGCGCACCAGGGCCGAGCCGACGCCGCCGCGCTGCAGGCCCGGACGCACCGCCATGGGGGCCAGGGCGGCGAACAGGTGCTCGCGGTCGGCCCACAGGCGGCTGAACAGGATATGGCCGCCCACCTCGCCGTCGGCCTCCGAGACCAGTTCGAACAGCACGTCCCCAGCCTCGCGCAGGCGTTCGATCAGCCGGGCCTCGTCGTCGCGGGCGAAGGCGGCGCGGTTGACCTCGGCGATGGCCGGACGGTCGCCGGAGCGGGCGTAGCGGATCACGCCCGGCGCCTCACCAGGCGCCGATCTTCTGCGCCTCTTCGTGGGCGATCGGGTGATGGGCCTTCTTGTGATCCTCTTCGGCGAGGAAGCGCACCGCCTCCAGCGCGGCCATGCAGCCCATGCCCGCGGCCGTGACGGCCTGGCGGTAGACGTCGTCGGTGACGTCGCCGGCGGCGTAGACGCCTTCGATGGCCGTCGAGGCCGTGCCCGGCTTGACCTTCAGATAGCCGCTCGCGTCCATCTCGAGCTGGCCCTGGAAGAGCTGGGAGGCCGGCGCGTGGCCGATGGCGATGAAGACGCCGTCGCAGGGCAGCGTCTGGGTGGCGCCGGTCTTGACGTTCTTCAGGCGAACGCCGGTGACCCCCATCGGATCGGTTTCGCCGACCACCTCGTCGATGGCGTGGTCCCAGACCACGACGACCTTGGGATGGTTGAACAGCCGCTCCTGCAGGATCTTCTCGGCGCGGAACTCGTCACGGCGATGCACGATCGTGACCCGTTCGGCGAAGTTGGTGAGGAACAGCGCCTCCTCGACGGCGGTGTTGCCGCCGCCGACCACGACCACCTGCTTGCCGCGGTAGAAGAAGCCGTCGCAGGTGGCGCAGGCCGAGACGCCGAAGCCCTGGAACTTCTGCTCGGTCTCCAGGCCCAGCCACTTGGCCTGGGCGCCGGTGGCGATGATCAGGGTCTCCGCCAGCCACACCTGGCCGCTGTCGGTCTCCAGCCGGAACGGGCGCTGGCTGAGATCGGCCTTGGTCACGATGTCGTTGACGATCTCCGTCCCCACGTGCTCGGCCTGGGCCTGCATCTGCTCCATCAGCCAGGGGCCCTGGATCACGTCGGCGAAGCCCGGATAGTTCTCCACGTCGGTGGTGATGGTGAGCTGGCCGCCGGGCTGGATGCCCTGGATCAGCACCGGCTTCAGCAGGGCGCGGGCGGCGTAGACGGCGGCGGTGTAGCCGGCGGGGCCGGAGCCCACGATCAGGCAGCGGACGTTTCTAGGGTCGGACATGGCCCCAATGTAGTGACGATTCCGGTTCCGCGCGACGGCGCCGAGGGAACGAACCGCCTGCTTGGCCGTAGATGCCGATATCGCATGGAGGCGCCGATGAGCGATCAGGTGAAGACGGCCGGCACGGCCGCGTTGGTGGGGGCCGCCGCGGGCGCGGGTCTCGCGCTCGGATTCGGTCTCAGGCTGTTCTCGGCCTTGGCCATGGCGGCGTTGGGAACCGGCCTCGCGCTGGGCATGCTGACGGCCGTCGACAACGACAAGTCCGAGCCGGAACAGGGCGATCTGCCGCTGGATCTTGCTTAACGCGCGTTTCAGCCGACCGGGCTAGACTGGCGGCCAATGAGCGCGTCGCCCGAGATCGAGATCGCCGGCCGCAAGGTCGGAGCCGCACACGAGCCGTTCGTGATCTGCGAGCTGTCGGGCAACCACAACGGCAGCCTGGAGCGCGCGCTTTCGATGATCGACGCGGCCGCCGCCACCGGCTGCGACGCCATCAAGATCCAGACCTACACCGCCGACACCATCACCATGGACGTCGACCGGCCCGAGTTCAAAATCCACGGCGGGTTGTGGGACGGACGCAGCCTCTACGAGCTCTATCAGGAAGCCCAGACGCCCTACGAATGGCACGCGGCCCTGTTCGAGCGGGCGCGGAAGCGCGGGGTGATCCTGTTCTCCAGCCCCTTCGACGAGACGGCGGTCGACCTGCTGGACGGACTGGGCGCGCCGGCCTTCAAGATCGCCTCGTTCGAGGCGGTCGACCTGCCGCTGATCCGCTACGCCGCGGCCAAGGGCAAGCCGCTGATCATCTCGACCGGCATGGCCAACCTGGCCGAGATCGAGGCCGCCCGCGACGCCGCGCTCTCGGCCGGCGCCCCGGGCGTGGTGCTGCTGCATTGCGTGTCGAGCTATCCGGCGGTGACCGAGGACGCCAACGTCCGCACCGTGGCCGACATGGCCGGGCGCTTCGACTGTCCGGTCGGGCTTTCGGACCACACCATGGGGACGGCCGCGTCGGTCGCGGCGATCGCCCTGGGCGCCAGCGTGATCGAAAAGCACTTCACCCTGGCCCGCGCCGACGGCGGGCCGGATTCGGCCTTCAGCCTGGAGCCGGCGGAATTCCAGGCCCTGGTGCGCGACTGCAAGGACGCCTGGAAGGCGCTGGGCCGCGCGCACTACGACCTGCTGGGCTCGGAACGCGCCAACGCCCAGTTCCGGCGTTCGCTCTATGTGGCCGCCGACGTGAAGGCGGGCGAGGCGATCACCCGCGCCAACATCCGCTCCATCCGGCCGGGCGACGGCCTGGCCCCGGCCCACCTCGACGAGGTGCTGGGCCGCAAGGCCGCGCGGGACCTCGCCCGGGGCGAGCCGCTCGCCTGGGACATGCTGGCCTAGGGGTACGAGCCCCGACGCAGGCGACATCGCGCGCGTCGCCGTGGCGCAGGCCCGGATTATTTGTTATCGGTGGTTTGTTATCAATGTTCACTTAGGCTTGATTTCCGTCAATGTGGCGTGGTCCCAGCAGCGGAAACTCGCGGCCGAGATAAGAACGGGAGGGTTCCGTGAACGCGACGGTCCAATCGGCGAGACAGGCCGGCAGTGAGCATTTCGACGTCCTCGTCGTCGGCGCCGGCATTTCGGGCGTCGGCGCCGCCTATCACCTGACGCAGCAATGCCCCGACAAGAGCTTCGTCGTCCTTGAGACGCTGGAGAGCTTCGGCGGCACGTGGCTCACCCACAAATATCCGGGCATCCGCTCGGACAGCGACCTCTACACCTTCGGCTATCGCTTCAAGCCGTGGGTGGGGCCGCCGATCGCGACGGCCGACGAAATCCTCAAGTACATGGGCGAGGTGATCGAGGAGAACGATCTCTCCCGCCACATCCGCTACCGCCACCGCATCTCCGGCGCCACATGGTCCAGCCGGGACAACCTCTGGACCATCGAGGTCGAGCGCCTCGACACCGGCGAGTACCTGACGTTCACGGCGAACTTCCTCTGGATGTGCCAGGGCTACTACCGGCAATCCAAGGGCTACACGCCGGAATGGCCCGGCATGGCCGACTACAAGGGCAGGATCGTTCATCCGCAGACCTGGCCCGACGACCTGGAGCTGAAGGGCAAGCAGGTGCTCGTCATCGGCTCGGGCGCCACGGCGGCCACGCTGATCCCGAACATCGCCGACCAGTGCGCGCACGTGACCATGCTGCAGCGCTCGCCGACCTATTTCATCCCGGGGCGCAACGCCAACGAGCTGGCCGACACGCTGCGAGAGCTGAAGATCGACGAGACCTGGATCCACGAGATCGTGCGCCGCAAGATCCTGCACGATCAGGACGCCTTCACGCATCGCGCCGTGGAGGAGCCCGAGGCGGTGAAGCAGGAACTGCTGGCCGGCGTCAGCGCCTTCGTCGGTCCGGAGGTCGTCGAGAAGCATTTCACGCCGAGCTACCGCCCCTGGCGGCAGCGCATCGCTTTCGTGCCGGACGGCGACATCTTCCAGGCCGTGAAGGCGGGCAAGGCCTCTGTGGTCACCGACGAGATCGAGCGCTTCACCGAGACGGGCGTCCTGCTCAAGTCGGGCGAGACGATCGACGCCGACGTGATCATCAGCGCGACCGGGTTCAACCTGAACATCCTGGGCGACATCCCCTTCGTGATCGACGGCAAGGCGCTGAACTTCGCCGACACCGTGACCTACCGGGGCATGATGTTCACTGGCGTGCCGAACATGGTCTGGGTGTTCGGCTACTTCCGGGCGAGCTGGACGCTGCGGGCCGACCTCGTCGCCGATTTCGTCTGCCGGATGCTCCAGCACATGGACGCCAAGGGGGCGAAGAAGGTGACGGTGGCCCTGCGGCCCGAAGACGCCGACATGCCGCTCTCGTCGTGGATCGACCCCGAGAATTTCAACCCGGGCTACCTGATGCGCAGCATGCACCTGCTGCCCAAGCGGGGCGACAAGCCCGAGTGGCAGCACAGCCAGGACTACTGGCGCGAGAAGGACGAGCTTCCGCTCATCGATCTCGACGACGCGGCCTTCGTGTACCAGGGCGCCGCCGCGTCGGCGCGGCCCGCCGCGGCCTAGGAATCGCGGATCAGGCGGCGGACGCCCGGACGTTCGCCGCCAGGACCGCGCCGAGTTCGCCCGCCAGGTGGCGGAAGCGCTCGGTCGGCGCGCCATGCTCCCAGCCGTTGGACACGGCGCCGGCGCCGAACCTCTGGCCGAACTCCCCGCGCAGCTGGGCGAGTGCGGCGACCGCCTCCACGGTCTGGTAGGTCCACCGGGGCTTGACCGACGAGCACAGCAGCTCGCCGAGCGCGAGGTCGCCCTCGAAGCCGCTGACCAGTCGGTGGACCTCGTAGCGAAGGTCGGTGGGGTCGGCCTCCTTCGCGCATTCGGCCGTCAGCAGCGTGCGGCCTGCGCTCTCGTAGAGGCAAACGCGGAAGCAGACGCCGTCGGCCGTGAAGTTGTTGACGCGGAAGGGGCGCGGCCCCGTCCAGCGGGCGGCGAAGACGTAGGCGGCGTGGCTGGTCTCGAGCAGGCGCGGCACGGGCCGGTCGAACATCCTGAACAGCGGCGCCGGATTGGCGGCCCACACCAGGACATCGCCGGGCCGGTGCTCCACGAGCGCCTGGCGCGGAGCCACGAAGCTGCTTTCCTGGATCCGCACGCCGATCTGGCGCAGTGCGCGATGACACCGGCGGAAGAGCGCGCCGAAGCCGCCCGCCGGCTCGCCCGCCGCATCCATATCGTCGTGCGCCCACGGATTCTGGGCCATGGCGAAGAAGGCGTCGATCCGCGGGTTGCTTCGCCGCGCCGCGGCGAAGCTGGCCGCATCGGCGTCGAGGGGCAATATCCGGGCGACGCCCAACGACGCGGCGGCGTTGGCGTGAGCCTCGGTCGAACCGGGCCCCAGCCGCCAGCGCACATAGCGTGCGAGGGGTTCGCGCAGCTCGGCCGGGAAGGCGATGATCCGGCCCGCGAGGCTCGGCCCCTGGGGTTGGTCGACCGCGATCTGGGCGCACGGCAGGGCCGGGCCGTCGAAGCCGGGGGTGTAGCGGGGCGGCCCCGCGTCGGAAGGACTGACCGATCCGACCCGGTTCTCGACCTCGTCGAAGGCGACGCCGTGGGCTTCCAGGCGCTGGCGGACGGGGTCGTCCTTCGGCCCGAAGGGAATGAAGCGCTCGCGCAGTTCGACGCCGTGACGTTCGGTGGGCAGGGCGCTGCCGCCGAGCTGTTCGAAGCGCTCGTGGAGTTCGATGTCGCGCGCGCCGAGCCGATGCGCCTCGAAGGCGGCGAGGACGCCGCTGAGGCCCCCGCCGATGATCCTGACCCGGCTCATGCCACCCGCTCCAGGCGGGGGGTTCGTGAGGGCCGGCTTCTGCCTAGGTTGTCGATCGACGCGCCCATGCCGGAGCTTTGCCAGACGGGTGCGAATACGGGGTTAAGAGCGCGGTTCCGTCAGGCTTCGCGGCCCGCGATCAGCTTGAGGAAGGCCTCGGCGGTGCGAGCGGCGCCCTCGCCATCGCAGACCTCGGCGCTGGCGCGCGACAGGTCGGCCCGCAGGTCCCCGTCGCGCAACAGGCGCGACAGCGCGCGATCGAACGCCGCGTCGAATTCGGGCTCGTCGATGTCGACGACCAGCGCCACGCCGCGCTCGGCGAGCGTGCGCGCCGCCGGCCGCTGATTGTCGGCCAGCGCGACCAGAAGCGACGGCAGCCCCAGCACGCAACGCTCCCAGGTCGACGATCCCGGCGCGCCCACGGCGATGTCGGCGTCCGCGGTGAGGGCGGCCATGTCGGGCGTGTCGACGTGCAGCGAGATCCGCTCGTCGCGCCGCGCGACCCGGGCGAGCCCCGCGAGGCTGGCGGCGCCGGCGCCCAGGACGATGTCGAGCGCCACGTCCTGGATCCTCGGCCGCATGCGCTCCACGATCCGCGCCGTGATCCCGCCCACGTCGGTCAGGCCCATGGCGACGAGGATGCGACGCACAGGTCCGCCCCGGTGGGCTAGCGTGGCCGCCCGCAGGGCGGCGAATTCCGGCCGGATCGGCGCGAACTGGGGGCCGAGCAGCAGCCGCGCCGTCTCCGGCGCCAGGCCCAGGTAGTCCTCCGCCCTGCGGGCGGGGCCGGAGTCGAGCACGATGTCGCCGCCGATCGCCCGGTCGGCCAGGTCGTCGATCACCAGTGTCGGGCAGCCCTTGGCCACGGCGGAATGGTCGGGCTCGGACAGGCCGTAGTGATCGAAGACAATGGCGTCGAACGCCTCGCGGGCGGCGGCGGCGGTCGGATCGGCGGCGACGCGGCGCGCCATGTCCGGCGCGAAGGCGTCCAGGATCTCGGCCGTGGCGGGGGGCCCGGCGAACCCGCACTGCGCGCCCTGGGCCTGGAGCGCGCGGGCGAGGGTGAGCGAACGCATGACGTGACCGCCCCCGACCTCGGGGCCGGCGTCGACGACGAAGAGGATGCGCGGACCGGTCACCACACCCGCAATGCGCCGATGCGCGCCAAAAGCAAAGGGCCGCCCCGAAGGGCGGCCCCGCGTCTCGAGAAGGAACTCGACCTTAGATGATGTTGGTCGAGTCGATATCCGTGAGCGACTTGCCCACCAGCAGGACCGCCTCGTCCGCGTTGGTGTCGCCGTCGGCGTCGAAGAAGACGATCACGTCCGCCCCGACCTTGACGGCGACGTAGCGCACCGTGCCGTTCATTTCGGCTTCGGCGGCCGTCAGTCCCGACGTGTAGTCCGCCGCCACGGTGGCCGATTCCGTATAGTTCGCGCCGCTGCCGGCCACTCCGCTGAAGTCCAGGCTGTCGGCCGTCGACCAATCGCTGATGCGGTCGATCGTCGTTGCGCTGACCACGCCGGAGTCGCTGTCCGCGATGACGAAGACATCGGCGCCCGTGCCGCCGGCCATCGAGTCCGCGCCCGTGCCGCCGGTTATGGTGTCGTTTCCGGCTCCCGCGACGATGGTGTCGTCGCCGGCGCCGCCGGACACCTGGTTGGCGCCCGCGCCAGCGTTGATGTTGTCGTCGCCCGCGCCGGCGCTGATCGTATCGTTGCCGCTTCCGGTCGTGATCGTGTCGGAGTCACTCCCGCCCGTGACATCGTTCGCGCCGTCGCCGGCGTTGATCGAGTTCAGCCCGGCCCCGCCGCTGATGGTGTCGTCGCCGGCGCCGCCCGAAATCGTGTCGTCGGAGGACCCTGCGGCGATCGAGTCGTTGCCGGTCGAACCATCCAGGATCGAGCCGAGCGACGAGCCGGAGCCGTCGATCGTGTCGTTGCCGTCGCCGGCCAGGACGCCACCGCGGCCGGTGAACGTGATGCTGTCGTTGCCGGCGCCCGCGTCGATCTGATCGAGGCCGGCGCCGCTGTCGATGGTGTCGGCCCCGGAGCTGGTGGAAATGGTGTCGTTGCCGGCGGTGGTGACGACGCTGTCGTTGCCAAGGCCGGCCGTGACGTTGTTGTTCCCGCCGCCGGCGTCGATCACGTTGTCGCCGTTGCCCGCGCTGACCACGTCGTTGCCGCCCAGCACGGTGATGTTGTCGACGCCGGTTCCGCCGGTGACCGTGTTGTCGCCGGCGCCGCCGCTCACCGTGTTGGAGCCTTCGCCGAGGGTGATGTTGTCGCCCCCGCCGCCCGTGGTGACGTCGTCGTTGCCCGCTCCGGTGTTCACCGTGATGGCGCCCGTCGCCGCGCCGGCCGAGATCGTGTCGTTGCCGGTGCCGGTCGTGATCGTGCCGCCGCCGGTCAGCGAGACCTGGTTCGCGCCGTTGCCCGCGTCGACCACATCGGTGCCGGCGCCGCTCGAGATCGTGTCATCGCCGTCGCCAGCCAGAATCGAGTCGTCGCCGCCGCCGCTGGAAATCGTATCCGAGCCGGTCCCGCCGACGATCGTGTTGTTGCCGGCATTCGCCACGATCGTGTCGGCGTCGGCGCCGCCGTCGATGCTGTCCGCGCCCGCGCCGCCGGTGATGGAATCACTTCCCGCATCGCCGGTCAGAACGTTCTTCCCGCCGGCGTCGGTGATGGTGTCTGCGCCCGCGCCGCCGACCACCGTGTCGTTGCCGACCCCGCTCGAGGCGGTGTCGTCCCCGTCGCCCAGGGAGTTGCTGTTGGCGCCGTCGCCGCCGGTGACGCGGTCGTTGCCCGAACCCGCGTCGATCGTGTCGTTGCCCGAGGTGGCCGAGATCGTGTCATCCCCGGCGTCGCCCGTGATGGAGTCGCTCCCGCCGCCGCCGTCGATGCTGTCGTTGCCGTCCTGGCCGCCCAGCGTGTCGGCGGAGGTCGAGGCGACGAGGGTGTCGTCGCCCAGGTTCCCGAGGATGTAGTCCGCGCCGCCGCCGCCGCTGATGCTGTCGTCGCCCTTGCCGCCCAGCAGAAGGTCGCGCGTGGCGCTGCCCGTGATGCTGTCGTTGCCGAGATTGCCTTGAGCGAACTGAACGATGTTCGCGTCTTCGCCGGCGCCGACGTTGATCACGTCGTTGTCCTTGCCGCCGTAGATGACGTCGTCGCCCGCGTCGCCGTTCAGCGTGTCGGCGCCTTGGTTGCCTTGCAGCACGTCATTGCCGCTGCCGCCGGACAGCTGATCGTCTCCGAGGCCGCCGTACAGGCCGTCGGCGCCCGCGGTGCCCGTCACGGTGTCGCTGTCCGTCGTGCCGGCGTACAGCAGCGAGCCGTCCGGGAACGTCGCGGCCGAGCCGCCCAGTGTCGAGGTGGCCCGGAAGCCGCCCGGGTCGGCGAACTGCAGGCTCTTGCCCGGCGCCGTCAGGACGACATAGTCGGGCGTGTTCACCGTGAAGGGAACAAACGAAACCGACACCTGAGCCGCCGTCAGGGTCTGGGTCTTGAAGATGATCTGGTCGGAGCTGGAGCTGAAGGACGCCGCCTGCGCGGCGGTCATATCTTCCCAAAAATAGATTGCCACTGTGCGGCCCCTCAATGCGAATCGGTTGACGTCCCTTGCCGGGAGGCTAACCGCAAATCCTTAGGTAAGGTTACCGCGCGGGGCCGGGGCGGCAAGAAACCATTGGGGGTTGTGGAGTTTTCTTCGCCCTTCAGGCCGATCCGTCGTACCGGCGCAACAGTTCGCGGGCGGCCCGGTCGGTCTCGGCGAGCGGCGGGTAGGGTTCGGCGGTCAGTTCGCCGGCGAACGGACGCGCGATCCCCCGGCGTTCGAGCTCGGCGTGGAAGCGGGCGAGCTTCGCGCTCCGTCCGGCCATCGGCAGCACGAACAGCGGCTTGCCGGTGGCCGCCGCATCGGTGGCCAGGTTGGTGGAGTCCTCGGTGACGAGGATGGCGTCGGCGTCGGCGAGGAACGCGAAGTAGGGATTGTCGCCGGCGCCGTCCCAGACGATTCCCGGCAGGCGCCTGAAGGCGGCAGCCATCGCCTCGCGGGCGGGCGCCGGCGTGCGGCGGGTGAAACTCACCAGCACCGAACCCCGCGCGGCCGTCACCGCGTCGCTCACCACCGCGGCCATCGCCTGGGCGCGGGCGACGGGCAGGTCGTGGGCCTTGGACCTGCCGCCGACGATCACCGCCACGCGCGGCCTTGGCAGCGGCGCGAGCTGTTCGGCGAAACGCGCATGCTCGACCGCGAGCCGCTCGGGGCTCAGGCGGTTGGGCGCGCCCAGGATCGCGACGACGTTCGGGCCCGACAGCCCGTCGTGCTTGGGGGGGATCACCAGGTCGAAGCGGTCGAGCGGCGCCCGCGGATTCTGCGTCTGCACCACGAAGGTGCGGCCCTCCGCCCAGGCCAGCATCCGCGTCGAAAGGGGCAGGGTGGCCCGCCCGGCCGCGATCCAGATGTCGGGATAGGGCGGCTCGATCGGGTCGCCCGTGCGCGCCGCGGGTGGGATCAGCCGCCACGGCAGCCGCCCGAGGCCCGCGCGCCAGCCGATGCGCTTGACGGAGATCAGGGCGGGGCGCAGCCGCGCGACGGCCTCGGCGAGGCCGAGGGCCTGGGCTTCGATGCCGGCGCGGCCGTCGGAAACGGCCCAGATCCGCAAGGGTCGTCCGGCGGTCATCGACCGCGGGTCAGACCCACTCGACCTTGACGATCTCGTAGGCCTTCACGCCGCCGGGCGTATTCACCTCGACCACGTCACCGGTTTCCTTGCCGATGATGGCGCGGGCGATCGGCGAGGTGACGGAGACGCGGCCGCGTTTCACGTCGGCCTCGTGCTCGCCGACGATCTGGTAGCGAGCCTCTTCCTCGGTGTCCTCGTCGATCACGGACACCGTGGCGCCGAACTTCACCTGGGTGCCGCTCAGCTTAGAGACGTCGATCACCTGGGCGCGGGCCATCTTGTCCTCGATCTCGGCGATCTGGCCTTCGATCCAGCCCTGACGCTCCTTGGCGGCATGGTACTCGGCGTTTTCCGACAGATCGCCGTGCGCGCGCGCTTCGGCGATGGCCGCGATCACGGCCGGCCGCTCAACGGTCTTCAAGCGCTTCAATTCATCGTCGAGGGCTTTATAGCCCTCGGCGGTCATCGGAACTTTTTCCATAGTGACTCGAGGTTCGCCTTGGACATCCCCAACCCGGCCGCGGGCGGTCGCGCACCCGGGGGCAGAGAAGCTAGGATTGTGCGGCGCAAAAATCAAGAGCGCGGGTCGGCGAGCTCCAGCGCCGCCACGAGGCCGGGGTGGTTGTCGCCGAGGACGAGCCGGCCGCCGTGCAGCTTGGCGCAGGCCGCCACCAGGGCCAGGCCGAGGCCCGAACCGGCGGTGGTCCGCGCCGCCTCCAGCCGCACGAACCGCTCCTGAACCCGGCCCAGATGCTCGGACGGCACGCCGGGGCCGTCGTCCGCCACCGAAATGCGCGTGCAGCCGGGCGCGGTCTCCTCGACCTTCACCGTGACCATGGCGCCGGGCCCGGCGTGGATGACCGCGTTGTGCAGCAGGTTTCCGACCGCCTGGCGCAAGAGGGCGGGGTGGGCGCGGGCGAGCACGGGGATGCTGGGCGCATCGGTCACCAGCATCTGGCCGGCGTCCTCCGCCACCGGACCGAACAGGTCGGCCATGCCGAGCACGAGGCCGGCGATGTCGATGCGCTGCATGTTCTCCAGGCTGAGCCCCGACTCGGCGTGGGCGATGTCGAGCAGGGCGTTGAGCATGGCCAGCACCTGGTCGGCCTCGGCGTTGGCGTCGTCCAGCGCCTGGGCGCGGGCGGTTTCGGACGCTCCGGGCTCGCTGGCGCGCATCAGGGCGCCCTTCAGCCGGGTCAGCGGCGAGCGCAGGTCGTGGGCGATGGAGTCCGTCACCGTGCGCATGCCGCTCATCAGTTCCTCGATGCGGGTCAGCATGCGGTTCATCGCGTGACCGAGATCGTCGAAGACGTCCCCGCCCGTACGCACCGGGGCGCGGGCCGACAGGTCGCCCGCCGCGATCCTTTCGGCCGTGTGGGCGATGGTGCGCGTCCGGCGCATGAGCATGGCGTTGAGTCCCATTCCCCCCGCGGCGGCCCCGAAGGCGGCCAGCGCGACGGCGAGTTCCGATCCCCGGAAGACCGCCTTGCGCAGCGCGTCGCGGGCGGACAGGTCCTCGGCGACGATCAGGGTGTAGCCGCCGCTCAGCGGCTGGGCGAGGACGCGCCAGAGCCGGAGCGGAGAGCTGTCGGGCTCGACCACCGTGCGCCAGCCCGCGTCGGGCGCGTCCAGCGAACTCACCACGTCGGCGCCGGCGATCATGTGGCCGGCGTGGTCCTCCAGCGCGTAGCGGAAGCCGTCGGCCGACTCCTGTTGGGCGTGCCGGTTGAGCGCGGCGGCCAGGCCCCTGACCCCCTCGTCGCGGGCGAAGGCGACGAAATAGTCGCGCGCGGCGTCGGCCATGGCGGTCTGCTGGCGGGCGATGGCCCGCTCGCCCAGGCGGTCGACGAGGAAGAGGCCGAAGACCACGGCCGCCAGAGCCACCAGGGCGGCCGCCGCCGGCCAGATCCAGGGCTTCAGCCGCATCGCGTCACGGGTGCTCGGACAGCCGGTAGCCCGAGCCTCGCACGGTGTGCAGCAGGGGATGGGCGAAGCCCTCGTCGATCTTCTTGCGCAGCCGGCTGACGTGGGTGTCGATGAGGCTGGTGTGCGGGTCGAAACGGTAGTCCCAGAGCTCTTCCAGCATCATGGTGCGGGTGACCACCCGGTCCTTGTGCCGCAGGAGGTGCTCCAGCAGCTTGAACTCGCGGGGCAGCAGGTCGAGCGCGCGCCCGGCCCGCGTGACGCGGCGGCGCAGCAGGTCCATTTCCAGGTCGCCGCAGGCCAGGACGGTGGTCTCCTGGCGCGCCGCGGGGCGGCGCAGCATGGCGTCGAGGCGCGCCGATAGCTCGGAGAAGGCGAACGGCTTGGCCAGGTAGTCGTCGCCGCCGGCACGCAGGCCCTTCACCCGCTCGTCGAGCTGGCCCAGCGCCGACAGGATGATCAGGGGCGTGTGGATGTCGGCGGCCCTGAGCGCCTTGACGACCGACAGGCCATCCATGCCGGGCAGCATGCGGTCCATGATGACCGCGTCGAAATCTGCGGAGCTGGCCAGGTAGAGCGCGTCGCGCCCATCGGCCACGTGCTCGACGGTGTAGCCTTCCTGGCGCAGTCCGTTCAGGAGGGTTTCGGCCGTCCCGCCATCGTCCTCGACGACCAGGATCTTCGCGCCCATGCGGCGCCTCCGATTGGGTTCGGCCCGAGTCCCTGGGCCGGAAACGCGACGAAATAGCGGCGGACGCGCCAGATGGGGGGTGGTACGCGCCCGCCGCCGCCTTCCCCGGTCCCGCCCGACACACATCGAAAAGAGAGCGGGGCCGGGGAACGTTGAGGCTCAGGCCTTGGCGCAGGTTTCCATGAACGCCTTGCGGGTCTGGGTGTGCTTCTTCTCGGCCTTCCACTGCTTCAGGCAGCCGGCGGCCTTGGGATCGTTCGCGGCCATCCTGGCAGCCTTGGCCGGCTTGGCCGCGGCGGCGGCCGGGGCGGTCGGCTTGGCGGCCGGCTTGTCCGCGGCGAACGCGGCGGATCCGCCGGCGAGCGACAGGATCAGGGCCGAGGAAATGAGGATCTTTCGCATAGGTGGGGTCTTCTTCCTGGTGACCGCCTTCACGGCGGCGGGACCCTTCTGGCCCATCCCGGCTGGCGGCGGCCTGACCGTCGCCTCGCAAATTTGTAAGGTTGGCCGCCGGGCGGTCTTCGCGGCGTCGGCGCGGCGGTCTTGTCCCGCGCGCCCGAACCCCTAGCTTAGGCGCCGCTTCGGGAGCACGCCATGGCCGCCAAACGCGGGATCACCCTCTACCACTCGCCCGCCAGCCGCGCGTTCATCACCTACTGGATGCTGGAGGAGCTGGGCGTCCAGTTCGACGTCGAGACGGTCGACATCCGCAAGGGCGACCAGAAGAAGCCCGCGTATCTCAAGATCAATCCGGCCGGGAAGGTGCCGGCGCTCTCCGACGGCGGCGCCATCGTCACCGAGACGCCGGCCATCTGCATGTTCCTCGCCGACCGCTACGGCTACGGGACCCTCGCGCCCCGCATCGAGGACCCGCGACGCGGGGAATACCTGCGCTGGATGGTCTATTCGAGCGCGGTGGTCGATCCCGCCGCCGAGCTGCATGCGCGCCAGATGGATCTGCCCGGCAATGTCGCCGGCTTCGGGACCTACGAGGACATGGTGGCCGTGCTGGAGGGCCATCTGGCGCGCCACAAGTATCTCGTGGGCGACCGGTTCACGGCGGCCGACGTAGCCTTGGGCGGCGAGATTTCGATGCTGCTCTACAACAGGAAGCTGCCCGACAGCGCCGTGCTCACCGACTACAACGCCCGCCTCACCGCGCGGCCGGCCTACCACCGCGCCTCCGACGCCACCTGGCCGGCGCACCTCTTCGGACCTCCCGCGGAGGCCTGAGCCGTCAGACGCTCTCGCTGACGATCGCCCCGTCCAGCTCGGCCGGCTCCGGCGGCTCGTAGACGCCCTCGATGAAGTCGAACAACTCGGGCGTCACCTCGATGGCGAAGTTCTCGCCGCGCACGACGTTGCGCTCGGCCACCCGGGCGCGGCGCGCCTCGGCGCTGGCGGTCACGAAGTGCCACTGCAGCGGCAGTTCGGCGGCCTCGGCGATCTCGCGCACGCGGGCCCGGTCGGCGCGCCGCATCAGGCCGATGTCCAGGATCACCGACGTGCCGGCCGCCAGGCAGGCCGCGGCCGTGGACCAGATCTGCGCCTCGCAGCGCTGCACCCGCTCGATCATCCACTCGTACTCGATCGGCTGGGGCATGTCGGGCGCGAACAGCCGCGCCATCCAGTCGTCGAGGATGAAGGCCACCGCCTTTTCCCGTCTTGCGAAGGTGTTGGCGTAGGTCGTCTTGCCGGCGCCCGAGGGGCCGAAGATCACGTGCAGGGTCGCGGTCATCGACGGTGATCTAGAGGGCGCGGGCGCGGAGGTCGACAGGAGTCTTGACGGTCAATCGATAACCAAGTAGTTATCAAACTCATGAGTTATGAACGACAGCTCGACGCCACCTTCGCCGCACTCGCCGATCCGACCCGGCGGGCCATCCTCGCCCGGCTGGCGACGGGGGAGGCGTCGGTGGCCGAACTGGCCGAGCCCTTCGCCATGAGCCAGCCGGCGGTGTCCAAGCACCTGAAGGTGCTGGAGCGCGCCGGCCTGATCCGCCGCGGCCGCGACGCCCAGCGCCGGCCGGCGGCCATAGAGCCCGAGGCGCTCAAGGCGGCGCACGCCTGGATCGAACGCTACCGCGCGCTCTGGGAAGGGACCTACCAGCGCCTGGACGCGCTGCTGACCGAACTGCAAACCCAACCGCCGAAGGATTGACGCCATGCCCAAGCCCGTCGAGGTGACCACCCCTTCCGATCGCGAGATCACCGTCACGCGCGAGTTCGACGCGCCGCGCCAGCTGGTCTGGGACTGTCACACCAAGCCTGAACTGATCCAGCGCTGGCTGTTCGGCCCGCCGGGCTGGAGCATGCCGGTCTGCGTCGTCGACCTGCGCGTCGGCGGCCGGTACCGCTACATCTGGCGCAACGACGAGACCGGCGGCCGGTTCGGGTCGTACGGCGAGCACCTGGAGGTGGTCCCGATCGAGCGCATCGTCACCACCGAGGTGATGGACGGCCTGGCCATGGGCGAGACGATCGACGACGAGCCCAACTGGGGCGAGGGCGATCCGTCCATCAACACGCTGGCGCTGGGCGAGGCGGGCGGCAAGACGACGCTCACGATCAACATGCGCTTCCCGTCGAAGGAGATCCGCGACCAGGCGCTGCAGTCCGGCATGTCCGACGGCATGGCCATGGGCTACGACCGGCTTGAGGACATGCTCCACGGCCAGGCCGCGGGCTAGGCCTTGCCGGCCGGGGCCCTCGACGATCGAGTCCACGCCGTCCTGGCGGCGCTGGAGGCCGAGGCCTCGGCGAAGGTCCTGGCCGAGATGGGGCCGCGCTACGGGCTTGTCGTGGAAAAGGCCCTGGGCGTCCCCATGGCCAGGATGCAGGCGGTCGCCAAGGCGCTGGGCCGCGACCACGACCTCGCCGAGGCGCTCTGGATCACCGGCTGGTACGAGGCCCGGATCGTCGCCTGCCTCGTGGATGATCCGGCGCTGGTGACCGTCGCACAGATGGACCGGTGGCGCGCCGATTTCGACAACTGGGGCGTGGTCGACACCGTCTGCTTCAAACTGTTCGACCAGGTCGAAGGCGCGCCGGCCGTGGCCCTGCGTTGGTGCGGCCTCAACGACGAGTTCGGGCGCCGCGCGGGCTTCGCGCTGCTCGCCTGCCTGGCGCTGCACGGCGGGGGCGAGGAGACCGACTTCCTCGAAGGCCTCAGGCTGATCGAAGCCTGCGCGACCGACGAGCGCAACTTCGTGAAGAAGGGCGTGAACTGGGCGCTCCGCGCCATCGGCGGCAAGGCAAACGCGCGGCTGCGCGCCGAGGCCCGCGCCGTCGCCGCCCGGCTGGCCGCCTCGACAGACCGAACCGCGCGCTGGAACGGCAAGGACGCGGCGAAGGGCTTCGCCAGGGCCGACGCGAAAGGAGGAGCGGGATGATCGCGAACAACGACCTCGCCAGCGTCGGCGCGGGTCTCGACCAGGGCGGCGGCCGGATCGCGGAGATTTGTGCGCGGGAGCGGCTTGACAGGAATCTTTTTGTCAGCCGGCCAGTAAGTATATGAAATTACAAGAAAAATAATCTTGACCTCGCGGCTTGGCGCTGATTGCCGTGGGCGCTCCGCCGCCACGAGGCATGCCGCGCATGACAAGCCCTGCTCCACGGAACCCCTATCTCGCGAAGGGCTTCGCGCCGGTCCGCGACGAGGTCGATATCGCGGCGCTGGACGTCGAGGGCCGGTTTCCGGACGACCTCGCCGGCACGCTCTACCGCATCGGCCCCAACCCGCAGTTCGACCCGCGGCCGCCCTACAATCCGCTGATGGGCGACGGCATGGTCCACGCGTTCACGATCCGCGACGGGCGCGTGGCCTATCGCAACCGCTGGGTCCGCACGGGCCGCTGGCGGCGTGAGAACACGGCCGGCCGCGCGCTGTTCGCCACGGCGGGCCTGCCGTCGGACGATGATCCGGACGCCGGGCCGCGTCCGGCGGACGGCGTCGCCAACACGAACCTCGTCTGGCATGCGGGCCGTTTGCTGGCCCTGGAGGAAGGCTCGCCGCCGCTCGAGCTCGATCCGGAGACGTTGGCGACCCGCGGCCTCTGGACCTTCGGCGGACGGCTGGCGCGCAACATGACCGCCCATCCCAGGGTCGATCCCGCGTCGGGCGCGATGGCCCTGTTCGCCAACATTCCGCGCGGGCGGCTGACCGGCGAGATCGCGCTCTACGAGGCCGATGCGGCGGGCGCCCTGTCGGAACCCCGGATCGTCCAGGGGCCCTATCCCGCGCTGATCCACGACTTCGCGATCACCGAGCGGGTCGTCGTCGTCGTTGTCTGCCCGACGACCCTGTCTCTCGAGCGCGCGGCCGCGGGCGGGCCGCTGATCGCCTGGGAGCCCGGGCGCGGCGCCGCGGTGATCGTCGCGCCGCGGGCGGGCGGCGAGGTCCGCCGATACCCGGCGCCGCCGCGCATGGCCTGGCACATCATGAACGCCTTCGAGGACGGCGATCGGATCGTGATCGACCTCTGCGAGCAGGACGCGGCCATGTTCTCGGGCCCCGACGGGCGGCCGCCCGAAGCGTCACGCGCCGCCCAGCGCCTGGCCCGCTGGGAGGTCGCGGCCGGCGAGGTGCGGAGCCGCCGCCTGCACGACCTGATCTGCGAATATCCCCGGATCGACGAGCGCCGGACCGGCCGACGCTATCGGTACGGCTGGCTCGCCTGCCTGGGCGGGCCGGGAACCGACGATCTCTTCCACCGCGGCCTCGCGCGGTTCGACCACGAGACGGGCGAGATGGCGGTTTGGTCAGCCGGGCCGCGCCACGCCGTCAGTGAGCCGGTCTTCGTGGCGCGAGGACCGGCGGAAGGCGAGGGATGGATCGTCTGCACCGTCTACGACGAAGGCGAGGACACCAGCTGCCTGGCCGTTCTGGATGCGGAGGATGTGGCGGCGGGCCCGGTCGCCCGGGCGCGCTTTGGCCGCCGCGTCCCGATGGGATTCCACGGCCTCTGGCGGCCGCTCAGCGGACGGTGAGCCCGCCGTCGATCACCAGCTCCTGGCCGGTGACATAGCGGCTCTCGTCGGAGCAGAGCCACAGGACGCCGTTGGCGATGTCCTCGGGCCAGCCCTTGACGCCCAGCGGAACGGCCATGGCCGACATGGCGTCGAGGTCGGGCGCCGCGTTCGCGCCCGGCGTCAGCGCCGCCTGCACGGTCAGCCAGATGGGCGTCTCGATCAGGCCGGGGTGCACGGAGTTCACCCGGATCCCGTCCTTGGCGTTGGCGCATTCCATGGCGACGGCCTTGGTGAAGAGCCGGACGCCGCCCTTGGTGGCGCAGTAGCCCGCCAGGTTCGCCGAACCCTTCAGGCCCGCCACGGAGGAGATGTTGACGATGCTGCCGCCGTCGCCGGAGACGCGGATCAGCGGGATCGAGTGCTTCACGCCCAGGAAGACGCCGTCGAGGTTGATCGCCGTCTGGCGGCGCCAGTCCTCCAGCTTCATCTCCAGGATCGAGCCGCCGATGCCGATGCCGGCGTTGTTGACCAGGAAGTCGAGCCGGCCGTGGCGGGCCTTGATCTGGCCGACCACGTCGACCCAGGCGTCCTCGCTGGTCACGTCGTGGTGGATGTACTCGGCCTTGCCGCCGGCCGCCTTGATCCCGGCGACGACCTCGGCTCCGAGGGCGTCCTGGATGTCGGTCACCACGACCACGGCGCCTTCCGCCGCCAGCTTCTCGGCGCAGCCGCGCCCGATGCCGCTGGCCCCTCCGGTCACCAGGGCGACCTTACCGCTCACTCGGCCCGTCATGAACGCCTCCCTTATCGTTGTTCAGTTGGAGTGGTAGCGCAGGCGCCCTATGGCGAACAGCCGTGTCGTTGGGGAAGGACCGAATGCAGATCGAAATTCGCCCGTGCGACGAGGGCGATGCGCCCGCGCTCGCGCTGGTGGGCCAGGCGACGACGCTGGAGACCTATCCCGGCATCCTGCCGCTGGCAGACATGCTGGCGCACACGGCCCACGAACACGGCCAGGCCCGCTACGCCCAGTGGCTGGCGGACCGCGACTACCGGATCTGGATCGCGGAGCTGGCCGAAACCCGCTGCCCGGTGGGCTATGTGGTGCTGAGTCCGCCCGACCTGCCGGTCCCGACCGCGGCGGGCGACCTGGAGATCAAGCGGATCTACGTGCTGGCGACCTACAAGGGCGCGGGTCTCGGCGCGCGGCTGATGTCGACGGCCCTGGAGGCCGCCCGCGCCGCCGGCGCCACGCGCGTGCTGCTGGGCGTGAACGGCCTCAACCGGGCCGCGCAGGCCTTCTACGCCCGCCAGGGCTTCACCCAGGCGGGTTCGAGGACATTCCAGGTGGGCGCCAGCGCCTTTGACGATCTGGTGCTGGCGCGCGGGGTCTAGACCCAGAGTCGGGGCCTCGCGATTCCGCTCGGATTTGGCCGATCCGACCGGGCGAGGCCCCGGGCTCTACTTCATCCAGGCCGGGTCGGCGCTGCCCGTCGTCAGCACGCCGTAGATCAGTCCGATGGCCAGCAGCAAGATCGCGGCGACGGCGACGACTCCGACCATCCCCTCGAACTTTTCCGCAAGGTGCCGCGGCTTCTGGTGTTTGACTTCGCCGGTTTGCGGCTCGCTATGCATGACTCTTCCTCGCAATCCGTTGTGGAGTTCTTGTCGCTCCACGCCAGGCTGCGGCAGGCGCCATCGGGCGTCCCCCGGTAGTTCGCTGGCTCCCCGCGAGGGGGGTCATGTGCGGGCCGCCGGGGCGCGCCCTTGCCGCCTGTCTCAGTCAGGCGATGCGGCGGAGTCTGCGCTCTCGCTTGGGCCCGGTCAATCCGCAAGCTGGGATTGTGGCCGGCGCCGCCTCAGGGTTGTGCGGCCCGAAGCCGCGCGGCAGCGTAGATGTCGGGCTGGGTGGTCCAGTCGTTGACGACGCCCACGATCGGCCGGCCGTCGCAGACGCCCCGCACGAAGCTGCCGTTCCACAGCCGGTCGTAGACGGGGATCGTGTAGCGGACCAGGGCCTCGACCCGGCCCGGCAGGACCCGACCGTCGCGGACGCGCCAGGCCACCTGGCGGTCCTGGCCGGGCGGGTCGATGGTCATGTCGGCCAGGGGCGCCTCGGTCCCGTCGATCCACCATCCGCCCGTGGCGCCCGGCTTGATGAGCAGGGTGGTGGCCGCCAGCCCGTCGCCGGCCAGCCAGGAATAGCAGAACGGCTGCTCGAACCGCGGCGCCTCCTGGCGCTGTTCGTGGAACTTGGCCGGCCCCTCGTGGACGAACCGGCGGCCGCCCACCTCGATCTCGGCGCGGAACGTCCCATAGACCTCGTCGCGCCCTTGCAGCACCTGCGCGCCCAGCGCATGCGTCGGGCGGAACACGCCGTCGAACCGCCCCGGCGACGATCCCGGCCCCTGGGGCGCCGAGCGGCTGTGGTGGAAGGGCAGGGCGGCCGACAGCTTCACCTCGGTCAGCCCCGGCCCGCGGCCGTCGCGCGACAGCAGGGCGTCGGCCGGCGGGGCGCGGTATTCGGCGCGTGGCGCACCGGCCAGCCGCTCGGCGCCGCAGGGCAGGTCGTGGCGGACGAAGGCATAGAGCTCGCCGTCGTGCAGCAAATGGCACCACAGCCAGGTGAAGCCCTCCACCGGGAAGCGGCAGAACCGCAGGGTGAGGGCGCTGGACCCGTCGGGCGACACCGACATCACCATGGCGGATTCGCTGTAGGCTTGGCTCCCCCTCACGGCGAGGTCCTTCGACATGGCCATGGCGCGGGGTCCTCCGATCAGCGCGGGCGCGGCCGCCAGCAGGGTGCGGCGGCCGATCACGGCCGGGGCTCCGTCGACGGCAGCGGCGGCCGGGGCTGGTCGTCGGGCACGCCCATGGCGCGGCGCAGGCGGTCGATGACGGCCTTCTGCGGCGCGAAGCTGGTGTCCGGCGGCGGCGGGTCGAGCACCTGCGCGGTGAGGAACCGCAGGCCGTCGCGCAGGCGGCCGGGGATGGTCTTGCCGAGGTGGTCGGCGCCGCGGACCAGCCGGTACTCGTGGGGGACGCCGTGGTCCCACATCACCCGGTGCAGGAACTCCACGCCCTCGTCGAGGTGGAACATGTCCCTGTCGCCGGCCTCGATATAGATGGCGAGGTTGTTGGCCAGGATCTTCTCGCGGTTCGCCAGGACCATGTTGGCCGGGTTGGACGCCTTCCAGTAGTCGCGATCGACGGGGTCGCCGAAGATGCCGGCGAAGAACTTGTCGTTGCGCTGGAAGCGGTTGCGCATCTTCACGTCGTCGAAGTCGAGCGCCGGCTCGATCCCGGCCTCCAGGGCGGCGAGGCCGCCGAACATCTCGGGATGGTCGAAGCCCAGGCGGAGCGATCCCAGCCCGCCCATGGAGATGCCGGTGACGACGGTCTTGCTGCGGTCGGTCGACAGGCCGTAGCGGCGGCGCAGCTCGGGCACCAGTTCGGTGACGATGAACGTCTCCCATTTCTGGGAGCCGTCCCTGTAGTCCATGTAGAGCGAGCGCTGGACGTCGGGCGTGGCCACCACGGCGGGGGGCAGGTCCCTCGCCGCCCAGGCGGCTTCCACGGTGGGGCGCATCTGCGACAGGAAACCGTTGTCGCCTCCGCCGCCGTGCAGCAGCAGGACCAGCGGCAGCGACTGCGAGGCCGAATAGCCGTCAGGGAGCAGCACCGACACCTTGACCGGCGAGGGGACCAGCTTCGAGGCGAGCTCGATGGTCTCCAGCCGGCTCGCCGCCTGCGCCACGCCCGTCGCGGCGAGCGCCAGCAGCGCGCCCAGCAGAATGCGGATCATCGCGAGCCTCCCTGTCTTTTGCGGCAGGCTAGCACCGTCGCGCCGGACAGGCAGGCGCGCAGGGCATGGCTTTCGGCTATGCGTCGCGCCACACTGCCCCATCCAGCCGGAGCAACGCATGGTCAGCTTGGACGACTTCATCGATGACGGCGACGAGGGGCCGGACGTCGCCGCCGACTTCGCCGCCCTCAAGGGCTGCCTGAAGGCCCTGGCCGACGCCATCGCCAGCACCAACCTGGCCGTGATCAACAGCGCCCAGGGCGACGCCGCCGCCGCGACGCAACGCGTGCAGGCCTCGGTGGCGGCGCTGAAGCGCTTCCACGAGGCGATGCAGGTGCTGGAGGCCGGGACCGAAGACGCCGAGGCGGAAGAGGAAGAGTAGGGCGGGCGCGCGCCCCACGCCGCCCGGCGGTTCCTGGAGCATGGGAATGAGACGCGATAGCGCCAGTCTTTCCTGACTACGCCGGATGCGCCAGCCGCGCATTGATCTGCGTCATGGCTCGGCCAAGCCGCCGGCCTTAGCTCCGGGTCGGGGGTGAAGACGGAAAGGCGTTGAAACCATGTCCTCGAGTCCCCCGTCCCAGACACTGCGCGTCTGGGATTTCCCCACTCGCACCTTCCACTGGCTGCTGGTCGCGGCGATCGCCGTCGCGTTCCTGTCGTCCGAAGAGGACAGCGCCCTGGCGGCCTGGCACCAGGCCGCCGGCTGGCTCGCCGCCGTCCTGATCCTGTTCCGCCTCGTCTGGGGGTTCGTGGGCGGAGAGCATGCCCGGTTCGCCGACTTCCTGCGGCCCGGGCGGCTCGCCGCGCATCTGAGCGTAATGCTGCGGGGCCGCCCGGAGGCCGAGCTCGGGCACAATCCCCTGGGCGGCCTGGCGGTGGCGGCGTTGCTGGGCCTAGTGGCGGCGACCGTCGCGACCGGCCTCATCATGCTGCGCGGCGGGGAGGACGACCTGCACGAGGTCATCGGCTATGGGCTGCTGGCGCTGATCGGCGTCCATGTGCTGGCCGTCGTGGTCATGTCCCTGATGACGCGCGAGAATCTGATCCGGGCGATGGTGACGGGCCGCAAGCCGGCCGACCGTCATCCCGGAGCCCAGAACGCCCGCCCGGCGCCCTTGTTCGCCCTGCCGCTCGCCGCGCTCGTGGTGGCGGCCGGCGTCTATGGCGCGACCCTCGTCGATCCGCTCGCTTTCCTGCCGCACAACCGCGCCGAGGTCGGCGAAGGCGGCGGCCATGCCGCGGCCGGCGCGCTGGAGAGGCGCGAGGCCGGCGAAACGGAAGACGAGGACGACTGACGCCTACGCGTAGCTCTGCAGCGGACGCACTTCGCGGGGAGCTGCAGCCGTGGCGGCGATGGCCTGGGCGGCGGCCAGCGCGGCCGGCGTGGTGGTGAAATAGGGGATCTTCATCATCAGGGCCGTGCGGCGGATCTCGAAGCTGTCCAACAGCGACTGCTTGCCCTCGGTGGTGTTGAAGACGAGCTGCACCTGGCCGTTCTTCATCTCGTCGACGATGTGGGGGCGGCCCTCCAGCACCTTCTTCACCAGCTCGACCTTCAGGCCCTGGCTCTCAAGGAAGGCGGCGGTGCCCGAGGTGGCCAGCACCCGGAAGCCCTGCTCCAGGATCAGGCGCACCGGCTCGACGATCCAGTCCTTGTCGGCGTCCTTCACCGAGACGAACAGGCAGCCGGCGCTGGGCAGCACCGTGCCGCCGCCGAGCTGGCTCTTGGCGAAGGCGCGGGCGAACGCCGGGCCGGGACCCTCGCCGGGACGCACCCAGTCGAGGCCCATGACTTCGCCGGTCGAGCGCATCTCCGGCCCCAGGATGGTGTCGACGCCCTGGAAGCGGGCGAACGGGAAGACCGCCTCCTTCACCGCGATGTGGTCGTACGGCGTCTCGGCGAGGTCGAATTCGGCGAGCGGCCTGCCGGCCATCAGCTTGGCGGCGATGGCGGCCACCGGGCGGCCGATGGTCTTGGCCACGAAGGGCACCGTGCGGCTGGCGCGCGGGTTCACCTCCAGCACATAGATGCGCGGCGCCGGCCCCTGCGGCTCCTCGATGGCGAACTGCACGTTCATCAGGCCGCGCACTTCCAGGGCGCGGGCCATCTCCTCGGTCTGGCGCTTCAGCTCGGCGATGGTCTCGGGCTTCAGCGAATAGGGCGGCAGCGAACAGGCCGAGTCGCCCGAGTGCACGCCGGCCTCCTCGATGTGCTCCATCACCCCGGCCACGAACACCGCGCCGTTCGCGTCGCAGAGCGCGTCGACGTCCACCTCGGTGGCGCGGGAGAGGTACTGGTCCAGGAGGACAGGGCTGTCGCCGCTCACCTGCACGGCGGTGGTGATGTAGCGCTCGAGCTGCTCGTCGTCGCGGACGATCTCCATGGCCCGGCCGCCCAGCACGTAGGAGGGGCGGATCACGACGGGGTAGCCGACCTTGTGCGCCGCGGCGAAGGCCTCGTCGCGGCTGCGCGCGATGGCGTTGACCGGCTGGGCGATCTTCAGGCGGTGGAGCAGCTGCTGGAAGCGCTCGCGGTCCTCGGCCAGGTCGATGGCGTCGGGGCTGGTGCCGAGGATCGGGATTCCCGCGTCCTCCAGCGCCTTGGCCAGCTTCAGCGGCGTCTGGCCGCCGAACTGGACGATGACGCCGGTCAGCTCGCCGTTCGAGCGCTCGGTCTCGATCAGCTCCAGCACGTCCTCGGCGGTCAGCGGCTCGAAATAGAGGCGGTCGGAGGTGTCGTAGTCGGTGGAGACCGTCTCGGGGTTGCAGTTCACCATGATCGACTCGACGCCGATCTCGTCGAGCGCGAAGGCCGCGTGGCAGCAGCAGTAGTCGAACTCGATCCCCTGGCCGATCCGGTTGGGGCCGCCGCCGAGGATGATGGCCTTCTTCGCGCCGGACGGGTCGCTCTCGCAGTCGGGCGCCTGGCCCAGCGCGCCGGTCTCGTAGGTGGAATACATGTAGGGCGTCTCGGCGCGGAACTCGCCGGCGCAGGTGTCGATACGCTTGAAGACCGGGCGTACGCCGAGGGCGCGGCGCTTCGCACGCACCTCCTTCTCGGTGGCGTGGGTCAGCTTGGCGAGCCGCGCGTCGGAGAAGCCCAGGGCCTTCAGCCGCCGGAAGCCCGCAGCGTCGGCCGGCAGACCCGCCTCGCGCACCTCGGCCTCGGTCTTCACCAGGGTCTCGATCTGCCGCAGGAACCAGGGCTCGTAGGAACAGGCGCCGTGGATGTCCTCCACGCTCAGGCCGTGGCGGAAGGCCTGGGCGATGACGCGCAGCCGGTCCGGCGTGGGCTGGCCCAGCGCCCGCAGCACCGCGGCGTGCCCCATCTCGGGGTCGTCGCCGGCTTCGATGACGATCTCGTCCAGGCCGGAAAGGCCGGTCTCCAGGCCGCGCAGGGCCTTCTGCAGGCTTTCGGCGAAGGTGCGGCCGATGGCCATGACCTCGCCCACCGACTTCATCTGGGTGGTGAGCAGGGGTTCGGAGCCCGGGAACTTCTCGAAGGCGAAGCGCGGGATCTTGGTGACGACGTAGTCGATGGAGGGCTCGAACGAGGCGGGCGTCGCGCCCGTGATGTCGTTCATCAGCTCGTCGAGGGTGTAGCCCACCGCCAGGCGCGCGGCGACCTTGGCGATCGGGAAACCGGTGGCCTTCGAGGCCAGGGCCGAGGAGCGGGAGACCCGCGGGTTCATCTCGATGACGACCATGCGCCCGTCGGCCGGGTTGACCGCGAACTGCACGTTGGAGCCGCCGGTCTCGACGCCGATCTCGCGCAGCACGTCGATCGAGGCGCGCCGCATCCGCTGGTATTCCTTGTCGGTCAGCGTGAGCGCCGGCGCGACCGTGATGGAATCGCCGGTGTGGACGCCCATCGGATCGATGTTCTCGATGGAGCAGACGATGATGCAGTTGTCCGCGCGGTCGCGGACCACCTCCATCTCGTATTCCTTCCAGCCGAGGACGCTCTCCTCGATCAGAACCTCGGTGGTCGGCGACAGGTCGAGGCCGCGCTCCACGATCTCGCGGAACTCCTCGACGTTGTAGGCGATGCCGCCGCCGGTGCCGGCGAGGGTGAATGACGGGCGGATGATGGCGGGCAGGCCCACGAACTCCAGCCCCTCCAGGGCCTCGTCCATGGTGTGCGCGGCCTTGGACTTGGGGCTTTCCAGCCCGATCTTGTCCATGGCGTCGCGGAATTTCTGGCGGTCCTCAGCCTTGTCGATGACGTCGGCCTTCGCCCCGATCATCTCCACGCCGTACTTCGTCAGGACGCCGCGCGCCTCCAGCGCCAGCGCGGTGTTGAGCGCCGTCTGGCCGCCCATGGTGGGCAGCAGCGCGTCGGGCCGCTCCTTCTCGATGATCTTCTCGACCATCTCCGGCGTGATCGGCTCGATGTAGGTGGCGTCGGCGACGTTCGGATCGGTCATGATCGTCGCCGGGTTCGAGTTGACCAGGACGATCCGGTAGCCTTCGGCGCGCAGGGCCTTGCAGGCCTGGACGCCCGAATAGTCGAACTCGCAGGCCTGTCCGATGACGATCGGGCCCGCGCCGATGATCAGGATCGAGGAGATGTCGGTGCGTTTGGGCATGTCTCTCGCGCGCAAGCGCCGCGCGGGCTTTCGCGCCGCCGGGGGGTTCAGGACTGCAGGTTAAGGCGCCCCTTTAGAGGGGCCGGCGGGGCGGCGCAAGCCGGCTTCATCCGCGCACGCCCGCGAAAGCCTCGGCAGGCGAGCGGTTCCGGAAAAAAACCGAGAAAAATCATGAAACTCATGACCGCTTCAGGGGCTTTCTTCCAGGAGTGCGCCGCAAAGGCGCCCGAAACCTTGCGGAGGCCCCATGAGCTTGCTGGACCGGATTCCCGACCTGAGCGACGACGAGGTGGTGACCTTCCTGTCGAACGCGCGCCGCCTGTCGGACGAAGGCGATCCCAAGCAGCAGGCCGCCGCGAACGATCTGTTGCCGGCGCTGGAGCAGGAGGCCGAGACGCGCCGCCAGGCCCGGCTGGAGAGCGCCAAGGCCAAGCGCGCGGCCTCGCGCAAGGCGTCCGCCCGCCACGCCGCCTAGACCGGAGGCCGACTCGCCCGAGAGGCGAATCGCGCCCGCCAGCGCCCGCGCGGCCGAAAATCCGCCGAAACGGCGGGGGCCGAGAGCGGCCGCGCGCCTGAGCCGCCGCTACGGCACGGCTTTCCACATGCGATAACATGGTCATACTTGCGTCTTCGCGCGGGGGAAGGCAGCTTCGCGGTAACAGGTTCGCCGGGGCGCGGACTCAACCATAGGGGCAACCTTGGCCGCCGCAGCGACGAGCACCGACGTTCTTTCGCCGCTCATGACCCGTATCGCCGCGGGCGAGCGCGAGGCCCTGCGACAATTGTACCAGGCCACCTCGGCGAAGCTATTTGGCGTCTGCCTACGTATCCTGTCTGACCGCGAGGAAAGTGAGGACGTGTTGCAGGACGTTTACGTCACCATATGGCGACGGGCGGACAGGTTCGATTCGGCGCGGGCGAGCGTGATGACCTGGCTCAGTACGATCGCGCGCAACCGGGCGATCGACCGCCTGCGCGCACGCGGCCCGATGGCCTATTCCGAGCCCGTCGACGAACTCGAGATCGCCGACGACGCCGACAGCGCCGAGACGCTGCTGTCGGCCGCCGACGACCGCAATCGCCTGCAGCATTGCCTGGGCGAACTGGACGATCGCACCGAGAGCGTCATTCGCATCGCCTTCTTCGAGGGCGTCACTTACGAAGCGTTAGCCCGGCGGATGGATACGCCGCTGGGCACCGTGAAGAGTTGGATCCGTCGGGGACTGGCCAAGCTGAAGGGTTGCCTCCAGTCATGAGCGAAGCCCCAGACCTTTCCGAAGCCGAAGCCTTCGCCGCCGAGCACGCGCTGGGCGTGCTGAACGCGAGCGAGCGGGCCGAGGCCGAAAACCGCATGGCCCGCGATCCGGTCTTCGCCGCCGACGTCGAGGCTTGGCGCGCGCGCCTGGCCCCGATGCTGGAGAGCATCGAGCCGGTCGCCCCGCCGGAGTCCCTCTGGACGCGGATCGAACGGCTGCTGCCGGCCAACGACAACGGGGCGCTCATGAACCGGGTGCGCTTCTGGCGGAACTCGGCGATGGGCGGGTTCGGCCTGGCCGCGGCCGGTATCGCCGCCGCTCTGGTGGTGATCGCGCAGCCGCCGCAGGTGGTGACCAAGATCCAGGAGGTCCAGCCGACCGGCCAGCTCCTGAACGCCAGCCTGACCTCGACGTCGGGCCAGGCGCAGCCGCTGTTCGTCGCCGCCTACGATCCCACCCGCAAGGCGTTGATCATCACTTCGCTGCTGCCGGCGGACGCCAACCCCGCCAAGGTGCAGGAGCTGTGGCTGATCGCGGGCAAGGAGAACCCGAAACCCCTGGGCTTCCTCGAGCCCGGCAAGGCCAAGCTGATCCCGCTGCCGCAGGACATGGCCGGACGGGTCGCGGAAGGCGTCACGCTCGCCGTCTCCATCGAGGAGCCGGGCGGCTCGACCGACCCGAACGGCCCGCAGGGCCCGGTCGTGGGCGCCGGTTCGCTGTCGAAGCTCTGATCGGCCGCGCGGTCCCCGGAGGGTTGCGAGCATGAAACGTCTCGTCATGGCGGCGGCCGCGCTCGCGGCCGTCTGCCTGGCCGCCGGCGGCGTCCAGGCCAAGCCCATCCCCGACGCCGGCCTGACGATCGAGGAGGTCAAGGCCTGGATGGAGGCGGAGGGCTACAAGGTCAGCATCGAGACCTACGAGAGCGGGACCCGCTACCTCCGCACCGAGACCGACGGCGTGAAGTTCGACGTCGACGTCTACGACTGCGACAAGGACCGGTGCCGCGCCCTGCAGTTCAACGCCGGCTTCAACATGGAGGACGGCCTGCCGCTGGCGAAGGTCAACCAGTGGAACCTCGAGAAGCGCTACCTGCGCTGCTACGACGACGACGAGAACGACCCGCACTTCGCCTACGACGCCAACCTGGCGCCCGGCGGCAGCTACGAAGCCCTCAAGGACGACCTCGACGTCTTCACCGGCTTCATGCCCGACGTCCTGAAGTTCATCGGCTGGTAGACGGGTCTTCGCCGGCCTACTTCGCCTTGTCCATCAGGGCGGCGAAGCGTTCGAAAAGGTAGAGGCTGTCGGTGGGGCCGGGCGAGGCCTCGGGGTGGTGCTGGATCGAGAACACCGGGCGGTCCTTCAGCGCCAGGCCGGCGTTGGTGCCGTCGAACAGCGACACGTGCGTCTCGGTCACCGGGCCGGGCAGGGTGTCGCGGTCGACCGTGAAGCCGTGGTTCATCGAGACGATCTCGACCTTGCCGGTGGTCAGGTCCTTCACCGGATGGTTCGCGCCGTGGTGGCCCTGGTCCATCTTCACCGTGGTCGCGCCCAGCGCGAGCGCCAGCATCTGGTGGCCCAGGCAGATGCCGAACACCGGCTTGCCGCTGTCGACCAGCTTCTTGATCTCCGGCACCGCGTATTCGCCGGTCGCGGCCGGGTCGCCCGGGCCGTTGGACAGCAGCACGCCGTCGGGATCGCGCGCCAGGATCTCCTCGGCCGTGGTCTTGGCCGGCACCACGGTGACGCGCGCGCCCACCGAGGTCAGGGCCCGCAGGATGTTACGCTTCACGCCGTAGTCGACGACCACCACCTCGTACTTCGGCGTGGCGGCGGGCTTGGCGTAACCCTCCTCCCAGCTCCACAGGCCCTCGCCGTAGACGAACGGCTGCAGGCACGAGGCGTCCTTGGCGAGGTCGAGGCCTTCCAGCCCGCTCCAGGCCTTGGCCTTGGCGACCAGGGCGTCGAGGTCGAACTTGCCCTCGGGGCTGTGGGCGATCACCGCGTGCGGCATGCCCTTTTCGCGGATCGTGCGGGTGAGCGCGCGGGTGTCGACGCCGGCCAGGCCGATCACGCCGCGCCGCGCCATCCAGGCGGGCAGGTCGGCGTCGGCGCGCCAGTTGGCGGGCGGGGTGGGCAGGTCGCGGAAGATCGCGCCTCGCGCCGAGGTCTCGGCCGCGCCGGCCACCTGCTCCAGGTCTTCCAGGTTGGTCCCCACATTGCCCACGTGCGGGAAGGTGAAGGCCACGATCTGGGCCATGTAGGACGGATCGGTCAGGATTTCCTGGTAGCCGGTCATCGCGGTGTTGAAGCACACCTCGCCGACGGCCTCGCCGACCGCGCCCACGCCAACCCCCTGCAGGATCGTGCCGTCCGCCAGGGCCAGAACGCCGGTGACGCCGGGAAGAAGGTCGCGGGTCATCGGCAGGCTCCTTGTGGGCAAACGGGCGCGTAGGTAGTGAGTCCTCGGGGGCCGGTCAATCGCACGGGGACCATATGTCGTACATCGATCCGGATCGGGAAGCCTGGGCGGCGTTCAAGAATCTGCCGCGCGACCGGCCGATCCACATGCTGAACCTCATCACGCTGAAGCCGAAGGCCGAATATCCCGCCGGCCATCCCGACCACGGCAAGGACCTCTCGGGCGCCGAGGCCTATCGCGCCTACGGCCGCGCCATCGCGCCGGTGTTCGAGAAGCTGGGCGCGAAGCAGGTCTGGGCCGGCCATCCCGAGGTGATGGTCACGGGCCCGCAGTCGAAGGGCTGGGAGCTGGCCTTCATCGCCGAATACCCGAACACCCAGGCGTTCATCGACATGGTCCGCGACCCGCACTACCGCGACCACGTCGTGCCCCACCGCACCGCCGCCGTCGCCGACTCGCGCCTGCTGTGCCTGACCCCGCTCGATCCCGACGGCGAGCTGGGGAGCTAGGGGGCCTGCTTGTGGCGCGTCGGAGAAGGATGACGAGGCAAGAGGCGCCCAGACGTCA
This sequence comes from Phenylobacterium sp., assembly GCF_016124325.1. Taxonomy (GTDB): domain Bacteria; phylum Pseudomonadota; class Alphaproteobacteria; order Caulobacterales; family Caulobacteraceae; genus Phenylobacterium. The sequence continues at coordinate 75,194 of NZ_WGNY01000012.1, forward strand.
TTCCTTCGCCGCGTGCCAACCTCGGATCATGAAGGCCTGGAAGAACGGGATCGGTCTCGGGAACCCGCAAGCTTCCCAAAGAGCCTCAGTTTCGCCCGGCGCCAGGACGCTCAGCACGTCACGCATCATGCGGTCCAGGTTCGCCAACGAGTCCGGCGTCGCGCCCATGAGGCTCTGTATCCGTTTCCAGTCTTCGAGCATCGCCGGGAAATCGGGCGCGTCCGGGTCGCCGCTGATCTCGGCGCTTACCAAGACGCCCCCTGGCTTCAGCCGATCATGGATGGCGCAGTAGAAGGCCTGCCGGTCGTCGCGCTTGATGAAATGCGCCACCAGCAGGGCGACAGCGGCGTCGAAGCCGTTGGGAGGAGCGTCAGCGGCATAGCCATGCAATAGCTCGCAACGATGCATCACGCCGGCCTGAGTCAATCGCCGGCGCGCGATGGCCAGCATCTCCTCGGATGGATCGACCCCGACGAACGACCAGCCTGGATAGGCCGTGGCCAGCGAGAGGATCTCCGCACCCGTCCCGACACCGACGCACAGGACCCGCGCATCGTCGGGTAGGTCCGCCAGGACGAGCCGCACCAAGAAATGCAGGCAGTCGGAGACCGGCGCGAGCGCGCTGTTCCGACGGTCGTAGCCATCGGCGACTTCCTGGGTGAAGAAGTTGGGTGAAGCGGGGGCGTTCGAACTTTGCATTGTTATAACATAACATATGCGCGCTGACGTTCGCCACCCTCCGACTGCGGCTTCCACGAGCCGACGTCTCCTCCGGCCGGATCGCGAACCCTTGCCTCCCGCCAAGCCCAACTGGCGATCCGGAATGGACTCCGCTAGTGGGTGTAGCCCCCGAACCTGCAGAGAATTCCCATGAGCCAGACGATGCGTCCTGAAACCCTGGCGGTGCATGCCGGCTGGCGCGCGGACCCCACGACGGGCTCGGTGGCCGTGCCGATCCACCAGACGACGTCCTATCAGTTCCGCGACGCCGACCACGCCTCGGCCATGTTCGCCCTTCAGGAGCTGGGCAACATCTACACGCGGATCATGAACCCCACGACCGACGTGCTGGAGAAGCGCGTGGCGGCGCTGGAGGGCGGTGTCGGCGCGTTGGCGGTGGCGTCGGGCCAGGCCGCCTCGGCCTTCGCCGTCCAGAACCTCGCCCGGGCCGGCGACAACGTCGTGAGCTCCACGGCGCTCTACGGCGGCACCTGGAACCTCTTCGCCAACACGCTGAAGGACCTGGGGATCGAGGTGCGCTTCGTGGACCCCGAGGATCCCGAGAACTTCCGGCGCGCGACCGACGAACGCACCCGGGCCTACTACGCCGAGACCCTGCCGAACCCGAAGCTGGAGGTGTTCCCGATCGCCGAGGTGGCGGCCATCGGGCGCGAGTTCGGCGTGCCGCTGATCATGGACAACACCGCCGCGCCCCTGCTGTGCCGGCCGATCGACCACGGCGCGGCGATCGTGGTGTATTCGGCCACGAAGTACCTGGGCGGCCACGGCACCTCGATCGGCGGGGTGATCGTCGACAGCGGGAACTTCGACTGGGCCGCCAAGCCTGAGCGCCAGCCGCTGCTGAATACGCCCGACCCGTCGTACCACGGCGCGGTGTGGACCGAGGCGGTGAAGCCGCTGGGGCCGATCGCCTACATCCTGCGGGCCCGCGTGATCCTGCTGCGCGACCTCGGCGCGGCGCTCTCGCCGTTCAACGCCTTCCAGCTGATCCAGGGGGTCGAGACCGTGGCGCTGCGCATCGAGCGGCACTGCGCCAACGCCCAGCGGGTGGCCGAATTCCTGGCCGGCCGGAAAGGCGTCACGCGCGTGATCCACCCGTCGCAGCAGTCTGGCGCGCCCCGCACGCGGGCGGACCGCTATCTGAAGGGCGGCTACGGCGGCCTGGTGGGCTTCGAGCTCGAGGGCGGCGTGGAGGCCGGGCGGCGCTTCATCGACGCCCTGCAGCTGTTCTACCACGTGGCCAACATCGGCGACGCCCGCAGCCTGGCCATCCACCCGGCCTCGACCACCCATTCGCAGCTGAACGAGGCCGAGCAGCGCGCCACCGGCGTCTCGCCGGGGTATGTGCGCCTCTCCATAGGCATCGAGCACATCGACGACATCCTGGCCGACCTCGACCAGGCGCTCACGGCGGCGGGCTAGCCTCCGCCTGGGCGGCGAAGAACGCCTCGGGATCGTCGGCCTCCACCAGCCGCCGCCGCTCGATCACCCAGAACCGCTCGCCCACCGCGCGCACGAAGCTGCGGTCGTGGGAGACGATCAGGGCGGTGGCGTCGTCGTTCAGCAGCTCGGCCTCCAGCGCCTCCTGGCCCTCGATGTCCAGGTGGTTGGTGGGCTCGTCCAGCAGGTAGAAGGTGGGTCGGATCAGGCGCAGGACCAGCATCGCCACCCGCGCCCGCTGTCCGCCCGAGAGCTGCCGTATCGGCTTCTCCTGGGCCAGGATCTCGATCCCCGCGCCGGCCAGCAGCGCGCGCGCCCGCTGGTCGCCCACATCGAAGGGCCGGGTGATCGCCGCGAGCGGCGTGTCGTCCCCATCTAGGTCGGCGAGGCCCTGGTCGCCATAGCCCAGCACGAGCGAGGGCGTGGCCTTCACCAGCGGGGTCGGCGACCGGCCCTCGATGGCGGCCCGCGCCAGCCGCATCATCCGCGTCTTGCCCGCCCCGTTGGCGCCCAGCAGAACCACCCGGTCGCCCTGGAGGATGAACAGCTTGCCGGTCTTGAACAGGAGCGCGCCGTCCGGCGTCTCGACAGGGGCGTCGTCGAACGACATCAGCACCTTCGCCTGGCTCGCGCGGTGGTCCAGCCGGATCGCGCCGGCCGAGCGTTCCCGGTGCGCCGGCCGCGCGGCGGTCTCCAGCTTCTCGGCGCGCTGCTTGAGCTGCTTGGTCTTGGTGGTCAGCAGGTCGCTGCCCGAATTCACGCCGATGTTGTGCAGCTTGGCCGCCTGTCGCCGCAGCTGCTGGGCCGTCCTGATGTCCTTGTCGAACCGCCGCGCCTCGGCCTCGTCGGCTTCGTCGAGCGCGGCCCGGGCCCGCGAGTAGGGCAGCGCGAAGACCTGTGACCGCTCCGGCCGCAGGAACAGGGTGCGATGGGTCACCGCATCCAGGAAGGCCCGGTCGTGGCTGGCCACCACCACGGCGACGTCGCGCGGCAGGTCGTTCAGCCAGGCCTCCAGCTGCAGGATCTTCGCCAGGTCCAGGTGGTTGGTCGGCTCGTCCAGCAGCAGGACGTCGGGGTCGCCCACCCAGGCCCGCGCCAGCAACGCCAGCCGCCGCCAGCCGCCGCTCAGTTGGTCCAACCGCCGATCGCGCAGCTCGGCCGGCGCCGCCAGCGACTCCAGCACGATATCGGCGCGCCATTGCTCGCCCTCGTCCAGGCCCTCGCAGACGGCGTCATGGAGCGTGACGCCCATCAGATGGGGCGGCGCGTCCTGCGGCACATGGCCGACGCGCACGGCGCGGGCGCGGGTGATCTCGCCAGAGGTCGCGTCGAACTCGCCGGCGATGCACCGCAGCAGGGTCGACTTGCCGGTCCCGTTGGCGGCGACGACGCCCAGGCGGTCGCCGGCGCCGATCATGAGGTCGAGATTGGCGAAGAGCGGCGTCCGCAGCGTGACGCCGAGGTTCTGAAGATGGATCAAGGGTCTGCCCGTTCGTATCGGCGGGCCGCCGCCTGGCGTGGACCGTCCATGGTCCCGCCGCACGCGGTTCGGCTCGCAATGTCGGAAGGGGCGGCGCGCCCCACGCGCTCAGGCGCGGGACTCAGCCGCCGCGGAGGGCAGACAGAGGTCTAAGGCGACGTCTCTGTTCAGCCCTGCAAGCGCACCTGCAGGGCGGGTATGGGGCCAAGCCGGCGATGACGCGGATCTCCAAACATCATGCGGCGCCCCCTTTCTGGCTAAGGTTCAAGAGAGGACCATCATCGTCCGGCGAGCCTAGGGCGCGCAAGAGGGAAGGCGTGGCGGAAAACGAGGGAAACTTGGCATTCCAGCCGTCGGACCGCGGAGGCAGAATGGCGCCATGCTGACGCTCAAGCCAAACTGCGAATGCTGCGATCGCGACCTAGCGCCTGACAGCCCGGACGCGCGCATCTGCAGCTTCGAATGCACCTTCTGCGCCGACTGTGTCGACGCGCGGCTGAAGGGCGCCTGCCCCAACTGCGGCGGCGAGCTGGTGCGCCGGCCGGTCCGGCCCGCGGCGGCGCTGGCGAAGTTCCCGGCCTCGACCGAACGCGTCGTGAAGCCTCACGAGGCCTGCGCGGCCTAGAGCTCTCGCGAGGGACGAACCCCCATCCCGTCATCCTCGCCCTTGTGGCGAGGATCCCTCTGTCGGCTGGCACGGTGTTCGTCGTCGATGCCGCGGACCCGTCGGCCGGCTCACGGCGACCGACCGAGGGATCCCAGGCACAAGGCCTGGGATGACGGACGAGGAGAAGACGTCGTTCTCCCTCACGCCGCCTTGGGCTCCAGCGCCGCTTCCATGGCGGCGAACAGCGTCTCGGCGCGGATCGGCTTGCCGATGTGGCCGTCGGCCCCGGCGGCGGCGCTGGCGGCGCGATCCTCGGGCGAGGTGTTGGCCGAGAGCACGATCGCCGGCGTCCGGGAACGACCCCTCGCGGCCTCCTCGGCGCGGATCTCGCGGATGGCCGAGATCCCGTCGGTCACCGGCATGCGCAGGTCCATCAGCACCATGTCGAAGCCGCCCGCGCGCCAGGCCTCGACGGCCTCGAAGCCGTTCTCCACCGTGGTGACCTCGACGCCGGCCGCCTCGAGCATCAGGGCGATGACCTTGCGGTTGGTGGGATTGTCGTCGGCGGCCAGCACCCGCAGCGGGTGGTCGGCCGGCGCCCGGCCGGGCCGCTCGTCCGGGGCGAGGTCGGCGTCGCCGTAGTCCAGCAGGCCGCTGACCAGCCGGTCGAGCTGGCGCGCCGCGGCGCGGATGTCTGACACCAGCGCCCGCTGCTCGGGATCGAGCTGGCCGGCGTCGAGCGCCTCGGCCAGGCCCATCACGCCGTTGAGCGGCGTGCGCAGTTCGTGGCTCATGTCGGCGAGGAACTGGCCCTTGGCCTTCTGGGCCGCCTCGGCATGGGCCAGCGCCTGTTCGAGCGCCTCGGCCTGGTGCTTCATCTCGGTGATGTCGACCCGCAGGCCGATCACGCCCCCGTCGGAGGTGCGGCGCTCCTCGATCATCAGCCAGCGGCCGTCGGACACCTGCTGCTCGTGGCGGTCGCCGGTGGCTGTGAAGAGCTTGGCCTCGCGCTCGGCCAGCCATTCGGCCTCGCGGCCGATGGCGTCGGGATAGTCGCCGCGCGCCACGCCCACGCGCAGGGTGTCGATCAGCCGGGCGCCGGGCGCGAAGAGGTCGGCCGAGCGGTGGTAGATCTCGGCGTAGCGCCGGTTCCACAGCACGTAGCGGCCCTCGGCGTCGAGGAAGACCACGCCCTCGGGAATCGCGTCGATGGCGTCGCGCAGCCGAGCCTCGGCGAGGCGAGCGCGAGCCTCGGCCTCGGCGCGCCGGCCGCCCAGCAGCCGCGAAATCCAGGCCCCGAGGCCTCCTGACGCCATACTCGCCCTCCGAATCACGCCGAACCCGAGGATGCGTGGCGGATGTTTCGCCCAGGTCGCAAAACGCGGAGATAGCCCCGATGGGGCCTCCGGCGCCCGTCGTGACCGCAGCCGGCGCCCGGCGATTGCACAACCGGCGATGGCGGCCGTATGAGCGGCCCATGCGCATCACCACGATCGGCTTCGACGCCGACGACACGCTCTGGCACAACGAGACGATCTTCCGCCTGACGCAGGATCGCCTGCGGGAGATGATGAGCGTCTACGCCAGCCACGAGGCCACCAACGCCAAGCTGGCCGAGGTGGAGGGGCGCAACCTGCGGCTCTACGGCTACGGGGTGAAGGGCTTCACGCTGTCGATGATCGAGACGGCGATGGAACTGACCAACCACGCCCCGCCCGGACGGCTGATCGCCGACATCCTGGCGGCGGGACGGGAGATGCTGTCGCACCCCGTCGAGCCGCTGCCGGGCGTCGAGAAGACGCTGTTCGAGCTGACCGACGACTACCGCCTGGTGCTGATCACCAAGGGCGACCTGCTGCACCAGGAGCAGAAGCTGGCCGCCTCAGGCCTGGGCGAGCTGTTCTCGGGCGTCGAGATCGTCAGCGAGAAGGACGCCGGCACTTACAAGCGCGCCTTCGAGCGGCACGGCACGGGCGCCCACGAGGCGGTGATGGTGGGCAACTCGGTGCGCTCCGACATCCTGCCGGCGCTGGAGGCCGGCGCCTGGGGCGCGCACATCCCCTACCACATCACCTGGGCCCACGAGGTCGCCGAAGCCCCGGCCGACCACCCGAAGTTCGTGGAACTGGCCACCATCTCCGACCTTCCGGCCTGGGTGCGGGGGCTCAGCTAGGTCGGACCACGAAAGGCGCGGACTGCGGCGGCCCAGGCCGGAGGGCCGCTCGATAGCTTGAAAACATTTCAGGTCGTCATGGCCCGGCTTGTCCGGGCCACCCATGAACGCCGAGCGTGCAGATCGGGTCGCCGCGCCGCCGCCGCCCAAACCGGCCGCTGTCCGTGTTCATGGGTCGCCCGGACAAGCCGGGCGATGACGGCGAGGGGCGGCAAATTGCGCCCTCAGCTTTGAATTTCCATATTCATTATGATTTTCCGTATCTTGATGGAATTTGAGCACTGTATCCGTAGAGGTCCGGCGACACCGCGCCTTTCGCGTCCCTTCGTGCTTTTCGTGGTTTCCAAGACGCCCATGTCACAACCGCGCCGGTCCCGCCGTCCTCGCCTTGAAATCGCGGAGGAGGGCGGATGCGCCACTGGGATCGATACCTCGCCGGGCCGACGGGCCTGGCGCTTTTCGCCAACGGGCTGGCCATGCTGTTCGCGGGCCTGGCCTGGTACGACGCCGTGCCGGGCGTGCCGCAGACGGGCCCCTACAACGCCCACTTCATCCGCGACATCGGCGCCATCTACGTGATGGGCGGCCTGGCGCTGGGCTGGTTCGCCTGGCGTCCGGCGCAGGGCTGGCCGGCGATGGCGGCCGCGGCCGCGTGGCTGACGATGCACGCGGCGATCCACGTCTACGACGCCAGCTGTGGCGCCTCGCCCCTGGCCGACGTCCAGCGCGACTTCGTGGGCGTCTATCTGCTCGCGGCGATCCCGCTGGCCCTGGCGCTCTTCCGCAAGCCCACGCGCGACCTCGAACTCCTGGGAGCCTGACCGATGCTGAAGTTCTTCCTGTCCCGCTGGCTCGACGGCTTCGAGAAGACGTTCGGCTACGACGCCAGCTACATGCGCCACGTGCTGGGCGTGAACCCCTGGAGCATGCTGAAATTCGCGCTCGGGACCCAAGCGCCGGACCGCAACGCGGCGCCGGCCGAAGCCCTGGTCGCCGCCGGTCTCTACGGCACGCTCACGGAGGACTGCGGCCCCTGCGTGCAGGTCGGCGTCGACATCGCCACGGCCAACGGCGTCGATCCGAAGGTGCTGCGCGCCATCATCGCCGGCGACGAGGAGGCGATGGGCGAGACCGCGGCCCTGGGCTACCGCTTCGCCCGCGCCAGCCTGGCCCGCGACATGGAAGCCTGCGATCCGCTTCGCGACGAGATCCTGCGCCGCTGGGGCGACAAGGCGCTGGTGGCCATCAGCCTGGGCATGGTGGCCTCGCGCATGTACCCGACGCTCAAGTACGCCATGGGCTACGGCAAGGCCTGCTCGCGGGTGAAGGTCGGCGGGGAGACCGTCGCGCCGCTGCGGATCGCGGCGTAGGGTCGGGGCGATGGACGCGGCGCTCACCGACGCCTTCGAGGCCAACCGCCCGCGGCTGAAGCGGCTGGCCTACCGCATGCTGGGCTCGGTCTCCGAGGCCGAGGACGCCGTGCAGGACGCCTGGCTGCGCTGGGAGCGGGCCGGGCAGGGCGTGACCGATCCCGCCGCCTGGCTGGTGCGGGCCACGACGCGGCTGTGCATCGACCGCCTGCGCGCCGCCAAGGCCGAGCGCGCCGCCTACAAGGGCCCCTGGCTGCCCGATCCGCTGATCGAGCCCCTGACCGAGGACCCGGTGGAGCGGGCCGAGGACGTCTCGGTGGCGTTCCTGCTGGCGCTGGAGCGGCTCTCGCCGCTGGAGCGGGCGGTGTTCCTGCTGCACGACGTGTTCGACGAGGACTACGACGCCGTGGCCGAGACCCTGGGGCGGACCGAGGCGGCGGTGCGCCAACTCGCCAGCCGGGCCCGCGAGCACGTGCGCGACGCCCGCCCGCGCTTCTCGGTCGACCAGGAGAAGGCGCTGAAGCTGATGACCGCCTTCGTCGCCGCCGCGCGCAACGCCGACGCCGCGGCCCTCTCTGATCTGCTGGCGGAGGACGCGGTGATGGTCACCGACGGGGGCGGCAAGCGGAAGGCGGCGTTGCGGGTGCTGGTCGGCCGCGACGACGTCATCGGCCTGCTGCAGGGCCTGTCGTGGCGCCACGGCCTGCCGATGTACGAGAACTTCGAGGTGGTGCGGATCAACGGCGCGCCGGGGCTGCTGCTGCGCCTGGACGACGGCCCCGAGACCCTGGCCTTCGAGCCCGACGCCGAGGGCCGCATCCACGCCATCTACGCGATGAGGAACCCGGACAAGCTGCGGCACGTGGGGTAGTGCGCATGGTGGCTCTTGATCTGGAACATACAGAGAACATACAGTAGCGTCCCCATGTGCGCGATTCGTAGTCCAAAACAGGCTGGCGTTCTGTCTACCGGGTCGGTCCTGGACCTACTGGGCCTCCCCTAAGCACGCCTAGTGGCCGCGTCGCGGTCTAATAGGGTGTGGATGTGGTCGGGCGGTTCGACGAGCGGTTCCTGGAGGAGGTGAAGTCGCGGCTGCGGCCCAGCGACGTCATCGGCCGTTCGGTCAAGCTGCGCCGGCAGGGCCGCGAGTTCGTGGGCCTCTCGCCCTTCAACAAGGAGAAGACGCCCAGCTTCTACGTCAACGACGAGAAGGGGATGTTTTTCGATTTCTCGTCGGGCAAGACCGGCGACCTGATCACCTACCTGCAGGAGACCGAGCGGCTGACGTTCGCCGAGGCCGTCGAGCGGCTGGCCGCCGAGGCCGGGGTGCCGCTGCCGGCGCTCGACCCCAGGGGCGCCGAGCAGGAGAAGAAGCGCCAGGGGCTGGCCGACTGGCTGGAGATGGCGGCCCAGTGGTTCGAGGCCGAGTTGCGCCGGCCCGCGGGCCGCGAGGCCCGCGCCTACCTGGAGGCCCGCGGCCTGCCCGAGGCCGAATGGGGCCGCTTCCGCCTGGGCTTCTCGCCGGGGGGACGCACGGCGCTGAAGGACTATCTGGTCGCCAAGGGCGCGCACCCCGGCGGGCTGGTGGAGGCCGGGCTGCTGATCGCGCCGGAGGAGGGCGGGGCGCCCTACGACCGGTTCCGCGACCGCATCATCTTCCCGATCCTCGACGCGCGCGGCCGGGTGGTCAGCTTCGGCGGCCGGGCGATGGACCCGCAGGCCCGCGCCAAATACCTGAACGGCCCCGAGACTGTTGTCTTCCACAAGGGCCACCAGCTCTACGGCCTGTCGGAAGCCCGCAAGATCCTGGCCGCGGCCAAGGCCGACGAGGCTCCGCCCCTGGTGGTGGTGGAGGGCTACATGGACGTGATCGCCTGCCAGCGCGCGGGCGTCCCGGCGGTGGCCGCCATGGGCACGGCGCTGGGGGAGGACCAGATGGAGGTGCTGTGGCGCCACCACCCGGAGCCCACCCTCTGTTTCGACGGCGACCGGGCGGGCCGCCAGGCCGCCGCGCGGGCCATGGACCGGGCGCTGCCGCTCTTGAGGGCCGGGCGCAGCTTCCGGTTCGCCATCGTCGAGGGCGGCAAGGACCCCGACGACGTGCTGCGCGAGCAGGGCGCGCCGGCGTTGCGGGCCCAGCTTTCCAAGACCACGCCGTTCGCCGAGGCGCTGTTCATCCGTGAGCGCGACGCCGAGCCGCTGGACACGCCCGAGCGGCGCACGGCGCTGAAGGTGCGGCTGCGCAAGCTGGCCGCGTCGATCGCCGATCCCGATCTCGCCCAGGCCTACAAGGAGGACCTGCTGGCCCGCTACGAGGGGCTCTGGCCCACGCGCGAGCCGGTCTACACGGTGGGCGCGGCCGCGCGGGAGATGTCGCGGGCCCGCTGGGACCGCCGCAAGCCGGTCAAGGCGGGCGCCACGCCCGAAGCCAAGGACGCGGTGGAGCGGCTGCGCGCCTCGCCCAAGCCGCTGGCGGCGGCCCTGGCGCTGGCGGCGCTGCGCGATCCGGGGGTGATCGACGAGGCGATCGAGCGGGTCGGCTCCCACGGCTTCGGCGATCCGCGGCTCGACGCCCTGGCCCAGGACCTCGTGCGCCTGCGCTACGAGACCGACAGCCTGGAATTCGACGCCCAGCTGCAGGCGCGCGGCGTCGACGCCGAGCTGATCCGGCGGCTGGAACGCGACGCCGGCCGGGCCGGCGTGGCCGCGCCGTTCCTCGACCCGGCCGCCGCGCGCGATCGCGCCCGGGCGCTGTGGCGGCAGGCCTTCGACCTGCTGATGCAGCTGGAAAGCCTGGAACGCGCGGTGGAGGCCGCCGCCCAGGATCTGTCCAAGGACGGCGACGCCACGACCCTGATCAGCCTGAAGGCCGAGCGCGACCACCTGCGCAAGCTGATCAACAGTGACTGGTCGCACCCCGACGCCGAGCATCCGGTGCTGCCGCACTGACCCGGGGCCGCCCGGCGCGTTCCGTCGCACTTGGGCCTCCTGTCTTGACACTGCGACTGTCACGCGCCATCTGCGGGGTGCGGATTTAGCGCGCGTATGACAGACATCACTGGGCCGTCGCGGTTTCGGGCGCGCCCCCCTTCGAGGACAAGGATGTCTCCCTCACGTGCGGAAGTCCCCGTGGTCGCGCGGCCCTGCCGGCGACGCCTGCTGGCGCTGTGAGGGGAATCCCTTCGCAGTGCGTAAGCTGTGGCGGCGTCCGACAGCGCCTGGAGGGCGTATCCACGGCTGCGAGCGATCAGATGGGCACAACAACGGGCGGATGGCGGGTCGTTTTGACGCGGCTCATCGACCAAGGGTCCGCCACACACCATTTTCGGCCCGCCTCTTGCAGGGCGGCGCGCCGATTTCGGAGATTTAGATGAGCGCAACCACGGCCGAAGCCGAAACTCCTGAGACCACAGGCGGCGATGGCCCGCTGCTCGACCTCACGGATGCGGCGGTCAAGAAGTTCATCAAACAGGCCAAGACCCGCGGCTACGTCACCATGGACGAGCTGAACAAGGTGCTGCCGTCGGAGGAAGTCACCTCCGAGCAGATCGAGGACACCTTGGCGATGCTCTCCGAGATGGGCGTCAACGTCGTCGAGAGCGAGGACGACGCCGAGGGCGGCGAGGTGGCGGTCCGCGAGGACACCGCGGTGGTCGAGACCACCAAGGAGCCCGCCTACGACCGCACCGACGACCCGGTGCGCATGTACCTGCGCGAGATGGGCTCGGTGGAGCTGCTCTCGCGCGAGGGCGAAATCGCGATCGCCAAGCGCATCGAGGCCGGCCGCGACACCATGATCCGCGGGCTGTGCGAGAGCGCGCTGACCTTCGAAGCCATCATGGTCTGGCGTGAGGAGCTGGAAGGCGGCCGCATCCTGCTGCGTGAGGTCATCGACCTCGAACAGACCTACGGCGGCCAGAACCAGGGCGCGGCCGAGGCCCCGGCCGCGGAAGCCGCCGAAGAGGCCGAGGACGAAGAGGAAAAGCCCGAAGGCGAGGGCGACGGCGATAGCGACGACGATTTCGACGACGGCGCCGGGCCCACCATCAGCGCGATGGAGGCCGAGCTGCGCGAAGGCGTCATGGCGACGCTGGACGCGATCGCGGGCGAATTCGAAGCCTTCCGCATGCTGCAGGAGAAGCTGGTCGCCCAGAAGCTGCAGGGCGGCGACCTGGCCGAGCGCGACCGCGCCGCCTACGAGGGCGCGGCCGGGACGATCGTCCAGCACCTGAAGACCCTGAAGCTGAACAACAACCGCATCGAGGCGCTGGTCGAGCAGCTCTATGCGATCAACAAGCGCCTGATGGTGCTGGAAGGCCGCCTGCTGCGCCTGGCCGACAGCTACGGCATCAGCCGCGTCGAGTTCCTCAAGGCCTATCTCGGCTCCGAGATGCGCCCCGACTGGGCCGACCAGGTCAAGCCTCTGGGCGTGCGCTGGACCAAGTTCGCCGAGAACGACGGCGGCCAGATCAACGAGATCCGCAACGAGATCGCCGCCCTGGCCCAGGAAACCGGCGTGCCGATCGACGACTACCGCCGCATCGTCCAGACGGTGCAGAAGGGCGAGCGCGAGGCCCGCCAGGCCAAGAAGGAGATGGTGGAGGCCAACCTGCGCCTCGTGATCTCCATCGCCAAGAAGTACACCAACCGCGGCCTACAGTTCCTGGACCTGATCCAGGAAGGCAACATCGGTCTCATGAAGGCGGTCGACAAGTTCGAGTACCGCCGCGGCTACAAGTTCTCGACCTATGCGACGTGGTGGATCCGCCAGGCGATCACCCGCTCGATCGCCGACCAGGCGCGGACCATCCGCATCCCGGTGCACATGATCGAGACGATCAACAAGATCGTGCGCACCAGCCGCCAGATGCTGCACGAGATCGGCCGCGAGCCGACCCCGGAAGAGCTGGCCGAAAAGCTGGCCATGCCGCTGGAGAAGGTGCGCAAGGTGCTCAAGATCGCCAAGGAGCCGATCAGCCTCGAGACGCCGATCGGCGACGAGGAAGATTCGCACCTCGGCGACTTCATCGAGGACAAGAACGCCGTCCTGCCGATCGACGCGGCGATCCAATCGAACCTGCGCGAGACGACGACCCGCGTGCTGGCGTCGCTGACGCCGCGCGAGGAACGCGTGCTGCGCATGCGCTTCGGTATCGGCATGAACACCGACCACACCCTGGAAGAGGTGGGTCAGCAGTTCTCGGTCACCCGCGAGCGGATCCGCCAGATCGAGGCCAAGGCTCTGCGCAAGCTGAAGCACCCCAGCCGGTCGCGGAAGCTGCGGAGCTTCCTCGACAGCTAGGCCGAAGGCCCATCGCCAAAAGAAAAGCGCCGCCGGCGGGAGCCGGCGGCGCTCTTCGTTTCAGGCCTGGCCTCTCGCTAGCGGGCGATGCGCACCAGGGCCGGCTGGCGGCGGCGGAGCGCCGAGCCCAGCAGGCCGAAGCCCATGATCATCAGCGCCCAGGTCGCCGGTTCGGGCACGGCGGCCCGCGCCTGCGCGGTGCTGTAGCTGTAGTTCGGGTTGGCCAGGACGTCGAAGTTGACGTTCCAGCCGATGGCGTCGAACAGCGCCAGGTCGAGCGAGGTCACCGAGTCGCCGATCCCGTTGCAGATGTACGGGTTCAGGATGCCGAGGAAGTCCTGGCACGGGGTGCTCGGCTCCTTCCAGTGCGAGGCCTGCCAGCCGTCGCCGAAGTTGGTGCCGGTGGAGAAGTAGCCGCCCATCAGCGCGGTCTGGCCGCCATCGATCGAGAAGTAGGAGTCCGTGCCCGGGGTCCAGTCGAGCATCGGGTTTCCGCCATTGTCGCTGTAGCGGAACATGTCGAGGGCGTAGCCCCACCAGTAGGAATCGACGTCGCCGGTGAACCCGTCGGAGTAGTCGAAGTCGTCGGCGCCGCTGACGAAGCCCAGCGCGTGGCCGATCTCGTGGATCGCCACGCCGATGAAGTCGTAGGTCCCCGCCGAGATGCCGTCGTTGGGATCGAAGTCGAAGGCGAAGTCGCTGGAGAACTGGACCGTGGCGTCGACCGTGGAGCCGAGGTCGACGCCGAGGGCGCGGGCGTTGGCCGTCGTGATGGCCATCGTCTCGTTGATGGCGTTATCCGGCGCGATCCGGGTCGTGGTGTCGTCGATGCCGGTCATGGCGCCGCCGTCCAGGTAGCCCGGGACGATGACGTCGAGGCCGCCGTTCGAGTTCAGCGGCGACAGGTTGGCCACGGCCTGGGCGTCGAGCGCGCTCGTGCCCGTCGCCGCCAGGGCGTTGTAGTAGCTGCCGACCGACACATACTGCAGGAGGTTGCTGCTGGTGCCGCCCAGGATGTTCGCGCCGAGGCTGCTGAACCCGACGTTCAGGTTGACGGTCGCGTCGTTGGTGAAGACCGACTCCCAGTAGTGCGCCGCCGCCCGGAAGCCGAGTTCCGCTGGCGAGCCGGTGACGCCGCCGATGTCGTTGAGATTGATGGTCAACGCCGAGGCCGGCGCAGCGAAGGCCAACGCGCCGGCGGCGACCGCTCCAGACGCGAAAAGCCCGATCTTGGACAACTTCATGAAAGACTCCCCACATGGCCGCGGCGCACCGGCGGTGCGACTCGCCCCAATTTACGAATTGGTAACACTGACTCGCGGAGATCAACGCCATACACGCGTAGGGCGAACCCAATTCCCCTCCCGCCCCAGGGCGTCGAGCGAACCCGGCGCTCAGAGCGCCCAGTTTTGCGCCATCTGGACCAAAGTCAGGGCAATTTCGCCGAGGATCAGGATCACGATCGCCAGTTCCAGGCGATAGGACCGTTCGGTGTCGATGAGCTCGGCCATAAGTCTCGCCGTCTGGGCGATCAGGTTGAGCTTGCGGTTGAGCACCTCGGCGCGCTCGTCGAGTTCGTATTCGGTCTCCAGCCGCGCGTAGAGCCGCTCCAGGTCCGGCCGGTCCCAAAGTAGATCCGGCTTTTCTCCCACCGCGACGCGCCCGCTGACCCTATGCTCGACGAGCAGAGCCGAGCCGATCATCCTGATCACGGCGCCCCGCCCGCCGCGCCGGTGGCCGGTCCGGGCGAGGTCGGCGGCCCAGGGTTCGACGGTCTCGAGCACGCCGGCGACCTGGCGCTCGTGGTGCGCGAGAAGCGCGCTGCGGGCCAAAACGAATGCCACAACTAGAAGTCGTGCGGCCGACCGGTCGGTGATACATATGTTACCTTCGGCGTCCACCCGCTCTTCGGGGCCGGCGGCCGGGGCCAGGAGGGCGCTTTCCTCCTCGCGCTTGTCGAAGGCCGATCCCACCCGCGGCAGGATGCGGCGCAGCGCCTCGTCCTCGCCCAGGGCGTCGAGGCCGATCAGGACGACGACCCCGTAGCGGAACACGACGGCCATGCCGTCGTCGCCGACGCGGAACGCCAGCGGCGCGGTCGACAGGGCGTCGCGACGTTCGAGACCCGCCGCGTCGATCCGTTCGCCCAGCACGATGGCCCGCGCGGTCAGCGGGCGAAACTCAGGCTCTCGCGAAGCGTCGGCGCCGCTCATGCGCCCACGGGAGCACGGCGCCGGGCTCAGCGCCAGCCGTAGTTGAAGCTCACCGAGACGCGCTCCGTCCGGGCGGCGTTGGCGGGCACTTCGTGCCGCAGCCAGCTCTCCCACATATAGATCGTGCCGGGTTGCGGCTGAAGGTAGACGAAGGCCTGGGCCTCGCGCGGCGCGTCGGCGCGGCGCGGCGGGGCGGCCATCATCAGCGGCAGGCGCGGATCCTCGATCTTGAGCGCGCTCGCGCCCTTGGGCGTGTCCACATAGAGCGTCCCGGAGATCACGCTGTGGGGGTGGATGTGGCCGGAGTGGCCGGCGCCGGGCTTGAGGATGTTGACCCACAGGCTGTCGAGCTTGAGGCGGCCGCCGCCGAGGTCGAGGCTCAGCGCGTCGGCGAAGCGGCGCGCGTGGCGGTCGAGCTTGCCCTTCAGTTCGCCGAAGACGCTCATGCGCGCGGGCAGATCATTGAGCGAGGCGTATGACGTGTAGCCGCCGTAGCCGTGGCTCCGGCACCACGCGCGGCCCGCTTTGTCCTCGGCGGCGAGCGCGTGGCAGGCGTCCAAAATCTCGCCGTTGAAATCTTCGAAACATCGGTCCGTTGTAAGGGTCGCCTCATAGATCGGCGTGGCGAAGAGCGGATGCAGCGTCATGCCGCGCGGCTTAGCGCAGGGCGTCGGCTTCGGAAACCGGCGTGACGCTGGCGCGGACGCGGAACGTTGACTAGTTTGGAGCCAAATAAGGCGCGGCTCGAGCGAAGGGCCGCTGCGTTGGGGGAAGCGAGAGCATGATGAGGATCGTGGCGGCGCTGTTGGCGGTTGGCGCAGTGCTTGGGGCGGGCGGCGCGCCGGCGCTGGCGAAGGACAAGCCCGCAGCGGCCTACAAGGCGCCCCGGCTGGCGGGAACCTCCCATCCCGATCTGAACGGCGTGTGGCAGGTGATGAACGCGGCCGGCTGGGACGTCGAGCCCCACGCCGCGCGCGCGGCCCTGCAGATGCGTCCCGGTCCCTATGTCCCGCTGCCGGCCAAGGAAGTGCTGGCGCTGGGCGCGGTGGGGGCGGTGCCCGGCGGCCTGGGCGTCGTCGAGGGCGGGGAAATCCCCTACACGCCCGAGGCCAAGAAGCAGCGCGACGAGAACCGCGCCGACTATCTGAACCGCGATCCCGAGATCAAATGCTACCTGCCGGGCGTCCCGCGGGCGAACTACATGCGCCTGCCGTTCCAGATCTTCCAGTCCGACAGCTCGATGATCATGGCCTATGAATATGCGGGCGCGGTGCGGAACATCCTGTTCGACGACCCGGGCCCTGCGCCGGTCGATTCCTGGATGGGCCAGTCGGTGGCCAAGTGGGACGGCGACACCCTGGTGATCAAGGTCACCGGTCTGAACGACCGCACCTGGTTCGACCGGGCCGGCAACTTCCACTCCGATCAGATGACGGTGGAGGAGCGTTACACCCCCGCCGGGCCCGGCGTGCTGCGCTACGAGGCCACCATCACCGACCCGCAGACCTTCACGCGCCCCTGGAAGATGAGCATGAACCTCTACAAGCACGTGGGGGAGGACGCTCAGCTCAACCAGTTCAAGTGCGTCGAGTTCGTCGAGGAGCTGATGTATGGCGACCTTCGCAAGCAACCGGTGAAATAGACTGAACAAGCATCCGGCGTTTGGAGGCCAGGAATGAACAGGAAGACCCTCATCATCGCAGGGGCCGCGGCGGCGGTCCTGGGCGTCACGGCGGCCGGCGGCGCGGCCTGGGCCCACCATGCCTTCGCCGCCGAGTTCGACGGCAAGGCTCCGGTCCTGCTGCGGGGCAAGGTGACCCGCGTCGAGTGGATCAACCCGCACGCCTGGGTCCACGTGAACGTGGTGGGCGACGACGGCAAGGCCGTGGAGTGGATGGTCGAGGGCGGCACGCCCAACACCCTGCTGCGCTCGGGCATCGACCGGAACTCGCTGAAGCCCGGAACGGAAGTGATCGTCCGCGGCTACCAGTCGAAGGACAAGCTGTGCCGTCCGGCCTGCAAGGCCAACGGCCGCGACATCACCTTCGTCGACGGGCGCAAGGTGTTCATGGGCTCGTCCGGCACGGGCGCGCCCAAGGACGGCGCCGACCCGACCGAGAAGTAGGCGCGGCACCATCGCCGGATACGGAAAGGGGAGCCCCGTGGCTCCCCTTTTTCGTTGGGCGCTCGAGGGCTTGGGTTGGCTGATCGGGCCGCTGCGGCCCGGTCAGCGCGACTGCAGCTGCAGCAGCGAGTCCCACATGTCCTGGGCGAAGCGGATCACCGACAGGTTGGCCGAGAACTGGTGCTTGGCCGAGATCATCTCGACCATCTCGTGCTCCACGTTCACGTCCTTGCCCTCGACGCCCATGGTGGCGATCTGGGTGGCCGAGGCCTCGAAGCGGCGCGACGCCGCGGTCAGGCCGTACTGGGCGGTGACGATAGGGTCCATGCGGCCACCCTGCCACCGCGGCGGTTAACCGGCGGCTGAGCAATGTGGTGAACGCCGCGGGAATCCGCGCGGCGCGGCGGACGAAATGGCGCTATCCTGCCGCCCGCATCCCAGGAGGTCCCCATGCGCGCGATGGTTCTTGCGGCGATCCCGATGATGGCCCTGGCGGGCGGCGCGGCGGCCGAGGCGCCCGCCACCACGGCCCAGTGCCTGGAATCCACCGGCCGGCTGATCCCCGCCGTCTGCCAGGTCCCGGGAAGCCGCCTGGAATCGCGCGAGCAGATCTGCAGCTGCCCCAACGGCGGCGAGCGCATCACGGTGGCCGTGTGCGGCAAGGACCAGGCGCCGCCGCCGGAAGGCAAGGCGCTGACCATCGCCCGCCGCGAGGCCATGCGCGACGGCAGCCTCGTCGGCGACACCGTGGCCGGCCAGCCGATCTGCGTGCGGCCGCGCAGGCCCTGACCTCGAGAGCCCGTCAGGGTGAAGTGGATACCGGTTCACCCGCCCGGACGGGCTCCATATGCTTGAAGATAGAGCCTTCTCGTCCGGATCAGGTGATCCCACCTGATCCGGGAAGGCTCTAGCTCAGCGCGGCGTAGGTCAGCTTCTGGAACATCGGGCAGCCGATGCGGCCCGTCGGGCGCTGGCCCTGCATGGCGGTGACCGCTTCCGGGCCCAGCGGCATGGAATCCTGGATCAGGTAGATCAGGATCAGGTCGTTCTTCGGGTCGGCCTGCCACCAGGTGCCGAAGGCGCCCGGCCAGCCGAACGCGCCCTCGCCGCCGGCGCCCATCCATTCGTGCTTCTGGGAATCCATGACCATCGACAGGCCCAGGCCGAAGCCTTGGGACAGCCAGAACGGCATGCCCATGAAGGTGTGGCTGCGCTGGACCTCGGTGAGCCGGTTCTTCGCCATCTCGTCGACCGTCTCGGCCTTGAGCAGGCGCACCCCATCCACCTCGCCGCGGCCCATCAGCATGCGGGCGAACTTGAGGTAGTCGTCGGCCGTGGAGATCAGGCCGCCGCCGCCGCCCTCGAAGGCGGGCGGCGTATCGGTCAGCGGCAGCGAGACGTCCTTGAGAGGGCCGCCGTCGGCCGGCGCCTGGTAGAGCTTGGCCAGCCGGCCGCGCTTCTCGGGCGGGACCCAGAAGAAGGTGTCCTTCAGGCCGAGGGGATCGAACACGCGCGCCTTCAGCACCTCGCCCAGCGGCTTGCCCTCGATGCGGGCCACCAGGAAGCCGAGGACGTCGGTGGCGTGGCTGTAGTGGAAGCGCTCGCCCGGCTCGTAGGAGAGCGGCAGCTCGCCCAGCGCCTTGAGCCATTCGTCGGGGCTGAGCGGATTGACCAGGGGCGAACCCAGCTTGGCCTCGTGGGCGTGGGCGATCGGCCCCACCGAGGTGAAGCCGTATGCGAGGCCCGCGCGGTGGGTCATCAGGTCTTCGACGGTGATCTCGCGCTGGGCGGGCCGGGTCTTGTCGAGGCCGCCGGCGGCGTCCTCCAGCACAAGCATGCCGGCCAGTTCGGGAATCCATTTCGTGACCGGGTCGGAGAGCTTCAGCTTGCCTTCCTCGACCAGCTGCATCGCCGCCACGGTGGTGACCGGCTTGGTCATGGAAGCGATGCGGAAGAGCGTATCGCGCTCCATCGGCAGGCCGCCTTCGATATCGCGCTGGCCGATGGCGTTGACCTGGACGATCTCGCCCTTACGCCAGATGAGCGTGACGACGCCCGAGAGCGCGCCCTGGTCGACGAGGCCCTTGAGCGCGGGCGCAATGCCCGCCAGGGCGTCGGTGTTGAAGCCGGCCGGGGCCTGGGCGCCGTCCATCGGAAGTCCTCCCTTATCGCTGATCACCATAGCGCCGGGCTCGGACGTCCGCGTCAAGGGCGCGTCGCGCCTTGCGTCCCGTGCGCGAACGGGGTCGTAAGGAGGAAATGGGGCGCGCGGACGGCGCGCTCCGCTCTTGCGCCGCCGTCCGGGAGCCCATGTCCGACCCCATCTCCGTCACCAAGCGCCTGACGCTCGCCGGCGCGGCGGCCGCCCTGACGTCGGCCTGCTCGCCGCTCAGCCTGTTCGCCACCCTCTCGCCCAAGGATCCGGCGCGCCTCGCCGCGCAGGGGGAGCCCTATGGTGAAGGCGCGCGGAGGCGGCTCGACGTCTATTCGCCGCCGGGCCGGCCCACGGGCGCGCCGGTGGCGTTCTTCTTCTATGGCGGCTCATGGGATTCGGGCCGGCGCCAGGACTACGGCTGGGTGGGCCGCGCCTTCGCCGCGCGCGGCTTCGTGACGGTGATCGCCGACTACCGCCTCTATCCCGAGGTGCGCTATCCGGGCTTCCTCGAGGACGGGGCAGCCGCGGTCCGCTGGGCCGCCGACAACGCCGCCCGCTTCGGCGGCGACCCGACCCGGCTGGTGCTGAGCGGCCATTCGGCCGGCGCCTACAACGCCGTGATGCTGGGCCTGGACGGCGCCTGGCTGGATGCGGCCGGGGTCGATCCGCGCCACGTCCGCGCCGTGGCCGGCCTCTCGGGGCCCTACGACTTCCTGCCGCTCCAGGGCGAGATCACCAATCGGGTCTTCGGCGGGACCGCCGACCTGGCCGCCACCCAGCCGCTGGCCCATGTGACGCCGAGTTCGCCGCCGGCCTTCTTGGCCACCGGGGAATCCGACGACACCGTCTGGCCGAAGAACACCGTGGCCCTGGCGCGCCGGCTGCGCGAGGCCGGCGTGGAGGTCGAGGAGCGCCACTATCCCGGCGTCGACCACGTCCGCATGGTGCTCGCGCTATCGCGCCCCCTGCGGGGCCGCGCGCCGGTGCTGGACGAGATGACCGACTTCCTGCGCCGCCACGCCGCCGGTTGACGCCGGCGCGCGCCGCGCCCACATCGGGCCGCCGCGGCGGGGGCGCCAAAGGAGGTCGGACATGCGTTCGAAGCCATCACATCCGGCAGGGTTCGCGGCGCTCGCCGCCGTCGGGCTGGCGCTGGCCTCGTGCTCGCCCAGCGGCCCGCCCGGCGTCGACCGGGCGAAGCTCGACGAGGAGGTCTCGCGCGCCATCGGCGACCCGGCCACCTGCGTGCTGATCGGCAAGAAGGGCTCGGGCAAGCTGCTCTACCGCTACAACTCGGCCACCACCTGCGGGCGGACGCTGCCGGCCTGCGACCGGCCCGAGCGGATCACGCTCACCGACCTGCTCGACGCCACCGCCAAGGACGGCCGGCCGCGGCGCCTGAGCTGCGACACCGCGCCGGACCACTCCAAGGGCGTGGGCTGGGCCTCGGGCCCGATCGAGGGCACCGACTGGGTCTACGCGGCCGTCATGGAAGGCAACCGCGTCTTCCCCGGCCTGATGATGGCCGACCGGCTGGACGGCGCCTTCCGCCGGGCCGGCGTCTCCAAGCCCGCTCAGGCGCCGAGTTCGTAGAGCCCGCTCACGTCGACGCGGACGGTCAGTTCGCCCGGCGCGACCGAGGTGTCCTCCTTCATGCGCGCGGCGGCGAAGGCGACCATCGGCATGGGCGGCCGCGGCGAAACCGTCCCGCCCTCGCTCAGGGTGACCAGCCGCGCGACCCGATGGCCTGTGGCCTTGGCGTAGAGCTCGGCCTTGGCGGCCAGCGCCTTGACGGCGGCCAGGCGGGCGGCGTTCTCGGCCTCGGTCGAGTCCTCCAGGCCGAAGTTGATCCCCTGCACCTGGTTGGCGCCGGCGGCTACGGTGGCGTCGACGGCGGCGCCCAGCTTCTTCAGGTCGTGGACCGTGACGGTGACCTGGTTCGAGGCCTGGTAGCCGATCAGTTCGGGCGCCTGGTCCTGCTGGTAGCGGTACTGGGGATTGAGGCTGAGGTTCGAGGTCTGGATGTCCTTCCCCGCGATCCCCGCCTTCTGCAGGCTGGCCATCACCGCCGACATCTGCCGCGCATTGGCGGCCATCGCCTCCTGGGCGGTCGCGGCCTGGGTGGAGACGCCCAGCGAGATGGTGGCCATGTCGGGCGCGACCTTGGTCTCGCCATAGGCCGAGAGGTTCAGCGTGGTGGCGCGGAACATGGCGTCGGAAGCGGCGGCGTCCTGCGCCAGGGCCGCCGGCGCGGCGGCCGTGGCCGCAAGGGTGAGGCCGAGCGCCGCGGCGCGCATCAGGGTCTTCATGATCACTCCTGTCCAAATCGAGGCGCCGAGGCTGGCAGGCCCAGCCTGAACGCAGGCTTTAAGCGCCGTGCAGGCCATGGTAACGCGCCGGACGCGCTACGGGGGCCTGTAGCTCAATGGTTAGAGCCGGCCGCTCATAACGGTCTGGTTGCAGGTTCGAGTCCTGCCGGGCCCACCAGCCGCGCTTTTTCAGGGGTGTTCAGACGGTTTCTGATCACTCCACTAAACCATTAGAAACACTTAGAAAACGCTCACGGAAAAGTGTGATTCCGGTTCGGCAAGTTGGGACCATTTCCAGAACGTCTCTGGTATCCTGAATGGCCCGATACCATCAAATTTCGGCCCGATACCAGCAGCCATGCCGCTCACCGATGCCAAAATGTTCCGCCTGCACGCGGCCCATGCGGGCGCGTCGAAGACGACTCACAAGCCCCGAAAGGTCACGGACTGCGATGGCCTCTACATCCTGCTGCAGCCTACCGGGTCCCTGCTTTGGCGTTTCGCATATCGTTTCGACGACAAGCAGAAGGTCCTGGCGCTGGGCAGTTACCCCGACCTTTCGCTGAGGCAGGCTCGCAAGGCCGCGGACGACGCGCGCGACCTTCTCGCTGACGGGCGCGACCCGGCGGTCGAGAGGAAGGCCGCGAAGGCC
>NZ_WGNY01000049.1 GCF_016124325.1 Phenylobacterium sp.
GGGGAGAGGTATGGTTGAAGCGATGAGCGACGTATTGCGCGCGCCAGATCCCGGCTACGATCCGATCCGCGCCTCCGACGCGGTGATCCAGCGGCTGCGCGCCAACCATCCCACGCTGATCGACCTGACCACCGGGCGCGTGGAGCGCCTGCTGGCGGCGTTGGGCCGGCCCGACCTGAAGCTGCCGCCGGTGATCCACGTGGCCGGCACCAACGGCAAGGGCTCGACGGTGGCCTATCTGCGCGCCATCGCCGAGGCGGCGGGCCTGCGCGCCCATGCCCTGACCTCGCCGCACCTCGTGCGCTTCGCCGAGCGCATCCGCCTGGCCGGCAAGCTGATCACCGACGAACAGCTCACCGAACTGACCGACCGTCTCGAGGCGGCCAACGACGGCCAGCCGATCAGCTTCTTCGAGATCACCACCGTGCTGGCGTTCCTGGCCTTCGCCGAGACGCCGGCCGACGTCTGTATCGTCGAGGTGGGGCTGGGCGGGCGCTTCGACGCCACCAACATCTTCGCCGCTCCGGCGGTCAGCGTGATCACGCCGGTCGACTACGACCACCTGGAGATGCTGGGGCCGGGCCTGGGCAAGATCGCCTGGGAGAAGGCCGGGATCATCAAGCACGGCCGCCCCGTCGTCGTCGCGCGCCAGCCCGAGGAGGCGCTGGAGATGATCGAGCGCGAGGCCGACGACCGCATGGCCCCCATGCTGCTGGCCGGCCGCGACTTCGACGCCTGGGAGGAGCGCGGCCGCCTGCTGGTGCAGATGCCCGACCGCCTGCTCGACCTGCCGCCGCCCGGCCTGTTCGGCGGCTACCAGTTCGACAACGCCGGCGTGGCCGTGGCCGCGGCCCTGATGTTCGACCACGGCCTGTCCGACGAGGTGCTGGGCCGGGGCGTCGCCCAGGCCGTCTGGCCGGCGCGGATGCAGCGGCTCACCGCCGGGCCCCTGGCCGAGCTGGCCCGGGCGCGCGGCGCCGACCTGTGGCTGGACGGCGGCCACAATCCGCACGCGGGCCGCGCGCTCGCCGAGGCCGCCAGCCGCATCGTCGATCGCGATCCGCGGCCCCTGGTGTTGGTGACCGGCATGTTCGCCCGCAAGGACGCCGAGGGCTACTTCCGCCCGTTCGCCGAGATGCGCCCGCGGGTGATCTGCACCACCTTCGACAGCCCCAACGCCGCCAGCGCCGAGGAGCTGGTGGACGCCGCCGTGAAGGCCGGCCTCGCGCCCGAGACGGCGGCCAATGTGTCGGACGGGGTGGCGCGCGCCCTGGAGGCCGACGGCCCCGCGCCGCACGTGCTCATCTGCGGCGGCCTGCACTTCGCCGGCGAGGTCCTGGCCATGAGCGAAGAAACCTGGCCGACCTGATTTTCCCTCCCCTTCATGGGGAGGGTGGATCGAGCGTAGCGAGAGACGGGTGGGGAAGGCCATCTGCGGTGCGGGCGCTCACACCCCACCCCGCTCGCTGCGCGAGTCGCCCTCCCCATGAAGGGGAGGGAAAAGGAAAAACCACGAAAAACACGAACCCACACGAAGCCGGCCGCGAAGCCTTTTCGTGCTTTTCGTGTCTTTCGTGGTCCGTCTAGAGGGGCCCCCGCTCGCGCGGAGGGCCGAGGGTCAGGACGTTACGCCGCGGTGGCGACGCCGGCCTCGGTCAGCCACTCCAGGATCTTCTGCTTGGGCATGGCGCCGACCTTCATCGAGGCCATCTGGCCGCCCTTGAACAGCATCATGGTGGGGATGCCGCGCACGCCGTAGCGCGAGGGGGTGGTGGGGCTCTGCTCGATGTCGAGCTTGGCGATGGTGACCTTGCCGGCCAGCTCGTCGGCGAGCTGCTCCAGGGCGGGGGCGATCTGCTTGCACGGGCCGCACCACTCCGCCCAGAAGTCGACCAGCACCGGCTGTTCGGACTGCAGGACGTCGGCCTGGAAGGATTCGTCGGTGACCTTGACGGTGCTCATTCGAAAACTCCTTTGGCGCGTCGGAAATGCCCGATGCGCCCTTTCGATCCGCGCATGTAGGCGGGGCCCGCCCTTGTATCAACCGCTGTGGCGGAGCTCCGCAAGCGTTTGCGTGATCAGCTTTTCTGGAACGGGCATCAGCTTCGGCCCATCGGTCCAGACGATCGCGGCCTCGATGGCGCGTCCGGGGAACACCTCGCCCAGCACCGCGGCGTAGAGCGACATCTGGCGCAGATAGGCCGGATCGGCGTCCTCGATCCGGTCGGGCGAGGGGCGGTTGGACTTGAAATCCACCACCAGCACGCGCGCGGGCAGCACGACGAGGCGGTCGATCCGCCCGGAGATGTTCAGGCCGGCCGGCAGGGCGGCGGCGGTCCCGGCGATGGCCGCCTCGGCCCGCGAGCCCGGCCCGAACACCTCGGCGAAGCGCGGATCGTCCAGCACGCCCAGGGCCGCGGCGGCCATCTCGGCGCGCTGCGCGTCGGAAAGATCGGCCTCCCGCGCCAGCAGCGCCGCCGCGCCCCCCGCGCGCTCGCCGGCCGGCAGATCGGGCAGCAGTTGCAGCAGCCGGTGGATCAGGTCGCCGCGACGGAACCGGCCCAGCCCGCCCGTGGCCGCCAGCGGCGACGGCGCGGCCACGGCGGCGCCTTCTCCCAGGTCGGACGGCGAGGCGTAGCGGGCGTGGGCCTCGGGCGCGGCGGGCCGCCGGGCCCAGGCGGGCAGGGCGGTCGTGGCTTCCTGCGGGCCGGGCGCCGCGCCGCCGAGCGTCTTCGGGTCCTTGCCGTAGCGGCGGAAGGCCACCCCGTCGCATGCCAGCTCGCGCACGCCGGGGGCGATTTCGGCGTGGCTCAGCGCCTCGGCCACCGCGCCCCACCAGCCCTTCAGGTTCTCCACCTTGGCGTCGGCGGCGACCCGCCCGCACAGCACCAGCCGGTCGCGGGCCCGGGTCAGCGCCACATAGAGCAGCCGGAACGACTCGGCCTCCTCCCGGGCCGCCCGCCGCTCGCGCGCCGCCGCCGAGGGCGGGCAGTCGCGGTCCTTCGACGACGACCAGAGGAAGCCGCCGTCCTCAGTCTCCATCAGCGGCGAGCCGCGCGCCGTCCCGCGCAGCGTCGTCTCGGGCAGGAACACGATCGGCGCCTCCAGCCCCTTGGCGCCGTGGGCGGTCATCACCCGCACCTGGCCGGCGGGCGCCTCCATCTCGCGCTTCACGGTGATGTCGAGGCTGGCGAAGCCGTAGGCCAGGCTCTCCAGGTCGGCGACGCCGCGGGCCTCGGCGGCCAGCACCTGGGCCAGGTATTCGTCCAGCGCCTCCTCGGCCTCGGCGCCCAGGCGCTTCAGCAGGCGGTAGCGCAGCGAGCGGCCCTCGGCGTCGGTCCGCGCCAGCAGGCCGGCGTAGAACTCGAAGGGGCGTACGGCCCGCCCCGCCGCCAGGGCCGCCTCCAGCACCGCGGCGGCCTCGCCCCAGTCGGCCCGCTCCCCGGCCCGGCGGCGCAGCACGTCCCACAGCGGCTCGCGGCCCCGGCCATGGGCGAGGTCGTAGAGGCCGTCGTCGGAAATCCCGCAGAACGGGCTCTTCAGCACCGCCGCCAGGGTCAGATCGTCGGCGGGGAACAGGACGAAGCGGGCCAGGGCCAGGAGGTCGTCGAAGACGATGTGCTGCGACAGCGCCAGCCGGTCGGCGCCGGCCACCGGCACGCCCTCGTGCTTCAGCGCCCGCAGGATCTCCTCGAACAGCGCGCGGCGCCGGCGCACCAGGATCAGCACGTCGCCGGCGTTGGCGGGCCGCCAGCCTCCCGCTTCCTTGTCGAACACCGCGTCGCCCCGGGCGATCAGGGCGGCGATCTCGCGGGCGATCTTGCGGGCCAGCCGCTTGTTGGCGCTCTCCTCGCCCTCGGCGTCCAGCGGGGCGTCCCAGGCCAGCCGCTCCTCGCCCTTGGTCTCCGCCTCGGGCTCCCAGACGTCGACGCAGCCGTCGTGGTCCAGGCGCACGGGCAGGTGCCGCACGGCCTCGGGCTCGATGCGCGGCTGGATCGCCTGGGCCAGGTCCCCCGGCGCGAACACGGCGTCGACGAAGCGCAGCACCTGCGGCGTCGAGCGCCACGAGGTCAGCAGGTCCACCCGCTCGAAGCGCAGGCCCGCGCCGCTGGCCCGTTCGCGGTGGAACTCGAACTCGTGGATCAGCCGCTCGGGCTGGGCGCCCTGGAACGAATAGATCGACTGCTTCTCGTCGCCCACGACGAACAGGTTGCGCTCCAGGCCCAGACCCTCCCGCGCGCCGGCGCCGGTGAAGAAGTCCTCGGTCAGGGCCCGCAGGATGGTCCACTGGTCGGCGGCGGTGTCCTGCGCCTCGTCGACGAGGATGTGGTCGATGCCGCCGTCCAGCTTGTAGAGCACCCACTGGGCGGCCTCGGCGTCGCGCAGCAGGTGGCGCGCCTTCTCGATCAGGTCGGTGAAGTCCAGCGCCCCGGCCGCCGCCTTCTCGTGGGCGTAGGCGGTCAGGTAGGCGTGGGCCAAGGTCAGCGCATAGACCGTGTCCCAGGCCACGGCGGCGGCGCGGACCTGCTCGCGGGCCTTTTCGAGCCGCGCTTGTTCCGACAGCAGCAGGACGTGCAGCTCGGGCCGGGCCTTCAGGGTCGAGCTCTTCTCCACCCACGTCGCCGGCGTGCCCTGGCCCTTGGCGGTGAAGAACACCTCCAGCGCGGCGGCGAAGGCGCCCTCGGGCGCCTCGGCGACGGCGGCCATAAGCGCGGCGTTCTTCTGGTCGGTCTTGCCGCCGCCGGCCAGCAGGGCCGCCGCCTCGCGCCACAGGCCCCGGTCCAGCCGCGCCATGGCCGTCGCGGCGATCTCGTCGGGATCGGTCGCGCCCGCGAAGCCGCAGGTCGTCCAGGCCCAGGCCTCGGCGCCCTCCAGCCCGCCCACGTGCTCCAGGAAGGCCGAGAGCGCCGCGCGGCGGGCCTCGAAGTCGGCGAACATCGCCTCGAAGCTCTGGAAGTCCAGCGCCACCGAGAAGCGGGCGTAGGCCTCGGAAACCCCCGCCGCGCCGCCGCCGGCCAGGGCATAACGCGCCACCCCCGCCCGCGCCGCGCGGGCCACGGCGGCCGAGGCGGCGTCGTCCATCACCCGGAAGCCCGGCGAGACGCCCGCCTCCAGCGGGAACCGCCGCAACAGCTTCTCGCAGAAGGCGTGGATGGTCTGGATCTTCAGCCCGCCCGGCGTCTCCAGGGCGCGGGCGAACAGCGCCCGGGCCTTCGAGAGCTCGGCCGGCGCGAAGGCACGCGCCTCCAGCTTGGCCAGCTCGGCCGCCAGCGCCGCGTCGTCCAGCACCGACCAGCCGCCCAGCAGGCCGAACAGCCGCCGCTGCATCTCGGCGGCGGCGGCCTTGGTGTAGGTGACGCACAGGATCGCCTGCGGCTCGGCCCCGGCCAGCAGCAGGCGCGCGACCCGGTCGATCAGGGTCTTGGTCTTGCCCGAGCCGGCGTTGGCGGTGACGAAGGCCGACAGCCGCGGATCGGCGGCCGTCGCCTGCGGGTCGCGCTCGGAGACGGCCGTGCTCATGCGCCGTCGTCCTCGCCGCTGGTCGACCACTCGAACACCCGGGCCAGGTGGTCGTAGTCCGAGACGCGGGCCTTCACGAACTGCGGGGCCGTGCGCGACAGATAGGCCCGCGCCGGGTCGTCGTACCTGGCGACCAGTTCCTTGAGGCCATCCAGGGCGAGCTGGGCGGCCAGCTCGCTTTCGGGCCCGGCGGCGCCGCGGATCTCCACCTTTCCGGCGGGCTTGCGGCCGGTCACCTCCAGATAGGTCAGGTCGCCGGGCTTCAGGGCGCCGATCTCGGGGAAGCCGCCGGCCGCCAGGATCGCCGCGGTCAGGGTGAGCTGCGGGGAGAAGCCGGTGTCGACCTCCTTCTGCGACGGCGCCTTGCCGGTCTTGTAGTCGAGGATGTGGCCATAGCCGCCGGGCGCGGCCTCGATGCGGTCGGCCCGCGCGGTCACGGTGAAGGGCCCGCCCGCCGCCTCGAAGGTGAGCTGGCCCTTCAGCTCTACGTGGATCGCCCGGCCGTCGGCGCGCCGCTCGCGCTCCAGTTCGGCGACCCACAGGGCGGCCTCGCGGGCCAGGGCGGTCTCCCGCGCCAGGGCCGCCTCGCTCAGGCCCGCGGCGCGCAGGGCGTCGACGTACAGCGCCTCGAACTCTCCGGCCGGGTCGGCGGGCAGGGCCTCGGGCCACCGCTCGGCGAAATCCTCGAAGGCCTTGTGGATCGCCGTCCCCCGCTCGCGGGCGTCCGGCGCCTCGTCGGGCCGGCGCAGGGGGTAGAGCTTCAGGATGTCGCGCGCCCACACCGCATAGGGGTCGCGCACCAGGGTCTCCACCCGCGTCACCGCCATCTCGCGCGGCCGGGCGGCGACCGGCGGGATCGGGGCGGGCCGCCCGATCGGCGCGGGCGTCCCGGGCGCGTCCAGCGCCCGCGCCCAGGCCAGGGCCTCGGCATGGCCGGGCAAGGCCGCGCCCGCGCCCTCGGCCAGGGTCTCCAGCCGCCACAGCCAGCGCGACTTCACCGAGGGCGCGCCCTCGCGGCGTTCGGTGTGCAGCAGGATCACCTCGGGCGCGCAGGCGGCCTGGGCGAAGTCGTGCGCCGCCAGCCCGATCCGCCGCTCGGGCGAGGGCAGGCCCAGCGCGCGGCGCATGGGGCGCGAGAGGAACGGGTCCTGGCCGGGCGAGGCGGGCCAGACGCCTTCCTCCAGCCCGCCCAGCACCAGCCGGTCGTCCCGCACCAGCCGCGCCTCGATGGCGCCCAGGATGCGCAGGCGCGAATGGGTGGCCCCGCCGCTGCGCACCGTCTCGCCCTCCATCAGCCGCTGCAGCAGGTCGGCGAACTGGCGGGGCGTGACCGCAGGCAGGCTGTCCCCGGACGCCATCAGGCCCGAGAGCAGGCGGCCGACCGCCTCGCCGTCGTGGCCGGCCCACAGGTCGCCGGTGGCGCCGTCCGCGTCGGCGCAAAGCGCCTCCATGGCCGCGGCGGTGCGCCGGGCCGCCTCGGCGGCGGAGTCGGCCGCGTCCGGCCAGGCGAGACCGGCGATGATGGCCTCCAGCCGTTCGGCCAGGGCCAGGGCGGCCGGCGATTTCGCGGCGCGGGCTTTCAGCTCTTGCCAGTCCCGCGCGCGGGGTCCGCGCAGGGCCAGGGCCTCCAGCTCGGCGCTGTCGCCCAGCCGCGCGTCTCGGTGCTTCATCAGGCCCAGCAGCACCACCGGATCGACCGGGTCGGCGGCGGCGCGGGCGACCAGCGCCGCCAGCGCCCCGCAGGCGCTGCCCGCCAGGCTCTCGCCGGCCGAGGAGTCGGGGATCACCCCCCAGCGCGCCAGCCTCGCCGAGACCCGCCGCGCCAGCACCGCGTCCGGCGTCACAAGGGCCGCGGTCCGGCCGGGGACCTCCAGGGCCTCGCGCAGCAGCAGGGCGGCCGTGGTGGCGGCCTCCTCCTCGGTTCGCGCGCTGACCATCGACAGGCCCTTCAGCCCCTCGGCCACGGGATCGATGCCCTCGCGCCGGCCCTCCTCGCGCAGGCGGCCGATCACGCCCAGCCAGTCGGCGGTCTCCTCGGCCGGGCGCAGGGCCTCGTTGACCACCCGGCGGCGCCAGCGGCCGGCGGCGTCGGGCCGCGCCGACACGGGCCAGAGGCGCACGTCGGCCTTCCGCACCCGCGCGTCGTCCAGCAGGCGCTTCAGCGCGCCCTGCGGGTGCTGCACGTCCACCTTGGCCCAGGCCGTATCGGCCAGTTCGTGGTCGAGGCCCGGCAGCACCACGCAGCCCTGCGGGGCGGCGGCCACGGCGATCAGCAGGGCCCGCGTCGCCGGCGCTGTTCCGGTCGAGCCGGCCGCCACCAGCACCCCGCTCGGCGGCGAGGCCGTCCAGCGCTCGGCCAGCCGCCGCAGCAGCCGCACCCGGCGCTCGCTGACGTCGACGACGCCCAGGTCCTTCAGCCGCGCGGGCCAGCGCTCCAGCGCCGCCTCCAGGAAATCGCGGCTCACCTGCCAGTGCTGGGCGAGTTCGGCGGCCACCAGCCCTTCGAGCTGCGGGCCGATCTCGGCCTCCTCGATCTGCAGGCCGTCGAAGAAGCTCCCCAGCGCGTCGGCCAGCTCCAGGGCGTGGGCGGCCGAGTGGATGCGGCCGGGGACGAGGTCGTCACGCGCATCCAGCTCCGCCACCAGCCGCGTCAGCTCGAAGCGCCGCGTCAGCGGGTCGATGGCGGCGGGCAGGTCCAGCGCCAGGTCGCCGGGCTCGAACGGCGGCTCGCCCGCCTCCAGGTCGCCCAGGGGCCGCATCTGCGGCGGCAGCACGGCGCGTCCCCCCGCCGCGCGGACGAAGGCGTCGGCCAGGGCGCGCGCGCCACGGCGGGTGGGGGTGAGCACCACGGCGTCGGCCAGGGCCTCGGGCCCCAGCGGGTTCAGCGCCTCGAACAGGCCCAGGGCGAGATCGTCCGCGAACGGCCGGTGCGCGGGAATGTTGAACCAGCGCGGCCCCGGCGGCTCGAGGAAGGCGGTCATGAGACCCGGGCGCGCAACTGGGCCTCGGCGACGTCGCGGGCGGCGGGGTCGCCCACCTGCATCCACAGGCCGTCGAGCTGCAGGCCGAAGAGGCGGCCCTTGTCGGCCGAACGGAACCAGACGTCGCGCAGGCTGAACGCCTCGCGCGGGTCGGCGTAGATGGTGCGCGGGTCGATGATCTCGACGCCGAAGGCGTGCAGCGGCGCGCTCGGTCGCTCGCCCCGGTGGGTCAGGCGGCCTTCCGCGTCCTGGTAGAAGTCGCCGGGGGTGTCGAAGCCCAGGGTGCGGTCCTTGGGGATCACCGTGACCAGAGCGTCCATCCGCGCCGGGTCCCATTCGCGGACCAGGGCCTCCATCGCCGGCTCGCCCGGCTTCACCCAGACGTAGTCGCTGTTGCAGCGGAAGATCGGATCGTCGCCCAGCAGCGCGCGGGCGTGCTTCACCCCGCCGCCGGTCTCCAGCAGCCGCTCGCGCTCGTCGGAGATCAGGAACTCGGCGTCGCGGCGGCCCGCGAGGTAGGCCTCGATCTGGTCGGGATGGGCGTGGACGTTCACCACGATCCGCTCGACGCCCGCCGCCACCAGCGGGTCGATCACATAGGCCAGCAGCGGCTTGCCGGCGACCTCCACCAGGGCCTTGGGCCGGTCGTTCGACAGCGGCCGCATGCGGGTGCCCAGGCCCGCGGCCATCACCATCGCTGTCTTCGGCCGGCTCACGCCCGCGCCTCGGGCGGGACGTGGCGGTCGAACCAGGCCTTCAGGCCCGCCAGCGCCGGGTCTTCGAGATCGCGTTCGAGGTAGCGCCAGGTGCGCGGCATGTACTCGCGATACTGCTGGCGGCCCATGAACACCACCTGCCGGGCGAACACGCGGCCCAGGATGCGCGCGGCGTTCGAGGCGGCGAGCGCGCGGTAGTCGGCCAGGAACGCCTCGCGGTCCAGCTCCGGCCTGGCGGCCAGGAACCGGTCCAGCATCGCCGCCTCCAGCTCGGGGGTGATGTCGCGCCGCGCGTCCTGCAGCAGGTGCAGCAGGTCCCAGGCGGGGTGGGCGATCAGGGCGTCCTGGAAGTCGACCATGCCCACCCGCGCCACGCCCCGGCGCTCGGGCAGCCAGAGCAGGTTGCGCGCGTGGTAGTCGCGGTGGGTGAAGACGCTGGCGCCGGCCTCGCCGCGCACCCAGACGGGCGCCCACAGCGCGTCCCACTCGGCCGTGGCCGCTTCGCCGAAGGCCGGCAGGCCCGCGAACTGCGGCCACCATTCCAGGAAGGTGTCGGTGGCGATCTTCAGCGCCAGGGTGTCGTAGGTCAGCAGCGGCCAGCGGAGGCCGCCCGTCTCCAGCACCGGCGGCGGCCGTTCGGCCTGCATCGCCGCCTGGGCGTCCACCGCGGCCTCGTACAGCGGCCGCTCGTCGGCGCCGGCCGCGATCAGGTCGGCGAACAGGCCGTCGCCCAGGTCCTCCAGCACCACCAGCCCGGCCTCGATGTCGTAGGCGTCGATCCGCGGCGCCGACAGGCCGCGGCCGCGCAGGTGCTCCGCCACCGTCACGAACGCCACCGCCGATCCGGCCGCCAGCCGCGCGGCGGCGTTGTAGCCCAGGGCGATCCGCTCGGCGTCCGATGCGCCGGGCGGGCAGACCGCCGTCTCCACCGCCGGCGGTTGGTCCATGAAGAAGCGCGTGGTTCCGTCGGGCAGCCGCAGGCGCTCGAACATCCGGGTCGAGGCGTCGCCCGCGAACGGCTCGCGCCGCGCCGCGCCGAACCCCGAGGCCCGCAGGAACTCGGCCTTCCGGGCCTCACGCTCCAGGTTCAAGTCCACGTCCTTCCCACGCCCCGTGGGGCTTCAGCCGGGCGACCCGCCCTTCGCCCCCGTCGCCCGCGAAGCCGATCTCTATATCGAGTCGATCCGGCGGCAGGCGGCCGCCCAGCCGCTCGGGCCACTCGATCACCGCCGCGCCCGTGTCCAGCGCCTCGTCCAGCCCGATCTCGTAGGCCTCGTCGGGATCGGCCAGCCGGTAGAGGTCGAAATGGGCCACCGACAGCAGCGGCCCCTCGTAGAACTGCACCAGAGTGAAGGTGGGGCTGGGCACGTCCTCGTCGGGGGTGGTCAGCGCCCGCACCAGCGCCCGCGCCAGCGTCGACTTGCCGGCCCCCAGCGGCCCCCACAGGCACACGGCTTCGCCGGGCCGCAGATGCGCCGCCACCGCCGCGCCCAGCCGCGCGGTCGCCGCCTCGTCCGCCAGGATCATTTGGAGGGGATCATGCGAACGGCCGGTCCGGCTCGGCGGGCAGGTCGCGCTCCACATAGGCCTTCAGCCGGGCGGTCACCTCGGCCGGATCGCCGTCCAGCGCCTCGGGCCCGATCAGCGGGCCGCCGGTGAGCGAGAACGGCCGCCCGCCCTTGTTCAGCAGCTCGTGGAACAGGGTGATGTCGCGCAACTCGTTCGACACGTCGTTGAACAGGTGGAACAGCGTCGACCACGGTCCCGCCACGTGCAGCGGCAGCACCGGCGCCTCGTATTTCCGCGCGATGGAGACCGCCGAGCTCATCCACTCCGGGTCGCTCAGCCGTCCGTCGGGACCGCGCCGCGCCAGTCGCCCGGCCGGGAAGATCACCAGGCAGCGCCCGGCCTCCATCGCCTCGCGGGTGAGCGTCAGCGTCGCCCGGGTCTTCTCCCGCGTGCGCTTGGCCTCCACCCACTCCACCGGGATCAGCACCTCGTCGAACCGCGCGGCCACCCGGTGGGCGTCGGCGTTGGCGTAGAAGCAGATGTCGGGCCGCGCCGCCTTCAGGGCATCGAACACCGCCACCCCGTCGGCGATGCCGGTCGGATGGTTGCAGATCACCACGGCGCGGCCCTCGGCCGGCAGGCGCTCCAGGCCCCGCGCCGCCACCTTCAGCGCCAGCAGGTCCGAAACGTGGTCCAGCGCCGTGCGCCCCGGCAGGCGGGCGATGGCGTCGGCCATCCGCCGGGCCTTGGCGTAGTCCAGCATGGCGTAGAGCAGCGGGCGCAGAAGGGGCCATGCCGGGCTCGACGACAGCTTGGGCGCGCGCTCGGCGATCAGCACGTCGACGATGTGGTCGTGGGCTCCGGGTCGGCGGACCGCGGACGCCGGCGTGGCGAGCGTCATGGCCGGAAGATGGACCGGCGCGCGGGGCCGCGGCAAGCGGATCGAAAGCCTAGGCTTTCAGGCGCGCGATCAGGGCCGCGGTGGACGGATCGTGCGCGCCCGCAGGCCCGCCCTGCAGCTCGCCCAGCACCCGCGAGGCCAGGGTCTTGCCCAGTTCCACGCCCCATTGGTCGAAGCTGTTGATCCCCCAGATGACGCCCTCGACGAAGGTCTTGTGCTCGTAGAGCGCGATCAGGGCGCCCAGCCGCTCGGGGTCCAGTTCCTCCAGCAGGAGGAAGCTGGTGGGCCGGTCGCCCGGGAAGGTGCGCTGCGGGACCAGGGCCTCGATCTCGGCGGCGTCGCGTCCGGCCGCTTCCAGCTCGGCGCGCACGTCGTCGGCGGATCGGCCCACCATCAGCGCCTCGGCCTGGGCCACCGCGTTGGCCAGCAGCTTGGCCTGGGCCGCCGGATCGCCCTCGGACCCGCGCCGCACCGCCAGGATGTCGACGGGAATGATGTCGGTCCCCTGGTGCAGCAGCTGGAAGAAAGCGTGCTGGCCGTTGGTGCCGGCGTCGCCGAACACGCTGGCGGCGGTGGCGTGGGCCACCGGCGCGCCCTGGGCCGTCACCCGCTTGCCGTTCGACTCCATCTCCAGCTGCTGGAGGAAGGCGGGGAACAGCCGCAGCCGCTGGGCGTAGGGCACGACCGCGCGGATCGGGCGGCCCAGGCCGTTGCGGTTGAACAGGTGCGCCAGCGCCAGCATCACCGGGGCGTTGCGCTCCAGCGGCGCCTCGCGGAAGTGGCGGTCCAGCGCCGCGGCGCCGGCGTGCATCCGGGCGAAGACGTCGTAGCCCAGCGCCACCGCGCACGAGAGGCCCACCGCCGACCAGATCGAATAGCGGCCGCCCACCCAGTCCCAGAAGCCGAACACCTGGTCGGCGGGCACGCCGAAGGCCTGGGCCTTGTCGGGCGCGGCCGAGACGGCCACGAGGTGGGCGTCGGCGGCGGGGCCCAGGGCGCCGCGCAGCCAGGCGCGCGCAGTCTCGGCGTTGGTCAGGGTCTCCTGGGTGGTGAAGGTCTTCGAGACGGTCACCACCATGGTTTCGGCGGGGTCGAGGCCCGTGAGCGCCAGCGCCAGCTCGGCGGGGTCCACATTGGCGGCGAAGCGCAGCTCGATCTGCGGGTCGACGGGCCGCAGCGCCTCCCAGATCAGCCGCGGCCCCAGGTCCGAGCCGCCGATGCCGATATGGACGACGGCGCGGAACGGCTTGCCCGTCGCGCCCCGGCGCGCGCCCGAACGCACCGCCTCGGCGAAGGCGCGCATGGCCGCGCGGCTGGCTTCGACCTCGCCCGACACCGGCGTCCCCCCGGCCGAGAAGCCCGCGCCGTCCGGCGCCCGCAGCGCCATGTGCAGCGCCGGGCGGCCCTCCGAGGCGTTCACCACCGCGCCGGCGAACAGGCGGTCGCGCGCGGCCTCCACGCCGCTCGCGCGGGCGAGGGCGGTGAGCACGTCGAGGTCGGCCCGCGACCACGTCTGCTTCGACAGGTCGATCTCCAGCCCGGCGGCGGTCAGGCCGAAACGGGCCAGCCGGTCGGGCTCGGCGGCGAACAGGTCGGCGATACGGCGCGCGGCGGCGGCCTGGCCGGCCTCGGAAAGGGCCGCCCAGGCGGCGTCGGTCTCGGGCACTCACTCTCTCCAGGCCGTCATCGCCCGGCTTGTCCGGGCGACCCATGAACACAGATACCGCAGGACGGGCTGCGACGTCGCCGTACCCTTGCTTTGCGCGCGGTGTCCATGGGTGGCCCGGACAGGCCGGGCCATGGCGTGTCGAATGGCGGGCGCGCCGCCGATCACTCGGCGGACGAGTACTTCACGGCGCAGCCATAGGGCCGCGTCGCCGGCGTGGCCACCGGGCGTCCGGCCTTGATGTCGGCCAGCGCCGCCTCGACGTAGTTGGTGGCGCCCTTCAGGCTGGCCGGATCGGAATAGGGGCGGTCGTCGATGCCGCCCATGTAGACCAGCGTCCCGGCCTTATCGATGATGAACATGTGCGGCGTGGCCTTGGCCTCGTAGAGCCGGCCCACCGTGCCCTCCGGGTCCAGCAGCACGTCGCTGGAATGGGCGCCCACCTTGGCCTTCCAGGCCTTGGCCTCGGGCGGCGTCAGATAGCCCTGGAAGCCCGGGGCCGACGAGATGATCGTCAGCCACTCCACGCCCTGCGCCGTCGCCTCCTTCTGGATGCGCTGCATGTTGCCCGCGCCGTAGTGCTTGCCGACGTACGGGCAGCCGTTGTTGGTCCACTCCAGCACCACGGTCTTGCCGCGGAACTCCGCCAGCGAGCGGGTCTGGCCGTTGTAGTCCTTCGCCTCGAAGGCCGGCGCCGGCTGGCCCAGCAAGGGTTCGGCCGCGGGCGCCGCGCTCGGGGCGGCGAGGGCCGCGGCGGCGGCGAGGGAAAGGAGAAGTCGGCGGTCGATCATCGGACGCCTCCTGCGCGTAGGGGTTCGGGTCAGGCCGGCCCGGCGGCCGCGTCCAGCGCCTTCACCACCAGGCCCTCGGTCAGGATGGCCGGAAGGATAGCCGGATCGCCCCCCTTCGCGCCATACACGAGATAGAGCGGCACGCCCACGCGGCCGAACCGGGCCAGGTCCTCGGCGATCTGCGGGTCGCGGTTGGTCCAGTCGGCCTTGAGGTAGACGGCGTTGTTGCGCTCGAGCGCCTTCGACACCGCCTTGGTCGACAGCGCCACCCGGTCGTTGACCTGGCAGCTCACGCACCAGGCCGCGGTGTAGTTGACCAGCACCGGCCGGCCTTGCGCCTGCAGTTCGGCCAGCCGCTGCGGGCTGTAGGGCTCGTAGTTCAGGTGCGCCTCGCCCGAACGGGCCTCGCGCGCGCCGGCCTGGGCGTAGTCGGGCCAGACCGCGCCGCCCGCCACCGCGACCGCCGCCAGCACGGCGCCGGTGATCGCCAGCGGCGCGGCGTGACGGCCCACCGCCGCGCGCCGCTGGGCCGCGCCCAGCAGCCAGCCGGCCAGGGCCAGCACGATGCCGGCGCCCAGGATGCGCGGCACCGCGTCCGAACCCGTCTGCACGGTCAGCACCCAGACCAGCCACGCCACCGCCCCGTACATCGGGAACGCCAGCGCTTTCTTGAACGTCTCCATCCAGGCGCCGGGCCGGGGCAGGGCGTTGATCAGGGCCGGGACGAAGGCCACGGCCACGAACGGCGCCGAGAAGCCCACGCCCAGGGCCGCGAACACCGCCAGCGAGGCGGCGGGCGGCTGGGTCAGGGCCCAGCCCAGCGCCGCGCCCATGAAGGGCGCCGTGCAGGGCGCGGCCACCACCACCGCCAGGGCGCCGGTGAAGAACGCGCCCAGGATCCCGCCGTGGGCGGCGAAACCCGAGCCCAGGCCCTGCAGCGAGGTCCCGATCTCGAAGAGGCCCGACAGGTTCAGCGCGATGGCCAGCATCAGCAGCGCCAGCGCCGCCACCACCGGCGGATCCTGCAGCTGGAAGCCCCAGCCGGCCTCGCCCCCGGCCGCGCGCACCGCGATCAGCACGCCGGCCAGCCCCAGGAAGGTCAGGATCGCGCCCGCGCCGAAGGCCAGGCCCTGGCGGCGCGCGTCGCCGTGGGCGCCGCCGTGGCCGGCCAGCGAGGCGGCCTTCATCGCCAGCACCGGGAAGACGCAGGGCATCAGGTTGAGGATCAGCCCGCCCACGAAGGCGAAGGCCGCCGCGCTCAGCAGGCTCAGGCTCGACGCTCCGGCCGGGAGCGCGGCCTTGGCCGGCGGCGGGCCCAGGCCGCCCGCGTCCGGCGGGATCGGGCCGGCCGTCGCCGTCACCTCGTAGGCCTTGTCGGCCAGCGCCAGTACGCCGGCCATCTCGGTCGGCGGCTCGGGCGCCTGGAAGCCATAGCCCGCCGCCAGGCTCAGGGTCAGGCCATCCGGGCCGCGGTCGATCGGCTGCGGCTGGGCGTGGTCGATGACCGTGCCGGAATAGGGGTAGAAATAGGCGCCGGCCAGGTCCGCGCCTTTCAGCGCCGCGCCGGTGATCGCCAGCTTCACGACCGCGCCGTCCTTCTCGAACGTGGCGTTGAGACCCGCCGGCTGCGGCGCGTCGGCCAGGGTCTTGTCGATCGTCGGGCCCCACTTGGGATCGGCCGGCGCGGGGCCGTCGGTGACCGGCAGGCTGAGCGTGAGGTTGGCGTCCTCCGGCACGCAGACGTCGGCGCACACGAGGAATTGGGCGGCGGCCTTCAGCGTCACCGTCTGGCCGGGTTTCAGGTCGGCCGGCGCGGTCAGCGACAGCGGCAGCAGCACCTCGCCCTGGTAGCCGTAGTTCACCAGCGGCCCGACGGGCAGGCGGTGCGGCGTGGGCCAGGTGAAGTCCGAGGCGCTCCAGCCCTGGGGCAGGTCCCACTTGAGCTTGGTGGCCTCGCCGCTGTCGCCGGCGTTGCGCCAGTAGGTGTGCCACTCGGTCTGGATCTGCTGGCGCAGGGCCACGTGGATCGTCTGGCCGGGCGCGATCCCCTTGGTCGCCGAAACCAGCTCGGCTTTCAGGTGGCCGGTGTTCACGGGCTCGGCCGCCGCGCCGGTCGTCAGTCCGGAAAGGAAGAGGGCGGCCAGCGCGCCCAGCAGAATTCGCATCGTCACCTCGAAGCCGGCTTACTGGCGCTATATGGCCTGCCGATGTCCGGCGCGCAAAGTCGGCGGCCTCGCCGCCGCGCCTCCAGGCAAGTTCGCGCGGGCCGGCCCAAAGGTTACAGCGCGCGCGCGTCGGGCCTCGACTCAGGGCGTCGGGCGGCCATGATCGGAGAATCGCCTTCGCCTCCAGGGAGTCCGCCGTGCCCGCCTCGTTCGACGATATCGAGATCGGCCAGGTCGTCCCGCTGGGCGCCGCCGCCGTGGACGCCGCGGCGCTGGAGGCCTTCGTCAAGGCGTTTACCCCGGGCTGGACCCTCGACCGCGGCGCCCCCGACGCCATGGTCTACGCCATCTGGGCCCGGCTCGACGCCGTGGCCGCCACCGACTGGCCCCAGACCAAGCGCCTGGGCGTCGACGCCCTGCGCTGGATGCGCAACCCGCCCTCCGGCGAACTCCTGCGCGGCCGCATGACCGTCATGGCCAAGGACCCGGTGGGCGAGGGCAAGGGCATCGTCATCGCCCAGCACGACCTGCTCGACGAAGCCGGCCGCCTGGTCTTCTCCTGCCTGACCCGCAGCGTCTTCCAGCGGTAGGGGATGAGCGGGAAATCTTGACATCCCGCCCTTGATGTTCTATCTTTGTTCTCATTGGAACATCGCCCCGACATCGCATCCGACCTCGACGGCCTGAGCCGCCTGTCCGAGCGCCTGCTGGGCCTCGCCATGCGCTACGCCGACCGCATCGAGGCCCTGGCCGAGGATGAGGACGACAAGGCCGTCGCCCTCGCCCGGCCGCTGGAGGGCTTGGCCCGCTCCTATCGCCAGACGCTGGCCATGAAGGCCCGCCTGCGCCGCGAGGTCGGCGACCTGGAACGCGCCCAGCGCACACGCGAGATCCTCGCCAACCGTCCCGCCCCCGACTTCGGCGTGCTCAGCCGCATGGCCGAGGTCGAGGAAGCCGTCAGCGCGCTCATCTGGTCCGAGCACGAACGCCCCGAGGCCGAACGGCTCGAAGACGAACTGGTCGACGCCCTGCACGAGGCCTTCGAC
>NZ_WGNY01000007.1 GCF_016124325.1 Phenylobacterium sp.
GCTTCGAGGCCAACGAGGGCATCATCCTGATCGCGGCCACCAACCGGCCCGACGTGCTCGACCCGGCCCTGCTGCGTCCCGGCCGCTTCGACCGCCAGATCATCGTGCCCAATCCGGATGTGATGGGCCGCGAAAAAATCCTGCGCGTGCACATGCGCAAGGTGCCGCTGGCGCCAGACGTCGATCCCAAGGTCATCGCGCGCGGTACGCCGGGCTTCTCGGGCGCCGATCTCGCCAACCTGGTGAACGAAGCGGCGCTGCTGGCGGCGCGACGGAACAAGCGGCTCGTGACGCAGCTCGAGTTCGAGGACGCCAAGGACAAGGTCATGATGGGCGCCGAGCGCCGGTCCATGGTCATGACCGAGGACGAGAAGAAGCTGACCGCCTACCACGAGGGCGGCCACGCCCTGGTGACCCTGAACGTCGCCAACACCGACCCGGTGCACAAGGCCACGATCATCCCGCGCGGCCGCGCCCTGGGCATGGTCCTGCAGCTGCCCGAGCGCGACAAGTACTCGATGAGCTACGAGCAGATGACCTCGCGGCTCGCGATCCTGTTCGGCGGCCGCGTGGCCGAGGAGATCATCTTCGGCAAGGACAAGATCACCTCGGGCGCCAGCTCCGACATCAGCCAGGCCACCAAGCTGGCCCGCGCCATGGTCACCAAGTGGGGCTTCTCCGACCGCCTGGGCGCGGTGGAGTACGGCGAGAACCAGGAAGAGGTGTTCCTGGGCCACTCGGTCGCGCGCAACCAGAACGTCTCGGAAGAGACCGCCAAGATCATCGACGAGGAGGTTCGCCGCCTCGTGGAGGGCGGCGAGAGCGAGGCCCGGCGCATCCTGACCGAGAAGTTGGAAGACCTGCACCGGCTGGCCAAGGCGCTCCTGGAATACGAGACCCTGACCGGCGACGAGATCACCAACGTGCTGAAGGGCGTCATGCCCAGCCGCGACGAGGCCGACACCAAGCGGCCGACCGGCCCGTCGGTGGCCGTGCCGATCTCGCCCAAGCCCAGCGCCGAGCCGGCGTAAGCCGGAGCGCGACCCGCATGCGGGGCTGGATCATCGGCGCGGCCGCTGCGGCGGCGCTGGCCGGCCCCGTCCGCGCCGAGGACATCGTCGGCGACTGGATCGGCAAGGTCACCGCGCCCGGCGACGTCGAGCTGACCATCGCCGTGCACGTGGCCCGTGACGGCAAGGGCGGCTACGGCGGCTATGCCGAAAGCCCGGA
This sequence comes from Phenylobacterium sp., assembly GCF_016124325.1. Taxonomy (GTDB): domain Bacteria; phylum Pseudomonadota; class Alphaproteobacteria; order Caulobacterales; family Caulobacteraceae; genus Phenylobacterium. The sequence continues at coordinate 1,231 of NZ_WGNY01000007.1, forward strand.
CCAGGTGGTCATGAAGATCCCCATGACCGGCATCTCCGGGACGGACGACGCCTTCGCCTTCGAGGCCCCGGCGGCCCGGGCCGCCTTCTCCGGCAAGTGGGACGCGGGCGCCGCCGCCTGGGTCGGGACCTTCACGCAGAACGGCGTCGAACTGCCGCTCACCCTTGCCCGGGGCGTGGTTCCGCCGCGGCCGGTGGTGGCGGGCCTCGACGGCGACTGGGCGGGCGTGCTCGCCGCGCCGCAGGGCGACCTGCACCTGCTGCTGCGCGTGAAGACCGACGCCAAGGGCACGCTGGCCCTCTTCGAATCCCCCGACCAGAGCCCCATGCAGATGGTGGCGGCCCTGACCCACGTGGGCGACGAGGTGACCGTCACGCTGAAGGGGGTCGGCGGCTTCTCCGGCAGGCTCTCGGCCGACGGCCAGACGCTGGAAGGCCAATGGCGCCAGGCGGGCGGCTCCCTGCCCCTCACCTTGAAGAAGGGCGGCTAGCCGAGATCCCGTGAGCGCTTCGCCGCCCGCCATCGCCCGCCCGCGCGTCATGGGGATCGTGAACGCAACCCCCGACAGCTTCTCCGACGGCGGACTCCACCTCGACCCGGCCGCGGCCCTGGCCCACGCCCGCCGGCTGATCGCCGAGGGCGCCGACATCCTGGACCTGGGCGCGGAGTCCACCCGTCCGGGCGCCGAGCCCGTGGCCGCCGAGACCGAGATCGAGCGGCTCGTCCCCCTGATCGAGGCCATCCGCGCGGAGAGCGGCGTCCCGATCTCGGTCGACACCATGAAGCCGCAGGCGGCCCGCGCGGCGATGGCCGCCGGCGCCTCGATCTGGAACGACGTCACCGCGCTCCGCCACGCGCCCGACAGCCTGGAGACGGCGGCGGAGCTGGGCTGCGAGGTGGTGCTGATGCACATGCAGGGCGAACCGCGCACCATGCAGGCCGAGCCCCGCTACGACGACGTGGTCGGCGAAGTCGGCGCGTTCCTGATCGAGCGCGCCGAAGCGGCCATCGCGGCCGGCGTGGCCCGGGACCGGATCTGGCTCGATCCCGGGATCGGCTTCGGCAAGCACATGATCCGCCATAACCTGCCCCTGCTGGCGGGCCTGCGCCGGATCACCGACCTGGGCTTTCCCGTCCTGCTGGGCGCCAGCCGCAAGAGCTTCATCGGCGCGCTCGACAACCGGGCCCCGGCCGACCGGCGGCTCGGCGGCTCGATCGCCGCGGCCCTGGCGGGCGCGGCCGCCGGCGTCGCCGCCGTCCGCGTCCACGACGTCTTCGAGACGGTCCAGGCCCTGAAGGTCCGGGCGGCGATCGAAGGCGCGGCCGGCTAGCCGGGGAGGCGCGACCGATAGATCTCGTTCACGCCCTTCTCGACCTCGAGGATCTCGGCCCAGGTCATGCGGATTCCGTCGGCGGCGCGTTCCACGCCGGCCAGGTGAGCATGCCAGCCCGCCGCGACGCCCGCGCCGTCCTTGGGCGTGAGCCCGCCCTGCGTGAGCGTCAGCCGACAGCCGTCGCCGTCGGGCGTGAGCTCGAAGCGCACCTCGGAGGGTCGCCCGTCCTGCGGCCAGGTCCAGGCGAACAGCCGCGGCGGATCGCAGGCGGTGATCTGGCCGGCCACGCGATGGTCGACCTCCCGGAAGTAAAGGCGGATCGGCGCGCCCACGCGAAGCGCCTCCATCTCCACCTCGCAGAACCAGTCGGCGATCCGCTCGGGGACGGTGAGCGCGGCCCAGACCTTCTCGATCGGGCGTGCGTAGCGGCGATGGAACACGACCTCGAAGGTGTCGCCGGTGCGGCGGACGTCCCCGAGGGCCGGGTCGGCGGGCGGCATGGTCACGACCCTTCCGGCGCGGGGAAGGCGGCGAGGAGATCGTGGTAGCGCTCGCCCACCTCGGTTTCGCGCTCCATGGTCCAAAGCGTGCGGATGCCTTCGCAGGCGCCGGGCAGGGCCTCGAAGAAGACGTGCCAGCCGGCGAGCGCGCCGAGGTACTTGCGATGCACCGCCGTCTGGGTCAGCCGCAGGCGGCAGCCGTCGCCGTCGGGCCAGAGTTCGTAGCGCACGTAGGCGTCGGCGTAGGCCGGATCCTCGGAGTCGGGCCAGGTGTGCGTGATGCGCTTCAACGGCTCCAGCTCGGTGATCACGCCCTCCACCGTGTAGTCGATGTCGGCGAAGAGGATGCGGTAGTGGCCGCCCACCCGCAGGTCGAGCTCTACCGGCGAGAACCAGTCGGCGAGGCGCTCGGGGATGGTGAGCGCGGCCCAGACCTTCTCGACCGGCTTCTTGATCCGCCGTTCGAAGATGAGATCGAAGCGGCCGTCGTCGCGCGCGACGGCCTGGCCGAGCTCGTCCGAGATCAGGCCGGCGAAGGGACCAGGCGTCATTGCTCGTGCTCCAGGTGCTGTTCCAGGCGCGACAGCCGGTCGGCCCAGAATTGACGGTACGGTCTGAGCCAGGCTTCGAGGCCCGCGAGGCCTTCGGGTTCGAGGCGGTAGAGCCGCCGCTGGCCGTCGGCGCGGACGCTGACCAGCCCCGCCTCCCGCAGCAGCTTCAGGTGTTTGGACACGCCGGGCTGGCTGATCGCCAGGGCCTCGACCAGATCGCCGGCCGGCCGCTCGCCCTCACGCAGGAGGTCGAGAATCCGGCGGCGGTTCGGTTCGGCCACGGCCTCGAAGGGGCTCATGGCCTAAGATATGCTCTATTAGAAATATAACTGTCAAGCGATATTAAGTCTGGCCCGCCTTGACCCGCGGATGGTCCCGCCACGCCGGCAGGGTCGCCATGTAGGCGAGCGTGTCGCGCTCGGCGTCGGCGCGGCTGCCGCCCCGCTCGCGGAGCTGCCAGTCGACCATCCGCGAAAAGCGGGTGTCGAAGTCCTGCAGCGCGCCGGTCTCGTCGACGCAGTACTGGCAGTAGCGGCCGTTCTCGATCGGCATGCCGCAGCTTTCGCAGTTGTGGGTCATGGGTCGGGCCTTTCGGTCTTGAGGGCGGAGATCAGTTCGGCGAGCGCTTCGGTCAGGCGGGCCCGCTGCTCGGGGCCCAGGCGGGCGGCGGCGCGGCTCAGGTGATCGCGATCCAGGGCGTACATCTCCCGCGCCTGGACCTCTCGGCCATTGGCGGTGAGCCAGACCAGGGCGCGGCGCCCGTCCTCGGGATCAGGCTCGCGGCGGACCAGGTCCTTCGCCTCCAGATGATCGACCATCTCCGAGAGCGTCGAGGGCGCGCGGTTCAGGTGACGGGAAAGCTCGGTCAGGGTCATGGGGCCCGCCTCGGCGAGGTGCAGGAGGAAGGCGGCGGTTTCGCGGGTGAGCTGCTCGCGCTTGTCGCGCACGCGGCGCACGGCGTGCAGATAGATGTCCTGATGCGCCTGCGCGAAGCGCTCGGCGAAGGCGGCGGCGTCCATGCCCGGACGTTGGCGGCGAAGCGATCCTTCGTAAATCCCGATGCAATTGCGGCCGGCCCGCGCTATCGCACGGCCATGTCAGCGCCGGGCCGAGTCCTGATCATCGCCGGATCCGACAGCGGCGGCGGCGCCGGTGTCCAGGCCGACATCAAGACCGTCACCGCGCTGGGCGGCTACGCCGCCACGGCGATCACCGCGATCACGGTGCAGAACACCCTGGGCGTCAGCGGCGTGCATCCGGTCCCGCTTGAGGTGATCGAGGCGCAGGCCCGCGCCGTCCTCTCCGACATCGGCGCCGACGCGATCAAGACCGGCATGCTGGGCGACGCAGCCACCGTCGACCTCGCCGCGCGGCTGATCGCCGAGGCCGGCGTTCCGGCCGTGGTCGATCCCGTGATGGTCGCCAAGGGCGGCGCGTCCCTGCTGGCGGAGGCCGCCGTCGCGGCCGTGCGCGACCGGCTGGTCCCCGTCGCGGCGCTGCTCACTCCCAACGCGCCCGAGGCCGAGGCCCTGACCGGGTTCACGGTCGCGAGCGTCGACGACCAGCGGCGCGCCGGCGAGGCGCTGCTGGCGGCGGGCGCCAAGGCGGTGCTGGTGAAAGGCGGCCACGTTCCGGGCGAGCGGGTGGTCGACGTGCTGATGACCCCGGACGGCGAGACACTCTTCGAAGGCGAACGCCTCGAGACGCGCCACACCCACGGCACGGGCTGCACGCTGGCTTCGGCCTGCGCCACCGGCGTCGCCCAGGGCCTGCCGCTCGACGCCGCCGTCGCGCGCGCCTGGGACTATGTGCACGAGGCCATGCTGCGCGCGCCGGGGCTGGGCGGCGGCCACGGCCCGCTGGATCACGGCTGGCCGCTGCGGGGTCGCGCATGAACCTGCAGACGGAGCTCGACGCCATCCTGCGCCGCTCGGCGCCGTTGATGCAGGTGCTGACGACGATGCGCGAGCTGGCGCCGCCGGACTGGATGGTCTTCTCCGGCGCCGTCTACCAGCGGGTGCTCAACCACCTGGGCGGCCGGCCGATCGACTACGGAATCCGCGACTACGACGTCGGCTATTTCGACGCCTCCGACACGTCCTACGACGCCGAGGACATCGTGATCCGGCGCGTCGCCGCGGCCTTCGAGCCGCCGCTCCGCGAGCTGGTCGAGGTGCGCAACCAGGCGCGCGTGCACCTCTGGTTCGAAGGCAAGTTCGGCGAACACTATTCGCCGCTGTCCTGCACGGCGGAGGCGCTCACCCGCTTCGAGAGCCCGATGTTCGCGGTGGGGGTCCGGCTCGGGCCCGACGACGCCATCGCCGTGGAGGCCCCGTTCGGGCTGGAGGACCTGTTCGCCCGGCGCCTGCGCCCTAATCCGACCCGGCCCAGCATCAACTTCGCCCGCACGGTCGCACGTGCGACCGTGCGTTGGCCCGAGCTCGAGGTGGTCGGCTAGCTCGCGTAGGGGTCTCGGACGCGGATCTCCATCCAGCTCTCGACCTTGGTCAGGGGAACGAACCCGAACTGGGCGTAGAGGCCGTGGGCGTCGCGGGTGGCCAGGTGGAGCCGGCGGAAGCCCTGCAGGTCGGGGTGGCCCCTGAGGTAGGCCATCAGCCGCTTGCCCAGCCCCTGACCGCGGAACGCCTCGTCCACGAACACGTCGCAGATCCAGCCGAAGGTGGCCCGGTCGGTGACCACACGGGCCATCGCCGCCATGGCGCCGTCGGCGGCGTAGCCCCCGACGACCAGGCTGTTGGCGCAGGCCTTAGCGAAGGTGTCCAGGGGAATGCCGGCGGCCCAATAGCTCTCCTGCCCGATCCAGCGGTGGGCGCGGGCGAGGTCGAAACGCCCGGCGTCGTCGCTGAGCGTGAACCCGCCGTCGCTGATCTCATGGGCCATGGGCGTTCCCCGAATGCCGCCGGCAGGTCCGCCGGGCGGGAAGTGGCCCTTGCCGCCCGCGACGGCGGAACGCAAGTGAACGATGCAATCTCGAGGATTTCGCCATGCGCCAGTGGACCATCGACGCCTTTGCCGATCGCCCGTTCCGGGGCAATCCCGCCTGCGTGGTCGAGCCGTTCGACGCCTGGCCCGAGGCCGCCTGGATGCAAGCCCTGGCCGCCGAGAACAACCAGGCCGAGACGGCCTTCCTGCTCCGGACCCCCGATCCGGCTCGTTTCGGCCTGCGCTGGTTCACCCCGGCGCTGGAGGTTCCGCTTTGCGGGCACGCCACGCTCGCCTCCAGCCATGTGCTGTTCGCCGAACTGGGCCTGGGCGCCGCGGCGGCGACCTTCGACACCCAGTCGGGCCCGCTGATCGTCCGGCGCGACGGCGAACGCTACGAGATGGATTTTCCGGCCCAGCCGCCCGTCCGCACCGAGGTTCCCGCCGGATTGGCCGAGGCCCTGGGCGCGGCGCCCGCCGAGGTCTGGGCGGGCCCCTATCTGGTCGCGCTCTTCGACGACCCGGCCGTCGTGCGCGGCCTCGCCCCCGACCTCCCGATGCTCAAGTCGATCTCCGGCGCCGCGACCGGCGGCCGCGGCAACGTGGGGGTCGCCGCGCTGGCGGCCGAGGGCGCGGGCCATGACGTTGTGGACCGGTTCTTCGCGCCCGGGTCGGGCATCCCCGAGGATCCGACCACGGGTTCGCTGCACTGCATCCTGGCGCCGCTCTTCGCCGACAAGCTGGGCCGCGCTTCGGTGAGCTTCCACCAGGCCTATCCGGGCCGGGGCGGCGACCTGGACTGCGAGGTCCGCGGCGACCGCGTCCTGATCCGCGGCCGGGCCGTCACGGTGGTCGAGAGCGTCTTACGTATCACGGCCTGAAGCGCTGCGCCCCCGCGGCGGAAACCGCGAGGGCGCCCGGCGCGATCATGACCGGGGATTAGCGGCGATAGCCGTACCCGTAGCCGTAGTCACGGTCATGGCTTTCGCGCGCGATGTTCCACTCCAGCCGGTCCAGACGCCGATCCAGTTCGGCGCGCTCGTTCCAGTTGAAGCCGCCGCGGCGGTAGCGCGCCTCGAGGCGGGCGATGTCGCGAGCCTCCTCACGCAGCCGGCGCGCCTCGCGAGCGGTCAGGGCGCCGGTTCGCAACCCGTGCTCGATGCGGCGTTCGGCCTGGGCCTGGCGGGCGTTGACGCCGGGGTCGCGGTGGGCGCGGTGGTCGCGGTAGTCCCGCTGGTCGACGTAGCGGCCATGGTTGTAGCCGTCGGGATGGGCGGCGGCGGGGCCAGCCACGGCGGCGACGGCGGTCGCGGCGGCGAGGGCGGCGATAAGGGTCTTCATGACAGGTCCTCCTGTTCGCGGGCGGCCAAGGTCGGGCCGTCCATGACGCAGAGAAGACCATGGCGCGCCTGAAGCCCGGCTGAGGCGGGCCGTTGGCGGAGGTTCAGCTAGATGACGGCGCGTTCAGGCGGCCGACTGGGCGGCCGTCCGGCCCGGCGTCGCGCCCGTCGCCGCCGCGTTCAGCGTGGTGGCGATGGCGTCGTAGAGCTTGGCGATCTCGATCGGCTTGGCGACGTGGGCGTCCATGCCCGCGGCGAGGTATTCCTCGACCTGGTGGCTCATGGCGTTGGCGGTGAGCGCCACGATCGGCGTGCGGCGGCGGCCGCTCTGCTTCTCGCCCTCGCGAATCTTGGTCGCGGCGGTGATGCCGTCCATCACCGGCATCTGGATATCCATGAGGATCAGGTCGTAGACCCCGGTGCGCCAGGCCTCCACGGCCTCCTTGCCGTCGGGGACGATGTGGACGTCGATGCCCAGCGAGCCCAGCACGGCGGCCAGGACCTGCTGGTTGGTCGGGTTGTCCTCGGCCGCGAGCAGGCGCAGGTCGCCCTCGTCCGACGCCACGGCCGTCTCCGGCGCATCGACCGAGGAGGGACCGCCGCGCCTCAGGGGCAGCTCGACCGTGAAGGTCGAACCATGGCCCTCGCGGCTTTCCACATTGATGGAGCCGCCCATCATCTGGGTCAGCTCGCGGCAGATCGCCAGGCCGAGGCCGGTGCCGCCGAAGCGGCGCGTCGCCGAATTGTCGGCCTGGGTGAATTTCTCGAACAGGCTGGGCAGCTTCTCGGGCGCGATGCCGACGCCGGTGTCGCGCACCACCACCTTGAGGGCGCCCGACGGGGCGGCGTCGAACGAGGCGGTGACCGAGCCCTGAGGGGTGAACTTGACGGCGTTGGAAATCAGATTGCCCACGATCTGGCGCAGGCGGTCGGCGTCGCCGCGCCACCAGCCCCGAGCCTCGTCGGTCACGTCGACCGCGAACTCCAGGTTCTTGGCCTCGGCCATCACCGCGAAGCTGTCGCGCGCCTGGATGACCACCGACTCGAGGTCGAAGTCGTCCTCGAACAGCGTCAGCTTGCCCGCCTCGATCTTCGACAGGTCCAGCACGTCGTTCAGCACCGCCAGCAGCAGGCCGCCCGACCGGCGGATGACGTCGAGGCGGTCGCGCTGGACGTCGTCCAGCTGGCCCATCGACATGACCTCGGCCATCGCCAGCACGCCGTTCAGCGGGGTGCGGATCTCGTGGCTCATATTGGCCAGGAACTGGGTCTTCAGCACATTGGCCGCGTTGGCGGCGTCGCGGGCGAGTTCGAGCTCGCGCATGGCCCGCTTCAGGTCGTCCTCCCGCTCGGCCAGCTTGCCCAGCAAGTGGTTGAAGCTCTTGGTCAGGCTCTCGAACAGCTCGTCGCGGGCCTCGACCACCACCGGCGTGAAGCTGCCGCCCGCGGCCACGTCGTGCATCGCCTTCGACAGGGTCTGGACCGGCTGGATCACCCGGTGCGCGAGGCTGCGCGCCAGGAACAGGGCCACGCCCACGCCGCCGAACAGCAGGACGAAGGTCAGCGCGATGAACTGCGGCAGCATCGGCGCCAGCGACGGCTGGGCGACCACGACGCTGATCTTACCGGCCGGCTTGCCGGCGACCACGATCGGTTGCTCGATCGTCTCGACCTCGCCGGCGGCGGGCGCGTTGTTGCGCATGGTCGCCAGCTCGCGCCCCGAGGCGTCGACGATCTGCGCCGAAATGACGTCGGGACTGGCCTGAATGGACGCGATCGCCTGGCCCAGCCGAATGCGCTCGCTGGGGGCCATCCCGGGCGAGGCCATCTGCGCCGCCGTGACCGCGAGGCTTTCGTGGAAGCGATGCGACTGGGTGCGCGCGACCGCCCACTGCTGCAGCATGAAGGTGAGGCAGGCGGCCACCAGAACGACGACCGTGGTGATCAGCCCGACACTCGCGACGCGTGCATGAAACGTCGCAGTCGGCGCCGAACTCTTCGGCGGCCCGTCTTCCGTATTGGCGCCCCGCGCACTCATAGGCCGGGTGATAGACCAGATAATCCTAACGCTTCGCTTCCGTGGCGCTACGACGACTTCGCGCGAAGCGGGCCCGGCTGTGGCTTTGGCGCCACGCTACAACTAGCCGCAGAAGAAAACATGGTTAACAACTCCTGAATCGGTTGCGTGCAGCTTAACCACTGCTTTACCTTAACGGGTGTCGGGTAACTTTAAGGGGTGTTCCCACATGGATAAGGCATTCGTGGCCCAGCGCGTGGCCAAGAAGCTGTTCACGACCGAAGCGGCCGTCGACAGCGCTCTCGTTGAAGCCGCTGAACTGATGGGCGAAATGCTCAAGGCCCGGCAAGACGTGAACGTCTCGCTCGTCTTCGCCGACGATGTGCAGGCGAAGATGATGGAAGCCATGAAGGCGCTGAGCGAAGCTCGCACCGCCATGGTCGGCGTCCACAACGAACTCAACGAGGCCAAGCTGCGCCTCGGCATCCGGACCAAGATGGGCCTCGAAAAGCCCGTCGAAGCCTCCGCGAAGGCCGCCCCGGCGGTGATGCGCGAAGTCGTCTGACGCCTAAGCTTTCTAGACTTTAACTGTTGCTGCACCCCTTTGAGTTCTAAGGGGTGCAGCACCATGTCGGCCTATACGATATTCCTGATCGCCCTGGCGTTTTGTCTGGGGTCTTGCGTATTCGCCCTGGTGAAGGGCGGAACGCCTGAGCGTATCGGCGCGCTCATCATCCTGGCCAACCTCATGGCCACCGCCGCCAACGAAAACCTCCTGCACGACCAGCGCATCCTCCTGGCGATCGATGGGCTCACCGCCGTGGCCCTGCTGCCGTTGACGCTGCGCTACGCCAGCGTCTGGCTGGGCGTCGTCATGCTGCTCTACGGTCTCCAGTTCGGCTTGCACGCCTTCTACTTCGTGCTGGAACGGCCGAAGGACGCCCTGCACGTGACGATCAACAACGCCAACTTCTGCGCCATCATCCTGAGCCTCGGCTGGGGCACCATTCAGGCTTGGCGCCAGCGGAGCGTTCGCGCCGCGGCCTGACGCGGAGCGCCTGCGCCATAGCGCCGCTGAGAGGTGCGTTCAGAAAACTTCCGCTTGCGCTGCGGCTCGAACCCTGGCTTTTGGCGCGCGGGCCACGCCCTCCCAACGGGGCGCTGCCCATCTGCAAGGATGGGAGACATCGCTGTGACTGACCTACCGACGCCGGCCATGCGCCCGGCTCGTCCCGAGTTCTCTTCCGGCCCGTGCGCCAAGCGCCCCGGATGGACCCCTCAAAACCTGACCGGCGCCGTCCTCGGCCGCTCGCACCGCTCCAAGCTCGGCAAGGGCCGGCTGAAGCAGGCCATCGACCGCACCCGCGAGGTGCTGGGCGTGCCCGACGACTACCTCGTCGGCATCGTGCCTGGTTCCGACACCGGGGCCGTCGAGATGGCCATGTGGTCGATGCTGGGCCCCAAGCCGGTGCAGCTGCTCGCCTTCGAGAGCTTCGGCAAGGACTGGGTCACCGACGTGGTGAAGCAGCTCAAGCTGGACGCCGAGGTGCTGGACGCGCCCTACGGCCGGCTGCCCGATCTTTCGAAGGTCCGCCCCGACGCCGACCTGGTCTTCACCTGGAACGGCACCACCTCGGGCGTGCGCGTGCCGAACGGCGACTTCATCTCGGCCGACCGCGAAGGCGTGGTGATCTGCGACGCCACCTCGGCGGCGTTCGCCCAGCCGCTCGACTGGGCCAAGCTGGATGCCGTGACCTTCTCCTGGCAGAAGGCCCTGGGCGGCGAGGCCGCGCACGGCGTGCTGATCCTGTCGCCGCGGGCCGTCGCCCGGCTGGAGAGCTACGCGCCGCCGTGGCCCATGCCCAAGCTGTTCCGCATGACCAAGGGCGGCAAGGTCAACGCCGAGATCTTCGAGGGCGCGACGATCAACACCCCGTCGATGCTCTGCGTGGAAGACTATCTCGACGCCCTGGGCTGGGCCGCCAAGATCGGCGGGCTGGCCGAGCTGCAGCGGCGCGCCGACGCCAATCTGGCCGTGCTCGCCGACTGGGTCGCCAAGACGCCCTGGGTCGACTTCCTCGCGGAGGATCCGGCGACGCGGTCCAACACCTCCGTATGCCTGAAGGTGGTCGATCCGCGCGTGACCGGGCTGGCCCCCGACGTCCAGGCCGACTTCGCCAAGAAGCTGGCCTCGGCGCTGGAGAAGGAAGGCGTGGCCCTCGACATCGGCGGCTATCGCGACGCCCCGCCCGGCCTGCGCATCTGGTGCGGCACCACGGTGGACACCGCCGACCTCGACGCGCTGACGCCCTGGCTCGACTGGGCCTTCGCGTCCGTCTCCGCCGACCTCCAAGCCGTCTGACGCATTCCTCCCTTCCCCCTTGCGGGGAAGGGCCGGGGATGGGGGTGCGAAACCCCCTCTCCAGTTCCACACCCCCACCCCAACCCCTCCCCGCAAGGGGGAGGGGCGTTGCGAGGAAACCCTCCATGCCCCGCGTTCTCATCGCCGACAAACTGAGCCCCGCCGCCGTCGACATCTTCAAGCAGCGCGGCGTCGACGCCGACGTGAAGACCGGCCTGCCCAAGGAAGAGCTGCTCAAGATCATCGGCGACTACGACGGCCTCGCCATCCGCTCGGCCACCAAGGTCGACAAGGACGTCATCGCCGCCGCCAAGAACCTGAAAGTGGTCGGCCGCGCCGGCATCGGCGTCGACAACGTCGACATCCCGGCCGCCACCGCCGCCGGCGTGGTGGTGATGAACACCCCCTTCGGCAACTCGATCACCACCGCCGAGCACGCCATCGCCATGATGTTCGCGCTGGCCCGCCAGCTCCCCGCCGCCGATGTCTCCACCCAGGCCGGCAAGTGGGAGAAGAACCGCTTCATGGGCGTCGAGCTCTACGCCAAGACCCTGGGCCTGATCGGCGCCGGCAACATCGGCTCGATCGTCGCCGACCGCGCCAACGGCCTGAAGATGAAGGTGGTGGCCTACGACCCGTTCCTGTCGCCCGAGCGCGCGGTGGAGATCGGCGTCGAGAAGGTCGAGCTGGACGAGCTGCTGGCGCGGGCCGACATCATCACCCTGCACACCCCGCTCACCGACAAGACGCGCAACATCCTGTCGGCCGAGAACCTGGCCAAGACCCGGAAGGGCGTGCTGATCGTCAACTGCGCCCGCGGCGGGCTGGTGGACGAGGCGGCCCTGCGCAAGGCGCTCGACGACGGCCATGTGGGCGGCGCGGCCTTCGACGTGTTCGTCGAGGAGCCGGCCAAGGCGAACGTGCTGTTCGGCGCGGAGAACTTCATCGCCACGCCGCACCTCGGCGCCTCGACCAACGAGGCCCAGGAGAACGTCGCCCTGCAGGTGGCCGAACAGATGAGCGACTACCTCGTCAACGGCGCCGTCACCAACGCCCTCAACAGCCCCTCGGTCACCGCCGAGGAGGCGCCGCGCCTGAAGCCGTTCGTGGCCCTGGCCGAGAAGCTGGGCGCCCTGGCCGGCCAGATGGTCGACTTCGGCATCAAGGGCGTGGACATCGCCTTCGAGGGCGAGGTCTCCAAGCTCAACACCCGGCCCCTCAGCGCCGCGGCCTTGGCCGGCGTGCTGCGTCCCATGCTGGCCGAGGTGAACATGGTCTCGGCCCCGGCGGTCGCCAAGGAGCGCGGCGTGACCGTCTCGGAGAGCCGCCAGGAGGACTCGCCGATCTACGAAAGCCTCATGCGGATCACCGTGACCACCGAGAAGGGCAAGCGCTCGTTCGCCGGTTCGGTCATGGCGGGCGCGCCGCGCATCGTGGAGGTGAAGGGCATGGAGCTCGACGCGCCGTTCTCGCCGCGCATGCTCTATGTGAACAACCTCGACAAGCCGGGCTTCATCGGCTCGATCGGCGCGCTCCTGGCCGACAGCGGCGTCAACATCGCGACCTTCAACCTGGGCCGCATCGACGCCGGCGAGGACGCCATCGCCCTGATCGGCATCGACCAGGATCCGAACGGCAAGCTGCTGGAGAAGATCCAGGCCCTGCCGCACGTCAAGGAAGCCCGCGTCCTCAGCTTCTGAGCCACGCGCAGGCGACTGGCCCTTGCCGTTCCGGCCCCGGCGCCACACCTGAGGCGTCGGGTCCCGGGAGGCGCGCATGAAGATCATCGGCAGCTATGTCAGCCCGTATGTCCGCAAGGTGCTGGCCTGCCTGAACCTCAAGGGCCTGGCCTACGAGATCGACCCGATCACGCCCTTCTTCGGCGACGACGCCTTCGAGGCCATGAGCCCGCTGCGCCGGATTCCCGTGCTGATCGACGGCGACCTGACCCTCTGCGACTCCTCGGTGATCTGCCAGTACCTGGAGGACGCCTATCCCGGGCGGCCGCTGCTGCCCGCCGACGTGAAGGACCGGGCCCGCGCCCGCTGGCTGGAGGAGTTCGCCGACACGCGCATGGGCGACGTGTTCATCTGGAGCCTGTTCTTCCAGAAATTCGTCCAGCCCGCCGTGTGGAAGACGCCGCCCGACGAGGCGCGGGTGCAGAGGGCCCTGACGCAGGACGCGCCCGCCGTGCTCGACTACCTCGAGGGCCAGGTTCCGGCCGGCGGGTTCCTGTTCGGCGACATCGGCCTCGCCGACATCTCGCTCGCCACCTTCTTCGTCAACGCCGGCTACGTGAGCTTCTCGATCGACGCGGCCCGCTGGCCGAGGACCGCCGCCTTCGTCGCCCGGGTGCTGGAGCACGACGCCCTGAGGCCCCTCCTGGCGTTCGAGAAGATCCAGACGTCGACCAGCATCGCCAGCCGCCGGCAGGCGCTCCTGGACGCCGGCGCGCCGCTCTGCGCCGACTCCGTCGGCGGCCGCGAGCCGCGGTCCAGCATCATGCTCGCCTGATCCCGGCTACTTCCCGAGCTTCAGGTCGGGCAGCATCGACTCCTGCTGGGCGTCGAGCTGGACCTTGCGGAAGTGCGTGCGCACCCCGCTGTCCGATCCGAATTCCATGAGCTGGTCGGCCTTGGGATCGTAGGCCGGCCAAGCCGTCCCCCCGCACTTGGGCGCGCCCGCCTTGGCGAAGGCCACCCAGCAGGCGTGCATGAGGCTCGCCATGGCGCGGTCGTCGGCGCTCACCGTGCTCATCGGCGTGCGCCGGCCCCAGTATTCCCAGACGTACTGGATCTCGGCGGCGTGGGTGGCCCGCGTCATCGCCGGGCGGAACCGGGCCCCGACATACGAGAAGTAATAGAGCCACGACGGCTTGCCCGCGTGCGCCTCGGCGGCCACCCAGCGCGCCGCGCCGCCCATGAAGCGGTCGGTGAACATGGCCCGCGCCAGGAGGTCGGGGTCGGCGTGGACCGGGTCGTCGGCGTAGGCGTCCTTCAGGCCGGCGGGGAAGCGGGCCAGCGCGGCTTCCGGCAGCTTCATGGGCCCCAGCAGGGAATCTTCCCCCGAGTTGGTGCCGATCATGAGGGGCACGTCGTCGAACCGGCCGTCGGCCAGCGCCTGGCTGGGCGTCTCGGTCATCAGCTGGCCGTCGACGAAGGGCCCGTAGTTGGCGTTGATCGGGACCAGCTTGTCCACGGGGATCGCCCGCAGGTCGGCGGCGCTGGCGTCGGCCGCCACCCCGATCTTCTCCAGCGCCTCGGCGCCCTGCTTCTCCTTGTCGGCGAGGGTCACGGGCGGGAACCAGCCGCCGCCGGACTCCACGATGGCCTTCTCATAGAGGCCCCGGGCCGAGGGCGTGGCCAGCAGCGCCAGCGTGCTCATGCCGCCGGCCGACTCGCCGAAGACGGTGACGTTCTTCGGGTCGCCGCCGAACGCGCGGATATTGCGCTGCACCCACTTCAGCGCCGCGATCTGGTCCATCAGGCCGAAGTTGCCGGTGGGCTGGCCGCCGGCCGCCTTGGTCAGGGCCGGATGGGCGAAGTAGCCCAGGGCGCCCAGGCGGTAGTTGATCGTCACCACCACGACGCCGTCGCGGGCGAAATTCTGGCCGTCGTAGATCCAGCCGGCGCCGGTGCGGTGGCTGCCGCCATGGATCCACACCATCACCGGCGCGGCCTTCGCGCCCTTCGGCGCATAGACGTTGAGCTGCAGGCAGTCCTCCGACGTCGGCCCGTTGGCGCCGCCCGTGTTGGGCGTGCCGTCCTTGGTCATCGGCTGCGGACATGACGGACCGGGGAAGATGGTCTCGCGCGGCTTGGCCCAGGGTGTCACGGGCCGGGGCGGCGCCCAGCGCAGATCGCCGACCGGCGGAGCGGCGAAGGGGATGTTGCGGAAGACATTGGCGTGCTCGTGCGCCACGCCGATGATCGGTCCGGAATCGATCTTCGCCTTCACCCGCGGCAGCGGGCCATCGGCGGGCTCCTGGGCCTGGCCGACGCCCGACATCGCCAGCGCCGCAACGCCCGCCAGGACCGCAATCATCCGCCGCATGTCGATATCCCCTCCGCGTTTTGGCCGGGATTAGCCCCGGTTTCTGTGACGCGGGCAACCGCGCTTGGCGGCAATCGCCAGGAATCGTCTAGAACAGGCGAAGCCGGAGCCCGGAAGGATCCCATGAAGCGGCTCGTCTTCGATCTCGACGGAACGCTGGCGCTCGACGAGCCCGAGCGGCCCTATGCCGAACGCCGGCCCAACGCCGAACTGATCGCCCGCCTGCGCGAATACCGCGCCCAGGGCTTCGAGATCGTCATCTGCTCGGCCCGCAACATGCGCACCCACCAGGGCTCGATCGGCAAGATCAACGCCCTGACCCTGCCCGTCATCCTCGACTGGCTGGCGCGCCACGAGGTGCCCTACGACGAAATCCACGTGGGCAAGCCCTGGTGCGGGACCGAGGGCTTCTACATCGACGACAAAGCGGTGCGGCCCAGCGAGTTCGTCCGGCTGAGCCTCGACGAGATCCGCGCCCTGCTGGCGAAGGAGGCCTGAGGCTTGGCGCCGTTGCGGCTGATCATGTCGGGCGCGGTCGTCGGCCAGGAGTTGGCCGCCGAGTTCGGCCCTCTGCCGCCCTCGTTCCTGCCGGTAGGGACGCGGCGGCTCTACGAACTCCAGCTCGATGCGCTGGAGGGCGGCGAACAGTTCCACATGGTGGTCCCCGAGACCTTCCAGGTCCCTGCGCACGACGCCCGGCGCCTGGCCGAGCGCGGCGTCGAACTGCTGCCGATCCCGGAAGGCCTGCGCCTGGGCGAGGCCGTCGTCTACGCCGTGAACTCCGTGGGCGCCGGCGAAGGGCCGATCCACATCCTGCACGGCGACACCCTGATCGGCGCCCCACCCCTCGATCGCGACGACGTCATCGTCGGCGGCCCGCGGATGAGCGAATACGCCTGGGCCGAGATGCGCCGGGGCGACGACGGGCGCGTGCTGTCGCTCGACACGACGCCGGCGGGCGAAGACGGCCACGAGGGTCGCCCGATCGCGGCGGGCTATTTCAGCTTCTCGTCGTCGCTGGGGCTGGTCCGCGCGCTCTCCCGCATGCGCGGCGACTTCGTGGCCGGGGTGAACCGCTACCTGACCGAGCGCCCGGTCGAGATGGTCGAAACGCCCGAATGGCTGGATTTCGGCCACCTGCAGACGTTCTTCCAGTCGCGCCTGGCGGTGACCACCGCGCGGGCCTTCAACACCGTGCGCATCGACGGCCTGACCGCGCGCAAGACCAGCGTCGATCGCGCCAAGATCCGCGCCGAGGCCCATTGGCTGAACGCCATCCCCGCGCCGGTGCAGATCCACACCGCCCGCCTGCTGGCGCACGGCGTCGACGACGGCCGCGCGTTCTACGAGACCGAGTACGAGTTCCTGCCGGTGGTCTCGGAGCTGTTCGTCCACGGCCTGCTGGGCCGGCACTCCTGGATGCGCATCCTCGCGGCCTGCGAGGCGCTGCTGGCCGCCTGCGCCGCCGACAGATCCGAGGACTCCGCCGACGCGGCGCTGCGGACGCTCTGCGTCGACAAGACCCTGGCCCGGCTGGAGCGACACGCGCGGGAGACGGGCTTTCCCATCGATCGGCCGCTGCGTTTCGACGGCCAGCCGACGCCTTCGCTGGTGGAGATCGCCGAGCGGCTGGCCGCGGGCCTCGACCTGGAGTCCGGCCGCCGCGAATGCGTGATGCACGGCGACCTCTGCTTCTCGAACCTGCTCTACGACAGCCGGGTGCGCCGCGTGCGGGCGCTCGACCCGCGCGGGCTGGTGGGCGAACGGCCCGGCATCTACGGCGACCTGCGCTACGACCTCGCCAAACTCGCCCACTCGGCGGTCGGCCGCTACGACCAGATCATCGCCGGCCGCTACGAAGCCACAGAGCACGACGGCGACTTCACCCTGGCCTTCGAGGAGATCGCCGCCCAGCCCTGGCTGGAAGCCGCGCTCGGCGAGACGACTATCGATGGCGAGCCCGCGCTGTCGCCCACGGTGCGGGCCGCCATGACGGGCCTGTTCCTTTCCATGCTGCCACTGCACGCCGACCGACCCGATCGCCAGCGCGCCTTCGTCGCCAACGCGCTGCGCCTGTTCCGGGACCTGGACGCCCGATGATCGTGATCCCCATGGCCGGGGCCTCGCGGCGGTTCGCCGAGGCCGGCTACGCGGTCCCCAAGCACATGCTGCCGCTCCACGGCCGCAGCGTGTTCGCCCACGCGGTGGGGAGCTTCGAGGCCGAGTTCGCGCGCACGCCGTTCCTGATCATCGCCCGCAGCGAGGCGGCCGGCTTCGTACGGGCCGAGTGCGACGCCCTGGGGATCGCCGAGGTCACGCTCGCGCTCCTCGACCAGCCCACGGCCGGCCAGGCCGAGACGGTCGAGGTGGGGCTGGATCAGGCCGGCGTCGGCGCGGAGACCGCGCTCACCATCTTCAACATCGACACCTTCCGGCCAGGCTTCGCCTTTCCCGGTGGCGCGCTCGCCGTCATGGACGGCTGGCTGGAGGTCTTTCGCGGCGAGGGCGCCAACTGGTCGTACGTGAGGCCCGCGCCTGGGCCGGAGCCGCTGGCGCTGGAGACGGCGGAGAAGCGGCCGATCTCCGACCTCTGCTGCACGGGCCTCTACCACTTCGCCCGCGCCGGCGACTTCCGCGCCGCCCTGGCCGCGGAGCGCAACGCCCCGCAGGCGGCCGAGCTCTACGTCGCCCCGCTCTACAACCACCTGATCCGCCGGGGCGCGCGGATCGGCTACCGGCTGATCGAGACGGACGAGGTGGTCTTCTGCGGCACGCCGGCCGAGTACGAGGCGCTGCAATAGATGAACCGTCATCCCAGGCCTTGTGCCTGGGATCCCTCTCGACGCCGCGCGATCGGCGGTCGCCTGGCGCCGTCCGGGCCGCCGAGGGAGGGATCCTCGCCACAAGGGCGAGGATGACGGGTGTGAAGCCCGCCCGCCAAAGCTAGAGCACGATGGGGTCAGGTGGAATCACCTGACCCCATCGTGCTCGAGATCCAAAAGCATAGAGCGCGTTCGAGCGGCGAAACCGCTCACACTTTCGCCTAACGTGCTCAGCGCGCCTGCTTGACCGCCTTGACGATCTTGGACGCGCGGTCCGACCAGCGGTGCTCGGCCATCGCCCGCTTGTGGCCGCCGCGCGCGATCCCCGCGAGCCGGGGCGTGTCGTCCATCAGGGCCAGCAGCTGTTCGGGCGCGCCGGCCATTCGGCTCCACGGGAAGGTCACGATCTCGCGGCCCTCCTTGAACGCCTCCGCGTAGTATTTGCTGGCGTCGGAAAACACCGCGGCCCCGGCGCACATGGCGGTGAACACCCGCTCGTGCCCGCCCGCGACGAAGCCGTTGTTGGTGTTGAGCACCAGCCGCGTGCGCCTCAGGAGACGCATCGTCTCCTCGAAGCTGCCGACGCCGCCGTAGACGAAGCTGGGATAGAGCGCCGTCAACGCCTCCCAGCCGTTTCCGTATACGTGCATGGGAACACCTGCCCGGCCCAGCGCGTGGAGCAGCGCGTCGCGATGATAGGCCTCGGCGAAGGCCTGGGCCGGCTGCAGCAGCGGCACGAACTGGTCGAACAGCTCAGGCGTGAGCTGGCCGCCGCGGGAGGCCAGCGACGCCTTCAAGGCGTCCAGGATCGGCAGGGCCCCGTCGGCGGCCATGCGCCCGGCGATCTCGCCGACGACCTCCTTCGCCGGGCTCTCCTCCCACGCCGCCCAGCCGGGCTGGGGCGGGCCACGGTAGGTGCCGGTGAAGAGCAGCGGGATGTCGCGCCGGGCAAAGGCCTCGTCGGAGGCGTCGACCGGCTCGGGCAGCTCGTTGGCGCCGGGCGGCAGGAAGCTGCGGACGGCCAGCCCCCGCGCGCCCGGCCAGCCGGCCAGGAACTGTACGTGCGAGCGATCCAGGAAGAAGGCGACGTAGCGCCGAATGGACGCGGTGATCCGCGGCACGTGGTGCACGGGATGGTCGACGTAGAGCGTCGCATAGACGGCGCCCAGCTGGTCGTAGACCGAGCCCGAGGCGTTGCGCAGGTCGCTGCCCACGCCGCCGATGCCGAAGAAGCAGTCCGGCGGATCGGCGAGCGCGGCGTTGATCGCCGCCATCCGCTCGGGAGGCTCCAGATCGACGACGCGCACGTCGTGCTCCTGCTGGCGCAGCGCTTCGGCGAGCTGGTCGATGTGCAGGCGCAGCGACCCGTACTGGGACTGGCCCTTGAACAGAACGAACCGCATGCGCCCCTCGCCGTCTTCGATCCGGCTGGTCTAGCAAGAGTTGGCCGGAACACCGAACCCCGTACGGCCGGCGGGCTCGACACAAAGTCGCCGCGAGCCGATCCAACACTCTAGCTTGTGGAGCGTCTGGGGCGGCGCGGCGGGGGAGAGCGCAGTGAGTTGGTGTCCGTCCTGGCTCGCCCTCGCGGCGGCCTTGGCCGCGTCCGTCCCGGCGGTCGCCGAGCCCGACCCGGCGAAACCGATTCCCGCCGGCCCCGCTCCGGCCAGGCCGGACGCTAGCCAGCAGACCGTGAAGGGCGTCACCGTGACGGGCGAGCCGCCGCCCGTGCGCACCTCCATCGACCGGCGAAGCTACAGCGTGTCGGGCGACCTGCAGGCGACCACCGGTTCGATCAGCGACGCCCTGCGCAACGTGCCCTCGGTCGAGGTCGACGTGAACGGCAACGTCAGCCTGCGCGGCGATCCCAACGTCACCATCATGGTCGACGGCAAGCCCTCGGGGATGTTCCGCGGCGAGGGCAAGGCCCAGGCGTTGCAGAGCCTTCCCGCCGACCAGATCGAGCGCGTGGAGGTGATCACCAACCCCTCGGCGGCGTTCAGTCCGGAAGGGTCCGCCGGGATCATCAACCTCGTCATGAAGAAGACGGACAAGCCGGGGCTCAGCGGCGGCGCGCGCGCCAACCTCGGCTCGAGCGGCCGCCAGAACGGCGGGGCGAACGTGACCTACAAGGACGGCCGTTTCACCTGGAGCGGCTCCGCCTATGGCCGCCACGACTCGCTGAAGCAGGTCAGCGCGATGACCAAGTCCTTCGTGGCCTCGGGCGCGGGCCAGCCGACGGACGAGGCCCGCGACAATATCGGATCGGGCGACGTGCGGCTCGCCAACCTGCGGGGCGGTGTCGACTACGATCCCGACGCCAAGACGCGGTTCAGCGCCGAGGTGAACTACCGGAGCCTGACCTATGACAGCCTCAGCGCCCTGGCCGTGCGTCAGGCGACGGCGGCCGGCGACGTGGTGCTGGCGGACGACACCGCCAACGCCCTGCGCGAGGACCGCGACACCCTCGAGACGACGCTCGGCTATCGCCGCAAGATGGGCGAGGACCACGAAGTCTCGCTGAGCTTCGTGCGTGAACTGAACGACGACGACCGCAGCCGCGTGGCGCTGCGGCATGTCCGGATTCCGGCCGCCGCCGGCGCCTACGAGGACACCGAGCAGCGCGACCACGCCTGGCGCACCCAGCTCAAGGCTGACTATTCGCGGCCGTTGGCCGGCGGCGTGAAGCTCAAGCTGGGCTACGAGTTCGACGGCGACGACAACGACTATCGGGTCGTGTTCGGGCGTGGCCCGGAAGGCGGGCCGGCGGCGATCGATCCCGGCCGCTCGAACCTCTTCAAGTTCGACCAGCAGGTGCACGCCGCCTACGCCACCTACGAGCGGCCGTTCGGCCGGCTGACGACGCTCGCCGGCCTGCGCGCGGAGGTCACGCGGATCGATCTCAATCAGGTCACCGACGGCCTGAAGCAGGGCGACGACGATGTCCGGCTCTATCCCAGCCTGCATCTGAGCTGGCGGCTGGACGAGGGCCGCCAATTCAAGGCCAGCTACAGCCGCCGGGTCCAGCGGCCCAACCCGCAGGACTACAACCCCTTCCGGATCTACTACGACCCGCAGACCTTCCGGGCGGGCAATCCCGACCTGAAGCCGCAGACGACCGACTCCTTCGAGCTGGGTTACGAGCAGCGCCAGCGCGGGACGATGTACCTGGCGACGCTGTACTATCGGTCGGGCCGCGACGCGGTGAACGACGTGACGCGCGACCTCGGCGGCGGCGTGCTGCTGCAGACCCGCGAGAACGTCGGCAGCTTCCAGGCCGCGGGGCTGGAGCTCACGGCGAACGGCCGCCTGCCGGGCCGCCTGACCTATTCGCTCAGCGGCAACGCCCTGTGGAGCGAGATCGACGCCGGCGACCTGGGCTTCGGCAGCACCCGCCGGTCTGGGGCGAGCGTCTTCGGCCGGGCCACCCTGAACTGGCAGGCGACCGCCAGGGACTTCCTCCAGGTCCAGGGGATCGTGAACGGCCGGCGGCTGACGCCGCAGGGCCACATCGAACCGATCGGATTCGTGAACCTCGGCTATCGGCACAAGTTCAACGACAGGATTTCCGGTGTGGTGACGGTGCAGGACGCGTTCGCCTCGTTCCGCTTCCGCAGCGTGATCGACACGCCGTTGCTGCGGCAGACCGTGCGCGGCGATCCGCAGAACCGGGCCGTGTTCGTGGGCCTGTCCTACACCTTCGGCGGAGGACGCCCGCGCGATCCCGGCTTCGACTACGGACAGGGCGGCGCGGCCCCGGGAAACTAGAACCCCCGCCCGCCCTGGCGGCTTGCGTCTTGACTCCGACGCTCCAGGTTCTAGAACAAAGATGGAACAAAAGGAGTCCCAACGCCATGTCCGATTTTCGCCGCAGGCGGCTCGCCGCCCTCGCCGCGAAGATCGCCGTCCTGGAGGCGGACGGGCGGGCGGATGCGGGCGTCCTGCCGTTCGGCGCGCCGTCGCTGGACGGCCGCCTCGCCGGCGGCGGGCTGCCGCTGGGGCGCTGGCACGAGATCACGGGCGAAGGGCTGGAGGCCGAGACGGGGGCCGCGCCGGCCGCCTTCGCGGCCCTGACGGCCACGCCCCTGGCCCGGCGTGGGGAGGCGGTCTGGGTGATGCGCCGCGACGACCTGTGGACGCCCGGGCTGATGGGCCTGGGCTTCCCGCCGCAGCGGCTGATCCAGGTGTGCGCCCGCGACGAGGCCGAGGCGCTGGCGGTGATGGAGGACGCGCTCGCCACTGCGGGCGTCTCTGCGGTTATCGGCGAGGTCGAGGCCGTGGACCTGACCGCCGGACGCCGCCTGCAGCTGGCCTGCGAGAAGCACGGGGCCACGGGGTTCGTGATCAAGCGCCGTCCGTTCGGCGGAACGGGAAAGCTCGAGCCGGCCGGATCGACAGCCGCCACCCGCTGGCGCGTGGCCTCGGCGCCTTCCGAGCCGCCGGCGGGGGAGTTCGGCCTGGGCGCGCCGCGGCTTTCGGTGACGCTGGAACGCAGCCGGGGCGGTCGGCCCGGCGCATGGATCCTCGAGGCGGCCTCCGCCTATTCCTGGGAGACGGGCGATGCCGCGCATCCTCTGCGCCTGGTCGCCGAGCTGGGCGATCGCGAACTGGCGCCGGCGCAAGACCGCCGCGCGGCCTGAGGCCCCCTCCACCGCGTTCCGCGGTCCCCCTCCCCCGCTGACGCGAGGGAGGAGCGAAGCGCCGGACTCCCGCTCCTCCCCCGCATCGGCGGGGGAGGTGTCGCCCCGCACAGGGGCGACGGAGGGGGCGGTCTCGCCCCTGGCCCTGGTCGAGACGGTCCGCCAGATCCGCCGGCTCGTGGCGGTCAGCCCCGAGGCCGCCCGGCTGGGCCTGTTCCCCGGCCAGAAGGCCACCGACGGCAGGGCCCTGGTGCCCGAGCTGGAGCTGGCCGACGCCGAGCCGGACGCCGACGCGGCGGCGCTGACCGCCCTCGTCGACTGGTGCGTGCGCTTCTCGCCCGCCGTGGCGGCCGATCCGCCGGACGGCCTGTTCCTCGACATCGAGGGCGCCGACCATCTCTGGGGCGGCGAGGCGGCGATGCTGGCCGACTTCCGCGCGCGCCTGGCCGCCAACGGCCTGGTCTTCCGCCTCGCCGTCGCCGACACGCCGGGCGCGGCCTGGGCCCTGGCCCGCTTCGGCCCCGACGGCGTCATCGCCCCGCCCGGCGGCCAGGCCGCGCTGCTGGCGCCCCTGCCCCCCGCCGCCCTGCGGCTCGATCCCGAAGCCGCCGCCCAGATCGAGCGCCTGGGCCTGCGCCGGCTGGGACAGGTGATGGACATCCCCCGCGCGCCGTTCGGCCGCCGGTTCGGGGCCGCGGCGCTCACCCGCCTCGACCAGGCCCTGGGCCGCGCGCCCGAGGCGCTCCGCTTCCGCCGCCCGCCGACGCCCTGGGCCGCGCGGCTGGCCCTCGTGGAGCCGATCAGCGCCCCCGACGACATGGCTCGGGTCGCCGGCGACGTGACCGCCAAGCTCTGCGCGCGGCTGGAGGCCGAGGATCACGGCGCGCGCCGCTTCGAGATCGCCTTCCACCGCGTGGACGGCAAGTCGCCCACCCTCGCCGTCGGCCTGTCGCGGGCCGGCCGCGACGCCGGCCGCATCGCGCGGCTGTTCCAGCCCAAGCTGGAGACCGTCGACCCCGGCTTCGGCGTCGAGGCCGTGTCGATCTGGGCCTATGAGGTCGAGGCCCTCGGCGCCCGCCAGAGCCGCCTCGACGCCGGCGTGGAGGCCCGTGACAGCCTGGCGCCCCTGGTCGATCGCCTCGCCAACCGCCTGGGGCCCGAACGCGTCTGGCGCGCGGCCCCGGTCGAGAGCCATGTGCCTGAACGGTCCGTATCCCGCCGGCCTCCGCTCGCCGACGAGATGGTGGAGGCCTTCCCCTGGGACCCCGAGGCGCCGCGGCCGGTGCGCCTGTTCCGCCGGCCCGAGCCGCTGGAGGACGTGACCGCGCTGCTGCCCGACGATCCGCCGATCCAGTTCCGCTGGCGCGGCCGGCTGCACCGCGTGCGCCGCGCCGAGGGGCCCGAGCGGATCGGCGCGGAATGGTGGACCCAGGACATCGAGGACGTCTCGACGGGCCACGTCCGCGACTACTACCGCGTGGAGGACGCCGGCGGCGCCCGCTTCTGGCTGTTCCGCGCCGGCCTCTATGGCGAGGCGCCGCCGAAGTGGTGGCTGCACGGCCTGTTCGGGTGAGGAGACCCCATGAAACCCAAGATCAGCCTGATCACCTTCGGCGCCCGCGACCTGGAGCGGATGGTCGCCTTCTATCGCGACGGCCTGGGCTTCCCGACCCACAACTACACGCCCGGCGACGACATGGTCATGTTCCGCCTGGAGGGGACCTGGCTGGGCCTGTTTCCACGGGAGGAAGCCGCCAAGGACGCGGGCGTTTCCTCGGAAGGCTCGGGCTTCACCGGCGTGACCCTCTCCCATAACGAGCCCTCGAAAGAGGGGGTCGACCGCGCCTTCGCCGAGGCTCTGGCCGCCGGGGCCACCGCCGTCAAACAGCCACAGGACGTCTTCTGGGGCGGCTACTCCGGCTACTTCGCCGACCCCGAGGGCAACCTCTGGGAGGTGGCCTGGAACCCCTTCACCGACCTCACATGACCCGCTACGCCGAGCTGCAGGCCACGACCAACTTCGCCTTCCTGCGCGGGGCCTCGCACCCGCACGAGCTGGTGGCGACGGCGGCGGCGCTGGGGATCGAGGCGATCGGGATCTGCGATCGCAACAGCCTGGCCGGGGTGGTGCGCGCCTGGTCCGAGATGCGTCGGCTGAACGAGGGCGGGCGCCCGATCCGCGCGCTCACCGGCTGCCGCCTCGACTTCGCCGACGGGACCCCCAGCCTGCTGGTCTATCCCTCCGACCGCGAGGCCTACGGCCGGCTCACCCGGCTGCTCACCGCCGGCCAGCTCCGCGCCGAGAAGGGCGCGTGCGAGCTGCATTGGGAGGACTTCCTGGCCCATGCCGAGGGCCAGCTCGCCCTGGTGGTTCCGCCCGAGCGGCTGGACGCGGCGTTCGAACACGACCTGAAGCGGATCGTCGGCGACCTGCCCGACGCCTGGCTCGCGGCCTCGCGCGGCTATGGCGCGCGCGACCTGAAGCGGCTCTCGCATCTGGCCGCCCTGGCCGAGGCGGCCGGCGCGCCGATGGTCGCCACCGGCGACGTGCTCTACCACGGCCCCGAGCGGCGGCCCCTGCAGGACGTGCTGACCTGCATCCGCGAGGGCTGCACGATCCACGAGGCGGGCCTGCGGCTCGCCGCCAACGCCGAGCGGCACCTCAAGGGCCCCGACGAGATGGCCCGCCTGTTCGCCCGCTTTCCCGGAGCCGTGGAGCGCAGCGCCGAGATCGCCGGACGGATCGGCTTCGACCTCTCCCAGCTGCGCTACGAATATCCCGACGAGCCGGTGCCGCCGGGCAAGACCGCCATCCAGCACCTACGCGACCTGGCCTGGGCCGGCGCCGAGTGGCGCTATCCCGGCGGCGTCCCCGACAAGGTGAGGAAGCTGGTCCGGCACGAGCTGGACCTGATCGAGAAGCTCGACTTCCCCAACTACTTCCTGACCGTCCACGACATCGTCCGCTGGGCGCGCGAGCAGGACATCCTCTGCCAGGGGCGCGGCTCGGCGGCCAATTCCTGCGTCTGCTTCTGCCTGGGGATCACCTCGGTCGACCCCACCAAGCCCGACCAGGACCTGCTGTTCTCGCGTTTCATCTCGGAGAACCGGGGCGAGCCGCCCGATATCGACGTCGACTTCGAGCACGAGCGGCGCGAGGAGGTGATGCAGTACGTCTACCGCCGCTATGGCCGCCACCGCGCCGCCATCGTGGCGACCGTCATCCACTACCGCCCGCGCATGGCGATCCGCCAGGTGGGCAAGGCGCTGGGCCTGACCGAGGACATCACCGCCGCCCTGGCCAACACCGTCTGGGGCAGCTACGGCGACGGGGTCCCCGACGAGCATATCCGCCAGGCCGGGCTGGACCCCGACGCCCCCGAGATCCGCCGCGCCACGGCGCTGGCCCACCAGCTCCTGGGCTTCCCCCGCCACCTGTCGCAGCACGTGGGCGGCTATGTGCTGACCAAGCGGCGGCTGGACGAGACCGTGCCGATCGGCAACGCCGCGATGGAGGACCGCACCTTCATCGAATGGGACAAGGACGACATCGACGCCCTGTCGCTGATGAAGGTGGACGTGCTGGCGCTGGGCATGCTGACGGCGATCCGCAAGGCGTTCGAGATGCTGCCGCCGCTGCCGGACGGCCGGCGCATCACCGACATCGCCCACATCCCGCAGGAGGACCCGGAGGTCTACGAGATGCTGTGCCACGCCGATTCTGTCGGCGTGTTCCAGGTGGAGAGCCGCGCGCAGATGTCGATGCTGCCAAGGCTGAAGCCCCGGAAGTTCTACGACCTGGTCATCGAGGTGGCGATCGTGCGGCCCGGGCCGATCCAGGGCGACATGGTCCACCCGTACCTCAAGCGCCGCGACGGGATCGAGCCGGTCTCCTTCCCCCGCCCGGCGCCCGAATACCCGCAGGACGAGATGGAATCGATCCTGGGGAAGACCATGGGGGTGCCGCTGTTCCAGGAGCAGGCCATGCGCGTGGCCATCGTCGGCGCCGAATTCTCCGACAACGACGCCGACGGCCTGCGCCGCTCGATGGCCACCTTCCGCAACATGGGCACGGTCGGCGAGTACGGCGTGAAGTTCGTCGAGGGCATGATCCGGCGCGGCTACGATCGCGAATTCGCCGAGCGCTGCTTCAAGCAGATCGAGGGCTTCGGCTCGTACGGCTTCCCGGAGAGCCACGCGATCAGCTTCGCGCTGCTGGTCTACGCCTCGGCCTGGATCAAGCGCCACCACCCCGACGCCTTCTGCGCGGCGCTCCTCAACAGCCAGCCGATGGGCTTCTACCAGCCGGCCCAGCTGGTCCGCGACGCGCGCGAACACGGGGTGGAGGTGCGCCCGCCCGACGTCATGGCCAGCGACTGGGACTGCACGCTGGAGGAATGCTCCTCCCCCGAAGGGAACGCTTCGGGGGAGGGGGACCGCGAAGCGGTGGAGGGGGCGCAAGGCGATCTGCTTCCATCGGGCTCGATGCCCCCTCCGTCTCGTCGCGTGCCGCGCCGAGCCACCTCCCCCGTCGCCTCCGCGACGAGGGAGGAGCGAGCGCACCCTCTCCGCGCCGTCCGCCTGGGCCTGCGACAGGTGAAGGGGCTCAAGGAAGCCGACGGCGTGGCGCTGGCGAAGGCCCGCGAGGCCGGGGCGCGGACGGTGGAGGACTTCGCTCGTCGCAGCGGCGTGTCGCGCCGGGCGCTGGAGCTGCTGGCCGAGGCCGACGCCTTCCGCGGGATCGGGCTCGACCGCCGCGCGGCGCTGTGGGCGGTGAAGGGATTGGCCGGCGAATGGCGCGCCGAGCGCGACGCCCCGCTGCTGCTGCGCCAGAACCTCCAGGAGGTCCAGGTCGAGCTGCCGCTGATGAACCTGCCGCAGCATGTGGTGGAGGACTATCGCACCACCAGCCTGTCGCTGAAGGCCCACCCTGTCGGCTTCTTCCGCGAAGACCTGGCGCGGGCGAAGGTTTTCCCCTGCATGGCGCTGCGCACCGCGCGCGACCGCCGCCGGCTTTCGGTGGGCGGGCTGGTGCTGGTGCGCCAGCGGCCGGGCACCGCCAAGGGCGTGGTGTTCATGACCCTGGAGGACGAGACGGGCGTCGCCAACATCGTCGTCTGGCGCGACGCCTTCGAAGCCAACCGCCGCCTCGTGATGACCTCGTCCTTCGTGGTGGTCCACGGCCAGGTCCAGCGCGAGGGCGAGGTGATCCACCTGGTGGCCGAACGCTTCACCGACCTGTCCGGCCGGCTCTCCGAGCTGCGCGACGACGAAGGCGCGATCACCGCGCGCACCAAGGTCCAGGGCGGCCTGATCCGCAGCCGCGACTTCCACTGATTGACCGAAAAAGCGGTATGGTCCTAAGGTCCGCGCCAAGGGGAGCGGCGGGGCCAGACGCGCATCCCCAGCGTGCCGCAAGCCTGGCCTGGAGGACGTCGCCATGGCCGAGAAGGGCTCCCTTTCCGCCGACCGCCGCACCGTGATCGCCGCCGCCGGCGCGCTGGCCGCCGCGGCAGCCGCCCCGAAGGCCCTGGCGCAGGAGCGCCCGGTCAGCGGGCTCGCCACCGGCGCCGGCGCCAGCAAGCTGTTCGCCGCCACCGAGATTGCGTCGGGCAAGGTGATGGGCATCGCCAACGGCCCGATCTGGGAGTTCCGCGGCATCCCCTACGGCGCGCCGACCGGCGGCAAGAACCGCTACATGCCGCCCAAGCCGCCGGCGCCGTGGCGGGGCGTGCGCGAATGTTTCGCCTTCGGCCAGGTCTGCCCTCAGGTGCAGGCCGACATCCGCGGCGAGTACGGCCAGCTGATCCAGTGGGACCGGCAGGTCGGCGGCATGGGCGAGGACTGCCTGGTCCTGAACGTCTGGACGCCCAAGCTGGACCGCGGTGCGAAGAAGCCGGTGTTCGTCTCGTTCCACGGGGGTGGCTTTGCGACGGGATCGGGCAATGCGCCGGGCTTCGACGGCAAGAACCTCGCCTACTACGCCGACGCCGTGGTGGTGACGATCAACCACCGCCTGGCCGCCTACGGCTATGCGGGCCTGCACGAGGCCGGCGCGCCGGACGCCTTCAGGTACGCCGGGGTGTGCGGCGCGCTCGACATGGTGGCCTCCCTGGAATGGGTGAAGGCCAATATCGAGGCGTTCGGGGGCGATCCAGGCGCGGTGATGATCTTCGGCCAATCGGGCGGCGGGGCGAAGACCTCGACCGTGCTGGCCATGCCGCCAGCCAAGGGCCTGTTCCACCGCGCGGGCGTTCAGTCGGGCTCGGCCGTTCGCCTGGCGACGCCGGAAGCCGGCGCGGCCATGGCCGAGAAGCTGCTCAAGCAGCTCGGCCTGACGCCGAAGACCGCCGGCGACATCCAGAAGAAGACCTGGCGGGAAATCCTCGAGGCCCAGACGGTCGCCGGCGCCAACTTCGCGCCGGTGATCGGGACCGACGCCCTGCCGCACCATCCCTTCGATCCGAAGGCGCCCGAAGAGTCGCACGACGTGCCCATGATCGTCTCGACGACGCTGGAGGACGCCGCCCTGTCGCTGACCAACTTCGATCTCACCGAGGCGGGGCTGGTCGAGCTGCTCGACAAGCGGTTCAAGGGCCAGGGCAAGGAGATCGCCGCGCTCTACCGGCGCTACGATCCGATCGCTACGCCGTTCCTGATCCAGGCCCAGGTGTTCACCGACTCCGGCTTCCGGCGCGGCGCGTTCCTCCAGGCGACGCGCAAGGCGGCGGCCGGCGGGGCCCCCGTCTACATGTACCAGTGGAACTGGCGCACGCCGGCCTACGACGGCAAGTTCGGCGCGGTGCACGGCATCGACGTCTCGGCCAGCTTCCACTCGTACCGCGACGCGTTCTTCGCCGGCTCGACGTCGGGCAAGCGGATGGCCGACCGGCTGGCCTCGGCCTGGAGCGCCTTCGTGCGGACCGGCGACCCCAACAATCCGCACCTGCCGCCGTGGAGCCCCTACGACGACGCCGGGCGGGCGGTGATGATCTTCGACGAGGACACCCACCAGGAGCTCAGTCCGCGCGCCGAGATCCGCGCCTATTGGGACGCGCATGCGCCCTCCGGCGGGCCGTTCGGCTAGAACGCCGTTCCATCAACTTGACGTCCTTGGCGTCTGATGTCGGAGTCCGCCCTCCCGGCGCGTCTTGAAGGGGGAGGAACCTCATCATGTCAGACGCCATCAGACTGCTCGTTGGGACCCGAAAGGGCGCCTGGACCCTGGAAAGCGACGCGGCGCGGGCGAGCTGGCGTGTCGAGGGGCCCCTGTTCCTGGGCCAGATCATCAACCACTTCGTCCGCGATCCGCGCGACGCCAGGACGCTGCTGATGGCGGCGTCGACGGGACACCTGGGTCCGACGATCCTGCGCTCGACCGACGACGGCAAGACCTGGGCCGAGGCGAGCCGGCCGCCGGCGTTTCCCAAGGGCGATCCCCATGGCCGCTCCGTCGACCACTCGTTCTGGCTGGAGCCCGGCCACCCCGACGAACCGGGCGTCTGGTGGGCGGGCGTCTCACCGCCGGCCCTGTTCCGCAGCGCCGACGGCGGCGACACCTGGGAGAGCGTAGAGGGCCTGAACCTGCATCCCAAGGCCATGGACTGGTTCCCGCCCGAAGGCGGCACGCCCGACGGCGCGATCCTCAATCAGGTGATCATCGACCCCCGCGACGCGCGCCACATGTATCTGGCCACCTGCTCGGCCGGCGTGCTCGAGACCACCGACCAGGGCGCGACCTGGCGGCCGCTGAACCAGAACGTCCGCTGCGACTTCTTCCCCGACCCCTATCCGGAATACGGCCAGGACAGCCATTTCGTGGCGCTCGCCCCCACCGACCCCGACCGGCTCTGGCAGCAGAACCACTGCGGGATCTACCGGCTCGATCGGCCCGGCGAGCGGTGGGAACGGATCGGCGAGGCCATGCCGAAGGAGGTCGGCGACATCGGCTTCACCATCGTGCCCCACGCGCGCGACCGCGACACCGCCTGGGTCTGGCCCATGGACGGCACGGAGGTCTGGCCGCGAGTGAGCCCGGGCGGGCGGCCCGCCGCCTACCGAACCCGCGACGGCGGCGCTTCGTGGGAGCGGCAGGACAAGGGCTTCCCCGCCGTGCAGGGCTGGTTCACCGTCAAGCGCCAGGCGTTCTGCGCCGATGCGCGCGACCCCATGGGCCTCTATATCGGCACCACCGGCGGCGAGGTGTGGATGACCGGCGACGAAGGCGGGAACTGGCGGCAGATCTGCGCCCACCTGCCCGAGATCTATTCGGTGACGGCCACGCCCGCATGATCCGCGTGTCGATCCCCTCGCAGCTGATCGCCTACACCGACGGCGCCACCCGGGTGGAAGCCGACGGCGCGACCGTGGCGGCCGTGCTCGACGACCTGGACCGGCGCTTTCCGGGCCTGAAGTTCCGCGTGATCGACGAGCAGGACCGCATCCGCCGCCACATGCGCATCTTCGTCGGCCAGGACGAAGCCAGGCGCGTGGACGTACCAGTCCGTAACGGCGGCGAGGTCCTGATCTTCGGCGCGCTCAGCGGCGGCTGACGCCTACTTCTTCAGGTTCGCCGCCATCTCCGCGGCGTCGCGCCAGGCCTTCAGGAAATGCTCGCGCACGGTCACGCCGCCGTCGCCGAACTCGACCTGGCCTTCCTGTTCCGCCGTGAACTTCGGCCAGGCCACGCCGCCGGCGGAGTCGGGATCGCCCGCCTTCGCGAACGCCGCCCAATAGGCGTTCATCGCGTCGGAGAGCGCCTTGTCCTGCGGCGTGAAGGCGATCGGCGCGGTGGGCGCGCCGAAGACGTAGCGGATCTCGTCGGTGTGCCGCGCGCCATAGGGCTGGCGCGCCTTGGCGGCCTCGGGGACGTGCGAGAAGTAGTAGAGCCACACCGGGGCGCCGGCCTTGGTGTGCAGCCGGGCGATGTTGCGGTCGGGCTCGGTGATCATGTTGACCGTGGTCACGTCGTTCATGATCCGCGCCTTGTCGCCGGTTCCTTCCGGATCGAAGACCTTGGACACCACGGCCTGGAGCGGCGCCGGAAGCGCGTCGAACTGCGCCGCCTGGGGCCGCACGAGGCTGGCCTCGTTCGAGTTGCCGCCGATCATCAGCGGAACCTTGGCCTCCGCGCCCGCCGCGAAGCCCTCGGCGATCCCGCCGGTGATGTAGGTCCCGTCGGCGATGGGTCCCGCGCGGCCGACGAAGGAGCCGGTGTAGGGCATGGCCGAGAGCGGCAGCTTGCGCAGCGCCGCCGCGGCCGCGGCGTCGTCGCCGGTCACGCCCGCAGCCTTGGCGGCCTCGACGCCCTGGGCCTCGGCTTCGGCCAGCGGCTTGGGCTCGAACCGCCCGAAGCTGGATTCGGCGACGACCTTGGAGAACAGGCCCTTCGCCTGAGGCGCCAGCATCAGATACAGCACCGAGATGCCGCCGGCGCTTTCGCCGTAGATCGTCACGTTCTTCGGGTCGCCACCGAACTGGCCGATGTTGGCCTGCACCCACTTGAGCGCGGCGATCTGGTCCATCATGCCGTAGTTGCCGGTCGCCCCTTCCTTTGTGAGGGCGGGGTGGGCGAACCAGCCGGCGCGGCCCAGGCGATAGTTCAGGCTGACCGCGACGATCCCCGTCTTGGCGAAGTTGGTCCCGTCGGTGTCGCCGCCGAACGATCCCATCGACGTGCCGATGATGTAGGCGCCGCCGTGGATCCACACCATCACCGGCAGCTTGTCGCCCGGCTTGGCGTTGGCCGGCCGCACGACGTTGATGAACAGGCAGTCCTCGTCCTGGGTCCCGCCCTGCTGCAGCGAACAGCTGGCGCCCGGTTTCGAAGCGTCGCGCTCGCCCGCCCACGACGGGCCGGGCGCCGGCGGCTTCCAGCGCAGGTCTCCCACCGGCGCGGCCGCATAGGGAATGCCGAGGGTATAGGCGACGCCGTCCTTCACCGTCCCCTTGAGCGCGCCCTGCTTGATCCTGACGACCTGGGTCGCGTCGGACGCGAAGGCCTCGGCCGGCGCCTGGGCGAGGCTGGCGAGCGGCGCGGCGGCGAGCACGAACGCGGCCGAAACGGCCAGCAGCGAGCGACGGATCATGACGTTTCCCCAGAGCCGATTTTTCGAAGTTCCGGTCCAATTAGACAGCGGCTGTTTCGCCAATGTGTCCGGAATGCGCGACGGACCTTGCCCCCTGGCGCGGGGCGCGCCTAGCCTCCTCGCGCAACCTGGGAGAGGCGACACGATGCGCAGACGGACAGCGATGATCGGAGCGGGCGTCGCGGCGCTCGCCCTGGCGGCGGGCGCAGCTTGGGCGGCCGATGCGCCCGCCTATGTGGTCAACGAGATCAACGTGACCGACGCGGCGAAGTTCGGGACTTACGTCGCCCAGGTGCCGGCCACCTTCGCGCCGTTCGGCGGCGAGTATGTGATCCGCGGCGGCGCGCCCGAGGCGGTGCACGGCGGGGAGCCGCCGCAGCGGCTGGTGGTGCTGAAGTTCCCCAGCCGGGAGAAGGCCCGCGCCTGGCGCGCCTCGCCCGCCTATCAGGCGATCCTGCCGATCCGGGAGGCCTCGTCCACCAGCCGGGTCTACATCGTCGACGGCTACGTCCCTTAGGAGTGGGCGGCGGGGACGTGCGGCGCGGTGGCCATCTTCTGCGCGCCGGCCGCGTCGGCGGGCTGGCCGGATTCCACCGTGTGGATCACCCCGAACACCAGGGCGACGAAGATCGCGCAGGCCACGGTCACCGGCGGGACCAGGACGAGAATGCGACCGGGCGTGGCGAGACCCTTGGGCATGGGCATGGCGGACTCCTGACGAAACACCCTCTCGACGGACGTTCCGGGGGAGGGTTCAGCCGCGCTTGAACGCCGCGATCGCGTCGGAAAGAGGGCGCGCGGCCTCTTCGTAGCCGGCCCAGGCCTTGGTGCGCTTCAAGCGGGCAGGGGCCGTGCGGAGGGTGAACGCCAGGGGATCGAGCCCCTGGCGGACCTGGCCCCAGGTCAGCGGGAACGAGACCGGCGCCAGGGGCCGCGCACGTGGCGACAGCGGCGCCACAGCCGTCGCCATCCGGTCGTTGCGAAGATAGTCGAGGAAGATGCGCCCCTTGCGCTTCTCCTTGGCCATGGAGACCACGTAGCGGTCGGGGTCGTCGGCGGCGATGGCGTCGCAGACCGCGCGGGCGAACCGCTTCGCCGCCGCCCAGTCGCAACCGCCGGGCACGATCGGCGTCACCACATGCAGGCCCTTGCCGCCGGTGGTCTTGCAGAAGGCGACGAGGCCGGCCGCGTCCAGCCGCGCTTTCACGGCCCGGGCGGCTTCCGCCACGCGATCGAAGGGCAAGCCTTCGTCGGGATCGAGGTCGAACACCAGGCGACCGGGAACCTCCGGCTCGCCGGGCGCGCAATTCCAGGGATGCAGTTCCAGGACCCCGATCTGGGCCAGCGCCGCCAGGGCCTCCAGGCGATCCACCTGCAGGTAGGGTTCGTCGTCGCCGGCCACCTCCACCTGGGTAATCAGGCCCGGCACGCCCCGGCCCGCATGGCGCTGGAAGAAGCGGTCGCCGCCGAGGCCCTCCGGCGCGCGGATCATCGAGCAGGGCCGGCCTCGGATATGCTCCAGCATCCACGGCCCGACGGTCTCGAAATAGCGCGCGAGATCCAGCTTGGTGATCGGCCGGCCCTCGCCGTCGTCGGGCCACAGCGGCCGGTCGGCGTGGGTGAGGCTCACGCCCATCACGGTCGGATCGTCGGCCTCCGCCACCCTGCCCTACTCCGTCATGAACCGCGTGGGCGTCGGCCCTCCGCCCTCGGCGATGGCGGCCATGGTCCGGCCCGACGCCACCGAGGTCGTCTCCTCGTCCAGGATGGCCGCGCCGCCGTCGTCGACCGACCAGCCGTCATGGTGCTTGATCAGCAGCCAGTTGTCGCGTCGCTCGCCCTTGCGGCCCTTCATGCGCACCAGGACCCAGGACCCCTTCAGCCGTTCGCCGTCCAGGTCGAACTTGAGCTCGCCCGTCTTCAGCCCGTCCCGCGCGTCGCCTTCGGGCGTCCAGTAGCCGCGATCCCAGAGCATCACGGTCCCGCCGCCATATTCCCCCTGGGGGATGGTCCCTTCGAAATCGCCGTAGTCCAGCGGATGATCCTCCACTTCGACCGCGAGACGCTTGTCGTGCGGATCGAGGGACGGGCCGCGGGTCACCGCCCAGGACTTGAAGACGCCGTCCAGTTCGAGACGCAGATCATAGTGGAGGCGGGTGGCGTCGTGCTTCTGAATCACGAACCTAAGGCGTTTCGACGCCTGCGTCTTGGCGGCGTCCTTCGGCTCGGTCGTCTTTGCGAAATCCCGCATGGACCGGTAGCGGGTGAGCGTGTCCATGAGGCTAGACCGCGACCGCCGACCGTTCGGACCGCATCGCGGCCAGGGCGCGCACGAATGCGTCCCGCCAGGCGGTCACGTCCTCGCGGGAGACGCTCTCGAACATCGACCGCCAGCGCCGGATGCGCTCGTCCTTCTCCATGAAGATCGCCCGCTTCAGCGCGTCGGCCACCTCCTCGGCGCTGTTGGGATTGACCAGCAGGGCGTCGCGGAGCTGGCCCGCCGCGCCGGCGAACCGCGAGAGGATGAGTACGCCGGGGTCCTCGGGGTCCTGGGCCGCCACGAATTCCTTGGCCACCAGGTTCATGCCGTCGCGGAGCGGGGTGACCATGCCGATGCGGGCGGCCCCGTAGAGCCCCGCCAGCTCGTCGCGCCGATAGGCCTTGTTCACATAGCGGAACGGCGACCAGTCGAGATCGGAGAACTCGCCGTTGATGCGCCCCGACAGGGCGTCCAGGCGGGCGCGGATATCCTGGTAGGCCTCTACGGACTCGCGGCTGGGCGGGGCGATCTGCAGCAGCAGCACCTGCCGGCGCAGGTCGGGATTCTCGGCCAGGAAGCGCTCGAAGCCCAGGAATCGCTCCTCGAGCCCCTTCGAGTAGTCCAGCCGGTCGACGCCGACGATCAGGCGCCGGAAGACCGTGCAGGCGCGCATCAGGTCGCGCATGCGCCCCGCGCGCGGGCTGGCCGCCAGCCGCGCGAATTCCGCCGCGTCGATCCCGATGGGGAAGGCGCCCACGCGAAGCGTTCGGCCGAACGCCGAGAGGTCGCCCGGCGCGGTCTGCGCGCCGCCGGCCTCGTTGAGCACATATTCCTCGAACGCCTGCCGGTGCTCCGCCGTCTGGAAGCCCACGAGGTCATAGTCGAACATCGCCTCCACCAGCCCGCTGTGGCGGGGCAGGTTGATGATCACCTGGTGCGCCGGCCACGGGATATGCAGGAAGAAGCCGATCCTGTTCTTCACGCCCAGGCGGCGCAGCTCCCGGGCCATCGGGATCAGGTGGTAGTCGTGCACCCAGATGATGTCGTCGGGCTCGATCAGCGGCGCGAGGGTCTCGGCGAACCGCCGGTTCACCCGGCCGTAGCCTTCGCCGTAGGCGCGGTCGAACGCGGCCAGGTCGGTGCGGTAGTGGAACAGCGGCCAGAGCGTCTTGTTGGCGTAGCCGTTGTAGTATTCGTCGAGGTCCGCCGCCTCGAGGTCGACCGTTGCCGTCGTCACTCCCCCGACGCGCTCGATGGCGAGGCGGCCGGTGAACTCCGGCGTGGTGCGGCCGCTCCAGCCGAACCAGATTCCCGAATACTCCCGCAGCGCCGCCGCCAGCGCCATGGCCAGGCCGCCGACGCTCTCTTCGCCCGACTCGGCGGGCGGATTCACCCGGTTCGACACCACGATCAGCCGGCTCATCGCGCGGCCTCCAGCCAGTCCGGCAGTTCGTCGACGCTGGCGCCCTTCTTCCCGACGATCAACCCTTCGCCGGCCTGGGCCGGGCCTTTCGGGGCGAAGATTGCCAGCGAGCGGGCGACCGCAGGCGCTTCCAGCAAAATGAACCTCCCGGCAGGCATGCCGACACAACGCAGAGGCGAGCCGTTCGATCCCCGCGCCGAAACGCGGCCCGCCCCTTGACCGCGAAGCCGCCGCGCGCTCGTCTCCCGCCTCCGCGTCGCAAGAGGAAAGCCCATGCCCGCCAACGAAGCTGACGCCATCGTGCTGTTCGGCGCGACCGGCGACCTGGCGGGCCGGATGCTGCTGCCGTCGCTGTATTTCCTGCACGCCGACCGGTTCCTGCCGGACGGGTTCCGCATCGTCTGCACGGCCCGGACCGAGCTCACCCGCGAGGCGTTCCTGGAGCAGGCCCACGCGACCGTCAGCGAGCGCAGTTCGGGCGTGGACGACGAGGTCTGGGCCGGGTTCGCCGAGCGCATCGACTATGTGGCGGCCGACGCCACCACCGCCGAGGGCGCCGGCAAGCTTTGCGCGGCGCTGGAGGGCGCGCGGCGGCCGTTCTTCTACCTGGCCATCTCGCCCAGCCTCTACGAGAAGATCGCCGTGGCGCTGGCCGGCGTGGGCCTGGCGAGCGAGGCGTCGCGGATCGTGCTGGAGAAGCCGATCGGCCGCGACCTCGACTCCTCGCGCCGCATCAACCGCTCGCTGGGCGGCGTGTTCGACGAGAACCAGGTGTTCCGCATCGACCACTACCTGGGCAAGGAGACGGTCCAGAACCTGATCGCTCTGCGGTTCGCCAACACGCTGTTCGAACCGCTGTGGAACAGCCTGTCGATCGACCACGTCCAGATCACCGTGGCCGAGACCGAGGGCGTCGGCGACCGCTGGCCCTACTACGACGAGTACGGCGCGCTGCGCGACATGCTGCAGAACCACATGCTGCAGCTCCTGTGCCTCGTGGCCATGGAGCCGCCGGCCGACATGGAGCCCGACTCGGTCCGCAACGAGAAGGTCAAGGTGCTGCGCTCGCTGCGCCGCTTCAGCCGGGTGGACGCCAACGAGAAGTCGGTGCGCGGCCAGTACACGCCGGGCGTCGTGCGGGGCGCTTCGGTTGACGGCTACGAGGCCGAGCGGGGCGAGAAGAGCGGCACCGAGACCTTCGTGGCGTTGCGGGCCGACATCGACAACTGGCGCTGGGCCGGCGTGCCGTTCTTCCTGCGCACCGGCAAGCGGATGCCGGAGAAACGCACCCAGGTCGCCATCCAGTTCAAGCCCGTGCCGCATTCGATCTTCGGCCAGGCCTCGATCCACGACCTCGTCGCCAACCGCCTGGTCATCGACCTGCAGCCGGACGAGGACATCAAGCTCACCCTGATGAACAAGGCGCCGGGCCTGAGCCAGGGCGGCATGCGCCTGCAGTCGCTGCCGCTGTCGCTGTCGCTGCTGCGCACCTACGAGGGCGTGGGCGGCCGGCGGCGCATCGCCTACGAGCGGCTGCTGCTCGACGTGATCCACGGCGACGCCACCCTCTTCGTCCGCCGCGACGAGGTGGAAGCGGCCTGGAGTTGGGTGGACTGCGTGGCCGACGCCTGGGCCGAGGCGAACCTGCAGCCCAAGCCCTACGCGGCCGGCAGCTGGGGCCCCTCCGGCGCCTTCGCCCTCATCGAACGCTTCGGCCGCGCCTGGACCGACTGAGGCGCTACCGCACGCTCTGCCAGCTCTTGGAGAGCAGCGAGGCGCAGTTGATCAGGCCGACCAGCGAATAGGTCTGCGGGTAGTTGCCCCAGAGCTCGGCCCCGTCGAGAGCGATGTCC
This sequence comes from Phenylobacterium sp., assembly GCF_016124325.1. Taxonomy (GTDB): domain Bacteria; phylum Pseudomonadota; class Alphaproteobacteria; order Caulobacterales; family Caulobacteraceae; genus Phenylobacterium. Next base: position 39,417 of record NZ_WGNY01000007.1, read on the forward strand.
TCCGACAACAGGCCCGCGGCGGTGCGCCGGCCCAGCATCTCCTCGAACAGCGCCCGCGCCTCGTCGGTCCGGCCCGACAGGTGCAGGGCCTCGATGAGCCAGAAGGTGCAGACATTGAAGGCCGTCTTCGGCGGGCCGAAGTCGTCGGGGATCGCGTAGCGTAGCATGTAGGGCCCGCGCCGCAGGCCCGCCTCCACGGCGGCCATGGTGGCCTTCATGCGCGGATCGTCCGAGGCGGCGAAGCGCACGTCCACCATCTGCAGGAGCGAGGCGTCCAGTTCGTCGCCCCCGAAGGTGGCGGCGTAGCGGCCCTCCTCCGCGTTCCAGGCCCGCGTCTCGATGGTTTCGCGCACCTTGGCGGCCCGGTCGTTCCAATACTCGGCCCGGTCGGCGAGGCCCAGCTTCTCGGCCGCGTTGGCCAGGCGGTCGCAGGCGGCCCAGCACATGACCGACGAGTAGGTGTGGACCGCCTCGCGGCCGCGAAACTCCCACAGGCTGGCGTCGGGCTGATCGTGCAACTCGAAGGCCCGCTCGCCGATCGGCTCCAGGGCGTGGAAATCGTCCTCCGTGGCCGGCCGCAGCAGGCGTTCGTCGAAGAACGCCTGGACGGTCGACAGGATGATCTGGCCGTAGACGTCGTGCTGCAGGTGCTCGTGGGCCTGGTTGCCGACCCGCACGGGCCCGATGCCCCGGAAGCCGGCCAGATGCGGCGCGATCCATTCGGTCAGCACCGGCTCCAGCCCCACGCCGTAGACGGGCTGCACGTGACCCGCCTTGCCGTTGGCCGGGCGGGGCGGGGCCGGTTCGGACCGCTGCAGGCCCGAGTGCCAGGCCAGTTCGGCGGTTCTCTGGAACGGGCCGCGCGTCGCCTCGTCCACAAGGTTGCGCAGGTAGCCCAGGTAGTTCTCCAGCATGTCGGCCGCGCCCAGCCGGTTCAGGGCCTGGACCACGTAGTAGGCGTCGCGAAGCCAGCAATACCGGTAGTCCCAGTTGCGGCCGTCGCCGTCCTCGGCCTGGTGTTCCGGGATCGAGGTGGTCAGCGCCGCGACGATGGCGCCGGTCTCCTCGTAGGCGCAGAGCTTCAGCGTGATCGCCGCGCGGATCACCGCTTCCTGCCATTCCAGCGGAACCGAGAGCGTCCGGACCCAGCCGCGCCAGTAGCCCGTGGTTTCGCGCAGCATCTGGCCGGCGATGGTCGCCACGTCGGCGTCGAGCCCCTCGTCGGGCCCCAGGAACATGCCGATGGGTTCCTCCAGCCGGAACGCGCGCTCGTTCTGGATGTGGCTGACCGGCGCGTCGGTGGTGAGCCTCAGCGTCACGTCCTTGGCCATGTAGCGGATATGGTTCGAACCGGTGGTCTGGTAGCAGGCCTGCTCCCCGTAGTTCGTCGTTGGGCGCAGGCGGATGCGGATGCGCGGCGCTCCGGACAGCGGCGTGACCATCCGGACGAAGGCCAGCGGCCGGTAACGGCGGCCCCGCCGGGTGAAGCGCGGCGCGAAGTCCAGGATCTCGACGGCGGCGCCCTCGGCGGTGCGGATCTCGGTGCGCAGGATCGGCGTGTTGCGCAGATAGGCCTGCGAGGTCTCGACCGCGCCCTCCACCTCGATGGCCCAGACGCCCCGACCCGCCTCGTCGACGGAATCCTTGCCGCCCAGCAGGGTCGAGAAGAACGGATCGCCGTCGACCCGCGGCACGCAAGCCCATACGAACCGTCCCGCCCGGTCGATCAGCGCGCTCGCGGTGCAATTGCCGATCGGGAACAGATCGAGGGACTGGGACATCGGGGGCCTTCTCGCCGTTGCGCTCGCGACCAGTAGGGCGGCGACGCGCCGCCGCCGCAACCCCCAGAAACGCACGGCGGGCCCTGTGGCGCCTCGCAGCCCGCCACGAGGCGGGCTAGGCTTGCGCGGCGCGCGCCCGCAACCGGGCCGGACGCCGACGGATCGATGCTGGAAACCTACGACGCTCCGCAGGCCCTCGAAGCCACTGCGGCCGAGGCTGTGATCGGCGCGCTCGGCGACGCCCTGTCCGCACGCGGCCGAGCGAGCCTGATCGGCACGGGCGGCCGGTCGCCCGGCCCTGTCTACGATCGCCTGGCTTCGGCGCCGCTGGCCTGGGCCGATGTGACGGTCTCGCTGTCCGACGACCGTTTCGTGCCGCCGGACGATCCGGCGTCGAACGCGCGCCTGGTCCGCGAGCGACTGCTGACCGGGCGCGCCGCCACGGCCAAATTCGAGCCGCTGCGCCACGACGTGGCGACGGCTGACGCCGCCGCCGACATCGCCGATCCGCGCCTCGCGGCCCTGGCCCCCTACGACGTGGTGATGCTGGGCATGGGCGAGGACGGCCACGTGGCCTCGCTGTTTCCGGGCGATCCGCGGCGCGACGCGGCGATGGATCCGAGCGGGGAGCGCTTCGTGATGGGGGTCCCGGCCGGCCTGGGCAGCCCGCCGGTGGCGCGGATCACGCTGACGCTGAGGGCCCTCCTCTCGGCGCGGCTGACCCTGATCCTTATCTCGGGCGTTCCAAAGCGGACGATCATCGAAGCCCGGGCGGGCCTGCCCGTGCACGCCCTGCTCGAACACGCTAAAGCCCCGGTGCGCGTCCTCTGGACGCCGTGACGCCGGGCCCATCGCAATTGTCGCAAGGAGCGCAGCCGTGCATCCCGTCACCGCCGAAGTCACCCAACGCATCGTCGAACGCAGCCGCGAGACCCGGACCGACTATCTGGCGCGGATGGAGGCCGCCCGCGCGGCCGGGCCGGGCCGCGGCAAGCTCTCCTGCGCCAACTGGGCCCACGCGTTCGCGGCCTCGCCCGAAGGCGACAAGCAGCGGATGCGCGACCCCACCGCGCCGAATGTCGCCATCGTCTCGGCGTATAACGACATGCTCTCGGCCCATCAGCCGTACGAGCGGTTCCCCGCCATCCTGAAGCGCGCGGCCCACGAGGTAGGCGCGACGGCCCAGTACGCCGGCGGCGTGCCGGCCATGTGCGACGGCGTCACCCAGGGCCGGCCGGGCATGGAGCTGTCGCTGTTCTCCCGCGATGTGATCGCCATGGCGACCGCCGTCGCCCTGACCCACGACGCCTTCGACGCGGCCCTGTTCCTCGGCATCTGCGACAAGATCGTGCCGGGCCTGTTCATCGGCGCCGCCGCCTTCGGCCACCTGCCGGCGATCTTCGTGCCCAGCGGGCCGATGACCTCGGGCATCCCCAACTCGGAAAAGGCGCGGGTGCGGGCGCTCTACGCCGAGGGCAAGGCCACCCGCGACGAGCTGCTCGATTCCGAGATGAAGAGCTACCACGGCCCCGGCACCTGCACCTTCTACGGCACCGCCAACTCCAACCAGATGATGATGGAGATGACCGGGCTGCACCTGCCCGGCGCGGCGTTCGTGACGCCCAACACGCCGCTGCGCGACGCCCTCACCGCCGCCGCCGCCAAGCGCGCCGTCGAGATCCGCGACGGCGGCAACGCCTATGCGCCCTTCTCCGCCGTGATCAGCGAGAAGAGCCTGGTGAACGCCATGGCCGGCCTGCTCGCCACCGGCGGCTCGACGAACCACACGCTCCACATCCTGGCCATGGGACGCGCCGCGGGCGTGCAGATCGCCTGGGAGGACTTCCACGACCTGTCGCGGGTCACGCCGCTGATCGCGCGGGTCTATCCGAACGGGTCCGAGGACGTGAACGCCTTCCACGCCGCGGGCGGGATGGGTTTCGTCACCCGCCAGCTGCTCGACGCCGGGCTGGCGCACGAGGACGTCATGACCGTCGCGGGCATGGGGCTGCGCCGCTACCAGCAGGAGCCCTTCCTCGACGGCGGCCGGCTCGTCTGGCGCGACGGGACGCCCAAGAGCCTTAACCCCGACATCCTGCGGGCCGTCGACGACCCCTTCGAGGCCGAGGGCGGCATCAGGATACTGACCGGTAAGTTAGGTCGCGGCGTCATCAAGGCCTCGGCGGTCAAGCCCGAGCATCGGCGGATCGAGGCGCCGGCCCTGGTGTTCGACGATCAGGACGAACTGCTGGCCGCCCACAAGCGGGGCGAGCTCGACCGCGACTTCGTCGCCGTCGTGCGCTTCCAGGGACCACAGGCCAACGGCATGCCCGAACTGCACTCGCTGACGCCGGCCCTGGGCGTACTGCTCGACAAGGGCTTCAAGGTGGCGCTGGTCACCGACGGGCGCATGTCGGGCGCCAGCGGCAAGGTGCCATCGGCGATCCATGTGACGCCCGAGGCCGCCGCCGGCGGGCCGCTGGCCCATGTCCGCGACGGCGACGTCATCCGCCTCGACGCCGAGACGGGCGAGTTGGACATCAAGCTCGATTCCCGCGAACTGATGAGCCGCGAACGCGCGTCGGCGCCGCCCTCGGGCGGAGGCTACGGGCGCGAGCTCTTCGGCTGGATGCGCCGCGTCGCGGGCCCGGCCGACACCGGCGCCTGCTCGCTGTTCGAGGCGGCCTGATGAAGGTCCAGTGGACCGGATTGGTCGGGGACGTGGGCGGCACCAACGCCCGCCTCGCCCTGGTGGACGAAGAGGGCCGCATCCGCAATCCGCGGTCGTTTCCCTGCCGCGAGTACGCGAGCCTCGCCGACATCCTGGCCGAATACCTCGAGACGACCGCCGGCAAGCGTCGGCCGCCGCGCGCCGTGATCGCGGTCGCCGGCCCCGTGGTCGAGGGCGAGATCGAGTTCACCAACCTCGACTGGCGGGTCTCCGAAGTGGATCTCGTCGCCCAGTTCGAGTTCGAGGCGGTCGCCCTGATCAACGACTTCGCCGCCCAGGCGCTCGCCTGTCCGCGCCTGGAGGGCCAGGACGTCCGCGTCCTGGGCCCGGAGTTGGCCGGCGCCCACAACATGCCCCTGATCGCCCTGGGCGCGGGCACCGGCTTCGGCGTCGCCGGCCTGGCGCGCAGCGACCGCGGCGACATCGCCATCGCCACCGAGGGCGGCCACGCCGCCTTCGCGCCGACCGACGAGGTGGAGCTGGAAATCTGCCGTCGCCTGCAGGCCCGGCATGGCCGGGTGTCGATCGAGCGCCTGCTGTCGGGACCGGGTCTCTATGATCTCTATGCCGTCCTGGCCGACCTGGAGGGCCAGGCGCCCGCCCTGGCGGACGAGGCCGCCGTCACCACCGAGGGCCTGGTGGGCGACCCGCTGGCCGCCGCCACGCTCGACCGCTTCTGCCGCATCCTCGGCGCGGTGGCGGGCGACCTGGCGCTGACCTTCGGGGCGCGCGGCGGGGTCTACGTCTCCGGCGGGATCGCGCCCCGGATCGCCGAACGGCTGGCCGGGAGCGCCTTCCGGGCCCGCTTCGAGGACAAGGGGCGCCTGTCGGACTATGTCCGCGACATCCCGACCTTCCTCGTGCTGCACCCCTACCCGGCCATCGTCGGCGCGGCCCGGGCGCTGGAGCAGATGGAACGGACCCTCAGCACGCTGTAGAGCCTTCCCGGATCAAGTGGCATCACTTGATCCGGACAAGAAGGCTCGATCTTCAAAAGTGTAGAGCCCGTCCGGGCGGGTGAACCGGCATCCACTTCACCCTGACGGGCTCTAGCGGCCGGCGAAGTTCCCCGGCCGGCGCTCGGCGACCGAGCGCACGCCTTCCTTGAAGTCTTCCGTGGCCCGCAGGATCGTCTGCTCGCGGTGCTCGACGTCGGTCCGGGCGCGGATCGCCGCCGCCAGGCCTTCGCGCAGCGTCTTGCGGGTGGAGACCACCGCCAGCGGCGCGTTCTCGGCGATCTCGGCGGCCAACTTCAGCGCCGCGGCGCGCAGCTCCTCGGCCGGGACCAGCTCGTCGGCCAGCCCCCAGGCCAGGGCTTCCTCGCCCTTGATCCGGCGGCCGGTCAGCATCATCAGCGCCGCCTTCTGCTCGCCCACGATGCGCGGCAGGGCGTAGGTGATGCCGAAGCCGGGGTGGAAGCCCAGCTTGACGAAGTTGGCCGCGAAGCGCGCCTCGGGGCTCACGACCCGGAAGTCGGCCACCAGCGCCAGGCCCAGGCCTGCGCCGACGGCGGCGCCCTGCACCGCCGCGACGATCGGCGTCTCCACGGAGTAGAGCCGCACCGCCTCGACGTAGAGGTCATTGATCCCTTCCATGCCCGACGAGACGCGGTCGGTGGGCGAAGAGAAGTCGGCGCCGGCCGAGAAGCTCTTGCCGTCCGACTGCAGCACGATGGCCCGCGCCTGCGAACCGTCGACCGCCTCCATGGCGTCGGCCAGGTCGCGCATGAACTCGACCGAGACGAAATTGTGCGGCGGCCGGTCCAGCGTGACCACCGCCACGTGCCCGTCCATCGCGACCTTCACGTGGTCGCCGTATTTGTCTTTCATCGCCTGGTCCCCAGAAGATTCCTCGCCACCACCCACTTATGCACTTCGGTGGGCCCGTCATAGATGCGCATGGTGCGCAGCTTCGCCTGCATGAGCTGCAGCGGTAGTTCCTTGGTCATACCCATGGCGCCGAACGCCTGCATGGCACGGTCGACGACCTCGTAGGCCATCTCGGTGGCGAACCACTTGATCATGCTGATCTCGGAGCGGACGTCGCGGCCCTGGTCGATCTTCCAGGCGCAGTCGTAGGTCATCAGCCGGGTGGCGTGGATCTTGGTGGCGGCCTCGGCCACCCACCACTGGATCGCCTGCCGCTCCGACAGCGGCATGCCGAAGGTCTTCCGCTGCGGCGCGTACTCGACGATCATGTCCAGCGCGCGCTGGGCCATGCCCACCGACCAGGCCGCCATCTGGATGCGGCGCGTGCCGAGGCGGGTCTGCATCGGCGCGAAGCCCGCGCCTTCCTGGCCCAGCAGCTTCCAGCCCTCGACCCGGCAATCCTCCAGCGCCACCTCGTAGGTGTAGGCGCCGGCGATCATCGGAATCCGCCGCAGCACGTTGAAGCCCGGCGTCCCCTTGTCGACCAGGAAGGCCGAAATCCCGCCCCGCGCCTTCTTCTCGGGATCGGTCACCGCCATCAGGATGGTGAAGTCGGCGTCGGCGGCCCGGCTGATCCAGATTTTCCGGCCGTTGATCACCCAGTCGTCGCCGTCACGCACAGCGCGGGTGGTCATACCGGCGGGGTCGGACCCGGCGCCGGGCTCGGAGATGCCGATGGCCGAGGTGGTCTTGCCCGCCACATAGGGCGCCAGATAGGCCGCGCGCTGCCGTTCGTTCACCGTCTGCATCAGCATGCGCAGGTTCGGGCTGTCCGGCGGCAGGGTGTAGGGCGTGACCGTGCGGCCGATCTCCTCCTCGACCCCCACCATGGCCACCATCGGCAGGTCGGAACCGCCCACGTCCTCCGGCGCGTCCAGGCCGAACAGGCCCAGTTCGCCCGCGATCTTGTCGAGGCGGGCATTCTCGGCCTCGCCGATGCCCAGGCCCTTGCCCTCGGCCTCGCGCAGCATGACGGCGGCTTCCAGGGGCATCAGCTGGTCGCGCACGAACTTGCCCACCAGGTCCTTGAGCATGCGATGCTCTTCGGGGAGCTCGAAGTCCATGGCGCTTCCTCGCGTGTTTTCCGACTGTTGAACCAGCCTCGGCGAACCGATACTAGGTCCCCTGGGAATTGCCCATATGTGGATCGCATTTCCACATATGTAGAAGATATGTCCTCTGATATGGACGAGCGCGCATACTTGTGGTGATTGGGTCCAGAATACGGGAGTCAGGCATCCGTGGCCGAGGGCGCGGTCAAATCGGCGAGGCGGGCGCTGGAGATCCTCGAGGTGTTCAGCCGCCATCGCCGCCCGCTGGCCCTCAAGGAGGTGCTGGACGAGCTCGGCTATCCCACCTCCTCGGGCTCAGCGCTGATGAAGTCGCTCGTGGCCCTAGGCTACCTCGACTACGACCGCGAGCGGCGCACCTACTTCCCGACCATGCGCATCGCCGCCCTGGGCGACTGGGTGCAGAAGGCCCTGTTCGGCGACGGCCCGCTGCTGCCGGCGCTGCAGGAACTCCACGAAAGCACCGGGGAGACCGTCGTGCTGGCGGTGCAGAGCGACCTGCACGCCCAGTATGTCCACCTGATCCATTCGGCCGAGCCGCTGAAGATCGGCGCGCAGCCCGGCACGCGGCGGCCGCTGGCGCGCTCGGGACTCGGCCTTGTCCTGCTGTCGGCGAAGAGCGACGCCGAGATCGAGCGGCTGCGGCGGCGGATCAACGCCTCGGGCGACGACAACCTCCAGTCTCGCGAAGAGCTGATGGGCCGGGTGAACACCGTCCGCTCCCGCGGCTACGCCTTTTCGAAGAACAGCATCTCGGCGGGCGTCGGCATCATCGGCGTGGCGTTGCCGAAGGGCCCGTTCGGGCGGACGTTCGCGGTGGGCGTCGCCGGCCAGGTGCCGCGCCTGGAAGACAAGCAGGATCAGATCGTGGGCGAGCTGCAGGCGATGGTCCACCGGCTCGAGCACAGTTGAGGGAGAACGCATGACCAAGACCCTGGCCCCAAAGCCCACCGGGCCGCTGGCGGGAATCCGCATCCTGGACCTGACCAGCGTGGTGAACGGGGCCTACGGCACCCAGATCCTCGCCGACCAGGGCGCTGACGTGATCAAGCTGGAGGATCCCGGCTCGGGCCGCGGCGACGGCGGTGACATCATGCGCTGGGCCGGCCATCTGCCCGAGGGCGCGCCCCGCGGCATGGGGCCGATCTTCCTCACCATCAATCGCAACAAGCGCTCGATCCTGGTCGACATGAAGTCCGAGGCCGGCAAGCGGACCCTGAGGCGCCTCATCAAGTCGTCCGACGTACTGGCCAGTTCGGTGCGCTACGAGGGCATGAAGCGCCTGGGCCTGTCGTACGAGGAGGTGGCGGCCATCAAGTCCGACATCATCTTCGTGCATGCGGCGGGCTACGGGTCGGATGGGCCCTACGCGGGCGAACCGGCGTACGACGACCTGATCCAGTCCGCCTCCGGTATGGCCGACGTCCTACCGCGCACCGACGGCAATCCCGTTCCGCGCATCCTGCCCACCCTGGTGGCCGACAAGGTGTCCGGGCTGTTCCTCTCCCAGGCGGTGACCGCGGCCCTGCTCCACCGCGAACGGACCGGCGAGGGCCAGTTCGTGGAAGTGCCGATGTTCGAATGCGTCACCAGCTTCCTGCTGGTCGAGCACCTCTACGACCACGCCTTCGACCCGCCGACCGGCCAGTGGGGCTATCAGCGGGTGGTCAACCCCAACCGCAAGCCGTTCAAGACGAAGGACGGCTACATCGGCCTGCTGCCCTACACCGACAAGCAGTGGGACCAGTTCTTCGACGCCGCAGGCTTCGGCGAGGCGGTGAAGTCCGACCCGCGCTTCGCCGACTACGCCATGCGCGCCAAGCACACCCGCGAGCTCTACGGCATGATCGAGGAGGCGGCGGCCACCAAGACCACGCAGGAATGGCTGGACATCCTCAAGCCGCTGTCGATCCCGGTGGTGAAGACCAACAGCCTCGACGACCTCGACGACGACCCGCACCTGAAGGCCGTGGGCTTCTTCGAGACCTACCAGCACCCCGACGTGGGCCGCTACCGGCTGATGAAGCCGCCGGTGAAGTTCGCCAGGAGCCCCTCCAACATCCGCCGCCACCCGCCCAAGCTGGGCGAGCACACCGAGGAAGTGCTGGCGGAGATCCCCGAGGAGGCCTAGGGCGGCCCCCCGCCGTCGCCGAGGACGATGAAGGGCGCCCAGAAGCGCGGGTGGAGGTTGGCGCGGGCCGGCGGCGCGGCGAGGTAGGCCCGCTGCGCCTGGGCCAGCGCCTCGGCGGGGCCCGGCGCCCCTGCGCCGGCCAGCCGCGCGAAGAGGTCCGAGACGATGGTCGCGCCGGCCTCGGAATTCACCGGCCAAAGCGTGCCCAGCACCCCGCGCGCGCCGGCCTGGGCGAAGGCCGAGCTCAACGCCGGCAGGTCCTGGGCGACGCGGGTGAAGTCGAGGTTCGCCGTGTTGCAGGCCGACAGGGCCACGAAGTCGGCGGGCAGGTCCAGATCGGCGATCTCCGAGGCGGTCAGGAGGCCGTCGAAGGCGTCGCCGCCGGAGGGGGTGAGCACCAGGGCCGGCTCGGCCACGCCCTCGACCTCGCCGCGCATGAGGCCGTGTGTGGCGAAGGAGACGAACCGGGCCCCCGGCGCGAGCGCCTCGCGCACCCGCGCTTCGGTGGCGTCGGGCCCGGTCAGGATCTACGCCGTGCGGAACGGCCGGGCCGACGCCGCCAGCTCGGCGGCGGTTTCCGGCAAGGGGCCGAGCCCGGCCTCGCGCAGGGCCTTGGCGCCCTCGCCGTCCAGCACCGGATCGCCGACGCCGAGGAAGTCGCGGGCCGGCGGGCGGAGCCGGGCCGAGCGGGCGGCCACCAGGGCGGCGGCCGAGCCGGCATAGCTCACCGCGTGGCTCCGCACGAACCAGTCGGCAGCCGCCAGGTCGTAGCCTTCGCCCTGGCGCGGCGGCGCGCTTGGCAGCAGGGCCGCCAGCGGCAGGCCGCCGACACTGACCAGCGGCGAGAGCCAGGTCACACGGTCGCCCGGCTTCAGGCAGGGCTCGAAGGGTCTCAGGAAGACGTCGTAGAGCCGTGCCGCCGAGGCGGCCGGGAACTGGTTGTCGACCTCGTCGTCCGGCGCGTGGGTCGCCGACAGCGCCGCCTGCAGCAGCCGCACGTCGAGGACCACGCGGCTGGTGTCGGGGCGGGCGGTGGCGAGCGTCATCCCCTCTCGGCGGACACAGGCGTAGACCACCTCGCTCCCGATAGGCGCATAGGCCAGCGCGGCCTCGTCCGGGCCCAGCACGCCGCGCAGCCTTTGCAGGGTGACGAGATTGGCGCCCGAGACCGCGAGGCCGGCGTGGACGAGCGCCTGGTCCGACGCCGCCAGCGCCGCGTCGAGCTGGGCGAGTTGGGCCAGGCCGGCCGTGTCGTAGCCGAACGGGCGGGCCGGATCGGGCGCGGCGGCGCGACGGACCATGCCGCCGATAGCCGCCTGCTCCAGCCGGTCCCGCCGCGCTCGCAGGCGAAGGCCCTCGTGCGCCAGGCGGCGTGCGTCCGCGTCGCGCGCCGAGGCCAGCAGCGTCATGGCGTCGGCGTCGAAGCCCGGCCCGGCCCGGCTCGCCAGTTGGACGAGGGCGAAGGTCGTTTCCGGATCGCCCGACTGGCGCGTCGCCGGGATCAGCGACAACCCGATCAGCAGCCGGTCGAAGACTCCCGGGCGGTACCAGGCGCCGGGCGGGCCGTCCGCCTCCGCCATGGCCAGGACCCGGCCGCCGAGCTGGGCGAGAGCCTGGGCCTTGCCGGACCCTGGCGGCGCGGCCAGCGCCCGGCCCGCGAGCCTGTAGGCGTCCACGGCGGCCCGCGCGTCCGCATCGGGCTTGAAGCCAAGGGGGCCGCCCAGGGCGGCGGCGGCCACCGCGTCAGGCCGCCTCGCGCTCGCCGCAGCCAGGCCGCGGACGGTGAGGTAGGCGAGTTCGTCGACGTTCTGGGGCGCCCGGCCGGGGGCCGTGTAGAGCGGCGCCAGCGGGTGATCGGCCAGGACGCGGACGCCGCAATCCAGGGCGTCGCGGCAGAGCGCCGCCTTCATGTTCAAGGCCCAGCCGGCAAGCCAGGCGCGCATGTCGGGATCGAGTTCGAGGGTCTCCAGGCCGGCCAGCACCGCATCGGTCTCGCGCGCCGCGCCCTCGCCGTCGTCGACGGCTGCGAGCAGTTCGGCGGCTGAGCGATGGAACAGCACCGCCTCCAGCGTCCGGGGCGGCAGGGCGGCGGCGATGAAGGGCTGGCTGGCCGCATACAGCCCATAGGCGCGTTCGTAGGCCCCGAGCTGAACGAGGCTCGCCATCGCGTCGGCCAGGACGCTGGCGACCTCGTAGGGCGCACGGCTCGGCGCGCCGACCGACCCGGCGATCGCCAGCACCTCGCTCGCGGCCCGTTCGGCCGCCTCGCGCGAGCCCGCGGCCAGGACGACGTTGGCCCGAAGCGCCCGGCGGCGAAGGTAGAGCAGCCCCTCGGCCGGCGCGTCCGCGTCCCAGGCCTTGTCGGCCAGGGCCTCGGCGAGGGCGGGCTTCGACCCGATCGCGAGCCGCGCGGCGTTCACGTAGTAGTCGACTTCCAGCGCCTGGCGCATCCGCTGCGCCGGATCGGCCGACAGCGAGGCGGTGACGGCGTCCACATAGGCCTGGGTCCGTTCGGCCAGGCAGGCGGCGGCCCGCATGCGGCGGCAGATCTCCAGGAGGGTGGCCAGCGCCTGGGCGCGCGCCGGCGCGTCGTCCCGGGCGGCCTCCGCCAGGGCGGCGAGCTGGTCCCGGGCCTTTAGGCCCTGTCCGTCCAGGAACAGGCGCCCCGCCGCGGCGATCCGGTCATCGGAAGTTTCCGCCGCCGCCGGCGCAACTCCGCCGAGAAATAGGCTTGCCGCGCATGCCAGCCCGGCTAGGCTTCGCACGTGACGTCCGAAGGGGAGGCCTAAGCCCATGAAATGGCTCCAGATCACCATGCTCTCAGCAAGCCTGGCGGCGCCATCATATGCGCTGGCCGCGCCGCCGGAAGCCTACCTGGGGCGTCCGGCCGTCCAGGCGCAAGGCGCCCGAAAGCCCGCGGACGACGCCGTGGCGGCCTCGATTCCCGCAGGATCCGCCGCCCAGCGCTCGGGCGCCGCGGTCAAGCGGTACGGCGAGGCGCTGAACGGCCTGAAGCCCGAGCGCCACGCCGCCACCCGCGGCGCCGCGGAGACGCGGATCTACGAACAGGCTTCGCCTTCGGTGGTGCTGATCGTGACGCCGGCGGGCCTGGGCTCGGGCGTGGTCGTGGGCGCCGACGGCCGGATCGTCACCAACCTGCACGTGGCCGGGGACTTCGACACCGTCGGCGTCATCTACAAGCCGGCCGAGGAGGGCGCCTCGATCGAGGACGCCGTGCTTCACAAGGCCCGGGTGCTGCGGCGAGACGAGAAGGCGGACCTTGCCCTCGTGCAGGTGGACGACCTGCCGACCACGATCAAGCCGCTGGCGATCGGCAACCTGGACGCCGTACGGGTGGGCGCGGACGTCCACGCGATCGGCCACCCGACGGGCGAGGCCTGGAGCTACACGCGCGGCATCGTCAGCCAGGTGCGCCGCGACTACGCCTGGACCGCGCGGGGCGACCGCTTCGAGCATGAGGCGACGGTCATCCAGACCCAGACCCCGATCAATCCCGGCAATTCGGGCGGGCCGCTGTTGAACGACAAGCTGGAGGTCGTGGGCATCAACAGCTTCAAGGCCGGTGGCGAGGGGCTGAACTTCGCGGTGTCGGCGGACGACGTGAAGGCGCTCCTGGCGCGAACGGAGGATCGGGCGGCCACCAAGCGCTCGAACGCCCCCGACGGCGTCTGCAAGGCGGCCGAGATCGACAGCCGGCCCTCCAAGGATCCCACCGGGGTGGAGTATCTGATCGACGCCGACTGCGACGACGAGGGCGACTATTCGGTGTTGATCCCCAAGAGCAGGCGCGATCCGATCCTGACCATGCTCGACACCGACGGGGATCGCGAAATCGACACCATCCTGGTCGACAAGAACCACGACGGGGAGCCGGAAACCGGACTCTACGACACGGACGGCGACGGCAAGGTCGACCTCGTGGGGGCGTTCCGCAAGGGCGAGGACGAGCCCTACAAGTGGGAGAAGATCAAGGACTGAGCATGCGGGTGACGGTCAGCGGGACGTCGGGGTCGGGCAAGACCACCTTCGCCGGAACGCTGGCGAAGGCCATCGGCGCGCGCCATATCGACCTCGACGCCATCAACTGGCAGGCCGACTGGCGCGACCTGAACACCCACGACCGGGAGGAATTCCGCCGCCGGGTGGCCGAGGCCGCCGCCGGCGACGCCTGGGTGGCCTGCGGCAACTACTCGACGGTGCGCTCGATCATCGTGGCGCGCGCCACGCACGCGGTCTGGCTCGACTATCCGAAATGGGTGGTGATGAGCCGCGTCCTGCGCCGCTCGTTCCATCGCTCATGGACCAGCGAGGAGCTGTGGCCCGGCACCGGCAACACCGAGACCTTCGCGCGGTGGTTCGACAAGGAGCATCCCGTCCGCTGGGCCTGGGACACCTACGACAACCGCCGGCGGCGGATCGACGCCGAGATCGCCGATCCGGCGCTGGCCCATCTTGAGGCGCACCGCCTGCGCCATCCCCGCGAGGCGGCCCCGTTGATCGCGGCGCTGACGGCCGCAGCCCAGGCCGAACGCGTCTCCGCCTGAAATCCGTCAGGCCTTTAAATCGAAAGACGCGAGCACGCTGATCCCGGATGGCTTGATTCAAGCCAGCCGAGACGTGCTCTAGGCGGGCGCGAACACCGGCACGGGTGCGCCGCCTTCGGTGGGCTGGAACTTCACCTTCACCCGCATGCCGATCGACAGCCCGTCGGGCGCCACGTCGACGAAGTTGGTCAGCATGGCCGGCCCCTCGTCGAGGGTGACGTAACCGATGGCGTAGGGGCCGCTCGGTGAGCGCCACATCACCGAGTAGGTGTAGATCACGCCTCCGCCAGCGCTCTCCTCCCAGACGGTGCGGTCGGAATGGCAGAACGGGCAGATGGTGCGCGGGTACCAGTGGGCCTCGCCGCAGGCCTGGCAGCGCTTGATGAGGAACCTTCCCTCGGCGGCGGCGTCGAAGAACGGCTTGCTCTCCAGCGTCACGGCCGGCGCCGGGAGGGGCCGGCTCATCAGGGCGGGGCGTTCGGTGGTGTCGGACATGGCCTTACGCCTCCCGTTCCATGATGACGGTCGCCGATCCGTGGCGGACGCCCAGCGAGCCGCCCGTGCCGTGGGCGATGACGAGGTCGCAGTTCGGGACCTGCACCTTGGGATGCGCCTCGCCGCGGGCCTGGCGGACCGCCTCGATGATCTTGGTGATGCCGCCGCGGTTGGTGGGGTGGTTGTTGCAGAGCCCGCCGCCGTCGGTGTTGAACGGCAGCTTGCCGACGCCCGAGATCAGGTTGCCGTCGGCGACGAACTTGCCGCCCTCGCCCTTCCGGCAGAAGCCCAGATCCTCGATCTGCATCAGGACCGTGATGGTGAAGCTGTCGTAGATCGAGGCGTACTTGATGTCGGCGGGCGTCACGCCGGCCTCCTCGAACGCCTTGGGTCCCGACCAGACGGCGCCGGAATAGGTGAGATCGAGGCCCCGGCCGCCTTGCTGCACCTTGGGCGCCTCGCCGGCGCCCAGCACCCGCACCAGCGGCCGCTTCAGCGACCTGGCGATCTCGGGCGTCGTGACGACCACGGCGCCGCCGCCGTCGGTGACGACGCAGCAGTCCAGCAGGTGCAGCGGATCGGCGATCATCCGCGAGTTCACCACCTCCTCCACCGTCACGACGTTCTTGAGGAACGCGTGCTCGTTCCACTGGGCGTGGTGGCTGGCCGCCACCTTGATCCAGGCCAGCTGCTCCGAGGTGGTGCCGTACTCGTACATGTGGCGCATGGCGCACATGCCGTAGGTGTTGTGGGTCGAGCCGCCGTAGACGCTCTCGAAGCCCTGCTCGGGCGCGCCGTCCGAAAGGCCGCCTCCGCCACCCCCGCCGCGTCCGGGCCCGGGACGCCCGCCACCGTTGCGCGGACGGCCGGCGAGGGTGATCAGCGCCACCTGGCACTTGCCCTCGGCGATCGCCTGGGCGGCGTGGTTCAGATGGACGATGTAGGAGGATCCGCCGGTCTCGGTGGTGTCCATGTGGCGGATGTTCTTCAGGCCCATGTAGTCGATCATCGACATGGCCCCGAAGCCCGGCGCGTCGCCGGCGCAGAAGTAGGCGTCCACGTCGTCGAACGAGAGCCCCGCGTCGTCCAGCGCGCCCCTGGCGCACTCGGCGTGGAGTTGGGCGGTCGTCTTGTCGGGCGCGTCGCGCGTCGGATGCTCGAACACGCCGGCCACATAGGCCTTGCCTTTGATGCTCATCGTCCTCCCCAAACCAGGGCGCCAAGAATGGCGTGGGCTTAGCCGCTGGCGCCGCCCCCTTCAATCGTCCGCAGGGTCACCCTCAGGCCGTCTGGGCCGTCTGGGCGATACGGGCGTCGCGCAGCGCCGTGCGGCGCACCTTGCCGGCGTCGTCGCGCACCGGCTCGTCGACGAACTCGTAGGATCGGGGGCGCTTGTAGGTCACCAGCCGGTCGGCCAGATGCGCCTGCAGCGCCTCGGCGCTCACCTCGCCCTTGGCGTTGATGATGGCGTGGATGCGCGAACCCATGTCCTCGTCGGGCAGGCCGATCACGGCGCACGACTCCACCGCCGGGTGCTCCTGCAGCGCCGATTCGATCTCGGCCGGATACACGTTGGAGCCGCCCACCAGGATCATGTCGGTGCGCCGGTCGGCCAGGTAGAGATAGCCGCCCGCGTCGAACCAGCCGATGTCGCCCAGGCTCTCCCAACCGTCGGGCAGCGTCCTGGCCTTGGCGCCGACGTACCGGTACGTTTCAGGCGCGCCAGGCGTGCGGCGCATGTAGATTTCGCCCACCTCGCCGGCGGGCAGCTCCTGGCCGTCGTCGCCGCAGACCTTCATCTCGCCGATCGCCACCTGGCCCACCGAGCCGCGATGCGCCAGCCACTCGGTTCCGGTGATGATCGTCACCGCCTGGGCCTCGGTGCCGGCGTAGAGCTCCATCACCTCGCCCGGCGCGATCCAGTGGATGAAGGCTTCCTTCAGCCAGGCGGGGCAGGGCGCCGCCATGTGCCAGAGCGTCTGGACGCTGGAGAGGTCGTAGCGGCTCTTCACGTCGCCCGGCAGGTGCCAGATGCGGTTCATCATGGTGGGCACGAGATAGACCCAGCTGGCCCTGCGCCGTTCGATCTCGGCCAGCGTCCCCTCCGGGTCGAACCGGGGCGTCAGCACCACGTGGCAGCCCATGGCCGTGCCGGTCATCATCATGCCGAAGGGGGCGTTGTGGTAGAGCGGCGCCGGGATCAGCATCGTCTCGCCGGCGCAGATGCGGAAGCCGCCCACCTCGGGCGTCTCGCGCGGCGTCACGCCGGGCTGGCCCGCGAGGATCAGCTTTGGCCGGCCGGTCGATCCGCCGCTGGTGGGCGCCTTGGAGATCGGGGGAATCGCGTCGGGCAGGTCGCTTTCGTCGTCGGACAGCGCCGCGATCTCGGACACGCCCATCACGGGACGGTCCACCTCGTGCTCGAAGTCGGCGATCACCAGCGGCGACCCGGCCAGTTCGATGATCGCCTGCAGCTCTCCCCGGGGCAGGCGGAACGACACCGGCTGCGGCGTCGCCCCCAGCTTCCAGATCGCGTGGCAGGCCTCGACGAAGCCCACGCCGTTCTGCAGGCCCACGGTCACCAGATCGCCGGCCTTCACGCCCCGCGCGGCCAACCCGCGGGCCAGGCGGTTGGTGCGCCGGTGCAGCTCCGCATAAGTGAGGGTTTCGCCGCCGCAGCTCACTGCCGGACGCTGGCCCTGCGTCGCCGCGTTCTGGGCCAGCTTGGCGCCGAAGGACATCATCTCGTCGGTCATCGACCTGGGCCTCCCACAGCCTGGGGCCCGAAGCCCATCACGCCTTTTCGTCACCTTCGGGCCTCGGGGCGGGCCGCGCAAGGTTTCGAAAGTGCGGTGTGGCCCTTGGCTTCCCCGACGTCCGGCTCCCACCTGACCTGCAACGATGGAGACACGACGATGCTCGAAGGCAACCAGGCGGCCGTATTCGCCGAGCGCCAGAAGGGGACCCTGCCCGGCGAACTGGGGATCGAATGGGAGGTGGTCGCCAACGGCCGCGCCAGCGGCCGCTTCACCGTCGCCCGCCGGCACATGGCCCCGAACGGCTTCATGCACGCCGCCTCGGTCGTGGCGCTGGTCGATTCAGCCTGCGGCTACGCCTGCGTGGCCTCGCTGCCCGACGGCGCGAGCGGCTTCACGACGATCGAGATCAAGACCAACTACCTGGGCACGGCCAAGGAGGGGGAGGTGGTCCGCTGCGAGGCGCGCCTCGTCCATGGCGGCCGCATGACCCAGGTCTGGGACGCCGAGGCCATCAACGAGACCACGGGCAAGACGATCGCGCTGTTCCGTTGCACCCAGATGGTGCTCTGGCCGCGCTGAACCGCCGCCCTTGCGCAAGCGGGAGCGGATGAGTAGTAGTCGCCGCTCGCTCAGCCGGCGGCCTTCACGGGCCGCCGCGCAGCCCGTCGGAGAGGTGGCTGAGTGGTTGAAAGCACCGCACTCGAAATGCGGCATACTCGCAAGGGTATCGAGGGTTCGAATCCCTCCCTCTCCGCCACAACGCCTCACGGCGCCGGATCGGCCTAGTCGCCCTGCGTCCCGTCGTTGGCCGCCTTGCGGCCACGCGCGGGCGGATGCGGCAGTTCGAGCTGCTCGAGCGCGGAAATGAGATCCGTGAAGATCGGCAGGGTGCTCTTGAGCTGACCGAGGTTGTTCCGCGAGATCGTTTCCAGGATCTCCGCGCCCGCATCCGTCAGGCTCAGCAGCACGCGGCGGCGATCGAGGGGCGACGGCGCCCGGCTCAACAGGCCCCGTTCGATCAGGCGGTCGACCAGCCCGAGCGCGCTGTGGTTCTTGATCATGAGGCAGTCGGCCAGCTCGCCCACGCTCATCGCCATCGGGCCCGGATGCGCGCGCACGGCGAGCAGCGCCTGGTGTTGCTGGGGTGTGAGCTTCAGCGCCCGCGCGCCGGCCTCGCTGAACGCATGGAAGCGCCGCAGCGCGTTTCGGAAGGCGCCGAGCGCCTGGTAGTCGAGGGTAGTGAGCTTCCGCCGCGACATGCCACGCGGCGAAGAGACACGGGTTGGCGCGTTCACGGGACTTCTGTTTCCGCCATTCGATCCGGGGCCAGGCGAAATTGCCTCGCGACCAGAGGTAGACCAAAAAGCGCGCCCGTCCGCCACCTGATCAAAAGATAGTACCGGGCGTCCGGCGGCGGCCCCCGCCTTAGTCCTTCCACTCCGAGATCAGCGCCCCGTCGTGGCCTTCGAAGGCCACGCGATCGAAGGTCACCGCGAACAGGCAGATGGGCCGGTGATCGGCCGACTCACTCCAGCAGCGGATCGCCCGGCCGTCAGGGAAGCCGGTAATGCGCCCCTGGATCTCCAGCTCGAACCCCTCCGGAGGCGTCAGGACGACGCCGTCTTCGGCCTTGACCACGTAGTCGTAGGGGCGACTGCGGCGCTGGGCGACGCGCGAGGCCCCGGCGTCGAACAGGCGCGCGAGCCCGAGCGTGGGCCCCGCCGGCGGCGTCGGCGACGCCGGCGCGACCTGATCGCGAGGCGGCGGGCAGATGTCGGCCGACGTCCAGGGCCGCGGGATCCAGAAGCCTTCCACGTTCTCGGGCCGCTCTGCGGCGGGCAGGCCCTGGATCAACGGCAGCTGCGACCATGTCCCCGGGCGCGCGATCAGCCGGATGGACCGCCCCTTGGGATCGAGCTCGTAATAGGCCTGGGCGCCACCCGGTTGGACCTGCGGGCCGTCGCAGCCGAAGGGGATGCGGAGGGCGAACGCGCGCCCGACGAGCGGATCCTTGGCCTCATCCGGGGCCTCGCCGGCGGCGTAGGCCGAGGCGGCGGCCTGCGAGGCCGCGATGATCTCGGCCCGGGTCAGAGTCGGCTCGGGTTCGACGATCTTGGGCGGCGGCTGGATCACCGCCGGCTCGGCCTTGGGCGGTGGGGCCGGCGGCGCAGGCGCGGGCGCCTTCTCCGTGGGCCGCAGGATCGCCCAGGCCAGGATCGCCGCGACCACCAAGCCAATCGTCACGGGGGCGATAAGGTCCAGGTTGCGCCGAGGGCGCCCCGATCTATTGTCCGCCATGCCACCACCCTAGCAGATAGTCAGGCGGCGGATTCAAGATGTGCGGGAAATGTCCTAGCGAACGCGCGGCGTCCGAGACGCCGCCGGCATGACGACGCCGCAGATCATCGCCCTGGGCGTGCTGGCGGCCGTCGTGGCCGCGCTGATCCAGGGCCGCGTCCGCGCCGACGTCGTGGCGCTCGCGGGCGCGGCGGTGCTGCTGGGCACCCGCACGGTCCGGCCGGTCGAAGCCCAGGCGGCGTTCGCGAGCCCGGCGATCATCGCACTCGCCTCGCTTTTCGTGATCGCCTACGCCATGGAGCTGTCGGGCCTTCTCGGCCTGATCATCCGCATGGCCATCCGCCTTTGCGGACGCCTCGGGGCGATGGGCCTGTGGATCGTCATCGTGCTGGCGGGCGCCGCCTCGGCCTTCCTCAACAACACGCCCATCGTCGTGCTCGCCGCGCCGGTGGTGCGCGATACGGCCCAGTCGATGGGCCTGTCGCCCAAGCGGTTCCTGATCCCGCTCTCCTACGCCACCATCCTAGGCGGCGCCTGCACGCTGATCGGCACCTCGACCAACCTGCTGGTCAACGACATGGCGCGCAACGCCGGCCAGCCGGCCTTCGGCATGTTCGAGATCACGCCGGTGGCGCTGGTCGTCGCCGCCGCCGGCGGGGCCTATCTTTTCTTCTTCGGCGGCCGCCTCCTCGCCCATCCGGCCCCGGACGGCGGCGGCGAAGCGCCGAAGTTCGGCGGCATCAACGCTCCGGGCGACGACCCCAGCCTGTTCCCGACCGACCGGCCGCTGAAGCCCGGCGCCGCGGCGCTGTCGCTGCTGGTGTTCTTGGCCGTGCTCACCGTATCGGCCCTGGGCGTGGCGCCCATCGCCGCCAGCGCCTTCACCGGCGCGGTCCTGCTCGTGCTGCTGCGCGTGATCACCGCCGAGGAGGCCTATCGCGGGCTGCGGCCCGAGATCCTGTTCCTGATCGCCGGGATGGTGGTGGTCGGCATCTCGCTGGAGGTGACGGGGCTGGCCTCCACGGTGACCGACGCGCTCGTCGGCTGGGTGCAGGTCCTGGGTCCGATGGCGGCGCTGGCGCTGGTCTACGGCGCCACCCTGCTGCTGACCGAGGTGCTCTCCAACGCCGCCGTGGCGGTGCTGTTCGCCCCGATCGTCGTGGCGCTCGCCGAAAGCCTGGGCGTCAGTCCGCGGCCGTTCCTGGTCGCCCTGATGATGTCGGCCAGCGCCGCCTTCGCCACGCCGTTCGGCTATCAGACCAACGTGCTCGTCTACCAGTTGGGCGGCTACGCCTACACCGACTTCATCCGCATCGGCGTGCCGCTGAATCTGGTGACGTGGGCGGTGGGCGTCGCGGTGATCCCCACCGTCTTCCCCTTCTGAGCCGGCCGGCGGCCGTCAGCAGATGAAGAGCGGCGTGCGCCAGCCCCAGAGGGCGCGGCGGCGCAGGCCCGCGCCGCTGGGCCCGGAGAACTTGGGGTCGAGCAGCATCTCCCGGGACATGACGATCAGGTCGACCTGATGGTCTTCCATGTATTGCGCCGAGGCCTCATCGGGCGTCTCGGCGTCCAGCGGGAAGATGTTGGCCTCGCAGGCGCCCACCGCCTCGCGCGCCCAGGCCAGCTTGGCGGCGGCGGGCTCGTCGTCGGCCGAGCCCATCAGGATGATGTCGAGGTCCAGGTCGGACAGCACAGGCAATCGCGAGACGGTCTCGACGGCGCGTCGATGGCCAGGATCTGAATCGATAAGCACCAGGGCGCGGCTGATCGGCAGGTAGATCTGCGATACCAGGCAAAGCGACTTCGTCGTCCGGCGCAGCAGGGCCTCGGCCCGCGAGCCCAGCGTCATGCGCCGCCCATTGGTCCGTTCGCCGCGCTTGCCCAGGACGATCACTTCGGCGTCGCCGCCCGCCCCCTCCACGGCTTCGACGAAGTCGCCGGCGCTGCGCAGGATCCGCGCCGCTTCGACCCCGTGATGTTCCAGCCGCTCGCGAGCGGTGGTGAGGATGTCCTCGACCGCCTCGCCATCGCCGTTCTGCGGCTCGGCGACCCGAAGAACCTCCACCGAAGCCCCGAGCGGCCCGGCCAGCCACGCGGCGTGGTCGCAGACGGAGGTCGCATAGGCCGAGCGGTCCAGGCAGGCGAGTACGGTCGACATCGGGCGGGAAGGTCTCCGGCAGATCGGCGGGAACCGTCGGTCGTTTCAGCAGGCCAGTCCAGAGACCACCGGCGCGCGCCGTTCGCGGCCAGCGCCATCAACTGCGCAATGCGCGGAGGAGGATGCGCGACGCCGTCGGCCGGGGGGGCGCGTATACGGCGCCGCGCGCGGATCCTCAAACGACCCGTCGGTCTGTCTACACCAGATGGTATTTGATCGTAAGGCGATACTTCCTAAAAAGTGGGCGACACGCCCGCTGCCCAACCGCTGCGCAGACGAAGACGGAGAGACAGGCGTTGCCCACGCCCGGGACGACATCGCGAAAGTTCCGCATCCTGCTGTTCGCCGTGGGGGCGGCCGCGGCCTGCGCGACCGGCGCCGCGGCGGGCCAGTACCTGCGCCTGGAAGAAGGGGCCCTGCTGATCAGCGGGCCGCCCAGGCTTCAGATCTCCGGGCCCGGGCGCGCGAGCCTGCCCAGGACGTAGAGCGCCGCCGCGGCGGCCAGGGCGACCGGGGCCATGGCGGCGAACACCTCGCCCGGCGTGGCGCCCATGTCCCGCAATTCGCCCGCCACCAGGGGCCCGGCGATGGATCCCAGGCGCCCCATCGCCACCGCCGCGCCGGTCCCCGCCGCCCGCGCCTGGACCGGATAGAGCTCCGGAGCCACCGCGTAGAGCGCGAACTGCGCGCCCATCACCAGGAAGCCGGCGGCGGCGCATGACGCCAGTATGGCGCCCGTGGACGAGGCGGCGGCGAGGCCGGCCATCGCCGCGGCCAGGGCGAGATAGGCGAGCAGCAGCGGCCAGCGCCAGCCGATCCGGTCGGTCACGGCCCCCAGCGCCAGCGCCCCCAGGATGCCGGCGACGTTGAACACCATCGCCGCGGCGAACCCTTCCGCGGGCGGACGCCCGTTGGCGACGACCAGCGTCGGCAGCCAGTTCAGCGCGAGATAGAGCACCATCAGGGTCAGAACGAACGCCGCCCAGAGGGCGACGGAAGCGCCGGCGCGCCCTCCGCCGAACAGGGTGGAGGCCAACCGGCGATCGGTCGCCGGTTCGTGGGCCGGCCGCGTCTCGGGCAGCGCCCACGCGACGAGCGGGACGAGCACGAGCGGGACGATCCCGCCGGCGACGAAGATCATGCGCCAGTCGAGATCAGGGCCGGCCAGCCGCGCGATCAGCGCCGAGGTCGCCCCGCCCACCGGCATGCCGCAGAACATGGCCGTGACGGTCACGCCCCGGCGGTCGGGGCGGCTGATCTCATTGGCCACGGCGATCAGGTTGGGCATCGCCCCGCCGAAGCCGAGGCCCGTGGCCAGGCGCGCGGCGAGCAGGGCCTCGTAGGACGGGCTCATCGCGGTCACGATGGAGAAGACGCCGAACGCGGCCACCGATCCGAGCAGCACCGGCTTGCGCCCGACGCGGTCGGCGAGCCAGCCGCCGATGAACGCCCCGATGACGAGGCCGATCATCGCCGCGCCGCCGGCCCACCCCTGCTGGCTGGGATCGAGGCCCAGGGCCGGGACCATCGCCGGGGCCGCCACGCCGAAGGCCTGGATGTCGTAGCCCTCGACCGCGGCGACCAGGAAGCAGACCGACACCACCAGGCCGGAGCCGGCCCACTTCGACTGCTGCACCGGCTTGCCCCCGTCACCCGTTCCGGCGCGCAACATGCCGTGCGGCGGGCGGCGCTGTCATCCCCGCGCGGCGGTCAGGGCAGCTTCAGCGCCGCGCGGACGGCGGCCCAGGAGATCAGCTTGAAGTTCTGGTCCTCGGGGGCGTTGTCGCCGTCCTGGGCGATCAGCACGCCCTCCGGGAAGTCGGGCCCGAAGGCGCCGAGGGCGATCTCGATGCCGTCGGTCTCGCTGGTCCCGTCGACGCCGGTCGGGCCGGCGACGATCCGGAAGCGGCCCATGTAGCGGGCGTCGGGCAGGCGATACACCGCATAGGCCGAGTCGCCCTGGCTCGAGGCGACGAGATAGCCGCCGTCGGCGCCCTGCGGCGCGATCGCCACCCCCTCAGCATCGGCCACCAGCGTCGCGCCGTCGACCCGCGCGAAGACCCGGGGGACGGGCGAGCCGGCGGGGTCGGCGTCGATGCGCCACAGACCCACGTCCTCCTCGGCGACATAGAGCTGGCCGGTGCGGTCGTCGGCGGCGCAGCCCTCGGCCTGGGTGGCAAGCTTCACCTGCCGGACCACCTCGGCCTTCGGCGCGGCCCCCGAAAGATCGAGCCGGGCCTGCACGACGCGGCCGTCCTTCATCACCACGAAGGCGAAGACGGCGCGGTCGGCGGCGCGCCGCCACAGGCAGAACCCGTAGGCCTCGCCCTCCGCCACGGGAAGGGCGCCCAGGGCTGTGAGCCCGGCGGTCGCCGTATCGAGCCGGAAGAGGGCCACCTTGCCGTGCGCCAGGTCGGTCCGGTCGCTGGCGGCCACCAGCACGCCGGGCGTGCCGGCGATGTCGGCGCCGTCGCGCAGGTCGACGTTGTTCACCCGCCCGGCCGCCAGCTGGCTGCGGGTCCGGCCGTCCAGGCCATAGACGTAGAGTCCGGCCTGCTTGTCGGTGGCGACGATCAGGCTGGCGGCGGGGTCGGCGGGATTTCGCCAGATCGCGGGATCGTCGGCGGCGTCGCGC
Organism: Phenylobacterium sp.; assembly: GCF_016124325.1. Taxonomy (GTDB): domain Bacteria; phylum Pseudomonadota; class Alphaproteobacteria; order Caulobacterales; family Caulobacteraceae; genus Phenylobacterium. Next base: position 63,968 of record NZ_WGNY01000007.1, read on the forward strand.
GCCGAGGCCACCGCCGTCGTCTCGCGCAGCGCCGGGACCTCGACCGTGACCGGCGGCGGCGCGGCGGTCGCGCAGCCCGCCAGCGCGGCGAGAATGGCGGCCAACCCCATCGACCGGCCCACGATCGGATTTCCCATCGGCTTCCCCTCATGTCCTGGGGTGGGCCTAGGAACTCGCCACGTCACGGCGATGAACGATTTGCAACGATCGGGTGAAGACGGGCCGGTGGAGCGCCTACTTCTTCAGGCACAGCCAGCGGGTCCGGTGGAAATTGGGCGCGCTGTCCACCCAACCGGAAACACGCAGGCCGACCAGGTTTCGGTTCACGACGAAGAAGATCGGGATCAGCGCTTCATCGTCGAGCGCGAGTTGTTCGGCCTTCGCCAGAAGCTCCGCACGTTTTCCCGCGTCGGGCTCCTGGTCGGCCTGAGCGAGCAACGCGTCGTACTTCGGGTTCTTGTAGTCGCCGTAGTTCTGCGGGCCGGTGTCGGATTTCAGCAACCCCAGGAAGGTGACGGGGTCGTTGAAGTCGGCGTACCAGCTCATCGAACCGATCTGAAAGTTGCGCGCGCGGTACTGGGAGAACGCGACGCCCGCTTCGGCCTGTTCGATCTTGGCGTCCACGCCGATCTCGCGCCAGTCGGCCTGTACGGCCTCCATCAGGAGCATGGTGTTGGAGTTGTTCGCGGCGAGGATCGTGATCTTCAGCGGGTGGGCGGAATCGAAGCCCGCCTGCGCGAGCAGGGCGCGAGCCTCGACCTGGCGGGCTCCGAACGGCTTGTCGGCCCAGCGCAGCCGGGGCCCGTCCTCCTCGACGTAGTTGGCGGTGATGGGCGGCACGAACGAGTAGGCAGGCTGCTGGCCGGCCCGCAGCAGCTTCTCGGTGATGAAGTCGCGGTCGATCGCCTCGGAGAGCGCGCGACGCACCCGTACGTCCTTGAAGGCGGGGACGTCGCTCGTGTTGAAGGAGAGATAGGACGTCGCCAGGGAGACATGGGTCCGCGCCACGCCGGGCATCGTCTTCTTCAACCGGTCGAAGCGGTTGGATTGGAAGCTGGTGTTGACGTCGAGCTCGCCGCGGGCCACCCGCCGCTCCGCGCTCACGGCGTCGGGGGTGGGGTAGTAGTTGACCCGATCGACGCAGACCTTTTCCGCTTCCCAGAAATAGGGGTTCTTCTCGGCCGTTATGCGGTCGCCCAGCCGCCAGGAGATCAGTCGGAACGGACCGTTCGAGACGTAATGGCCGGGCTGCACCCAGGCGTCGCCGTACTTCTCCACGACATGCTTTGGCGCCGGGAAGAAGCTCTGGTGCTTGGTGAGCTCCAGCAGATAGGGCGCGGGGTGCTCCAGCGAAATCTCGACCGTCCGTGGATCGACCGCGCGAACGCCGAGCGCCGTGAGCGGCGCTTTGCCCTCGTTCACCGCCTGACCGTTCTTGATGACGTAGAGAAGGTAGGCGTAGATCGAAGCCGTCTTGGGATCGAGCGTTCGGCGCAGCCCGAACACGAAATCGTCGGCCGTCACCGGAACGCCGTCGGACCACTTCGCGTCGCGCAGGTGGAACGTCCAGGTCAGGCCGTCGGCGCTCGTCTCCCAGCTCTCGGCCGCCCCCGGCATGGGCGAGGCGTCTGGCGCGTCGGTCGTAAGGCCCATCATCAGATCGCCGATGATCTGCGCCTCGTCGACCAGATTGGACTTCTGCGGATCGAGCGTCTGCGGTTCGGAGTTGTTGCCGAACTCCAGGCAGACCTTGCCCGGCGGGCAGTTGGCGCGCTGCGGGGCGTTGTTGCAGGACGCCAATGCAAGCGCCGCGACGAACGAAACGATGAGAACTCTGGACAAGGCGGCCCCTGGCGGCTGATCCGCCATCACGCCACGGCGTTGGGGCCCGTGTCGAGACGTCCGTTCAGTGCAGGCGGAATTCGGCGCCGATCGCCTTCAGCTCCGCCGGCCGAATCAGCCGGCAATGGCCGACCGTCACCTTGAACAGGGGCCCGTCCAGCGTGTTCGCCCAGAAATCGAGGAACTTCCGGAGCGCCGGGAATTCGGGGAAGAGGTCGTAGTCCTGCCAGAGGTAGCTCTGCAGCAGGGCCGGGTGGTCCGGCATGCGGTAGAGGATCTCGGCCGTTGTCAGGCCATATCCCTGGAGCTGCTTCCTGAACTCCGGCGATGCTTTCATCAGCGACCTCGCAACATGGTTCCGCCGCGCGGCGCACGGGCCGGCCGCGCTTGATGACAGTACGCACGATTCGCGATGAAAGCTTCGTGAATCCAATATGTTGGCACTCGATCGGCCGCGCTGCTGCCAGGTCAGTCGAAGAGGTCGGGCCGCCGCACGCGCAGCATCAGGATCAGCGCCAGGGTCTTCAGGTCCTCGATGCGCCGCTGCTCGACCCAGGACCAGAGGAGATCGAGCGGGACCTCCTCGACGGTGATGTGTTCGTGCTTGCCGCCGCCGGGCCCGACCCGATCGGCGGCGGAGTAGGCCGCCAGGAACAGGTCGACCCGCTCGCTCGATATCCCCGGGGAGGAGAATGGCGCGCCGAGCGTGTCGAGCCGCCCGAGACGGACGCCGCATTCCTCAAGCGCCTCGCGCAGCGCGGCGTCCTCCGAATCCTCGTCCTCGACCAGGCCGGCGGGCGCCTCCAGCAGCTCCGGCGGCCCGCCCGCCCAGATCACCGGCGCCCGCGGCAGATTGACCAGCAGCGCCGTGCGCCGATCGGGATCATAGGGGAGCACGCAGGCCGCGCGGCCGTGGTGCTCGATCTCCCGTACGAACGGACCGTCCGGCCCGCTCAGGGTCGCGGCCAGGAGGGTGACATGGCCCTGGTAGACGGTCTCGACCGTCCGCAATTCCACCGACATTTCGCCACGCTCCGAACGCGCTTCCGCCGGGAACAGCGAACATGGTCGCGCGGCTGCCAAGTATGCGTTCCCCGGGGAGTTCCGGCCATGCCCGACATTCGTCCTCGTATCGACGAGGATCGCCATCTGCCGCCTGGCGCGGCCGGCCACATCGCCGCCTGCGCCGAACCTCTGCCCGACTTCGAAGACCCGCGGTTCGGCCGCCTCTTCGACAGGTTCGGCGACGCCCGCGTCGTGCTGCTGGGCGCGTCGAACCACGGGGCCGCCGAGTTCTGCCGCGCCCGGGCCGCGATCACGCGCTGGCTGGTCGAGAAGCGCGGGTTCAACATCGTCGCGCTGGAGGCCGATGCGTCCGACACGGCCGTCCTCGACGCACGCGCGTACGGCGAGCGGCCGCCGGGCGCGGCGTTCGCCGGGTTTCCGTCGTGGGTCTGGCGGAACCGCGAGTTCGACGCCTTCGTGGACTGGCTCGCCGATCATAACCGGGGGCGGGGCTCGGCGGCGCGGACCAGCCTCCACGGCCTCGACCGCTACGACCTCTCCGCTGCGATGGCGGCGGCGCTCGACCACCTCCGGCGCGTCGATCCCGACGCCGCGGCGATCGCGCGCGAGCGCTACGGCTGCCTGCGGCCCTGGGCGCTCGACCCCGAGGCGTTCGGCCGGATGCCGGTGTCGGGCCGCTACGCCGCCTGCGAGACCGCCGTGACGGCGATGCTCGGCGAGGCGCTGGCGCGCCGGCTCCGCGAGACTGAAGATGCTTCGGAAGCCGCCGCCAACGCACGTCTGCTGCGCGGCGCCGACGACCACTACCGCGCGATGTACTACGGCGGCGCCGACGCCTGGAACCGGCGATCCCAGCACCTGTTCGAGACGCTGGACGGCCTGATCGAAGCGAGGGGCGGCGAGGCCAAGGCGGTGGTCTGGGCGCACAATGCTCAGGTAGGCGACGCGCGCGCCGTCGAGATGGGCCACGTGCGCGACGAGATCAGCCTGGGCCAGCTCTGCCGCGAGGCGTGGGGCGAGGACGCCCGGCTGATCGGCTTCGGAGCCCACGCCGGCCGCCTGGCCTGCGCCGCGGACTGGGACGCGCCCCTTGAGATCAAGGCGCTGGAGCCATCCCTGCCCGAGAGCTTGGAGCGGCAGTCGCACAACGCCGGCGTCGGCCGCTTCCTCCTCGACCTGCAGCCCGGCGTGCACGGCGCGCTGCGCCGCGCACTCACCGACCCGCGGCTCGAACGCTTCATCGGGGCCGTCTACCGGCCGCAGTCGGAGCGCTGGAGCCACTACGCCGAATGCCGGCTGGCCGAGCAGTTCGACGCCTGGGTCTGGTTCGACGAGACGACGCCGGTGACGCCGCTCTAACCAGTCACCCCAAGGAGGCGGCAGCATCCAGGCGTGCTTCTCGTGGGCGTCGATGCGGTCGTCGATCAGCGAGACCGTGACCTCATCGGCGCCCTCGCGCGCGGCCTTGGCCGTCTCGATCAGCGCCTCGTGGTCGGCCACAAGCTCCTTCAGCATGCCCTGGGCGTCGGCCTCGGGCGCGCCGTCCTTGATCGCCGACAGCTTGGCGAAGGCGCCGTAGCCCTGCGGAGCCAGCTCGCCCAGCGCCCGGATGCGTTCGGCGATCTGGTCGATCGAGGTCCACATCTCGGTGTACTGGGTCATGAACAGCTGGTGCAGCGAGCCGAAGTTGGGGCCGCGAACGTTCCAGTGGTAGCCGTGCGTCTTCAGATAGACGGCGTAGGTGTCGGCCAGCAGTCTGGCCAGGCCGTCGGCGGACGTCTTCTTTCCCATCGTCGATCTCCTTGTCGTCAGCGGCGCACGCGCGCCGGGACCGGGCGCAGCGCCCACGCCCGCTCGTGCGCGGCGAAGGCGATGGTCTGGAACACGGGCTCGATCAGGCCGACGGCCAGGGCCGCGCGCCAGTTCTGGGTCAGCGCATAGGCCACGGCGATGGCGACGGTCATGTGAACCAGCGACCAGCTGGCGGTCTTGGCGGCGAGGCGCATCGTTTTGATCCTCATTGACGGACATGATCTGGGCCCTCGTGGATCAAAGAGCAAATCGATAGTTTTGAGGATCAGAATAGATATAATTGATATAACGCGTTCGGCGCTTGGCGCCGGGCCGCCTTTGGTTATCGTCGTTCAGCGACCGTCCGCCAGAGACGGCGACTGGAGGATCGGCCCATGAAGTTCACCTGGTTCAACCTCATGCCGTGGCCCTATCTGCCGGACGATTTCCGGGAGAAAAACCGCTCGGTGTGGGTGGACATCGACCAGCGCCTGTTCGACCCGGCCAAGAGCCACGAGGTCTACAACACCTACATGGACCTGCTCGAATACGCCGACACCCTCGGCTTCGACGGGATCGGGGTGAACGAGCACCACCAGAACGGCTACGGCATCATGCCCAGCCCCAACATCATCGCCGCGGGCCTGGCGCGCCGGACCAGCGACGCGGCCATCGTAGTGCTGGGCAACTCCATCGCGCTCTACAACCCGCCCGTCCGAGTCGCCGAGGAGTTCGCGATGCTGGACTGCATCTCGGGCGGCCGCCTGGTGGCCGGCTTCCCGGTCGGCACCTCGATGGACACCAACTACTGCTACGGCCAGATCCCCTCGCTCACGCGCGAGAAGTACCAGGAGGCCCACGACCTGATCATCAAGGCGTGGACCAGCCGCGACCCGTTCGCCTTCAACGGCCGCTACAACAAGCTGCGCCACGTGAACATCTGGCCGCGGCCCATCCAGCAGCCGCATCCGCCGGTGCACATCCCGGGCGGCGGCTCGGTGGAGACCTACGACTTCTGCATCGACAACACCTACAGCTACTCCTACCTCAGCTTCTCGGGGTACCTGCGGGCCCAGGCGCTGATGAACGGCTACTGGAAGCGCGTGGAGGAGCGGGGCGTCGACAAGAGCCCCTATCGCGCGGGCTTCGCCCAGACGATCTGCGTGGCCGAGACCGACGAGGAGGCCGAGCGCCTCTACGCCCCGCACGTGAACTACTTCTACAACCGCTGCCTGCACGTCTATCCGGGCTTCGCCGACGCGCCGGGCTACCGCACGATCAAGACCATCCAGACCGGGGCGCTGTCGCAGTACGCCCCGCCGCGCGGCGGCTACGCCGAGCTGACCTGGAAGGACCTGACCGAGCAGGGCCACGTGATCGCCGGCTCGCCCGAGACCGTGCGCCAGCGGATGGAAGACCTGATCAAGGGCCTGAACGTCGGCAACATCTTCTGCCTGATGCACGTGGGCGACATGCCGGCCGACAAGTGCATGTACTCGACCAAGCTGTTCGCCGAGAAGGTGATGCCCAAGCTGCGCAACATGTTCCCCGACCGGGCCGACGACAGCCGCTTCTGGTGCCATCCGCTGGACAAGCGGGTCAGCGCAGGCTCGCTCCCCACCGCCCCGGCGCGCGCGCCGATCCCGGCCGAATAGGGAGGCGGACATGGAGCTCAAGACCGTCCAGACCCGTCACGTCCCCGTCCGCTACCTCGAAGGCGGCGCGGGCCCCGACCTCGTTTTCCTGCACGGCGCTGGCGGCGTGACCGCCGACGACCCGCTGCTGGCGGCGCTGGCGAAGACGCATCACGTGGTGGCCCCGCTGATCCCCGGCTACGGCGACAGCGAGGAATGCGGCGAGATCCGCGACATGCTGGATTTCACGCTGCATACCTGGGACGTGGTGGAGGCCCTGGGGTGCAAGGACCCCATCCTCGTCGGCCACTCGATGGGCGGCATGATCGCCGCGGAGATGGCCGCCGTTCAGCCCAACGACGTCTCGCGCCTGGCGCTGATCGCGCCGGCGGGCCTGTGGGACGACGACCATCCGATCGCCGACCTGTTCTCGACCATGCCCTACGAGATGCCGGCGCTGCTGTTCCACGACCCCGAGGCGGGGGCGGCGATGATGACCGCCGGCCGCGACGTGGAGGACCCCAACTTCCTGCAGACCTATCTGGTGGCCAACGCCCGCCAGCTGGGCATGGCCGGGCGCATCCTGTTCCCGGTGCCGGAACGGGGCCTGGCCGGCCGGCTCTACCGGATCAAGGCCAAGACCGTTCTGATCTGGGGCGACTCCGACAAGCTGATCCCGCCGGTCTACGCCCACGCCTTCAAGAAGAGCGTCGCCGGCGCCGAGCTGGTCTCGATCCCCGAGGCCGGCCACATGATCACCCTGGAGCAGCCGCAGGCCGTGGCCGAGGCGATCGGGCGGCTGGGGTAGCCGCCCGGGAGCCTCGCTGTCGGCGGATCACGCGGACAGGGGCCGCCGCCGCGTGCGCATCGCCCCGCCCAGCAGGCCGAAGCCGCTGACCGTCAGCGCCCAGGTGGCCGGCTCGGGCGCCGCGGACGGATCGCCGGCGCCCGGGTCGGGATCCGGCGCCGAGGTGAAGCTGCCGCCGAGCGAGAACGAATTCTGAGTCTCGGTCGCGAAGAAGCCGTGGCCTTCGTTGAGCACCGACGATTTCGTCGCGTTGTCGCCAGCCGTCACCCAGAAGACGCTGCTGGAGTCCGAATGCAGGCCGATCCAGTAGGTGGTGTCGGCCTGCGCCTGGAACGCCGAACTGAAATCGAACGAGATGCGCCCGCCGACCAACTGGTTGAACGCGACGCCGCTGGATTGGTAGGCGAGGTTCTGCGCGTGGCCGCTCCAGATGGGGCCGCCCGGCCCGTTCGCGCCGTCCGCATAGATGAAGAAGGTGAGGCTGGGCGCGTCGACGCCGGGCGTGATCGCCCCCGTCGCCAGCACCTCCAGCGACATGCCCGTCACGCTGGCGGCGCCGGTGAGCCGGAAGTCGTCGGCGGCCGTGTAGGACTTTCCATTGCCGGTCGCGTAGTTCCAGCCATTGGCGTAGTTCGCCGGGCCATTGTCGTAGAGGACGGCGGCGTGGCTCGCGCCCGCCACCAGCGCAGCGGCCGCCAGCGAAACGGCGGCGACCCCGATTTTGCGAAACATCACTCGATCCTGAAAGCATCCCAATAGGATCGGCATTGAAGGGCGCGGCGCGGCGGCGCGCATGAAGCATTTGAACTAGAGCCCGTCAGGGTGAAGTGGATGCCGGTTCACCCGCCCGAACGGAGGCCGCGCCCCCAGGGCGAATCGATCGGGTCGCCGCCCTACGCCGACAGTTCGGCCGCTGCCCGCGCGAACACCTCCGGCCAGTGCTTCAGCATCATGAGATGCCCGATGCCGGCGCGGCGTTCGACGACGTAGGGATGGGCGCCCAGCGCCTCGCGCAGTTGCGACAGGGAGGTCATCTGATCCTCGTCGCCATGCCAGAGCGTGACCGGCGCCGACAAGTCGGCCAGATCGATGCGCTCGTCGGCCCGGAACGGGCCGAGATCGTCCGCCGGGCCGCGGCCGCCCTGCTCGAGCGCCTCGGCGACGTAGCTCGCGAGATAGGGCACCGCCCAAGACGCCGCATCCGCGAACGCCCGGTCGCCGCGCGAGCGCCGCGTCGCGCGCCGCAGCGCCTGTCGCACCAAGGGCCCGCCGACCCGGAGCGCCAGCATCTGGAAGTAGGGCTCGGCCAGCCAGTCGGCGCCCTCCAGCGCCGCCCGGAAGCGGTGCAGCGGGCCCGGCTGGCCGGTGGATCGGCCCGGCGGGCGGCCCGAGCAGAAATGGAGCCCCCGCGCCCTGTCTCCGAAGCCCGCCGCCGCCGCCATGGCGAAGGGGGCGCCCGACATCTGTCCCGCGAACACGGCCCGATCGACGCCCAGCCCCTCCAGCAGGTCGCACGCGTCGCGCCCCACCGACGCGAACCCGAAGCCGCGATGGGGGTCGGACCCGCCGAACCCCGGCCGCTCCAGCGCGATCACCCGGAGCCCGAGCGCGTGCGAGGTCCCGTCCACGCTCTGCGGAAAGAGCGACGAGCCGAGGCCGTCGTGGAAGGTCATGAGCACGCGGCCGTCGGGATGGCCGTATTCGCGGTAGGCCAGCCGCCGACCGTCGCCCAGGGTGAAGCTCCGCCGCGCCGGGGCGCGCCAGCCGCCGATGGGCGAGGGCGCGAAGGCGCTCAGCTCCAGCAGCAGGCGCACGATCTCGGCCTGCCGCTGCACGCCGATCTTGTTGAACACCGAGTTCAGCTGATTGCGCGTCGTGTGGATGCTCACGCCCAGGTCGGCGGCGATGTCGGTCAGGGCCAGGCCCTGGCCGAGGCGCTCGACCAGCCGGACCTCGGCGGGGGTGAGGCCGAAGCTCTCGCGCAGCGCGTCGCGAAGATGCTCGGCCATGGTCAGCGTCGGGAAGACGAGCAGGAAGGCGGGCGAGGGCCGGCCGGGCCGCACGTCGGCGGGACCGCCGCGCAGCAGGAAGGCGAACAGCGGCGAGTTCAGGTCGCGGCGGTTGAAGCGCACGACCACCCGGGGCGACGCGCCGCCGCGCAGCTTGTCGGCGGCGGCGGCGAGAGCCTCGGCGTTGACCTCGTCGTCGAAGACCGGGCGGCTTCCGGCCGGCGCCCGTCCCCCGCAAAGCGCGAGCATGGCCTCGCCCTGGGGCGTGCCGCCGACCCGCCGCAGGCCGGCGTCGAAATGCAGGGCGCCGCCGGCTTCGGGCTCCAGGACGCCCGCGGCGCCCGGCGGGGCCCCGGCCGAGGCCTGCATCAGGCTTTCGCGCAGGCTCGCGGCGCCTCGGGGGTCGAGGTCGGGGAGTGCGGCGCCGGCCTCCAGCACCTCGAACAGCTCGTCCCAGCCCTCCGGGTCCGAGGCGATCCTGTGCAGGGTCTCGATCAGCTCGGCGTCACGTTCCGGCACAACTGAACTCTGGCAAAACTGAACCCTGGCGCCACAGGACTCTGGGCTTCGGCCTGAAAACGACAACCACGACCGCGTCACGCCGGCGGCGGAGCATGACCCGGCGAACGGAGCCATGGAAGCAACAATGGCGCCATGGCCTCCGCCGTGCGCCGGGCTAGCGGTGCGGTCGAGGCGCCGCCTCGGCCATGGCGGCGATCTTGGCGGCGTCTTCCGGTGTGGTCGGGTTGTAGACCACCAGGGCCAGGTCGGGGCGGCCGTCCACGGCGAAGGCGGTGTGCTCCAAGGCGATGGGGCCGAGCACCGGATGGCGCATGTGCTTGACGCCGTCGCCGGGGCTGAGGACTTCGTGGTCGCGCCAAAGGGCGGCGAATTCGGGGCTCTGGCGACTGAGCTCGTCGACCAGCGGCTGCACGGCCTCGGCGGCGCCGGCCCGGGCCGCGTCCACGCGGAAGGCGCTGACCACCGCCCGCGCCACGCTCTGCCAGTCGTCGTTGGCGGCGCGCACGCCCGGCTCCAGGAAGACGATGCGCAGCATGTTGCGCTGTTCGGGGGCCAGGGCGGCGTAGTCAGTGAGGACGGTCGCGGCGGTGCGGTTCCAGGCGACCACGTCCCACACGGCCGTGCGGATCACCGCCGGCGTCGGGTCCAGCGCGTCGAGCACCCGCTGGAGCCGGGGCGAGACGCCGTCGTCCCGGCGGTAGCGCGCCTCGGGCGGACGGCCGAGGCCCAGGAGGAACAGGTGCTCGCGCTCCACCTCGGTGAGCATCAGGGCGTGGGCGATGCGGTCGAGGACGTCGGCCGAGGGCGCGCCGCCGCGCCCCTGCTCCAGCCAGGCGTACCAGGTAGGGCTGATGTTGGCCCGCTGGGCCACCTCCTCGCGCCGCAGCCCCGGGGTGCGCCGGCGTCCGGGCGGGAAGCCGAACGCCGAGGGATCGAGCCGGCCGCGCCGGTCCCGCAGGTAGGCGCCGAGCCGCCCGTCTTCCGCTGCGCGGCCGCTCATGCTGTTAGGCCTTATCCCATGATAAAGTCACGACTTTACCAGGATATGCCGGAAGCCGACCCTTGTCGCCTGTTGTGGTGTCTTGGAGATCTGACGATGCGCGTATTCGTGACCGGAGCGACGGGGTTCATCGGTTCGACCCTCGTGGAGGACCTGATCGACGCCGGCCATGAGGTGATCGGGCTCACCCGCTCGGAGGCGGGGGCGCAGGCCCTGGCGGCGGCGGGGGCCGAGCCGCACCGCGGGTCGCTCGACGACCTGGAGAGCCTCCGGCGCGGCGCCGCCCGCGCCGATGGGGTGGTCCACCTGGCCTTCAACCACGACTTCTCGACCTACATGGCCAACTGCGAGGACGACCGGCGGGTTATCGAGGCGCTGGGCTCGGCGCTGGCGGGATCGGATCGCCCGCTGCTCGTGACCTCGGGCGCCGCGATGGCGGCGGTGCAGGGCCGCCCGGCGACCGAGGAGGATCCGCCCGCCCCCGCCACGGCCATCCCGCGCGCGGCGTCGGAGGAGGCGGCCGAGGCGCTGGCGGCGCGCGGCGTCAACGCCGGCGTCGTGCGCCTGCCCCAGGTGCACGACACGCGGAAGCAGGGCCTCGTCACCTATGCGATCGAAGTGGCCCGGGCGACGGGCGTGTCGGCCTATGTGGGCGACGGGGCCAACCGCTGGCCCGCCGCGCACCGGGTGGATACGGCGCGGCTCTACCGCCTGGCGCTGGAGCGGGCCGAGCCCGGCGCCCGCTACCACGCCGTGGCCGAGGAGGGCGTGGCGATGCGCGACATCGCCGAGGCGCTCGGCAGCCGGCTGGGCCTTCCGACGCGGTCGATCGCGCCGGAGGAGGCGCCGGCCCATTTCGGCTGGCTGGGCATGTTCGCCGGCTCGGACTCGACAGCCTCCAGCGCGCTCACCCGCCGCTGGCTGGACTGGCGCCCGACCGGCCCCACGCTCATCGCCGACCTGGAACGACTGGAGCTGGCCGAGGCTTAGTGGGGGGCTGAATTCGAGGGCGGCAAGCGCGATGGCCTCCGCTCATCCCGGCGAAATGATCGCAACGAGCCAGGAGCCGGCGTGAGCGGTGACCGCCGCCAGCGCGGGTTGGTCCAATCCGGCTTAACCTGACTTTCAGGGCGGCGTGGGAAGATTGGTCTCCAGGGCCGGCGCCTGCTTACCCGGCAGGAGGACCGGCTTGCGGAAACAGTCATTGCAGAGCGGCAAGATCTCGCCTTGGGATCTTTGTTTGATCCAAGGCGTGGCCCAAGCAAACCAGGACTGCATCTGGGTGCTGGGCTCGGACTGTCGCGTCGCCTACATGAATCCCCGGGGCCAGGAACTGCTCGGCGGGGTCCCGGGCGACGGAGTCACGCTCTCCGAGCTGTGGCCGGCCGAGAGCCGTTTCAGCCTCGACCGCGCCGTGAGAGCCGCCGCGGAAGGCCAGGTCCAAAAGTTCCGCGCCTTCTTCGGCGCCGGCCAGAGTTCGGGCGCCTATTGGGAGACCGTCGTCTCGCCGATCCGCGGCGACGACGGCGAGATCACCCGCCTTTTGGCCGTCGGTCGCGATGTGACCACCGAGGTCGAGACCCATGCGTTCCTGCAAACGGTGATCCACCTGCTGCCCTCGCCGCTCACCGTGAAGAACGTCGAGGATCGCCATTTCGTCCTCATCAATCGGGCGGCGGAGGATCTGTTCGGGATCAGCGGCGACGATCTGGTCGGACGCACCGGCGCCGAGGCCGGCCTGAGCAGCGCCGCCTGGTGGTCCGAGGCCGAAGACCGGGCCCTTCTGGCGGGCGAAACGCGCATCGAGGCCCAGGTGGTGGAGACGCCGAACGGCACGCGACGCTTCGCCACCAAGCTGCTCGCCACCCACGATGACTTGGGCCCGCGCCACCTGATCACCCTGGCCGACGATATCACGGACACCCTCGTGGCCGAGGAGAAGCTGCGCGCCGCCCTGGCCGACGCCGAGGCGGCCAGCCGGGCCAAGAGCGCCTTTCTGGCCAATATGAGCCACGAGATCCGCACGCCGCTGAACGGAGTCGTCGCCGGCGCCGACATGCTGGCGCGGGACGCGCTTTCTCCACGTGCGCGGGAACTGGTGGAGATGATCCGCGCGTCCGGCCAGACCCTGGAGCGGCTGGTCAGCGATATCCTCGACCTGGCGCGGGCCGAGTCTGGCCAGATGGAGCTGGAGACGCGGCCGTTCCACGCCGGAGACATGGCGCGCTCGGTCTGCGCGATGTTCGAAGCGGCGGTTCAAGACAAGGGCCTGAAGCTGGAACTCGACCTCGATCCGGCCTTGGACGCGCCGGCGATGGGAGACGAGACCCGCCTGCGCCAGGTGCTCGGCAATCTGATTAGCAATGCGGTGAAGTTCACCGAAACCGGTACGGTCATCGTCTCGGCCGCGCGGAAGGGCGGGCGGGCCCGGTTCCAGGTGCGCGACACCGGCGTCGGCTTCGAGCCTCAGGCCAAGGCCCGGCTGTTCGACCGGTTCCAGCAGGCCGACGAGACGTCCACGCGCCGGTTCGGCGGCGCCGGCATGGGACTCGCCATCGCCCGCGAGTTGGTCCAGCTCATGGGAGGCGACCTGGACGCCGACGCTCGGCCGGGAAAAGGGGCGGACTTCTGGTTCGAGATCCTACTGCCCGCGGCCACTCCGCCGGCGGCGGGGGAAACCTCGGTCGACGCGGACGCGGGGCTGCGGGTTCTGGTGGCGGACGATCACCCTACCAACCGCCAGGTGGTCGGACTGATGCTCGGCGAGGTGGCCGAGGTTCTCGCCGTGGAGAATGGCGCCGAGGCCGTGGAGGCTTTCGGCCGCACGCCGTTCGACCTGATCCTGATGGACATCCAGATGCCGGTGATGGACGGGCTGAGCGCTGTGCGCGCCATCCGCGCCGCGGAGGATGCCCAAGCCCGTCCCCGCACCCCCATCATCATGCTGACCGCAAACGTCCTGCCCGAGTACGCGGTCGCCAGCCTCGAGGCCGGGGCCGACCTCCACCTCGGCAAGCCGATCACCACGACCGCACTTTTTGAGGCCATCACGGCCATCTTGTCGCAGGCGTCGGAGGGCGATCTTTACCCGACCTTCGGACATGGCGCGCGAGGGTAAGGGACGATGCAGAAGCAGCGTTCCATGAGTCTTGCACGGTCCTCGGTTCCTTCGGACATCGTCCCGGCCCGGCCGCCCGTGGCCGACCGCCTGGACACGGCGCGGCAGGCCGTGGAAGGCCGCTTCCTTGAAGCCGGCGAGGTGCTGGGCAGCTCTGTCGAGGGCGTGGGCCAGCTCATCGCATCCCTCGACAAGCTGACCCGCTCGCTCGACCAGACGACGGTTGAGGCCACGACCGGGGAGCTGAAAACCGCGGCACGGCGCCTGACGTCCCTTCCCCAGCGGCACACGGAGCGGCGCGAGATCGTCGAGCGGCTGAGCCGAGGCGGGGAGGCTCTCGCCCTATGCGTCGACGATATGCGGCGCAACCTGGATTACCTTCGGTTCTTCGCCATCAACATCAAGATCACCGCCGGCGGGGTGGCTGCGGCGGACACCGAGTTCGGCTTATTCGCGCAGGAGATGTCCGACTACATTGAGCTGGGCCGGACGCACCTCACTGAGTTCGACCGCGACCTCAAGGCTCTGGCCGGCGAGTTGAAGGCCGCCGTGGCCCAGGATCAGGCCTTGGCCGAGCGCTGCCACGGCCTGATCCCCGAAGTGCCGGACGGCCTGTCGGCCAGCGCCGAGGCGCTGGAATCGCATCACGCCCAGGTGGCTCAAGCCGCCACTGAGGTGACGGCCCTGGCCCGGGCCGTCCAGTCAAAGGTCGGCCTGGCGCTTGCGGCCTTGCAGGTCGGCGACATCACCCGCCAGCGCATCGAGCACGTCCAGGAGGCTTTGACCTCGCTGGCCGAAGTCGAGGACCTGGAGGCTGAACCCCGCGCGCGGCTGAACGCCTTCATTCACGGTTTGCTGGCCGCCCAGCTGCGCGCCGCGGGCGATGACTTCCAGCGCGATGTGAGCCGGATCAATCAGAGCATGACCGGCATCGCCGGCGACGCGCTCGCGATCCTGCGCCTGCGCGACCTGGCCCTGGGTCGCGCCAAGGGCGACGATTCGGGCTTCCTGAAGGGGTTGGAGCGCCATGTGGCGCGGGCGGTGGACCTGGTGGCCCAGGTCGAACAGGCCGACAGGGGCGCCGAAGCGATCGGGGCTTCCGCCGCGGCGGCCGTGGCCGGGCTGAGCGCCCACATCACCGATCTGCAGAGGATCAGGACCGACGTCCAGCAGATGGCGCTCAACACCACGCTGAAATGTGGCCGCATTGGTGACGCCGGCAAACCCCTGGCCGTGATCGCCGTGGAACTGCGCGCCGAGGCCGGAGGCCTGGAGGCCGCCGCCCACGAGGCTTTGACGGCTCTCCAAACCCTCGCCGGCCAGGCGCAGGCTCTCGTCGGAACCGGGGACGTTGGGACGGCGGAGGGCGCCGACCAGGCCCTGGCCGAAGCGGCGGGACGCCTGCGTGGCGTCAGCGATGCGATGGAGGCCGACCTGCAAGCCTTGGCCGTCCAGGGCGACGCCGTCGTGCAGTCGCTGCGCCAGGCGGCGTCGCGCCTGTCCTTCCAACAGGAGATCGGCGCGATCATGGACGAAGCGGCCGAAGTCCTGGGCCGGATGGCAGAGGACGAACCGTGCCGGGTCGACGACTTGGGCGAGCGCCTGAGCGACCTGCTGGGCCGGATTTCGCGCTCCTACACCATGGTCCAAGAGCGCGAAGTGCATCGGAGATTCACCGACGGTCTGGACCTCGGCGCCGACGAGCCCGAGCCCGCGGCGGCCAAGCCTGTCGCAGCGACCGCCGACGAAGACGAGTTCGACGACGTCCTGTTCTAGGTCCGTGATTCAATCAGCTTTGATCTGAGCGTCGTGGGGATATTCCAACTTTCGGTTGGGTCTTCGGCCTAAGGACCTTCCCGCTCACGATTGGGCGTTATCAACGCGCCGCGAGCCGCAAGATTTCCTGTGCGATGTTGGGCAGGGGCACGATGCGGTCCACGCAGCCCCTGGCGATCGCCTCCTTGGGCATGCCGAACACCACGCTGGTGGCCTCGTCCTGGGCGACCGTGCGGGCGCCGGCCTGCTTCATCTCTTCCAGGCCTCGGGCGCCGTCATCGCCCATGCCGGTCATGATCACGCCCACGGCGTTCGCTCCGGCCGAACGGGCCGCCGAGCGGAAAAGGACATCCACAGAGGGCCGGTGGCGGGACACCAGCGGGCCGGTCTTCACCGACACCCGATAGTTGGCGCCGGACCGTTCGATCATGGTGTGAACGTTGCCGGGGGCGATCAGCACGCGGCCGCGCAACACCGCATCGCCGTCCTCGGCCTCCTTCACGTCCACCTGGCACAACCCGTCCAGGCGCTTGGCGAACGAGGCGGTGAACTTCTCGGGCATGTGCTGCACGATCACGATCCCCGGGGAGTCGGGCGGCAGGGCCTCCAGCACTTCACGCAGGGATTCGGTTCCGCCGGTCGAGGCGCCGATGCAGACGATGGATTCGGTGGTGCGCGCCATCGCCCGCCCGTTGGGCGGGGGCAGCATGGCGTCCGCGGTCAGCTTCTTCTCCGGCTCGCGATGGATCAGTTTCGGCGGCGCCTCGCGACGGCCGCGCACCCGCGCGCCAGCCGCGGCCTTGACCGCGTCGCAGATGCGAATCCGCGATTCCTCCAGGTGCTCGGCCACGCCCATCTTCGGCTTCAGGATCACGTCCACCGCGCCGGCTTCCAGCGCCTGGAGCAGGGTCTCCGACCCCGCCTCGATCAGCGACGAGCACATCACCACCGGGATGGGATGCTGCGCCATCAGCTTGCGCAGGAAGGTGATGCCGTCCATCCGCGGCATCTCCACGTCCAGCGTGATGACGTCGGGCACTTCGCTTCGGATGCGCTGGGCCGCGACATAGGGATCGGAGGCCACGCCCAGCACCTCGATCTGCGGATCGGCGTTGAGCAGGGTGGTCATGGTCTGCCGCACGGTGGCGGAATCGTCGACAACCAGGACACGGATCTTTCGGGGGCCCGGCAAGAATCTAGCTCCGCTGGAATACCGTGTTGGCGATCTGCGTCACGGGCAGGTCGAGGCCGACGATCGACTCCGAATGCCCCAGGAACAGATATCCCCCCGGCCGAAGGTGGTCGCAAAGACGCCGCAGCACCGCCGACTGGGTCGGTTTATCGAAATAAATCAATATATTGCGGCAGAAGACCATATCCATGTCGCGTTCGACCGGATAGGCCTCGTCCATCAGGTTCAGCCGGGCGAAGCTCAACCTTGAACGTAGCTGCGGGACGATCCGCACCTGATCGCGTCGCGCGTCCCGGGACCGCATCAGATAGCGCCGGCGCAGGTCCATCGGAACCGGAGCGATCATCGCCTCGGAAAACACGCCGGCCAGGGCCAGGCTCAACACCTGCGTCGACAGGTCGGTGCAGAGGATCGAATAGTCAGGGCCCCGGGACTTCTTGCGGAATTCCTCGAACACCATGGCCAGGGTGTAGGGCTCCGCGCCGATCGAACAGGCCGCGCTCCAGGACTTGATCTGGCGGCGGCCCTGCCTGGCGATCGCCGGCAGCGCCTTGTCCTCCAGGAACTTGAAATGGGCCGGTTCGCGGAAGAACTCGGTCTTGTTGGTGGTCACCGCGTCGATCAGGTGGACGATCTCGGTGTCCAGCCCGTTCTCGTCGAACAGATAGCGGCAATAGTCGTTGAGCGTGGCGATCCCGGTCGCGCGCATCCGCCGCCGCAGACGCCCCTCAAGCATGGTGCGCTTGCTCTGCGGCATCTTGATGCCGCTGTAGTTCTGGATCAGTTCGGCGAGACGCTTGAAGTTGCTGTTGCTGAGCTGATCGGTCCCGATCGGCGCTTCGGCCTCAGCGTGCCTGACCTGGGCGCTCACGCGGCGGCGTCCACGGCCAGCGCCGCCGCCTCCTGGCTGGTCAGCAGGCGCGCCAGATCGAACAGGATGACGAAGTCGCCCTCGCGGCGGACCACGCCTCGGATATAGGCCGAGCGCCACGGCACGCCGATGTCCGGCTTGGGCTCGATCTGTTCATCGGAAAAGACCGCGACCTCGATCACCCGATCCGCCACCAGTCCCAGTGACAGGACACGGCCGTCGACCGGGATGTCCAGCACAAGGATCCGCGTGCTGAGGGTCGTATCCGCCGCCGGCATGCCGAGTTTCAAGCGCAGGTCCAGGGTCGGCGTCGCCCGGCCGCGGACGTCCGTCAGGCCCAGAAGATAGGGCGGACCCTCGGGGACGGCGAATGGCGGGGCGTAGTCGAGGATCTCGCGCACGTACTCCACCGGAACGGCGAAGGTCTCCTCGCCAAGGCCGAGGGTGACGAACTGGGCTTCACCCGCCATCACGCGTATTCCCGGAAGTCGGCGTCACCAGAGTCGGGGCCGCCCTGCGAAAGGTCCAGCGCGAAGCCTTGGGCGCGAGCCTGCTGGGCCGCGACCGGATGCGGCCGTGCGGCCGCGGCTTTCGTCGACTTGACGACGGCCGGGCGGGCGCTCGCCGCGCGCTTCGTGGCTGACGCGGCGCGGCGCGGCGCGCCGGAGCCCACGTCGGTCTTGAAGTAGGCGATGGAGGCCTGCAGCTCTTCGGACTGGGCGGCCAGCTCTTCGGAGGTGGCGCTCATCTCCTCGGAGGCGCTGGCGTTCTGCTGGGTCACCTTGTCCAGTTGCTGGATCGCCTCGTTGATCTGGCTGGCGCCGATGTCCTGCTCGCGGCACGCCGCGCTGATCTCCGACACCAGTTCGGCC